>NZ_WVRB01000003.1:0-377048 GCF_013110685.1 Ruegeria sp. HKCCD6157
TAGTCCTCCGTTTCCTAAACATAACGGTGGACCCGTTCAGTTGGGGAGGCTCAAGATCAACCCCATGAGCCCCGTCATCGAAGAAATCTGCCTCTTGCTCGAAGGCCTCCAGGATGCGTGCGCCTGGCTGTAGGAGCGTCTGGCGCATTCTGTGCGCCAGCTTGACGTGCCGAAACAGGCTGGCACTTTTTACAGGAGAACAATCGTGAACTCGAAGACCATTCACGTCGACGTCGAGCTATCCGCTGCCCAAGCGATCGCATGTCGGCGCAAACTGCGCAATGCGCTCCATCCCGTGCGCGACGCTCTGCCTCTGTCGCTCCGTTTTGCGATCGATGCCACCTGCAAGTTGTCTGTCGAAGACCTGTTCACGCCGAATAAACTCGAAAATGCGCAGGAGGTGTTGCTGCGCCTCAAAACCCTCATTGAAGAGGTAGGCGGCGTGCCTGTGATCCACCACACGGAGGAAGGCGATCCCTACGAGGTTGGCGGCTCTGAACTGGGACGCAACATTGGAATCCTTTTCAACCACCTCGACGAGATGCAGCGCAACGCGTGGCTCGTAAGTGATCACCTTGCGGCCCGAGCCGTTATCGGATGACGTAGGGCCCACCCGTCGGTAGGTCGGCCCGGGCACCCGTTCGCGTTGCCGCCGGTATAGCCCTGGCTGCCTCTCTTGGGGTTGTGCGGAGCCACGAAGACAGCACAGTTGACTGAGTAGGCAGAATAAGGTGCCATGGCATCGCCATGGCCCCTTTCAATTTGGCTGAGGCGCCGGTTTGACGCTCGCCGCTCGCAGCGGAATGCCTGAAAGGTCACGGCAACGCAGTCCAACTGCTCCAACCTCGTTTAGTCGACCATAGGCCGCTGAAAGTCAGCCGATCTCTGCGACGATATTCTCTGCAAACCCGGTTTCTTGAGTTCCGGTTTTGATAGCAGGCTCGCCAGACCCACATTCCTTTTGCGACCAAAAAGACCACCGGGAAACATCCCGGTGGTCAGTAAGTGCTTTCATAATGGTCAATAGTTTATGCGGAATGGACTCTAATTGCTTTCAGTCTCAACAGCGAAACCCCACCCCCCGTCTCAGCCACATTTCGAATGCCCGCAGCTGCGGCAGGTCATGCAGCCCTCGATCATCACCATGTCATACTGGCCGCAGGACGGGCAGGCCTTGCCGCGGGGGGCGTCCATGTTGACCACCTGCGCCTGCGGGTCGGACTTCAGCCCCATCCCTTCGCCCTCGAGGAACCCGATCGCGATCATGTGCTGCTCGATTACGCCGCCGATCGCCGCCAGGATCGAAGGGATATACTTGCCCTGCACCCAGGCCCCGCCGCGCGGATCGAACACGGCCTTGAGCTCCTCGACCACGAAAGACACGTCACCACCGCGCCGGAACACGGCCGAGATCATCCGGGTCAAGGCCAGCGTCCAGGCGTAATGCTCCATGTTCTTCGAGTTGATGAACACCTCGAACGGACGCCGCCGGCCGCCGATGACGATGTCGTTGATGGTCAGATAGATCGCGTGTTCGCTGTCGGGCCATTTCAGCTTGTAGGTCGAACCCTCAAGCGATTGCGGCCGGTCCAGCGGTTCGGACATGTAGATGACATCGCCATGGGGTTGAAGCGGCTCAGAATCTGAACTTGCAATAACCTCTGGCGCGACTGAATCCCCGCCGATCAGAGATTCAACAGGCACCTGAAGCGCAGCAGCCACCTTCTGAATCGTCTCAACCCTAGGCGACAAAGACTTCCCCTTTACGATATCATAGACCGCCGTTGCGTTTAGACCGGCAGCCTCGGCAACTCGCTTCGCATTCGTATTTCGAAGCGCCAACGCGCTTTGAACTCGGTCCGCTACTGTCGCGCCTTCGAGTGAAATTGGAGTTGACGAAACACTCAACACACTCCCGGTCACGTCGTTCGGGCGATAGGTGGTGCAGCCTTTGCAGCCCTGATCCCAGGCCTGCATATACACGTCCTTGAAGGCGTCGAACGAGATGTCCTCGGGGCAGTTGATCGTCTTCGAGATCGAGCTGTCGATCCATTTCTGCGCCGCGGCCTGCATCTTGACGTGCTCGGCCGGGGTCAAGGTCTGGGCGTTCACGAAATAGTCGGGCAGATCGACATCGCCGAACTTGTCGCGCCACATCTGAACGGCATAGTCCACCACCTCTTCCTCGGTCCGCGAGCCGTCCTTCTGCAAGACCTTGCGCGTATAGGCATAGGCAAAGACCGGCTCGATCCCCGACGACACGTTGCCCGCGTACAAAGAGATCGTCCCAGTGGGCGCGATCGAGGTCAGCAGCGCGTTGCGGATGCCGTGCTCGCGGATGGCCTCGCGAACATCGTCATCCATCTGCTGCATGGTGCCGCTGGCCAGGTATTTCTCGGCATCGAACAGGGGAAACGCCCCTTTTTCCTTGGCCAAGTCGACCGACGCCAGATACGCGGCGCGGGCGATCGCGTGCAACCAGCGCTCGGTCTGACGCGCCGCCTCGTCGGACCCATAACGCAGACCCAGCATCAACAACGCATCCGCCAGTCCGGTCACGCCCAGCCCAATGCGGCGCTTGTCCTGCGCTTCAGCCTCTTGTTCGGCCAGTGGGAATTTTGACACATCAACGACATTGTCCATCATCCGGACAGCCGTGGCGACAAGTTCTTGCAGGGCCTCTTCATTCAAACGGGCTTTTGCCTCAAACGGTTCAACCACCAAACGCGCCAGATTGATCGAACCCAACAGGCAGGCGCCATAGGGCGGCAATGGCTGCTCGCCGCACGGGTTCGTGGCCGCGATTGTTTCAACATAGCTCAGGTTGTTGGCCTGGTTGATCCGGTCGATGAAGATCACCCCCGGCTCGGCATAATCATAGGTGGCCTGCATGATCTTGTTCCACAGGTCACGCGCCTGAACCGTGTGATAGACCTTGCCGTCAAAGATCAGATCCCACGAGGCATCGGCCTTGACCGCTTCCATGAACGGATCGGTCACCAGAACCGACATGTTGAACATGCGCAGGCGGGCCGGGTCAGATTTGGCGGTGATGAACTGTTCGATATCCGGGTGGTCACAGCGCATGGTCGCCATCATCGCGCCACGGCGCGAGCCCGCGGACATGATCGTGCGGCACATGGCATCCCAGACATCCATAAAGCTCAGCGGCCCCGACGCATCCGCCGCGACGCCTTTCACGTCAGCGCCACGCGGGCGGATGGTCGAGAAATCATAGCCGATCCCCCCGCCCTGCTGCATGGTCAATGCGGCCTCTTTCAGCATGTCGAAAATGCCGCCCATGCTGTCGGGCACCGTGCCCATTACAAAACAGTTGAACAGGGTCACCTGACGCGCGGTGCCGGCGCCTGCTGTGATCCGCCCGGCAGGCAGGTATTTGAAATCTTCCAGTGCCTCATAGAATTTCTCTTCCCAGTGCCCCGGGTCGTTTTCCGCCCGCGCCAGATCACGGGCGATGCGCCGCCAACTGTCTTCAACCGTTTGATCGATGGGGGTGCCATCCGCCTGTTTAAAACGGTACTTCATATCCCAGATCTGCTCGGCGATGGGGGCGGCAAAGCGGCTCATTGGTGATTCCCTGTGCTGAAAGAGGTATCCAGACTACCTCAAATCACATGCTCACCACAACACCTTGATGACAATTGGAACCAAGCTACAATATAAAGATGGTCTTCGGGACGACTCTGTGGGAAAGCTGTGGATAATTACGTAAACCTCATAAAACTGTCCGTTGGTTCGGAAAGCGTCGACACGCTGATGGCCTGGCAGGACAGCTATCGCCAGCGGTTCGCAGATGGCCTTCCACGCCACGTCACCCGCATGTGGCCCAAGCGCGAAGCCGAAATTCTGAACGGCGGATCGATCTATTGGGTCATCAAGGGCGTAATCCAGTGTCGCCAGCGGATCCTGCGGCTGGATGAAGTGATCGGAGACGATGGTATCCGCCGCTGTGCCATTGTGCTGGACCCAAAGCTGCACCGCACACAGAACGCCCTGAAACGCCCGTTTCAGGGATGGCGTTATCTCAAGCCTGAAGATACTCCTGCCGATTTGCCCAAAAACCGCGAGCAGGACGATGCCCTGCCCGATGATCTGAACCGCGCCCTGGCGGAAATCGGGGTTCTGTAGTTACCGCAACCGATCCAGCAGTTCGGACAGAACCGCTTTTTCTGTCGGATCATATTTTGCAACGCGACTGCGCCAAAGCGTGGCCTGCGATTGCAGGATCAGACCGTCCGAGAGGATCTTCAGGTGGTTCGCGCGCAGGGTCTCTCCGGTCGAAGTGATGTCGGCAATTGCTTCAGCGGTTTCATTCATCACCGTGCCTTCAGTCGCACCCTGACTGTCGACCAGCGTGTAATCGGCCACGCCCGCTTCTGTCAGGAATTCCCGAACCAGACGGTGGTATTTGGTGGCGATCCGCAGCCGGTGGCCATGGGTTTTGCGAAACGCAGCTGCTGCCGCGTCCAGATCATCAAGCGTATCGACATCGACCCAACATGCCGGGATTGCGATGATCAGATCAGCCTTGCCGAATCCAAGCTGCGAAACCTCTTCAACCTGCTGTTCCCAGCGCGGCAGTTTCTCGTGCACCAGATCGATCCCGGTGACGCCCAGATGAATCCGCCCCGCCGCCAGTTCACGCGGGATTTCCCCCGCCGACAGCAGGATCAGAGAGACACCGTCGATCCCTTCGACCTTGCCCGCATATTCCCGGTCCGACCCGCTGCGTGACAAGGTGATGCCGCGTTTTTCGAACCACGAGAAGGTCTTTTCCATCAACCGGCCCTTCGAGGGCACACCCAGTTTCAGGCTCATACAGCACCCTCCTCAATCTCCAGCATCAGGTCGGGGCGCAACACGCCGCCGACAGCCGGGATTTCGTCTCCACGGCCCAATTGCCGTGTCAGCGCGTCATAGCGCCCGCCCGTGGCGATCGGAGGCAGGTCAGGCCGACCTTCTGCGTAAAACCCAAAAACAAAACCATCGTAGTATTCCATCGATGTCCGGCCATAGGCGGCCTCGAAATCCAACCGCTCGACATCTACGCCACGTGCTTGCAGCGCAGCCACGCGCGCTTCCAACCGGTCCAAGGCGGGCGTGATCTGGGGCAGATCCACCGCCACGTCGCGCAGCTGTTCCAGCGCAAATGGCATGGTCTCGCGCACATTCAGCAACGTTTCCAGCCCGGCCAGTTCATTGTCGGAAATCGGCGGCGTATCGCGGTCTTCGCGCAGGGCTTCGATGCGCGCTGCGATTTCGGCCTTGCGGCGCTTGCCGATCATTGGGGCATCAAACGCAATCGGATCGGCAGCGTCCAGCAGCGCGGCGCGCCCTTCCGAGGGCGCCTTGCGACCCGCAAACCGATCCAGCAAGACACGGAATCGGCGCGGTCTCCACAGGTGCCGCATCAGGGCGGCCTTGCGACGCTCGGTCGTGCGCAGCCCTTCGACCGCAGCGGTGAGGATACCGATATCCCCGGTTGCCGCGCGCAGGGGCAGCCCGCGCAACTGAAGCGCCATCAGCGAAAACACCTCGGCATCGGCCCCGGCCGGATCGTCACGGTCAAAGACCTCGTATCCCACCTGGATGTATTCATTGGCGCGGTCGGGGTCATGCTCCTGACGGCGGAACACCTCACCCGAATAGGTATAGCGCGCCGGTTCGGCCCCGTCGCGCATGTGCATCTGCACCACCGGCAGGGTGAAATCCGGGCGCAGCATCTGTTCGCCGCGCAGCGCGTCCGAGGTGACATAGGCGCGCGCGCGGATATCCTCGCCGTAGAGGTCCAGCAGCGTCTCGGCCGATTGCAGCAGCGGCGGGTCGACGACCTGCGCCCCGGCGGCCTCGAAGCGCACGCGCATCATCGCGGCCTGGGCCTGGATCTGGGATCGGTTGGGCATGGCTCAGTCCTGACTGTCCAGAATCTCGCGCACCTTGGCGACAAGATCGCTGCGCGGCACCTCGAACTGGCTGGGGCGTTCCTTCCATTCCTCGAGCGTGGCGCTTTCGGCAATCTTGGCCCCCAGGATCAGGTCCTTGATCTGCACGATGCCTTTGGCTTTTTCGTCGCCGCCCTCGATCACTGCAATCGGAGAATTCCGCTTGTCCGCATATTTCAGCTGGTTGCCAAAATTCTTGGGATTGCCCAGATAGACCTCGGCCCGGATGCCGGCATTGCGCAGCTCGGCCACCATCGCCTGATAGTCGGCCATGCGGTCGCGGTCCATTACGGTCACGACCACAGGGCCGGTGGCCTGAGCACTGATCCGGCCCTTTTCGCGCAACGCGGCGAGCAGGCGATCAACGCCGATGGAGATGCCTGTCGCAGGTACTTCCTGCCCGGTAAAGCGCTTGACCAGATCGTCATAACGGCCGCCGCCCGAGACCGAGCCGAACTGCCGCTTGCGGCCTTTCTCATCAAAGATCTCGAAGGTCAGTTCGGCCTCATAGACCGGCCCGGTATAATACCCCAGACCGCGCACGACCGAGGGATCGATCTGGATGCGATCAGCGCCATAGCCGCCCGCGGCCAGCAACTCGCCGATCTGTTCCAATTCCGTAATTCCTTCGGCGCCGATCTTGCTGTCACCCACGGCCGCACGCAGGTTGGCCAGCGTTCCAGCGGCATCATCAGCCTTGGAGGTCAGGAAAGCGATCACCGGGTCGGCCTGATCTTCGGACAGGTCCACACCGTCGATGAACGCGCCCGAGGCATCAAGCCGGCCTTTGGTCAGCAACTCGCGCACGCCCTGCTCGCCCACCTTGTCGAACTTGTCGATGGTGCGCAGAACGTTGTCACGGGCGGCTGCGTCTTCGCCCAAACCCATCGCTTCGAGCACGCCGTTCAAAACCTTGCGGTTGTTGACCCGGACCAGATAATCGCCGCGAGGAATGCCCACGGTTTCCAGCGTATCCGACAGCATCGCGCAGATTTCGGCATCGGCGGCCATGCTGGCCGTCCCCACCGTATCCGCATCACACTGATAGAACTGACGGTACCGCCCCGGCCCCGGCTTTTCGTTGCGCCAGACCGGACCCATCGCATAGCGGCGATAGGGCGTGGGCAAATCGTTGCGGTGCTGGGCATAGACCCGAGCCAAAGGTGCTGTCAGATCATAGCGCAGCGCCATCCAATCGCCGTTGCCGCCCTCGTCAAACTCCTGCCAGGCGAACACGCCTTCGTTCGGGCGATCCACATCGGGCAGGAACTTGCCCAGCGCCTCGACGGTCTCGACCGCACTGCTTTCAAGCGCGTCGAACCCGTAACGATGATACACGCCCGCAATCGTCCGCAGCATCTCGGTGCGCTGCGTGACTTCCTCGCCGAAATAGTCGCGGAACCCTTTCGGCGTGACGGCCTTGGGGCGGGGCTGTTTCTTGGGCTTGGCCATGTGGGGCGTCCTTGGGAGTGTCCTTGTTCCGCGCGCGGTCTATCCCATGGTCCGCATCGGGGCAAGGCGCGCTTTCTCTGGCCTTGGGCCGACTGTGTCGCTATGACCAGCGCAAGACAGGAGTTCCCCATGCAGCATCTGGAAGAAGAGATCGCCCATCTGACCCGTACCGTGGACGAACTGAACACGGTCGTCACCAGACAACAGTCGGAAATCGACCGGCTGACCCAACGGGTTGAAATGCTGTTGCAGCGCGAAGCAGAACGGGCGCAGGAAGGTTCAGGCGGCGTTGTCTTTGGTGACGAACGACCGCCTCACTATTGATGATTTAAAGCCCAAGCGTCGATTTTACCGCGTTGTCCACAACGCCTCCCAACAGGGCGTTTTCGTCCCCGGTGCAGCCCTCTTTCAAGGCGGCCACAAATGTTTCTCTCAGAGCCGCCTTTTCCTCATCCGAAGTCGCGTGGGCTTCGATGTCAACCTGACGGTTGTAAAGCGAAAGGGCCGTCATCTTCCCAACGACGTCCAGAATGTACTCTTCGTTCCCATCAGCCTCTTCGATAACAGAGGTGCAGGTGTGATACATCAGCGGCAGCGCGTCCTGCATCATCTGTTCGGCTTCCTCGTCGGCAAGGGCCAATCCGGGCGCTGCAAGCATTAAGGCGGTGGCGGCTGGCTTAAGCAAATTCGTCCTCATCCGGGTGCTCCTCCGCTTACTTGGAATTCGCGCCGATCAGCGCACCGGCCACCGCTCCGGCGGCGGCACCTTTGCCGTCGCCGATCAGCGCGCCGACACCCGCGCCAATCACGGCGCCTTTGATCGTGTTTTCTTTTTTCTTGTCATCCGCCAGACCAGCTGAGGCCGAAACCAAAGCCAGCGTCGCTGCTGCGCCGAATAATATCTTTCTGAACTTGAGACCTGCTATTGTCATAACAACGCCCTCCCGTGGCATGACCTAAAGACATCTCTGTCAAGTCAGCCTAGCGGGGCACCAACAGTCTGGCAACAAAGCGGTATCATATCTCTTCGACGGTCATGACGCCTTCAAGGGATTTGATCGCGCCCTTGATCTGCGGGTTGATGGGGAATTCACGTCCCAGTTCCATCTCAACATCGCCGGGCAGGCTGGGGTCCAGCAACATGAACTGGACTGGTCCCCGTGCAGCCCCTTTCGCGGCAGAGGCGGCGTCTTCCAAAACCTTGGCCACCGTTGGTACGGCCTGTGCTTCGTCAACGTAAATTCGCAGCCCAGTTGCTCCGGCCTCGGCCACGAGGGAATCCGCAGGACCAACCGAGCGGCCCAGCAGCTTAAGCTGATCGGCTTCCATCGTTGCCTCGGCAGTCAGCACGACCTGCGCGCCGGTTTCCAAAAACTCGCGGCACTTCTCCAACGTGTCCGAAAACAGGGTGACCTCATAGGCGCCGGTGGGATCAGACATTTGAACGAAAGCAAAACGGTTGCCCTTGGCCGATTTCCGCTCCTGCCGCCCGGCGACAACCCCTGCCATCTTTGCGATAAGCGGACCAGACCGGGCCCTTTCCGTCACCTCGTCCAGCGTCATCACCTGTTTGCGCTTCAGCGCGGGCATGTAATCGTCCAGCGGATGCCCCGAGAGATAGAAGCCGACGGCCTTGAATTCTTCGCTGAGGCGCTCGGCCGGCAGCCAGTCGGGCGTCGGCGACAGGCGCGGTTCGGGCAGGTCGTCGCCTGCCTCACCGAACAGAGACACCTGATTGGAGTTTTTCTGTTCATGGATCGCCGCCGAATACTGTACCAGACGGTCAAGGCTTTCGAACACGCGGCGACGGTTCTTGTCGAGCTCATCAAAAGCGCCGGCACGCGCCAGCATTTCCAGCGGACGTTTGCCGACCTTTTTCAGGTCGACCCGGCGGGCAAAGTCAAAGAGGTTGACGAAAGGCTTGTCTCCCCTGCCCTGCACCACCAGATTCATCGCCTCGACGCCGACATTCTTGAGCGCGCCCAGCGCATAGACCAGTTGGCCATCCACCACGTCGAAGGTCGCCAGCGAGCGGTTCACGCAGGGCGGCACGTAGGGCAGGCCCAAACCCTTGCGGACCTCTTCGAAATACACCGCCAGCTTGTCGGTCAGGTGGATATCGCAGTTCATGACGCCCGCCATGAACTCGACCGGGTGGTTCGCCTTGAGCCAGCCGGTCTGGTAGCTGACCACCGCGTAGGCCGCCGCGTGGGACTTGTTGAAGCCGTAGTTGGCGAATTTCTCCAGCAGGTCGAACACCTCGGAGGCTTTCTTGGCGTCCACTCCGTTCTTGGCCGCGCCGGCCTCGAATTTCGGGCGTTCGGCGTCCATCGCCTCTTTGATCTTCTTGCCCATGGCGCGGCGCAGCAGGTCGGCGCCGCCAAGGCTGTATCCCGCCATGACCTGTGCGATCTGCATCACCTGTTCCTGGTAGACGATGATGCCCTGCGTTTCTTCCAGGATGTGATCGATCAGCGGGTGGACCGAGGTGATCTCGCGCTGGCCGTTCTTGACCTCGCAATAGGTGGGGATGTTCTCCATCGGGCCGGGACGGTATAGCGCCACAAGCGCCACGATATCCTCGATACAGGTGGGTTTCATGCGCTTGAGCGCGTCCATCATGCCCGAGCTTTCAACCTGGAACACCGCCACGGTCTTGGCCGCGGAATAAAGCTTGTACGTCGCCTCATCATCCAGCGGAATGGCGTTGATCTGGTTCTCAGCCCCCTCAGCGGGCTCATAAAGTTCGGTGCCATCGGCGGCGATGTGCAACGGGCGCCCGGATTTGAAAATCAGGTCCATCGCGTTCTGAATCACGGTCAGGGTCTTCAGACCCAGAAAGTCGAACTTTACCAGCCCGGCCTGTTCCACCCATTTCATGTTAAACTGGGTCGCAGGCATATCCGAGCGCGGATCCTGATAGATCGGCACCAGCGCATCCAGCGGCCGGTCGCCGATCACCACCCCCGCCGCGTGGGTCGAAGCATTCCGCAACAGCCCCTCGACCTGCTGGCCATAGGTCAGCAGGCGGTTGACCACCTCTTCCTCGCGTGCGGCCTCGCGCAGGCGGGGTTCGTCTTTCAGCGCCTTTTCGATGGAAACAGGTTTCACCCCCTCAACCGGGATCATCTTGGACAGGCGGTCCACCTGCCCATATGGCATTTGAAGCACCCGCCCGATGTCGCGCACGGCGGCCTTGGACAAGAGCGCGCCGAAGGTGATGATCTGACCCACTTTGTCGCGGCCGTATTTCTGCTGCACGTAACGGATCACCTCTTCGCGGCGGTCCATGCAAAAGTCGATGTCGAAGTCGGGCATCGACACCCGCTCGGGGTTCAGGAAGCGTTCGAACAGCAGGCTGTAGCGCAGCGGGTCAAGGTCGGTGATCGTCAGCGCATAGGCCACCAGCGAGCCCGCGCCCGAGCCCCGCCCCGGCCCGACCGGAATGTCGTGATCCTTGGCCCATTGAATGAAATCCGCGACGATCAGAAAGTAGCCGGGGAAACCCATGCTTTCGATGATGCCCAGTTCGAAATCCAGACGTTCCTGGTATTCCTCGGGCGTCACGGCATGCGGGATCACGGCCAGACGTTTCTGCAAGCCGTCATTGGCGATGCGCCGCAGCTCTGCCACCTCGTCATCCGCAAATTTTGGCAGGATCGGGTCGCGTCGATAGGCCATGAACGCGCAGCGTCTGGCGATCTCGACGGTGTTTTCGATGGCCTCGGGCAAGTCGGCGAACAGGGTCGCCATCTCTTGTTGTGACTTGAAGTAGTGCTGCGCCGTCAGCCGACGGCGGCCTTCCTGCTGGTCGACATAGGCCCCTTCCGATATGCAGATCAGCGCGTCATGCGCTTCGTACATGTCCGGCGTCGGGAAATAGACGTCATTCGTGGCGACCAGCGGCAGGTTCTTGGCATAGGCCATCTCGACATGGCCGCGTTCTGTCAGGCGCTCGGCCTCGGGTTGGCCATCTTCACCCGGATGGCGCTGAAGCTCGATATAAAACCGATCGGGGAACATTGCCGCCAGCCGATCGACCAACGCTTCGGCCGCCGGGCGCTGACCCTGTTGCAGCAGCATCCCGACCGGGCCGTCAGGTCCACCGGACAGGCAGATCAACCCTTCAGATCGGTCGGCCAGTTCTTCCAAAGTGACCTGAGGCAGTTGCCCGCCCTTGTCCACGTAGAGACACGTGCTGAGTTTCATCAGGTTTTCGTACCCGGTCTCGGACTGCGCCAGCAGCACCAGAGGCGCGGGCGTCTTTGGCTTCTCGCCCGGCTGGGCCTGGACATAGGTCAGATCGACCTGGCACCCCATGATCGGCTGTACCCCGGCGCCGCTTGCGGTGACCGAGAATTCCAGCGCCGAAAACATCGAATTGGTATCCGTCACGGCGACCGCCGGCATTTCCATCTTCTCGCACAGGCACGGCAGCTTTTTCAGCCGCACGGCGCCTTCCAGAAGGGAATATTCAGTGTGAACGCGGAGGTGGATGAATCGTGGAGAACTGCTCATGACGCCCAAGCTACCCCAGCCGGCTGCGCGGCAAAAGGCTGAACCGCGTTACGTTTGCCGCAAAAAAAATCGCCATTGATTATTCGGCTTTTTCAGAAGGTGCTTCGGGATTGACTGGGCGTCGCAATCAAAAACCGCTTTATTTACAAGTGGCTGCCCATTAATCAGAAAAGACAGTCACAGGCCGTATACGTCTAATGGTGTATGACAGAGGCGGTTTTTCTTGCCAGACAAGCCGTGCTGTTTCTAACATCTCATGGCAAGCAATTCGCCCGCCACTCTTTCTACGTCGCATCGAAGGAGGGCCACAAGGGCGCAACCGGGTAAGGCGACGGGTTTCTCGAATGAACATCACGTTTCTTCTGAACGGAGAGACAGTGGAGTTGGCTGATATCGATCCGACAGCCACCCTGCTGGATTGGCTGCGCGAAGATCGCGGCCTGACCGGCACCAAGGAAGGCTGCAACGAAGGCGATTGCGGGGCTTGCACCGTGATGGTGACGGATGACCAAGGCGCCAAGGCCCTGAACTCGTGCATTCTGTTTCTGCCGCAACTGCATGGCAAAGCGGTGCGCACGGTCGAAGGTGCCAGCGGCCCGAATGGCGAAGCGCACCCGGTCCAGCAGGCAATGGTTGATCTGCACGGCTCGCAATGCGGCTTCTGCACACCCGGATTCGTCATGTCGATGGTGGCCGGGCACGCGAACGGTGCAACGGACCATGACACTTTGCTTGCAGGCAACCTGTGCCGCTGCACCGGCTATGCGCCGATCATTCGCGCGGCGAAAGCGGCCGAGGAACATCCCGTTCCGGTTTGGGTCAAAGATAAACCACCTGCAACGATTGCCGCTTCGCGCATGCTGCCAACCTCATCCGACGAATTGGCCGCCGTGTATGCCGAGAACCCGAATGCGACTCTGGTCGCTGGTGCGACCGATGTGGGCCTTTGGGTCACAAAACAACTGCGCGAACTGGACCCGGTGATCTTCCTCAACCGCTGCGATGATTTGAAGAAGATCACGCTCGGCAGTGAAGAAGTCCGCTTTGGCGCAATGGTAGACATGAATCGCATGGGCGCGGCTATGGTCGATCTGCATCCGTCCTATGCCGAGATGATCCGCCGCTATGCCAGCGTTCAGGTCCGCCATGCGGCCACCGTGGGCGGCAATATCGCAAACGGTTCGCCCATCGGGGACAACCCGCCTGCGCTGATCGCATTGAACGCGACACTGCACCTGCGCAAGGGCGACGAGCGGCGGTCGATCCCGCTGGAAGAGTTCTTCATCGACTACGGCAAACAGGATCGGGTTCCGGGCGAGTTTGTGGAAGCCGTCAGCTTCCCCCGCCAGCCAGATCGCCTGAAGGCTTACAAGCTCAGCAAACGGTTCGATCAGGATATCTCGGCCGTCTGCGGCTGTTTCAACATAACCGTTTCGGAGGGCAGCGTCACACAGGCGCGCATCGCCTATGGTGGCATGGCTGCTATTCCGAAACGGGCAACCCATGTCGAGGCCGCTTTGATCGGCAAACCGTGGACGCGCAAGACCGTTGACGCCGCGCTGCCATCGTTTGCCGACGACTTTTCGCCACTCACGGATATGCGCGCCTCGGCCCTGTATCGACTGGAAACCGCCAAGGCGATGCTGCAACGGTATTTCCTGGAAGATCAGGGCGAGATCACCAATGTGCTGGAGGTGTCAGCATGAGTGTGACGCAAGCCCTGCCCCACGACGCCGCCCCTTTGCACGTTTCGGGCGCGGCACGGTACGTTGATGACATCCCGACACCCAAGGGCACGCTGCACCTGGCCTTTGGCCTGAGCCAGATCGCCAAGGGCAAGATCACCGCCATGGATCTGTCGGCTGTCAAAGACGCCGAGGGTGTCGTGTTGGTCATGACGGCAGAGGATCTGCCTTTCGCCAACGATGTCTCGCCCTCGATCCACGATGAGCCGCTGCTGTCGGACGGCACGGTGCATTATATCGGTCAGCCCGTGTTCCTGGTCGTTGCCACCAGCCATCTGGCCGCCCGCAAAGCGGCGCGATTGGGCAAGGTCGACTATGCCGAGGAAACGCCGATCCTGACGATCGAAGAAGCGCTGGCCGCCGACAGCCGGTTTGAAGATGGTCCACGCATCTATGCCAAGGGCGATGCGGATGCGGCCATTGCCAGTGCGCCGCATGTGATCGAAGGTTCGTTTGAATTGGGCGGGCAGGAGCATTTCTATCTGGAAGGTCAGGCCGCGCTGGCCGTGCCGAATGAAGGTGCGGATATGCTGGTGCACAGCTCGACCCAGCACCCGACCGAGATTCAGCACAAAGTGGCCGACGCTCTGGGTGTTCCGATGCACGCCGTCCGGGTCGAGACCCGCCGCATGGGCGGAGGGTTTGGCGGCAAGGAAAGTCAGGGCAACGCTTTGGCAGTGGCCTGCGCCGTGGCCGCCCGCGCAACCGGCAAGGCCTGCAAGATGCGCTATGACCGTGACGATGACATGATCATCACGGGCAAACGCCACGCTTTCCGCATTTCGTACAAGGCCGGGTTCGATGAGCATGGACATATACAGGGCGTCTCATTCCTCCACTATGCGATCTGCGGCTGGGCGCAGGACCTGTCCTTGCCCGTGGCCGACCGGGCGATGCTGCACTCGGACAACGCCTACCTTTTGCCGAACGCCCGGATCGAAAGCCACCGCTTGAAGACCAACACCCAATCTGCCACCGCCTATCGCGGGTTCGGCGGCCCGCAGGGCATGGTCGGCATCGAACGGGTCATGGACCATGCCGCGCATGCGCTGGGTTTGGATCCCGTCGAGCTGCGCCGCCGGAATTACTATGCACCCGCGCACGCCGTGACCGAGAGCACACCGACAGAAAAACCACTGGGGCATCCCGATCCGCACGAAGACCTGACCAGCCGCGGCGCCGTTGAAATGGGTGACGCACCGGTGCGTCCTCTGCCCGCCGGCGGCAACACCACACCCTATGGGATGGAGGTCAGCGATTTCGAACTGCACGGCATGACCGAGGCGTTGCTGAAATCCAGCGACTATGCCGCGCGCAAGACGGCTGTCGCGAAATGGAATGCCGAGAACAGTATAATCAAAAAGGGCATCGCCTTTTCGCCGGTCAAGTTTGGTATCTCGTTCACGCTGACCCACCTCAATCAGGCGGGTGCGCTGGTACATGTCTATCAGGACGGATCAGTCCACCTGAACCACGGTGGCACCGAGATGGGTCAGGGCCTGTTCCAGAAGGTCGCACAGGTCGCCGCGTCGCGCTTTGGCATACCGCTGGAGATGGTGAAAATCACCGCAACCGACACGGCGAAAGTACCGAACACGTCTGCGACGGCGGCATCTTCGGGCAGTGACCTGAACGGCATGGCGGTCAAGGCCGCTTGCGACACGATCCGCGACCGGATGGCCGCCTATCTTGCGGAACGTCATCAGGCCAATCCATCGACGGTCACGTTCTCGGATGGGCAGGTGTCGGTCTCAGAAGAACGCTACACCTTCGCCGAAGCCGCCGCACTGGCCTATCAGGGGCGCGTCAGCCTGTCGGCGACCGGGTTCTACAAGACGCCCAAGATCGAGTGGGACCGGATCGCCGGGCGCGGTCGCCCCTTCTTCTACTTTGCCTACGGTGCTTCCGTTACCGAGGTGGCGGTGGACACTCTGACCGGTGAAAACCGCATTCTGCGAACGGATATCCTGCATGACGCGGGCGCGTCGCTGAACCCAGCTTTGGACATAGGTCAGGTTGAGGGCGGCTATGTACAGGGTGCAGGGTGGCTGACGACCGAAGAGCTGGTCTGGGATGACACGGGCAACCTGCGCACGCACGCGCCCTCGACCTACAAGATTCCGGCCTGCTCGGACCGGCCGGACATCTTCAACGTCACGCTTTGGGATGGCGAAAACCGCGAGGACACGATCTATCGTTCGAAAGCTGTGGGCGAGCCGCCTTTCATGCTGGGGATCTCGGCCTGGCTGGCGCTGTCGAACGCGGTTGCCGCCTGCGGAGACAGATACCCGGCCCTGAACGCTCCGGCCACGGCCGAAGAGGTTTGGCGCGGTGTCCAGAGGATGAAGGGAGGCATCTGATGGGATTTGACCTTGAGGCTTTGAGGGAGGCGGTCAAAACCCACGGGAAAGTGGTTCGGGTGGTCATCGCCGGGATCAAAGGATCGTCCCCGCGCGAGGTGGGTGCTGCGATGCTGGTCTGGAAAGATGGGCAAAGCGGAACCATCGGTGGTGGTACGCTGGAATACCAGGCCGCAGAGGCCGCACGATCGCAAACAGTGGCCACGCGCCTGACGCATCACACGCTGGGACCAGACATGGGCCAATGTTGCGGCGGAGCGGTCTCGTTGTTCAGCGAAGTCTATGATCTCATGAAGGTTGAAACGCTGGATGATACGATCATTGCACGATCAGCATCCGGTGGCGCCATGCCTCTTTCGGTCAAGCGAGTGCTGGCGGCAGCACGCAATCAGGGCATCGCACCCGAACCACGCCTGATCGACGGCTGGATGATCGAACCGGTGCATAAACCGGCACGAAACCTGTGGGTCTGGGGCGCAGGTCACGTCGGACGGGCGCTGGTGGATGTTCTGTCCCCCCTGCCCGATCTTGCGATCACTTGGGTCGATACCGGCCCCGAGCGCTTTCCGGACGTGATTCCCGCAGGCGTGACCGATCTGCCAGCGACGAAACCGGCCGAACTTGTGCGACATGCACCGTCCAACGCCGAGCACCTTGTGCTGACTTATTCACACAATCTGGATCTAGAACTGTGCAACAGGCTGCTTTTGCACGATTTCCGCTTTGCGGGACTGATCGGCTCGGCTACCAAATGGGCGCGGTTCCGATCGCGGCTGGCGGCTCTTGGGCATCCGCCCGACCGGATAAGCCGGATTACCTGCCCGATTGGTGACCCGTCGCTGGGCAAACACCCGCAGATGATCGCCGTGGGCGTCGCAGCGCAACTGCTGCGCCCGGCCCGGCAGAATGAGTTGAAGAAGGACCTGAGCGCGTGACCACTCCATTGCTGAGCCTGCAAGGGTTGACCAAAGCCTATCCCGGTGTCGTGGCCAATGATCAAGTGTCCTTTGACATCGGAGAGGGCGAAGTTCACGCCCTGTTGGGGGAAAACGGGGCCGGGAAATCCACGCTGGTCAAGATGATCTATGGGCTGGTGAAACCTGACAGTGGCACCATGCTGTTGCGCGGTCAGCCTTTTGCGCCGCCCGAGCCCCGCTCCGCACGGGCTGACGGAATTGCGATGGTGTTCCAGCATTTTTCGCTGTTTGACGCCCTGAACGTGGCCGAGAACATCGCCTTGGGGATGGAAAACCCGCCCGCCATGGGTGATCTGGCCTCGCGCATCCGCGAAGTGTCGGAAACCTACGGCCTGCCGCTGGATCCGTTCCGCACTGTCGGCGATCTGTCCGCCGGGGAACGCCAGCGTGTTGAAATTATCCGTTGCCTGCTGCAAGACCCGAAACTGCTGATCATGGACGAACCGACCTCGGTACTGACCCCGCAGGAGGTCGAGATCCTGTTCGAGACGCTGAACAAGTTGCGGTCCGAAGGCACGTCGATCCTGTATATCTCGCACAAGCTGGAAGAGATTCGGACCCTGTGTGACCACGCCACGATCCTGCGTCTGGGCAAGAATGTGGGCGAGTGTGTCCCCTCTGAGACCTCGGCCCGCGACATGGCCGAACTGATGGTGGGAACGGCCCTGCAAACCCCGGAACGTTCGGGGCGTGAATTTGGCGCAGTGACGCTGGATGTCAGCGGGCTGTCGGTGCCTTCTCCGTCAGAATTCGGCACCGCATTGCGCAACGTGCATTTGACCGCCCGCAAGGGCGAGGTTCTGGGCATTGGAGGCGTTGCGGGCAACGGGCAGGATGAATTGCTGGGCGTTCTGTCCGGTGAGATTCTGACATCTGCCGACGCGATCAAGTTCAACGGTCAGGCGATCGGCAAGCTGGGCCCGACCGCACGACGCAAACTTGGCGTGTTGACCGCGCCCGAAGAACGGCTGGGCCATGCCGCTGCCCCGAACATGAGCCTGACCGAAAACGCCCTGTTGACCGGGTCGGTTCGAGAGGGTCTGGAAAGCAACGGCTTTCTGAAATGGGCCGAGACCAAGAGCTTTGCGGAGAAGATCATCGAGATTTTTGACGTCCGAACACCCGGCCCGGACAACGCGGCGCGGTCCTTGTCCGGGGGGAACCTGCAGAAATTCGTGATCGGACGCGAAGTGCTGCAAAACCCGGATGTGCTGGTGGTGAATCAGCCAACCTGGGGCGTGGATGCTGCGGCGGCCGCGTCGATCCGGCAGGCAATCCTAGACCTGGCGGCAATGGGAACGGCGGTTGTCTGCATCTCTCAGGATTTGGATGAGTTGATGGAAATCTCGGACAGCTTTGCTGCGCTGAACGAGGGCCGCCTGAGTGCACCACGTCCGACAACCGGACTGACAGTGGACGAAATCGGGCTGATGATGGGCGGTGCCCACGGAATGGAGGTGGCGCATGTGTGATCTGTTGGGCCGCCTTCGGCGAGAGTATTTGAGAAAAGATGAAGAAGTCAGGGGAACGAGCTGATGATTGTGCTGGAGAAACGTCCTCAGCCTTCCAGGGTCTGGTCTTATGCGACGCCGTTGGTTGCAGTTTTGGCGACGATGTTTTTTGGCGGAGTACTGTTCGCCATACTAGGCAAGAATCCGGTTGAGGCCATCGGCACCATCTTCTGGGAACCTCTTTTTGGTGAATTCGCCTTTTATTACCGCCCGCAGCTGCTGGTGAAAGGCGCTCCGCTGGTGCTTATCGCCATCGGTCTGTCGCTGGGCTTTCGTGCAGGCATCTGGAACATCGGGGCCGAGGGACAGTATATCATGGGCGCCATCTTCGGGGCGGGTGCCGGGCTGGCCTTTTACCCTTTGGATGCCTTCTATATCTTTCCGATCATGGTGATTGCCGGCGCCTTCGGCGGCTGGTTGTGGGCCACGATCCCCGCCTTCCTGAAGGTGCGTTTCGGCACCAACGAAATTCTCGTCTCGTTGATGCTGGTCTATGTGGCCGAGCAGATGCTGGCCTCGGTTTCTCTGGGTTTGCTGAAGAACCCCGAAGGGTTTGGCTTCCCGGGGTCCCGCAATCTGCAATCCTATGACAGTGCGCACAATGCCGAACTGATCGCCGGATCCGGCATGCACTGGGGTGTTGTGACCGCGTTGATCGCAGTGATCTTTGCCTATGTCCTGCTGAACCGGCACATGCTGGGCTTTCACATCCGCCTGACCGGTGAAGCACCGCGCGCCGCGAAATTTGCGGGTGTGAACCCGGCCCGGTTGATCCTGTTCTGTCTGGGTTTGTCCGGCGCGCTTGCAGGACTTGCAGGCATGTTCGAAGTTTCCGGCCCTTCAGGCGTTGTCAGCATCGATTTCAACGTGGGCTACGGGTTCACTGCCATCATCGTGGCCTTTTTGGGCCGTTTGCACCCTGTGGGCATTCTGCTGGCCGGTGGCCTGATGGCGCTGACCTATATCGGCGGTGAAATCGCGCAGTCGCAGCTGGGCCTGCCCGCCGCTGCCATTCAGGTGTTCCAGGGCATGCTGCTGTTCTTCCTGCTGGCCTTCGACCTATTGACCAATTACCGCATCCGTGCGGCCCGTAACGAGGTGGCGTGACCCATGGACCTTGGTGAAATCAATCCCGTACTTCTGGTCGCTTCACTGATGGTGGCCGCGACCCCCTTGCTGCTGGCCGCGATCGGAGAGCTGGTCGTTGAAAAAGCAGGCGTTCTGAACCTCGGCGTCGAAGGCATGATGATTGTCGGTGCGATCAGCGGCTTCGCGATTTCGGTCGAGACCGGCTCGCCTTGGCTGGGCTTTGTTGCTGCCGCGATCGGCGGCGCTGTTCTATCGCTGCTGTTCGTCTTGCTGACGCAGTTTGCGCTGGCCAATCAGGTGGCCAGTGGTCTGGCGCTGACCCTGTTTGGTCTGGGGTTCAGCGCGTTGATGGGGCAAAGCTATGTGGGGATCAAACCCCCCAGTATGGGCGACATCCATATTCCGCTGATCAGCGATATTCCGGTTGTCGGTCCGATCCTGTTTCAACATGACCCGATCCTGTATGTCGGCATCGCGATCACGGCGGCCGTCTGGGCGGTGCTGAAATACACCCGTCTTGGTCTGATCCTGCGGGCCGTCGGTGAAAACCACGATGCCGCGCATGCGCTGGGCTACAAGGTGATCAAGATCCGCATTCTGGCCATCATGTTCGGCGGCGCCTGCGCTGGTCTGGGCGGGGCCTATATCAGCCTGATCCGCGTGCCGCAGTGGACCGAGGGCATGACCGCCGGTGTCGGCTGGATCGCATTGGCCCTTGTTGTCTTTGCAAGCTGGAAGCCGTGGCGTGTCCTGCTGGGTGCCTATTTGTTCGGCGGCATTACCGTGTTGCAGCTTAATTTGCAGGCAGCGGGCGTTGCCATTCCCGTCGAGTATCTGGCAATGTCGCCCTATATCATCACGATCCTTGTGCTTGTGATCCTTTCGGCTGACAAGAGCAGCGCACCTGCCTCGCTGGGCCGGACCTTCCATGCCTCACACTAGGGGCCAACAGTACCAACTTGGGGAGTAACACATGAAATTCACTACACTTCTGACGAGCGCCGCCATGGCGCTGGGTCTGGCCTCGGGGGCCATGGCCGAAGACAAGACCAAGGTCGGTTTCGTCTATGTCGGCCCGGTCGGCGATGGCGGCTGGACCTATGAACATGACAAAGGCCGGCAGGCCGTTGAAAAAGAGTTCGGCGACAAGGTTGAAACCGTATTCGTTGAATCCGTTCCCGAAGGCCCAGATGCCGAGCGTGTGATGACCCAGATGGCGCTGGAAGGCGCGGATCTGATCTTTACCACCTCGTTTGGCTACATGGACCCAACCATCAACGTGGCCAAGAAATTCCCAGACGTGAAGTTCGAGCACGCAACCGGCTATAAAACCGCCGACAACGTCTCGGTCTACTCGGCCCGTTTCTACGAAGGTCGCGCGGTTCAGGGCCACATCGCCGGTAAAATGACCAAGTCGAACATCATCGGCTATATCGGCTCCTACCCGATCCCCGAGGTGATCCGCGGAATCAACTCGGCCTATATCCACGCCAAGAAGGTGAACCCGGATGTCGAGTTCAAGATCGTCTGGGCCTATACGTGGTTCGACCCGGCGAAAGAAGCTGACGCCGCCACCGTTTTGATCGAGCAGGGCGCGGACGTAATCCTGCAACACACCGATTCGACAGCGCCGCAAGCAGCAGCGCAAGAAGCCGGCAATGTGATCACCTTCGGTCAGGCGTCGGACATGAGCGAGTACGCACCGCTTCCGCGTGTGTCATCGATCATCGACAACTGGGCCCCCTATTACATCGCGCGGACAAAAGCCGTAATGGACGGGACCTGGACGTCTTCCAACACCTGGGACGGTATCGGCGCAGGAATGGTTGAAATCGGCGAGATTTCGGACGCGGTTCCCGCAGATGTCAAGGAAGAGGCTCTGGCCCTGAAGGCGGCGCTTGCAGATGGCAGCTATCACGCGTTCACCGGTCCGCTGAAGAAGCAGGACGGCAGCAACTGGCTGGCTGAAGGCGAAACCGCTGACGACGGCACGCTGGCAGGCATGAACTTCTATGTTGAAGGGCTGGAAGGCGAAATTCCGCAGTAAGCTGTATCGTCAAGGAACAAAAAGGGCCCGCAATCCGTGTGCGGGCCCTTTTTGTGCTGAGCGCACCTGAGGTGCCGAACGAAGAATGAGTTTACCTGGTCAGCGCAATCAAGCTCAGATCCATCACGCCCTGCCCTGTCTTCGCCACCCCACCACACTGAGACAGGCAAACAAGACCGCGGCGACGCAGACAATTGATGGCCCTGCCGGAGTATCGAACACATAAGCTGCCCGTAACCCCGCAACCGAGGATATCGCGCCTATTGCGGCGGCTATCAACGCCATTGATTCGGGCGATCGGGCCAAATTTCGTGCCGCCGCCGCGGGAATGATCAGCATCGCCGCGATCAGCAACACCCCCACGACCTTGATCGCAACAGCCACGGTCACCGCCAGAGAAAGTGTCAGAATCAACTGTTCCCGCCTCGGGTCGAACCCGCTGGCATAGGCCAGTTCCTCATTCAATGTGGCCGTCAAAAGCTGAGCCCATCGCCAGGCGATCAGCGCCACGACAAGCGCCGCGCCGCCCCAGATCACAAGCAGATCCGAACGGGATACCGCAAGAATGTCGCCGAACAGATATGCCATCAAATCAATGCGGACGCCGGACAAAAACGAAACGGCAACCAGACCGAACGCCAGGGCGGAATGCGCCAGGACCCCCAGCAGCGTGTCCATCGCATAGCCACGACCCGCCAACAAAGTGACCGTCAGCGCCATAATCAACGCAACAGCCAGCGCACCGGTGAAGATCGACATCTGAAAGGTCAGCGACAGGGCCACGCCCAGAATCGCGGCATGTGCGGTAGCGTCACCGAAATACGCCATGCGGCGCCACACCACGAAACATCCAAGAGGCGCCGCCGCAAACGCAACGCCAATACCTGCAAGCGTTGCACGCATCATGAAATCGTCAAGCATCATTCCGCCGCTTCCTGAGGATTTGCATCATGGTCGTGATGGTGATCATGCTCGTGCCGGTACAGGGCAAGCGCACCGCCTGTTCCCGTTCCGAACAAGGCCCGGTATTCCGGTGCCGAAGCGACCACCGCCGGCGATCCTTCACAGCACACATGGCCGTTCAGACAAATCACCCGGTCCGAGGCGCTCATGACCACGTGCAATTCGTGACTGATCATCAGGATTGCACATCCGGTTTCGCGGCGCACGGCCTCAATCTGCTGATAGAAACTCGCCGATCCGCGCTGGTCCAGCCCCTGGGTTGCCTCATCCAGCAGCAGAAGGTCAGGCTGGTTGATCAGCGCCCGCGCCAGCAACACACGCTGAAACTGCCCGCCGGACAGTTGCGACATCTGACGTTTCAACAGATCCGGGACGCCCGCTTTTTCCAATGCCTCGACGCACTGACGGCCGGAGACACGGTCGGTCAGTCGCATGAATCGCTCGACCGAGATTGGCAAGGTGGGATCCACGTGCAGTTTCTGCGGCACGTACCCGATCTTCAATCCGGGTTTCAGCGATACATGCCCGGCACTTGGCCTGGTCGCACCGATAATGGCGCGCAACAGGCTGGTTTTGCCCGACCCGTTCGGCCCGACGATGGTGACGATCTCGCCGGGTTCGACAGCCATGTCCACATGGCTGAGAACAGTGTTTGAACCATAGCGAACACTGAGATTCTCGACAGAGACGAGCGTCATTTTCAGGCCTTTTCGGTGCAGTCGGGGCAAAGTCCCTCGGCTTCTACAACCGTTCGCTCGATCTCGAAACCCGCTGCGCGCGCAGCGGCACCCAGAACACCTCTGGCCGGCGTGGACTGCGCCTCGGCAACGGCATCGCACTTTCTGCAAATCATGAATGCCGGCGAATGCGACGCGCCGGGATGAGAGCAGGCAACAAATGCATTCAACCGCTCGATCTTGTGAACGAAGCCGTTTTGAACAAGGAAATCAAGCGCCCGATAGGCGACCGGAGGTTGAGACCCGAACCCTTCCTCTCGCAGGCGGTCAAGAATTGCATAGGCACCAAGGGCCCGATGCTCTTGCAGCAGCATTTCCAAGACCTTGCGGCGAACCGGTGTCAGGCGCAGCCCCTCGCCCTCGCAGCGCGCCTCGGCGGATACCAACGCAGTTTTGACGCAACTCTGATGGTCATGTTCCTGAAACCCGACCGGGGCCGCCTCATCGACAGAGGCAGGGTTCGTATCGCTTGTCATGTTATTTCATATCTTGTATTGCCACTCGTAACGTTATAAAATCACACAGAGGGTCTGATGTCCAGAAAGCTTCTTCCAGTTTCGATCACGGTTGCATTGATGGGAGGAACGGCCATTGCGGACGTTCCGAACGTCGCGGTCGATATCGCACCGATCCACTCGCTCGTTTCCCGGGTTATGGACGGCGTCGGAACACCGGCCCTGATCGTCGCACCAGGTGCCTCGCCTCATGAATACAACCTGCGCCCGTCCGAGGCGGCCGCATTGCAGGATGCCGATCTGGTGTTCTGGGTAGGAGAAGACCTGACACCTTGGATGGAAAGTGCCATCGAAACCCTTGCCGACAGTGCGACGGTCACGTCCCTTCTTGACGCGGATGGTACGGTTCTTCTGGAGTTCCGCGAAAGCGCTGTTTTCGAGGCACATGATCATGGCGGCGAAGACGAACATGATCATGATGATGAGCACATCGAAGATAACGGGCACGATCATGATGATCATGAACATGGTCACGACGACCATGCAAAGGATGATGACCACGAGCACGATCACGACGACCACGCCAAGGATGATGATCACGATCACGAAGAACATGCCGATCAAGAAAAGCATGATGAGCATGATGAGCATCATGATCACGCGCATGGCGCGCACGACCCACATGCGTGGCTTTCACCGGCAAATGCAGAAACCTGGCTGAATCTGATCGCCGCGCATCTGTCGTCTGCCGACCCGGACAATGCAAGTGCATATTTTGCCAATGCCGCAGCCGCGCGCGCTGAAATGGCCGCGCTGTCTGAACAAGTGGCCGAGACGCTTGGACCGGTTCGCGGAGGAAGCTTCGTCGTGTTCCACGACGCCTACCAGTATTTCGAGGATGCATTTGACTTTCCGGCCGCAGGTGCGATTTCCATCGCCGACGCCTCGGACCCGAGCCCGGCTCGTATCGCCGAGATTCAAACCCGTATCCGCGAAGAAGGTATCAACTGCGTTCTCGCCGAGCCGCAATTCAACCCGGGCATCGTCAAAACCGTGCTGGACGGCACCGAGGCCAAGACGGCCGTAATCGATCCGCTGGGCTCAGATCTGGAACCCGGAGCCGATCTCTACCCGCAAGTCATTCTCAACATGGCAAGAACCTTGGCCGAGTGCCTCTAGCCCTGTTGCAAACCCGGCTCAGGTTGAGAAACCGGCCGGGTTCAACTTTCCAGGAGATGGGACGGACCAACTCGGCGACCGAAAAAATCGGCAGCTACTTCATATATATTGCGATGGTGCATCCGTATTCACTGCGCGGCACGGTTCACGGCTTGAAAAACGAAGCGGTGACACGCGTTATTTTTTCTGGTTGACCGGCGCGCAGATGGCTAGGCATGCCCCCTTCTTCGTGAAGTCGCACGGCGGGCCTCGGGTTGATGACAAACCGGTGTTACGCGGGATTATCTTCATCAACTGCAATGGTTCGCGGTGGCGCGATACTCCCGAGGAATACAGAGATCACAAGACGCTTAACAGCCGGTGGAAGCATTGGTGCAAGAAAGGTATCTTCGCCTGAATGTTGGCCGAGCTGGTTGCCGGGCACGGCGAAAGGAAGAACTCGATCCCCTGCCGGGCAATGGACGCGACCTATCTCATGGCACATCGCAATGAAACCGGTATGGCCGAAAAAAGGGGGGCGCGGCCGCCTGATCGGGCGCATCAAGGGCGGCATGAATACCAAGCTGATGCCCGCCTGCGATGGCCAGGGTCGCCCGCTCAACCTGTTCGTGACCGCCGGGAGCGACAGTGATTACATCGACGCCCGGGCTCTGCTCAGTAGCATCCCAAATGTGGATTGGCTGCTTGGGGAACGTGGCCGTGATGCCAGTCAAGTAAGACAAGCGCCGCAACTGCATCGAAACTATGTTTGGCGGGCTTAAGAATTGGAGGCGTGCGGCAACCCGCTATCACCGTTGATCCGGGGTCTTCCAATCAGCGACTGCACTCAAAGAAACCGTCATCCACTGACTGGGAATCCTCGCCCAAGCACATTAGCTCTTTTTCGAAACCTTTCCGCCGGAATAGAGATGCGAAGCGCTGTGTTCTTAAATCCTCGCGCTACGTCAGTCACATTGTTTTTTTGTTTTCAATATAGTTAGTCACTGTATCTTGATCGGAACGACCCTGAAGAGAGACGCAGGAGATTTCAAAATGGAATTGATTTCTGAGCAGCTTCGTACCTTCCCGATTATGGCGCTGTTTCTTTGTCTGGGCTTAGGTTACGGCGTTGGAAAGTTCAGGGTCGGCAAGTTCGAACTTGGTGGCATCGCCGGAACCCTTTTGGTGGCCGTTCTTGTAGGTCAAATCGGGGGCATTAACCTGAGCACCGATGTCCAGAATATTTTCTTCTCTCTCTTCATTTTTATGGTCGGCTATAATGGTGGTCCTCAATTTTTTGCAGCTCTGAACCGAACCGCACTTACCAAGCTACTGGCTGCATTTATGATGACTGTCTGGGGACTTTTCTTTGTGGTGGTCGTCGCCCGTTTGGCTGGGTTGGACAAAGGGTTGGCCGCCGGGCTGGCTGCAGGAGGGCTTACGCAATCCGCAATCATTGGTACCGCTGGAAATGCCATCGACCTGCTTGGGCTGGCTGCTGACGAAGCGGAAAAGCTCAAAACCAACATCGCCGTGGGATATTCAGTCACTTACATCTTCGGCTCGATCGGGCCAATTTTGGCGGTGAGTGTCATTCCAATCATAATGCGCGTGGATCTGCGTAAAGAGGCGATTAAGCTGGCCCAAAAACTCAGCGGAGGTGGTCGCAAACTGGAAGAAGGCGAGTTCCTCCCAATGAACCGCTTTAACGCCCGTGCCTATCAGGTAGGTTCCGACGCCTCGATTGCAGGAAAGTCAGTTAAATCCATCGAAGACACTTACGACGGCGACCTGATCGTCGAGAAACTTCTGCATGAAGGTGCCCCCTTAGATCCGAAACCGGACATGGTTATCAGCCCAGGAGACGTCATCGTTGTATCGGGGCTTGTTACAACCCTGACCCGGTTCGAAGGTAGTGCAAGCGGAGAAATTGGTGAGTACCCACCTGAATTGACGGTGGTGGAAGAACGTCGAAATGTTGTTGTCACTAATCGGAAACTGACAGGTAAAACTCTTTTCGAATTGCGCGAAGCCCTGACAGCCGATCAACGACGCGGCGTTCACATCTCAAAGATTATCCGAATGGGTCACGAAGTGCCGGTGCTGCAAAATACCGAAATTCATGCAGGCGATGAGATCTGCATCGTCGGCCACAAAGACGATTTGAACCGTGCGGCAAAAGAGGCGGGATATGTACCGCCATTGGCTTCGGCCACAAATTTCATCGCGCTGGGGATTGGTGTGGCAATTGGCTATTTGATTGGCGAAATTAGCTTCGTGATCGCTGGAACCAAAGTGTCGCTCGGCTCGGGCCTTGGGTGCCTCGTGACAGGGTTGATAATCGGGTATTTGCGTATTCGCCGACCCAAGATCGGCGGGATCAACCATGGGGCCGCAAATTTTCTGCAGAGTTTCGGATTGGCGGTATTCGTCGGGGTTGTTGGTTTGAATGCCGGTAAACCTGCTCTGGAAGCAATTCAACAGTACGGCGTTACCCTGCTTCTGTTGGGAGTGCTGGTCACAATGATGCCAATGATTGTTCAATTCCCAATTAACTACTATGTCTTGCGCATCAAAAACCCGGTCGAAGCCTGCGCGGTTGTTACCGGGTCCCGGTCCGGGAACCCGGGGTTTGCGACGTTGCTTGAAAAGGCAGGGAACTCCACCCCCACGCCAGCGTTCACCATGACCTATGCGGTTGCAAATATCTTTTTGACGCTCTGGGGCCCGCTCGTTGTGGCGTTTGTACCGTAAGTCGCTTCAGAATGACCTCAACTTTCGAACGCAACCATGTGGCATGCGGCTAGGGCATGACCCGCTGAGAAGACAGGCTGATAGTTTGGGTCGCCTGCGTCCTCAGCGGCCATGTCTTTAACCGTGCAACGGCAATCCTTTTGACGCACGATAAGCCTGCACATACCCAACGGCCACAGCCCGTACAGCGCGACCGATCTGGCGATAGGCGCTGTCGTCCAAATTGGCGAAAGACACGCGTGCAGACCAGTTGGGCGCATCAAAACCGGACCCGTTCAACAGCACGATCCCGTGGTCCTGTGCCAGTTTGAACGAGATATCCAACGGGTGAACGTTTTCCTTGATCCATTCAACCACATCTTCGCCGACGTATTTCCGCAGCCAGAACTCGAAATCTATGATGCCATAATACTTGTCGAACAAAGGGTTGTCGGCGACTTTAATGCCCAATCCGTCGACCAGTTCATCAAAACGGTGCTTCAAGATACCCCAACAGAATTTCTGATAAACTTTCTCTTGGTCCATCAATTCAACAAGCGAGAACAATGTCATCATCACTTGTTGTGGCACCGACAGACCCGCAGTGTGATTTAGTGCGACATCCCGGCTGTCGGCGACAATCCGATCAATGAACTTGAACGAGGACGGGTCGGGGGTCAGCGATTCATACCGGGCGTTCACCACGACTTTGGTCTCGTCCGGTGCCTCAGCAATCATCTTGTCGAAGATGTTGTTCTCGGCCACCAGAATTGCGCCCAGACGCCAGCCCGTGCAACCGAAATACTTCGAGTAGGAGTAAACCCCGATCGTATTTTCAGGAAGATGCCCCATCACCGATTGAAAGTCAGGTACGAAGGTGCCGTAGACATCATCTGTCAATATGATCAGGTCAGGACGGCGGGTCTTTACTAAGTCCACAAGTCGGGTCATGACTTCGGGGCTGATCGCGACAGAGGATGGATTCCCTGGGTTGACCAAGAACAGCGCTTTGACTTTGGGATCGGCCAGCAGTTCAAAATCGTTGTCGTTAAGTTGAAAATGATCTTCTTCAGCAGAAGACACATCCACAGTATTCAACCCGTAATCTTCAAGCACCGGCATTTCCAGATAAGGCGTGAAGATCGGCGTGCCCAATGCAATTGTGTCGCCTGCATTAAGCAACCGCTGGTTCTTGAGCGCCTTGAAAATATAGCACATCGCAGCAGTTCCGCCCTCTACTGCGTAGATATCGAACTTTGCGTCGGGCCGATGGCCTGCGCACATCGCCCACATCACGTATTCGTGGACGATCGCCTCATTGTGTTCCAAGCACCTGTCCGGCATCGGGTAGTGGTCGCCAATGATACCGTCGGTCAATTCGAGTACGAAATCGTCTGCTGTGAAACCAAATTTTTCAATCGCAAAATCCACCACGGCCACCAAAGTATCTGCGCCTGGAGGACCGTTATTTTCAGACGTGTCGGTGCAGTATGCCTTGAGCCGTTCGTAACATCCCGGCCCTTGTGGCATACCGGCTAGTCCAACTTGTGGTTCATTGCGATGTCGCTGTGCCTCGGTCATCGCGAACTGACCCAAAAGGAAGAACGCCTCTCGTGCCTTGGTAGCGATCCAATTCGGGTTGCCGCGCCCTGCGTTCAAATATGGCAGCGCCATTTGGCGCGACTCTCTCTGCGCCAGCTTTATGAGTTCGTCTTTGATCTGGAAAGGACTTAGGTTCTCGAACTTATGCAGGTCCAGCGTTTCTGCCATGGCATCAAACCTTTGCGTTAGAACAATCGAAAGAATTCAACCGGATCGTATGCAAGGTGATGAGCAAATGTAAACAGAACTATCAGAATGGAGCGACCGACGAAAAGAAAACCATGAACTTCAAAACAGGCTCTGGGGTCGCGATTCCTAACCAGTAAACGACTGTTGCTGCGGGTGCGATCGCTGATTGAAATATCCTGAAACAGGTCGCGCCTATTGCCCAACAGAGTGGCACGCCAATGATGTCACGATAGGGATCATCACAGTCTTCTTCTCGCCCTGCCCGACAACAAGGCCGGCCAGCATTCCGGCGAAGATACCTTTCTCGCACCAACGCTTTCTCCGGCTGTAAAGCGAGTTGTGCGCTCTGTATTTCTCGGGAACGTCGCGCCACCGCGAACAGTTGCGATTAATGGAGATAATCCCGCTCAATACCCGTTTGTCATCGACCCTAGGCGTGCCAAGCGACTCCGCTAAGAAGGGGGCGAGCCTGGCCACCTGCTCGTCGGTCAACCAGAAAGGATCACCCGTTTCACCGCTCTGTTTTCTAGGACGTGTACCCTGAAGTACCTTGAAATTGGATGCATCGTGGCACTATGAGGGTGATTTCAAACCCAGCTGTTTCAGAGCTTCGTCCGCTGACCGAGCCCAACGCTCCCGAAGGGCAGCGTTGGTGCTATGGCGCAAACCAAGTGATCTCAGATGCTCAAATCGGTTCGGGTCATCCCTCCCGAAAGACACTGCTACGCGTGGCCACCAATAGTCCACAGCGTCTTGCATGTCTTGCGACGCTCCGTTTTCAACCAGCTTCAACGCACCTTCCAACGCCAGTTCGCCGTGATGCGCCTCGATCGGTGCGATCTGCCGGAAAGCCTCGGCCAGTGGCTGGTAAGAGACGGTCGAGAACTCCGCCAGTTGCTCTGCCACGGCACGGCTCATCAGCAGGTTCATGACGACGGCATCAGTCCAACCGGAAATCGGATAATTGAACACCGCAAGCCGCATGTCATGTTCGCTGCGGGTCGCGCCGATATCCGCTTTTCGATCCAACCGGGCAGTCCACGGGTGATGCGTGGCATAACGATCCGTGTCGGCGCCGAACTCACCCATGATTTTCAGAACCCGGTCCGCATGGTCCGTCTTTTCCAGCACGATCTTCGCCGCCGCGATGCGTTCCTTTATGCCGGGGCCCTGGTTGATGACATCAGCAAAGCCTGCGGCACCTGCGAGTTCGCTGTCCACAAACGTAGCCATCAGTTTCATCAGCTCGGCGCGGTAACGCGGCGGTACGTTGGTCGGATTGGTCAGCACTCCGCCTGCGGCCAGATAGCTGTCAAGTGTCATGGCGTCGGTCATTGATCCTCTCCCTTTACTGGTCGTAGTCCACGACCACGCGGTCGGTCACCGGGTAAGCCTGACAACTCAGCACGTAACCTTTTTCGACCTCGTAATCTTCCAGCGCGTGATTGGCGAGCATCTCGACTTCGCCCTCAAGAACACGGCAGCGGCAGGTTGAACAGACCCCGGCCTTGCAGGCGTAAGGTGCATCCATGGCGTTTTCCAGGGCGGCATCCAGAATGGACTGATCCTTCGGCAAGGTGACGGTCTGCGTCGCGCCGTCCAGTGTGATCGAAGCACTGGTCTGGTTTGCCTGCGTGCCTGCGTCAGCCGCGTCTGCCGTGCGCCTGGCCCGACCCGGCTGGGCGCTGGCGAAGAGTTCGAACTTGATCTGGCTGTCCTCAAGACCGTGTTCCCGCAGAGCGGCGGCAATACCCAGCATCATCGGCTCTGGTCCGCAGATGAATGCGGTGTCTGCATTCTTGACATCGATCCAGTGCTTGAACAGCTCGCGGCATTTTTCCTGCGTTACCAGACCGGTGAACAGGTCAATCTCCTGCGCGTCGGCTTCCAGAATGTGGATGACGTTCAGCCGACCCATATAGAGGTTTTTCAGATCCTCCAGTTCCTCACGGAACATGATCGTGTTGATGCCCTTGTTGGCATAGATCAGCGTAAATCGGGATTTGGGTTCGCGGGCCAACGTGGTTTTGAGGATCGACAGAACAGGCGTGATCCCCGATCCGCCGGCGAAGCCAAGATATTGTTTTTCCGCATCCGCATCGATGGGCACGTGGAAATTGCCCATGGGCGGCATCGCCTGCACGACGTCACCTATGTTGAGGTCCTCATTTGCCCAGCTTGAGAACGCGCCACCCTCGACACGTTTTATGCCAACCTGAAGAACACCGTCATCCTTGCCGGCACAGATGGAGTAGGAGCGGCGCAGTTCTTCACCGTCGAATTCGCGCCGGAACGTCAGGTACTGGCCGGCGGCGAAGTCGAACTGTTCCGCTGCGCCGTTAACGGGTTCAAGCGTAACGACAACCGCATCGCGGATGGTTTTGTGGATGTCGGTGACTTTCAGGTCGTGAAAACGTGCCATCCGGTGCTCCTCCTCAGATGCACTTGAAATAGTCAAAGGGTTCCAGACAGTCCGCGCAGCGCCAATGGGCCTTGCACGGGGTCGAGCCGAACTGGCTGACCTTTTCGACTGCTTTACTGCCGCAATGGGGGCAGCGATCCGGGCCGCCCGCGGGTTGCGGCGGCGCAATGCCATAATCTTCCAGCTTGGCGCGGCCTTTTTCGCTGAGCCAATCGGTGGTCCAGGCGGGTGAAATGCTGGTTTCTATGCGCAGATCCCCGATGCCGTGATCGCGCAGGGCGGTTTCGATATCCATACTGATGATGGATGTCGCCGGGCAACCGGAATACGTTGGCGTGACGGTTACGACCAGCGTGTCAGCGTCCCAGCGCACATCGCGAACAATGCCCAAATCCACGACGGAGATCACCGGGATTTCGGGATCGGGCACGGCATCCAGCCAGCTCCATATCTGGTCAGTCGAGACCCGCATCCGCTTTTACCACTTTGCTCCGGGATAGGCGCGTTGCAGCCATTGCATCTGCGTCAGCAGATGGCCCAGATGTTCGGTATGCATGCGCCCGTCGCGGCCGCCTTTATGGGCAAATCGGCTTTCCGGAATGGTCAGCGTCGCCTGATTGAGGACCCGCTCGACCAGAGTGTCGTATTCCTCTCGCAAATCCGCCGGGTTCGGCGCAATCCCTGCGGCGACCATCTGGGCGTCCACCTCGTCGCTGGCAAACATCTCGCCCACATAGGGCCACAGGTAATCCAGTGCATCCTGCATCCGGGCATGGCTTTCCTCGGTTCCGTCGCCAAGACCGACAACCGTGTCGCCCGAACGTTCCAGATGGTAGGTCACTTCCTTGTTGGCCTTGGCGGCGATTGCCGCGACGCGCTCGTCCGAGGAAGCCATCAGCCGCCCCAGCATGATCGAGTGCCACGCATCGAACAGGAATTGACGCATCAGCGTACGGCCGAAATCGCCGTTCGGCACTTCGACCAGCAACACGTTGCGGAAATCCCAGGCGTCGCGCAGGAAGGCCAGATCGTCGGCGCTTTTGCCACCATCTGCCTCTCCGGCAAGGCCCAGCCACATCTGGGTCTGACCAATCAGGTCCAGCGCAGTGTTGGCCAGCGCTATGTCTTCTTCCAGAACCGGCGCATGGCCGCACCACTCACTGACACGATGGCCGAGGATCAGGGTGTTGTCCCCCATCCGCAGCAGGAATTGCAGAAATGCCTCGTCCCGGGTCATCACATTGCCCCCACTTCATCGGGAATGTCGAAGAAGGTCGGGTGGCGGTAAACTTTGCTTTGACTCGGTTCATACAGCGGGCCTTTGTCGCTGGGTGACGACGCCGAGATGTTGTTGGCTTCGACCACCCAGATCGAGACGCCTTCGTTGCGGCGGGTGTAGACATCGCGCGCGTTCTTGATTGCCATTTCCGCGTCAGGGGCATGTAGCGAACCGACATGTCGGTGGCTCATCCCATGCTGACCGCGGATGAAGATTTCCCACAGGGGCCATTCGGTATTCATCGGGTATCCTCCTCAGGGTAAGCTTATTCAGCAGCCAGATTGCCGGCCTGTTTCTTGCGGGCGTGGGCTAACAGCCCGTCACGGACCCACTTGCCGTCGTCCCATGCCTTGTTGCGCGCGGCCAGCCGATCCACGTTGCAGGGGCCGTTGCCCTTGATCACGTCAAAGAATTCCGACCAGTCGGGTTCCGTAAAGTCGTAATGCCCCCGCTCTTCATTCCACTTCAGATCCGGATCAGGGATTGTCAGACCCAGATATTCAGCCTGCGGCACAGTCTGGTCGACGAATTTCTGGCGCAGCTCGTCATTGGTATTGATCTTGATCTTCCAAGCCAGCGACTGGGCCGAATGCACCGAGTCCTTGTCGGACGGGCCGAACATCATCAGTGACGGGTACCAGAAGCGGTTCATCGCATCCTGCGCCATCTTGCGTTGCTCGGGCGTACCTTCGGCCATTTTGCGAATGGCATCGTAACCCTGACGCTGGTGAAAGCTTTCTTCCTTGCAGATGCGGATCATCGCGCGCGAATACGGCCCGTAGGACGTTCTTTGCAGCGGCACCTGGTTCATGATCGCCGCCCCGTCAACCAGCCACCCGACGGCACCGATATCGGCCCAGTTCAAGGTCGGGTAATTGAAGATCGACGAGTATTTCATGCGGCCATCCAGCAGCATCTCGGTCAGTTCATCGCGGCTGACACCCAACGTTTCGGCGGCACAATACAGGTAAAGACCGTGCCCGGCCTCGTCCTGCACCTTGGCGAGAAGGATCGCCTTCCGCTCCAGCGTCGGCGCGCGCGTGATCCAGTTGCCTTCGGGCAATTGGCCCACAATCTCGGAATGAGCGTGCTGTCCAATCTGACGGATCAGCGTCTTCCGATACCCGTGCGGCATCCAGTCCTTTGGCTCGATCTTGATATCCGCGTCGATCCGCGCCTGGAATTCAGCAAGCTTGTCCGGATCTTCATTCGACGCTTCGGATTCTACCATCTGAGCATACATGTCCCGTCTCCTCCGTTACACGCGTTCAAGTAAAAGGGCCGCACCCTGCCCGACACCCACACACATGGTGCACAGGGCATAGCGCCCGCCGGTACGTTTCAATTGATAGGCCGCGGTCAGCACAAGACGCGCACCGCTCATGCCAAGGGGGTGGCCCAGCGCTATTGCGCCACCGTTGGGGTTCACGTGGGGCGCGTCGTCGGGAAGACCCAGCTCGCGCAAGGTGGCAAGGCCCTGAGACGCAAACGCCTCGTTCAGTTCGATCACGTCCATCTGATCCACGCTCAGCCCTGCCCGGGCCAACACCTTGCGGCTGGCCGGCACCGGGCCGATGCCCATCACACGTGGCGCAACACCCGCAACGGACATGCCAACCACACGGGCCATCGGGGTCAGACCGTTCTTGGCTGCTGCGGCCTCATTCGCCATCAGGATCGCCGCCGCGCCATCATTCACACCGGACGCATTTCCCGCCGTCACGGTTTTGTCGGGCCCGTTCACACCTTTCAGACCCGCGAGTTTTTCTGCCGTAGTTCCCGGGCGCGGGTGCTCGTCCGTATCAATAACAATCGGATCGCCCTTGCGCTGGGGAACCGAAACCGGGGTGATTTCATCCTTGAACACCCCAGCCACATGCGCGGCGGCCCAGCGGGACTGGCTGCGCGCGGCAAAGGCATCCTGGTCTTCCCGGCTGATACCATAATCTTCGGCGACATTGTCGGCCGTTTGCGGCATGGAATCGACGCCGTATGCCTGCTTCATCTTCGGGTTCACGAAACGCCATCCGATCGTGGTGTCGTAAACCGCGTTGCTGCGGGTGAACGCCGAACTTGCCTTGGGCATGACGAACGGCGCACGGGACATGCTTTCCACGCCACCCGCAATGGCCAAATCATAGTCGCCCGCCTTGATGCCGCGCGCCGCCATTCCCACGGCGTCCATGCCGCTGGCACACAGACGGTTCACCGTCGTTCCCGGCACATCAATCGGCAAACCCGCCAACAGCGCCGCCATACGCGCAACGTTTCGGTTGCTCTCGCCCGCCTGATTGGCATCGCCATAGATCACGTCGTCAACACTGGCCCAGTCGACCTGAGGGTTGCGCGCTTTCAATGCCGCCAACGGCAGAGCAGCCAGATCATCTGTGCGGACCGACGAGAGCGCCCCTCCGTAGCGTCCGATCGGAGTGCGCGTCGCGTCACAAATGAAAGCGTCCATCTTAGAGTACTCCTGTTCCCGTGGAACAATATCAACCGTCTGGTCGGTTAATAAATCCTCCCCTGATTCGATGCAAGCCTTATGTTACTCAATCATCTCATATACTGCACATCTTGTAACATTAAGGGTGGCTGCCTACCAAAGAGGTGTTCTTGACCGCAAAAAAGACGATGCAGCCCTTCGCGATGGCAGGACATCCAACAGCTCGCCCGAACTTTGCCCCGCTGTGGGTCAGTCCATCAGCTCGGCTTCCAAGCTCGATAGCGAGGGGCGCGGCAGCCTGTCCAACAAGTGCGAGACAGCTTCTCTGCATGCGGCGCCTTTCCAGTCGTCCGGCAGGAAAACCGGCGGCAGGCTTGGATGGCGCAGAACGATACGTCGCCATGCATGCACCACCAGTACGCGCAGTACCGCCGAACGCATCGGATCGCCCGCCCCCTCTGCGGGCAAAAGCCGCTCAACCACCTGAATGGCATCCCAGAACTGATCATAGGCGGTTTTCAACGGCTCCGGCCCGCACAGGTCGCGAAGCCAGTTCGGGACGGACATCGTGTCGCTCTCGAAACCCAGAAGCTCCTCAAGATCATCCGGCATCGGCCCGGGCGCCATGGCCGTGGACGCATTCAACGAGAAGTAATCCCCTGTCAGCATCAGGTCCGACAATTCCTTTCGGGAACTTTCCGAGTTGCTGGCGATGAGGACATGCCAGATATCCGGCATGTTCGGGTCGCGGGAATAGATACGCGGTGCGGCTGCAACGCTTTGACGGCGGCCAAAGCTGGTCAGCCTGTGCACACTGTTCCGACCGACCCGCGTGCTTTCAATCCAGCCTTCCTTGCGCAACCGATGCAGGGCAACACGCGTGGCCTCGGCCCTGATCCCCGCCAGACGCGTAAGCGCGGTGATGAGTGATCCGCTGATCTGATCTGATCCATCCTGCGCCAGATCGCCGAAAATCGTGACCAGAACAGACCACACCCGCTGGGTGCTTGTCGTGGTCAGCCGGCTGACACAGGTTTCAAACCAGTCTGGAGCGGTATCTTTCATTTGCCCAGTATAATCGGACCCGAAGGAAATGCCATCCGGCCCCGCGCGCAAACAGTTTCGTTCAGGGTCAGGATTTCGCCAACGGGATCGGTTCAATCAAGCGGTGTCGGGCCAGACAAATGATGGGCCGAGGCAGCGCCACCTGCGCGCGGCCCGCGTTGCCTGCCGCTCTATTTGGCGTGCATGTCACGTTTGCGGTTGCGAGTCCGTTTTGTGGCCTCGTCCGAGCCATCGTGATAGGTTCCGAACCACTTGTCCCAGGGCATTTCCGCGTTGCCGTAATTGCATTCGTAATACCGGTGATGCAACTGGTGGAAAAACGCCCCGATCAACAACGCCTGACGGTCGCGCGCCCAGATGGCCTCGTACCCGGAATGAGACGAGGCGGCACCCAACATCAGCCAATACCCCAGAAAGATCATGTGCACCGGGTTGCTGGGCAGTACCAGCACGATCAGGATGGCACTGAGATACCCCAAAGCCTCGACCGGATGCATCGACATGCCCGACCATGGGCCGGTGTTGACGTTGCGATGATGCACGGCGTGAACATCTCTGTAGATGAACGGCTGGTGCAGAAACAGATGCACAACGTAGAAATGAAAGCTCTGCCAGATCGCCAGGATCGGAAACAGCAGCACGAACCAGACCGGATGTACAGCGAAGCTGAGCGTGGCGATGTAATTGTTGGCGTACATCCAGCGCAGAAAGCACTCCAGCATCGACAGGAATGTCGCGCCAAAGACCATCGAATGGTAGATGTTGTCCCAGGTCTGATAGCCGAACTTGTACAAAGCGTTCTTGCGCTTCATGTAAGGCCGTGGGTCGTATTTCAGCAGCTTTCCCTGCCCATCAACGCCGTAGAACCACATGTGCAGACCACCGGCGACGATCAACAGCAGCACCCAGTTCCGAATGAATACCCATGACATCCAGCCCGGGGCAAACGAGGCCTGCCCGGCATCGACGGGTTGTACCCAGAAGGCCACAAGGAAGGCCAAGGCCAGAAAGATCGAGCGGTCCGAGAACTGAAGCCAGTTCTGCCAAACCCATTTCGCCAGGACGCCGATTTTCGGCGGCCAGTTCCAGTACGGGGCGTATTTCACCGGCAAGTCCGGGTGCCAATGCCATTCGCGGCTCATGGGGCCGGGCTCGGGGCTTGCTTTGGTGATGTCCTGAGGGTTCGCGTCTTGGGTCGTCACGTGATTGTCCTTTCCTGAATAAAGTCGCCTTTTTCAGGACCAAGCCGGAGGCGGCTCGTAAGGATATTTGCGTGATGGCCGGCGATACATGATGCGACCTATTCGTGGAACGGGCGGTGGTTATCGAGCGCCTTGTGCAACCTGCCCCGCCCATCCGGTTTCTTGCGGACACCGGCAGCGGAAAGCGAACCGTTCCCCACAGCAACGGCGGCACGAAAAACGGCCAGACGTTTCAGCCGATTTGCTTCAGGCGTGATGCAGGATCCCCCCATGTCAGCGAATGCAACGGCGCAAGAATGATGATCCGCCATGCTGTAGATCCGTTTCCTGCCCGCCGCGCACCGCCCTACTCGGCGGCCTTCAGGTCAGATCCTTGCGGGATCACTTCGTAACCGGGCTCTTCGGGTTCATCGTCCAGCATTTCCGATGGGAACCCCGGCGCGCGGATATCCAGCCCGGTTTTGTCTTCGAGCCGGCGGATGATGTTGGGGGAAAACTCACGAGGGCCGTAGTTCTCGATACCGTCCTTGAAAATCTCGATCATCAGCGGATTGATCTCCAGCGGCACCCCGGCGCGATCCGCCACCTCCTGAAACAGGCCGATATCCTTCAACACCAGGTCCATCGTGAACGAGATATCGCGAGATCCGTTTAGGATGACCTGACTTTCGGTTTCATGCACGAAGGATGTTCCCGAACTGATCTTCATTGCCTCATACGCCGTATTCAAATCCATTCCGGCGGCCTTGGCGACGACAAGCGCCTCTGAACAGGTGATCAGGTTTGCAGTGGCCAGATAGTTGGTCAGCACTTTCAGCACCGAAGCAGATCCCAACTCACCGGTATGAAGGATGCGACGCCCCATCGTGGTCAGAAAGGGCAGAATACGTTCGAACGTGGCGCGATCACATCCGGCAAAAATCGAAATGTTGCCGGTATCCGCCCGATGACACCCCCCCGAGACCGGACAATCGACGGCAGCGCCACCGCGTTCCTTCACCATCGCACCCAGACGCTTGACCTCTGCTTCATCCGTGGTGGACATCTCCATCCAGATTTTGCCCTCGGTCACTTCGGGCAGCATGTCCCGCATCACAGCGTCCGAAGCCGCCGGAGAAGGCAGACAGGTAATCACCGCATCACAATCCCGCATCAGTTGTGCCGGATTCTCGGCAGCCTTTGCCCCGCGGTCGACGAAACCGGACACCAGGTCAGAGTTCAGATCATGCACGGTCAGATCAACGCCATTGCGCAGCAAACTGCCACTGAGTTTCCCGCCGACATTTCCAAGGCCGATGAATCCAACTTTCATACCTGCGTTCCCTTTCCGGTGGCCAATCAGAGGACCAGCGCTGTTTTTCCCTGATGAAATCTACGGGCGTTGAATGCAGCGTGTAAAACGAATAAATATCGCCGGTATCCATAAAATTTTTTGGTGCTGGAAATGTCAAAATCGCCCAATCTGGTCTGGCTGCGGTCTTTTGACTGTGCCGCACGGCATATGAGCTTTACTGCTGCGGCAGAAGAGCTTGGCATCACACAGACGGCCCTGAGCCTGCATGTCCGCTCATTGGAAGCACAGCTGGGCTGCCCTTTGTTCTTTCGTGCCGCGCGCAACCTCAGCCTGACAGAGGTCGGGCAGGCCTATGCGTTTTCAGTTCGGCGCGCCTTGGGCGATATTGATCTGTCGACCGCAAGCCTGTTTGGCTCCGGTCACAAGCACGAGCTGGTCGTGCGTGTGCCGATTTCCACGGCCAGCTTGTTCCTTGCCGGCAGATTGCCCGAGTTTTCACGCGCACACCCGGGTGTATCGATCAGGTTGGTTTCAAATATCTGGGCAGAATCCGCGGGCAGCGAAAACGTCGATGTCGAGCTGCGTTTGGGAAACGGGGAATGGACGGACGGGCCGTTCAGCAAGATCTCGGATGAGCGTATCGTACCGGTTGCAGCCGGATCACGAGATCGGAAATGGCCTTCGGTGCAAGAACTGCTGGTCAAACCCCAGATACAGATTTTGGGATTTCAGGACATGTGGCACCGGTATTTTTCCGCTTTCGGCACAGAGTATTCTCCTGCGGCGTCTTCCTTCACCGTGGACACGACAATTGCCGCCGTGGACATCGTGGCGGAAGGTGGAGGATACGCGGTAATCCTTGAGCGCTTTGCCAGAACCGCAATCAAGGCCGGAAGGTCCATCGCGATAGTCGGGGACGCCATTCCAATCGAACAGAGCCATTTCCTTGTCGATGGCCAGAGATCGAACGCGAACTCTGCTGCCAAACAGATGTTTGAAACCTGGCTCAAACAGATTTTCGCCTGAGATGTGCCTGCGGGCAATGAGTTCGATCTTCTCTATTTGACCAGTTACGCGCGTGCCCGCGTCTGCTTGCTGATCCAGTTTGCAAAAACTTGAACGGCGTCGTTCTTCTGACCTGTTGGCGTCGCGATGTAATAGGCGCTGTTCGACGTGTTGGCGATCTGGCCGATTTCGGTCAAAACGCCGGACGCCAGCTCTTCTTCAATCAAATACGAGGGCAGAATGGCGGCACCCAAACCGACGACGGCGGCCTCGATCAGCATCGAGAACTGATCAAACCGCATCCCCGGAAAAACCGCTCCCGGATCCAGCCCGAGCTGAGAGTGATAGGTAGACCACAGCTCGGGGCGCGAGGTCAGATGCAAAAGCGGCAGCTCAAAGGTTTGCGCGCGGGTGTCCAGCCTGTGACGTCTCAGCAGCGCGGGTGCTGCCGTGACCACCAGATGCTCGGGGAACAACCTGCGCAATTGCGCGCCCGGCCAATCCTCCTGCCCGAAATGGATGGCCAGATCCATACGTCGTTCTTCAAGGCTGAAAGGCGTCGTGTAAGAGTGCAGATCCAGTTCGATCCCGGGATGGCGCGTTTTGAAATCCGGCAGGCGCGGCACCAGCCACCGTGTCGCAAAGGTGGGCAGGACGGCCAGGGTCAAAAGCGACGCACCGTCTCCGGCTGCAATCGCACGGTTGATCGTACCACTGAGACGTTCAAGATCACCTGCCAGCTCGTCCCGCAAGGCCCGCCCCGCTTTGGAAAGGCGCACTGCGCGTCCAACCCGCCGAAACAGCGTAACGCCAATCGCGGCCTCAAGCTCTCGGACCTGGCGGCTGATCGCGCTTTGCGTCACGCCAAGCTCTTCGGCCGCCATGGTATAGCTTTCATGGCGCGCGGCGGCTTCGAAACTGCGCATAAGGGCCAGCGATGGCAGTGAGTTGATCCGGGGCATGGAATTCATGAGTTTTAGTCACTGAAAAGATACTCATTGGCGTATTTTTCTCAAGTGGCTTTGTGGCTAAAACCGAACCTGTTTGCAGAGGAAGGTTCATGGTGTTCCAGCGCGCTGACCGGTTGAACGGTATCGAATTGTCGGAAATCGTCCAGATCTCAGAGGCCGCCGCCCGCCTGCGCGCCCAAGGGCGTGATATTCTGGCGCTGTCAACCGGCGAACCGGACCTGCCGACGCCGCCCCATGTGGTCGAAGCTGCGCATTCAGCGGCACTGGAGGGCAAAACCAAGTACCCGCCCACTGCGGGTGTGCCTGAACTGCGCACGGAAATTGCCCGACAGGCAGGTGCCGAGATGGCTCAGGTCATCGTATCAACAGGCGCGAAACAGGTGATTGCAAATGCGATGCTGGCCAGCCTTAACCCCGGCGACGAGGTCATCATGCCCGCCCCCTATTGGACGAGTTATTCCGATATTGTCCGGATGGCAGGTGGGGTGCCGGTTGTTCTGCCCTGCCCGATGGAGCAGGGCTTCAAACTGCTGCCTGAACAATTGCAGGCCGCCATCACGCCGCGCACGCGCTGGCTGATGCTGAATTCACCCTCGAACCCGTCGGGCGCGATTTACTCGAAGGAAGAACTTGCGGGGCTGGCAGAAGTGCTGGAGCGCCACTCGCAGGTCTGGGTTCTGGCCGATGAGATTTATCGCCATCTCAGCTTTGCACCTTTTACCTCCGCGGCCGAGGCCGCCCCGGCGCTGACCCATCGCATGCTGATCGTCAACGGTGTGGCCAAGGCGTGGTCGATGACCGGATGGCGCATCGGCTGGGGGATCGGACCGTCCGATCTGATAAACGCAATGGTCGCTGTTCAGGGTCAGGTCACATCGGGGGCATGCTCGATCTCGCAATGGGCGTCGCTGGCCGCGATCACTTGCGACCCCGAGTTACTGGAGGAGCGTCGCGCCCTCTTTGCCGCGCGCCGCGATCTGGTCGTCGACGGGTTGAACGCAGTACCCGGGCTGCGCTGTTCCACCCCGGACGGGGCGTTTTACGCCTTTCCGTCCTGCACTGGCCTGTTGAAGGAACAAGGCGGACCATTTGACAGCGACGCGGAATTCTGCACGTGGTTGCTGGAAGATGCCGGCGTTGCCCTGGTGCCCGGCCGCGCCTTTGGGATGCCGGGCCATCTTCGCCTGTCATTCGCATATGCTGAAGATACAATTGCAGCGGGCCTTGCGCGTCTGAAAACCGCTGTGGAAAGGAAACTTGCATGAAACCTCAATCCGCCCCGCACCTTGGCCCCTTCACCTGGGACGATCCGTTCCTGCTGGAAGACCAGCTGGCCGAAGACGAACGCATGGTTCGTGATGCTGCACATGCCTACGCGCAGGACAAGCTGCTGTCTCGGGTAACTGCCGCGTTTGCCAATGAGGAAACCGACCCGGCCATTTTTCGCGAGATGGGTGAGATGGGTTTGCTGGGAACAACCATCCCCGAGGAATATGGCGGCATTGGGTCCAGCTATGTGACCTATGGCCTGGTCGCGCGCGAGGTCGAGCGTGTGGACAGCGGCTATCGTTCGATGATGTCGGTGCAGTCCAGCCTGGTGATGTATCCGATCTACGCGTACGGCACCGAAGAGCAGCGTCAGAAGTACCTGCCCAAACTGGCAACCGGCGAATTTATCGGCTGCTTCGGGCTGACGGAACCCGATGCCGGTTCGGACCCCGGATCGATGAAGACTGTCGCGAAGAAAACCGAGGGCGGCTATGTGCTGAACGGGTCGAAAATGTGGATCTCGAACGCCCCGATCGCCGATGTGTTCGTCGTTTGGGCCAAATCCGAGGCGCATGGCGGCAAGATCAAGGGCTTTGTCCTGGACAAGGGAACGGCTGGACTGTCGGCGCCCAAGATCGAAGGCAAGCTGTCCCTGCGCGCCTCGATCACCGGTGAGATCGTGATGAACAATGTCGAGGTCGGCGAGGACGCCCTGCTGCCCAATGTCGAAGGTTTGAAAGGCCCGTTCGGCTGTCTGAACCGTGCGCGTTACGGCATTGCCTGGGGGTCGATGGGCGCTGCCGAGGCGTGCTGGCACGCGGCCCGGCGATATGGGCTTGACCGCAAACAGTTCGGCCGTCCGCTGGCGCAGACACAATTGTTCCAGCTGAAGCTTGCCAACATGCAGACCGAGATCACGCTGGGCCTGCAAGCGGCGCTGCGCGTGGGTCGCCTGATGGACGAAGCCCGCGCCGCGCCCGAGATGGTCAGCCTGATCAAACGGAACAATTGCGGCAAGGCGCTTGAGATCGCCCGCCATGCCCGCGACATGCATGGTGGCAACGGGATCAGTCAGGACTTCCACGTGATCCGCCACATGGTGAACCTTGAAACCGTCAACACCTATGAAGGCACCCATGATGTGCATGCCCTGATCCTGGGCCGTGCGCAGACAGGTCTGCAAGCCTTCGCCTAAGGACATCTGACATGGATCGCGCCGCAATCGTGCATGACAATTTCTTGCGCCGTGTTGCGGCGCGGGACTTTCCCGAAGGGTCCGCACCGGCCGGGCCGCTGAGCGGTCATGAAGCCGTCGCGCTTTACAGGGCGCAATGCCTGAGCCGCGCGCTGGACCGGCAAAGCCGCGCGATGCAGAAGGCGGGCCAGGGGTTCTATACGATCGGGTCATCCGGGCATGAGGGTATGGCGGCCGTTGCCGCGGCCCTGCGCCCGACCGATCCGGCCTTTCTGCACTACCGCGATGCGGCCTTTCAGATTGCCCGCTCGGATCAGGTGCCGGGCCAAAGCCCGACATGGGATATTCTGCTGTCCTTTGCCTCGTCTTCCGAGGATCCGATCAGTGGCGGGCGTCACAAGGTTCTGGGATCGAAAGCGCTGTGCATTCCGCCGCAGACCTCGACCATCGCCAGCCATCTGCCGAAGGCGGTCGGCGCGGCATATGCCGTCGCCGCTGCACGGCGTCATCGCCCTGAACATGCAGACATGCCCGAGGATGCCGTCGTCTATTGCTCGTTCGGGGATGCCTCGGCCAACCATTCCACCGCACAGGGCGCGTTCAACACGGCGCAGTGGACATCCTTTCAATCTGTGCCTCTGCCCCTTCTGTTCTGCTGCGAAGACAACGGGATCGGTATCTCGACCAAAACGCCGAAAGGCTGGATCGCGGCCACATTCGCCCACCGACCGGGCCTGAAGTATTTCTCGTGCGACGGGTTGGATCTGTTCGACACCTATCGCGTCGCGCAGCAGGCGGCGGACTATGTGCGCAGCCGTAGGAAACCTGCTTTCCTGCATGTGCGGACTGTTCGCCTGTACGGTCACGCCGGGGCCGATATGCCAACCACCTATATGCCAAAGGCCGAGGTTGAGGCCGAAGAGGCCAACGACCCGTTGCTGAATTCCGTGCGCCTGCTGGATCAGTGCGGCGCGATGAGCCCGGAACAGGCGCTGAGCGTCTACAATGATACCTGTGCCCGGGTCGCCCGCGTGGCCGATCAGGCCGTCACACGCCCGCGCCTGCAAAACGCAAAAGAGGTGATGGCCAGCCTGATCCCGCCGGCACGCCCCTGCGCGCCGACCAACGGCCCAACACCCGAGCGTCGGGCGGAGGTGTTCGGCGGCGATCTCAAGGCCCATTCCGAACCGCAGATCATGTCGCGATTGATCAACTGGGCACTGACCGATCTGATGCTGGAACATGGCGAGATCGTCATGATGGGCGAAGATGTCGGCCGCAAGGGCGGCGTTTACGGCGTGACCCAAAAGCTGCAAACACGGTTTGGCCCTGACCGGATGATCGACACGTTGCTGGACGAACAGTCGATCCTGGGCCTTGCGATCGGCATGGCTCAGAACGGGTTCACGCCAATGCCGGAAATCCAGTTTCTGGCCTATCTTCACAATGCCGAGGACCAGTTGCGTGGCGAGGCCGCCACCCTGCCCTTTTTCTCTAACGGTCAATACACCAACCCGATGGTCGTGCGCATTGCCGGGCTGGGGTATCAAAAAGGGTTTGGCGGACATTTCCACAACGACAACTCGGTCGCTGTATTGCGCGACATTCCGGGCCTGATCCTGGCCTGCCCGTCGAACGGCGCCGACGCCGCGCGGATGCTGCGTGAATGCGTGCGCCTCGCGCGTGAAGAACAGCGGCTGGTCGTTTTCCTCGAACCCATCGCCCTCTACCCGATGCGGGACCTGCACGAGGCCGGAGACGGCGGCTGGATGCAAACCTATCCCGACCCTTCTGAAAAGATCGGCTTCGGCGAGGTGGGCGTGGATGGTGACGGCGACGATCTGGCCATCGTCACCTTTGGAAACGGCGTCTATCTCAGCCATCAGGCGCGCGCGGCCTTGCAGGCCGACGGGATCAAGACACGGATCATCGATATGCGCTGGTTGTCCCCTTTGCCCAAAGCGGCACTGACACAGGCCGTGACCGGGGCCAAACGCATCCTGATCGTCGACGAAACCCGCCACCATGGCGGCGTGGCCGAAGCTCTGATGGCGCATTTTCATGAAACATGCGATGTGCCGCTGGCCCGCATCACCGCAGAAGACAGCTTTATCGCCACGGGCCCGGCCTATGCTGCGACCATGCCATCGAAGGACAGGATCGAAGCCGCTGCGCGATCCATGATGGAGGCCGGCACATGAGTTCCGCCAAACAGACTGCCGTCGTCATCTGCCCTGGCCGCGGTACTTACAACAGACCCGAACTGGGTGTCTTGGGCCGGCAATTCAGCGACAAGGCCCTGTTGCGACGCTTTGATGACATGCGGCGCACGCAGGGGCAAGACACGCTCAGCGAACTGGACGGTGCGGCCCGATATTCCATTGCCAAGCATACCCGCGGCGACAATGCATCTGCTTTGATCTATGCCGCGACTTTGGGCGATTTCCGCGCCATCAATCCTGACAAAATCGAAGTGGTTGCGGTGACGGGAAATTCGATGGGCTGGTATTCGGCACTGGCCTGCGGCGGTGCGCTGTCCGCCGAAGGAGGGTTCGAGGTGGTCAACACCATGGGCACTCTGATGCAGGAAAACATGATCGGTGGACAATTGATCTATCCTTTCGTGGATGCCGACTGGCATCCTGACCGGGCCCGCAAGGCAGAGCTGCTTGCCTTGGTGGATGACATTGACCGAACCGATGCAACGCTGACGCTGTCGATTGATCTGGGCGGCATGTTGGTGCTTGCAGGCGATGACGCCGGTTTGGCCGCGTTCGAAAAGGCCGTACCGGTGGTTCAGGAACGTTTTCCAATGCGATTGGCCAACCATGCCGGGTTCCATTCGCATCTTCAGGCTCCGGTCTCGGCGCAGGGCCGCACGCAACTGGGCGCTGGCCTGTTTCGGCAACCGGACCTGCCCCTGATCGACGGTCGTGGCCGGATATGGTGGCCCGGAGCGTGCGACCCGAATGCGCTTTGGGATTACACATTGGGCCACCAAGTGACCGAAACTTATGATTTCACCCATGCCATAGCGCAAGCCGCGCATGAGTTCGCACCGGATCTTTTCGTTGTTACGGGTCCCGGCACCACGCTGGGCGGTGCCGTCGCGCAAAGCCTGATCCTGAACAATTGGTCCGGACTGTCGGACAAGTCGACATTTCAGTCTCGCCAAAGAAACAGCCCGATTCTGTGTTCGATGGGAATGGATGATCAAAGGAAACAGGTGACATGAACCTGCGGGTTCGCCGGTCAGCCTCAGAGCCGGCGCGCCGGGATTGCCAAGCCGTTTCAGAAAACCGGTGCAGCGAGCCCGGTTTGTCGTTTCCGGCGCTATTCAAAGCGATAGAAACGTTCTGACGTGCCGCGAAAGACGTCGTCCAGCATCGCCCCCGGGATGAGCGTCTCATGCCGGGAAACGGTTTCCTTGTAGGTCGAGGTAAGGCTGTCGACCGGGAAATTCGATCCGAACATGCAGCGATCGGCGCCAAATTGCGAAAGGCAGGTTGAAACGATCGGCGAGACGCTCTCAGCATTCCAATCGTGGTCGAACATTCCCAGGCCGGAGAGTTTGCAAAAGACATGTGGCAGGTTTGACAAGGCCGTCAATTCATCTGCCCACCGTCGCAACCCTTGCGGGGTCCGGTCGTAAGGCGACCCTGCGTGGCAAAGAGCGATCCGGGTCTCCGAGGCCTGTGCAAGGACATTCGCGGTTTGACCCATCAGCTCTGGCAGCAGCTGAAGATCAAAGGAAAGACCACGCGCGCCCAGTTGCTTCAGGCCAGTCAAGAATTTTGGGTCTTCAAGCAACGCATTCGTACCAGTTGAGGCGTCTTCACCCGGAGCGCGGCCAATAATCTGACGAACGCCGCGCACCGAAGGCAGGGTTTGAAGACGGTCGAGCTGTGCATCCAGATCATCCGAGGTCAGATCGCAGAATGCCACCTGCACCAACGGCCAGTCAGGGAACTGGTCGGCAACGGATTGTACCCACTGCGCCTCGGCCCAGGGGTCAGCGGCGCCGACCTGAATGTGAACCGAAGCGCCGAACCCCATGGCTTCGGCGTCTGCGCGAAACTCCGGGAGCAAATAGTCCCGCTGGATGGAAGACGGATCGCCGAAAAACCGAACGATACCTTTCTCTGTAAGCCATGGGTAGTGCACGGCCGAAAGGTCCCACAGGTGGTGATGCGCATCTATCCTCATGATGCTTCAATCCCGGTGGTGCGCGCCAGAATATCCACACCCTGCCCTTTCCAGAAATGCAGCAAGTCGATGAAGATCCAGTTTTCGGCCAGCTTGTCTTCGACGCGGCGATAGATATCGATCACCCTGAATTCGCCGGGTTTTCCGGTGGCCGGCATCCCCATGAAACCCCCTGTGGGCGTGGCAGTGAAGTTGGGCCATCCAAAGAAGCCACCGTAATGCCCCTCGGCCAGACGGCAGACGTGATTGGTCTTTGACCGGTCCGTGAAGGCAGCACGAAACGGGCCAGAGTGTTGCCTGGCATAGCGTTCGATCGTGTAGGTCGCGCCAATTCCTTCGGGGCCCCACCAGATCATGTCCTGGTGCCACGTGCGCGCCAATTCTTCTTCCAGCGACAGTCCGCTGTCCCAACGGCCCAGATCCGCGATCATCGCGTTGATGACCGCCAGCGTTTTTTCGCCTTCGTCAGCGGGTTGCTCATCATGCAGCAAACCATCATGGGTCCTTGGTCCGGGCTGCACCAGATGTGCCGCGGTCTGCGGGGGGAACGGATTCTGGCCGGCCTGGACCATCAGGTGCGGGATGTCGAAATACATCGCCGTTTCGACAATTCTGTCACCGGCCACCTTGTAGAACGCGCAATATCGCAGGAACGCCATCTTGCCGGTTGGGCGAATACCCAACCACGGTCGGTCGAACAGCCCCACCAGATGGCCCATGGCGACAACCCAAACGTCGGTTTCTTTCCGCAACGCGTTTTGCCCCGCAAACAGAATATCCACGCGGTTCTGCAAATGAGCAAGGCTGCCCTTCAGCGGCTGCCAGAATTTCCGGGCAACCTGTTCGGCGCCGTTGATTTCGTTGAACGGATGAAAGCCGCGCCACCTCGAATCCGAAGCGCAGAATTGGCTCATCACCTTGGGAGTTTCCGTCACTGCGGCGGATTCCAATGCGGTGTGAAACGCAGAGACCAGTTTTTTTTCTGTCTGAAAGTTCACAGTTTTTACCATTGTAGTCAAAGTTTTGCGAGCGGCGCGAAGCCAGGTTGAGTCGGATTTCTCCGTTATTTTTGCATACGTATGCAAAAAAGTCTTGCCTGATTTGATACATGCGAATTACAGTTTTGCAAACGTATGCAAAACGATTCCTTGCAGGGGGCACCATGGCGGAAATTCAATTGCGGAACGTCGGCAAGCGATGGGGCTCATTCGTTGGGGTTCACAATTTCGACCTCACGATTGCAGATCGTGAGTTTCTGGTGCTGCTCGGCCCATCAGGCTGCGGCAAGACAACCACCATGCGCATGATCGCCGGCCTCGAAGACGTGACGGAGGGCGAAATCCTTGTCGACGGCAACGTGGTCAATGATCTGGAACCCAAGGACCGTGACGTGGCGATGGTGTTCCAAAGCTACGCTCTGTATCCCAACATGAACGTCTACGAGAACATCCGCTTTCCGCTGAAAGTGCGTGGTATCGACCCGGCAACACACGACGAGAAAGTGCGCCGCGCCAGTGCCATGGTTGAACTGGACGATTTCCTGCATCGCAAGCCAGCCGAGTTGTCGGGTGGTCAGAGACAGCGTGTGGCACTTGCACGTGCCATCGTGCGCGAACCCAACGTGTTCCTGATGGACGAGCCATTGTCCAATCTGGACGCCAAGCTGCGGGTTTCCACTCGGGCCCAGATCAAGAACCTGAGCCATGAGCTGGCTGTCACCACCATTTACGTCACCCACGACCAGATCGAGGCCATGACCCTTGCGGACCGCGTCGTCGTGATGAAACAGGGCGTGGTTCAGCAGGTCGGAAGCCCGACCGAAATTTATGACCGTCCCGCCAATACTTTTGTCGCCAGCTTCATCGGTTCACCTGCCATGAATTTGATGGATGGCGAAGTGGCCGGCGGAATTTTCCGCGCCGAACATGTCGAAATTGCGGTGGATGCACCGGATGGCCCAATGACACTGGGTTTCAGGGCCGAGGATGCCAGCCTTGCCGATGGCAAAGGTCAGATCACCGCTCCGATCTATACGCTGGAACTGCTGGGCGACGCGACCATGATCTCGGTTCGGGTCGGCGGAGCTCTGGTTTCGGTGAAAGCAGACAAAGCATTCCGCGCCGAGATTGGCGAAACGGTCTCGTTCTCGGTGCCGACGGATATCTGTCACCTCTTCGAAGCTGGAAGCGGTGCGCGGATCGGGGGCTAACCCCACAAACGGCCCGCAAGGGCATAACACCGGTCCGGACGTCGACGACGGACCGATCCTGACAGGGAGAAACCTATGAAACTCAAGACGATCCTCATGGCCGGTGTCATGTCCATCGCCGCCACCGGCGCGTGGGCAGATTGCGCCTTTGAAAACGAAGTGCCGCTAAAATCACTGTCCGCCGGTTTTGAAGCGTGGAAAGCCGTCACCGATGCGATGGCAGAATGCGGCAATTTCAGCGCATCGCTGGATCAGGAATTCCGCGAAAAGCAGCCCGAAGCATTTGCTGCGGATCCCGCGCTTTATCAGATCGGCGGTGTTTCAAACGCGACCCTGGTGCCGTTGCTGAACGCAGGCACGATCCGCCCGTTGGATGATCTGGTCGAAAAATACGGCCAGGACCTGCTTCCCAACCAGTTGATCAAGGTCGATGGCAAGACCATGGCCATTGCAATGATGGTGAATGCGCAGCACCTGATGTATCGCGATGATGTACTGGCTGAACTGGGCATCGAAGAACCAAAAACCTATGATGATGTCCTGGCCGCAGCTGCCAAGATCAAAGAAGCCGGAGTAATGGACTATCCGATCGGGGGAACGTTCAAGACCGGTTGGAACCTCGGCCAGGAATTCGTCAACATGTACCTTGGCGAAGGCGGCTCGTTCTTTGGCGACGGCAACGTTCCAACGATCAACAACGAGCAGGGCGTCGCTGCGCTGGAAACACTGAAAGCCATGACCGAGTACATGGATCCGGAATATCTGGTTTCCGACTCGACATACGTGCAGCAACAATTCCAGCAGGGCAAGATCGCCATGGCGAACCTTTGGGCCAGCCGTGCAGCCGCCATGAATGATGAGGCCGAAAGCCAGGTCGTCGGCAAAGTCACCATGGCAGCCGCTCCTATGGGTTCGGCAGCGCCGGCAACCACCATCTGGTGGGATGGCATCGTTCTCGCTTCGAACATGAGCGACGAAGAGGCCGACGCCGCATTCCGCGTCGCGCTTGAGGGCATGGACGGCGAAATGGTCAGCGCAAACAACGACGTGGCTGTTTGGCTGAGCCCTGCCTATTCAGCGGGTGCTTTGGCGGCAGGAGCAGCCGCTTCGGCTGAAGCGGGCGCAAAGGCTTACCCGGCATCTGGCCCGATGGGCATCATGCACACCGCCCTGGGCAACGGTCTGGCCGACTACCTGACCGGCGCCAAGGATGCTCAGACAACGCTGGCGGATATCGAGGCAGATTACATCACTGCCGCGAAAGAAGCAGGTCTGATCAGCAACTGATCCTCCCGTGGGAGGGCTACGGCCCTCCCGCCCCTTCCCCTCGAGAGTCATGAGAAAGGCAGAGCCATGAATTTCCGGACATTTGCCGCATTTGTCGGCCCCTCTGTCTTTATGATGCTTCTCTTTATCGCGTTTCCTCTGGTCAGCGTGTTCAAGCAGAGTTTTTACGTTACTCAGCCGATCTATGAGACGGTCGAAAAGGAAACCTGCACGCCCGGTTTCCTGACGCAGACCTGCGTGACCGAGATGGTTTCGCAGCCAAAAATTGACGAACATGGCGAGGTCATTACCCAAACCCAATATGTCGGCTTGCAAAGCTATCGCAACGTATTGGAGCCTGAACGCGCATGGCGCGCCATAAGCGACGGCAGTTGGCATGTGCTGTCTACGATCAACTTCTGGAAGGCGCTTCGGTTCACCCTGACCTTCACCTTGATCACTCTGCCACTGGTGGTCGGGTGCGGGCTTGGGATCGCAATACTGATCAACAACGCGGCGCGGTCCATCCGCGGGCCGGTGATCTTTGTGTCCTTGCTGCCCTTCATCATCACACCCGTAATCGGAGTGCTGTCGATCAACTGGCTGTTCCGGGGCGACGGCATCCTGACCGCAATGATGGAATGGTGGCTGAACCGGGACATCGCCCTTTTCGCCCAAGCCTGGACCATCGAAATACTGATGATGCTCTACCGCGTCTGGCACGTGGCACCCTTTGCAGCGATCGTCTTCTACGCCGGGCTGCAAACGGTCAATCAGGATAGTCTTGAAAGTGCGGTGATTGACGGTGCGACCCGTTGGCAGCGCCTGAAATACATCGTCATTCCACACCTGATGCCGCTGATCATTTTCGTGTCGATGATCCACCTTATGGACAGCTACCGCGTGTTCGAAGAGATCGTCGGTTTTTCGAGCCAGGGCTACGTCATCTCGCTACAGTGGCTGACCTTCGATTACCTGACGCCGGATCAGGCCGGCAACCGGTCGATCAGCCGGGCGTCCGCCAACTCGATGCTGACCATGATCGGTGTCGTCATCCTGCTTATCCTGCCGCTGCGCCGTACATGGCGCGACCATAAAGGAGGTCACTAATATGTCCTCGCGTGCGCTTCGCCAGCCGTTAAGCCTGCGGTTGACCTCGAACATCTTCCTTGCGCTCTGGTGCCTGATCGCGGCCTTTCCGATCTTCTGGATCGTGGTCATGAGCTTCAAGTCACCCGTCGATGCGTTCGACAGCAACGCGCTGAACGTGATCTTCGGGCCGGCCACGCTGAGCGTCGGAAAGGGCTTGTCGCTGCTGGATATCATTCTGGGCATCGCGGTTATCTGGGGCACGATCTTCGCTGCCACCAAAACACTGCCTTCGATGATAAAGTCCTACACCAAGCCCGGTCAGGAATGGTTTGGATGGCTGATCGGTGTTCTGGTCTTGCTGGTGGGTTTCCTGCTGGTGTTCTTCGTGGTCCTGCCTGCAATCCTGAACGTGTTGAACCCGCTGTTTGGCCCACTGGGACGGGATGTGCTTGGTCTGACGACCGAGCATTACAAAACCGTCTGGATCGACCGGGGCTTTTCAAACAACTTCAAGAACTCGCTGATCGTAACGACGGGCGTGGTGACAGTGTCGCTGACCGTGGGCACATTGGCGGGCTACGGTCTAGCGCGGTCAGGATCAACGTTGGCCTTCTGGATCCTGATCGTCGCACTGGTGTTCCGGGCATTGCCGCATTCGGTTCTGGTAGCAGGTTATCTGCCGGTGTTCATCAACTCGGCCGAATGGCTCAGCCCGATCTTGGGTGAAAACGCACCAACCTTGTACGGCAAGCCTTTTGCGGTAATTGCTGTTCTGGTTGCGATCAACCAGCCCTTCACAATCTGGATGCTGCGTTCGTTCTTCCAGAACATCCCGGCCGAGCTGGATGAGGCCGCCCGCGTGGATGGGTGCAACCACTTTCAGGCCTTCCGCCGTGTCATCATGCCGGTGATGTGGCCAGGCGTGATCACCACAGGACTGTTCAGCTTCTTGCTGGCGTACAACGATTTTCTGGTCACCGCGCTGCTGCTTGATGCGCAGAACCAGACCATGGTTCCCGCCATCGTCGGCATGTTCAATCGCGAGACGACGACAACCGATCAGGTCGTTGCGGTTGCCGCTGCCGTATCGATCACCGCGCCTCTGATCTTCCTCGTGCTGATTTTCCAGCGCCAGATTGTCAGCGGTCTGACAGCCGGGGCAGTGAAAGGCTGATGAGCAAGAACGCCCGACATAACGCCATGTCGCGCCACCCGGCGCTGAACAGGATGCCGAGGGACTTTCTGAGCATTGGGGCCGCACGTCCCAATCCCTCCCTTCGGCAACCTCAAAGGATAGAAAAATGAAAGGTTCCCGTCCCGAACAAGCGGTTCTGACCCGCGACACGGACATGAGCAAGACGGAAGACACGCGCCGCGTGATCGAAACGATGGTTGATGGTCTGAATGATCACCGCATTGATGACATCGGTGAATTCTTCGCCCAAGGTTTTCGCTGGATGGGCAATCAGGGCTGCGGCACCAAGACCGGCCTGCAGGAATTTCAGGATAACTGGCAGCGCCCGTTTCAAGCCGCGTTTTCGGATAAGGTCTGCGTTGACGAAGCGCGCCTTTACATGGGTGAATGGGCCGCCGCCTTCGGCCGCCAGGAAGCCACGCATTCCGGCGAATTTCTGGGCATTGCCCCCACAGGCAAGCGTGTCGAAATCAGGTACATGGACTTCTGGAAAGTGGTCGACGGCAAAATTGTCGACAACTGGGTGAATGTCGACTTTGCCCACGTTGCGGCTCAGCTGGGCGTGGACCTGTTCAACGGCGAAGGCTGGGAAGCATTTGACCGCGGCGAGAAGACTCCGCCACGGCCGGAAAACTGAGGATTGGAAAGATGGCAATCGAGTATCTTAAACGCGGCAAATCCGATGCGGATCGGGCGGAAGATGATGCCAAGACCCGCGCCGTGGTTGAAGCGACGCTGAAAGACATCGAAACCCGTGGGGATGCCGCGGTGCGCGAGTTGAGTGAGAAGTTCGACAACTACTCACCTGCCTCGTTCCGCCTGAGCCAGCAGGAAATTGATGACCTGATCGGGCAATTGTCCGATCGTGAGCTGGCCGATATCAAATTCGCGCAGGAACAGGTACGCAACTTTGCGCAGGCGCAGCGGGATTCAATGCTGGACATCGAGGTCGAAACCCTGCCCGGTGTCATTCTGGGGCATAAGAACATCCCGGTGCAATCCGTGGGTTGCTATGTTCCGGGCGGCAAATTCCCGATGGTCGCCTCGGCGCATATGTCGGTGGCGACCGCTTCGGTCGCCGGTGTTCCGCGCATCATCGCCTGCACGCCCCCGTTTCAGGGCAAACCCAATGCAGCGGTAATTGCCGCCATGCACTTGGGTGGCGCGCATGAGATCTATGTCATGGGCGGCATTCAGGCCATCGGGGCCATGGCATTGGGCACCGAAACAATCGATCCAGTTCACATGCTTGTTGGCCCCGGCAACGCCTTTGTCGCGGAAGCCAAACGTCAGTTGTTCGGTCGTGTCGGGATCGATCTTTTTGCAGGGCCGACCGAAACGATGGTCATTGCCGACGAGACCGCCGCAGATGCGGAGCTGTGCGCAACCGATCTGCTGGGGCAGGCCGAGCATGGATACAACAGCCCCTGCGTTCTGCTGACCAACTCACGCAATCTGGCCAATGACACCCTGGCCGAGGTCGACCGGCTGCTGGGCATCCTTCCAACCGCGGATACCGCGAAGGTGTCGTGGGACGAATATGGTGAGGTGATCGTTTGCGACACTTATGATGAGATGTTGCAGGTTGCCGATGACATCGCCTCGGAACATGTACAGGTGATGACCGACCGAGACGACTGGTTCCTTGAAAACATGACCTGCTATGGGGCGTTGTTCCTTGGGCCGCGCACCAATGTTTCGAACGGGGACAAGGTGATTGGCACAAACCACACGCTGCCCACCAAAAAAGCCGGACGTTACACGGGTGGTCTTTGGGTTGGTAAATACCTGAAGACGCACAGCTATCAAAAAGTTCTGACGGATGAGGCCGCGACGCTGATCGGCGAGTATGGCTCGCGCCTGTGCATGCTTGAAGGGTTCGTTGGCCACGCGGAACAATGCAACGTTCGTGTGCGCCGATATGGCGGAATCAATGTTCCCTACGGTGCGCCCGCCCCTTACCGGGACGCTGCTGAATGAGTGACAAACACACACATCACAAGGCCCTGGTCGAACCGCTCAGGGCTGCGATGTACGATTTCGATGAGGCCGGCGTACGCCGGGCTTTGGCGGAGGTCACGTCACCGGATGCCGTGTTCCGTCTGTGTCATCCCTTTGGGGACAGCGTCGGCAGTGATGCGTTCTATGACACTGGCTACAAAGACTTACTGGCGGCCTGGCCCGATCTTGAACGACGGGATTACATCGTCATGGCCGGCCCGGATGAGTTCGGCGCAGATTGGGTCGGGTGTGGTGGGTATTACACCGGTGTTTTTACCGGCCCCTGGCTGGACATCCCACCGACGGGTCATCAAGTCACGATGCGGTTTCATGAATTTTACCGCTTCGAAAACGGCAAGATCGTCGAGATGCAGGCCCTTTGGGACATCCCCGAAGTCATGATGCAGGCGAGTGCCTGGCCGATGGCGCCAAGTCTGGGCCGTGAATGGCATGTCCCCGGCCCTGCCACCCAGGACGGGTTTGTCCCCGGCCCTTATGATGAAGCCAAGGGCAAACAGACCTGCCAGCATATCATCGACATGCTGGAGCATCTCAAGAAACACCCGTCCCAAGGCGGCCCCGAAGTGATGGAGATGGAACGGTTCTGGCACCCGCGCATGAACTGGTACGGCCCTTCGGGCATCGGCACCGGGCGCGGGTACGCGGGGTTCCGAAATTGGCATCAGATCCCGTTCCTGAACGGTATGCCGGATCGCGGGCAGTTCGTGGACGACATAACCTATCACTTCTTCGGTGACGGGGAATATGCGGCCGTGACGGGCTGGCCCAACATGATCCAGACCGTCACAGACGATGGTTGGATGGGCATCGCTCCGTCAGGCAAGAAGATCACCATGCGCAGCCTCGATTTCTGGCGTTTGGAAAACGGCAGGATCCGGGAAAACTGGGTGCTGGTTGATTTGCTGGATGCCTACCGGCAGCTTGGCGTTGACGTCTTTGCCCGCCTGCGGGAGTTCAACAAGGCCCGCAATTTGGGCCGCATTGAAATACCGGATGGAATGAGCTGATGACGGAATTGCCACGCACCCCTTCGTTTTCCCTGAACGGAAAATCCGCCCTCGTTACCGGGGCCTCCTCGGGTATCGGGCAGGGGTGCGCGGTAGCGCTGGCCGAGGCGGGTGCACATGTAGTTTGTGCGGCCAGAGGGGCGGATCGGTTGAACGACACCGTCTCCGCCTTGCGAAATCACGGTTGGTCGGCCGAAGCGCTTGTGATGGATCAGGGTGATCTGGATGCCCTGAAACAGCATTTCGATCACCGCACCTTCGATATCGTGGTGAATTCGGCGGGCGTGGCGCGCCACAGCGCGGCCATAGAGACAACACCCGATGACTTCGATGTTGTCACCAACGTCAATTTGCGTTCGGCCTACTTCTTATCGGCCTACGCCGCCCGCGCTTTGATCAAGGCAGGAAAGCCGGGATCGATCATCCACATCTCCAGCCAGATGGGGCATGTCGGCGGTGTCGACCGGGCGCTTTATTGTGCGACCAAACATGGGCTTGAGGGCATGGTCAAATCCATGGCCATCGAATGGGGCAAACAGGGCATTCGGATCAACACTGTCTGCCCGACTTTCATCAGAACCCCCCTGACCCAATCCACTTTCGACAATCCTGAACGCGCGGCTTGGATCATGGAAAAGATCAAGTTGGATCGGGTCGGAGAGGTCGAAGACATCATGGGGGCGGTGCGTTATCTCGCGTCAGACGCCTCTGCACTGGTTACCGGCACGTCAATGCTTATCGACGGGGGTTGGACAGCAGATTGATGGCGGAAAAAGTAACATCTCTGCAGGTCGCTCAACTGGCTGGTGTCAGCCAGTCCGCCGTCAGCCGCGTATTCACGCCCGGCGCGTCCGTCAGCAAAAAGACCGAAGAGAAGGTGCGCAAAGCCGCTGCTGAACTGGGCTATCGTCCAAACGTTCTGGCCCGCGCCATGGTGTCCGGGAAAAGCCGGATTATCGGTTTGGTGGTGGGCTACCTGGATAACTATTTTTATCCGGAAGCGCTCGAGAAGCTGTCCAACGCCCTTCAGGAGCAAGGCTATCACGTGCTGATCTTCATGGCCTCACGATCGGCCGGGAACATCGACGATGTGATGGAAGAGATTCTTGATTATCAGGTGGATGGCGTCATCCTGGCCTCGGTGCCCATGTCGTCGGATATCGCCATGCGCTGCCAACAGGCCGGGGTGCCGGTGGTGCTGTTCAACCGCAGCCAGGACATCGAGGGCATCACCACGGTCACGTCCGACAACTATGCCGGGGGCCGCAAAGTCGCGGAATTTCTGTTAGCCGGTGGGCACCAACGGATTGCCTATATCGCAGGTTGGCAAGGGGCCTCGACGCAGCGGGACCGCGAAGCCGGGTATCGCGCCGCACTGGCCGAGGCCGGGCAGGAATTGTTTGCCCACGAAGTAGGTGAGTTTCACACGGAAAACGCCCGTACAGCAGCCCGTCGGATGTTCGATGTCGCCCCCGAACGACGGCCGGATGCCGTATTTGTGGCCAATGATCACATGGCATTGGCGGCGATGGATGTGATCCGTTTTGAACTTGGCCTGCGCGTCCCCGAGGATGTCTCGGTCGTGGGCTATGATGACGTGCCGCCGGCCGGTTGGCCGGCTTACAATTTGACGACGATCCGGCAGCGGGCCAACCTTATGGTGGCCGAAACCGTTGCCGCCCTTTTCGAACATATCGACACCCCGGCGAAAGCCGAACCGCGCAAAGTGGCCATTGATGGACCATTGGTTGTGCGGACCTCGGCCCGATTGCCAAAGGGGTGGGCCCCACAAAGGACAGAGACATGAAAGGCTTCGATCCGAAATTCCGGGATTTTCCGGACTACATCATCGGCATCACCAAGGAGATTTGGGAAGACCGGGGAATCGCCACGCTGCACGAATATTACAGCGATGACATCGTCGTCCGTTCGCCTGGTTCGGTTGTTTTGGGCAATCAGAATGTCATTGGGGCCACAATGGCAACGCTGGCCGAGTTTCCGGATCGGCAGCTGCTGGGCGAAGACGTGATTTGGTCCGGCACACCGGAAGAGGGCATGCTGAGCTCTCATCGGATCATTTCAACGGCCACGCATTTGGCCGAGGGTGTCTATGGCAAGCCCACCGGGACGAAGCTGCGTTACCGGATTCTTGCGGATTGCCACGCCATAGACAATCAGATCAACGATGAATGGCTGATCCGCGATCAGGGCGCGATTGTGCGCCAGATGGGCTGGGATCCCAAGGAATACGCCGCTGATCTGATTGCCCGGGAAGGCGGCAAAGAGAACTGCGTCAAGCCTCTGACGCCCGAAATAGATCAGCCTGGACCGTACAAAGGCCATGGGAATGACAATGAATGGGGGCAGCGCTACGCCGACATTCTTACACGGATCATGAACGCAGATATGGGCGTGATCGGTTCAGAATATGACCGCGCTGTTCAGTCAGAATATGTGGGTGGCGTAACAGGGCATGGCTGGCAGGCCATCGACCGCTTCTGGATGGGGCTGCGGGCGAGTTTTCCGAATGCGGAATTCAAGATCGAGCATCAGATCGGGCGAGATGACCCCGATATGCCTCCGCGTGCGGCAATTCGCTGGAGCCTTTGGGGCAAGCATGACGGCTGGGGCGTGTTTGGCGCGCCGACTGGTGCGCAGGTTTATGTCCTCGGGATCAGCCACGCTGAATTCGGCGCGCTTATTACAGGGCAGCCGCAGTTGCGCCGTGAATACACCCTGTTCGATGAAACCTCGGTCTGGAAGCAGATCCTGTTGCAGAACGGCGAGGTCTGAGTGGGCCGCCCGGTCTCATATCGCATCCTGTCGGGCGGTCTGTCCGAGTCCCGGACCGTTCGGCTTTTCCATATGTACCGTCAAAGCCTGAGGGCGCGGCGACTGAACCTGCGCCCACCCGGAAAGTAAGGGCCTGTCCTGCTTGGACACACGAGCTTTCTTTCCAAAACGCAAAATCGGATCGTACGTCATGACAAAATCATCCATCCCTTCCCGCATAGTCCGCTATGGCGAGCTTCAACCCTGTAAAACCGCTTTTATCGATGCCCATACTCCCGGCAGCGATCAGAAAGAGAACTTCACGATAATCGGCGGCGGCGTCTCGGAATCTCCGGACCAGCATGTCCACATCACGGACAAGATCGGTTTCAACATCGGAGCGGCCGGGCAGCCGCCGAAATGCCGCAACTCACTGCACAGCCACACCACGGCCGAGGTCTTTTTCGTTGCCAAGGGTCGTTGGCGGTTTTTCTGGGGCCGCTATGGTACGGCCGGGGAATTCATCGCCGAGGAAGGAGACATCTTCAACATTCCAACGGGTATTTTCCGGGGCTTTGAGAATGTCGGCCAGGATTACGGAATGATCATGTCGATCCTGGGCGGAGACGATGCGGGTGGCGGCGTCACCTGGGCGCCTCAGGTGATCGAAGATGCACAGGCACATGGTCTGATGCTGGGCGACAATGGCGTTCTGTACGACTCCAAACTGGGCCAGGAACTGCCGCACAATGTCCGCCCGATGCCTTTGCTGACCGAAGAACAGCTGAAAAGCTATCCCGAAGTTCCTGTCGAAGATGTGGTCGGCAAATACGTTGCGCGGTATTGGGATCTGATGGCGTTGTCGGCCAAAAAGCCCGCAAAGGTGATTGGCGAAAACGCGTTGATCAAGGACAAACCCGGATTCGAGGTCGATTTTCTGGGGCGCGGGTCCGCAGTGACCCAACCGATCGCTGCCAAGAAACCAGTGGTTCTGATGCCGGCCAGCGGTCACTGGCGTGTTTCGATTGACGGGTACGAGACTACGATCTCGGTGGGCGACACGACCTTGGTTCTTCCCGGCGAAACCTATGGCGTTCAGCCATCTATGACCGGACAGGCGGGCCTGTACCGCATCACCGCAACCGATGACCCGGCAGGAGCGACCTGGACAGGATGAACGCGGACCCGAATGACACCCACGCCGTTTATGAACGGCAGGCGAGCGAATATGACAGGCGCCGTTCCAAGGCCCTGTTCGAAGCGCGCTGGTTGGCGCGCTTCACGGCCAGCCTGAAGCCGGGTGACCGCGTATTGGACCTGGGCTGTGGTTCGGGCGACCCGATTGCCCGTTGGTTCATGGCCGAAGGGTTTGACGTCACGGGTATCGATTTTTCCGACGCCATGCTTGCCATTGCCCGCGACCGTTGGCCCGATGGCGACTGGCGCAACGCGGATATGCGGAGTTTTGAACTGGATCAACAGTTCGACGGCATCATTGCCTGGAACAGCTTTTTCCACCTTACAGCGGACGAGCAGAAAGACTGTATCGCCCGGATGGCGCGCCATTTGCGGCCCAAGGGAATGCTCATGCTGACCGTCGGACCTCGTGCCGGAGAGGTCAGCGGCACGGTGGGATCAGAGCTTGTCTACCACGCGTCGCTGTCCCCGGCCGGTTACGCCGGATGTCTTGAGAAAAACGGGCTGCAAATGACCGGATACCTGGCCGAAGATCCAGAAGCCCAAAGCCACACGATCCTGATGGCACGAAAAATTTAAGGAGGTCCCCATGACCGTAAAAACAACACATGTTGGTTCTCTGCCCCGAACGCAGGACGTCGTGGATTTTATTTTTGCCCGCGAAAACGGCGAACCTTATGACACAGGCGCCTTTGATACCTGCATGGCCAACGCCGTGGCCGAAACGGTGCGCAAACAGGTCGAAGCCGGTGTTGATATCGTCAGCGACGGCGAAACTTCGAAAATCTCCTATGCGACCTATGTCAAGGATCGCTACACCGGGTTTTCGGGCGACAGCCCTCGTAACGCGCCGGCAGACTTGAAAATGTTCCCCGGCTTTCTGCAAAGACTGGCCGATGACGGCGGTACGCCACAATACGCAAGGCCGATGTGCACGGGTGAGGTGCGATCAAAGGGGCAAGGCGAGTTGCAAAAGGACATCGCCAACCTCAAGGCGGCCATGGCTCGACACGGGGCCGAGCGCGGCTTCATGAATGCCGCGTCTCCCGGAGTGATCTCGTTGTTTTTGCAGAATGATTTCTACCCTACGCGAGAGGCCTATCTGGCAGCGTTGGCCGATGCGATGAAGGACGAATACGAAACCATCGTCGCCGCCGGGTTGGACCTGCAACTGGATTGCCCCGACCTTGCCCTGTCGCGCCACATGCTGTTCACCGACCTGTCGGATGAGGCGTTCATCAAGATTGCCGACATGCATGTCGAGGCCCTGAACCACGCGCTTCAGAACGTCCCGCAGGATCGGGTACGGGTACATATTTGCTGGGGCAACTACGAAGGCCCGCATTGCTGTGACATCGCCATGGACAAGGTCTTCAGTACCTTGATGGCGACCAAGTCGCGCTATGTCCTGTTCGAAACGTCCAATCCGCGGCATGCCCATGAATGGACTGTTTTCCGGGACCGCAAGGCCGAGATTCCCGATGACAAGGTTCTGGTGCCCGGCGTGGTCGACACCACGACCAATTTCGTCGAACATCCCGAACTTGTGGCCCAACGGATTGACCGGTTCACGGAAATCGTGGGACCCGACCGGGTGATTGCGGGCAGCGATTGCGGCTTTGGCACTTTTGCAGGATTCGGTGCCGTCGATCCCCAGATCGCCTATGCCAAGCTGGCGGCGTTGTCCGAAGGGGCAAAGCTGGCTTCGGCATGAAACCTCTGATCTTGTTGCCGGGCATGATGTGTGATGCCCGGCTTTTTGGCCCTCAGATCAATGCTCTGTCGGGCAAAATGCCCGTGATGACCTTTCCGTTGTCTCATCACGACAGCATAGAGGCCATGGCCCAGGATATCCTCGGGAATGCGCCGCCGGTCTTCGCGCTGGCCGGGCTGTCCATGGGGGGTATCGTGGCGATGGAGGTCACGCGCCAAGCCCCCGAACGTGTTTCGCGTCTGGCCTTGCTTGACACCAATCCACTGGCGGAAAAGCCAGAGGTAAAAGCGCGTCGTACGCCGCAGATGTCCGTCGTGCGCAACGGTCAGCTGAGGACCGTGATGCGTGACGAGATGAAGCCCGGTTATCTGGCTGACGGACCGAACCGGGGGGCGATCCTGGATCTGTGCATGGCAATGGCCACCGACCTGGGCCCGGACGTTTTCATACGTCAGTCCAAGGCGCTTATGAACCGACCGGACCAAAGCGAGACGCTGACGGCTTATACCGGAAAGGCTCTGGTCTTGTGCGGACGTGAAGACCGGCTTTGCCCAGTTGAACGCCACCGACTTATGCATGACCTGCTGCCACGAAGCGCGCTTGAGATCATCGGCGACGCGGGCCATCTCCCGACATTGGAACAACCTGAAAAAACAACAGCGGCGCTGTCCCGCTGGCTGGAGGACACATGACACCGTCCCTTTTGTCTTTGCTTCGCAAAGTCGATACGCCAACTGTCTGCAATGCCATCGAGGTGGCACAGGGCAGGCGCGGGTTCGACAGGTTCACGCGTGGCACCATGCTAAGCTCGGCCCCCGAAGGGCCTGCCATAGTCGGCTATGCGCGCACCGCCAAAATTGCTGCGGTCAATCCCCCGACCGAGCCGCCCGACATCATCAAAGCCCGACGCATGGCCTATTACAAGTACATGGCCGAGGCACCCGCCCCTTCAATCGCCGTGATCGAGGATCTGGATTATCCCGATTGCATCGGCGCTTATTGGGGTGAGATCAATACGACGGTTCACAAGGGTTTCGGCATGTCTGGCGCTCTGACCAACGGTGTCATGCGGGATCTCGGGGATTTGCCCCAAGGGTTCCCGGTTGTCGCTGGTTCCATCGGCCCGAGCCATGGATTCGTCCACGTCCGCGAGATTGACACTCAGGTTTCGATTTTTGGTCTGACAGTTGAGCCCGGTGATCTGGTTCACGCCGATCGTCATGGCGCATTGGTCATACCGAATGATGTCGTTGATCAATTGGAAGGTGCAATCCAAAAGCTTTTGGCGACAGAACGTATTGTTCTGGACGCAGCCCGCGAGCCCGCGTTTGATTTCGAAGCATTCGAAACCGCCTGGGCTGCCTTTGAAAAAGCAAGGGTCTGATCACAAGGGTCGGAGACAATGAAAGCCGGCTGGGCAAAATGCACTTACAAGCCCCTTGCTCGTCAACCCAGAGCAAGACGGCCTCTGCCAACGCAATGCCCGTGACGAAGGGTACCCACATCCGTCTGTCCGGTGGCGGCGTCGCGCCGCTGCCGGTGAAGCCCGAACGCAAACCGGACCGTTTCAAACAGCAGTCCATTACACCGGAGTGTACGGGGCTTCAGATCCGTTCAGCCTCGCGTACAATCCGCGTTTCCAGACAGTTTCCCGAAAGAACAGTCAAGCCTTGTGACAAGCGACGCCCTGCGCATCCCTTCGCTGTTCTCCGATCACGTTCAGCATGGCATCTACATCTGCACGTACGGTTTGTGTTGCCGCTTCGCGCACCGGGCCAAAACCGCGGATATCCAGCGGCGCTGACAGGATTTTCAGGCAAGTTTCCGCCTCCAGCTCGGGGCTGACTTCTTCGATGCGATCCAAGACAGCCAAAAACCAGGCCAGGGTTTCGTTTTCAAGCTTGCGGTCCCTTGAAAACCGGAATGGATCAAGCCAGCCGCCCCGAAGCCTGCCTGCACGCGAAAGAAGCCTCAGAACGGGGGTCATCCAACCACCATAGCTTCGCTTGCTCGGTCGCCCGCGTGCATCCTTGCGACCGCTCAGAACCGGTGGCGCGAGGTGGTATTTGATCCGAAAATCCCCTTCGAACTCGGACCGCAATTGTTTCTCGAATTGTTGCGATGTCAGCAACCGAGCAACCTCGTATTCGTCCTTGATTGCCATGAGGCGAAACAGGGATTTTGCCGCAAGCGAAAGCGCTTCCTCGCGTATCTGGTCAGGCAGTACTGCTGACAGACGGATCAGGCGATCCCGGTACTGTTGCGCATAAGCGTCATCGTGATAGGTCGCCAATTCGTCGGACCGGTAATCGATTATCTGCTGCGCCGATTCTTGCGAGAAGCTCTTTTCCTTCGCATTCAGCATCTGTGGGTTTGCTGCGATCACCCGCCCGAGATCAAAGGCCCTTGTGTTGGCCTCGACCGCGGCTCCATTGAGCTTGATCGCCTGTTTGATCGCAACTTCACTGATCGGAATGTTCCCCAACTGCCATGCGACACCAAACAGCAAGGTATTGGCAAAGACCGAATCCCCCAGCAAATCCACGGCCAACTGGTTTGCATCCAACGCGAAGACATTTTCTTCGCCGACGGTCCGGCGTATCAGCGCTTCTCGTTCGTCGACCTTGAGCTGGGCATCGCGGTGCAAAACAAGGTCGCCTGTTGGCATTTCCGCACGGTTCAGTACAACTTTTGTGCCCTTGCGATAGTGAACCGAGGCTTTGGGCGCCGAAGACACGACCACGTCACACCCGATGACGGCGTCGGCGCTTTTGGCCTCAATTCGGACCTGATTGATTTCTTCGGGCGCGCGGGCAATGCGAACATAGCCGACAACCGTACCGAATTTCTGGGCGAACCCGGTGAAATCCAGCACGCTGGCGCCTTTGCCTTCCAAATGCGCCGCCATCGTCAGAACGGCGCCCACCGTTACGACACCGGTGCCGCCGACCCCACCGACCAAAAGATCGTACGGCGCGTGCAGGTCAGGAAGCTGCGGGTCGGGAACCTTGGCAAGAAGCGACGGGATATCCAGTTTCTGCCTGGGTTCCTTTCGCCGCACCGCCCCTTCCACGGTAATGAAACTGGGGCAAAACCCGTTCAGGCAGGAAAAGTCCTTGTTGCACGAGTTCAGGTTGACCTTTCGCTTGCGGCCCAATGGGGTTTCCAAGGGTTCGATACTCAGACAGTTGCTTTCGACAGAGCAATCGCCGCAGCCTTCGCACACCGCGGGGTTGATGAAAGCAAACCGCTTGGGGTCTTCTGTTTTTCCACGCTTGCGGCGACGGCGTTTCTCGGTGGCGCAGGTCTGCTCGTAAATCAAAACCGTAACACCTTGGATGTCACGCAGCTCACGCTGCACGGCATCCATCTCTTCCCGGGGGTGAAAGCTCGTTCGTGCCGGAAAATCGCTGGAATCGAACTTCGTTATGTCGTCTGAAACCAAGGCGATCCGGTCGACACCTTCCCCGCGACAGGTCTGGGCGATCCCGGAAACGCTGATAGGGCCATCAACAGGCTGCCCCCCCGTCATTGCCACTGCGTCATTGTACAGGATCTTGTAAGTGATGTTCGTACCCGCTGCCACGGCCTGGCGAATGGCAAGCGACCCGGAATGATACCAGGTGCCCTCGCCAAGGTTTTGAAAGATATGTTTGTTGCCATTGAATTTCGAGGCAACAACATGCGGCACACCTTCGCCCCCCATCTGCGCATAACCGACCGTGTTGCGGTTCATCCAACTTGCCATCACGTGACAGCCGATCCCTGACGCAGCCATGCTTCCATCCGGGACTTTGGTGGATGTGTTGTGGGGACAACCTGAGCAAAAATACGGAGCCCTGACCGCACCCGGAACATTCAGAACGGATGGCGGTTCGTCCGTCAGCGCCTTCGCCTTTTCCAGAAATCCCTCTTCCGGAAAAAAACGGTCGAGTCGCTCTGCAACGACCGGAATCAGGTTCAACGGGCTCAACTCTCCGGTCCAGGGAATCAACGGATCACCCGCTGCGCGGTGTTTTCCGACCATCTTTTCGGGTTTGTCCCCCGGCCAGTCATAGAAATATTCCTTGAACTGGCTTTCGATGATCCCGCGTTTTTCCTCGACGACCAGCACCTCTTTTTTGCCACGGACGAAAGACAACGCATCGCGCCGCGCCAAAGGCCAAACCATCCCCACCTTGTAGATGTCGATGCCCAAACGGCGGCATCCGTTTTCGTCAAGCCCCAGAAGACGCAGCACTTCCATCAGGTCCAGATGGCTTTTGCCCGTTGTGACAATCCCGAATGGGGCATCCTTGATGTCATAGATGCGCCGGTCGATCGGGTTCGCCTCGACAAAAGCCTCGACTGCCCGCAACTTGTGTTCGATCCGCGTCTCGATGGCCGGGCTTGGCAAATCGGCGCTGCGCACGTGCAAGCCGCCCGGCGGCAGATCTATTTCCGGCAAGGTAAATTTTCGGTCCGGCTTCAACTGCACGGATTGCCCGCTTTCCACGGTTTCCGAAATCGCCTTGAACCCGACCCAGGTGCCCGAGTATCGGCTCAGCGCGATCCCGTATTCGCCGAACTCCAGGTATTCAGCCACGTTGGCCGGGTTCAGCGTTGGCATGAACCAGGTCATGAAGGCGACGTCGGACTGATGCGGCATTGAAGAAGACACGCAGCCATGATCGTCACCCGCGACAACCAGAACCCCGCCCTTCGGCGACGAGCCATAGGCATTGCCATGGCGCAACGCATCCCCTGAACGGTCAACTCCGGGGCCCTTCCCGTACCACATCGAAAACACGCCCTCGACTTCACAATCGGGATCAAGCGAGGCCTGCTGGGCACCAAGAACCGCTGTGGCGCCGAGGTCTTCGTTTACGGCCGGCATGAATGTGATCCTGGCCGCCTCGGTTTCCTCTTTCGCTCGCCACAGCTCCAGATCCAAACCACCAAGAGGAGACCCCCGATATCCGGAAATGAACCCGGCCGTGTTGTTTCCCGCTGCTGCGTCCCTGCGGGCCTGGTCCAACATGATGCGAACCAGAGCTTGCGTTCCCGTCAGGAAAACACGACCCTCTGAGGCTTTGTATCGGTCCGACAGGGCGTAAGTATCGAATTTCAGGGACTGGTCAGTCATGGATACCTCGCCTTTTCTGGGTATTTTACCGGAATCCTTTGAGGAATCTGTTCTAGCTTCCCGCTATTTCCGGATATTTTTGAAAAATCCTCTCTTCTTTTGTCGCGTTATGGGGTATTTTTCTCGAATGCTTCTCGACTCACGTGACTGCCAACTTCTCGCGCTGCTTCAAAAGGATTGCCGCATCTCAAATGCTGACCTTGCAGAACGGGTGGGCATGTCATCCTCTGCCTGTTGGCGTCGAATCCGCGTGTTTGAAGAGGCCGGCCTGATTTCGCAGTACCGTGCCGAATTGTCGCCTGAACACGCCGGGCTTTCGTTTCAGGCCCTGGTGCATGTTCATCTGACCCGGCACAATCCGGAACATCTTGAACGCTTCATTGCAGCGATCGAGAAGCGCCCGGAAGTTATGGAATGCTACGCAACGACCGGGCAGGCAGATTACCACATGCGGGTGATCTGCAAGGATATCGGGGCTTACAACGTTTTTCTTGAAGAATTCCTGTTTCGCCTGCCGGCGGTGGAAAGCGCGCAAACAAATGTCGTTCTGCGCGAAATCAAACGCAGTAACGCCCTGCCCATTCCTTCCTTTTGAGATCGGTTCCCCGGGTGGGACTTGCCGTCCGGTATCGGCTTTGTTGCTAAGCTTTGAACGCACCAAGCAAAAGTTCCACTCGAACATGTTCCCAAGCTACGATTTGGCCCGCCAAACTCCACGGAATTGATGTTCATAGAATTTTTCAAGGATCAGGTCTGGGAACGCCCCCAAAAACCGTCGCGCAATTCAGCTTCAAGGCAGGTAAAACGTGGTTGCCTTTTCGACCGCGACCTTTTGGATTCCGCCTTCTGCGCCGCGCTCTGGGCGGAAGCTACCATCGACGCCGAAAAGCCGCAAAACCGAATTTCGAAACTGAAGCCATTTTGTTGCTTCGCGTTTCGATCTTCCTGTTTTCTTTACCCGTGCTTGCATCGAGTCCGGCTCCTGTTCGCTGCCGTCATCAGAAGTGTAGCATCATTCCTTTGCTTTTTCAGATTTTTATCACAGAACCTTCCGGCTATTTCGCAATTTCGTCGATCAGCCGCGTCTCGAGAAGCTGGCCATTCTGGTACAGCACCGGGTAAGCAATAGATGCGATATGGCTGTTGAACTCCCGGAACGCCCGCAACGTCTCAAGATGAATATCACTGGTTTCGAAGCTTTCCCGTGACCCGTGCTGCAATCGGCGCAGATGTCGTTTTCGGCTTTCACGTTCCACCCGTTTGATTTCGGTCTTCTCAAGGCTCAGCAGGCGCGCGCTTTCCAGATCGTCTGAAATAAGCACGTTTGATGCCAGCTTCATGTTGGCCAGAATACCCTCGTGCATCTGAACAAGTTCCGACCAGCCTTCCTGCGAGAAGCTCGAGCCTTTGGCTCGCATTTCACCCGCCAACACGGTCAAGCGCTTGGCTACGACATCACCGGCCGTCTCCAGCCGGATTGCGAATTCCATCAAGTCGCGTGCGGATTTTTCGTCCTTTTTATCATATACATCCGGCGGAATCGCCGAAACGAATGCCCTGATCCCGGACAGGCAATTGTTCACGTCCTCGTCGATGGCTTGTACCGCTCGAATCTGTTGTTTGTCGCCACTGCGATACAATTCCAGGCAAGGCCGGAACATGGTTTCGACAAGGTCGCTCATCCGCAGCAGCTCACGCTTGAGGCTTGGCAGGGCCTGGCTGGGATTTGCCACGTTGCCTATGTCCAATGCGCTGGCGGGTCGTGCCGGTTGCGGAACCAGTTCCTTCTTCTGATCCGGCAAAAATCTTTCGAACAGAACTTTCAATCTCCCGCAAAATGGCAAGGCCAGAAGCAGCAGTGACAGGTTGAACAAAACATGCACATTGACCAGCATCTGCCCGCCTTGCGGGTCTCCTAACAACCCGGTCCGCAAAGCCATGTTGGCGGCAAACAAACTCACCAAAGCCCAACTGCCACGCAATGCCAGGTTGGCATATGGAATGCGCCGGGCCTGGACTGGCATGGCACGGGTGAGCCAGACCGGAATGAAGGCAGAGCCGAAATTCGCGCCAAACACCAAAGACATCCCGGCGGCGAACGGGATCGCTCCGATCTGCACAAGGGTGACACACATGAGGATGGCCGCCACCGAAGAATGCATGATGAAAGCCAAGGCGCCCCCGACCAGAAACGCGGTGATATAGTCGCGCGCCAGATAATCCGCCACCGCGGGCAGAAACGCGCTGTCCCGAATGGGATCCATCGCCTCGCGAAGGAACCGAAGCGAGATCAGGATAAAGGCCACGCCCATCAGGATGCGCCCCATTTGCCGGGTTTTTTTGGCGTCGGTCTTTACGAACAGATACCCCCCAACCGCCAACAGCATCGGAACAAGCCAGTCCAGCCGGAACGAAAGAATCTGGATGATCAGCGCCGACCCCAGATCGCCGCCAAGTACAATCGCAAGGCCGGCAGGAAAACTGAGCATTCCACTGGCCGCAAACCCCGAGGTCAACAGAGCAACGGCCGCCGAGCTTTGCAGCACGACCGCCATCGTCAACCCAACCACCGAGGCCTGAAGGTAGCTGCGTTGTTGGGTCATTACCCGCTGGAACGACGCCCCATAGCTGCGCTCGATCCCGGTTCGCACCATACGAACCGCGTAAAGCAGCAGCATCGTCGCCCCAGCAAGGCTGATAAGGAAGCTGACAATTGCCATACTCTACCCCGTTATTCTTTTTGGCCCAGCTTGTCGCGGCGCATTGTATTATTCATGTTACCGGCCGCGATTGGGAAGGGATACATCCCATTTTTGGCCTACAAGGCGTAAACTCCTGTGAGCTTCACCGCAAGCACTTGACCGCGCTTTGACGGAACATCCGTCACCTATGAACTTGGCCAAGGGCGCCCGGAAGGGCGCGGCCCCTGATCCTCTATTGTGACACGAGATCGGTAAGGGGCGTCAACTCTCGGCCTTGATTGCAGCAATTACGATGTCGATTGCGCGGTCCAACTCCAAACGCGAGATCGTCAGCGGCGGAGACAACGTCAGAACGCACCCCTGACTGATCTTATAGCTCAGACCGGCCTCGAGGCAGGCATAGTAGATCCGTTCGGCGCACGCGTTCCCCGGTGTTTTGTCGGCGCGATCATCCACGATTTCGATCCCGAACATCAGGCCCCTTCCCCGGATGTCTCCGACAATCGGAACGTTCTGAAGTTCATCCATCAAGCGACCAATGGCATGTTCACCCAGTTCGGCTGACCGGCGAACCAGGCCTTCGTCTTCGATGATCTGGATCGTGGTCAAAGCGGCCCGGGCGGTGACCGGGTTCTTTTCGTGCGTGTAATGCCCGATGGCAAAATCTCCGCAGACATCCAGCTGTTTGCGGGCGACACAGGCGGCAATTGGCAGGATGCCGCCGCCAAGCGCCTTCCCAAGTGTCACGATGTCCGGGATGATCTCGTCATGTTCAAAGGCGAACATCCTGCCCGTCTTGCCAAGACCCGTCGGGATTTCATCCATGATCAACAGCGCCCCGTGACGGTTGCATGCCTCGCGCACCGTCTTCCAGAACCCCGGCGGCGGGACATAGGGCACGGCGCGCATCGGCTCCGCAATGACCGCCGCCACATCTCCTTCGCGCTCGAGGACATATTCCACCATTTTCGCACAGGCCAGCCCGCAGGTTTCGGGGCCCGCATGATTGTAAGGGCATCGATAGCAGGCAAAGGGGGCGACATGTTCGGTGCCAGACAAAAGGGGCCCCGCAATGTGACTGCGAAAGGTCGCCTCTCCGCCGACACTTGCAGCGCCGAACCCCGCGCCATGGAAAGCATCCCAGAAGCTGATCGTTTTGAACCGACCCGTAGCGGCGCGCGCGATCCTGAGGGCAACCTCGTTGGCGTCGGATCCGCCGGTGGTAAAGAGCATTTTGCCCAGATCACCAGGCACGATCTCTGCCAGTTTTTCAGCCAGCTCCACCGCCGGATCGTTGGTGAAGCGGCGGGGCGCAAAGGGCAGATCGTCAAGCTGTGCCTTTATGGCGGCGACCAAGCGGGGATGGCCATACCCGATGTGGTGCACCGAGTTGCCGTGGAAATCCATGTACCGGCGGCCCTCGATGTCTTCGATCCAGAGCCCTTCGGCCTTAGCAATGGTGCTGACGCAGGGTGAGGACAAAGATTGATGCAGGAACACGTTTGCATCGCGTTTGAGCAAAGGCGATGACTTGGGCCCCATGGATTTTTGCAGCCACGCCTTGCGCGCCTCGGACGTGTTTGATTCCCCTTCAGTATGGACAATTTGTGGCATGTCCGCTCCTCTTTGCCGTCATCAAAAGATGCGGACCCCGCAAGGCCCGCCAGTACCAGGGAGGAACTGTGTTGCCCTTTCCACAAATGGGTAAGGGCAACAGACTCAGTTAGGCCACGGCAGCGAATAGGTTTTGACGTTGGTGAAAAATTTCATCGCTTCGATGACGCCTTCCTTCACCCCGTTTCCACTGTCCTTGATGCCGCCAAAGGGCGACATTTCAATGCGGTAACCCGGCTGTTCCCAGATGTTGCAGGTGCCGACGTTCAACCCGTTGATGAAAGCAATCGCCCGGTTCAGATCGTTTGTGCAGACACCCGAAGACAGGCCGAACTCGGTTCCGTTTGAAATTGCCATCACTTCTTCGTCGTTGTCCGGCACGCGAACGATCGGCACGATGGGACCAAAGGTTTCCTCCATCACCAGCTCGCTGTCATGGGGCACCTTGTCGACCACGATAGGTGGCAGCAGCGCACCCTGGCGACCGGGGTTGTACAGAATTTCAGCACCTTCTTTTTCCGCCTGAAAAACGCGGTTTTCAAAAACCTCGGCGGCCTTGTCATGGATCACGCATCCCAATTCGGTTTCCGGGTCTTGCGGATCGCCGAACTTGATCTTCTTGGCCTTTTCAAGAACCAGCGGCACGAATGTATCGGCCACACTTTCCTGCACGAGAATGCGCTTGACCGCCGTGCAACGCTGGCCGGAATTTCCGGTAGCCCCCGCCACCGCAATGGCTGCCGCCTTGTCCAGATCGGCCTCACTGAGGTCATTCAGAACGATCAGAGGGTCGTTGCCGCCAAGTTCCAGCGCCTGACGCTTGTAGACGCCCTTTTCGGCGATCATCTTGCCCACGGGCACACCGCCGGTGAAGGTGATGATATCGATGTGTTCATTGGTGATCATTTCGTCGCCGATGTCACCGGGCCAACCTGTCACGACCTGGAACATCTCGGGTGGCAAGCCGGCCTCATAGAGAATGTCCGCCAGTGTCAATGCGGTCAGCGGCGTCAGCTCGGTCGGTTTGCAGACCATGCAATTGTTGGTGGCAATCGACGGCGCGATCTTGTGGCTGACCATGTTCAGCGGGTGATTGAACGGCGTGATCGCGCTGATTGCTTTCACCGGCTCTCGGGTGGTGAAAATCTTGCGGGCCTTGCCGTTGTGGGTCAGGTCGCAGGAGAAGATTTCACCATCATCCTTCAGTGCCTCGGCCGCCGCGAATTGATACACGTCCTGCGCGCGCTTGGTTTCGTAGATCGCATGCTGGTGACAGATCCCCAACTCCAGCGTCAGCCATTTCGCAAGATAATCGCGCTTTTCGCCGATCAACTCGCCCGCCCGTTGCAGGATCTGGCTGCGCTCGTATCGGGTCAGCTTGGGTTTGTAATTCGCCGCAATCTCGAACGCCCGGCGCGCATGTTCGGCTGTACCGGCTGGTACGTGACCCACAACCTCGTTTGTGTACGGGTAGAGAACGGGAACGGTGTCGTCTGTAAAGACAATCTCGCCACCGATCCGCATTCCCTCGTTGCGTACTTCGATTTTCGACATGGTCTGATCTTTCATAGCTTACTGTGCCGCCGCTGTTGTTGCGTAGAAGAAGGCATCGAAATTGCGCAGCACGGGTTGGTTTGGCAGGTCGATGACACGGTTCACGATGAAGGGAACTTCCTGCTCGGTCAAACCACCATGACTGCGCAACGGTTCTTTGAGTGCTGCCAGATCGTGGCGATGCTCGGACGTGCCGATGCAGATGTTTTCACCGGAAACCATCACGATGTCGCCAATGCGGTCGCCCGGCAATTCGAATTGCTCGATCGCCTCGGCCTTGGTCAGCACATGGGTGATGCCGCTGGTCGCCTTGAGCTTGCTGATGATGTCGTCCTGGTCTGCTCCGTCAGGCAAATAGGCGGTTGCAAAAGACCCCAATGCACCATGATGCACAACGTATGGGTCGGTAATCGGAAGAATGACCCGCGCCGCATCCTTGCCCAACCATTCGTCCATCAGGTCCTGCACGTACACCACCGAGGGGGATCCATCCGCCAAATGCTTTGGCTTCATGCCGTGGTCCGCGGTCACCACGATGGCCGCACCCAATTCATCCAGTTCGCCCAGATACCGGTCAAACATGGCATAGAAATCGAGTGCGCCTTTTTGATCGGGTGCAAACTTGTGCTGGATATAGTCTGTGGTCGACAAATACATCACGTCGGGCTTGAACTCTTTCAGCAGCTTGACGCCAGCGGCAAAGACAAATTCGGAAAGTTCTGCCGAGTAGACCTCGGGGACGTCCATGCCCAGCCATTTGCTGGCGTTGTCGATGCCATGTTCCGCCAGCGTCGTTTCACCCGACCGTTCGGAAGAAAACGCAACCGCCCTGCCCTCGTCAAATTTCAGCCCTGCCCCCAACAGCGCGCGCAGCTTGTCCTTGGCGGTTACCATCGCCACGCGGAAACCCGCGTCGTAGAATTGGGAAAAAATGGTCGGCGCACGCAGGAAGCGGACATCATTCATCATCACTTCCTCGCCGCTGTCAGGGTCGATGAGGTAGTTGCCGCAGATGCCATGCACGATCGGAGGGCGCCCGGTGGCAATCGAAAGATTGTTGGGGTTGGTGAAGGACGGGATAACGGAATGGGCCAGTCGGTCCGTACCCTCTTCCCGTATCCGCTTGAGATTGGGCATCAGCCCTTTCGCAATCGCGACATCAAGGTATTCGGGCTCGCATCCATCAAGGCAGATGGCAATAGCAGGCACCTTCGGCGTCGGATAGACGCGCTCATTTGCTTCGACAGGGGTTTGAATGGTCATCTGTATTTTCCTTGATGTTTAAGCGGCCAGCTTGGCGCGTTCTTCCAGTGCACGAAGAGGAGGAGCGGCGCTTGTCACGCCCATTTCTTCCAGGGATTCCTTTGCTGCGCGCACGACATTGCGCATGACGTCTTCGTCCATCTGACCGATGCATCCGACGCGGAAACTGTCGACGACGGTCAGCTTGCCCGGGTAGATAATGAACCCTTTGTCCTTCATCAGGTTGTAGAACCGATCGAATACGAATTTCTCATCGGCGGGGCAGAAGAACGTGACGATGATCGGGCTGAGCCAACGATTGTCCAGCAGCGTTTCGAAACCCAGTTCACGCATGCCTGCAACCATGACGTCCCGGTTGCGGGTGTAACGCGCGCCGCGGCCGGCAACACCGCCTTCAGCGGCATGCGCCCGAAGCGCTTCGATGAAGGCGGCGACCACGTGCGTCGGCGGGGTAAAGCGCCACTGACCGGTCTTGTTCATGTGCGCCCATTGGGCGTGCACATCCAGAGACAGGGAATGACTGTTACCCTTTGCGGCTTCCAGCTCGTTCTTGCGCGCCACAATGAAGCCAAATCCGGGAACGCCCTCGATGCACTTGTTGGCCGAAGACACCATGGCTTCATATCGAATATCCGAGGGCCTGAGCTCGATCGCGCCAAAGGCAGACATCGAGTCGATCAACAGCTTGCGGCCGGCTGCATATGTGGCCTCGGATATTTCCTCGACGGGGTTCAAGATACCCGAGCTGGTTTCGCAGTGAATGGCAACAACATGCGTGATGGCCGGGTCATCCGCGAGAATGCGCGCAACCTCGTTGCCCCGTGGCGGCAGGTAATCGCCCTTGTCCAGCACGATATGGTCTCGGCCCAGATACTGTAGCGTTTGCGCAGAACGTTGCCCATAGGCGCCATTGGCCAGTACCAGCGCCTTTCCTTCCGGCGGAATAAACGACGCCAGCATTGCTTCGACCGAGAAGGAGCCGCTGCCCTGCATTGGCACGCAATCGAAGGCGTCGGCGCCGTCACCAAGCAGGCCCAGCAGGCTTGACCGCAGCTCTCTTGTCATGGCGCGAAAGTCGTCGTCCCAGCTGCCCCAGTCCTTCAGCATGGCCTCTTTCACGGCATAGGACGTTGTCAAAGGACCGGGTGTCAAAAGGTATGGTTCGCCGAGGCGCGGTTGCTCGATTTTTGGATGGGATGGCGTCATTACCGGGCTCCAGAACAGCGTTTTCACAAACACCATTGCAGCAACGGTTGCTATATGTGAAATTGCAAATATCAATCTAATTATAAGTGCAGCCTATGCACAAATCATTGGGGACCGGTGATGCGGCACAGCCAGCTCAAAGCCTTTCATTACGTGGCCAAACATGGCGGGTTTTCCCGCGCGGCCGAGGCGCTTTTTCTGACGCAGCCGGCGATTTCCGAACAGGTTCGAAAGCTGGAACAGGATCACGACCTGTTGTTGTTTCAGCGCGAACGAAAACGCGTGAACCTCACCCCCGAAGGCGAACAGCTTTACCGGTTCACAAAGCAGTATTTTGAGATCGAAGATCAGATCGAGGACTACCTTTCGGAAACCAAGGCCGCAATCGACGGGGAACTGCGGATCATCGCCGATTCAGCGCATCACATGACGTCTTTCCTGGGATCGTTTCAAAAGAAGTACCCCAAAATCACCATCACCGTGCGGTCCGGAAACACCGAAGAAATTCTGGAGGAACTTCGGTCGTACAATGCCGAGATCGGTGTTGTCGGCAGCCTGTCCCCCGGCAAGGACATGGATGTGTTGAACCTGGGGTCCACTGAAATCGTGGCCTTTGCCGCCCAAGGCGTGCTTTTGGCATCCAAACCTTCGCTTTCTTTGGAAGAACTGGCCGATCTGCCGCTGGTATTCAGAGAGCACGGGTCAAAAACACGTCAGAAACTGGAGGAAGAAGCCGAAAGGCGCGGTATCACGTTGAATCCTGCAATCGTTGCGGAAGGGCGCGAGGCCGTTCGCGAACTTGTGGCCTCGGGCGCAGGCATCGGATTTGTCTCTCAGGCAGAGTATGGGCATGATGATCGGTTGCGACAAATCAAGCTGAAGGGCGTGAAGTTGCAAATGGGTGAAAGCATGATTTCGCTGTCGCAACGGCGCAACGTAAAGATCATCCGAGCCTTCATGGACTTCGCCCAGCGCGCGCTGGAAGAAAAAAGCCCCCCCGCAGATACCTGACCGGCGGAGGCAGGGTTCCTTGGCTACCGGCTTCGCCAAGCCTGAGTGCGCTTGAGAATGCCTTTTGAAGCAATCAGGTGAACGATCCGGGCAGCCGCGTTGGTGTAAAAGATCATCATGCCCATCGCCGCCGCAGGCGCAATATCCCCGGCATCATCCATGTTCAGCACCGCGATGGACGCAAGCGTCGTTTTGGGAGAGTAAAGAAACACCACTGCCGACACGGTCGTCATCGCATTGACGAACAGATAGATCGAGATGTCCAACACCGCCGGCAGACAAACCGGAACCGTTACCCGTGCGAACAGCTTCATTGTCGGCTGTTTGAGCGAGGCAGACACCGACTCAAATTCTCTGTCCATTTGCTTGAGCGCGGTGACGGCCGTCAGGTGCGATACGGTGTAGAAATGCGTCACAGTGCAAATCACCAAAATCGCCATCGTGCCGTAAATCCCGTTCAGCGGATTGGACGGGTTGTTGAAGAAGAAGATGTAAGACAGCCCCAATACCATGCCCGGGATCGCCATGGGCAGCATCGCGAACATCTGGAAAATCGACCGGCCGGTTCTGAACCCGTTTGATTTTTCCACCAGATAGGCCCCGAAGAACACAACCGTCGTGCCGATGACTGCCGTCAGCAACGCCAGTTTGATCGAGTTGAAATACGACCCCCAGCCGCCGCCGTCCATTCTGTTGAACTGATAGTTCTTGAGGCTCAGACTCAGGTCGTACGGCCAGAACTTGATCAGCGCCGCAAACTGACACACAGCCAGAAGACCAACGATGAACAGGCCGATCAGGCTGCAATAGATCAGGAATATGCGGTCAGCTTTCGGGTTTGGCGTCGCCTGATATGGCACGGAACGCGCGGAAAGCAGCGCAACTTGCTTGGACTGAACCATTCGGTCGATGGCAAAAGCCAGAATGGCCGGGATGACCAGAACCACAGAGACCACGGCGCCCATTTCAAAATTCTGCTGGCCGATCACTTGTTTGTAGATATCCACCGCAAGCACGTTGAATTGACCACCGATGACCTTCGGCAATCCGAAATCGGTGATCACCAGGTTGAACACGACAAAGGCCGCCGAGATCAGGCCATAGCGGGCCCCGGGGATGGTTACGGTCCAGAAGGTCCGCCATGGCGTCGACCGCAAGCTGGCCGCAGCTTCATACAGGCGCGCGTCAGATATCGCGAGCGCGGTCGATATGATCAGGAACGCGTGCGGAAAGGTAAAGAAAACCGATCCGATCACGATGCCTATGGGGCCGTAAATGCTGGCACCGAACAGCAACTCCTTGATCATGCCCTGATTGCCGAACAGGTAGACCAACGCGATGCCCGGCAAAAGCGACGGAACCAGGATCGGTGCCATCGCAATGAGGCGAAAAACACCCTTGAACCGCATGCAGCTTCGGTTCAGCGCATAGGCGAACCAAAACGCCAGTGTCACCGTCACAATGGTGCTGACTACCGAGATCCAAAGCGAGTTCTTGATCGAATTGAACAATGCCGGTGTCGAGAAGTAGTTGATGAAATTGTCCAGCCCTCGCGACTGGACCGGCCGCATTTGCACCCGGCGGAACGTGTTGGAATCAAGCTCGACCCAATCGGTGCCTTCATTCAATGTCGATCCGACCAGAAAGCGCCCGGTATCCGTCGTATTGCGGATCTTGTACATCACCGGGCTGCGAAAGCTGAAATCAGGAAAGAAACCGGTCACCGGCAAGCGCCCGTCGGAACCCGTCACCAGATCAGAGTCGGAATAGACCCCCAATTGCCTGTTCAACTCGTCCGCCGACAGGATCGTTCCATCAAAGACGCCTGCGTCGTCACTTACCTGAAACTCGTACTGGGACAACTCGACCCGATAGGTCGAAAACGACTTGGACAGCATCGTGTAAAGCGGCAACGCCAGTGTCACGACCAGATACAGCGCGATCACCATCATGCTGCCGCGCATCAGGATATCATCACGGCTGAGCTTGGGCTTGATGTCCGGCCCGACAGGCAGGCTGTCCTGATTGGTAGAAACCGAGCTCATGCCTTGGCCTCCGGCACTTCAAACGCCATAAGGCGGTTCTCGGGGAGCTCAATCACCACGCTGCGCCCCTCTTCCAGTTCCAGACGACGCACGGCGTTGATCGAGAAATCCGCGATCAGTTCCGATGATCCGAACTTCTCGTTGTTCAAGCGGCAGCGCCAGAACGAACCCAAGAATTCCATCTCATCCAGCGTCACCTCTATGCAGTTCCGATTGCCGCCCGTGTCGAGATAACCAGCTTCATGAGGGATGATGTCTTCGGGTCGAATGGCCGCGATGATCGGGGTTCCATCGTTGAACTTGTGGCTGAGGCAGGCAAAGGTCTTTTCCCCGACGCTCAAACGTCCGCCTTTGGTGACCTGTGACCGGATCTGGTTCATTTCACCGATAAAGTCGGCAACGAACAGATTGGCCGGTTCCCGGTAGATTTCGGTAGGAGGCCCCACCTGTTCGATCACACCATGGTTCATGACCACGATCCGGTCTGCCATGGCCAGCGCTTCTTCCTGATCGTGGGTCACCATCACGGTGGTCACACCCAGCTTGCGCTGCAACTCCTTGATCTCGTGCCGCAGATGAACACGCACTTTGGCGTCCAGCGCCGACAGGGGTTCGTCCAACAGCAAAAGTCCGGGGTTGGTAGCAATGGCACGCGCCAGCGCAATCCGTTGCTGCTGACCACCTGACAATTGCGCCGGATATTTCTTGCCCTGATCCGGCAGACCAACCAGGGTCAAGAGTTCGTTTACGCGAACAGCGATATCCGATTTGCTGCGTCCGGTGTTTTCAAGGCCAAAAGCGATGTTCTTTTCAATCGTCAGATTTGGGAACAACGCGTAGGACTGAAACACGATCCCGAAATCACGCTCGGACGGGGGCAGATTGGACACGTCCTTGCCATCCTGCATGACCGTACCCTTGGTCTGCAAATCCAATCCGGCGATTGCCCGCAAAAGAGTGGTCTTGCCGCACCCGGACGGGCCGAGGAAACAAACAAACTCGCCCTCGTTGATTTCCAAAGAGATGTCCTTGAGCGCCAGAAAGTTTCCGAACGCTTTCCACAAATTTTGGATGCTGAGATACAGTTCACCGGGTGGTGTTTTCTGAAGCACGGGAGAAGTCCTCACATCTGCACCTCGGGCGCGGCCGGTCCTGGCCGGTTGAAACCGGGTGAGTAAGTTGTTTTTCGGGGAACAAGAGACTGGTGCGCAGGAGAGGCACTAAAGCCTCTCCTGCCAATGGGGTTACTTCGCTTCCGACTTTCCGTCATAGCGAGACTGCCATTCCTTCAGGATTGCCGCGCGATTGTTGGCGGCAAACTCAAAATCATTTTCGATCATTGCATCCAGAAGACCCTCTGGGAAGTGCTCAACCGGTTTTGCAACGCCCGGATAGGCGACAACTGCATAGCCGGTGTTGTACATCTCGTTGGCTTCCTTGGTGACGGTAAAGTCCACCAGCTTTTGCGCGGCCTCCAAATTGGCGGTGCCAGCAACAATTGCGGTGGCTTCCATGTCCCAGCCGACGCCCTCAGAAGGCACGATGATCTCAAGCGGCGCGCCATCGGCTTTGGATTTTGCCCCGCGGAACGCAAAGGAAATGCCAATCGGGATTTCGCCCGCCGCCGCCAGTTTGCAGGGTTTTGAACCTGAATGGGTGTACCGCGCGATGTTCTCGTGCAGCGCATCCATGTATTCCCAACCACCTTCGTCACCGAACATCTGCAACCAGCTGGACACATCAAGGAAACCGGTGCCCGATGAGTTCGGATTGGGCATGATCACCTGATCTTTGTACATCGGATCGGTGAGATCCTTCCAGGATGTCGGCGGGGTCAACCCGGCCTTTTCGGCCTCCACGGTGTTGTAGCAGACGGATGCAACCCAGGCGTCCATGCCGACCCAAGCAGGGGGGTTGTCGCCATCAACAAATTTTTTGTCCAGCTTTTCCACACCGGCCGGCGCATAAGGCTCCAACATACCTTCTGATTTCAGCAGCAGCAGCGACGTGGCGGCCAGGCCCCAAACTACGTCGGCCTGCGGATTATCACGTTCTGCCAGCAATTTCGCCGTAATGATCCCGGTCGAGTCGCGAACCCAATTGATCTTGATATCAGGATGGCTTTGATTGAACGTCTCGGCATACCGGGCCAAGTCTTCCGCCTCGACTGCGGTATAAACTGTCAATTCCGTTTCCGATGCCGCCGCCGTCGCCGTCAGCGCACCGATAGTCAGAGCTGCGAGAAGTGATGCTTTGTGTTTCATTGTGATCCTCTGTTGGTAGTAATGTTATTTTCGCCATTCTTGCGCGGCGTTAGAACTCGATTATTGTGCACCGATTGTTTGACAGCAGTTTGACAGATAAAAACGCCAATAAAAATCGATTATATCTTCGATGTCATAAGCATTTCCTATAGATGAAAACCGCCCGCCCCAGATGATCAGCGCGGAACTGGACCATGACGATCAACAGATCATCAGGGCATGTCAAAGGCGCTGAATTTTTCAGACTTTCCCTGCGGTGGCGCAAAAAACGCTTAACGTGTCATCGCAAGAAGTCCGATCCCGATCGCGACAATGGTCGCTGCAAGAAGCCGGTTGGATTTCGGTCCTTCGCCGAACCACATCACACCAATAAGCGATGCAAAGATAACCGAACTTTCCCTGAGGGCGGATACAACACCCAAGGGCGCGACCGTCTTGGCATACAGCACCAGCCCATACGCCAGGCCAGAGATGACGCCGCCTGTCAGACCCGCCCAGACATAACGCCTGGGCAGCGCGACGAAACGCTGCCATCTGGTCGCGAAGATAAACCCGGCAACAAAAATTTCGGCAACGAACAATGCCGCAATGTATCCCAGTATGTTCCCGGACAGCCGGATACCAATGCCGTCCACAATCGAATAGGACGCTATCATCAGACCCGTGCCAAACGCCGCCGCCACGGCGACCCAGCTTGTGTTTCGGCCCAGCCCGACCAGGGACAGGCACCCAATCCCAGCCGAGATGCAGACAATGCCGACCCACGCGATCGGCGGCAGAAACTCACCCGCGAAAAGAATGGCACCCACCGTGACCAGGATTGGCGTCATCCCGCGTGAGATCGGGTACACCACCGACAGATCTCCATGTTTGTACGCGGTGTTGAGAAACCAATAGTACCCCCAGTGGATCAGGGTCGAGCCGATGATGAAGGGGAACGCCGCCCAAACCGGCAAGCCGATAAAAGGCAACGCAATCAGCGCAGGCACGGCGTGGCCAAGCGCCACCAACCCCAAAACAACCGCTTTGTCGGGCGCGCCTTTGACAACCGCATTCCAGAGCGCGTGCAACACGGCTGCGATCAATACGATGAGAACTGCCTGTAATGTCATTGTGGCCCGACGATATGAGCTGAATATTTGACTTGCGTCACAATTCGGCTTTCAGAGCGTTTGTTTGCGCGCGCGCATGCAGTGGCTCGACCAAAGCTTGACCTGTATCGCGGCGGCAACGGTTTAGGGGGCTCAAACCCGCTGGGCAATGCAACCCCGGCGAGGGGCGGATCAGGTTGGTCATCGCGGGTTGGTTGCACAACTGACGATCCAGACCAACCGTATGCCATGTGGTGCCACGGCTTGGTTGCCCCTGCGCAATAAGCACCACATCACGATGCCACTTTCCGGTCAGATGATACGCAACCGTGCAGCCAATGATGACGCCTCCGACAATGACATGCTGCGCTGTGCGGAAGTTTGGTGTCAGCCATCGGCTCGCTCCGTACTCAGGGATTCGGATTTCCCTTCACCCTATTTGTACTTTGCAAAATTTGGCAATTGTTTTCCTGTTATTGCGTTACGCTTTCACAATATCCACGGGCTGGCTTTGCAGCGCGCCAGCTATGCTGTTTGGCAACACATCATCCACCACCAGTGTCGCATTTACCGGCAGAGGTTTCATCACGATCGGACCAACCACGTCGAACTTGCTGCGATCAGCCAGGATCAGCGGCCGCTGCGCCCGCTGCATCATCATATGACGCAGGTTGGCGCCTTCCAGCGAGAAATCCGTAAACAATGCCCGAGAGCTCACACCGCCGACCCCGATCAACGCATAGTCCGCATTGTATCGCGACAGGTGGTCGAGCGTGTCCAAACCCAATGTGGCATTCTCTGAAAAATCCAGCCGTCCGCCCAGCAGCGTGACTTCGGCGGCCGCCGACGCCAACACTGATGCAATCGTCAAATCATTGGTATATATGGTAAGATTTTGTCGCACAGCAGCCAGAGCCTGCGCCGCCGCCACTGTCGTTGACCCGCTGTCGATTATCACGCTGGCCCCGTCCGGGATCACGCTTGCCACATAGGCTCCAATCCGTTCCTTGCCTTTCGGGTTGGTTTGAGCCCGGTCGGCCATCGGAGGTTCCCGCCTGCGGATACTGGTCGCGCCGCCCCGCACCTGATGAAGCTTGTTCTCCAGTGCCAACTGTTCAATATCCTTGCGCACGGTTTCCCGTGACACACCAAGCCGTTCCGTCAGCGAACGGATCGAGACCGCAGGCTGGCGCGAGACTTCTTCCAGTATGATGGCGTGGCGTTCAGGTGCGAGCATTGGCCGGCCCTTTGGTTTTGGACTGCACGAATATGCCAAAATTTGCAAACATGTTACAGCCCAAACACCCAATCAGACACGCGTTACTATGGCGCCGCGGTGACGCGCTCACACCAATGGTCCAGAGCGGTCAATGGACCCTGCCACCGGGCACGCAGTAACTACGCCGGGTAGATGGGGAACGATTTGCACAACGCTGCGACCGAGGCTTTGCAGCGCAGAATTGTCGCGTCGGTATCACCCGCGGCCTCAGCTTCGATCAAATCCGCAATCACGATTGCCAACTGGTCGAACTCGGCCTCTTTCATTCCGCGGGTCGTTGCCGCGCTCACGCCCAGGCGCAATCCAACCCATTCTGGCGGTCGCGTGCTGTCATTGGGGATCGCGTTTTTGTTGGTCGTGATATTGGCCTTCTCCAGAACGACCTCGGCACGTTTGCCTGTGATACCCTTGGGGCTGAGATCCACGAGCACCAGATGCGTGTCAGTACCACCGGACACGATACGCAACCCCCGGGACTGCAAGGTTTCCGCGAGTTTGGCGGCGTTGGCTTTGACCTGCGCTCCGTAGTCCTTGAATTCATCCGTAAGCGCTTCGGCAAGGCAAACCGCTTTGGCCGCCAGAATCTGGCTGTGGATCGAACCCTGAACGCCGGGGAAAACCGCAGATTGCAGCCTCTTGAACCAGTCCTCGTTGTTGGTGAGGATCACCCCGCCACGAGGACCACGCAGTGTTTTTGTCGTGGTGCACGTCACAATGTCCGCATGCGGAAAAGGCGAAGGATGCACGCCCGCGGCGACCAGCCCGGCAATATGGGCCATGTCCACGTGAAAATGCGCACCGACCTTCCTGGCGATTTGCCCCATGCGCCCGAAGTCGATTTCCCGTGGATAGGCAGACCCACCCGCGATCAGCAGCTTTGGCCGGATTTCCTCGGCCAGTTTTTCCAGCGCATCGCAGTCAATGACCTCGGATTCGGCGTCGACACCATAATGATGCGGTTCGAACCAGCGACCCGACAGGTTGGCCTTCAGGCCGTGACTCAGATGACCGCCGGCGGCCAGATCCAGCGACAAGACCCTGTCACCAGGCTTGAGCAGCAGAAAGAAAACAGCAAGGTTCGCCTGGCTGCCGGAATGGGGCTGAACATTGGCATAGTCGCACCCGAACAGTTCCTTGGCGCGGTCGATTGCCGCCTGCTCGACGACGTCGACAAACTGACCGCCGCCGTGGAACCGGTTTCCCGGATACCCTTCAAGCGTCTTGTTGGTCATCTCATGCCCGAGAGCATCCAGCACCGCACGGCTGACGATATTTTCGGACGCGATCAGCTCAATTTGATCCTGCTGGCGCTTTTTCTCGTTTGCAAGAGCTTCTGCGACGACGGGGTCGGTCATCCTGACTGGGTTTTCAAAGTGCCGCGACATCCGGGCTCCTCCGATGCGATTGCGTTTTTTCCAAAATTCCAGAGTTCCACTGGCCGAAGCAAATCAGTATTGCTATTTATTTGCCGCAGAAAAACTAAGGCTTAAATGGATGTCACTTTCCCCTCGTCGCCCGAAAGGCCCACATCTCAATGCTTTACGAGCATTTGAAGCGGCGGCTCGGCTTGGAAGCTTTGCCGCTGCGGCAGACGATCTATCCGTTACTCCGGGCGCGATAACTCAGCACGTCAAGGCCCTTGAAGCCTGGGCCGGCACCCAACTTTTTGTCCGAAATGCCCGTGGAGTCGAGATGACGGCGCTCGCCGAAGAGCTTTTGCCCGGGTTCACCCAGGCGTTTGATCAATTGGGAATGGCCGTGCAGGAACTTCGAACCAAGGCCCTGCCGCGCAAAGTCAAGGTCGCCGCGCTGCCGTCGATCGCGCAATTGTGGCTGGCGCCCAGACTTGGAACGCTCAGGCAAATTGCCCCGGATTTGTCCGTGTCTGTTGTAGCCCTTGAAACGCCGCCAAACCTTGCGCGTGAGCCATTTGACATGACTTTGTTCTTTTCCGGTGAACCGATAGGCATCAACGAAATCAAAATAGCCGAAGATGTGATTTTCCCGGTTTGCGCCCCCTCGGTCGCGGACAGATTGAAATCTGTTTCAGATCTTTCGCGGGAAACCCTTCTCCATGACGGGGCATGGGCAAATGATTGGGACATTTGGCTGAACAGCCAACCAGATGGCGCACGTGTACCGAAGACGGGAACCGTGCACTCGTTGTATTCCGTCGCGCTGGAAGAGGCGCGTCATGGCGGTGGCGTGTTGATGGCGCACGAAGTTCTGGTTCAGAACTTGCTGGACAATGGCGATCTGGTTCGCCCGTTTTCGGCCTCGTTGAAGCTTCCCCGCGCAATGGTGGCCAAATTCACACCCTCTTTCAGCAGATCCCCCGCCTTCAAAGAGTTCAGATCGTTTTTGCTGAACGCAAACTGAAAAGCGGTGCCCGCAAAACGGGTTGTTCGCAACGATCAGGCCCGCCTTCCTCTGACAGTCTCGGCTGGCCAAACTTCGCGACGGATCCTTCGGGCAATACCATCAAATCCGTGAAGCTTCACATACTTAAGTCGTGGTCCGGCCTCGGACTGGAAGGTTGAGAAACGCGCCCCGACGATGCAAGCTGCTGTCAAGAACCATGGTTCGGGACGGAGGAAGAATGTCAGACGCGCGCCCCTCGGCGGAAACCGATCCTGGTCTCGCCGTACGCGACCTGAGCTTTCATTATGGCGCCAAGACGGCTTTGGATGCTGTCTCTTTTGACGTTTCGGCGGGGATGTTCTGCGGTCTGCTCGGTCCGAATGGGGCCGGTAAATCGACACTGGTGTCGCTGCTCACGCGATTGCTTGTGGCGCCGGACGGTGAAATCACGGTCGCAGGCCATGATCTGCGCCAATCCCCACGCAAGGCGCTGGCAAAGCTTGGCGTGGTCTTTCAGCAACCGACACTGGATCTGGGTTTGACGGTGCGCCAGAACATGGCCTATTTCGCGGCTCTGCATGGGTTGTCGCGATCCGAAGTCCCCGGCCGTATCGATGCGGCGCTGGATCGGCTGAACATGCGCGACCGCGCCGGGGAACGTGTGCGCGATCTCAATGGTGGTCATCGCCGCCGGATGGAACTGGCGCGTGCCCTGCTGCACGAACCTTCGGTGTTGCTGTTGGACGAACCGACCGTTGGGCTTGATGCCGCGGCTCGGCACGCGATAACCGACCATGTGCACGACCTGGCGGAACAGGGGCTGTGCGTCTTGTGGGCCACGCATCTGACAGATGAAATGCGCGACGACGACCAGCTTCTGGTTCTTCATCGCGGTCAGATTCTTGCCAGTGGGCAGGTGGGCCGCCTGCGGGGGGATCAAACACTGTCCGATTGGTTCCTGTCCCGAACCGAGGTGCCGGCATGAACGGGTTCCTGGGAGTCGCCCGCGCCATCATCGGACGCGAGTTTCTGCGTTTCATCCATCAACGCGAACGATTTCTGGCAGCCCTGGTCCGGCCAATGGTTTGGCTTTTGATCTTCGCAGCAGGGTTTCGCGCGGCCCTCGGCCTGTCGATCATTCCCCCCTACCAGACCTATATCACTTACGAGACCTATATCGTCCCCGGCCTGTGTGCGATGGTTCTGTTGTTCAATGGGATGCAAAGCTCGCTCAGCCTTGTCTACGACCGCGAGATGGGCTCGATGCGCCTACTGCTGACCAGCTCATTCCCGCGCTGGTGGCTGTTGTTCTGCCGTCTGCTGGGATCAACCGCGATATCCATCCTGCAAGTCTACACGTTTCTCGGATTGGCCGCTGTGTTCGGCATTGTCCTGCCCCTACCCGGATATGTCGCGGTTCTGCCGGGGCTGGTTCTAGGCGGTCTGATGCTGGGCGCGCTGGGGCTGGTGCTGTCCAGTTTCATCAAGCAGCTGGAGAATTTCGCCGGGGTGATGAACTTTGTCATCTTCCCGATGTTCTTCCTGTCCTCCGCCCTTTATCCGCTGTGGAAAATGGCTGAAAGCTCGCCATTGCTGCGTGATATCTGTGCGCTGAATCCTTTCACGCATGTGGTCGAGTTGATCCGGTTTTTGCTTTACTTGCAGATCAACTGGGGTGCCCTGCTGTGGGTTCTGGCGTCAACCGCGATACTGAGCGCGATCGCCGTTTGGGGGTATGATCCGGCCCGGGGCCTGATGAGGCGGAAATCATGACGGCCGCGCCACAAACCGCAAAGCGGAGTCTGCTTCTGAAAACACGCTTGGGCCTTGGGGCCGTCGTGCTGGGATCAGGCACCCTGCTGGCGGCCGCAATCCTTTACTTCGGGATGCAGACCGTCGCCAGCCGCCTGGAAACGGCTCTGGCATCGGAAACCCGCATGGCACGCTATGCTGCTCTGTCGACCCAGGCGGCCACATTTCTTGTGATCGCAACCGAGTCGATACAGACCGGCCAAACGGTCGAGTCTCGACTCGATCGCCTTTCGCCGATCCAAGACCAGATTGGGGCAACGTTTCTACAGCTTCGTTCCGATGTGGAAGATGCCGTTGCCGCGGTTCAATCCCTGGGGCTGAACGAACAATCGCGATACGGAACCCAATCCCTGGGTCTGGCCAGAATGGAAGCGCTGCTGGCCAGCACGCTGGAAGGGCTAGCCGACGCAGAAGCCGATCAGGCCCAGCTGCGCGCCTATGTCGACTCGTTTGCGTCGGCGTTTGATCCTCTGCTCAGCCAGGCGGTGAATACCGAGGTTCTGTTTCGAAACTCCGTCATGGCGGGGATCGAACGGACCCGTTGGGTTCTGACCTGGGCGGCACTGGCACTGGCACTGTTCGCCTTGCTCAGCACGGCGTGGTTCTATTTTGGCCTGGTGCGACCGCAGTTCTCTCGTCTGGATCGGCTGCGCAACGCGGCGGTTCAGGTCGGCCGATCCGAATTCGCAATTTCGCTGCCTCAAACCCGCAATGATGAGATCGGCCAGTTATATGGCGAGACCAACCGCATGGCCGCTGCATTGAGAAAACGCCAGGCCGAGGTTGACGCTGAATGGACCCGGTTGAACGAGACCATTGCCCAGCGAACCCGCGAACTGAGCGCTGCAAATGAATCCCTGTCCAAGATCGACGAAAACCGGCGCCGCTTTTTTGCTGATGTCAGTCACGAACTGCGCACACCGCTGACGGTCATCATGATGGAAGCTCAGATTGGCCAGAGGGATAACCAGACCGCGCCAGAGGCGTTGGCGACAATCGAAAGCAGCGCGGCAAAACTGAACCAGAGAATCGATGATTTGCTGCGCGTCGCCCGATCCGAAACCGGTGAGCTGGCTCTGGAACCAACCAACGTTGCACTATGCGATCTGATGCAAACAGTTGTGAGCGACATTCAACCTGAAATCGATGGCGCCGACATGCAGCTTGAAACGGGCGACTTCCCGGATTGTTCGTTGCGCTGTGACCTGAACTGGATTCGTCAGGTCCTGCTCAGTCTGATACGCAATGCGATCCGACATGCGCGGGACGGGAAGGCGTTGTTGCTGTCCGGCCAATCGGTTGATGGTGGCGTTCAAATACAGCTGACCGATAATGGCCCCGGAATTCCCGACGGCGCCCAAACCAGGATCTTCGAGCGGTTTGTTCAGGGAGGGGCAGCAAACAGTCAGGGTTTCGGTGTCGGGCTGGCACTGGCCAGGTGGATCGTCGAGGCCCATGAAGGAACCATTTCGGTGGCAAGCCCGGTTCCGCGTGAAAACGCCCTGGGATCAAATGCCGGTACAAATGTCTGCATTCGACTACCGCTGGCGGAGGCATAGAAAAATGGTCTCCAGACTGCTGATCATAGATGACGACCCCAGAATCACGTCGGCCCTTGTCCGGGGCCTGTCGCTGCACGGCTACTCAGCCGAGGCTGAAAACCGCGCCGACCAAGGGTTGGAGCGGTTGAAAAGCGGTGTATTCTCGGGCGCGATTGTCGATGTCATGCTGGGAACCGACAGTGGCATCGAACTGGTCCGGGCCGCACGTCTTGCCGGGGTCGGAATCCCGATATTGATGTTGTCTGCCCTTTCCGATGTCGATCATCGTGCCGCCGGGCTTGAAGCCGGGGCCGATGATTACGTCGTCAAGCCGTTCAGCTTTGATGAACTTGTCGCCCGGTTGCAGGTACAGGAACAACGCGTGCTCTCTCAGCGCCCGGACCCCGCGCGCCTGTCGTCGCAGGACAGAACGCTTTCGATCCGCAAGACACGCATTGCGCTCACCGAACGTGAATTCGAACTGCTCACGCTGCTCAACAGCAAGGCCGGATCGCCAATATCCCGAGGAGAACTGTTTGACACGCTCTGGTCACAGGACGGGTCCAGTAACGAAAATGTGGTGGACGTCTACATCGGATATCTGAGGAAGAAATTGGGGTTGGATGATTTTGGATTTGAAATCAAAACCATACGCAACCAGGGGTTTTGCATTCAGGGGGTCGCCCCGTTGTCGGATGACGCCTGAGTACCGACCAAAGTCTAAATCCTTCTTATGAATTAAGAGTCGCACGGGCGCATGAGACCTGCCACATTGCTCGCAAGCACTTTCTAGGAGGAGGACCCTGATATGGCTTGGAACAGACCTGTTATTCGCGAAATCGAATGCGGCATGGAAATCAACATGTACGGCCCCGATCATGACGATGAGCGCGGTGGTGGCCTGATCTGATCAGCCGCAGGCGCCAACAATAGATGACGTTGCGCGCGATAATACTTGGGGCCGCTGCTGGTGGCGGCCTTCCGCAATGGAATTGCGGATGTGAAAACTGCAATCTGGCCCGAAGCGGACATATTCCGGCGCAGACGCAATCATCACTCGCGGTCTCACCCGATGGCAAGAACTGGGCCATCCTGAACGCGTCTCCGGATATTCGAACGCAGCTTGGCAATACGCCCGTCCTGTATCCGACCGGGTTGCGAGCGGTGCCGGTTCAATCGGTGCTGGTGACAAATGGTGACATCGACCATGTGGCTGGCTTGCTGACGCTGCGCGAGATGCAGCCATTCACGCTGTTTGCAACCCAAAGCATTCAGGACGTCATCGCGCAGAACCCGATTTTCGACGCCTTGAACGCCTCGGTCGTCACACGCGCGCCGATCTCGTTGAATCAGACGTTCGATCTGGTTCCCGGCTTGCAGGCGTCATTGTTTCCGGTGCCCGGCAAAGTGCCTCTGTATCTTGAAGGGGAACATGTCGAAACCGAATTGGTTGGCGAACAAACCGTCGGGGTGGCACTGAGCGCGCAGGGGAAGACGGCATATTACATACCGGGCTGTGCCGCATTGACGCCCGAGCTGCGCGCCCGGCTTGACGAGGCCGATCTTTTGTTTTTCGACGGCACGCTTTGGCACGACACGGAAATGGTGCAGGCCGGGTTGGGTCAGAAAACGGGCAAGCGCATGGGCCATATGTCGATGGACGGCCACGATGGATCCATCGCTGGTTTCGACGATATGAAAATCGGCCGGAAAGTGTTCATCCACATGAACAACACCAATCCGGTTCTGCGCCCCGACAGCGCCGAGAACGCCCGGGCACGGGCGAAAGGCTGGACGATAGGCCAGGATGGCATGGAGATAACGCTATGACCCAAAGCCGCACAGAGTTCGAGGCCCGGCTTCGTCAGATCGGAGCCGAGCGTTACCACGACCTTCATCCGTTTCATCATCGCCTGCACGGTGGTCAATGCACGCCTGACGAAGTGCGGGCCTGGGTGATCAACCGCTACTATTATCAGCATTCCATCCCTATGAAGGACGCCGCCTTCATGTCGCGTGTAGAAGATCCTGCGCTGCGCCGAGCCTGGCGGTCGCGGATCGAAGATCATGACGGCACGGAAGACAACGAAGGTGGTATCCGGCGCTGGTTGCGACTGGCCGAAGCCGTCGGTCTGGATCCGGACTATGTCGCCTCATGCGACGGCGTATTGCCTGCCACCAGATTTGCGGTGGATGCTTACGTGCGATACGTCCGCGAAAAGTCGTTGCTGGAAGCGGTTGCGGCCTCACTCACAGAACTGTTTGCTCCAAAGATTCATGCCAACAGGATCGAAGGCCTGCTTCGGCATTACGATTTTGCGGATGACAGCTCACTTGCCTATTTCCGCAACCGCCTGAAAGAAGCCCCCAAGGATGTGGCCTTTGGTCTGGCATGGGTTCTGGATCATGCCGACACCGCAGAAAAACAGGACGCGGCAGCCAAGGCACTGATATTCAAGACCGATGTCCTCTGGTCGCAGCTGGATGCCCTGTGGGGCGCCTATGTCGAACCTGCCCGAATTCCTCCGGGGGCATGGAAGCCGGACACCGGTTTACGGATGCGGCAGGCGTCGTGATGTTGGCGCAGGAGGTCCCCTTGCTGCCGCGTGGTGTCCGCATCCATTTCGATTCCGTGCGGGAACAATGGGTTCTGCTGGCACCTGAACGAGCCGTGACGTTGGATCAGATCGGACATGCGATTCTGAGCGAAGTAGACGGCCAGCGCAGCTTTGGTCAGATCACCGCAAGACTGTCCAGGAAATACAACGCCCCGGAAGAACAGATTGTCGAAGACAGCTCGGGGTTTCTGGATGCCCTTCGGGTGCGTCGCTTTCTGGATGTCATCTGATGCAGGTAAACCCCCCTCCCCCCATTGCCATGCTGGCCGAGTTGACACATCGATGTCCGTTGTCCTGCCCCTATTGCTCCAACCCAGTCGAAATGGCCAAACTCGACAATGAAATGGATACCGAAACCTGGGCACGTGTTTTCAAAGAAGCGGCGGCGCTTGGTGTCTTGCAATTGCATCTGTCCGGCGGCGAACCCGCATCCCGCCGCGATCTGGTTGCGCTGGTCAATGCCGCGCGTGAGGCCGGGTTGTATACCAACCTGATCACGTCGGCGATCGGCCTGTCCGAGCGACGCCTGAATGAGCTGGACGAAGTCGGCCTGGACCATATCCAGCTTTCTCTTCAAGGCACTGACGCCGCGATGGCGGACAAGGTAGGCGGCTATCGGGGCGGGTTTGACCGCAAAATGAAAACGGTCGAATGGATCAAGAAGATCGGGTTTCCGCTGACCCTGAACTTCGTACTGCACCGTCGCAATGCCCACCAACTGCCGCGGGCGCTGGAACTGGCACAGGAGATGGGTGCTCGGCGAATCGAGGTTGCAACGGTGCAGTTCCACGGCTGGGCCTTGCGAAACAGGGATGCCTTGATGCCGACGCGGGAACAGGCGCAACAGGTGACGCGACAGGTGGCCGAGGCCAGAAAAGACCTCAAGGGGCAACTGGTCATCGATTATGTTCCGGCGGACTATCATGACGACTACCCCAAGCGATGCATGGGCGGCTGGGGGACAACCGGGCTGAACGTGGCGCCAGACGGTCAGGTTCTGCCTTGCCATGCGGCACAGTCCATCCCGCATCTGACATTTGACCGGGTACAGGACAAACCGCTTGCGGATATCTGGTTCCATGGCAGCGCGTTCAATGCCTATCGCGGCACGGATTGGATGTCGGACCCGTGCAAAACCTGCGAACGCAAAACCATTGATTTTGGTGGCTGCCGCTGTCAGGCCATGGCCGTTATCGGAGACGCAGCCGCCACCGATCCGGTTTGCATCAAATCACCCCACCATCAGACCCTGCAAAACCAGGCAAACGAACATGCCGCCAAATCGGATGCACCCTTTATATATCGTACCGCACCCGGTGCCGCGAGAGAGCCCGCAGAATGACCCTAACCAAGAACCGCACCGCTGGGCCCGGGTACCAGATTCAGGATCCGGTCGGAAAGCCGCTGTGCTTCCGGTTTGGAATGCGTCACGAACAGGGTCGCCGGGCGATGCCGCGTGATGAGGTCCTCGGTCAGCGTCAGCATCGTCTCGGCCGTTTCGGAATCCAGTGATACAAAAGGCTCGTCCATAATCAGAAATTCAGGCTGCCCGGCAAAGGCGCGCGCCAGAGAAAGCCGGCGCTGCTGACCCAATGACAATTGACCGGGAAACAAATCCCCCTTTTCGTCCAGGCCAACGTCTGACAGCGCAGCGTCAATGTCAGCCTGCGACAGGTTACCATGGATCAGGGCGAGATTATCGAAAGCCGAGCGCCATGGCAGCAAAGTGGGTTCCTGAAACACAATGGCAAGCCGATCCGGCCGCATGATCTCGCCTTCGAAATCCGGGTCAATGCCTGCCACCAATCGCAGCAGCGTCGTCTTTCCGATGCCCGATGGTCCGGTCAGCGCGACCGTTTCCCCGGCGGCGATGTCAAATGCAATGGGGCCCAGAACGGCGTGGTGTTCAAAGCGCTTCTTTCGGATGTCAATTCGGATCATGCAGTTCTCCACCGTCGAGCGCTACGCTCCAAAGGTTGAAGAACCAGCCATTCGACAACCAGCATGACGGCAATGAACGAAAACGCGTAGACCAGCACCATTGCCACATCAAACAGCTGAAAATACAAGTGGATTTGAAACCCGACACCGGATGAGCGCCCAAGAAACTCGACCACGAGCACGATCTTCCAGATCAGAGAAAGTCCGGACCGTGCGGCAGCTGCGATAAACGGGGCAAGCTGCGGCAGGATCACATGGCGCTGTCGCCTTTGCCACGGCATCCGGTAGACCCGTGCCAACGCATCCAGATCCGGGCTCAGCGCCCGGCCGCCCTCTCGGAGGATCGTCGCAACATTGGGAATTTTGTTCAGCGTAACCGCCGTGATCGCCGCAGCCTCGGTCAATCCGATCCAGAGGTAGCACAGCACGATCAGAACCAGCGCGGGCAGGTTCAGGAAGACAACCAGCCATGGATCGAGCCAGCGGTTCAGCGCATCCGACCGCCCCATGGCCAGGCCAATGATCGTTCCCAATGTCATTGCCAGCACGAACGCCCAGATCACGCGTGACAGGGTCGCGCCAAGGCTGCGCAGCAACTCTCCTGACGCAAGCTCTTGATGAAACCGGGGGATCAGGTCCCAGGGTTGCGGCAGTATCTGAGGGTCTGCGGTCAGCGACGCCGCAACAATCCACAACGCCACAAGGCCTGCGATAGACAAAAGCGGCGTGAGGCGCGCGTTTTGCATCTGATCCTATTCCACGTCGGCAAAAAGACCCTGCGGCACAGTCGTCGCGGCGCCCACCAGCTCAGCCCCGCCCAATTCGGCCATAAGTTCCAGCATCCTGTTGGCCGCGACCGCATCAACCGGGCGGCGATCGGGAATACCGGCGATCCAATCGAGCTTGAGTTGTTCAAACTGTGCATCGGACTTGACGTTCATCCGCGGTCTGATCGCCTCCCATGCTTCGGGCGAATTGGCCAGCAGGTCCTTGGCGTCGCGGCTGGCGGCAAACAGGCTTTGCGCAAGGTCGGGGTGTTCGTTCAGAAAACTCTCTTTCAGGTAATAGCCCAGCAAAGGCGTATTGGTGTCGAGCCCCAATGCCTGCCCGGCATCCTCAACCGAGATCAGCTCTTTCATGCCGGACGCTTTCATCTTGGCCAGGAAATGCCAGAAATTGATCGCCCCGGCATAATCGCCGTCCAAAGCAGATTTGAAGATCAGAGGCGGCGCACCGAACACCTGTTCGGTGTCGGCTTTCAAGTCCATCCCGTATTCCTTTGCTGCATATGCGCGCAGGATCAGCCAGGATTTATCCAGCGGTCCACCCGCGATGCCGATCTTGCCGCCCGCCAGGTCCTTCAAACTGGTTGCCGGGCTGTCAGCGGGCACAACCACGCCGCCCACGGCTTTGGAATAAGGGATGAACACATAGTCCTTGCCGGCAGCCCTTTGACGAGCAACCCAAATCCAGTCGGCAACCGCCAGATCAGCCTCATCCCCCTCAACCGCGATACGCGTTGCGCCATTGTCGGCAAAAGGTTGAACATCAAGGACAAAGCCATGTTTCTGATCCAGGCCGTTCCGGCGAATGGTCTCAAGTTCCCAATTGACCGTTCCGATCTTGAGTACGGCCGCGCGAATGGTCGGCAGGGTCTCGGCGGCCAAAGCCCCCGAACTGAAAGCAAATGCAAGGCACGCGGCAAATAGTTTGGACATGACCCGATCCCGTTTACTCGCTATTCCGCCTTTCGGCTGACTTCATTCAAGTCTTTGTCCAGTTTGATATCGAACTGGTTGCCGCCCTTGCAGATGACATCGTCCAGATCATAACCATCATCTTCAATTTCGATATCATCCGGGTCCATCTGGCACTCGACAGAGGCAAGATAGGCCTCGATCTTTGCCACCGTTTCCGCGTCAATGTCGTCGGCGAAAGCCGGGGCCGCCAGAAGCCCGGCGGTTATCAACATTGCAAATCTTTTCATGACGTTATCTCTCCTCTATTGAATACTCACCGTAATGCGTTGCGTGTCACCGGTGGAACCGGGGATGCGAATTTCATGACTGCCGGGTTTGATTGCGATAAACGACAATTCGGCGACGCCGGCCTTGTCAAATTCGATGCTGTCCACCGCCATAGGACGGATCTCGATCTTGTTGATCACGATCTCATTCATCCAGATCGCGCGAAAGAAAGACGGCCCTTCGATGGCCAGTTCCGCCGAACCGTCAGCGGTGATCTCAAGCTTGTAATACGCGCCGGATTGCAGAACCACGTCCTCACCCAGCGGTTGCCCCGAAGCAAGCGTCAGCTTGATGGTTTCCCCGCGGTTGCATTTCGCCAGAAGCCCGGCAAATCCCAGATCATCGCAAAGAGGTGCCGCCGATATCGGCCCACCCAGCGCCGCGACCATGGCCGCGATCATAAGTTTCTTCATTCCTGTCCCTCCCAGAACTTCAGTCAATGGTCACCACACCCCAGGGCTGTTGCCCGACCTGCACCGATTTGATCGCCTTTTCAGAGGCGACATCGATGATGGTGATGTCGTTTGAATTACCATTTGTGGTCAGCAGATATTTTTCGTCCGGCGTGAAATCCAACTGCCAGACCCGCTGCCCCACCAGGATATAGTCCAGAACTTCAAGGCTTTGCGCGTCAACGACGGCAACCCGGTTTGCAGGCCCCAAAGCAACGAACAGACGTTTGCCGTCCGAAGTCACCTTGGCACCGACGGGCTGCAGCCATTCCGGCTGCACGCCCGCCACTTCGAAACTGATTTTGCCGACAACCGTCGGCGTTCCGTCTTCTGCAATGTCCATCACAGTGACGGTTCCGCCGATTTCCGATGTCACGAACAGGCGCTTTCCATCCGCTGTGTACTGGGCATAGCGCGGGCGCTGGTCGACTAGGACATTATGCTTGATGGAATAATCCTCGGTGGAAATGAAATGCGCCATGTTGGTGGTCTCGGACGTGTTGACCACGAACTTGGCATCGGGGCTGATCCCCATGCCCTCGGGCTCGACGCCGACCGGAACCTCGGCCAGAATGGTGCGGGTTTCAGTGTCGGTGACCGTCACCAGATTGTCGTCCTCATTGGCGATATAGAGCCGCTTGCCCGAGGGTTCGAGAATGAAAAGTTCGGGGTCCGGACCAGAGGGCAAACTGGGAAGTTCCTCATAGGTCTCTGTATCAAATACCCGGATGATATTGTCATCCGAGGCACAGACATACAGCCTGCCGCCATCCGGGCTGACGGTGATCCCGCGCGGTCGGTTGCCGCCTGGAAATTCGGTGATCACTTCCCAGGTTTCGGTATCAACCACGGTAATCGTATTGCCCCGCTCGTTCGAGACAAAAGCCTTGCCCGCAAACACGGGACCCGCAGTCAGCGCAGCACAGGCAACGGTCAACAACAGTCGTTTCATCAATACCTCCGGTTACTCGAATGCGCGACAGCTGGATTCCGCCCTATCCAACCCCATCGTATCGAGCGGTGAGACCTGGTGCAGAAACCCCTCTTGCGGACTGACGCTGACAGTGATCGACCCGTCATACAGAAGGATCGGCTGACGCAACTGCCCGTTCCAATCGCGGAATGTCACTTTCTGTCCTTTGAATGCGGCAAGCTCAAACTCGTCCGACAGAGCATAATCCCGAACACCTTCGGGCTCTGCCGTACTGGCACGGGTCACGGCCTCGCCGATCACGCGCAGTGCAAGCCAGGTGTTGTAGTCTTCGGGGCGGACATAGCGCCCTGTCAGATCCTCGAAACGGGTCTGGAACTGGGTCGCGCCCCATGCCTCATGTGCGCCGTGAAACGTCGTCGGACGCAAGCCGCCTGAACCCATCACGGGGCGTGGGGTCCAAAGGTGATAGGACAGATAGCGCGCAAAATAATCGGTTTCGTCCGCGGCAATCACAACGTCATGGTCTCGCGCATCTTGCGTGTCCAATGGCAATTGGCGCTGAACAAGAACATGACCGGAATCCGTTCTGCGAGATCCCCCGGTATCCGCAAAGGTCCGATCTTCGGCAATCTTCGCGCCGAACTTGTTGGCTGCGCGGCGATACGCGTCCGCAAGCTGGACATCCTCGGGGTTGGATCCGGCCAACAGGAACCAGTCGCCCCATTTCTTCCAGACGGCAAACTGTGCGACCGCATCGGCCTTCATGGCGCGGGACGGCGCGATATGAAGCAGGTTGCCCCGGCAGTTTGCGTCGCGAAGATCGACATCAGGTGCAGACGCGTTGAAAACAAGCGCCCCGGACTCTGCCGCCTTGTCCGTCAGGCGCAACATGTCAGGCGCCTTGGCCAAAAGGACGATCAGGCGCACGCCTCCGGCAAGGATCTGGTCCATTGCGGCGTCAGCCTCTTCCGGAGGAACGGCCATCGTGACGGTCTCGTATGTATGTCCCAGAAATCCACCCGTGGTTCCGTTATCCTCATCCCCAAGCGCGGCACCGGCAAATCCCAGGTCGTCCGGTTTCAGATCATAACGCGAGATCGGCAGAAGCGACGGATAGTCGATCCGCAGCACCGCAGCCTTTACATCCAGCGCCGCCGCGGTCATCGCGGATGCACACCAAAGAAGCGCCGCAAGCAGCGGCAGCAGGCGAATATTCAAGATGTCCTCCCGTTGCCTGAAAGTCAGAGTTCAGGTTGAAACATCCGGGGCATAGCGCCCCGAAAAACGGAACCGATACTTTTGGCCGTGTTGTAAAACAAAGCCTATCAGCTTCATCATTGAGCTCGATTCTTATTTTATAAGAATGCGCGTATACGGTTGATCTTGCTGCGGTTTCCCGCGACACCCGCCGATTATTCATAGGGTGTTGCGGGTGACCAGCGACGTGCGCTCGCATGTCAGGTCTGACAGAAGAAACGCCGCGAGCGCGCAGCGTGTGCCAACGCTTTGCGCATTCAGGGAGGACATGGAATGAATCGACGATTTCTTCTTGCCGCAACCGCCGCTCTGCTGGTTCCGGGTCTGGTTTGGGCCCACGGGCCGACCCGGCAGAAAGTCACGCTGACTGCCGAGGTCGCAGCCTCACCAGAGGAAGTCTGGGCCGTTGTCGGGAACTTTGATGACATGTCGTGGCATCCGGCTGTGTTTGCGACCGAAGGAAACGGCGGCAATAAGATTGATGCGACCCGATTGCTGACACTTGGCCAGGAAGGCGGTCCGACGATCAATGAAATACTGTACAAGTACAGCGCAGAGAAAATGAGCTACTCCTACCGGATCACCGAAGTCGCGGTAGAGGTGCTGCCTGTCACCAACTACTCGTCGCATCTGACGGTAAAACCGCGTGATGGAGGTGGTTCGGTCATCGAATGGCGCGGTGCCTTCTATCGCGGGTATCCAAACAACGATCCTCCGGCCGAGTTGAATGACGAAGCCGCCATTGCCGCCGTGACCGGCGTCTATCAGGCGGGTCTCGACGCGTTGATCGAGCGGTTCGGTGCGGCAAGTTAGCAACCCGCTGATGTTGTTTTTGGCGCTCTCTGGCTGCCCGACACTGGCACAGACAGCATTCATCACCTGTCAGAACGGTGAGGAACTAAGCCGGATGGATCTTGCACGGATGCAGGAAACGGCCCGCTGGCCCCTAACTGGCAAGCCTGCGGGTGTTGCGGTTGGTCTGGATGAAACGCTGTTCACCGTATCCCCGGACAGCAAGATGGTCAGGCGTCTGTCTGCCAAGACCGGTGAAACGATCGCACAAGTCACGCTTGAAGGGGGGCCGATTGGAATCGCACTGGATCAGGATCGCGGGCGGGTTTTCGTCTCGGACTGGTACAACTCCCGACTGTGGGTGCTGGACAGTGAAACTCTGAAAGTTCAATCCGAGTTGCCCACCGGAGCCGCCCCGGCGGGTATTGCGATATCAAAAGACGGGCGTTTTCTGGCGTCGGCCGACAAGGACGCGGACCAGGTGTCGGTTTTCGATTCCGACACTCTTCAGCCTCTGCACCGCAGCCCGGTTGGATCACGCCCCTTCGGGCTGCGTTTTGACCCGGATGGGCGTCTGTTCGTCGGCAATGTCGGCAGCAATGATGTCAGCGTGGTCGATGCGGAAACCGGCTCCGTCCTCGCAACGGTCCCGGTCGGAGAACGCCCTTACGGCATCGCCTTCGCCCACGGCCGGGCGTTCGTCACGAACCAATATGCCAATACGCTCAGCGTCATATCTCTGGCGACGCTCGAACATGAGGGCGTGATTGATGTTGGAGAATACCCCGAAGGCATTGATGCGACGGCGGGCGAAGATCTTCTGGTCATCGCAAACTGGTTCGACAACACCGTCAGCATCGTGGACCCGCAGGCACTGTCGGTGTTAGAAACAATGGAAACCTGTGATGGGCCCCGTGCCTTTGGCAGGTTCCTGCAAGGAGGACGACCATGAAAGTTTCTCATCTGATTGCAGTCCTGTTCTGTGTGCTGGCGGCTCCGGTTTGGGCATCCAACGAGGCATGGGAAAATGTCCGAGCGATATTGTATGGCGACCGACCGATGCAAAACGGAGATGCGTTCATCGCGATTGATGCCCCCTATCGCACGCCCGACGATGCGCGGGCTCAACTGGCGGCTCAGATTGCGGCCCCTCGGGGGACGAAAGTGGCCAAGGTGACTTTGGTGCTGGACGAAAACCCGATGCCGGTTTCTGCCGTGTTCGAGTTGGAAGAACCATTGCCGAGTTTCTACTTCGACGTGACCATGCGCGTGAACGGCCCGACGCCGATACATGTCATCGCCGAAACCACGGATGGCCACCTTTGGGTGTCAGAAACTTTTGTCAAAACCTCGGGCCTTGGCGCCTGCGCGGCACCTCCCGGAACTGATCCGGAACTGGCGTTGGCAAACCTTGGAACGATGGAGGCCGAACTGGTGGGCCGCGTCCCTGCGTTGAACACACGGGCACGATTGTCCAGCTTGGGGGCGAACCGGGCCAACAAGATGGATCTGAACATTGATCACCCGTCGCATTCCGGAATGCAGATGGATCAGATTTCCCTGCTGTTCATCCCGATGCGATATGTAGAGACCGTGGATATCGATCTTGATGGCGCGGGGTATGTCCAGATGACGGGGTCGATTTCACTGTCCGAAAATCCAAGGGTCGGCATTTCCGTTCCAAGCAGGGCGCAAGCAGTTGACGTGACCATGACGGATACGGACGGCACGGTCAGTCATTTACACAAAAAACTGGCGGGTTTTTAGATCAGCCGCCTCCGGCAACGGGTTGGCCTGGGGCTGGCTTTACCCGTTCCAGCGGATAGCCCCACAAGGCCCAGCCGTCGGTACCTTCCGGGAACCAATAAACTTTGGTGTATCCCCATTCGATTGCGCGTCGGGCGGCATTCCAGCTCATCCAGCAATCTTCCAAGCAAAAGAACACGAGACCGTGGTTGATATCGCCATTGGTGCTGGCTTCTAGGCCGGTTCGAAAATAGTCTGCCGTAACATCGGCAATTGCGCCGTAGCCGACATTGGGCAACCACAGTGATCCCGGAATGCTGTCGCGCGGCTTGTCGCGCCAGATCGTGCCTTCAGGCAGATTGGCCGGTTTGGGCGGCTGCGGCAAAACGTCGATGAACGCGACGCTTTGTTCCTGCCACAGGCCGTGCGCCTCTTCCGGGCCGATGACCGTCCCGCCGGTTATCTGATCCGGCACCGGCGCGCGGTAGTGGTCCATGCGATAATCACCTGGTTCGGGTACTGTCTGCGCTATTGCGGCAGTCGAGATCAACGCAATTGCCACCGTTGTCCGTATCATTGCGACAGGTCCAGAACCTCTGTCCCCAGATCATTCACCAAGGGAACACCGGCTTCGGCCAATAACGAATTGATCTCGTCCTGGTTGCGCCGGATCAGGGAATTCAGCTGTCTCTGCCATACCTTCTCACCCTGCCGCACGCCCATGGTGATGCGATAGAACAGGCGCGGCGGCAGCTCTTCCTTGACCAGTGGGATCACCTTGAAATCAGGATAGTCCGCCTTGACCAATGGTCCGCCCAGCGGGCCCCAAAGAATGGCCGCATCGATCTCACCTGTTTGCAGGTCATCCAGCATGTCGATGGCCGGGCTTTCCACACGTCGGTCAACGAAGAGGTTATAAGGCTTGGCTTGCCCGATCAGCCCGTTCCGCGCCATATGAGCCGCAGGCGGTGTACCCGCCACGATCCCGATCCGTTTCCCTTTGAGCATGGGATCGTTCAGCCTGTCCACCTGGGCCAGATCACTGTCCATCGGCACGATCAGCGCATAGGCGGACGTGTAGTAGTGGTTGGTGTTCTGCACCAGCTCATGACCTTGCGCATAACCGATCACCACATCGCAACGTTTGGCGGCCAGCGTGTTCCGTATGAAGCCTGTCGCCTGCGGAAACCAGACATATTGCACGGGCAGTTCCAGCTTTTCGGCAATCAATTCGGCCAGTTTGTTTTCATATCCCGATCCATCCTTGGATGACACGGGATAGTTGGCTGGATCCGCACAAACGCGAAAAGCCGTTCTTGAAACCAGGTCAGACGTCTGCGCCGACACGGGCACTGCCTGACAAAGCCAGACGCAAAGTCCGAAAATCGGCAGGCAGGCCTTAGCCCATACACGCATCTTCATCCTCGCGGATCACGTCAGATTTCGCCTCTTTCTTGGGAGGGCGGCCACGCGGGATCGCGCCCGATCCATGGGCTTTGAGATATACATAGATATCATCAAGAAAGCACATCACATTCGGGTTGTCGCCAAATCCCGGCATCACCGAGTTTTCAGCGGCGTTCACCACCTGGCGGCCATTGGTGACGATATCAACGAAGTCGTAATAATCCATTTCCAGCGCTGAGTTTTTCAGAGCCGGCGCATAGGTCGAGCCCTCGCCATCCGGGCCATGACAGACATGGCATTCTGCGTGATAGCGCCGGAAGCCTGAAAATGTCATCCAGTCCACGGTTCCATCCTCGGCCACGTTGAATGTCGGGATATCGTCTTCGGTGTAATACCGTCCATCTTCGGAATACGCGACTGCCAGATTGTCAGCAATGGCGGCAACAGGAAGGCACAATGCAAGAATTGATGCCAGAAGACGTACAGAATGGTTCATGGAACGCTCGTTTCTTTTCAAGTGAAAACCGGCGCGGTCCGATTGAACCGCGCCGGCCAGATCTTTGGCTTAGTTCGGCAATGCGAACACGGTGAGCTGACCGCCCAGCGCGGTATAGTCGCTGAGTGCGGCATAGCCACCCACGGCGCCCAGACCGTCATTCGGGTTGGTCAAACCAGCCGCCAGACCAATACCGGCCCAGCCACCGACACCTGACAGGATGCCGATATACTGCTTGCCACCTTGCTCGTACGTCATCACGTTGCCGATGATACCAGAAGGTGTTTTGAACTTGTAAAGTTCTTCACCTGTCTCGGTATTCACCGCCTTGATGTAACCTTCTAGTGTACCATAGAAGGTGACGCCTCCTGCGGTGGTCAGCGAACCCGACCAGACCGAGAACTGCTCGGGTATAGACCACTTGATCTCACCTTTGATGTTGTCCCAAGCGATGAAGTTACCCATACCACCGTGGCTATCCGGTGCAGGATACATCGCCAGCGTCGCGCCCACATAGGGTTGACCGGCGGTGTAGCTGACACGGAACGGCTCGTAGTCCATGCAAACGTGGTTCGTTGGCACGAGGAACAGACCAAGGTTCGGGTCATACGACGCCGGCTGCTGGTCTTTGGTGCCCAAAGCCGCCGGGCAGATACCGGTCGAGTTCACGTCCTCGCCGTTCTGTTCCGTCGAATACTGCGCAACCACGGCCGGGCGGCCATAGGTTTCGCTGTTGGGATCCATATCGACACCAGTTGTCCAGTTGACAACCGGGTCGAATTTTTCGGCCACCAGCAGCTCACCCGTGACGCGGTCCATGGTGTAGGCCAGACCGTTGCGGTCGAAATGGGTCAGCAACTTGCGCTGCTCGCCATCAATTTCCTGTTCGGTGAGGATCATTTCATTGATGCCGTCATAGTCCCATTCGTCATGCGGCGTCATCTGGTAGAACCATCTTGCCATACCGGTGTCGATGTCACGCGCCATGATGGTCATGGACCAGCGGTTGTCGCCCGGGCGCTGCGCCGGGTTCCAGGTCGATGGGTTACCCGTGCCATAGTACATCAGGTTCTCGTCCAGATCCGCAGAATACCAGCCCCATGTGGTGCCGCCGCCAATCTTCCACTGATCGCCTTCCCAGGTGTTTGTACCCGAGTCCGCGCCAACCGGCTTACCCAGATGGGTGGTCTTTTCCGGATCAACAAGAATGTCCGAATCCGGCCCCATGGAATAGGCCCTCCAGACCTGCTCGCCCGAGTTCATGTCATAGGCCGTAACTGACCCGCGCACACCGAATTCTCCACCCGAGATACCGACAATGACCTTGTCCTTGATCGGCAACACCGTGGCTGTGTTGGTTTCACCAATCGCCGGGTCGCCATTCTGGACTTCCCAGACGACATCCCCGGACTTGGCATCAAGCGCCACAACCTTGGTGTCGGCCTGATGCAGGAAGATCTTGCCATCCGCATAGGCCACACCGCGGTTCACCGTGTCACAGCACATGACCGGAATCACGTCCGGATCCTGCTTGGGCTCATACTTCCAAACGATTTTGCCCTCATTTGCCAGATCCAGAGCATAGACAATGTTCGGGAACGGCGTGTGGACATACATCATGTCACCAATCACCAGCGGTGAACCCTCGTGCCCGCGCAGAACACCGGTCGAGAAGGTCCAGGCCACTTGCAGATCACCTACATTGTCTGCGTTGATCTGATCCAGTTCGGAATAGCGCTGATTTTTGTAGTCACCCGTCTGGATCGCCCATTGTTTTGCGTTCTCCATCTGGGCAACCAGGTCGTCATTTGCGTAGGCCGTGGTGGCCAGTGCAATGGCAATCCCGGAGGTCCAAAGCGATAGATTTTTCATTCAATCTCCTCCCTTTCGTGCAGCGATCTCTCTCTGCATTGCAACACCTCACCCAGGTCGGATTACGGTGTCTGTTGATGCTCGCCCCGACCGACGGTTTTCCGGTCGCTTAGGTGGGAGAGCAATGCGATCTCCTACGACCCGCTGTCCTCAAAGGTCGCAAGATATGCGATGATGTTGGCCCGATCGTCCTCTTTTCGCAGCCCGGCGAAGGTCATCTTGATCCCCTTCGCATAGTCGCGCGGTTTCGTCAGAAACGCGTCCAGTTCTTCGGGTGTCCAAACCAGCCCTTCTTCGGACAGCGAAATCAACACCGGTGAATAGCCAAACCCTTCGACGGTTGCAGCCTGACGTCCAACGATGCCGTTCAGCACCGGCCCCACCTTGTTTTCAGCCCCCTCGCCCACCGCATGGCAGGCCTTGCACTTGCGAAAGACCTTCTCACCCGCTTCGGGGTCGCCATCGGCACTTGCGAAGGCGGGGGAAAGCATGAGGCAGGTTGCTGCGAATACCGTTCTGATCACTATCAATCTTTCCTTGTTATTTTCATTGGCTGAGACGTTCCGCGTGCCATTCGACATGGTCGCGCGCAAAACTGTTCACGAAGAAATACGAATGGTCATACCCCTCCTGGATTCTGATCTGTCCGGGCTGGCGGCGCTTGGCCATCATGTTGGCCAGAGCTTCGGGTTTGAGCAGATCAAGGAACTGATCATCCGCGCCCTGATCGATCAGCAGGTCACCTTTCCAGCCGTGCTCTTCCAGCAGCAGCGTGGCGTCATGCGCGACCCAAGTGTTTTCGTCGTCACCCAGATAGCTGCTGAGCTGCTTACGGCCCCAATCCGACCGCGTCGGGTGCGCAATCGGCGCAAATGCCGAAAGAGACCCGAATTTGTCGGCGTTGCGTATCGCGATCGTAATCGCACCGTGTCCACCCATGGAATGGCCCGTGATCCCGTGGCGATCCTGAACGGGGAAATTCTTCAGTACTATGTCGCGCAGTTCGTCGACGATGTAGTCATACATCCTGAAATGGGCCCGCCACGGGTCCCGGGTGGCGTTCACGTAAAACCCGGCCCCCTGCCCCAGATCATAGGCGTCATCATCGGCAACATTGTCGCCACGCGGGGACGTATCGGGAAATACAACCGCGACACCGTAGTCCGCAGCCGCCTCCTGAAATCCGCCTTTGGTCATCGCGTTTTCATGGGTGCAGGTCAGGCCGGACAAGTACCACAACACCGGCACCGGGCCGGATTTGGCCTGAGGCGGCAGGTAGACGGCAAAGGTCATCTCGCAATCACAGGTCTCGGACGAGTGGGAGTACACGGTCTGCTCCCCTCCGAAACTGCGGTTTTGCGAGATAACTTTCAAACCCATGTCAGTACTCCACGACCGCGCGGATCGATTTACCCTGGTGCATCAGGTCAAAGCCGTGGTTGATTTCATCAAGCGTCAGCTTGTGCGTGATCATGGGGTCGATCTCGATCTTCCCGGTCATGTACCAATCCACGATCTTCGGAACATCCGTCCGGCCCTTGGCACCGCCGAACGCGGTTCCGCGCCATGACCGGCCGGTGACCAGCTGGAACGGACGCGTCGAAATCTCGGCGCCAGCGGGTGCCACACCGATGATGATGCTTTCACCCCAACCTTTGTGTGCGCATTCCAAAGCGGTCCGCATCACGCCGACATTGCCGGTCGCGTCAAAGGTATAATCCGCACCGCCGCCGGTCAGTTCGACCAGATGCGCCACGATATCACTACTGACGTTCGAGGGGTTCACGAAATCGGTCATACCGAAATGAGTCGCCATTTCGGCCTTTCCGTCGTTCAAGTCGACACCAACGATCTGATCACAGCCCGCCATGCGACAGCCCTGAATGACGTTCAGGCCGATTCCGCCCAGACCAAAGACCACGCAACGCGAACCAATTTCGACCTTGGCGGTGTTGATGACGGCCCCGATGCCGGTGGTCACGCCGCAGCCGATGTAACAAATCTTGTCAAACGGCGCATCCTTGCGCACCTTGGCCAACGCTATCTCGGGCACAACGGTGTGATTGGCAAAAGTCGAACAGCCCATGTAGTGGTGGATCGGTGTGCCATCCAACATGCTGAACCGCGTCGTTCCATCCGGCAACAGACCGGCACCCTGAGTCGCCCGCACTTTCTGACACAGGTTCGTCTTGGGGTTCAGGCAATATTCGCATTCGCGGCACTCTGGTGTGTACAGCGGGATCACGTGATCCCCGACGGCAAGGCTGGTAACGCCTTCCCCGACCTCCAGAACGACCCCGGCACCTTCATGGCCCAGAATTGCAGGGAAAATCCCTTCGGGGTCATCTCCGGAACGGGTAAACTCATCCGTATGACATAGACCGGTCGCCTTGACCTCGATCAGGACTTCACCTGCTTTCGGGCCATCCAGCTCAACCTCCATGATTTCCAAAGGTTGGCCTGCCGCCACAGCAACCGCCGCGCGTGTTCTCATCTCCGTCTGTCCTCCCATGGCACCGGAATCAACCGCAGTCCGGCAGCTTGGGTCGAGTATGGGGGCGAGCACCACGTGCAAACAATTAAGACAATGGTGTGTATTGGGTTGAATGGACTTCGCGCGCACATTTCATGCATGATGTCCGCGTGGAGGAAAGCTGTGATGTCAAACGGCAAGCTGATTGTTTTGGCGCTGGCCTGTCTGGGTGCGGCTGGCCCTGGCTTGGCTGCGGATTTCTCCGATCCAACATGGCCGTGCATTCAGCGCAAGGTCGAGGACCTGTCGCTGGGCCTCATGTGGCCGTATCAGGTTGTTGACGGCGAAACCGCTGAAAACAGTACCGACATCGACGAAATCGCCGGGCTGTTGGCCCTGAGGCGGATCGAACTGGAAGACCTTCGGCCCCAGGTTGCAGTGTTTGCCGCGCGGTACAACGGGGATCCGGATATTCTGGGTCAGGTGTTCCAGCGCGTCTTTGACACCTTGTCCAAAAGGCGCAAGCACATCATCGCGGGGATCGGAGAGTTTTCGCTGAAGCAGATCGATCTGGCCGAAAAGATTGATCTGGCCAGGGTGGAAATGGACCAAGCCCTGTCTTCCGACCCGCCCGACTATGACCGCGTTGACGCCTTGGAAGAGCAATTGGATTGGGATCAGCTGATCTATTCTGACCGTCAACGCTCGATCACCTATCTGTGTGAAACGCCGCAAATCATCGAGCGGCGCCTGTTCGCGATTTCGCAAATGCTGCAACAATTGACCTCAGACCAGGGTTGACGCAGCGCCGGCGGAGGAAGGAGGGACACATGAAACACGTATTGATCATCTTTCTGACGCTGTCGCCCCTCTCGGCCCTGGGCCAGTCCCCGCTCAGCGGCGTTGACATGACCCTGCCCAAAATGACCCAAGCGCAAATGACCCGCGCCGATGTCGTGGCCCGACTTGCGGCTGCCACGGCCGACGCGCCCGCCGATTTCACCCGGGTCTGGCTGAACAATCTCGACTTGTCCGGGTTGGATTTCAGCAACGCGATCCTGCGAGCGACATCATTGAACGGCACCAATTTGTCGGGATCGACTCTGGACGGCGCGATTCTCAGCCAATCCTGGATGATCGGCGCCAACCTTTCAGGCGCATCTCTTGTTGGGGCCGAGCTGTTCCAGACTCAGCTCAGCCAGGCGGATCTGAGCGATACGGATTTCACAAACGCCAGAACAGCCGCCGATTTTACCAAGGCCAATCTGAACCGGGCAGTATTCAAAGGGGCGGATTTTTCGGCCGACATGCGCAACCAATCCATGGGGCTTATGCGCGGAGTTCTGTCCTCGGCTCGTGGATCGGACGTGGATTTCACTGATGCGCAAATGTCCCGCGCCGATCTGGAATTTGCCAAATTGCCCAACGCCAATTTCACCAATGCCGATTTGTCGATGGCAACATTGGGCGGGGCGGACCTGACAGGGGCCACTTTGTCCGGTGCCGATTTTACGAATGCCGATTTGACGGCAACGCGGCTGACTGATGTTCAGGGCGCAGATCAGGCCAATCTGAACGAAGCGAAAAACCTGGATCGGGCCATTCGCTGACCGGGCTATTCCCATTCAAGTTCGGTGAATGCGACCGTTGCATTGCGCGGGTTGTAGGCGTCAAACAAGTCCCAGTGCACCGCTTCTTCCTGAGCGATCGTTTCAACCGCATCCCCCAACCGCTGACCACTGTCGATTGCTTCGCGCGTGTCGCTTTCCAGTACCTTCAAATAGCGCATCATATCCTCGGCCCCTTCAGGCCACGCTAGGATCGGCCCACCATGGCCCGGCACGATTTGGGTGACCTCAAGCCCGGTCATCTGTTTCAAGACGCGTTGCCAGCCGATCAGTTGACCATCCAATGCCGGGGTGTGCCGGTGAAATACAAGATCGCCGGTGAACATGACGCCGGTGTTTGCATCCATGACGGTCAAGTCATTCCCGGTATGTGCCCGCGGCCAGGCCCGCAGGATCAGTTTGCGCCCACCTAGATCAATCTTGTGCGTGGTTTCGACGGCGATGTCGACGGAAATCGGCCCGACGCCCACATAGGCGCTTTCGCCGATCGCGGCGCTCAGGCTTTCGACATAGTTGCCCAACCGGTCCAGCAACGCTCGCTCCAGCCCCACATGGCCGACAACCTGCGCACCTGAAAGGGCCAAAGGCTCTGTGCCCAATGTGTGATCGGGATGCATGTGAGTCAAAATTACGTGACTGACCGGCTTGTCCGTCTCGGCCCGAATGGCCCGCCAGACAGCCTCGCCTATCCATGGTGCCGTTCCCGTGTCAATCACGGCGACGCTGTCCTGGCCAATGACAAACCCGATATTGGACACGTCGCCCAGATTGTCCGCGTCGGGTTCCGCTATCAAGCCGCGATGCACGAACAGACCGGGCGCAGCTTCTTCAAATTCCAGAGCCTGGCCAATGGGTTGGCAAAAAGGCGTGCCGCTACGCCAATCCGACAGCGGCGGAGGAGTTGTTATCAGCTTCTGCTCGCATTCAGCCTGGGATCGGGCTTCGTAACCCGGCAAAAGTCGTTCTCTGCAAGGCTCTGTCGCAACCTGCGCGCATAGCAAAATCACGGCTTCAAACATGGCAGCCCTCCGACCGGAACATTGGCATAGATCTCTGCCCGAACCACCGCGCCTTTCGTCGGCATGTATTTTCCCCGCATTTTGTGGCACATTCTCGGCCACCGGTTGCCGGAGGAGACACCATGGCCAAAGCACTAGCACCCGCAGCGATCCTTTCTCTTGCGCTGTCCCTGCCGGCATGGGCACAGCAGCCGATCAAAAATCCGCTGGTCGACAGCGAAACCTGGAAGGACCTGCAATACGATGTCGTGGGCGACGCCCAGATCGGGAACGCGGACACGCTGCTTGCGCTGGACGCCCCTTACCGGGCGCATGATGCCGCAACGGTGCCGATCGTTTTGAAACAGCTTGATCCCGATGCCCGGATTTCCGCTGCCACCGTCGTTATCGACGAAAACCCGGCGCCGATCGCAGGCGTCTTCAGCTTTTCACCGGCCATGGGTCAGTTGGATTTCGAGATGCGCGTTCGCGTGAACCAATATTCGAATGTCCGCGTGATCGCTGAAACGCCTGACGGGCTTCATATGACAGGCCGGTTTGTCAAAGCGTCGGGCGGCTGTTCGGCACCGGCCAGCAAAGACCCAGAGGTCGCATTGGCGTCCATGGGCAAGATGAAGCTGCGCAGCTTTGGGGAAGAGGCGCAGATTTCCACATCACGCCGAGAAGCTCAAATCATGATCCGCCACCCGAACTATTCCGGCCTGCAACGCGATCAGGTCACGCAACTGTTCATCCCCGCGCATTTCATCGACCATATCGAAGTCTGGCAGGGCGATGAGTTGCTGTTCACGATGGATGGCGGCATCTCGATCTCGGAAAACCCGGCTTTCCGTTTTGCCTACAATGACAACGGTTCGACCATGTTGACGGTCAAGGCAACGGATACCGAGGGCAACACGTTCGAAAAAGACCTTCCCAAAGCTGCGGCCAGCTGACGGACGAGCCTGCGTTTATCGGAAACAGACAACCTCGGCTTCTGCCTGCGCCCGGCGCAGGTCAGCCACCATGTTTTCGGCCAGTACCGCGCTTTTGAAAAACGCCATACGCTCTCCCCCGACCCGACGCATCGACAGAACAGTTTCCGCCTGTTCATATTGCTCATACGGCAGGATCGAAGCGATCAAATCGATCGAGCATGAGCACCTGTCCAGCATCTCGCGGGTTTGACCGTTGGTGACCATGCATGCAAACACGTAATCCGCGCGCGCCGCGGTCGGGTAGTCATTGAGCCGATCCGCAACGCTTTGTGCTGACGCTGCAATGGGCGCTGCCAGAATGCCCGCGACCAGCGCTTTAAAGGTCATGCGGCCGCGTTCCCTAATTTGGCCTGGCGTTTTCATTCGCGACCCTCCTGCATTCCTTCAAACCGCATTTCCGATCGATAAACGGCCGTGCCGTCACGTTCGGAAACAGCTTCCGCCACAAGGCTCAGATACCAGCCCGGGACCTCTTCTGACACCGTGACGCGAAGAACCAGATCTCCGAACCCTTGCATCCGGTCGCGGTTCGGATCCTCGGCGAAAGGACGCATGAAAATGGTCCGAACGGGGATGGTTTTGCCACCAATCGCCGCCTCGCCCTCGACGATCTCGGCAGGTTGAACCAGCGCATCCTTGATACGATTTCGGATGTAAAACGGGCTGCCTCCGGCGGACTCGGCCATATCCCGTATGGCGCTTTCATAGAAAACCATGATCATCGGATTGCCGACGCTGGCCGGAAAAACACCCATGGCGCGGTGTTTGTCATCTTGGCGAAATTCAAGATGGGCCATCTCGTTCCCGTCATCCGAAAAACTGAGAGAGATAAGACCGGTATCACGTTCCGCCGCATCGGGTCTTATCCGGTTTGTGACGGTACGCTGATAGATCAATTCCTTGTCACGTTCGATTGTGTCCAGAACGCCATTTTGGAACAGCAAATCATAGGCTTGCTCGGCATCAACCGATGCCGCGGATACGGCATTCAAACTCAGAAACAAAACGGCGATGCCGCAAAGAAGCCTTCTCATGACCTGGCCCTCCCAAGGATGAGAGTATGGGCAAATCGCCCCATGTCATCGCCGACTTTTGTCGGTGTTGAGCGTTTGCGCGTGCAGGGCATTCTGTATTTTCCAGAAGATCAAAGACCGCAGCCGAGGCAGCTTGACCGGTTTCGCCATAACCGAAATTTCATGCCGCAATCCGTCTTTGCGCAACGCTTCGCTGCGATCAGCCGTGATCAGGATCGCCGGAACTTGAGTCTGCGTCATCTCTCGGATCCGGTGAATGGCCATCACGCCAGTTTCCCCATCATCCAATTGATAGTCGGCCAGAATGATATCCGGGGGCATTCCTATGTCTTTTATGAATTGCAGCGCTTCTTTCGGTGACCGGGCCGGCAGAACACTGGCGCCGTTCTGTTCCAGCCACTGCGTTGTTCCAAAAAGAACGTCACGGTCGTTTTCAATCACCAGAATGATGAAATCCAACGGCACGTCGCCCGTATTGGCCAGAAGATCCAAGGGTTCGATGGTGCTTGGCCCGGTTTCGACCCTGTCCATTTCTATGCTGAACACTGAACCAATGCCAGGTTTGGACCGCAGCGACAGCTTATGACCCAACAACCGGCAGGCGCGGTCCACGACGGACAAACCCAGCCCCATGCCGGACCCCAATGGCACGTTTTCGGCCCGCGTGAATTCCTCGAACACGCGCTCCTGGTCTTTGCGTGCGATCCCGATACCCGTATCCCAGACCTGCAAAATGACCTTGTCGCCGCGCCTGCGGCACCCCACCAGAACCCGACCACCCGGTTCGGTATACTGTATGGCATTCACGACCAAATTCTGGATCGAGCGCAACAGATAGACCGGGTCGGATTTCACGATTTCCGAACACGGAACCACATCAAGCGTCACATTCTTGCTCTCGGCCACCAGCGTTTGGTCGCCCTGTATCCCTGCAATCATCGTAGCGAGGCTAACTTCTGTCGGTGAGACCGTGTCCGGGTCAGCGGTTTCAAGCCGCGATATATCCAGCAATGAGTGCAACAGTTGTTCAGCAGATCCAAACGCACCGTCCAAACGCTCCATCATCTCATGAAGCTCGGTTTCACGCGTGATCTCCAGCAGGGTCGAGATCATGAGTTTCGCGGCATTGATCGGTTGAAGCAGGTCGTGGCTGGCGGCCGCAAGAAATCGCGTCTTGGAAGAAACCGCAGCTTCGGCGCGTTCCTTTGCGATCCGCAGCGCCTCTTCCACCCGCGCTTTTTCTTCGTATTCCTGAACCAGCTTGGCGTTGGCATGGGTCAACTCTGCCGTGCGTTCCATTACCCGGTTTTCCAGGGTTTCGGTCGCGCGTGCCTCAAACGTTACGTCTTTCAGTTCGACCAGAAAACCACCATCCGGCAACTGGTTGACCTGAATGTCCAATACACGGTCTGATCCGTCGCGCACACGTTTGCGCAACCAGCCACGGCTTTTCAGCTCGTGTTGCCATTTGCCGATCCTGAGTTCATCATCGGCCTTGATCAACCCACGCGCCCGCATCAAATCCAAAAGCGTTTGCACTGGCATATTTGCCTGCAAGACGGAAAGCGGCAGGTTCAGTATTTCCCTGAACCGCGCATTGTGCATCATGATCTTCGTATCTGATGAAAACGTGCAAACGCCTGAGCTCATGTTTTGGAAAACCGCCTTAAGGTAGTCCTCCTGACGGTCAATAAGGGTTTCTTTCTCATCACGATTTCTGCGAACAACGGATGTGATATCGGTCAACAGAATGACCACATTCTGAGGCGACGTGTATTGTGCGCTGAGTTGATACCAACGATCCCCACGCAGTTCGATCACGTCGCTGGACACCATCCCGGTATGGCAATTGCGCTCAAGCGTATCCAGCATTTTCGATATGCCATTGTCGGACGATACGAATTCGGGGCTGTTCTGCACCAACAGAAAAAACCGACCCAAGCTGAGGCCGGGCCCGACAATATCGGACATATCAGGGAAGATCGCCTGAAACAGCTCGTTGCACAGATTCAATTCACCATCCGTGAACAGCGCAAACCCTTCTTCCATGGAAGACAGGGCCTTGACGAGGCTCTTGCGGGTTTGTTCGCGTTCGTACCTGGCGCTTTCAAGTTCGGTGGTCGCGCGTTCCAGATCGCGACTCTGCTTCATCACCTGCTGCTGCAACTCTATCGCCGACTGAAACGCCAGAAAGGCGGACGGGCCTACATCTTTCTGACGGTTGGCGCGCCGCATCAGCGCATCAATGATCTTGGCCTGTTTGGATATCTGGATCTCTGGCGGGTCATCCGGATTAAGCATGGTCAGCTCAGTTCCCGCTTTTCGGGTTCAAAGAAAGCGACCCCTACAAAGGTCTGGTTCATGTGTACGCCGGATTGCTGCTCTCCGTAGGTGTTGAAGCCAACCACCCGGTGGGATTGCAAAACATCCGAAACCTGTTTGCTCAACTGCTTCTGTTCGATTTCGAGTTTCCGCAGAATACAGTCGAATCCAAGAATGAAATCCGGGGCCGCGCCGGTGTTGTCGCGCACATTCAGTCCAGCTTCGAGCGTTTCAATGATCTCCTTCCCGCGCCCCAGTGTCATGATAAGGCCGTCATCGATCGCCGCTAGAAAAGACAGGGATCCCCCCTCCATCGGTTCACGAATGGCACGCACATAGTAATTGAGGTTCTGCCTGAGAAGCAGCGGGTTTTCCGCGAATACCAGTGGCGAAAGATCTTCGGCCGCACACCCAACCAATCGTGCATATTCCTGCGCTGCCGGCGCCCCGTTGATCTCATACACCACGCGTTCTTCCGGGTTGGCGTCGGTGATGATGATCTCTGACCCGATGGGCAGGAAATGATCAAAACCGATACCCTGAAAACCAAGGTTGGTTTCAATCAGCAACAGGACGGCAGCATTGTTGTGCGCACTGCCACCGTGAAAAACGAACGTCTCTTCATATTGAAGGCCATCCCCGGCAGAGCCGCCGAATATCGGCAATCCATCCAGAACGGTTTCCAGCGTTGAAACCAGCAAGTCTTCCTGCTTGGACAATCCATCCGTAAACACCAGCGCCAGCCTGTTCCACCCCGCCGTGTGGCGGAATCTTTCGGCCAGTCGCTGCGCTGCGGCAGCGATCTCCATTGAATTGAGCGGCCTGAGCGACTCGAAAAGAATGGACGAACACCGAAAGTTGGACTTTGGAAAGGCCAACAGCAAAAGCGCATGCGATTCATAACCCGATCGCGTGATTTGACCTGCGGTGGTGCAGCCAAAGACTGGAACACCCGCAAGTCTTCTGTTCAGGCAACGTGACACCTCTGCCGGGTCAAGAGTGCTGGGGACAAAGGCCAGGACAAAGCAGGACGACAGACTATCGATTTCCGCGCAGGCTTCTTCAACGGCGGTCGTCGGGTCCAAATCATCGGAACGGCCAATCACAATGAAATTCGGTTCATGCTCCAGATCCCGCATGTGTCCCCCCTAGTGTTGAAGAAAGGATTTGACCTCCGGTTCGTGTCGCGACTGTCTGGCGACAACCGAGTCGACCAGAACAGCGGCCTGGGTCCGGTTGCGCACCCCAAGGCGGCGCAGCAAAGCGGTGATATGTGCCTTGACCGTCGCCTCTGCCAACGACAGCTCATATGCAATCTGTTTGTTGGATTGGCCCACGCAGATAAGCTTGAGAATTTTGACCTGCTGCGGCGTCAGTGATGAAAGCTCGGGGCTGGATTGGTAGACGGTGCTTTCGGAGGGCTTCAGCTCTTCGACGCGGTTGTATTCGGTGGGTACGTATCTCCGCCCAGAGGTGATCTCCTGAATGGCGTGTTTCAGGGTTTGCGCCGGCGTATCTTTCGGCAGAAATCCCATCGCACCGTGGTCCAGCAAAGATCTTACCAGCTCTCCGGATGCCAAGGACGATATCACCAGAACCGGCGCATTCGGACAGCGCTGCCGTAGCTGCTGAAAACCCGAGATACCCGTTACGTCCGGCAATTTCAGATCGAACATGATCAGATCGGGTTTGAAGCCTGCGCCAAGTATTTCAAGTGTCTGCTTCAGCGTGTTGGCTTTTTCAATTCGGCAGTTCTCGAAGCTCAGCTGCAACGCCGCGGCCAACGCATCGCTGAACAGCGGATGATCATCCACGATAAGCACGCTGGACACCTGGTCCACCGGTTTAGGGCATCCCGCAATGTGCATTGCTTCTCCTCCGACAGGAAAGGTACAGCATTTCCCGATCAGTTCAACTGTTTCATTTTGAGACACGCGAAAGATACCATAGATAACAAATGCTTGATGACTCAGCCGGTCTGGTTCCTGAGGAAGACCCTGGCAAACGCGTTCAAATCGGGCGCCGCAGCATTGGGATCAAAATACTGCCTGTCAAAGTCTTGCATGTGTTTGAGTCGACTGGATGAAGGGCCGTCGCGGCGCAGGATGGCAGAAGCCGCTTGCCGCAGCCTGTCTGCGCGACCAGACCTGGCACTGCGTCGCAATTCCCGGGCCAACGGATCAAAAACCCCAAAGCGGCGCAATGCCCTTGAAACGGCCAGTTTGTGGCCGGACAGTCCCAACCCCAAACCGGCCAGAAAAACGACAATGGCGATTGCGGCCATTGGCCAACCCAACAGCGTTGCTGGTGGCGCATCTGCCTCTGCGACGCCAAGGCCTGCGTCTTCGATGGCCGTACCATAGGCAATGCGTTGTGGTGAGATGATGACTTCTCGGGTTTCACGGGCCACAGTATCAAAGTAACTGAATTGCAAGGGTTCAACGATGCCGGACGTGTCGTTCGAGGGGCGTATGGTCCAGCGCCAGAACGCATGGGTGACCGGCCCTTCCGGGGTCAGTTCGACAAGCCGTTTCTCAGGATGCGCGAAGATCAGGGCCGAAGGCGAGGTCAACTCGGGCATGGGCGGGATCATCTCGGGCGTCGCGCCCAGGGCTTCCAGTCGAATGACGCGCAAGACCCCCTCACCCGGCGCAAGTTGATCCGGCGCATTCGACCACTGATCCGAAATCTGCAATTTGCGAACCGGAAACCACCACTCCTTGGTGGCCGGGGCTTGCGCCACCTGAATGGTCAGCGGCTCTGATTGAATCTCGTGTTCGAACCAGTCGTCATTTTCGTCTGTCAGGGTCAACCTGTGCACAAACGGACCAATTGTAAGCTTGCCTGCCTCGACAGGATAGATCGCCATCCGTCGGGTGAACACTTTGTATTTCCGGCCATTGATCCTTTGCTCCGACCAGCTGTCCGGGCCCAGTTGCGCCCAGCTGAACCCATCCAAGCGGGGTTGGATCAGCTCTTCGCGCGTGATGTGCCGACGATAGACACCACGGATCGTCAACAGCACCATCTCTTGGGTGAACGGAACCGGGGCATTGTCTTCGATGGCAACTTCGATCAACGCCTCGGACGGCAGCACTGTTTTCGACTGCGCCAAAACCTGCATCGGAAATGCAATAAGAAGCAGAAACAGCCACTTCATTCCGGGTTCTCCGCTTCTGGAGGCGAAAGACCAAGCTTTGCCCGGCGTTTGTGTTCGTGTGCGATCCGGGCCGCCATGAACTCACCCGGAACATCGGAAAGCTGATTGAGCCAGCGCATATCGGCAACCATGAACTTGTCATCAAAGATGCGGCGCACGCCCAGTTGCCCGCGACTGTCCAATTCCGCCAGTCCCAGCATCGTGTTCGCGTTCGTGACCTCACTGCCGGTTCCCGCCGCCCGCGCATTCCCGCGCGCGACAAAACTGTCGGCCTTGGGGCCGGATTTGCGTTCGGGGAAAAGACTCAACGCCTCTGGGGTGATCTGCTGCCCTGCGTAATAGGCGGCCAGCACATCGAAATTCGCCTGAGCATCCAGGTTTCCCCTGGCCATGGCCTGATCATAGGCTTCCAGCGCGGCGGCCAATTGGCCGGTCCGGGCGTAAGCATTGCCGAGGTTGTAATGGTTCCCGGCGCGCTCGAAAGCACTGGCCGCTTTGTCAAAAACGCCCGCACGGTAGAAGGCGACACCTTGCCAGTCAGGGTCGGAAAACAGCTTTGCAGCCATTGGATACAGACCGATTGCCAATGCGACGCGACCAAAGGGGGCAGCGCCGCCCAGCGCAAAGGCAACGGCAATACAAGTGGCACCTGCAATCGCGAACCACCTCATGCCCCTTCCCTCCAGAACAAAAACAGCAGGGGGAGCAGTGCGAAATACAGCATGTACCGCCCCAGATCATGCCAGAACAGCACCGGATAGTCCGCCCGTATCAAGCGGGTTGCGGCATCATCTGCCAGCCAATTGGCCAGATCATCTGACTGGCCCAAAGTGAAGACAGCGCCACCGCCGAGCGCGGCGTGGGTTTGGATTTGCGCAGTCGTGGGGTGACCCGACACCAAAGACACGCGCACCCCTCGAGCGGCAAGCGATGCGACCTGCTGCAATGAGGGTGATCCAAGCCCGTCTCCGTCAGTGAACAGGACGACGTCCCCGGCCAGGATGCCCGCCTCTTCCATCCGCTTCAACGCCAAAGCCAGTGCGCGTTCGGGTCGCGATCCCTTGTCCGGAACGGTCTGTCCATCGATGAGCGACAGCGTTTGACCCAATTGGCGGTGATCGGTGGTCATATCCGAGGCGACATAGGCATCGCCCGCGTAAACTATGATGCCGCCGGGGCGGGACCCAAGCGCACTGACCGCCAAGCGCCCCATGCTCAGCAGTTGCGGCCAGCGGTCGTCTTCCGCCACGCTGTCTGATGCATCCACAAGGAACAAAACGCCATCCAGATTGCGATAGGTCTGCGCGTCGCGCCGTTCGATTGCCGGGCCGGTCAGGGCAATCGCGACGATCCCGGCGGTCAGCAGCAAGGCGGCTGGTTTAATCGGGAATGAGCCGCCTTCGATCCGGCCGATCGCGGCCATCGCCTGGACAAGCTGCGGGTCGGTGATCTTGTCCCAGGCTCCGAACCCTCCGGCACGGGAAAGCAACCACCACCCTGCCCCGCAGATGACAGGCACCAAAAGCCCCCAGGCCGGTCTGAGCAGAGTGACATCCAGCTCAATCATCACGCTTGCCTCCACGCCGCCAACAGGGCAAGTGCGGCCGCCATTGCTGCGGGCCAGGTCCAGAATGACCGGTAGACCTCGGCCACAAGGCCCGCGCTGTCCGTCGCTTCCAGCCGATCCAAGGCCTGAGTCACGTCGACAAGATCATCGGTGGTTTTGACGCGAAACGCTTCGCCGCCTGAAATTTCGGCAATGGCGCGCAGGGTTGTCGCATCGACGACGCCGCGCTCACCAGGTTCGGCGCTTCGCAGGTCTTTCGGGCCCAGAGCAATCGTATGGACCCGCACCCCCATCTCGGCCGCCAGTTCGGCCACGCCACCGGGATTCGTGGCGCCCGCGTTGTTCACTCCATCCGACAACAGAATGACGACCCGCGACGCCGCCTGGCTGTTGGCCAGGCGCTTCAAAGCAAGGCCCAGACCATCGGATATGTTTGTCGCACGGCCCGAGATACCGATCGTGGCCTCTTGGATCCGTCGCGCGACAGCCTCGGTATCGAAAGTGAAAGGCGTGGCGAAATAAGCTTCGGACCCGAAAACAATCAAGGCCACCCGGTCGCCGGCGCGGCGTCGGGCAAACTCGGATCCAACGCGTGTCACCGCTTGTAAACGGGTGATCTGGCGCCCATCGAGATAAAAATCATCCCGCACCATAGATCCCGATAGATCCAGAACAATCGCAAGGTCCCGTCCAGACACTTTCAGGGCGCTGACGGGTTGCAGTTGGCGCGGACCGGACAGTGCAAAAATCATGAGCCCCCAGATGATCCACAAAATCAGGAGGTCCGCCAAAGTCCGGGTCCTGGCCTGAGCCCGTGGGCTGGCCGCCATAAGCATTCCGCCTATGCGTTCCGGAACTGGGAACCCCCGCTCGAAAACCGGCCGCGGCTTGACCAAACGTGTGATGACAAGAGGCAATGGCAGCGCCAGCAAGATCCAGGGGTCAGCAAGCTCAAACACGACCCGCGACCTCCTCTTGCAGGGTCGCCAGATCCGGTTCGCCGCCGGGTTGATAAAGATCACCCGTCAACTCTGCATAACGCTTCGGACTCTGAGTGCGCAGTTTGTGCAAAAGAGCCACCCTGCGGCGATCCACGGACCACCCCGGTTGTTCAACAGATCGATCAGGTGGATCCGGCCGCCTGTTTGCCGCGGTCCTGACGCTGAGCAACCGCAGGATGGCGACACAGCCGACCGAGGCCAGCGCCGCGATACCAAGAACAGCCGCGTATTCCGCGACCGCCCCGCCTGCGGCCTCGGCGGGCAAATGGATATCCCGCAGGCTGGCCAGCATCGTGGCTTCAGAGAGTGCTTTCTCACTCATGCCACATATCTTGCCGCGAAAACCGACGAAATGCGACGAGAGGTTTGTTCGACCGGGTCACTGGCATTCAGGACAAGCGCAGGATGTGTTGCCACCTTCTGAAACGTAAGTTCACCGGAAGGCTCTGCCCGGGCCAGATAGACCCGCTTTTGCCGCCCATCTGAAAGGCGGATCGGATACCAGCCCCTTGGCATCTCATGCGCTTTGCTTTCGGTCACAAGCAGCAGTCTGGGGGTGCGGCGATGATCGAGCCGGTCGAGCACGTCCGAAAAGCCCTCTCCCTGCTGATCGAAGCCAGACGCGATGATAATCTCGGCCCCCGTCGGCGTCAGGCGCTCAACGCCGGCAAGTGCCTGTTCCAGCGTCCAGCTTTCATCCTCACCTTTTTGCAGCGCGGTCAGACTGCGCGCATAAGCCTGAACCAAGCCACCGATCACGTCCAGCATTCCGCGCGTTTTCCCTCGCAACGGTACGATGACGGGTGCGCCGGGGGTAAGCGCCAACAGACCAACACGCCCGCCGCTTTCAACCATGAACCACCCGATCAAGGTCAAGGCTTCGGCGGCAGCGACTGACAGAAACGCCCGCTGGATGCCCCAGAACATCGGTGCACGAAAATCCGCAACCAACAGGGCGACGCGGTCCTGTTCCTCCTGAAACTGCCGGATATGCATACGCCCCGTGCGGGCGGTTGTTCCGCGATCCAAATGACGAATGTCATCCCCGTCCACATATTCGCGTACATCTGCAACCTCGACGCCCTGACCGCGCTTTCGGGTCAGAAATCCTCCGGGCAGGGCCGTCATTGTCGGGTTGCCGTGGTCGGTCAATGCGATATGCCGCAATGCAATCAAGGCCTCGGTCGTCAGGCGAACCCCCGCATGTGCCAGCACCCCCGTCACAGCGGCTCGACCGCATTCAGAATGTCGGCCACCAATTCGCGCGGTCTTTTCCCATCTGCAACGGCTCTCCAGGTCAGCACCATACGATGGGCCAGCGCATCGGGCGCAACAGCGGCGACATCTTCAGGCAGGGCGAAATCCCGGCCCCGCAGATAGGCGCGCGCGCGCGATGCCGAGGCCAGGGCCAATGACCCACGCGGCGAGACTGCGTGCTCGACAAAATCGGCAAACGGGCCTTCACGGGTCGCAAGCACAAGCCGGACGATAAAGTCCCGCAATTCTGGCGCGACGTGAACCGACTGCGCCTCGGCACGGGCAGTCTTCAGCTCTTCAAGCGTCATCTGCTGCGCGACCGGCGGCCCATTCCGTGTTTCGGCGATGACCAGATCGAGGATTTCGCGTTCCGTTTCCAGATCCGGCAATGTCAGTACGACATGCAGCAGAAACCTGTCCAACTGCGCCTCGGGCAAGGGAAAGGTTCCATCATGTTCAATGGGGTTCTGGGTCGCCACGACCAGAAAGGGATCCGGCAGAGCATATGTTTCGTTTCCAACCGTAACCTGATGTTCTGCCATGGCCTCCAGCAAGGCGGACTGCACCTTTGGCGGCGCGCGGTTGATCTCGTCAACCAGCACCAGCGTGTGAAACACCGGCCCCGGAACAAATTCAAAGCGGCCTTCCTGAGGCTGGTAAACTGGTGTTCCGGTCAGATCAGAAGGCATCAGGTCAGGTGTGCATTGAATACGGGCAAAGCCGCCCTCGACAGCGTTTGACAGCCATTTGACGGCCCGTGTCTTCGCCAGCCCGGGCGGACCTTCTACAAGAAGATGGCCACCTTCCAGCAGCGCGATCAAAAGAGAGTCCACCAGATGCGCGTGACCGATAAGCCCTTGCGACAGATACGCGGACAATCCCGCAATGGCGCGTGGCGGGTTTTCAGGCCTCGTATCCATATGTCCTCCCATAGCCGCTGAGGGCGCATTGCCTGCGCTCAGGCTACCCGGAGTCACCCGCCCGACAAAACACGTCAGATGGTATTACCTGGGCACACGAACCGAATTGGTGCAGCCTTCATCAAAAAGGGCTGCAAATCTGGGATTGGCCAGGGTTTCGTCCGCCTGCGCCCATAGCCGATCATATTGGGCGTCAATGTATTCGATAAAGCCGGGGTCTATGGTTTGATCCACCGGGGATTGCGCGACAGCATGCATCATAAAGACGTCAAACGCACAAAGACCGCTTGGGTTCGAAGCCAGCAATGCGCGCATAAAGTCGTGCGAACTCCAAGGCAGGCGCTGCAAGTTTACCGGCGTTTCCTGCAATTTCGACAAAAACCCTGACGATTTGTCATATAGCAGGATGTCCATGCCGAAGGTGAAGGACTGAAACAGTTCCTCCAGCAGGATCGATTTGTGGAAATCCCTTTCAAGCTTGCTGGGCCGATCATGCGCCGGTTGTTTGACCACGATATGGGTCCCCTGCCCCCGATGACCAAAAAAGGTCTGTGCCATCGCCGGTGATGTCACCACATAGTTTCGACCCGCAGGCAAACCAAGCTGGTGGAGTTCGCTGAGCCAGTCGATATCTGACGAAAGGTCCCGATTGGGAGGGTACCCGGAATACAATCGCAAAACCACGGTTCGACCGGTTCCACAATCGCGCGCGGATGGGCCAGCGTAGCGCATGGGTGTCGGGTGGCCGAAGCTGTGTTTCAGCAACGCCCGAAAGGTATCAAGAACGACAAGCGTTTGCGGATGCGGTTTTTCACCGACCAGGCACAAGGCTGCACCGGCCTGATCGCGGCCATTGATGTGCACGGGGATCGCCATGTCACGCCCCAGCATCGTGGACCGCAACTCATACCCCCAACCTCTCTGTGCAAGTTCGATATAATCGCTCTTTTCTGCACAAAGCGCGCCTGCAAAAGCAACAATCGCGAATACTTGCAACAAAAGATAGCGCATTCAGTCCCTCTCAAAGTGACGCACATTCTATCCGGGATACGGGTCTCTCGCAAAATTGCTTGAGACCCGCCTTGATGGGAATGGCGATCCGTTAAGCCCGCCAGCTGAGCAACCTGCTGAACCGGGCAGAGCGGCCGGACGAGTATTGAACTTTGCCGGCCATGTCGATCAGGTCCATTCCCGCAAGGACAGATATTTTAGTATCGATGGACTTAGACCATAGCATTGGCTCTGCCAGACATTTGTTGAACCGATGGCCTTGCTCAACAATGCTATCAGGAAATTTCAACCTTACGTTTTCAATTGGGACCGAAAGCCATCCGCACGTTAAACTCAGGCGCATCAACCGCCAAAACTTTGCAACAGAGCCCCCGTCACAGGGCAATTTTTCACTTGAGCGATGGGGTCGCGGATATTGCGAAGGAGTGTTTCGGTGCTCACGGTTGGGTCTTTCTGCTATGACGGCGCTTTGCGGGTAATGGCCTCGGCCATTTCCGCCAGCGCGATATGGGTGGTGTCCTTGATGCCGTCCACATGGGGGTCGATGATCCCATCGGCAGAATTGATCAGCCCGTTGGTGGTCATGACCTTCAACAGGCGAGCTTCCATCGCTGGGGTGTGGATCAGGCGGGCGTCGCCTGTGCGCATGGCCATGGCCGCGCAAATCGCTGTGCAGCCCCAATTCGAAACCGCAGCGGTCATCAGGATATCGGCGCCAGAGGTCGCGCCGATCCCACCGCCGCATGCGCAATCGCCGGGGGCAGCAAAGGGAACGGCGATCTTCACGATATCGGCGACCAGCCCCATGCCGATCTCGTTGCCGCCATCACCCACAGCCAGCGTCGGGATACCTCGCGCCATGGCAGCATCGAACAGCATGTCGATGCGCGCCCGGCCTAAGCCGTAGTCGCGCCCGCGCATGTTGTAATAAATGCCGTTTTCGTTGCGCCCCACGCGTTCGGTCGAGACCATGATATCGGGCTTGAGCTGATTCAGCATCTTGGCCGCCGCAACAGCGCCCTCGGCATCTGTCACCGGATACGGCAGCAAGGTTGCGCAGGCCATTGAGCCATCCGCACTGGCCTTGCGCGTCGTCTCAAGATCCACGATCGCGACGCCACAGGCCTGCAAGGTAGCAGCCATAGGCGGGATCAGCGTTTCCTCAATCACCAATACGCAGGTTGCTTTTCGGGCGAGCCAAAGCGCGCGAATGAGGGCCGCCGCCCCGGACGGGCCATCGTTTTCGCCCAAAGCCGGAGACAGCCACGCCCGCGACACGGATCCCGTGGTGACGATTGCCGTCCCGCTTTCGGGCATGGCAAGCAGCAATTCCGCCGCGGCGCCGCACAACGCTTGGCCCGCCAAGGCGCGCGAGGCGTCATAGAGCGGCTCGATCCCCCGGTTGCCGAGGTCGAGGTTCACCAGCCGGTCCAGCCTGTCATCATACTTTGCGAATTCGCTCATGACTCGTCTCCGAACAAAACCGCCGTGAACCACGCGTCATCGTCAAGCCTGTGCGACACTTCTTCTGTGGCCGCGTCCAGCGCCGACACCAAAGCGGCAACCCCACCCACAGCGGCCACAGCTCCGGCGGTCGGTTTCAGGCGCAGCGAAACCCTTCCGCCCGGCGCGCCATGGGTGTTCACGGTCAAAACGCCGTGCTCTTTCAGCAATAGCATACCGATGGCCGCTGTCGCCTCTGCCGGGACAATGTCGGTCTTGTCGCGTCCTGCCAGTGACAGCACCCGCGCTAACACGTCCTCTTCATCCAGCATCGGCCCCAGATCAGACCGCTGCACAACCTCTGCACCCCAGGCCCCGGCCATCGCTTCTGCAATGGACGCGCCGTTGCTTGCCTCCATTCGCAGGTCTTCCGGGTCAAAGGCCTGCAGGCTGCGCATTGCGCCGGCCGCTATGGGTGCGCGTGCCTCCTGGCCCAGTTCCGACGCCTTGGCAAGCGTGGCCAGTACCGGCGTGGACGCCCCACAAAGGATGCCCGCGCGCGGGCCGCACAGGCCCGCCTTATCCGCATTCGTGATGGCTATGTCCGCTCCCATGGAAAGGCTCAGTGCTCCACCATGCAGCACTGGGCGCAGACGCGCGCCATAAGCTTCGTCCATGAACACGGTGGCGCCCGCGGCCCGCCCCTCAGCTATGGCGCGGCTCGTCTCAGCGTCCGGCAATCGCGCCAACGTACTTGTGACAGTCGTGATCACCACCAATGCGGGCGCGTGCGTGGTTATCGCTGAGCCTGGGTCCGCCGATCCTTCGATTTCCACAAGCTCGACGCCCGCCAGCCGACATCCGCGCACAACCGATGCGTGGCTGCGGTCCTTATCGGGTACCACGGAGACCACGGGTCGCCCATCGCAAAGCGCCAATATGGCCGCCACAATGCCTGCACTTGTGCGGTTGGTGACAGCGACCGTATCCCCGCCCCCAAAATGCGCGATGGCAGCCTGGGTCAGTTCCGCTGAAAACAGGCCCGGTCCCACCCATTCTTCGCAATAGGTCGACAGATCATCCGGTTTCAGCGGAAAGTAACGCGGGTTACCTGTAAAAATCCCAATTCCGTCAGCCCCGCGTGTTTCCAAGACCTCTGCCGCAACCGCTTGCGCATGGCGCAGCCGTCGGATTTCGGCTGCGCTGGAGGACAAATATCGCCCCCTCGCATAGCCGACCGAAGCGTCAATCGTGTTCCCGAACCGGTCTGTTTCCATGCCTACAGTGCCACGGTCACGCACTTACGATAGGTATAGGCCTCAAGCGCGCCTTCGATAGAATATTCGCTGCCCATTCCGGATTGCTTGATCCCGCCGTAAGACATGCCGGGGATTTGCCCGCCACCCTGATTGACCTGCACCCAGCCGGCCTCCAGCGCGCGGGTCATGCGGATGACGGTGCTCATGTCATGGCTGAAAATGAACGCCGCCAACCCGTAATGCGTGTCGTTGGCTTGCGCGATCATATCGGCCTCATCCTCCCACGGGATTGCGACCAGGACAGGGCCAAACACTTCTTCGCGGGCAATCCGCCAAGAATTGTCTAGCCCCGTCAGGATTGTGGGGATCGGATGAAACCCATTGTCTGTTGCCTTTGGCGTTTCGCCCGTCAGGAATGTGGCGCCTTGCTCTTCGGCCTCAGCGACATAGGCACAAATCTCAGAGTAGCGTTCTTCATTCACCACGGCCCCGATGTCGCTGTCTTCATCCAGCGCATCGCCGATTTTCATCGCAGCGGCTTTTTCTGCGACCAAGGGCATCAGGTCATCCCAGACAGATTTATGCACAAACAGGCGAGATCCGGCTGTGCAGCTTTGCCCCTGACGTGCAAATCGCATGGCATTGACCACACCTTGCGCCGTGGCGTCGATACGCTCTGGGGCGCAAGCGTCGGGAAAGATGATGCAGGGGCTTTTGCCCCCCAGTTCAAGCGTTACATTGGCCACCCGATCCGCCACGGAACGAGCCACCAGTTTGCCCACGTCGGACGATCCAGTGAACGACACTTTCGCGATACCGGGATGATTGACCAGCGCCGCGCCGGCCTCTTCCCCAAGCCCGGTGACCACGTTGAAGACACCTGGTGGAAAGATGTCGGCAGCCAGCTCAACCAGCCTCAGAACGGCGAGTGGCGCATCTTCGGCAGGCTTCAGGACGATGCAGTTGCCCGTGGCCAGCGCCATGGAAATCTTCACCGCGCCGAGTTGCAAGGGCGAGTTCCAGGGGATGATCGAGCCGACAACGCCCAATGGCTCGCGCGTGGAATACGACATGAGCCCGGGGCCAAAGGGCAGCGTTTCGCCCTTTTGCTCACCCGCAACACCGCCATAATACTTGAGCACTCCAGCCGCGCCCATCGCTTCGCCCCGAGATTGTGTGCGGACCGCATTGCCACTTTCGGCGGCCAGAACGCGGGCGACCTCTTCGGCATGTGTGGTCAGGCGATTGCCCAGCTCGGTCAGCATTGCGCCGCGTTCCGCTGCAGGTCGCGCGGCCCAGTCCCGGCGCGCCCGTTCAGCGGCGGCAACGGCAAGGCTTATTTCTACTTTGGTCCCCCGGCCAATCTCGCAGATCGTTTCGCGCCGCGAGGGGTTTTCAACTGCCAGCATCTCTCCGCTTGCGGGCCAATGCCATTGCCCGTCTATGAAGGACCCGGCCAACCCGTCTGTGGGCAAGGTGTAATCCAGAATTGCCATGTGTTATTCCTTCTGGTGCTCGGGCAACGCCCGAAGCGTGGTGTAAAAGGCCGAAAAGTCGCGGTCGCCGCGCGTTTCGGCAAATTTTGTAAAGGCTTTGGCCGCCTCGGCCCCGAAAGGCGTGGGCTGTCCGCTCGACTTTGCCGCCGCCTGAGCAAGTTGCAAATCCTTTGCCATCAGGCGCACGGCAAAGCCGGGGTCAAAGTTGTTGGACGATGGGGCGTCGGGAACCACACCGGGTATCGGGCAGCGATTTTCAAGCGTCCAGCTTTGCGCCGCGGCCCCCGCGCACAACGCATAGAATTTGTCGAGATCGAGGTCCAAGGCATCGGCAAGCGCAAATCCTTCCATCACCGCCATCGCGGTAATACCGCAGATCATGTTGTGACTGGCCTTCGCGGCCTGCCCCGTTCCGGGTCCACCGAAATGGGTAATTTTGGAGCCCATTGCCAGCAGGATTGGTTGCGCCCGTTCGACGTTCGCCGCATCTCCGCCGACCATGAAGCTAAGTGTTCCGGCCTCGGCCCCAGCAGGGCCGCCGGAAACGGGCGCGTCTAGCATTGCCAACCCATGAGACATCGCCTCAAGGGCGAGCGCATGCGCCGTGTTCACATCAATGGTCGAACAATCGATCACCAGCGCGCCAGGTTTGGCAGCCGCTCGGATCAGTGTCTCATGAACGCGCGCGACGTGATCGGCTTCTGGCAGCATGGTGATAATGACCTCTGCCGCTGCGATGGTATCCGACGACGGCGCGTTCGCGCCGACAAACGCTTCACGCATTTCGGGGCTGATATCCATGCCCGTTACGTCATGGCCTGCGTCCCGCAGAACTTGCGCCATCGGACGGCCCATCGTGCCCAAGCCAATAAACGCAATCCTCGCCATGTTCACCCCGCCGAAGTCGTAGAACGTCAAATGCTGGTCCGTAGTATTGCGCAGGAAAAGCCGACGTTTGCATGAAAGATTCTGGTCTGAGTGCGCGAATTTTCGAATTGCCATTGCGAGAGTTTGCGCAATCCTTGCGTAGATTATTCTTCCAAGGACCGCCCGATGGCCCGCAGAACCCGCTCAAAAACCGACCGTCGCGCGCCCCGCATCACTCCGCCTCCACAGGGTGGGCGGTTTGCGCCACTGGATGCTGCTGCGGTAGATCGGATCGTGCAGGCCGCGTTTGATATCCTTGCGCAGACCGGGATCGCAGAATGCCCCGATGCCATCGCAGCGCAATTCGTCAATGCCGGGGCAACCAGACGTTCGGATGGGCGGGTCTGCTTTTCGCAATCGATGGTGGAAACCGCCATTGCGCGGGCGGCGAGGCGCGTAAATCTACCAGGGTTTGTGGAGGATATGGGCCTGACCGTTGGCGGCGGCCATGTGCATATCGGAACAGGCGGAGCGGCGACAGAGGTTCTGGACAGCGCCACCGGCGAGTTTCGCGGTGCCCAGCTGTACGATCTCTACGATCTTATGCAGTTGGTGGGACGATTGCCGAACATCCACTACGGTTTGCGCCCGGTGATTGCACGGGACATGGACCAGCCCTTGCTGCTGGACCTCAACACCGGGTTTGCCTGTCTCAGGGCCTGCCCCAAACCCATCGGGATCAGCTTTAACAGCGCCGCGCATCTGGATCCGGTTATCGCCATGTTCGATATGGCCCTGGGCCACGAGGGCGCCTTTCGAGCGCAACCCTTCTGTTTCGGCGTGATCGTGCATGCGGTCTCGCCGCTGCGCTTTGCGCCCGAAGGGTTAGAGATTATGCAACGGGCCATGGCCCACAGAATGCCGCTGCAGATCTGCACCGCGGCGCAGGCGGGGGCAACCAGCCCTGTCACTTTGGCGGGCGCGCTGGTGCAGGGTCTTGCGGAAACGCTGGCTGGGTTGATGGTCGTCGACGCCCTCGAGCCGGGGTATCCCTGCATCTTTGCGTTCATGCCATTCATTTCCGATTTGCGCACCGGTGCAATGACAGGTGGATCAGGCGAAGCTGCCGTCGCCGCCGCTGCCGCCACGCAACTGCTTTTGCATCTAGGCTTGCCGTCAACCGCTTCTGCGGGAATGACCGATGCCAAAACCCCCGATGCGCAGGCGGGGTATGAAAAAGGGTACACGGTGGCTCTTGCAGCGCAAGCCGGGGCAGACATGATCAACCTGTCTGTTGGCATGCTCGGGTCCATCATGGCCGCCTCGCGCGAGGCATTGGTGATCGACGATGACATGTGTGGCGCGATCCTACGGTCGGTTCGCGGGGTCGAGTTGACCGAAACCGCGATCGACCTCAGCCGGATCGAAGCCGTGGCGACCGGCGAAGGGCATTACCTGGGCGAGGCGCAGACACTGGAACTCATGAAATCCGAATACACTTATCCGAGCCTCGGCAACCGGCAGAGCATTTCGGATTGGAAAGATGCCGGGTCGCGCACGATCTGGGATGTCGCTGTTGATCGCAGCGCCGAGATGTTGCGCGAGCCACCAACCCATTTGCCCAAGGACCGGGAGGCCGCGATACGCGCCGCTTTCGAAATCCGATTGCCCGAAGGAAAATAGCCCCATGAAAGACACTGCCCGCGTTGTTGTGATTGGCGGGGGGGCCGTTGGCACCTCAATCCTGTATCATCTCGCTTTGGCCGGCGTAACTGATACGCTTCTACTTGAGCGCAACGAACTGACCTCCGGCTCGACCTGGCACGCAGCGGGCAACATCCCGACCTACGCGACTTCATGGCTGGGAATGCGGGCAGGAAACTACGGCTGGTCAACCTATAAAGATCTGGCCGAAAAGGTGGACAGCGCGATCACCTATCGTCATACCTCGGCGTTCTGGCCTGCCCATACGCCGGAACGAATGGACCTGTTCCGCCATCTTTGCGGAATTTCGGAAAGCGCAGGCTTCGATCTGCAGATGCTGAGCCCGTCCGAGATGGACAAGATGCACCCATTCTGGCACCCGGACGAATCCGTTCTGGGCGGTATTCTGGACCCTTACGAAGGTGACATTGACCCCAGCCAGCTAACGCAAGCGCTGGCCAAGGGCGCGCGGGATCTGGGCGCGCAGGTGGAACGGTTTGCGCCCGTGAAAGCCATTGACCGCATGGCATCAGGGGAATGGCTGGTCACTTGTGCGAAAGGCACAGTGAAGGCAGAGATGGTCATCAACGCAGGTGGCTTTTACGGCCGCAAAATCTCCGAGATGGCAGGATTGCCTGCCCCGGTGGTCACGCTCGAGCACCAGTATCTTGTGACCGAACCGCTCAAAGCGTTGGAGGATCATGCCGATCTTTTCCCACTGGTGCGTGACCCCGATATCCGCTTCTATCTGCGCCGCGAACGCAACGCTTTCCTTGTTGGTTCCTACGCCCATGATGGTCGCCCCGCGTGGGAGGAGGACGGCCCGCCGGATGACTTTGCGCATCAGCTTTTCCCTGACAGTGTTGAGGATATTCTGGATGTGCTGGAGGCGACGATGGTCCATGTGCCGCTACTTGGCGAAGCGGGCGCGCAGCGGTTTGTCAACGGCCCCATCGCCTATGCCCCAGATGCCCTGCCGCTGGTCGGTCCGGCGGCGGGTGCGCCGAATTTCTATCAAGCGACTGGCGTGCAGGTTGGCATCACCCATTCGGCCGCTATCGGCAAAGCGATGGCCGAATGGATCACCGAAGGCGAAACAGAATGGGACCTCAGTGCGTGGGATCCGCGCCGCTTTGGCGATTGGACCACGCAGGACTATGCCCATTCCCGTGCCTCACAACACTATGATCTACAATATGCCATTCCATTTCCGCATCGGAACATGCAGCGTGGCCGCCCGGTGCTTTGTACCCCGCTTTATGAACGCCTGAAGGATCAGGGCGCCGTCATGGGCCAGATCGCCGGGTGGGAGCGCGCCTTCTGGTTCGAAACCGATGCGATCAAGGACAATGGCGATGCCGACCTGTCCTTCCACCACGAACCCTGGCAGGACGCTGTCGCGCAAGAATGCAAAACCGTGGCAAGAAGCGTCGGCGTCATGGATCACGGCGGTTTCACCAAATACGATCTGCGCGGCCCCGGCGCTGAGGCGTTCCTATCCAGCGTCCTGTGCGGCGGTGTTCCGAAACCGGGACGCGTCCGGCTCAGCTATATGCTGACCCCCAAGGGGCACATCTGGTCAGAAGCCACCGTTGCGCGACTGGCAAGTGACAGGTTCCTTCTATGTGGCCCGACCCTAGCCGATCTGCGAGACTTCGACTGGCTGAACACCCACCTACCAGCAGAGGGCGTCACACTAAGCCGCGGCTACAAACACGATGCCGCTTTGATGGTCATGGGCCCCAAATCGCGAGAGGTGCTTGCCCCGCTGACCGATGCAGACCTCTCTGCCGCTGCTGCCCCGTGGCTATCAGTGGCCGAGATCACGCTGGCCGGCTTTCCTGTCACCGCGATGCGCGTATCATACGTCGGTGAGCTGGGTTGGGAGTTGCATCTGGCCTCCGAGCACCTTGTAGCGGTCTACGACACGATCGTGACGCGCGTGAACGAGGTTGGCGGCTGCCAGTTCGGCTCCTACGCGCTGAACGCGATGCGGATCGAAAAAGGTTATCACGGATGGGGTTCGGATTTCGGAACGGAATATACGCTTTACGATGCGGGTCTGGGCCGGTTTGCCAATATGAATAAGGGGGAGTTCATCGGACGCGATGCGGTCGAGCGGCAGTCTGGCGAGGAGGCCAACTGGGAATGGATCGGGCTGGAAATCAGTGACGACAGCCCCGAACCGCTTGCCTCTGATCCGATCCTGAAGGATGGCGAATGGATCGGGTACGTGACCTCAGCCAGCCAAGGCTATCGCACCGGAACACATTGTGTTCTGGCTTATATCAAGCGCGGATCACTGGGTATGGGGGCCGATTGCACGGTGCGTGTGCTTGGCCAGCCCCGCAACGCTCGGCGGCATAATCCCCATGTCTATGACCCGGACAATCTGAAAATGAAGGCCTGAACGACTAAAGGCGTCTGTATGAATAGGCACCTTTTTCTTTTGTCTGAAACTCAATTGGGCCGATGCGACGAAATTGCTGATTTCTTACCGTATTGGCCGCGTTCTGGATGAGCCCCAGGTGCGCCCTTTCACCTCGGCCCGGACATCGTCCAAGGCGGCTTTCAGGATCGCAGTTGCCTCGTCGATCTAATCTTCGTTGATAATCAACGGCGGCAAAAAACTAATCCGATCGGGCGGGACGGACCGCAAGTACAGCCCCGCGTGTGGGCGCGATCCTGCACCATTGTCCCCACCTTCAGCGCCGGATCCCACAGCGCACGCGTTCCTTTGCCCTGCACCAGTTGAATACCGCAAAACAGACCGATCCCGCGCACATGACCGATCAGATCTATGTCGCCATAGATTTTCAGCGCCTCCAACGCGACGGCGGCACCGACAAAGTGACCAGCATAGGTGAACCCGTTGCCCAGCACGCCGGATGCGTCTGAGTTCAGCATCAGATCGTCAAAGAAATCCTGCCGGAACATGATCGCCGATATCGGGAAAAACGCAGCGGTCAGCGCCTTGGCGCAGGTGGTTCTATCGGGGGTCAGATCGAATGCCTCTGCGCCCCAGTAATGCCCGGTGCGGCCAAAGCCGCAAACGGTCTCATACACATGGAAATGAATGTCATACTTCCGGATCACGATCTGCATCGCCTGCCAATTTCCCTTTGGCGGGCGGATCGTGCCGCCGGATTGCATCGGCTCAGCAAAGAAGGCGACGATTGTGTCAGATCCCGCTTCCAGCACGGTGGCTTCGAACTCGGCCGCCATGCGGGCAGAGAACTCCTCCTCGGTTTCACCGGCCTCGGCATTTAAATAGTAGTTCGACGTCGACAGCTTGAGAAAATCATGCATCGGCAGACCAAAGCCCGCATGAATGTGAGGCTGGCCGGACAGAGCACCGCTGCTTTCGACGTTAGTGCGCGCGCCAAATCCGCGGCTCTTGGATGGGACCTCCCGCAAAATGTCGGCGCGAAAGGCAATTCCTGCATCTGATCCATGGCCGCCCGCGCCAGCCGGTCGTCATGATTACCCAATGACACGCATCCCAACCCGAAAAAGCCGTCTATGATACTTTGCCCATCATCCGTTTCAATCCGAACCCGTGGCCGCGCGTCACCATCGCGGTGGGGCCATCTCGCTGGTGCAGGCGGGCGTTCGTCTGTCCATACACATGGAACTGACGGTCCCAAGCGCGGGGTGAATCGACGTCTGCGAGCTTGTCCATATGGATCTTGATCATCTGTGCCGGGCGTATTCTTGGCGAAAAATTATTGAGCAACACTCGCGTTAATCGTAGGTTTTCATGAACAACTTTCATGCAGAGATCAGTATGGAAAATCCCCGACTAGACATCCGCCACCTGCAGATGATCCGCGCCATTGGGAAAACCGGTCGCGTCGTTGACGCGGCCGATGAGTTGGGCCTGACACCGTCAGCGCTGTCCCACAGAATCCGCGAAGCAGAACGCAGGCTGGGTGTGCCCCTGTTTGAACGCATGCACAAGCGTTTGCGCATGACGGCTGCCGCCGAGTATCTTGCCCGATTCAGCGACAAGTTTCTGAGCGAGATGTATGTGATCGAAGATGAAGTGCGTCGGATGAATGCGGGCATTGATCACGTCGTGCGCATCGCGGTGGAAAACTACAGCGCCTATCACTGGTTCCCCGCGTTTCTGCAAATGTTTCGCGCTAAACACCCAGCGATCGATATTCAGATAATGGCTGGTTACCGTCGTGACATGGTCACATCGCTTCTGGACCGTCAGATTGACTTGGCCATCGTCGCCGGAGAGTCGAGCCATGCAGCGACGCGGTCGTTGCATCTCTTTCAGGATCCTCTTGTATTCGTGTGCGCGCCAGAACACCCGCTGGCCGGGGCTGCATCGGTATCTGCACGTGATATCGAAGGGCAACGGTTTATCACATTCACCAAGATCCCCGAGCCTGATCAAGAATTTGCAAGGCTGTTTCGTGCAGAACGTCGCTATCCCAACTGGACTGCAGCCGTCGAGTTGCCCGAAGCCATTGTCGAATTGGTTGCTGCCAACCAAGGTACAAGCATTCTGGCGCAATGGGCCGTCTCGCCACATGTGGCGTCCAAGCGTATCGTGGCAATACCGCTTGGCCCCGATCCGGTGCTCATGAATTGGAGTTGCAAGTTCCGCACAGACGAGCCTGAGGATGGGCCGGTGCTCCGCGTCGCGCATGCGCTTCAGGACTGGGAAATCGCTGGAAGGGCGTCTTGCCCCCCTACTGTGTCTTCGACAAGGATCAGCGCGTCACCCATGCCGCAATCACCGAGAACAAGCGCCTCAGTTCCGTCCCGGAGTTCATCGAAGAAGAACAGGACAAAGCGCCACTGAAGAAGAGATGTGCTGGCAAACAACGCTCAAGATACAAGCCAAACGGCCGTCGCAATGACGGTTGACTCTCATTGGCTGATCGTAAGCGCATCAACAACCGCAAAGCCAGCTGGGGCTACGATTTATGAAGCCTCTGCACTGTCAGGCTTTGCTGCCGCCGCGCACTATGGTGATATTTGTACTTTGCAGAACCAGCGACGTTTCTACCTGATTGCAACCAGTGCCGAGAGATTGAAAACCTGCAATACAGCTAACACTGGTTGGAGGAAACCACTTGCGCTGCATTGATTAAGATTTACGCCAGTGCCGTGTCATGAAGATTTCTTTGTTCCATGTAACAATCAGTTCAGCATCCACCGTCGTATGCCCGAGCGATGAACACGCAGTCAAAGAAACTGAAACCTCGGAGGTTCCGTCAGGTCGTTCAAAAATCATTTTGTGATCAACATTTGTCTCTTGCTTGACGACATCCGAGGTCTTCAATCTATGCACCATGCCTGTTTCGTAGCTAAAAACAGTCCCCAACTGAGGGAATGCAGTCTTCACCAGTGGTTGGCGCCAGCCCATCTCGATACAGTTGTCACGGGTTTTATTCCAGCGTGTCAGCCTGTCAGCAGCAGAAGTGAAATGCGATTTCTCTTCTGGCAAATCTTCTGCAGGCGGAAGAGGTTCGCTTAAGTCGGAAGGCTTATTGGCCATCAAAGGAAGAACAAGTTTTCCATCATCCAGACTCAGGTCACCTTTCGGTGCCGCCGCATGAATGAGCGGCCAGTAAGACGAAGAGAACGCAAGACGGATGCGATGTCCTTTGCGGATGCGGTAGGCGGTTGAATGAAAACGGATGTCTGCGTTAAATGCGTCGGATTTTGCAGAGTGCGAAATGCGATCCAGGTTCTCATCCAGCGACAGATTCCTGACGCCATAGGTTATACGTGCCGACACGCCGGCAGAATTTACATCACTGAGTCTTGCGATAATCTGATTTGGTTTGTCTTTCGTTTCTCCATGTAACCTCAAAACGACCGACCCATAGATTATCAGATCCTCTGTAAGAGGCGCTGTTTCGAAAACCAAAGAACGGGAATCATCAAAGTTTTGATCAAGGGGTAAACCGCCGGTTCGGCCAAAATACCCTGTATCCCCTGCGCTTTGCCCCACCGTCGGATCTGCTGGAACGATCCACCGCTCGTGGTTGGTATTGGATTTTAGTGAAGACAGGGAAATTTCCTGAACTTTTGTTTCTTGGATCGTTGGGCCACTTTCTATCCATTTCCCTGCAGCCATGGATAAAAAATCCTTCGGATCAACGTATTCGCGTAACCAAACCCGAAGCCGCGGCCAGTTTGGCGTTTGCGACGTGTCTGACTTAAGCCAGTAATCCCACCAATCCAGAGCCAGTTTCTGAAACCCGACGGCGGGTCCGGGCGACCCTTGATCTGGATAGTGGTGACCCCAAGGGCCGACCACCCCCCAAACCCGGGTGGGTCGCGCATCAACCAGAGACATTACCGAATTGGAATAGCGATCGCTCCACCCTCCGATAGCCAGAACCGGGACAGAAAGTGCATCTGCTTGATGAATGACAGAACCGTGTCGCCAGTATTGCCCCCTACCATCCTCGCGCAGCCAGTTTTCCAATGGAAACGTAAGGTTCTCAATTCTCTCTTTCCACAGCGCTTTCCAATCTGTCCCGACTTTTGCCGTTGGAGGCGAGGCCAGAATAGCCGGAAGCGTCGCACCCCATTCGAAAGTATCCGACAAAACGCAACCGCCCATATAGTGGATGTCATCCTCAAAACGGTCATGGGTTGCGCAAACGGCGATCGCCGCCATCAGCGCATCGGGCGCATTCACACTGGCCTGCAACGATGCCGTACCGCCCCAGGACGTGCCGAACATTCCCACACGGCCATTGCACCAGGGTTGCGCAGCCAGCCACTTGATCACTTGTCGCGCATCGTCCAGTTCAGCCTGCGCATACATATCCGGCATGTGCCCTTCGCTGTCGCCCGAGCCCCGCATGTCAACCCGAATGCAGGCGTAACCGTGGGCTGCAAAGTAGGGGTGGTTCCTTTCATCGCGCGCGCGCACCATGTCGGTTTTGCGGTACGGGATGTATTCCAAAATGGCAGGAACAGGCATCTGTGTTACCGGGCGCCACAGACGGCCTGCCAAACGTACGCCATCAGGCATTTCGATCCATAAATGGTCTGTCTCTGACACTTTGAAGGGATGATCGGTTTGATCGGTCATTTTGATCCGCCGCGTGGAATCCATGTCTGCCTCACTTCTGCAAATCCGGATCGAACATGCAATAGTTTCGTGCTATTCGTTCAAAAATAGAATTTGACTTTAAAATTCTAGTCTGCTTTCAATTTGGGTAGAGTTTAACCACTCCACTCATTTTTCGGAGACCCGCATGTCATCTGACAAAGTTGTCCCCTTGACATCCGCTATTTCTTCGCTGGGAAGCGAGGTTCGGCAATTACGCAAAGCCCGTCAGCTTACGCTGAAGCAACTGAGTGAAGAAGCGGGCATCTCGCTCAGCCATGTGTCGGCGATTGAGCGCGGGGTATCCAAGCCTTCTGTTGACGTATTGCAAACTATCGCCAGTGCACTCAGCGTCACGCCAGATTGGTTCTTTGCCCGCCGCGCTGGGGCGGGTCCAATGGAACAGGCTTTTGTTGTTCGCGCCCAGAACCGTCGAGCCCTGAATACCCTGTACGGTCAGGACGTGGCAGAGCTGGGGTATACCGATCATCTGCTGTCCAGCTCGATCGGAGGACAATTCTATATGGGCATGGCGGTCTACGCACCACATTCAGAACGCCCGGACGACCCTTTGCAAAAACACGAAGGCGAAGAGCACGGGCTGGTTTTGGAAGGCGAGCTGGAGATGCAGATCGGGGATGAGTTCATCACCCTGCGCGCCGGGGACAGCTACAGCTTTGACGCACGCATCCCGCACCATGCCCGCAACCGCACCGATCAGGTCTGCCGGTTGATCTGGGCCGTCTCACCTGTCGTCATTCCCAAGGATGTCGTCGCAACGCAGCCTTCTAACCGGGAAACGTCCTCATGAGCAGCGACGCCCTGTTGCAACCCTATCAACTGAAGCACCTGACCCTGAAAAACAGGATCATGACCACCAGTCATGAACCCGCCTATCCCGAAGACGGAATGCCTAAGGAACGCTATCGCGCCTATCACCAAATGCGAGCAAAAGCGGGTGTTGCGATGACGATGACCGCTGGCTCTGCCACCGTCAGCCGTGACAGCCCCCCGGTGTTCAACAATATCCTCGCCTACAAAGATGAGGTCGTGCGCTGGATGGGTGAATTGACTGATGCCTGCCACGCCCATGGCTGCGCCGTGATGATCCAGCTGACCCACCTGGGTCGGCGTACCGGTTGGAACAAAGGTGACTGGTTGCCGTCAGTTTCTCCATCGCACTACCGGGAACCCGCGCATCGGGCCTTTCCGAAGAAGATGGAAGATTTCGATGTCGAGCGGATCGTGACCGACTATGCCGATGCGGCTGAACGCATGCAGGCCGCCGGTTTGGACGGGATCGAGTTGCAGGCCTACGGGCATCTGCTGGACCAGTTCTGGTCGCCGCTGACCAACACGATGGACGCACCGTTCGGAGGTGATCTCGACAACCGGCTGCGCTTTGGCTTCATGGTACTGGATGCGATCCGCGACCGTGTAGGACCAGAGTTCATTGTCGGCGTTCGCTATACTGCCGATGAGGTTGAAAAGGGCGGCATCACCGAGGAAGAAGGGCTCGAGATCGCGCGCAGGCTGCGCGACAGCGGTCAAGTGGATTTCCTGAATGTCATTCGCGGGCGCATTCACACTGACCCGGCCATGACGGACGTGATCCCCGTGCAGGGCATGAAAAGCGCGCCGCATCTGGATTTCGCCGGGCGGGTGCGGGCCGAAACGGGCATGCCGACCTTCCATGCTTCGCGCATCCCTGACGTGGCAACGGCTAGACATGCGGTGTCCTCGGGGCTTTTGGATATGGTGGGGATGACCCGCGCGCACATGGCCGACCCGATGATCGTTTCCAAGGTTCAAGCCGGACAGGAAGATGACATCCGGCCCTGCGTCGGCGCGACCTATTGTTTGGATCGAATTTATCAAGCGGGCGAAGCGCTGTGTATCCACAACCCTGCCACCGGGCGTGAACTGACCATGCCGCATGTAATACCTGCGGCGGACACGCGCCGCCGGGCAGTCATCGTTGGCGCAGGCCCCGGGGGGTTGGAGGCCGCGCGCGTCGCCGCAGAACGCGGGCACGATGTCACCGTTCTGGAAGCCGCCCCCGAACCTGGTGGGCAGGTGCGCCTTTCAGCACAATCCAAGCGCCGGGCCGAGATGATCGGGATCATCGACTGGCGCATGGCGCAATGTGCTGCGCGGGACGTTCAGTTTCAGTTCAACACATATGCCGAAGCCAGTGACGTGACCGCGCTGTCACCGGATATGGTCGTGATTGCGACCGGGGGCCTGCCGAATACAACGATCCTCGATTCGGGCAATGAGCTGGCGGTATCCGCCTGGGATATCCTATCCGGCGACGTGCAGCCGGGCGAAAACGTGCTGATCTATGACGATGCAGGAGATCACCCGGCCCTGATGGCCGCCGAGGTCATCGCAGCCACCGGCGCACGGGTCGAAATCATGACCCGGGATCGCAGTTTCGCACCTGAAGTGATGGCAATGAATCTGGTGCCCTATTTGCGGTCCCTGCAGAAAACCGGAGCCGTGTTCACTGTCACTCGAACCCTGCAAGCGATCGAAAAATCAGGCAATCAGCTGCAAGCCCATATTGGCACCGACTATTCTGATCTGGTCGAAAAAAGGGAATATGATCAGGTCGTTGTCAATCAAGGCACGCAGCCTCTGGACGATCTCTATTTTGATCTCAAACCACTGTCGCGCAATCGCGGAGCGGTGAATCAGGGTGCGCTTGTCTCCGGCACAGGCGACCTGTTTCCGCAACCCAATCCCAGCGCCAGATTTGACCTGTATCGCATCGGTGACGCCGTATCGGCACGCAACATTCACGCAGCAATCTACGACGCCCTGCGTATAGGCATCCAATGGTAGCAAGCGCAGGGAGGCAGCGCCAATACAGGAATTTTGAATAATTTTTCTTGCGAAGAAGAAAAACCAAAGTAGGATTTCCGACATACCCAGCGAGCGTAGGGAGGATTCGTGAGCCAGGGCAAATCGAAAAAACAAACCCGCACCGCCAGCGAAGAGGGTCTTGCAGCCTTCGGTGCCGAGGTGCGCCAGCTGCGCAAAGCGCGCCAGATGACCCTGGCCGAGCTTGCGACCAGCAGCGGTGTTTCGATCAGCCATCTCAGCGCGATCGAGCGCGGAACCGTCAGCGCGTCTCTCAACAAGATCTCGCGCATTGCCGATGCTCTTGGCGTCCCTGAGGAATGGTTTTTCAACCACCGCCCCGGTTCTGGCCCGTTGGAGCGCGCCTATGTCGTGCGCCAGTCCAACCGACGGAACCTGAACTTGCTGTATGACGAACCGGCCGAGCAATCGGGTTATGCCGATCAGTTACTGTCCAGCTCCATCGGCGGTGGGTTTTGTATGGGCGTCTCGGACTACCGCCCCTATTCCGAACAGGTGGTAGACCAATATTTCTCGCGCGATGGCGAGATGCACGGGGTCATTCTGGACGGTGAGCTGGAACTGGTGCTCGAGAACGAAACCGTAACCTTGCGCACCGGTGACAGTTTCAGCTTTCCCGGAGACATTCTTCACGTCCTGCGCAACGTATCCAATCAACCTGCGCGCATGATCTGGGTGAACTCACCCGTGATCATTCCAAGATTCTCAGCGCTCGGCGTTGATGAGCAACTGCCACAGTCACACAAGAAAAAGAACGGATAACGCCTGCTGGCACCTGAAGTCGCGGGCACGCCTGCCCGCAAGCAACCAAACCGGACAGACGCCCGGATACGAAGACAAACAGGGAGTAAGCAAATGAGTTCGATTTTCAAAGGGGACGTTTCCCGACGCTCCGTTCTGGCCGGTGCCGGTGCATTGGGCGCAGCCAGCCTCGCATTTCCCCATATGGCAGTTAGTGCCGATGGCTCAGTTCTGACCATCCGATCCTATAGCGATTTGCAAGTGCTGGACCCGGCCTTCTGGCTGGCTCTGCCCGAGGCCGACATCATGCGGTCGATCTATGCCCCGCTGGTCTCGAACCAACAGGGCGATGAGTGGAACTGGCGCCCCGTTGCTGTTGAAAGCATCGAACAGCTGGACGACCTGACTATCGCCTTCAAACTGCGCGACAATATCGGTTTCACAGACGGCTTCGGTCAGATGACCGCCGATGACGTGAAGTTCTCGATCGAGCGTATCGCTGACCCAGCGAATGAAAGCCCCTATGCGGGTGACTGGAGCGCGCTGAAAGAGGTCGAAGTAAAAGACACCCTTTCGGGCTTGATTCATCTGAAAAACAAATTCGTGCCGCTGTGGACAACCACGCTGCCGACCCCCGCCTCGTGTATCGTTTCGCGCAAAGCGGTCGAGGAAATCGGCGGAAAGATCGGGTCCGATCCGGTCGCGCAATCCGGCCAGTACATTCTGACCGAATGGGTTCCCAAGCAGAAAACCGTTCTGAAGCGCAACCCGGATTGGGCTTATGAACCTGGCGGGTATGAGGAAATCCACATCCTGCCCATTGAGGACCCCTCGACAGCCGAGCTGGGTTTTGAAGCTGGTGATCTGGACTACACCTGGACTTCGGTATCCTCTCTGCCGCGGCTTAAGGAAAACCCGCCGGCGGGATCGGTTGTCGAGGAAAAACCCTCGCTGGCCTATGTATGGCTGGGCATGAACCAGGACAACGAAGCACTGAAAGACGTTCGCATCCGCCGTGCCATTCAGCACGCGATTGACCGGCAGACTGTGGTTGACGCGGCCTATTTCGGCGCAGCGGCCGTGGGCAACGGCATCATCGCGCCCGGTTTGCCGGGCAGCCGGGACAGCGTGACATACGACTACGATCCGGACAAAGCGCGCGAACTGCTGGCCGAAGCGGGTGCGGAAGGCATGACCGTCACGCTCGACATCCTGAACCAGTCCGAACGCCTGACGGCGGCTCAGGTCATACAGGCCAATCTGGCCGATGTGGGGATCACCTGCGAGATCAAGCAAAATGACAGTGGGACGTTTTGGACGCTTGGTTCCAAGGACGGCGACTATTTCATGGATCTTCAGTTGGTGCTCAGCCGGTTTTCGATGAACCCTGACCCAAGCTGGGCGACGGTCTGGTTCACGCCGGAACAGGTTGGCGTCTGGAACTGGGAACGGTTCAACAACGCGGAATACAAGGCGCTGCACGAAGAAGGTCTGGTCGAAAGCGATCCGGCCAAGCGCGATGAGATCTACAAGAAGATGCAAGGTCTCATGGATGAAAGTGGCTGCTATGTCTTCCTGACGCACGAAGTGGTCGGCCTGATCCACAAGGATACGGTCAATCCGGGCCTGAAACCGAATGGCGAGCCGCTGCTGCCGCTGTTCAAACCCGCCTGATCCACGCAAACGGGCGGCGTATGGCCGCCGCCCGCACGGCCTTTTGGGGGGCGCGTATGCTGAGCTATTTTTTCAAACGGCTTGGGCTGGCTGCCGCGATCGTTTCGGTCGCCATGTTCCTGCTGTTTTGTATGATCTACCTGATCCCCGGCGACCCGGCCTCGGTTGCGCTGGGGCCTCGGGCAACCGAGGAAATGCGCGCCGCCCTGCGCGAAAAAATGGGGCTGAACCAGCCGGTTCTGGTTCAGTTCTGGAACTTTTACATCGGAGCCTGGACAGGTGATTTAGGGGATGAGGTTCTATCGGGCCGTCCAGTCACTACGGTCGTGTTCGAACAACTGCCCTATACGCTGGCCTTGATCGTCGGCGGTATCACGTGGTCGGTTGCGCTTGGTATTCCGCTGGGTTGCTGGGCGGCGGTCAGCCGCGGCAGCTGGGCCGACCGGATCGTTGGCATCCTGTCCGTTGCAGTGATTGCCGTGCCCTCGTTCGTGATCGCGATCTATGCGCTGCTGATCTTTGCCGTTGAATTGCGCTGGCTGCCCGCCATTGGCGCAGGCGAACCCGGCAATCTCGGCGATCAACTCACGCACCTGGTCCTGCCTTCGCTGGCGGTTGGTCTGGGCTGGGTCGGCTATATCGCCCGCATGGTGCGCGCCTCTATGCTCGAAGTGCTTGAGGCCAGCCATATCCGCACCGCCCGCGCCTTTGGCCTGCCGGATCAAACGATCACCTACCGCTATGCCCTGTCGATTGCGATCCTGCCCACGGTCACGTTGCTGGGCGTGGGCATCGGTCAAATGCTCTCATCGGCAGTCTTTGCCGAGATCGTCTTTGCCCGCCCCGGCGTCGGCAAGCTGGTCTATGACGCCATCCTGACCCGCAACTTCCCCATCGTGACAGGAACCGTTCTGATCACGACAGTCCTGTTCGTTCTGCTCAATCTGTTGGCAGACCTCATCATCGGAGCTTTGGATCCCCGTGTCAGAAGCAGTTTCTAACCCCGCCCCCGGGCGCATGGCCGAGCTGTGGCGCCCGATCCGCAAAATCCTGCGTGAACCGCTGGGCGCGCTGGGACTATTCCTTGTGCTGTTTGTCATCTTTGGCGCCGTGTTTGCCGATTTTCTCACCAGCTGGGACCCGACGAAAATCAACCCGCGTGACCGGTTCCAAAGCCCAAGCGCGCAGCATCTGATGGGCACCGATCAGCTGGGTCGGGATCTGTTTGCCCGGGTGCTGCATGGTGGACGGATTGCGCTTTTTGTGGCTTTGGTCTCGACTGCTGTGTCGCTGGTGATAGGCATCGTTCTGGGCTTGATCGCGGGCTATGGGCCGCGTTGGCTGGACAATCTGATGATCCTTTTGTTCGACGCAATGAAAAGCTTTCCGACCGTCATGCTGGCCCTTGCGCTGGTCACGCTCATGGGGCCGTCGCTGACCGCCGTTATGGTCGTCGTTGTTCTGGTCACCGTGCCGGGTTACGCGCGGATCATTCGCACTCAGACTATCGCGTTGAAGACGTCAGAATATGTCACGGCGGCGCAAAGCATGGGCGCTTCTTCGGCGCGTATCTTGCGGGTGCACATTCTGCCGAACGTCATCGGTCCGCTGGTTATCCTCGCATCGATGGACATCCCGGTCGTCATCGGCATCGAAGCAGGGATGAGTTTTCTGGGCCTCGGTGTGCGCCCCCCGACCCCAAGCTGGGGCTCGATCCTGAATGACGGATTCACCAATATCCGCGATACTGCCTGGATCGCGATTGCTGGCGGCTTGCCGATCATCATCACAACGCTGGGCTTTACCTTTTTGGGCGAGACGCTGCGGGACGTATTCGATCCCCGGCTGAAAGGACGCTGATGACCACGCTGCGCATAGAAAATCTGAACGTCAGCTTCTCGACCGAGGCCGGGCCGCTGCACGCGTTGAAAAACGTCAGCTTCGATGTGCCCGAAAACCGGATTGTCGGTATCGTGGGCGAATCTGGCTGTGGGAAATCCACCCTGATCAACGCCATTCTTGGATTGCTGGCCGACAATGGCAGCATCGACAGCGGATCGATCCTGTTTGAGGGGCAGGATGAGCTGACCACCCTGCCCCCGTCGCGCATGCGGGACCTGCGTGGCCCGCGCATCGCAACCGTGTTTCAGGACCCGATGGGCGCGCTGAACCCTGTGATCTCGGTCGGCAAACAGATGCTGAACATTCAGTATCGCTCACCCCTTTCCAAGGACGAAAAGCTAAGCCGCGCGGTCGAGATGCTGGAATTGGTGCGCATCCCCGATGCCCGTGCGGCGCTGGCGCGGTATCCGCACCAGTTCTCAGGTGGGATGAAGCAACGCATCGCCATCGCCATGGCCTTGATGATGGAGCCCGCTCTGCTGATCGCGGACGAACCCACAACGGCGCTGGATGCGACGCTTGAGGTTACGACAATCGAACTTCTCAAGGACCTTCAACAAAAGATCGGCTGTTCAGTCATGTTCATCTCGCACCATCTGGGTGTCATCGCCGAGCTTTGTGACGATGTCGTGGTGATGTACGCCGGGGAAGTGGTCGAGCGCGGTACCGTCCGTCAGATATTCCACGATCCACGCCACCCCTACACAGCGCGGCTGCTGGAATGCGACCCTGCGCGGCAAAGCGAACGCACGCGGCACTTGCCGACGATACCCGGAGAAATCCCCGATCTGCGCGCACGGCCCGCGAGCTGCATCTTTGCCAACCGCTGTGACCGGGTAAGCGACGCGTGTTCCGCCCCGCCACCTGACAAGGACATCGGGGAAGGCCATGTCGCCCGCTGCTTTGTCGCGGACACACCAGCAGAAACCGGAGTGACAGCATGAGCAGCGATCCGATTCTCAAGGTCGAAGATGTTCAGGTCTCGTTTCCGGTCGGCGGACTGGGACGCCGCAGCGCGATCCTGGGTGTGGCTGGGGTTAGTTTTGAGGTCAACCGCGGCGAGACTTTTGCCCTGGTCGGCGAAAGCGGTTCTGGCAAAACAACGCTTGCGCGGGCCGTGAACGGTTTGCAGGAGATTAGCGCCGGCGCCATCACTTTTGAGGACCAGCGCATCGACGAATTGGACCGAAAGGCGATGAAGCCCGTTCGCAAACGCATGTCGATGATGTTTCAGGACCCGGTAGGCTCCCTCTCGCCCCGCATGACCGTCGGCGATCTGGTGACCGAACCTTTCCGAATTCACGGTATAGAAGGGCGCAACCTGCGGGATGAAGCTGACCGCCTGCTGACACTAGTAGGTTTGCCGACCAGCTTCGCGTCGCGTTTCCCGCATCAGCTATCGGGTGGACAGGCCCGACGTGTCGGCGTCGCGCGCGCCATTGCGCTGGACCCGGCGCTGATCATCGCGGATGAACCCACTGCGGGCCTGGATGTGTCGGTGCAGGGCGAAGTTTTGAACCTGCTGAATGATCTGCGCGAACGGCTGGGTCTGGCGATGGTGATCATCACCCATAACCTGCATGTGGTACATCATGTGGCTGACAGAACCGCAGTCATGTATCTGGGCCGCTTTGTCGAGGCCGGAGACACCGAACAAGTGTTCAGTGCGCCTCAACACCCCTATACGGCGGCGCTTCTGTCAGCCAACCCCGAGCCCGACCCGGACAAGACACATGACCGGATCACGCTGCCGGCCGAAGTCCCCTCATTGCTGGCCCGCCCATCGGGATGCGAGTTCCACACCCGCTGCCCATGGGCGCAATCGCGATGCAGTGTGGATGCGCCGGAGCGGCAGGTTGCAAACGGGCGCGCTGTCGCCTGTCATTTCCCTTTGGAACCCGGCGCCCGCCCGCCGGAACTAGCAGAAAAGGCAGCGTCATGAGCGATATAGAGGTCATTGAAACCGTTTGGATTCCAATGCCTGACGGAACCAAGCTTGCTGCCCGGCTCTGGCTGCCCGAAACAGCCAGAACTTCACCGATGCCCTGTATCCTTGAGTACATCCCCTACCGGCGTCGGGATCGCACGCGTATGCGCGATGAAAGCATGCACCCGCATTTCGCAGCCGCCGGGTACGCCTCAATCCGCGTCGACATAAGAGGGTATGGCGACAGTGAAGGCGTGTCCGAGGATGAGTATTCCCACCAGGAAATCCAGGACGGCCATGACATTGTCCAATGGATAGCCGATCAGGACTGGTGCGACGGGAATGTCGGCATGTTCGGCAAAAGTTGGGGGGCGTATAACGCGTTCCAAGTTGCGGCGACCCGGCCCCCGGCCCTAAAGGCAATCGCTCCGGTGATGGGCACGGATGACCGATGGCGCGAGGATATTCACTTCTACGGCGGCTGTTTGGCGAATGACAATTTCTGGTGGGGCTCGATCATGCAGCTCTACAACGCTATGCCGCCGGACCCCGAAATTGTCGGAGGTGATCGCTGGCTCGACATGTGGCGCGAACGTTTGGAAGGCGCGGAATTCTGGCCCGCCATGTGGCTGGAGCACCAAACCCACGACGAGATGTGGCGACGTGGTTCGATCTGCGAGAATTACTCTGACCTACAGGTACCGGTCTACTTCTTTGGCGGCTGGATGGATCTGTATCGGGACACGCCCTTCCGCATTGCAGAACACCTCGGCGGACCAGTCAAAATCCTGATGGGACCTTGGGCGCATCTTTACCCACATGAAGGGGTGCCCGGCCCCAAGGCCGATTTTGTTGGCGAGTTAATCCGTTTCTGGGATCATTGGCTGAAAGGGATCGACACGGGGTTAATGGATGAACCCCCATTGCGGTTTTTCTTGCAGGACAGCGCGGCGCCTTCGGGGACCCATCTGCAACGCACGGGGCGCTGGGTCGAAGAACCGTCTTGGCCGTCGCCCAATATCGCCGAGAAAACGTTCTGGCTGAATGACCAAACTCTGGGCGAAACGGCACAGTCAGGGACTGCGATGTCCATCTGCTCGCCACAGAGCTTCGGTGCCGCTGCGGGCGATATGTGCTCTTTCGCCATTCCCGGCGATATGGCAGCGGATTGCCGGATCGACGCTGGGGGGGCATTACAGTTCAAGGGGGCACCCCTGACCGAACCGCTGGACTTGTTGGGTCAGCCCAGCGTTGACCTGACGGTGTCGGCGGATCAGACGCAAGCCTATGTCGCCGTGCTGCTGGTGGATGAGGCTCCGGACGGCGCGCAAACGCTGATCGCGCGGGGATTTTGCAATCTCAACCACCGCGACAGCGACACCCAACCTACGCTGATCACGCCCGGCGAAGACATGACCGTTACGGTTCCCTTGTACGGAACCGGCTATCATGTTCCCGAAGGCCACCGCATCACATTGCAAATCGCCTCAGCCTATTGGCCTGTTCTGTGGCCTGCGCCACAGCCGGTGACACTCATGATCAAGTCCGGCATGTCCCGGCTGACCCTGCCGATCAGAGTCCAGCCTGACGGCAGCGCCGAGCCGCGTCCGCTGCCGGAACCGGAGCCACCAACCGCGGCCCCGCGAAAAACCCATGTTCGCAGTGGCTCAATGGAACGCTCGGTCCACACTGATCAGACCAATGGCGAAGTGACCCACCGGTTCTATCTGGATGGCGGTGTGTTTGGTCCGGTCGGCGATTTCCGTCTTGACGACATCGGAACGGTGCTCAGCGATGTGTCCGACCGGCGCTACACGATCCACCCCGGCGATCCCTTGTCCGCCGTCGCCACAATGGAGCAAACAGCCGGTTTCGATCGGGACGGCTGGTCCGCGAAAATCTGGACCTATTCCGAGCAACGGGCAACGGCAGCCGAGTTTCACCTGACCTCACGCCTAAAAGCCTGGTCAGGTGATGAACTCATTTTCGAAGAAGAAAAGACGCACATCATTCCCCGCAACGGAATGTAGCGCATCCTTGCGGCCACAGGAGCCTTCCAATGTCAGTCTTCCCCGAATTTGGTCCAAAATCAGAAACACATCAATTGACCATGGGCGGCGTCACCATGCGAGTCGTCGTTGAAGGCGAAGGGCCTCCGGTCGTGTTCGTCCCCGGCGGAGATCAGACGGGTGAGGCTTATTCCGAACAATTCTCGTGCCTGTCAGATCACTTTAAATGCATCACTTATGATCCACGCGGCGCGGGTGACACGCAATCGCCCCCTCCGCCCTGGTCGATGCAGGATTACGCGGCCGATTGCGCTGCGGTGATTGATGCATTCGCTGGTGGTCAGGCCGCTGTCTGCGGGTTGTCACTGGGCGGGCTGGTCACGCAGCAAACCGCAATCGACTTCCCGGAAAAGGTGCGACTGGCAATTCCGATGGGCACCTCGGCCTATATCGACGGGTTCACTCGCGACTGGATGCAGGCCGAGATCGACTTGCGCAAGGACGGCATCACTCTGCCTGATTATTTCCTTGCCCCGCACTATGCCGTTTACGCCTTTCCGGCCAAAGCGCTGCACGAGCCTGAGCTTTGGGAGCAGCTCAAAGCATCCTACACCGAGCGTTTTCGGAATCGCGACCCGCAGGCAACAATTGATCAGTGGGAAGCCTGTCTGAAATTCGACTGTCGTGAAGGGTTGAAAACCTGCCCGGTCCCGATGCATGTCATCGCGTTTTCCGAGGATGTTCAAACCGCTCCGGTCATGTGCAAGGTGGTTTCTGATCTTGCGCCGAACGGCGTGTTCTATGAAATTCCTAGCCTGGGTCATGTTTCGATGACCCGCCACAAACCAGAAATCGTGGCGGCAAAACTGCGAGAGATTTTGACCGCCGAATTGGTGCAGCAATAAGCGGCTGAAGAGTCAGATGAGAATTGCTATCGCAGGATTTCAACACGAAACCAATACCTTCGTCGCCACTCCAACGCAGCTGAGCGATTTTGAGCAGGCAGATAGCTGGCCGGAATTGCTTTGGGGTCAAGACGTTCTGAACATAACCCAAGGTATGAACCTGCCCATAGCCGGTTTCGCAAAAACTGCCTTGGCGGATGGGGTCGAATTACAACCTATCCTGTGGTGCGCTGCTGAACCGTGTGGCAAGGTTGCAGATCACGCCTTTGATACCATTGCCGGACGCATCACCAATGCGCTTGCGAACATGACGCAGCTTGATGGGGTCTACCTGGACCTGCATGGGGCCATGGTCACAGAGTCTTTGGATGATGGGGAGGGAGAGCTGTTGTCGCGGATCAGACAGGTCATCGGTCCGGACCTGCCGCTTGTTGCAAGCCTTGATATGCATGCCAATATCTCGAGGCAAATGGTGGATCTGTCGGACGCGATGACCATTTTCCGCACTTATCCGCACCTCGACATGGCAGAAACAGGCGCGCGGGCCTTTCGAATGATGCGCGACATCTGCACAAATGGCCCGCCCGCAAAAGCGTGGCGGCAGGGGGAGTATCTGATCCCGCTGCACAGCCAGTATACCGAAGTCGCCCCCGCCAAAACGCTGTACGCCGCGTTGGATGTCTTCGACGGGCCAAACGCGCGCCTGGTTGAACTCGCCGTTGGGTTTACTGCAGCGGATACGGCCGATTGTGGACCATCTGTCCTGGCCTACGGCGAGTCACAATCCGATGCCGATGCAATGGCCGCGCAGATATTCGCAAAGCTGCAAGCGGCAGAAACGCAGTTCGATACGTCTCTGCTTTGTCCGAAAGATGCCGTTGAAACTGCACGCCATGCAAATGGCAAAGGGCCTGTAGTAATCGCTGATGTGCAGGACAATCCGGGGGCTGGAGCGTCGGCCGACACGACAGGATTGCTACGTGAGCTGATGCAGCAAAACGCCCCCTCGGCCATTCTCGGGTTGCTGAACGACCCGCAACTGGCGGCCAAGGCCCACGAATTGGGCGAAGGCGCGGAACTCGAGGCCGAGATTGGTGGTCGAGGTCCCGGCGACGTTCCTTTCGCCTCAAAGGTGCGCGTGCATCACCTAAGCGATGGCCGATGTCGTTATTCGGGCGAAATGTATGGCGGCGGCGTTGCTACGATGGGTCCTTCGGCCGCCTTACAGCTGATTGGAACGCAAATTCATGTCCTTGTCACCAGCATTCGAAATCAATGTCTGGATCTGGCGCAAATACGTTTGTTCAACCTGGAACCGGCAGACGCTCGAATACTATGTGTCAAAAGCACAACCCACTTCCGCGCCGACTTTGAACCCATCGCGCAAAAAGTCTTGAAATGTGCCGTAAGGGGGCAGTTTCCGTGTCAGCTCAAGGATGTCAGGTATACCAAGCTGCGACCGGGCGTGCGCATAATATAAGGGTGTCAAAGCGCCTCAGCGTCGTCTCCGCAACTGTACGAAACGGATCTGTTGCAAAGTTCTTTATTGACCGAAGAGTTGAAACCGAACCCGCGGCTCATGCCGCCAGTTCTGCAAATTGGTGAAACGAGCAAACCCCAGGCGTGAGTTGGCCTTTGCGTATCATATGCGCCACTTCGATCCCGTCCAGTGTAGCCGCCGCTGAAGCGAAGGCCTTGGACCCCAACATAGGCCGTGTTCGTCTCTTGATGCAGCTATGGTCCTGTTCCAAGATGTTATTCAGATACTTCCGTCTGACCATCTCGATTGGTATCGAGCAGCCAAAGCCTTTCGGCATCTTGTTTATGGATTTGATGCCAGCCGTGTTAGCTCCGTTTTTGTCGATGGCAGTCTTTCTCGGGTGGCCGTTGACCTCCAGCAGCTACGCGAAAAATATGGCGGCGGCGGGTTTGTTTCGACGCTGCGAAAGCATGAAATCAAGTGTCTTTCCGTTCCTGTCGACAGCGCGATAGTGACAGACCTACGCTCCTTTTACCTTGATGCAAGTCTCTTCCATTCTCCTGGAACAGTCGCACGGTCCCTTTCGCCTGCACGCGACATCGGCAATTGCACGAGCGTATTTTGTGACCCAAGGGTTCAGTGTTGCATGATCCAGATTAACGCCGCGTTCCGCCATGATTTCTTCCAGGTCACGGCACGACACACTGTATCGAAGGTAGAAGAAAACTGCGTGCAAGATGACGTCTTTCGGAAATGCGCCCTTGAAAGAGATCGTCGCGATCGGCTCCCGTCGTATTCCAGCCCACGTTAACAGAACTGCGTTCAAGCTGACAGGTGGGGCCAGAGTTTGCGATAAAACCGGCGTCAGCTGAACGGCTTAATGCTGGTTGGACTGCCGCACGGCGGGCCCGTTCACGACGAAATTCTCTTGCCCAGTCACACATCGAAACCCTGTTGGGCGAATTACCGTCGCACGGTAAGATCGTAACTGCCATTGATGGGTACCCGGCCACCCTCGCATGGCTGGGGGTGTGGCTGGAGACCATACGATCTGGCTCGGTGTCGAGCGTTTTGGCCAGACGGGAACCATTTGTGATCTCTACAACCATCACGAGATCGATCCGCGGTCGTCACATCCGTGTTCATGCCGCGACTTGAGAGGGTCCGGTTGTCTGAGATCGTTCACAGGCCAATTGCGAACTTTGTACGAGACGCACAACTGGCCTGGCCAGAGTAACTATTGAACTCCATAAAACCACACTCACGGTCGATTGAATGCCACTCGGGGGAACCAGCCCCCGAGTGCAGAACGTACTGAAAACACTCACTCACGGTTAAACCGCCACCGTATCATCGCGGTCAGGTGGTGGGTCGAAAGCATGTCAAACATAGGGAAGAATGAAGTCGGATTCCTTTATTACACTGTAGAGCAGCAAAGCATTGCCAACCGCAGGTGTTTTCAGGCCGCCTCTCCGCTTGTGCGCATAATTTTTGGTTTTTGATCCTTACTTTTCCACAACACGATTTCACTATAACATTTGATAATTTTTATTATCATATGTAATTGCTCTAGCCGAGATTGTGTGCAGTGAGTAGCCGTCATATCACCTTATTCCCGTGTCACATGTTGCATGCCGAAATCTCGAGCAGGTATCGGGCGCCCCTCCGTGATCTGAACGTGCGAACCCAGAAAAGACCCCGTGGTTTTAGGCCCCGACAACACTCCGTGAAACTGACCGTTCCTGAACCAACGTCAATGATCGAAGCCACAAGCCCCGTCTCAAGCTGCGGCAGCATCGATCACGGGACACGAATTCAAGGCAAAACAACTTATGGGCAGTAATCCCTTGCTGAGAACGTCCAGGCATTAGCGACAAGACAAAGGCGCCGGATTCGACCGGCGCCTTTTCTCGGACCTTCAAACCAAACCTTACCCGTGGGTAAGATCGTCTTCCTCGGGAAGAGCATCGATGAAAGCAGCTATTGCCGCCTCAAGTTTGCTGCGATCAACACGCGTAAAGTCCAAATCATATCTCAACTCAATTCGACCACTGGATGCGGAGCACTTGGCGATCCCTGCCCGCCCTGATACCTGAAACGTGGTCTTTGCACGTCGTGGTTTATCGGCGCTTTCAACCGGAGCCTTCTTTGCCACGCTTGTTTCCGGCGCGCCCAGAAATGACCTGAGGATAGCAACCTCACGCGCTCCGTCACGGTCCGGCTCGCTCATGACCGCGGCACTCACCTGGCGCACCAGACCGGGCGTTGCATCCAGCTTGCGCTTCAGCTCTACGCCTACGTTGCGCGGAATGTCGTTCGGATGTTTCAGAACCTTGTCCAACATCATCAGCAAACTGGCAAATGACCTAATGTAACTCCGCTTTGTGTAACTGGCGGATTTGAACAGAGTGGAAACCGCCTTGTCTACATCCGGGCAATCATTTGCCGGGTCTTCGGCATACGCGCGCGCCAGAGCACCCATTTCCGCAAACGAGATATCCTTGCGGATCAGGTTCTCATCCACCATGCGCCGGTAGCTGCTGTCGAGATCGCCCGCCTCTGAAATACCCGCTGGAATTCTGGCATAGGACTCATCGCCCGTTTCTTCATACAAGGCCCGATAGGCAGACAGGCGCCGCATCCCCTGGATCAGTTCAAATCGTCCGTCTGAGCGACGCTCAAGTCGGATGGGGTTGGACAATCCGATTTCCTGAATTGACGCTTTTAGCTCGTCCAGTTCCGGATCCGGCCCGGGTTTACGATCCCGCGTCAGCTTTTCAAACAGAATGTCAGCCAATGCTACACGTTCGGTCACCAGACCTTCGGAACGCAGGCGCACGAGTTCATGCGCAAGACGATCGTTTTCTGCGCGAATGGTTTCTTCCGTCGATTGCTGGTCGCGCAGCGCATCAGCATTTTCCGAAATGGCCGCGGCCATCGGGCCTCGCCGCTTTTCAAGAACCTTGTCCGGAACCTTGCCGACAGGAATGTCATCCATTGCGGGCAGGTCGATATCAAACATTCTGCGCTTGCGGCTCATGCGTCATCCTCCAGCTTGTCCCAGGCAGACAGCATCACACCTCGGAATTCCTCGTAAACATTGTCGAACGTCGAACGGGCCCGACGCCAGGTTTCGCGGGTCATTTCGCGATAATCCATTTCGTACACCGAGCTCAGAAAGCGGCCGGATTGCTCGACCGCGCGGGTCATTTCAACAGGGTGCTGGGCGACGTGGTCTCCGAAGACTTTCTGGAACGCGTCGAACATCGCCAGATGCAACGCGTTTCCGGGCTCGTACCTTGTAAGCAGGAACCGCAGCTCGCAGAAGGTTTTGGGAAGACCGATCTTACCCGTGGGTAAGGTTTTGTCGAACCCGTAGGCCAAGTCCTCCAAAGCTTCTGCCAGCTGACCGATAAAGGACGTGGTCGAGTCATATTCCCAGTACCCGGGGCCCGACGGAATGTACAACATGTCCGCCGCGAACACAGCGTTCATGGACTGATACCCAATGGCTGGCGGGCAATCGAACAGGATCAGGTCATAGGCGTCGTCAGGGATTTGATCCAGATACCGGGACACTGCGGCAAAGAAAGACCATTCAGGGTTCAGGTGGCGATACTGTGCCGAGGCAAATTCGACGAAGGCCGCGTTCGCACAGGATGGGATCGCATCGATGGTGGACCATGACGTCCGTCTGATGAAATCGCTGATCCGCAGATCTCCAAGCCCCATATCGGTGATCGCCGGGGGCAGTTCCCGGCGGGGCAGGGCGGTGCCGGACTCGGCCGCGGCGGGCCGGTTGTTCATGCGCTCGGTCTCGCGGATCAAGTCACGCGCCATGATCCCCCAGACAGTGTAATCCTCGGCGACATCGGTCAGGCCCATTGAATGGCTCAGCGTGGCCTGCGGGTCAAAGTCAACAACAAGAACACGATACCCATCAAGCGCTGCAGCATGCGCAAGATGCAACGCCACCGTTGACTTGCCCGCCCCGCCCTTGAAGTTCGCTACCGCCGCGCGAATGGCCCGCTTGCCCTCGGGACGCGGTGGCATGAGGGATTTACGATTCACCTTGAGCCGCCGCCGCAACTCATTCACCTCCTCCAGGCTGAACCAGCGCTGCCGCCCCTCGGGCTCAACCTCGCCTCCGGGCAGAGACGGATCAGCGGCCAGCTTTCCGCGAAAGGTTGACTGGTTGACCCGGAAGATCAGCTCGGACACCTCCCAGCTCGAAAACCGGCGGAGTGTCTTCTCCATCTCGGGGCTAAAGGTCTGCTGACGAATCCACCCCTGGAGTTTGAGAGATTGATTGCGCAATGCATTCAGGTCTTCGTGCGTGTACATGCCTCATGTCTCTTTGTTTGGAACGTAAATTTCTGTTCATTTCTTATTTACGCCCGATTTGCGCTTTACGCAAAAGAAAATATGATGAAACTCAAATCTTACCCACGGGTAAGAAAATAAGGCCCTGCAAGGCCATCGCCGATTCGGCAGTGCAGAAGATGAGGGGTGACGATTCGCAACGCGCCCTCAACCGTATTTAGGGGGTCATTCTTCCTGGATCTGCGATATATGGGGGGACATAACAAGCCAATAAGGGGTCATCCAGGACGTCCCCCTTCACCAATACTTCACCAGATTTCTTTTATTTTTTGATCTGGATTGGCGCAATTTTCTGACCTGTTTCAGACTCTTCTTGACAGAATCGAAGCTTTGGACGCTAATTAGGCCAAGATGACGAAAAGCGTTGGCAAACAGCGCGAGATTGGCGGGACACACCCGTCTGAGGCAGACAGAGCGGTGAGAACGGGTATGCAGCTGGCTAAACCGGTCGGGCGAAATGCGGCGGCCTTGAAATACGATATTCTTTCTGCGCTCACCATATATGCGTTGTCAGGCGACAAGCATCGGCAACGCAGCGTACTGCGTATCATCGCATTGATTACGACACGATATAACTGGCGAAACAACGAATTATCGATTGGACGCGAAGAAATTTCGCGCCTTTGGTCAGTGAACGAAAGGACTGTAAAGCGCGAAATGGCCAGATTTCGCGCATTAGGTTGGGTAACGGTCAAACGGCCTGCTGCACGGGGCCGGGTCGCGGTCTATGAAATCGACCTCAAACAGATCATGATCGATACGCAGGAGGTCTGGCCGATCATAGGCTCCGATTTCCAGGCCCGGATGAGCGAGGATTCCGAGCCCGTAACAAATGTCGTGCCTTTCGCGGCAAAATCCCCGGGGCCTGAAATCAACACTCCCGAAGCCAAGCCCGAGGATGTCTGGTCGCAGGTGCAGTCAATCCTTCACGGCCGCGATCCCGAGCTGTGGGCGAGTTGGTTCCAGCATCTGTCCGAGTCGGAAAGGGCAGGGGGACGCGTCATTCTGGTTGCACCCTCGCGGTTCATGGCGGATTACATTGCACAGAAATGGACGGCACGATTGCTGGCCGCCTACAGCCGCGTCGATCCCAGTATCAGAACGGTTCATGTAAACGCAGCCGATTGAGGCTGTCAGGTGCGCAGCACGGCCGAGCAAAGGATGCATCATGATCAACCGAAATTTTCAACCATTTCGGGTCGAACAGTTTCTGTCCGAAACGGAACACGGGGTGGTCTTCAATTTCTCGGAAAGCGGCGTTCATCCCATGTCGTTGCAGGGATTGGTAGAGCTGGCCGGGATTGACCTCGACGCTCTGCTGACAACGATGATCGACTATCCGCAAGTCAATGGAAAGCAATCCGTGCGCGACACCATCGCAGGCTTGTATCCCGGGGCCTCGGCAGATGGGGTATTGGTCACGGTCGGCGCAACCGAAGCGAACACGCTGGTGGCCAACACCTTGTTGGAGCCCGGCGACAATGTTGTGTGTTTCCGACCGACCTATGAACAGATTTCAGGAAACGCCGCCAATCTGGGCAACGAAGTGCGTTGGGTCGATCTGATCGAATCCGCAGGGTGGGGCATAGACGCAGAGGCGCTGGAGAGGGTGGTCGATGACAGAACCCGCATCATCCATGTAGTGAACCCGAACAATCCAACGGGCCGTATTCTGACCGAAGCGGATCGCGCCTGTATCGTATCGGCTGCCGAGCGCGTTGGCGCCTGGATCGTTTCAGACGAGGTTTATGCCGGAACCGAGCGCGAAGGTGACACCGAAACGCCTTCGTTCTGGGGAAGTGCGGACAGGGTTCTTGTGGTGAACTCCATGTCCAAGGCCTATGGGCTTCCGGGGCTGAGGCTGGGATGGCTGGTTGGGCCCGAAGACATCATTCAGCACTGCTGGCGGCGGCACGAATATGCCTCGATCGCGGCATCCATGTTGTCGATGGAACTGGCGGACAAGGCGCTTGCCGAACCTGCACGGTCCAAGTTGAAGGCCCGCGCGCGCCGTCTGATCCGCACGGGGTTTGACGTTCTCACGGAAGAACTGGCGCGGCATCAGGGGGTGTTTTCAGTTGTACCACCTCAGGCGTCGGCCATGTCGTTCGTGCGGTTCAATCTACCGATCGCATCCGAGGCGTTCAGCATGCGCCTGTTGCGCGAAAAAGACGTGCTGGTCATTCCGGGGTCGCGGTTCGGGGTCGAGAACCATTTTCGGTTCAGCTCGGCCCTGCCCGAAGATCATCTGCGCAACGGGTTGGCAAAGTTGAATGATCTTACAGGAGACATCCTGAACGGACGCTGAGAGTTTGCCGCCGAATTGGTGCGAATGGTTCGGTGACATTTCTTTTGCCTTTTTCATACGTGTCGATAGGCTTCGCAAATGGAAGATTCACCTGTGCTTTCCGTCGAAAAACCGCCGCTGGATCACCTGGTCGGGTCCGCGGTGAAAACGCATCGCGCGCTGGCCGGGTTGACTCTGGCCGAATTGTCTCAGCGGTCCGGCGTGTCCACGGCGATGATTTCCAAGATCGAGCGCGGTCAGGTGTCAGCCTCACTGGCGACGCTTGAGGCCCTGGCCGGCGGAATCGGCGTTCCGTTGATCAACTTCTTCGCCGGCACGGTCGAACGCACGGATGTATCATTTGTGGCTGCGGGCGAAGGTGTAACCGTGCAACGGTTGGGCACCGGTTTCGGGCACAGTTACAAGCTGATCGGTCGGGCGGAAGCGAAACATGTCAGTTTCGAGAGTTTCAGCGTTACATTGGAAGGTCCGTTGGACGAACGCCCGCTTTACCAACATCAGGGTGTCGAATTCATTCACGTCACCGCCGGCGAAATGGTCTATGGCTGCGGTGAAGCCGCTTATCACATGCGGCCGGGCGACAGTCTGAGTTTTGATTCAAACGCCACTCATGGGCCGTTGGAGTTGAAAACTGACACGGTCAGCTTTGTCACCGTGGTTGCCAAGGCCGTGTCGGGCGACAATTGAAAAACGCCCGGCGACCAAGCCGGGCGTTAGGGAATCAAGGTGATCCGAGAAGAGTCAGAGACCCCATTTCTTGCGATTTTCCTCGAAGAACCCTTGCGCCTTTTTGACTTCGATCCAGTTGTTTACATAGTTGATCCACACCTGATCGGCCTGTGGCAGGATCATCGCGATGGGTGACGGCGAACGCGGGCCTGCATTCTTCACGCGTACCACCGGAAATTTCGCCTCGAGGGTCGAACCTTCGATGTTCGACGTAATGAAGACATCCGCGCGTCCTGCGATTACTTCCTGAAAACCGCGGGCCGGAGCCTCGACCACCTTGATATCTGCGTTCGGGAACCATTCGCGGACGCGCTTTTCGAATGTTGTGCCCAGGGTGGTCGCGACTTTTACTCCGGGCTGGTTGATCGAGTCATAACCGTCAAACTTGTCGGCCTTGTCCTTGGTCGTATAGGGGAAGAGTTCCACCGAAATATAGCTGTCGGAAAAACCTGCGACCTTCATGCGTGGCGGCGAAATCGATGCCGATCCGGTCAGGTGATACTTGCCTGCCACCACACCGTTGACCAGTGTTTTCCAGTCGGTGGGGACATATTCGACCTCGACCCCCAGATCGGCGGCCAGCTCGTTCATGATGTCGATGTCGTACCCTTTGTAGCTGTTGGTTGCAGGGTCGCGCAGCGACATGGGATTCCAATCGCCCGTGGTGCCCACCTTGAGCACGCCGGAATCCAGCACCTCGTTCAGTGCAGATTGCGCCTGCGCAGCGCCTGACAAGACAAGTCCAAGCGCAGCGGCTGCCGCAGCTTTCCAAAAAGTGTTCATCGGTTTCTCCCGTTGGTGGCGTTTCGACCTTGTGGCCGTATTCTTCATTGATTTAAGCCCAAAGGGAAAGATAACCTCAAGAAAATATTATACTGGGACTAAAACAGGGGCAGTTCATCTTATGCCAGACGCCGCAATCGAACTTGTGGGCGTGAACAAGTGGTTCGACACGTTTCACGTTCTCAAGGACATCAATCTGACGGTCAACAGCGGCGAAAAGGTGGTGATTTGCGGGCCTTCCGGGTCAGGAAAATCCACCGTTGTGCGATGTATCAACCAGTTGGAAAAACATCAGAAAGGCACCATCCGCGTAGATGGGATCGAGTTGACGGATGACGAGAAATCCGTGGCCAGAATCCGGTCCGAGGTTGGAATGGTGTTCCAGCAGTTCAACCTGTTCCCGCATCTGACCGTATTGGAAAACCTGACTTTGGGCCCGATCAAGGCGCGCGGTCTCGGCCGCAAAGAGGCAGAGGAAAAAGCGCGCCACTATCTGGACCGGGTGCACATTCCAGATCAGGCCGACAAAAAGCCCATTCATTTGTCGGGTGGTCAGCAGCAACGCGTCGCCATCGCCCGGTCGCTGTGCATGGAGCCACGTGTGCTGCTGTTTGACGAGCCGACTTCGGCACTGGACCCCGAGATGATCTCGGAAGTGTTGGACGTGATGGTCGAGTTGGCCAATGAGGGGATGACCATGGTGGTTGTCACGCATGAGATGGGGTTTGCCCGAAAGGTGGCCGACAAGATGATCTTCATGGATGCCGGTGAAATCGTCGAAGAAGGCAAGCCCGAACATTTCTTCACCAATCCTCAGTCCGATCGGTGTCGCAAATTCCTGTCCCAGATCCTGCAACACTGAGAGGGGCCGATGAAAAAACTTCTTCTCATTTTGCCTCTGCTTCTTCTGGCAGGCTGTTCGTCGTCGCAGACCTGGGGCTGGTACGTTATCGATCCGACGACGGCCTCGGGTTGGACCAATGTGAAATTCCTGATCTCGGGGATGGGCGCGACGATCCAGATTTCCCTGATCGCCGCCGTTCTGTCGATCGTCATCGGATTGCTGGTCGCCCTGCCGGGATTGTCCGAAAAACGTGGCTGGCGGGTTGTGAACCGGGTTTACGTGGAGTTCATCCGCGCCATTCCCCTGTTGCCGATGCTGTTCTGGGTGTTTTACGGCTTGCCCATCGTGTTTCAGTCGATGGGTCTGAACATCCCCATCGATCCCTTCTGGGGGGCGATCATAACGTTGGCGATTTCAGACAGCGCCTTTACGGCCGAGATCTATCGCGCAGGCATTCAATCCATTGCGCGTGGACAGCGCGAGGCAGCGCAGACCATCGGGCTGAACTATGTGCAGACCATGCGCTATGTGATCCTGCCGCAGGCGATCCGGCGCATTCTGCCGCCTTTGGCAAACCAGTTCATCTACATCGTCAAGATGAGCGCCTTTGCCAGCGTCATCGGGATGCAGGAACTGACCCGCCGCGCGAATGAATTGGTGGTGACGGAATACCGCCCGCTGGAAATCTATACCCTGCTGATTTTCGAATACCTGATCCTGGTTTTGATCATCTCAGCCGGGGTGCGCTGGCTGGAGCGTCGCATGGGCGCGGACGAGCGCGGATAAGGAGTGAAGAAATGAACTGGAAAGATTTCATGGCCGAGACCGAGGCCAATATCGGAACCCTCTCGAAAGAAGTGCCGGAAACCGTGCGCGGCTTTGGCATCATGGGCAAGGCGGCCAAGACTGACGGGGCGCTGAGCGAGAAAACCAAAGAGTTCATGGCGCTCGGCATTGCGATCGCGACCCGCTGCGACAGTTGCATCGGATTCCACGTGCGTGCGCTGGTTCGGCTGGGCGCCACCCGCGCTCAGATGTGCGAGGCGTTGGCCATGGCCACCTATATGGGCGGCGGGCCGTCCTATGCCTACAGCGCCAAGGCGCTCAGGGCTTTTGACGAGTTTTCGGAGTAAGAAACATGCGTCCTGATCTGGCCGGAGCAGAGGGGTTTATTCGCAACAGCTGGTACGTCGCCGGACGGTCCGAGGATTTTGGCCGCAGCCTGAGCGCCGTGCGAATGCTGGACGAAGAGATCGTGATCTACCGTGACACAGCGGGCAAAGCGATCGCGTTGGAGGATGCTTGCCCACATAGAAAGCTGCCGCTGTCTCGGGGCACCATCGAAGGGGATCATGTGGTTTGCGGCTATCACGGTCTGACATTCGGCTGCGGCGGTGAATGTGTCAGCGCCCCGACACAGCTGGACAATCCTCCGCGCCGCGCCGCCGTGCATGCGTACCCGGCCGAAGACCGCTGGGGGTTTCTTTGGCTGTGGATGGGGGTCCCGGACAAAGCCAGCGCAGACGATATCATCGACATCCCCAATTTCGACAACCCGTCCTGGGGCAAGACCCGGACCGGCGCGATGGAGATGGCGTGCCATTACCTTTACATTATCGACAACCTGCTGGATCCAAGCCATGTGGCCTGGGTGCATCTGACCTCGTTTGCCGGGGCGGGAACCGACAACCGCCCGCTGGATCTTGAAGAAACCGAAAGCGGCGTCATTGTTTCGCGCTGGATCGCGGATGAACCCGCGCCGCCCTACTATGCGCCGATACTGCCGTTTGGGCCAAGCTGCGACCGCAAGCAGCATTACGAATGCCGTCTGCCGTCCACTGCGATCAACATGTCCGTTTACACTCCGGCCGGAGAAGGCGGGGCGGATCGGCCGATGTCGCCCAATGCCTTTGTCAATATTTCGTACAACTTCATCACACCGGTCGATGCGGAAACATCGCGGTATTTCTGGTTCCAGCACCGCAACATGCACGCGGATGACACAGCCATGTCGCAGCGCATGTTCGAAGGCGCGGTCATGGCCTTCAACGAGGACAAAGAGGTTCTGGAACACGTTCAAACCGGCATGGCGCGGCGCAAGACCGGCTATATCAACCTCGGGCTGGACGCGGGCGCGATGCGGTTCCGCGCACGGGTTGCAAAGCTGATCGCACAGCAGGCCGACTGATCATCAGGCCGACAAGCGCCCGTTCGCGCCCTGGCCCACGTGTCGGGCCGGGGCGTCGAACACCGCTTTGATGCAGGGATACCGGTCGAGAATTTCAACCCCACCGGGCAACAGATCGGCCCGGAGAACACCGGCATCCCAGATCGCAACGCCATCCACCCGGATCGTCGGGTCCAGCACGTTCAGCGAAATCTCACCCGGCGCATAATGCCCGCATGTGTGAAAGTGCAGCAGACGCGGATTGCCAAAGGCAGATCCGCTCCAACGTTCAAAATTGCTTCGGGCCGGGGTGGTGTAGGCGCAGCCCGGATGGATACCTGCATGCCAGGAATGCATGGTCAGGGGATCAAGGTCGAACATCCTGCCGACTTTTTCGTAATGCATCTGCGCGCAATGCACATCCATGGGATGGCCGTCAAAACCGGTCAGGCGGTTGTTTTCGAACCGGATGGTCAGCGGTTCGCGCAGGTCACAGCCGTATGGTTTGTAGAATTTCGAACCGGTGCCGACCAGAAACCCGTCCTGAACCAGTACTCCGGAAAACCCCTGCGCGGGAACCGGGGCAAAGACCGACATCGGAAAACGCGCCACGCTGACATCCGCTGCACCTGCTGGGGGGAAGGCGGCGCCGGGGCCCGCGAAGTCAGTGCCCAATGGGCAGGTTACGTGGATGTACCGGGCATTGGCCAGCAGCCGGTTGACCGCGTTTTTCAGTTCAACGAACCCGGTGTAGTTGGCGCGCCCGAAACCCGAGGCCAGCATTCCGGCGTCCAGCGCATATGACATGATGGGCCGAACGTCCCTCATTCCCGCGTCGAAACGAATCTGATCGCCGGTGCGGGACAGAAACAAGGTGCGATCCGCCGCTTCCATCGCCGTTTTCAGATCCGCTGGCAGCGATGAACCCATGGGATCGAATGCGAGGGTTCGAACTGCGGTCTTGATCCGATTCTGTCGTGCGCAGTCTACGATAGCCTCGGTGATCTCGGCATCATAATACCCGTTGGCCGCATCTTCGCAGACCACAAGCAACTGGTCGCCCGCCGTCAGGCCGCCGCATCTGAACAACAGGTTTTCGGCACCCGCCATAAGCTCTGGACTGTGCATTCGCGTTGATCCTCAACAAAATCCCCCGCGCTGGTATTTTACATCTTTCACGTTTCCGTGATCCAGAAAAAATTTCACCTTAAGAAAAAAATTAACTGACATGCCTGTGGGCTTTGTACATAAGCTGAGCCCGAACAAGACAGGAGACACAGCAATGAGCGCTTGGATCGAGATGGTCTCGGACGACAAGGCCGAGGGCCGCCTGAAAGATCTGCTGGACAAGGCCCGCACCCCTCATGGCACCGTGGACACGGTCATGCGTGTGCATTCATTGCGGCCCGAAACGATGAACGGGCATGTGACGCTGTACCGTTCGGTCCTGCATTCCGATGACAACCAGTTGCCATTCTGGTTTCTCGAGGTTGTCGCCAGCTATACCTCGATCCTGAACGATTGCACCTATTCACTGACCCATCACTTCATGAACGTGCGCAACCTGCTGAAGGACCAGCCGCGCAGTGACCGGATCTTCGTCGCGCTCAAGGCGCATCGGCCCGAGGATGAATTCGAGGGCAAGGAACTGGCGCTGCTGCGCTATGCCGCCAAGCTGACGACGGATGTTGGCAAAATGGTCAAGTCCGACTTCGAAGCGCTCAAGATTGTAGGCTGTGAGGATGGCGAGATCCTGGAGGTCAATCAGGTCTGCGCCTATTTCAACTATTCAAACCGGTTGCTGAACGGGTTGGGTGCAACGACCGAGAATGATGTGATCGGCTATTACACCGGTGACGACTGACGAGTTGCGCCGGGTCTGGCCTTCGTGCCGAGGAACATCGTTTCGGGCGGGTCAGCCTGTTGTTTCAGGCTGTGACGGTTTCACGCCCCACGTGTTTTCTTCGGCTGTTTTGCGGATGATCGCGCCGATCTTCAACAGGTTTTCGCTGAGCGGGTTGGTCTTGCGCCAGATCAGACCAATGGTCCGCGTCGGCGGCGTGTCCTGAAACCGGGCAATGGACACATCCGCAGATCGGGTTTCCAGCCCGACCGCCATTTCCGGTATCAGGGTCACACCGATGCCGGCGCCGACCATCTGAACCAGTGTGGAAAGCGAACTGCCCTCCATGATGTGCTGCGGTTCGATGTTGCGGATCGAACAGAAGGACAAGGCCTGATCCCTGAAGCAATGCCCCTCTTCCAGCAACAGCAGGCGCATGGTTCTGAGCTGCGAGGAACTTGGCATCGGCAGGTTGGCATCCTGCGCCGGGCGAACCAGCAGAAAATCTTCGTTGAATAGCGAGAACTCTCGGAGGTTGGGTTCCGAGACGGGCAGGGCAACGACACCGAAATCCAGTTTCGAATCCAGTATTTCTCCGATCAACGTCTTGGTTATCGTTTCCTTGGGTTCGATGGTCAGTTGTGGGAAACGCTGCGACAGAGCTTTGATGATCGAGGGCAGAAGATAGGGCGCGACCGTGGGAATAACCCCGATTCTGATGCGGCCGGACAGGGGGCCCGAGGGAGATTGCACCAATTTCCCCAGATCCTCGACCCGGGTCAGGATTTCGCGGCCATGTTTCAGCACGTCTTCGCCAAGTGCTGTCAGGCGGGTTTGCCGGGCCGCGCGTTCGACCAGCGGCCCCCCCATGATTGCTTCCAGCTCTTTGATTTGTATGGAAAGCGCGGGCTGCGATATCGCGCTGGCCGCGGCGGCCTTGCCAAAGTGGCCGTGCGTGGCGAGCGCCTCGAAATAGCGCAGATGTTTGAGGGTGAGTGCCTTCATATGAAGAATTTATCACAACGATAGTAATTACAAATTTCCAATTATCGAAGCCGTGGGGTACGAGTCAAGTTATCTGAACCCCTAGGTAAATACTCAGGAGATTTACAATGGACGGTACCCCCCACAATCACCAATCCGGCGGCTGCCCTGTCATGCATGGCGGCAATACTGGTACGGGCAATTCCGTCACCAAGTGGTGGCCGGATGCGCTGAACCTGGACATTCTGAGCCAGCACGACACGCGCACCAACCCGATGGATGCGGATTACAATCACCGAGAAGCGGTCAAGGGGCTGGATTTCAAGGCGGTTCGTGCCGATGTCGAGGCGTTGCTGACCGACAGCCAGGACTGGTGGCCGGCTGACTGGGGTCACTATGGCGGGCTGATGATCCGTCTGGCGTGGCACTCGGCCGGGTCTTACCGTCTGGGGGATGGTCGAGGTGGCGCCGGTTCGGGCAACATCCGGTTCGCGCCGCTGAATTCATGGCCGGACAATGCAAGCCTGGACAAAGCCCGCCGTCTGCTGTGGCCGGTGAAAAAGAAATACGGCAACGCGCTGTCCTGGGCCGATCTGATCGTTCTGTCGGGCACGGTGGCCTATGAATCCATGGGATTGAAGACCTTTGGTTTCGGTTTTGGTCGCGAAGACATCTGGGGCCCCGAGAAAGATGTTTACTGGGGTTCTGAAAACCAGTGGCTGGCCCCGTCCGAGAATCGCTATGGCGATCTGGAAACCCCCGGCACGCTGGAAAACCCTCTGGGTGCGGTGCATATGGGTCTGATTTATGTGAACCCCGAAGGCGTGAACGGCAATCCGGATCCGGCGAAAACAGCGCTGCATATCCGTGAAACCTTTGCGCGTATGGCGATGAATGACGAAGAGACCGCGGCATTGACCTGCGGGGGGCATACCGTCGGCAAAGCGCATGGTGCGATGCCCGGCGACGATATCGGCGCCGAGCCCGAAGCCTGCCCGGTGTCCAGCCAGGGGCTGGGATGGGAAAACCCTGATCAGAACGGCAAAGCGGCCAACGCCTTTACCTCGGGGATCGAAGGGGCGTGGACGAAAGAGCCGTTGAAATTTGACATGGGCTATTTCGACTACCTGTTCGGCTACGAGTGGGAACTGGGCAAATCACCCGCCGGTGCCCATCAGTGGCAGCCCGTCGACATGCCCGAAGACGAAAGGCCGGTTGACCCGACCGACCCCTCTGTTCGTCGCATGCCGATGATGACCGATGCGGATATGGCGATGAAGGTCGACCCGACCTACAACGCGATCTGTCAGAAATTCATGGCGGATCCGGACTATTTTGCCGATACATTTGCACGTGCCTGGTTCAAGTTGACTCACCGCGACATGGGTCCGCGCGTCAACTATTATGGCCCGGACGTGCCGTCGGAAGATCTGATCTGGCAGGATCCGATCCCGGCCGGTTCGACAGATTACGACATAGATGCCGTCAAGGCCAAGATCGCAGACAGCGGCCTGACCATCGCCGAGATGATCACCACCGCCTGGGACAGTGCCCGAACCTTCCGCGGGTCGGACAAGCGCGGCGGAGCAAATGGCGCGCGCATGCGACTGGCGCCGCAAAAGGACTGGGCAGGCAACGAACCCGAACGTCTTGCAAAAGTGCTGGGTGTGCTGGAGCCGATCGCGGCCGAAACCGGCGCCTCGGTTGCCGACGTGATCGTTCTGGCGGGCAATGTCGGCCTGGAGCAGGCGATCAAGGCCGCAGGCTTTGACGTGGCGGTTCCGTTCTCGGCCGGTCGCGGCGACGCGTCGATCGAGCAGACCGATGTGGACAGCTTCTCGGTACTTGAGCCGCTGGCGGACGGGTTCCGCAACTGGCAGCTGAAGGAATACGCGGTCTCGCCAGAGGCGATGATGCTGGATCGCGCGCAACTGCTGGGTCTGACCGCGGCCGAGATGACCGTTCTGGTCGGTGGTCTGCGTGTGTTGGGTGCCAACCATGGCGGATCGCCGCATGGCGTCTTCACCGACCGGGTGGGCCAGCTGACAACCGACTTTTTCGTCAACCTGACGGATATGTCGCTGAGCTGGCATCCGGTTGACGGAGGCACCTATGAACTGCGCGACCGCGCCTCGGGTGAGGTCAAGTTCACCGCAACCAGCGCAGATCTGGTCTTCGGTTCGAACTCGATCCTGCGCAGCTATGCTGAGGTCTACGCTCAGGACGACAATGCCGAGAAGTTCGTGCGCGACTTTGTGGCGGCATGGACCAAGATCATGAACAACGACCGGTTCGATCTGGTTGCCTGAATCATGTAACAAATCAGGCGGGGACACCCTCGCCTGATTTTCTTTTCAGGGGGCTGCATCCGCTGATCCCCGCTTTGCCGAGACTCGCTCACACGGTCATGAAGAGATCTTTGTACCGGTCACGCAGAATGTTCTTTTGAACCTTGCCCATCGTGTTGCGGGGCAGTTCATCCAGAACGATAAGCTTGCGCGGATGCTTGAACCGGGCCAGACCTTCGCGGACCGCGCCCGTTATCGCTTCCGGATCAGGAGTCTGGCCGGGCTCTGCCACGATGACACCAACAACCGTTTCACCGAAATCGGGATGTTGCACGCCGATCACGGCGCTTTCCAGAACACCGGGTTGATCATCGAGAACCATCTCGATCTCTTTTGGGTAGATGTTGTAGCCGCCCGAAATGATCAGATCCTTGTTGCGACCGACGATATGGACGTACCCATCCTCGTCGATGCGGCCCAGATCACCGGTGATAAAAAAGCCGTTGTCGCGCAGTTCGGCAGCGGTTTTTTCAGGCATCTGCCAATACCCTTTGAACACGTTGGGCCCGCGCACTTCAATTATGCCGACCTCGCCCGCAGGCAGGGTATTGCCGTCTGAATCACAGATCTTCAGTTCGACCCCGGGCAGCGGGTGCCCGACCGTTCCGGCGCGCCGCTCGCCGTCATATGGGTTTGAGGTGTTCATGTTGGTTTCAGTCATGCCATAGCGTTCAAGGATGCGATGACCCGTTCGTTCTTCGAACTGCACATGGGTTTCCGCCCGCAGCGGTGCCGATCCGGAAACGAACAGGCGCATATGGGTGGCCAGTTCCCTGGTAAAACGCGGGTCGTCCAACAGGCGCGTATAGAAGGTTGGGACGCCCATCATCGACGTGGCACAGGGCAATTTGTCGATGATCTGGTCCAGATCGAATTTGGGCAGCCAGATCATGCATCCACCTGCGGCCAGCATGATATTGGTCGCGACGAACAGCCCGTGCGTGTGAAAGATCGGCAGGGCATGCAGCAGCACATCCTGCGAGGTGAAGCGCCATTCCTTGACCAGTGTCCGTGCGTTCGACAGCAGATTGTTCTGGGTCAGCATGGCGCCCTTGGACCGGCCTGTGGTTCCCGACGTGTAAAGGAATGCTGCCAGATCCTCGCCATCGCGGGCGACGGTTTCGAAACGTGTCGGCATGGTCGCGGCCAAATCTGTCAGAGACCCGGTGCCATCCGCGTTCAGTGTCTCTACCCGGGCGCCCAGCTGCGCGCCGACAGGGGTGAGTTTTCCTTCTCTTTCGGTGTCGCAGATAATCAGCGAGGCCCCGCTGTTTTCGATGAAATAGGTCAATTCATCGACCGTGTAGGCGGTATTCAGCGGCAGGAACACCAGACCGGCCTGGGCGCAGGCAGCATAAAGCGCCAGCGCCTCGGGGGTTTTTTCAACCTGCGCCGCAACGCGGTCACCGGGGTTCAGGCCCAAATGCGTGGCCACATGCGCAATCTGCGCCGCTTTGCCGAGGAAATCCTGGTGAGAGATCGTTGTCCCGTCCAGCAGCTGCAAAAAAGGTGTGCCTTTGCCGGCGTGGATGCCGAACAGGCCGTCATACAGAGGGTTAGCCATCAGGTTTACCTTTCTTGAGATATGAAAAGAGAGGTGGATGCAGCGAGGAAATTGATCTCGAATGGGGCGATCATCTCATGGGTCGTGGCGAATTGGTTTTGCTACTGGGCAACACGGGTCATTTCATACAGGTAGTTCACCAAAGTGCCAACGGATCGGGCCGTGATTGCGTTGCCGTGAACCGAATGAACAAAAGCATTGTTACCCAAATGAAACTGTGCAATTGGATCCAGGGGCGTGTGCTTCATTCCCCTGACACGGCGCAGTTGCAACCGCCGACACCCTGCTGTGCAACGTGCTTTCAGAGTATCGGCGGGTGTCGACTGATTTCCCTATGAGAAGTGTTCCGGCAGCAATGCATCCGGCAGATTCTGATAGCAGACAGGACGCAAGAAACGTCGGATCGACAATGTGCCCACGGATGTGGCACCGAAATTGGTCGAAGCCGGGTAGGGGCCGCCATGGACCATGCTGTCACATACCTCGACCCCCGTGGGGAAGCCATTGGCCAACACACGCCCGGCTTTGCGTTCAAGGATCGGCAACAGGGACTGCGCCATGCCCATGTCGGCCTCGTCCATATGCAGGGTGCAGGTCAGCTGCCCGTGCAATCCGCGCGCGACATCGTGCATTTCGTCGGGTGTCTCGGCAGTCACGATGATGCCCAGCGGGCCAAACACCTCTTCCGCGAGGGATGTGTTGGCCAGCCAGGTTGCGGCGCTTGTTCGGTAAAGGAAAGGTGTCGCATTGCGCTGATCGCATGTCGAAGCCAGAACCTCGTGAACGCCAGCGGTTTCAGCAACACGGGCCTGACCGTTGCGATAGGCTTTGGCTATGCCGTCGGTCAGCATGGTCTGCGCCGGAACTTCGGTCAATGCGGCCTGTGCGATCTCGGCGAAACGGTCCGTTGCTTCACCTGCGGGCATCACGACGACGCCCGGGTTGGTGCAGAACTGACCAGCGCCCATCGTCAGCGAGCCGGCCCAGCCTTTGGCGATGTCTTCACCCCGGTTCGCCAGTGCCGCATCCAGAATGAACATGGGGTTTACCGATCCAAGCTCGCCAAAAAACGGAATCGGTTCGGGGCGCGCGGCGCACAGATCGAACAGGGCGCGACCGCCCGCAAGCGATCCGGTGAACCCGACCGCCTTGACCAGAGGGTGCTGCACCAAGGCAGAACCCACAGCCGGGCCGCCGTCCTGGATCAGGCTGAAAACGCCGGGATGAATGTTGCAACGGTGGATGGCCGCATGGATGGCTTCGGCGATGATCTCGCCGGTGCCCGGATGGGCGCCGTGGCCTTTGACGACAACCGGGCAGCCGGCAGCCAGTGCGGCGGCCGTGTCCCCCCCGGCGGTGGAAAATGCCAGCGGGAAATTTGATGCGCCGAACACCGCGACCGGGCCGATCGGGCGCTGGATCGTTTTCAGATCGGGTCGGGGCAGGGGTGCACGGTCCGGCAGTGCGCTGTCGTGGCGCCGGTCCAGATAATCGCCGCTGAGGATATGCGTTGCGAACAGCCTCAGCTGCCCCGACGTGCGGCCCCGCTCACCTTGCAGCCGAGCCTCGGGCAGGCCGGTTTCCTGAGTGCCAATCTCGGTGATTGCATCGGCGCGCGCTTCGATCTCGTCGGCAATGGCGTTCAGAAAGGCGGCACGTTCTTCACGAGTGGAACAGCCATAACTCCAAAACGCCTCTTCCGCGGCCTGCGCAGCGGCGTCGACGTCTGAAATGCGGCCTTTCGAAAAGTCATGCGATGGCCCATGTGCGGGTTGTGATGCAAAGAAATCGTCACCAGCAAGCCAGTTGCCGGCGATCAGATGCTTGCCATGCGGGGTAAAGGTCATTTGGGCCTCGTATTTCGGGATGTCCAGGTTAATGGATAATGTATCCAAAACGGCAGGACATGCAAGACCGCCCTAGGGTTCGTCTGTCCCGCGCTTCGAGGCGATCATTTCCAGAAGCTGTTCCTTGGTCCGGCGAATATGCTGGGCCAAGACCTCGCAGGCTTTGTCCACATTGCCTTCCCGGGCCAGCCGTAACAGATCACGGTGTTCCTTTTTTGCGGGTTCGCGCTGTTTCATCACGCTCAGGTGCATCCTGACATAGCGATCCGATTGCAGGTTGACGCGGTCCAGCAATTCGTTGGTCAGCTTCCGCTGTGACGCCGCATAAAGCGCCGAGTGATACTGATAGTTCAATATCCCCCACTTGCCGACGTCATTTTCATCATACGACGCTTCCATCTGCTTGAGGATTTCGTCGCAACGCGCAAATTCCCCTGGGCCCATATTCGGGATGGCCCGGCGGAACAGATCAACTTCGATCAGGATGCGAAGATCGAAAATTTCACCGATTTCGTCGAGGGAATGCTTGGTCACCGAGCCGCCGCGATTGTTGGCCCATTGCACCAGACCTTCGGCATTCAGGCGCTTCAGCGCCTCGCGGATCGGCATGCGAGAGACATCATATTCCTCGGCCAGTGCTTCCTGCCGGATCGTCTCACCCTCGGCGAGTTCGCCGCTGAGGATACGTTCACGCAGATCATTTGCGATGACGTCCGGTAGGCTTTGTTTCGTGATCGCGCGTTTTCCTGCCATTTCCAATATCCCGCCACGGTTTTTGGATACAATTACCCGCAATCACGGACTTTTCCAAGCCGAACTTGGATTTCGACCCATGTTCAACCCCTGCCCGAGATTTGAAAAAAGGCCTGAATCTGATGATGAAACCGCAACGAGGCCGCGTATCTTCAGACTTTTCCGTTTTCGAAAACCGTGCCTGCTGACGTCAAACGCCCCAGGTGTCAGACAAGCGATATCCACCGGGCCATGGATCGTCAGGGTCCAACATGTGCTGATGAATTCCGGTGATCCAACCGCGACCGCTGATTTCCGGAACGATCGCCGCGCGGCCACCGACCTGCGCAGTGTCAATGATCCGCCCGGTGAATCGCGATCCGATGATCGAGACAGCCTCGAAGGTCTGGCCGGGTTTCATCACCCCCTTGGCCGCCATCAGCGCCATGCGCGCGGATACAGCGGTGCCCGTCGGCGAACGGTCGACCTTACCCGGCTGGATCGCCACGGCGGACTTGCCGCTCAGGCCGGTTTCCGTTTCATTCAACGGGCCGCAAAAGGCGCAGAACGATATATGATCCCAGTCCGGGTTCTCGGGATGCGAGAATCCAAGCTGCTCATTGGCGGCGTTTGTGATCTTAACCCCCAGCCGGGCAATGTCGCGGGCCTCGTGGTCGACGATTGCGAACCCAAGCGCCTGCGCATCGACGACCACGAAACTGTCGCCGCCATAAGCGGTGTCTACCGTGATCGTGCCCAGTCCGGATACCTCAAGCGGGACGGACAGCTTGTCGGCGAAACTGGGCAGGTTCTGGACAAAGATGCGCTGTGCCTTGCCATCGCGGCATTCCGCACGTACCCGGACCAACCCGCCCGGTGCCTCGAGCACCATATGGGTTTCCGGTTCGTGCATTGGAATGATCCCGCCATCCAGCAACACGGTTGAGACACAGATCGAGTTGGACCCCGACATGGGCGGCGTGTCTTCGGGTTCCATGATGATCCAGGCGGCGTCCGCCTCGGGGTGTTTTGGCGGAACCAGAAGGTTGACATGCCGGAACACACCGCCGCGTGGTTCGTTCAGAACAAAGTTGCGCAGGGTCTGGTCCCGCGCAATGAAGCTTCGCTGTTCCCAGAGAGTGTCGCCCGGCGGTGGGGCGACACCCCCGACGATGACATCCCCAACCTCACCTTCGGCATGGGCCGAGATCACATGTACGGTTTTGCTGCTGCGCATGTTTACCTCAGCTATATTGCGCGACAGGGGCACCCAGCGCGTCGAAGATCGGTGTCACGCCCAGACCGGGGCGATCTGCTGCGGTCATCCGGCCATTGACTCGCTTTGGCGCGCCCTCGGCGATGTCCACGGTACCATAGGAATTGAAATCGGTGGCCGAGAACGTGAACTCGGACGGTGTCGACCGCGCCAGATGAGCGATGGCGGCGGTGGTGATATCGCCCCCCCAGGTGTCTTCGATGGTCATCGGGATACCATGTGCGACGCACAGATCGCGCATCAGCCTTGCTTTGCTCAAACCTCCTACCTTTGAGATTTTCAGGTTGATCACGTCCATGGCGTCCTCGGCAATGCCGCGGACCAATGTGTTGGGCGTGTCGATGACCTCATCCATCACGAAGGGCAGCGCGGTGCGCCGGCGGATCGACACGCATTCCTCATAAGTCAAACAGGGTTGTTCCACATAGACATCCATACCCGCGATGGCGCCTACGACACGCGCGGCCTCGTGCCGGGTCCAGCCAGTGTTGGCATCCGCCACCAGCAGGTCGGTCTTTTTCAGAACCGCGCGGGTGGCGTGAATGCGGTCGATGTCGTCATTGGCGTCGCCGCCCACTTTCAGTTGAAACTTCGTATAGCCTTCGGCCGCATAACCTTCGATCTTTTGCGCCATGATGTCCGGTGCTTCCTGGCTGATCGCGCGATACAGCACCACGTCCTGTTGCGCGTCGCCGCCCAACAGGGTGTAAAGGGGTTGCCCGGTCGCCTTGCCCAGCAGATCCCAGCAGGCGATATCAACAGGCGCCTTGGCATAAGGGTGGCCACGCAGGGCGCCATCCATGGTGCGATTGATCTGGCCGATATTCAGCGGATCCTGCCCGATCAGATGTGGCGACAATTCCGCCAGCCCGGCCCTGACGCCCAGTGCAAAGGACGGAAGATAAGCCGATCCCAGCGGGCAGCATTCGGCATACCCCTTGAGACCTTCATCCGTGATGATCTCGAGAACGGTGCTGTCGAAGACTTCGACATAGTTGCCATTGGACCAGCTATAGCGACCTTCCTTCAGCGGCAGATCCACCTGATATACGTTCAGTGCAGTGATTTTCATGTGGTGTTCTCCTGATCAGAAGCGTGTGGATGCGAAAGGCTTCATGTCGAGCGCGGGTTTTGTGTTCGTGACCAGATCCGCGACCAGTTCCGCCGTGCCTGCGGATTGCGTCAAACCCAGATGGCCATGTCCGAAGGCGTAAGACACCTGTGGCGCACGCGCCGAGCGGTCGATCAGCGGCAAACTGTCGGGCAGCGACGGCCGAAAGCCCATCCATTGCGTGCCGCCTTCCAAGTTCAGGCCAGGCATGAAGCGCCCGGCCTTTGCCAGAAGCGCGTCGGCGCGTTTGTAATTGGGCGGCAGTTCCAGCCCGCCCAACTCGACCGCGCCACCGATGCGCACACCGCCGTTGATCCGCGTCACCACAAAGCCGTGGCCACCGAATGTCAGATGGGTGCGCAGATCAAAGGCCCCTTGGGGCAGGGTCGTGTTGTACCCGCGCTCGGTTTCCAGAGGGATGCGATCACCCAGGGTTTTCGCCAGGTGATGAGACCACGCCCCGGCGGCCACGATCACCTGTCTTGCATCAATTTCACCGATCGAAGTCGTCAGACGAACGCCCGCGTCCATGGGTGTGAGCGCGCTGATCGTCGCGATTTCGACCTGACCGCCACGGGCGGTGAACCGGGTGGCTAAATGTCTTGTCCAGCTGGCCGGATCGACCGTGTTCATCCAGGTGGGTGTAAAACCCGCATGGGTAAATCGTCGGTCAAGCCCGGGCTGGATTTCCGCAATCGCGTCGGGGTTGTCCAGCAGGTCAAAGGGGATGCCGCGATCCTTGCGCCTGTCCCATGTGGGCAGACTGGCGCGGAATTCTGCTTCACCCTCGAACACCTGCAACTGGCCGTCGCGTTGCATCAGCGCTTCGCCATCGACATCCGCGATCTGGCGTTCCAGCGCCGCGCGGCTGTGATCCATCAAAGCAGCCTGCGCAGACAAGGCCGCAGCATAGCGATCCTGCCAACTGGCCCGCCAGAACCGCAGCATCCACGGCGCGATGTTCAAAGCGTAAGAAGGAGGAATTGAAAGTGGACCCAGCGGGTCAAACAGCCATTTCGGAGCCTTGCGCATGATCCCGGGGGTGGCCAATGGCACGATGTCGGTGAAGGCAAAGGCTCCGGCATTGCCCTTCGAGGCACCGGCTCCTACGCCTTCGCGATCCAGCACCAGCACGCGCCTGCCGCGTTTTTGCAATTCAAGTGCGGTGCTGATGCCGATGATACCGGCACCGATCACAACGATATCCGTCGGGTTGTCTTGCAGCATGGCCAGATCTTCTCAAACTGTGGTTCGGTTCCGGGGGCTGGATCGCGCCAGTCCCCGATAATTTTGTCAAAGAAGGATCCCACCGCGGAACGGATCGTTTTGCGCGAAAATCAATCGGCCCTCGGCCATGATATGCGCCTGCCCGGTCAGGGTCGGAATTACGCCGCCATTGGGACCGGGCTGAAAGCTCAGCCGGTAAGAGCTGCCGATCACGCTTTCCTGCACGATCTCTTGCCCCGGAACCAGAACCCCATCCGCCGCCAGACAGGCCAGACGCGCAGAACTGCCGGTCCCGCACGGGGATCGGTCATATTGATCGTCCGGGCACAGGACGAAATTTCTGCTGTGAATGTCTTTGCCCGGGGATTTGTCCTGCAAGATCACGTGGTCCACCGGTTCCCCGTTTTCGCCACGCACGTTCTGGTCGATGCAGGCTTTGCGAATTGCAATGGTCAGATCGGTGAGGGCACGGATGTTGCCGGGCGTCACGTCCATCGGGCTGGGATCGACAATGAAGAACCAGTTGCCACCATAGGCCAGATCGCCGGTCACTTTTCCATGGCCTTCGACCTCAACCGACACCGAAGCCCTGACCCGGCGGCTTTCGATATTGGTGACGCGCACCGTATTGGCGTCCAACAGGTCAACCGAGATGACGCCGGCCGGCGTTTCGACCCTGTGCGTCCCCGGACCGATCCAGCCCAGATGGGCCAGAGTGACCCCAAGGCCGATGGTGCCGTGACCGCACATGCCCAGAACGGCGTCGGCATCGAAATAGATCACGCCGGTTTCGCAGCCAGACGTTTCCGGGGCGACCAGAAGCGCCCCGACCATGCCGGGTTGACCGCGTGGTTCCAGAAGGACCGATTTGTAGAAATCCTTGTGCTCGGTGGCCAGGCGCTGCGCGCGCTCGGCCAGCGGGCCCGACCCCAGATCGGGGCCGCCGTTCAGGATGACCCGCGTGGGCATGCCTCCGGTGTGGCTGTCGATCACATGCATTCAGCGATGACCCCGCCCTGGCTGGACCAGTCGGTAAACCAGGTGCGGAACAATCTGTATTGCTGTTCGCAATAATTGCGCTGGGCATCCGTCAACTCGTCGGTTTCGTTGAAGTGCAAGCGGTATTCCTCTTCACCGTTCAGGACCAGCAGGTGCTTGTAGTACAGCACCAGATCGGTGCCTTCGTCAAAGCTGGCCAGCACGCCAAAGGCTTCTTCAAGCTCGCGCGCGCGCAGGCGCGCTTCGGCATGGCCCGCCGCCGCTTTCTGGCACAGGGCGGCCAGCAGCAGTGCCTCCTTGGGCAGGGCGGTACCGATACCGGTAATCGAACCCGTGGCGCCGCAGTTGACGAAGCCATGATAAACCTCGGTGTCCACGCCCACCATCAGCGTGACCTGATCATCTTTCGAGGTGATGTGTTCCGCGGCGTAGCGCAGGTCGCCTTTGCCTCCGAATTCCTTGAACCCGACAAGGTTCGGATGATCTGCACGCAATTCCAGGAACAAATCAGCACGGGTGGCGAAGCCGTAGACGGGGCTGTTGTATATGATGGCCGGGATATCCGGCGCGGCTGATAGGATTGCCTTGAAATGGTTGCGCTGTGCCGGGATGGACGATCCGCGCGACAGCACACGTGGGATGACCATAAGCCCTGCCGCGCCGACCTTTTGCGCATGTGCAGCCAGCGCCACGGCAGATTTCGAGTTTATCGCACCGGTGCCGACGACGACAGGAAGGCCGGCGTCGATCAGGCGTTCGACACCTTGCATGCGTTCGGCATCCGACAGCAACGGCCAGTCGCCCATCGAGCCGCAATACACCACGGCCGACATGCCGGCCTCGATCATTTCCTTCCCCTTTTTCACCAGGGCATCGAAATCCGGGGTCCGGTCGGCTTTGCACGGGGTCATCAGGGCTGGCATGGTGCCGGTAAAGATATTCTTGGACATGAAGGTGATCTTCCTCGTTGTTTCAGGGGGCCAGTGCACTCAGCGCACGTTGGCCAGGAATTTACGGGTGTGTTCGGATTGCGCATCACCGAATATCTGCCCGGGCGGACCGATCTCTTCCATCACGCCCTGATGGAAGAAAGCAACCCGGTCCGACACATCGCGTGCGAAACCCATCTCGTGCGTGACACAGATCATGGTCATCCCTTCTTCGGCCAAAAGGCGCATCGTGTCGAGAACCTCGCCCACCAGTTCAGGATCCAACGCTGACGTCGCCTCATCAAACAGCATGTATTCCGGCTCCATCGCCAGCGCGCGGGCGATGGCCAGACGCTGTTGCTGGCCACCCGAAAGGGCGGATGGGTAGACGCCCAGCTTTTCGCCCAGGCCAACATGGGTCAGTTGGCGGGCGGCGATATCGCGGGCTTCTGATTTTGACAGTCCCTTGACGATCTTGGGGGCCAGCGCGACGTTTTCCAATGCGGTCAGGTGGGGAAAGCTGTTCCATTGCTGAAACACCATTCCCAGCTTTGTGCGCAGCTTGTTGATATCGGTGCCTTTGGCATGAACATCCGTGCCATCCACTATGACCGAGCCTTGCTGGATCGGTTCCAGCCCGTTGATGCAATACAGCAGGGTCGATTTGCCGGAGCCCGATGCGCCGATCACCGACAGGACCTCTCCTTTCTGCACATCCAGATCGATGCCCTTCAGCACATGCAGCGCGCCGAAATACTTGTGCAGGTCGCGAATTTCGATCATTGGGCCCACCTTTTTTCAAGAGACGCGGAATAGCGCGAAATCGGATAGCTGAGCGCGAAATAGAACGCGCCTGCGATTGTCAGGATCAGGAAAGGTTCCTGCGTCCGGGTGATCAGGATCTGACTGGCCTTGAGCAGTTCGACATAGCCCAGCACCGAAACCAACGCGCTGTCCTTCATCACTCCCAGTGCGACACCGACCCAGGCCGGGAACACCGCGCGCCCGCCGATCGGGAAGACGACATAGCGCAGATCCTGCCAATAGGTCATGCCCAGACTGCGCGCGGCACGGCGCATCGGCGCACCGACGGCCTCGATCCCGCCGCGTGCGACATTCGCAACCAAGGCGGCCGTGTAGATCGACAGGATCACCACGCCCGAGGCGAACGGATCCAGATTGAGCCCGACAATGGGCGCAAAGCTGTAGAACAGCACCAGTTGGATGATCAGCGGGACGGAACGGAAAACATCCAGAAACGGGGCCACTGTCAGGGCTGCGGCCAGCTTGCCCTCGTACAGGATCCACCCGCATACCACGCCAAGAAGCGTTCCGATGGATATCGACAGAACCGAAATCCAGAGTGTCCGCAGAGCCGCTTCGCCCAGAAACCACAGATCATTGATGGTGAAGCCGCTGAAAAAGCTGACAGTGGGTTCCATCCGAGCGTCCTTCAGTAGCGAAAGAGCCGGTTCGCCAGCAGGCGTGAGGCTCCGAGAATGATTTTGACGATCACGTAGTAGATGATCGCGGTGACGGCGAAATATTCAAAGATGCGGAAGGTGCGCGAGGCAAAGAACTGCGTCTCGCCCGACAGCTCGCGGAAACCGACCAGCATGCCCAGCGAGGACATGAGCACGGCCCAGACCATCTGATTGGTGATCGGGTGATAGACGATGCGAAACACCTGCGGGATCACCACGCGTGTGTAAGCCTGCCACGCGGTCATGCCCAAGGATCGAGAGGCCCGCAACTGCGTCTCGGGGACGGCCTGGAAACCTCCGCGAAAGTTTTCGGCCAGATAGCCGGCGCAATTGAAGGTCAAACCCGCCAGCACGATGAAGTAAGGCGACAGGTGCAGGCCGAATGCGCCAAGCCCGAAGCCGAAAAAGAACAGCTGAAACAGGGCGGGCGTGTTTCGGGCCAGTTCGACCCAGGCCGAGGCGAACCAGTACAGCGGCCCCTTCAGGTGCAGCCGCGTCAGCGCAAGACACAGGCCGATAAGGATACCCAGGATCATCGCCAGAACCGCGACTTGCAAGGTCAGCAGCGATGCCTCAAGCAAGTCCGGCAGGCTTTTCATGACCGGCCGCCAGTGGAAGTTGTAATCGAACACAGGTTTTTTCCGAATTGACCGGCTCTTTCGCCCGGCCGAAACCCGACGAAAGAGCACTTAGGGGGTGAAATCAGTACATCACGCCGGGGATGCGCAGCTCGGGTGCTTCGCCTCCGACATATTTGCCCCACAGTTCCTGATACCGGCCCGAGCGCACCTGATGCGTGACAAACAGGTTCAGGAAATTCAGCCAGGTGACGTCCTGTCGTTTGCCCACCACCGAAGTGTAGTCGGTGGTCCAGGGCATACGGGGGCCGGCCAGCACGGTTTCATACTGCTGGGTGATCGGCAGAACGGCGGTGTTGGTGGTGATGCCGATATCGGCCTTGCCCTGCGCGACCGCCAGAAACACCTCGTTTTCCGACTGATAGCCCTGATAATTGCCTTCCTCACCCCATTCGGCGGCAATCTTCAGCCATTCCTGTTCTGGCACGGTGCCAATCGCGGCGGCGACGCGTTTGCCACGGATGTCTTCGAAGGTTTCGATCCCGCTGTCCGCGTTCACGACGCCCTGCGCATAGTAGATTGCATAGGGAATGCTGAAGCCCACGGTCCGCGCCCGTTCAAGGCTGTCCGAGGTTGCGCCGAACACGACGTCGGCGCGCCCGGTCACGATGACCGGCAGGCGTTCGGCCCAGGTCAAAGGCAGGATTTCCGCCTCAACTTCAAGCGCTGCGGCCAGATCATTGCAGTAATCCACGTCAAAACCCGCCGGTTCGTTGTTGGCGTCGCGATACCCGATCGGCGGAAAGTCCAGAACAACGCCGCAGCGAAGAGTACCGCGATCCACGACATCGTCGAGCGTGTCCGCCATCGCAGGACCTGTTGTGAAAGTGGTGAAGGCCGCCAAAGCGACGAGTTTCTTGAGCATGTGATCCTCCCTGAATCAAAGACGTGATCACGAATAAAGGATATTGGATCCAACATCCATAAAAAATTTGCCACCAGCAACCGACACGGGCCCGTACCCGGCTACAGGATGGATCAATTGGTCAAGAAACGCCCTTCGCTGATTGATCGTCTTGGGGGTGGGGGCAGGCCGATCATCAAAACGTAGGGGGAACGCTTTTTGCGCAACATCCCAAGAAGAACCGGTCATTCTGACCCGATCCGCGTGGTGCAGCCTGCACCGGGCCGGGATGGACGTAGAAAACCCAACACGTTCTGGAACCGTCCGTCTGAAGACTGGGTGCCCGAGGTTTACGGAACCGACCCGCACAAATCCGGCCAGGTGCCACAATTCGCTGTCAGACAACGCGCAGGGTTGTTTTGCCCTTTCCCACTCCTTCCAATGGCGTTCAGTCTGTTCTGATGACGCCGGTTTCCACCCACGTGTCAAATCGCGACAGAACAGCTTCGCAGAAAGCCGCGTCGTTGATGTGAACATCCAGCTCGGTCATCGACACCCGGCCGGGCATGACCTTGCGCGCCTCGTCCACCATTTCTGCCAGAGCCTCTGGATCATGCGCCTCTTCGCCTTCCCTGTCCCAGGCCTCGACGCCCTGAACGGGCAAAAAGAAATGCACCGGCCCGGTTGCGGCTTCCAGCCGGTTGGCGAGTTCCCGAATCCAGGCGCGCCGTTCGGCGCCGTTGAAGACCGAGCTTTTGATCAGGCGGTTGTGTTCGTGGAACGGGCGATCGGCATATTGTTCGGGGATGTCCTGCCAGCCCGCAAAATCCAATAGATCCAGCGCACCGGGTGCCACCATCTGGGGCGTTCCTACGCGCCCGGCATTGGTGACCCGGTCATCGCCGCTGGACACGACAGAGCCCGCCATCAGGTTGCCAAATTCCTGCATGCAGAAGTCCATCACGCAGGCAAACGCGCCTTCGCCCGCCAGTTTTTCATAGGCCATGCCGCCCATGCCGGTAGAGTGGAACACGGCCACTTCAAAGCCGCGGTCTTCCAGTGCCGGTTTCAGAATTTTCATGTAGCGCAGGCAGGACGAACCAAGGCTGGTCATCCCGATCAGAGGTTTGCTGCGATCGGGTGCGGTCGCTGCCCTGGCTGCGCCCACGACGGCCCCGGCAGCCTGGCTGAGCGACGATTTGCAGATCGAATTCATGCCATACAGGCCGCCGGCCCACAGGATCATCTGAACATCCGGCGCCAACCGATGCGGAGGGATCAGAGGCGAGAAGCTGACCGTTGACACGATATATTTGGGAACGCCCATCGGCAAAGCCTGCGCACAATCCAGCGCAAGGTCTGTGCCCATGGTTCCGCCCGTGGCCAGCATCCCGTCAAATCGACCTTCTGAATAGGCTTGTGCAACAACTTTTGCGGCCCCTGCGGACATCACGCGAAAGGCTTTGTTCTCGTCTCCTTGCGCGATGACCTGTTCTATTGTCATGCCACCGGCAGCGGCAACGTCGTGTTTCGAGATCTCCGTCGGTTCGGACGGATCACCCAGAACCGATACATCCATGGTCAGCACGTCAGCGCCCTGCGCTCTGACCGCCTTTTCGATGAACCGCATTTCGGGCTCTTTGGTATCATACGTACCAATCAGCAGGATTGTCTTTTCGGCCATCGGTGCCTCCTGTCTAAGTGTGCTGTTGAAGGTATTGGGACATCAACGCCCGGGCGGTTTCAACGAACCGCTCATTGCGTATGCCCGATCCATCTTCGTTCAGGCGGGATGCAACCCATCCCACATAGGTTACGGCGCGCAGTGCCATGAACAGGTCGAGTTGGTGGGTACAGATCGGTCGTTCAGATCGATACCCCGCCAGCAAAGCACCGCGCAGCCGGTTGAAATCAGGTTCGTGCAGGTTCTTGAGAAGCGTCGTTGCGATATCAAACAGGCGAAAACCGAACCCGGCATCGTCGAAATCAATCAGCCACAGTTTGTCACCATCAACCATGACGTTTTCACGGACAAGATCGGCGTGGATCAGCCCGTAATCCAACTGATTTTCGACGCGCCGAAGGTCACGATCTGCGATATCCCGGAACGCCAGGAAAAGGGCCCGGTCCGTTTTTCCAAGCGTTGGGTTTTCCCAGAAACGACCCCAGACAGGGGCGGCTCCAAGCAGCCCGCCGCGATCCCATGACCAACGCGTGAAGTTCTGAGGAGGTGCCCATTGGTCGCTGATGTGGTGCAGCCGTGCCATTTCCCGGCCGATTGAGCAAAAGACGCCTGTCCTGTCCTGATGCGTCAAAGCCTGTCCTGTCGCACCCAAAGGGCGGCCCGGCAACCAGTCGAGCATGTCGACCTGAATGCCGTCCACCAGATGCAGATAGCGCCCATCTGCGGCCGCGACGGGTGTTGGAACCCGGACCCCGTTTTTGCCCAGAACGGCCATCCATTGTAGCTCTGACCAGAGTTCGGCATCGGTTCGCAGCCCTTTGCGATGCAGTCTCAGGGCATAGGCGGTCTGGCCGGCCTGAACGCGATAGACGCGGTTTTCCCGAGCCGCCATAAGAGACGCATGGCCATCAGCCAGCCCCCACAGGGACAGCGCATGTTCCACGATCTGCTTCATGCCACCAGCGGCGTTTCCGCCAACACGTCGTCCAGCGTGTCGAACAGAAGATCCGCGTTTTCGACAGAGAATGGCATGGGTGGGCGAATTTTCAGAGTATTCTTGTCACGCCCAAGCTTGGAGTGAATGATCCCGCGCTGGCGCATGGCGTTGATGATCCGGTCAGTGAATTCACCGGCGGGTTCCTTGCTGTCGCGATCAAGGACCATTTCAGCCCCGAATATCAGCCCCGAGCCGCGTATGTCTCCGATGACGTCATATTTTTCTTTCAAAAGTTTCAATCGATGTCGCGCGTGGTCACCAACGGATCTGGCATGTGCGACCAGGCTCTGGTCTTCGATCTCTTCCAAAACCGCCATCGCGGCGGCACAGGAAACAGGGTTTCCGCCAAACGTGTTGAAGTACCGATATCCCTTGCGGAATGCCGAAATGATCTCGGAACCTGTGACCACGCCGCCCACCGGATGGCCGTTGGCCATGGGTTTGCCCAAGGTCATGACATCCGGCAAAACGCCCAACTTCTGATGCGCCCACATGTGGGTGCCGGTTCGGCCAAAGCCTGATTGCACCTCGTCGCAGATCAGCAGGCCCCCGGCCTGGCGGACGACCTTGGCCGTGGGAGCCAGCCAACTGTCCGGGTTGTCAGGAAACCCCTCGTTCAGAAAGTAAGGGCAGAGGATCAATGCGGCAAAACCGGTGCCGGCCTTTTCGTGTTCCGCAATCTGTTCCGCCACGGCATCGGCGAATTTTGACCCGTCCGGGTCGGGATTGCGATAGCTGTCGGGCGCGCTGACAAAGCGGAAATACCGGCCCAGACCGAAGCCGACCGTCGGGATGTTCGATTTGCTCAACTGGCTGACCAGCGCGGTATTGCCGTGATAGGTGGCGTCGGTGGCAATGATCCCTCGTTTTCCGGTCATCGCCTCGGCCATTCGCAGAGCAATGTCATTTGCCTCGGAACCGGTACAGGTGAGGATGGCCGTATCCAGGGATTCGTCCATCGTTCCGGTCAGTTTTTCCACATAGTCCAGAATCCCGTCATGCAGATACCGGGTGTGCGTGTTGAGCGTGCGCGCCTGACGACAGATCGCCTCGACCACGCGCGGGTTGCAATGCCCCACATGAGGCACGTTGTTGTAGCAATCCAGATACTTGTGCCCGTCCGCATCCCACAGCCAGACGCCTTCACCTTTCACGAAATGAACGGGTTCGTCATAGAAGGTCGATACATTGGGCCCCAGCAACCGGGCCCTGCGTTCAATGAGTTCCGCGGATTTTGCTAGAAGGGTCATGCGGGCGGCCTTTTTTCAGAGTTTTATCCAGGCGGTTTTCAGATCGAAGTATTTCTCGATCGCGTGCAGCGATTTGTCGTGCCCGTTGCCGGATTGGCGAACGCCGCCCAGCGGAACGGTCAGGTCGGCACCGCCATATGTATTGACATGCACAACGCCGGCGCGAATGCCTGCCACCATGCGATGCGCGCGGCTGAGGTTCGAGGTCCAGACACCACCGGCCAGCCCGTAAACCGTGGCGTTGGCAAGGCGCAGCGCTTCGTCTTCGTCGGCAAAGGGCGTGACGGCCAGAACAGGGCCAAAGACCTCATTCTGGAACAGGGTGTCGGTCTCTTTCACGTTGGCCATCACGGTGGGCGCCATGTAATAGCCTCCGGTCTCTGTCAGGATGCGGTTTCCGCCGGTCCGGCGCTCGGCGCCTTCGGCCTCGGCCTTGGTGACGAAATCCAGATTGGCCTGAAGCTCTGGCAGGCTGTGGACCGCACCGATCTGGCTGTTCAGATCCAGCGGGTCGCCGACGCGAAAGCCTTCGGCGTGGCGGCTGATCTCGGTGACGAAGTCCTCGTAGATCTCTTGCTGGACCAACAGGCGCGATCCGGCGACGCAGACCTGACCAGAGTTGCGGAAGATGCCCGCCGCGGAAACCTTGGCCGCTTCGGCCAGATCAGGGGCGTCGGCAAAAACGATGTTTGGGGATTTGCCGCCCAGTTCAAGATAGCAGCGTTTCAGGTTCGACCGCGCCGAATACTCCAGAAGCCGTCGCCCGGTTGTGCCCGACCCGGTAAACACCATGATGTCGACATCCATCGACAGGGCCAGCGCCTCACCCACGACCGAGCCACGCCCGGTCACGACGTTGAACACCCCATCGGGCACTCCGGCTTCCGCGGCAAGCTCGGCAATCTTGAGCAGGCCGAGTGAGGCGCTTTCGGCAGGTTTCAGCACGACGGAATTGCCTGCGGCCAGTGCCGGTGCAATTTTCCAGCTGCCGATCATCAGTGGAAAGTTCCAGGGCACGATGGCCCCGACAACCCCGACCGGAGCGTGATGCACAAGACCCAGAACGTCACCGCTTGTCGGGGCGATCTGCCCGTAGATCTTGTCGATCGCCTCGGCATAATACCGGAAAGTGGCCGCCGCCGAGAGCGCCTCGGCCTTGTAGGCCATGGTGATCTCGGTTCCGTTGTCGCGCACGCCCAGCACGGCCAGTTCAAGCGCGCGGGCTTCGATCAGGTCGGCCAGCTTCAGCAGCACTTTCTTGCGGCCGGCAGGGGCCATGCGCGACCATCGCCCATCCTCGAAAGCACCGCGCGCCGCGCGCACGGCCATGTCGACATCGGCCGGTGTGCCTTCGGCGATCAACGCCAGAGGTTGGCCGTTGATCGGAGACAGAACCTGATGCCGGGCCCCGGTTTCGCTATCCTGACTGCGGCCGTTTATGAAATGCCCGCGCGGAGCAATGTCCTGCGCACGCAGCGCATCAATCGAGGATTGGTCCATGGAGTTATCCTTGCTGAGTTGAGTCTTCGTCGAGAACCGGCTGCGGTCTGACACGTTCCTTGTGTTCCTTGATCAGCGAGCGAACGTGCAGCAGAAGGATCCCGAGGATCATGATGAAAAGCATTGCGGCAATCGGCCGGTCGATGAAATCAAGTGGCGACTTCACCCGCGCCATGGCGCTGCGCAGTTTGACTTCCATGATCCCGCCCAGAACCATGCCCAGAATGATCGGAACAATCGGCAGGTTCAGGCGCTTCAGGATCAGCCCGAACACGCCGAACCCGGCGGCAATGGCACAGTCCGTGACTGAGTTGCGCAGGCTGAATACACCGACAAAGGACAGCGTCAGGATCATGATCCCCAGAAAGCGCGTCGGGATCTGAATGATCTTCAGCAACAGGTTGGTCGAGAACAAAAGAAAGACCAGAACGATCACGTTGAGCAGGATCAGCGACATGTACAGCGCCATGACAAAATCCATCTGGTCGGCGAAAAGCTGCGGCCCGGGGATCACGTTGTGAACATAGAAGACCGACAGCATCATCGCGGTCAGCGCCTCGCCCGGAATACCCAGCGCCAGCAGTGGAATCATCGCAGCCCCGGGAACGGCATTGTTGGCCGCCTCGGACGCCACCAGGCCTTCGGGTGACCCATCGCCGAATTTGTCCGGGTCCTCAGAGGTTTTCTGTGCGTATGTGTATGACAGGAACTGTGATGTGAATTCGCCTGTACCCGGTATCATGCCCATGAGCACACCCAGCGATGACGAAACCGTCGCGATGCGTTTCAGTCCCAGCAGCTCTTTGAGGCCCGCGAAAATGCTGCCGCGCACATGGGCTTCGCCCGGCGCGTGTTCTTTGTCGACCAGCAACAGCAGCGCCTGACTGATGGCGAACAGTCCAAGAACCACCACGATCAGATCGACACCTGACGAAAGCCAGGTTTGGTCAAAGGTGAAACGTTTGGTGTATTTGACGGGTTCCAGACCGACGGTGCTGAGGAAGATGCCGAAGAATGCCAGCATCGCGGCCGAGAAGGTTTGCCCGCGATGGGCCAGGATCACCAGAAGGATGCCCATGAGTGCGGCCAGAAAAATCTCGCGGCTGCCGAAATGCGGGGCAACCCAGGCCAATACGGGTGACAGGATGATCAGGCAGAGGATTGAGAAGATGCCGCCGAAAAACGACGCCGAATAGGCCAGCGACAGGGCCCGGTGGCCCTCGCCGCGCTTGGTCATGGGATAGCCGTCATAGGTGGTCAGTGCGTTGACGGCCGTACCGGGCGTGTTGATCAGGATGGCGGGGATTGCGCCGCCATACATGGACGACCCGTAGATGCCCAGCAGAAGGGTCAGGCCGACGATGGGCTCGAACGCGAAGGTGGCGGGCAGCAGGATGGCAATTGCGACAGCAGCGCCGACGCCGGGCAACGCGCCGATGATGACCCCGCCCACCGATCCGATGATCAGCGCCACGACGACCTGCCACTGCGCCAGGATTGCAAAGCCGGAAATCAGATTGTCCATCTTGGCCTCACAGGTAGGTCAGCGCAAAGGCGCGCAGCCCGTCGGGCAGGAATTCGTATATCCGACCGGCAGGAATGTTTACCTGAAGCAACGCGCGGAAAACGACTGCCACGACCGCGCCGAAGCCAAGTGCAACGCAAAAAGCCCCGGGCAATCGAAACCCCAATCGAATCGTCAGCAGGGCTGCAAAAAGCATGGTCGATGGCAGGTATCCAAGCCACGGAACCGCCACGACATAGATCAGGAAGTAGGCAACGTATTCGACGGACATCAACCAGAACGTCACCTCTCGCAACCGTCCGGGAATGCGTGGGGACAGGAAGGAGCCCAGCAAGTGGAGGCCGCTGAACAAAACCATGCCCCAGATCGCGATCTTGGGCCACAGGGCGGGTTGCGCAAACCACTTGGTTCGTTTGACGGCCTGAGTCTCAGCGCCGATCTGGCTGAGAAGGAACAGGGAGAAGCCGAAGAAAAGGAAAGCAAAGACAATATCGCCAGGACGTCGATACCGTCGGAACATGTCTTGCAGCGTCTTTGCTATCATTTTGGCCTCCTGTTTGAATCAAACAGACCCGGCGTTGTTCGATCTGGCCGGGCCTGTTTCGGATTATTCGCCCAGAATCTCTTCGATCTTGGCGAAAGAGGCTTTGTCCTGCTCGATCTGAGCATTCGAAGCGTCCGGGTCCTGCCAGTAGATCAGGGCGCCCGTTTCCTCAGCCAGCTTTTTGGCTTTGTCCGAGGACAACGCTTTCTGCGCGGCAGCCGAGATCTTTTCACGCGCGTCGGCGGGCGTGTCCTTGTGCACGAACAGCCCGTTCCAAAGGGCCAATGGCAGATCCGGATTGAGCTCCACGATCGTCGGCGTGTCCGGAACCAGTGAAATCCGCTCGCCGCCGATGCTGGCAAGGACATTCACCTGATCAAGGCAGGGAAGGATAAGCTGTAGCGTCGTATTGATGACATCCACGTCGCCTGAGGCCAGCGTGTTGCAATCCAGGGCGTCGAAAGCCGCTTCGCTGGCAAAGTCGAACCCGCTGCTGACCGCAGCCGCAAATGTGACCTGAGTGGGGGGCAGAACCGATCCGAAATGGCCAAGCGCCACGTCATTTTCCTTGCCGTAGTCGGCCAGCTCTTCCCAATTTGAAAACGGCGCGTCTTTGCTGGCTGCGATGACGAAGGGATAGGTCAGGAAGATGCCGATTGGATCAAAAGGATTCGGGTTGAGTTCGGGAATTCCGATTTCGGGACCGATGACAGGTACGCCGATGACGAATGAGCCGATGGTGTAGCCATCCGCCGGAGCGGTTGCCACCTCGACCGCGCCGGGGAATGGGCCGCCTCCGCCGCCGGGTTTGTTCACGACAGCGGCAGGCACACCGTACATGGCCTGGAATTCGTCGGCGATCATCCGGGTAAGGACATCTTCCAGATCACCCGGAGGCCAGGGGACGACAAAACTTACCGGCTTTTCAGGGTATTCAGCCAGTGCGGCCGTGGCCGAAGCCGCAAAAGCGGCGGCTGTTAGAAATTTCTTCATTGACACCTCCCGTTAGCGGTTCATTATTTGAACCGTGTTAACAATAATAATGTTGCTTTGTTAAGTTAGTTCTGTCAAGTATTACCTGAGCAAGAGGACCACACGCACATGGGTACAGCCCTTAACGCCCTAAAAATGCTGGACTACTTTTCCAATGCCCGCCCGGAGATCGGGCTGAGTCACCTTGCGCGGTTGTCCGGGCTGAACAAAGCAACGGCATTGCGGCACCTGCGCGCGCTCGAGGAGTTCGGGTTGATCGAGCAGAATCCGATGACGAAATCCTATGCGATCGGGCCGGCGGCTTTGCGTTTGGCCGCGCTGCGAGAGATCGCCAGGCCCGGCATCGAGGGCGCGCGCCAAAAGATGCAGGCCGCCATGCAGGTGGTCGGTGAATCCCTGCATCTGTCTTTGCTTGAGAAAACGGGGTTGCAGACGGCGCTTGTGGTGGAAACAACGCTGCACAGTGTCCGTGTCAGTCTGGATCCCAGCGAGATGCTTCCGCTCAATGCGACGGCATCAGGTCTTTGCATGCTCAGTTTCGGGCCGGCTCACCTTTTGGAGCAGTTGGATCAGCACGTGCAGGCACGGTTTACGCAAGCCACGCTTACTGATCCGAAGCTTATCAGGGAACGAGTCGCAAAGATCAGAGTTTCAGGCTGGGCCGACAGCCGTGGCAGTTACGAAGAAGGTGTTTTTGGATATGCCGCGCCGATCTTCGGCATTGATCAGGTCGCATTGGGTACCATCGCGATAGCTGTCCCGGAAGCCCGGGCAACCAGCGACCGCCTTCCGGCGATACTGTCCACGTTGCATTCACTTTCGGCTGATCTGACTGCTGGTTTTGGCGGCCAGTTGCCCGACTCCTTTCCAACCGGATTCCACCCGTGACCCGGGGCGGATTCAACACTCGGAGACCCGCGACATGAAAGACTCCAACTTTCTGAAGGAAAACAACGCCCGGTACTTCTGGCACCCGATGGCGCACCCTGCCGACAGCCGGAAGAACCCACCGACCATTCTCAGCGGTGGTGAAGGGGTCAACATCACTGATGTCGATGGCCACACGGCGCTGGACGCCGTGGGGGGGTTGTGGAACGTCAATCTGGGCTATTCCTGTGAACCGGTGAAACAGGCCATAGCGGATCAGCTGAACGCGTTGCCCTATTACTCGACCTTTCGCGGCACCAGCAACGACAAGGCGATCGAGCTGTCCTATGAGCTGGCCCAGTTCTTCGAGGCCGACGGGCTGACCCGTTCATTCTTTACGTCGGGCGGGTCGGATTCGGTCGAAATTGCGCTGAAGCTTGCGCGTCAATATCACAAGGTCCGGGGTGAAGCAGGGCGCACCAAGTTCATCAGCCTGAAGCAGGGTTATCACGGCACCCATTTTGCTGCCGCCTCGGTCAACGGCAACCAGAAATTCCGCGCGGTGTATGAGCCGATGATGCCCGGCTGTTTTCACGTGCCTGCGCCGTGGACCTATCGCAACCCGTTTGACGAAACCGACCCCGAGCGTCTGGCGCAGCTTTGCGTCAAGGCGCTTGAGGCCGAGATCGCTTTTCAGGGTGCAAACACTGTGGCGGCCTTCATCATGGAGCCGGTGCTGGGGGCCGGGGGGGTGATCCCGCCGCACAAGAGCTTCATGCCCATGGTGCGCGAGGTCTGTTCGAAACACGGCATCCTGCTGATCTCGGACGAGATCATCACCGCCTTTGGTCGTACCGGCAGCGAGAGCGGTGCGCGGCACTGGGGTGTTCAGCCCGACATCATGACGACGGCCAAGGCGATCACCAACGGGTATTTCCCTTTTGGCGCGGCCATGATTTCCGGTGCGGTCGCAGAGGTGTTTGAAAGTGACACCACGGGCCTGGCGTCCGTGGATCAGGGGTACACCTATTCTGGCCATCCGGTCGGGGCGGCCGCGGCCTTGGCCGCCCTGTCCGAGATCAACCGGCTGAGGATCTGGGAAAATGCTGCTGCGCGCGGGGACGAGTTGTTTGCCGGGTTGCAAAAGCTGGCCGACAAGCATGACGCGATCGGGGACGTGCGGGGCGGCGAGGGACTGATGTGTGCATTGGAACTGGTTTCGGACCGGGCGACCAAGGCGCCTGTCGCAAAACACCTGCCGCTTCAGGTTCAGAAAGCCGCATATGAAGATGGCGTGATGGTGCGTGTGTCTGGCAACAACATCATTCTGTCGCCGCCGCTGATCGTCACTTCGGAAGATGTGGCCAAAATTCTGTCGGCGCTGGATACCGGTCTTGCCACTTTGTAGGCGGTCAACCGACCCCGTCGGAACCTGGCGGGGTCAGACTTTGATGGCTTGCAGCTCCTCGAGCAGATTCAGCAGCTGATCCAGCTTCTCCTTGCCCATCTGCGCTTCGATATTGCTGGAGATCGCAAGTGAAGTGGCCAGGTTTTCCCTGAGGATGGCGCTTCCTGCTTCGGTGATCTTGACCATGGTGCGGCGTTTGTCGTTGCTGTCCTGACGGCGGGTGATCTGGCCGTCGGCCTCCATCGTGCGCAAAATGCGGGTCACGCTGGGCAGCAGCAGGCACGCCTCGTGCGCGATGGTGCTTTGCTCCACTTCGCCCAACTCGTCCAGAACGCGCAGGATGCGCCATTTCTGCTCGGTCAGTTGGATGCCTTGCAGCATATCCCGGATCGGAGCCATGACGGTTTCACGGGCACGCAACAACGCGATCGGAAGGGACCGGGCAGTGCTTTTGGAATGGCTTTGAGTGTTCATGCGGCCTTCTAGAACGCCGTTCCGTGAATTGCAAAGATTAACAAAGCAATCTCTTGACAGGGGGTGCATTAAAAACTAAACATGTTAACTAATAAAGGAGAGACCATGCCTCACTTCCATGTCGAATATTCCGGCAATCTTGAAGACAGGATCGACATGGATGGCCTGTGCGAGTGCATTCGGTCAACGGCGGCTGGAATCGAGACCTTTCCCATGCCCGGTATTCGTGTGCGCGCGACACGGGTCGATCATTACGCCATAGCGGACGGCAACCCGGCGCACGGGTTCATTGATATCTCGATCCGCCTGCGGGCGGGCCGATCCGCGGATGTCAAAGAAGATGCGACACAGCGCATATTCGAGGCGGTCAAAACATACCTGGCGCCGGTTTTTTCACAGCATTCCATCGCGCTCTCGCTTGAGATGCGTGACATCGACCCCAAGCTGTCGCCCAAGGCCGGTACGATCCGCGACCACCTGTCGGCGACCACGCAGGAGACCTGACGCATGAGCGCACTGGACACAAACATCGAAAAGCTGAACGGCTTTCTGGACCGGTTCCGGGAAACGGGCATCCGCAACCGTATCGCGGGTGAAGACCGGGACGGATCCGCCGGAGTTTTTCAGTCGGTCTCGCCCGTCGATAAATCCGTGATCTGTGATGTTGCCCATGGCACGGCTGATGACATTGACGCGGCAGCCAAGGCCGCCCACGCAGCCTTTGCAGAGTGGAGAGACATGCCCGCCACCCAACGCCGTCGCATCTTGTTGAATGTGGCTGATGCCATTGAAGCGCGCGCCGAGGAAATCGCACTGTGCGAGTGTTGGGACACGGGGCAGACCCTGCGCTTCATGTCAAAGGCAGCTTTGCGCGGGGCAGAGAACTTCCGGTATTTCGCGGATCAGGTGATTCAGGCGCGGGATGGGCAGCACCTGAAGTCTCCGACGCTGATGAATGTGACGACCCGTGTGCCGATTGGCCCGGTTGGCGTGATTACCCCGTGGAACACGCCGTTCATGCTGTCGACCTGGAAGATCGCGCCTGCGTTGGCTGCGGGTTGCACGGTGGTTCACAAACCCGCCGAGGATTCCCCTCTGACGGCCCGTCTTCTGGTGGAAATCGCCGAACAGGCAGGGCTGCCCAAAGGTGTGCTGAACACGGTCAACGGGTTTGGCCCCGACGCTGGCAAGGCTTTGTGCGAGCATGCGCTGATCAAGGCCATTGCCTTTGTGGGCGAAAGCCGAACCGGCAGTCTGATCGTCAAGCAAGGCGCAGATACCCATAAGCGCAACCATCTGGAACTAGGTGGAAAAAACCCGGTTGTCGTGTTTGATGATGCGGATCTGGACCGTGCTTTGGATGCCGTGATCTTCATGATCTATTCGATCAATGGCGAGCGCTGCACCTCGTCTTCGCGGCTTTTGGTGCAGGACACGATCAAGGAAGACTTCGAATCCAGATTGATTGAGCGCGTCAACAACATCAAGGTGGGCCATCCCTTGGACCCCGAGACCGAGATCGGGCCGTTGGTGACCGAAGAACACTACACCAAGGTTACGAGCTATTTCGACATCGCCAAGGAAGATGGCGCAACTGTCGCCGCTGGCGGCGTCACGGTGGGGGATGCGGGCTATTTCGTCCGGCCGACCCTGTTCACCAATGCCACCAACCAGATGCGCATCGCGCGAGAAGAGATATTTGGCCCTGTCCTGACCTCGATCCCGTTCTCGACCGAGGATGAGGCGCTGGAGATCGCCAGCGACACGCCGTATGGCCTGACCGGCTATGTCTGGACCAATGATCTGACCCGCGCGCTTCGGTTTACAGACAGGCTGGAGGCTGGAATGATCTGGGTGAATTCCGAGAACGTGCGTCACCTGCCCACGCCGTTCGGTGGGGTCAAGGCGTCCGGCATCGGCCGGGATGGCGGCGACTGGAGCTTTGAATTCTATATGGAACAGAAACATATCGGCTTTGCCACCGGTCAGCACGACATCATGCAGTTGGGTAAATAGATCACGCAGGCCGACCCCGGCCGGGGCAAGCCCATTACACGAGGAGGAATTGCCATGGGAAAGATAGTACAGGCCGCAAAGATCACGCATGTGCCCAGCATCTGGATGTCCCACACGATGCCAAAGTACAAAGGCATCCGGCAATCCGCCATTGATGGATATGCACGCCTGCGTCAGGACGCGATCGACCGCGGGGTCGAGACGTTCATCGTGTTCGACACCCATTGGATCACCAATCAAGGGTTTCACCTGAACACGAAGGAACATCACAAGGGCCGGTTCATAAGTCACGAACTGCCGCATATGTTGGCGGATATGGAATTCGACTATCGCGGCGATCATGAACTTGGGGAAACCATCCTTGACGTTCTGCGCGAACGGGGAGAGCGGGCGCTGGGCCATTCGCACCCCGACATGGGCATGGAATACGGCACCCTGCTGCCGATGCATTTCATCAATGATGGCGTGAATGCCCGGGTTTTGCCGGTGGCGGTCAATCAATTCTCGTCGATTGCGGAAAACCGGGCCTGGGGCGAGGCCATTGCCGAAGGTATCCGACGTTCGGACCGCAATGTATCCATTCTGGCGTCCGGCTCGCTCAGCCACGACTTTACGCCGAATGAACGCTCGGTCGACGGGCTGAATGCCGTGAATGGCGAGTTCAACCGCCAGATGGACATGCGCGTTCTGGAGCTGTGGCAGCAGGGCCGATTTGAAGAGTTTCTGGAAATGCTGCCGGACTATGCAAAAAAATGCACCGGTGAATGCGCCATGAATGACACCGCTTTGCTGTTTGGTGCGTTGGGCTGGGGAAGCTACAAGGGTGAGATCGACATTTACACCCCGTATTTCGGCAGCTCTGGCACCGGTCAGGCCAATGTCAGCTTTTCGGTGTGACGCACGCAACGGAACAAAAGGGTTTGGCGGTGATCCCGTCACAAAGGAAAGTCAGTAGATGAACTGGGACACGTTTTCGTATTGGGGTCAGCACATCTCGAAATGGGCGGCGAATTATCACAGGACACTTGCTGAACGTCCCGTGCGGGCCCAGACCGCGCCGGGGGAAATCGCGGCACAGCTTGTTGCAACGCCACCCGAGACAGGCGAGCCGATGGACGCCATCATGGCCGATTTCGAACGGATCGTGATGCCGGGCATCACCCATTGGCAGCATCCGCGTTTTTTTGCGTATTTCCCGGCCAACGCTGCGCCCCCGTCCATGTTGGCCGAGATGCTGGTGACGACCATCGCGGCCCAATGCATGTTGTGGCAGACCTCGCCTGCCGCGACCGAGGTCGAGGGCGTCATGGTCGACTGGCTGCGGCAGGCCCTCGGATTACCCGAGGGTATGACCGGCGTCATACAGGACAGCGCCTCTTCGGCCACCTTGTCGGCGGTACTGACCATGCGGGAACGGGCCACCGGCTTTACCGGCAACCGGGAGGGCCTGAACGCGAAGGGAGCGTTGCGGATCTATTGTTCCGATCAGGTGCATTCGTCGATTGACCGGGCATGCTGGGTTGCCGGGATCGGTCAGGACAATCTGGTCAAGTTGCCCACGCAGGGGCCGAATTTCGGAATTGTCCCCTCGGCGCTTGAGGCCGCCATTCAGAATGACATCGCCGCCGGACATGTCCCGGCCGGGATCGTTGCGGTTACCGGTGGCACAGGTGTGGGGGCCTGCGATGATCTGATGGCCGTGGCTGATATTGCGCAAAAATACGACCTCTACACCCATCTTGACGCCGCTTGGGCGGGTTCGGCCATGATCTGCCCCGAATTCCGCAGGGCTCTGTGGCAGGGCGCCGACCGCTATGACAGCATCGTCTTCAACCCGCATAAGTGGATGGGTGCGCAATTCGATTGTGCGATCCAGTTCCTGAGGGACGCCACGCCGCAGCTCGATACGCTGAAAATCGAACCGGAATACCTCAAGACGACCGGAGCCGAGGTGACGAATTACTCAGAGTGGACCATCCCGCTGGGCCGCAGGTTCCGGGCGTTGAAAATCTGGTTCCTGTTGCGGTCATATGGGTTGGAGGAATTGCGCGAACGCATCCGCAACCATGTGGCATGGGCCGGCGAACTGGCGGAAAAGATTGGTGCGATCGAGGGGTTCGAGATCACAACCGGCCCGATCCTCAGCCTGTTTTCCTTCCGCTGCCCGGGGGACGATGCTCAGCAGCAGCGTCTGGTGGACGCGCTGAATGACGATGGCCGGATTTACCTGACGCAGGGCATGTTCGACGGCCGCAAAATCATCCGCTTTCAGGTCGGGCAGTTCGATACCACCCGCGATGACGTGTTGATGGCGGCGGACGTGATCCGGGACGTGTGGGAGGCCATGAAATGAGGTTTGCCACTTTCGTATCGGGCGAAGAACGTTTCTTCGGGGCAATCACCGACGGTGGTGCCATTGCCTTGAACCAGGAATTCCCGGAACACGACAGCCTTTATGAGGTGATCGCGGCCGGGGCGTTCGATCAGCTGGCAGAGGCGGCCGGGGGCAAACCAGTCACCCATCCCGATTTCGCCTATGACATGGTGATGCCGGATGCGCGACGTATCCTTTGCGTCGGGGTGAACTTTCCCGACCGGAACGCGGAGTACAAAGATGGCAGCGCGCAGCCCGAATACATGTCCCTGTTCCCGCGTTTCGCCAGTGGCTTTACCGGCCATGACCGGCCTCTGATCCGCCCGCCGGAAAACCACACGCTGGATTACGAAGGCGAAGTGGCCATCGTGATTGGCAAGGCGGGCCGCCGCATTCCGCAGCAGGACGCGTATGATCACATCGCCGCGCTGACGTTGTGCAATGAGGGAACCATTCGCGACTGGGTTAGGCACGCCAAGTTCAACGTCACACAAGGCAAGAACTGGGACAAGTCCGGGGCGATCGGCCCGTGGCTGGTTCCGTTCACGGATGCGGCTCAGCTGGATGAGGCGCGTCTTCAAACCCGTGTGAATGGCGAGCTGCGACAGGATGATACGCTGAACCGCATGATGTTCCCGATCCGGCGCGAGATCGAATATATCTCGACTTTCATGACGCTTCAGCCCGGTGATATCATTGTGACCGGTACACCGACCGGGGCGGGCGCGCGGTTCGATCCGCCGAAATACCTGGCACCCGGTGACGTGGTCGAGGTCTCGGTCGACGGTATCGGTACTCTGCGAAACACGGTCGAGGACGAAAAAGTATGACGCCGGAAGACCATGCGCGCGCGGCCGCTGACCTGTTGCAGGCGGAACGAACGCATCAGCAGATTGGCCTGCTCAGCCTGCGCCACCCCGAGATGGGCATGGATGACGCTTACGAGGTGCAGAACGCCATCTGTCGCCAGAAACTGTCGGAAGGGCGCAAGGTAATCGGGTGGAAGATCGGCCTGACTTCGAAAGCCATGCAACACGCGTTGAACATCGACATTCCTGACAGTGGAATTCTGTTTGACGACATGGTGTTTGCACAGGGTGCCACCGTTCCGGCCGGGCGCTTCATCCAGCCCCGGATCGAGGCCGAAATTGCCTTTGTCATGAAATCGGCCATACGCGCGGAAAACGTGTCCCGCGCAGATATCATCGCGGCGACGGATTACGTCGCGCCGTCCATCGAAATTCTGGATACGCGGATTCAACGGGTGGATCCCGAAACCGGCAAAGCCCGCACGGTTTTTGACACGATCAGTGACAATGCCGCCAATGCCGGTATCGTTTTGGGCAACGATCGCCACAGGGTGGATGCCTTTGATCTGCGATGGGTTGGCGCGCTGACCTTCCGCAATGGCGAGATCGAGGAAACCGGTCTGGGCGCGGGGGTGTTGAACGATCCGGTCGAAAGCGTCGTGTGGCTGGCGCGACGCATGGCGCAATACGGTCAGAGCATCGCGCCGGGCCAGGTTGTTCTGTCCGGCAGCTTCATCCGCCCGGTCGAATGCCCCTCGGGAACAGAAATCCACGCGGATTTCGGACCGTTCGGCTCAGTCGATATCAATTTCGCCTGAAAGGAGCGCCAATGCCTGCGCCAATCAATACGTTCAAGGCCGCGCTGACGTCGGGAACCCCTTTGATCGGGTGCTGGATCGGCTTGGCCAATGCCTACACCGCCGAGATCGCCGCAACTGCGCAGTTTGACTGGCTGCTGGTCGACGGAGAGCATGCGCCAAACGATCTGCGCTCGATCCTCGAGCAGGTGAGGGTGATTGAAGGATCTGGCAGTACCCCCGTCGCACGCCTGCCGATTGGCGAGACCTGGATGATCAAGCAATATCTTGATGCCGGTGTGCAGAATATTCTGGTGCCGATGGTGGAAAGCGGCGATCAGGCGCGCGAACTGGTGCGGGCCGTGCAGTATCCACCCCGTGGCGTTCGGGGCGTAGGTTCCGCTTTGGCGCGGGCTTCGCGTTTTGCGGCTATCCCGGATTATCTGAAAACGGCGGACGACCAGATCTGTCTTTTGGTGCAGGTCGAAAACAGGCTTGGGCTGGAGGCGCTGGACGACATACTGGCGACTGACGTCGATGGGGTGTTCGTCGGCCCGTCGGATCTGGCCGCAGATATGGGCCATATCGGCGATGCCGGGCACCCGGACGTGATCGAGGCCGTTTTTGATGCGATCCGGCGCATCGTTGCGGCAGGCAAGCCGGCAGGGATATTGTCGCTGGACCCGGTTATGCAGCGAAAATGCCTGGATCTGGGGGCGACATTCGTGGCCACGGACATCGATGTGACTTTGTTCGCCAAGGCAATCCGGGCCGCTGCCGCTGATGGGCTCAGCCTGCTGCCCGATCAGGTGGCTTCGGGAATCGCGCAGACAGGCGCGGCGTCGAAATACCTGCAACAACTTTGCAAACACTGGTCGCACAAGGCTCAGGTAACATTCGATGAAACACAAGGCAGCGTGAGCTTTCCGGACGGGAACCGCGTCACCCTTTCGGCAGGCGATACCAGCCTGACCGTAACCGCCGCCACCCGGGCGCGCGGTGATCTGGCCCGATGGCAACAGGTCATCGAGGCTCATCTGGTGCGTTTTGCGTTTCGGGAAGAGTTCCGCATTGATTGGTCAGGATGAGGGAAACACGTTGCGGCCCTGAACCTGCCACTGTGGCAACGGGTCAAAGGCAGGCACACCTGTGTTGGATTTGGACCGGTTTTGCCCGAAAGGCCCCAGCTAGAGCTTGTGGATACCATGGACGGTCAGAGTGCTGACCAGATCGGCATAGTCTTCGCGGGCCTTGGGCCCTGCTCCGCTGTTCCACATGTAATACCAGTTCAGCATCCCAAAAACTGACATCGTGGTGCCGCGCAGCTTGTCCTTGTCATCGTTGAAGGCTGTCGGGGCCAGCTCTTTCAGGATGTCGCGCACAAAATTTACCAATTCCAGCTGATACCCGCGCAGAAGTTTCTGCTGTTCCTCGGTCAACGCGCTCATGCCGCTGATCTGCACCCGGTGTTCGTCATCTGCGCCCTGGTAGGCAAACAGGATTTCGCGCACCGCTTTCCGCAGCTTCTGTTCAGACGTAAGACCGTTCAGATCCACATTGCAGATACGGTCGCGAAGCTCGCGCAGGTAGGTTTCAAGGATGTCATACAAGATGGCATCCTTGCTGTCGTAATAGTGGTAGATGTTTGCCTTGGAAATCCCGCACTCTTTTGCCAACAGGGTCATCGAGGCGCGATCAAACCCTTGGTCGGCGAACACTTTGGCGGCCGTTTTCAGGATTTGCTTCCGCTTCTGGTCGTGATCTTTGGCGATTGTACGGGCCACGGCTTATTCCTTATCGCGATTGTCGACGACGCGCTTCGCCTTGCCCTGAGAGCGTTCGACGTCGCCGGGGTCACCTACAACAATTTCCGTTGAGACGCCAACGACGTCCTTGATCCGCTTGGTCAGCATCCGTGCCGCGGCCGTCTTGGACAGTTCGTCGGTGGAATCCGGGGACGATTCAACATAAACCCGCATGGCGTCCATGCGGCCGGATTTGTACAGCTCGATCTGATAATAAGGGGCCAGGCCCCCCGTCGCCATGACCTGTTCCTCAATCTGGCTGGGAAAGACGTTGACGCCGCGCAGGATCATCATGTCATCGCTGCGACCGGTGATCTTGGCCATCCGGCGCATGGATCGTGCTGTCCCCGGCAGCAGGCAGGTCAGATCGCGCGTGCGATAGCGGATCATCGGCAAACCCTCTTTGGTCAGGGTCGTGAACACCAACTCGCCGGTTTCGCCATCGGGCAGGACCTCTCCGGTTGCGGGATCAATGATTTCAGGCAGGAAGTGATCTTCCCAGATCACCGGGCCATCCTTGGTTTCAACGCATTCATTGGCCACCCCGGGCCCCATGATTTCGGACAGGCCATAGATGTCGACCGCATGCATATCAAACGCATCCTCGACTTCGGCGCGCATGGCGTCTGTCCAGGGCTCGGCACCGAACACGCCAACCTTCAGCGAGCTTTCACGCGGGTCGAGCCCGGCCTTGTGGAACTGTTCAAGGATATTGAGCATATAGGAAGGCGTAACCATGATCCCGTCGGGCCGGAAATCGTTGATCAGGTTGACTTGCTTTTCGGTTTGCCCGCCGGACATGGGGACGACGGTCGCGCCAAGCCGCTCGATCCCGTAATGTGCGCCAAGCCCGCCGGTGAACAACCCGTAACCATAGGCATTGTGCACCATGTCCCCCTTGCGCAACCCCGATGCACGCAGGGACCTTGCGCCCAGATCCGCCCAATTGTCGATGTCGTTTTTCGTATAGCCCACCACCGTCGGCTTGCCCGTCGTACCGGACGAGGCGTGCAGACGAATGATCTGGCTGCGTGGAACGGCGAACAGGCCGAACGGATAGTTGTCACGCAGATCATTTTTGTACGTGAACGGAAACTTCGCCAGATCCGAGAGCTGCTGAAGATCGTCAGGATGCACACCGGATTCGTCGAACCGTTGCTTGTACATCGGCACGTTCTCATAGGCGTGGCGAACGGACCACTTGAGGCGTTCAAGCTGCGTCGCGCGGATTTCGTCGATCGAGGCGATCTCGATCGGGTCCAGATCCGCTTTGTTTGGGGAAAGGTCTTCCATCGCGTCACTCCTCCAGTCGCGAAGCTATTCCTGAAAATTCTGCCCGCCGACCGCGCGAGACATTCCGCGAAACTCGGCGATCAGGGTGTTGTCTTGGTTGGTGACGCGGACGTCATAGATGCCACTGCGGCCGGTGACGGCAACCTCTGACGCGATTGCGGTCAGATGGTCCCCTTTTTTTCCGGGCGCGAGGTAGCTCATCATCGTATGCTGGCCGACGGTTGCCACGTTGCGGCTGTTGCAGGCGAAGGCAAAGGCGCTGTCGGCCAGGGCATGAGTGACGCCCCCGTGGCAAATGCCGTGCCCGTTGCAGTGATGGTCCCCGACTGTCAGGGTCAGAACTGCACGGCCTTCGTCGACTTCGACCAGATCCATCCCGAACCATTTGCTGGCTTGGTCATTCGCCCACATCGCTTCAGCGGATTTCGTGGCACGTTCTTTGGGTGTCATCATCAGCGTCCCTGGAAATTCGGCGCCCGCTTTTCAAGAAAACTGGATACGCCTTCGGCGTAATCCGCGCTTTCCCCGCAGGTCTTCATTGCGTCTGCTTCGATCTCAAGCTGATCCGAGAGCGACGTGGTGGCAGCCGTTTGAATGCACTGCTTGGTCAGCCCGAGCCCGAGGGTGGGGCCGTTTGCCAATTGCGCGGCAAGTGCGCGCGCTTCGGTCATCAATTGATTCTCGGCCACCGCCTTCCAGATCAGCCCCCAATCTTCGGCTTGCTTGGCCGGAAGGGGTTGGGCCGTCAGGGCCAGCCCCTTGGCGCGCGCCTCGCCCAACAGGCGCGGCAAGTGCCAACTGCCGCCCGTGTCGGGAATCAGGCCTACCTTGGAAAAGCTCTGAATGAACTTCGCACCTTCCGCAGCCAGAACCATATCACAGGCCAGCGCCAGATTAGCACCCGCCCCGGCGGCCACTCCGTTCACGGCGCAGATCACCGGGATATTCATCGACCGGATCAACCGGACAAGAGGGGCATAGAAACTGCGTACCGTTTTGCTTAAATCCGGCGGGCCATCCATTTTCGACGGGTCGCGATCGCCGAGGTCCTGACCGGCACAAAAGCCTCGTCCGGCACCGGTCAGCAATACCGCGCGGGCCCCGCCGTCGCGCGCGGCTTTCAGCGCATCCTGAAGCGCCATGTGCATTTCTTCATTGAACGAGTTCAGCTTGTCCGGGCGGTTCAGGGTGATTTCGGCCCAGTTACCGTTGTCTTGTACAAGAATCGTATCGCTCATGACTGTCTCATCTGGTCTCGTTTCAACTTAATCATTGCATTAACCGAACGGTTGGTCAATATATAAACCCGAACCGAATCTGAACCGATCAAAGGGATTGCAAATGTCGCAGTCGTCGCTGGTGAGCGTTGAATTTAAGGGCGACGTGGCGTGGGTCACCATTGACAACCCGCCGGTAAACGCGACGTCGACAGGTGTTCGGCAAGGGCTGTCTGACGCGGTTGATGCGGTCAAGGGCGCGCGTGTGGCGGTGCTGTGTTGCGCTGGAAAAACTTTTGTCGCAGGCGGCGACATGTCCGAATTCGATGCGCCGCCGGTCGAGCCGCACTTGCCCGACGTGGTTCAGAAAATCGAAGACAGCGAGGTTCCGTTCATTGCCTGCATGCATGGCAACGTGCTGGGCGGCGGGTTCGAAATCGCCATGGCCTGTGCGTGGCGGATCGCAGCGCCGGGAACGGGTTTTGGTCTGCCGGAGGTCAATGTGGGCTTGATCCCCGGGGCAGGGGGCACACAACGATTGCCGCGTCTGGTCGGGATGCAGGCTGCAATTGACATGGCTTGTTCGGGCAAAATTCTCAAGGCAGAGACACTGGCCGAGCTTGGCGGCGTCGACCGCGTCGCCGAAGACCCCAGGGCTGCTGTCCTGGAATTGGTTGCCGACCTTCCCGAACGCCCAATACCTGTCAGCCAGCGTGCTGTGGCGGAGTTTGCGCCGGATCTGTTGGAGGCGAGCCGCGAGGCTTTGAAAAAACGCGCCAAGGGTCAGCAATCGCCGTTGGAAAACCTGACGGCGCTTGGTTGGTCGGTTGAGCCATTTGCCACCGCACAACCGAAAGAGCGCGCGCGCCATCTGGAGTTGCGCCAAAGCCCGGAAAGCCGCGCTTTGCGCTATGCTTTTTTTGCTGAACGTGCCGTGTCCAAACCTTCGTTGATCAAAGACGTGGCCGCCCGTGACATATCACGGATCGCCGTTGTCGGAGGTGGGTTGATGGGGGCAGGGATCGCAACTGCGGCCCTGAACGGCGGGCTGTCCGTGACGTTGATCGAGCGAGACGCTAACGCTGCGGCCGCAGCGCACAATCGGGTCGAGGGTCTGCTGCAAGGCGCGGTCAAGAGAGGCAAGATGTCCGAGGCGCAGCTTCGGGATCGCCTTGCTGCGTTTCGTGCGGTGAACAGTTATGCAGACGCTGCGGATGCCGAACTGGCGATCGAGGCCGTCTTTGAAGACCTGTCCGTCAAGCAGCAGGTATTTGACGAGCTGGCAAGGCGTATGAGCAGCGATGCGATTTTGGCCACCAATACGTCCTATCTGGACCCGCGCGAAATTTTCGCGGACGTCGGCAATCAGGCCCGATGCATCGGGCTGCATTTCTTTAGCCCGGCCCATGTCATGAAACTGCTCGAGGTCGTGGTAGCTCCGCAAACCTCTGCTGAAGTGGTCGCAACCGCGGTCGCGCTTGGCAAAAAGCTTCGCAAGATTTCGGTGCTGTCGGGTATCTGCGATGGGTTCATTGGCAACCGCATGTTGGCCGCCTATCGGCGCGCGGCCGATTATCTGCTGGCAGATGGGGCGCTTCCCTATCAGGTGGACCGTGCAATGCGGGCGTTCGGGATGCCCATGGGGCCTTATGAGCTTCAGGATCTGACCGGTCTTCAAATCGCCTGGGCGAACCGCAAACGCAATGCCGCCAACCGCGACCCGAACGAACGTTATGTCACCATCGCGGACCAGCTTTGTCAGCGCGAGCGTTTCGGCCAGCGTGTCGGCAAAGGGTGGTACCGCTACGAAAAGGGCAGTCGCGATCCGGTTCGGGATCCCGAAGTTGAGACACTGATCGAAGCTTATTCCGACCAGCAGGGCATCACCCGCAGGGATTTTTCGGACGAGGAAATCTGTTCGCGGTTGCTGGCGGTCTTGGCCAACGAGGGCGCTTTGATCATTGAAGAGGGGATCGCGGACAACGCCGAAGCTGTCGATATGGTTCAAATCCATGGATACGGCTTTCCCCGCTGGAGAGGAGGACCGATGAACTATTGCAACGAAATCGGCATCAGCCGGTGCGCCGCAAATATGCTAACCGTAGCGAAAGAAAGCCCAGGTTCGTGGCGCCTCGCGGGCCAAATGGAAAACGATTAACATGTTGATGGTTACAAAAGTGACCATTAACGCATTCTCGAGTCATGTTTCACAGGGAGGAGACAAAACCATGAAGTTCACCAAGTTGAGCACTCTTTTGGCCTCGGCCGCGCTGGCCGTTTCGGGCACAGTGGCGCTGGCGGCGGATTATACGCTGACGATTTCCAGCTGGGCACCGCCGACCCACGGCATCAACGCGAAGATGTGGCCGAAATTCGTGGAAATGGTCGAAGAAGCCACCGATGGCAAAGTCACAGCTGAACTGAAGCTGGGAATTGCCCCGCCGCCGGCGCAGATGGACCTTATCATGGATGGCGCGGCGGATGCGTCGATCATCTTCCACGGATACCAGCCCGGTCGTTTCGTCACCACCAAGATGATTGAGCTGCCCGGATATGAGGGCTCGGCCGAAGCGGCCTCGGTCGCGTATTGGCGTACATACGACAAGTATCTCAAGGCGGCGGACGAACATCGCGGTGTGAAAGTGATCGCCCTGCACACACACGGCCCGGCACAGCTTCATTCCAGCAGCCCGGTGACCAACCTCAACGAGGTATCGGGCCTCAAGGTGCGTATCCCGGGTGGTGTCGGCGGAGATGTCGGCACGGCGCTGGGCGCAACCGGAATCCAGGTTCCCGCGCCGAAAGTATACGAGACACTCGCGTCGAAAGCTGCTGATGGCGTGGTCATGCCATTTGAATCCCGCAAGGGTTTCAAGCTGACCGAAGTGGCGCAAAACGTGTATGAAGTTCCGGGTGGCCTGTATCGCGGGTCATTTGCGTTCATCATGAACGAAGACACTTTTGCGGATCTTCCCGCCGATGTGCAGGCCGCTTTGGAAGAAAAGGTGTTCGGTGAACCGCTGAGCCGCGAAATCGGTAAAATCTGGGATGAGATCGACGCGATCGGCCGTGAGGCGACCGAGCAGACCGAGGGCAACGCGATCAATGCAGCCTCTGCCGAAGATCTGGAAAAGTTCAACGCGATCGCTGCCGATGTGCGCGCCAAGGTCATCGAAGAGGTCAATGGCACGGGCGTCGATGCGCAAGCCGCTTATGACATGATCGTTAACGAAATGGCTGCCCAGTAACGCAGCCGGGCTGGCGGGGTTGACCCGCCAGCCATCTTCACCCGTTGGGGGCCAATCATGCAATCTATCGTGACCTTCGCGCGTCGCGTCAGTATCATTCCGACGGTGCTGGCCTGTGTGGCGCTGTTCATCCTGATGGTGATGACCTTTTTTGACGTCATTCTGCGCTCAGTCTTCAATGCTCCGATCGAGGCGGCAACCGAACTGACGCGGATTCTGATGGCGATCCTTGTGTTCTCGGTTCTGCCGATGATTTCGGCCGGGAAGGGGCAGATCGCCGTTGACCTGACCGACGGAATTTTTTCCCGCCTGCGGCTGAGCAGGGCGCGCGATGCGATTGTCTATCTGGTGTCCGGCATCATGCTGATCTGGCCGATTCAGCGCGTTTGGGTTCTGGCTGAACGTGCACGGGATTACGGGGACGTCACCGAATACCTGTCGATCCCCGTCTTCTATGTCGGCTGGTTCATCGCCGCCTTCACCGCAATAACGGCCGTTGCGATGGTCATCACCGGTCTTTTGCACATTTTTGCCCCCCAAACCTTGTCGGAGCACGCCTGATGACTGCCGCACTGATCGGTTTCGCCCTTGTCTTGGTTCTTGTGTTGGTACGTTTGCCCATCGTGTTTGCGATGGGCCTCGTGGGGACGCTTGGGTTCGCCTATGAGCGCGGTGGCAGCATCCTGTCCGAGCGCGGACTGAAGGCCGCCATGTCAATGGTGGGGCGCCAGATTACGGACACGGCACAGGACTATGGCCTTTCGGTCGTGCCACTGTTCATCCTCATGGGCCTGTTCGTGAACAAGGGCGGGCTCGCGCGCGAATTATACGCGGTTTCAAACGCCTTCCTGGGCCACTTCAGAGGCGGTATCGCCATGGCGACGGTTGCCGCGTGCGGCGGCTTTTCGGCCATTTGCGGTTCCTCGCTGGCAACGGCTGCGACCATGTCCAAAGTCGCGATGCCCGAGATGCGCCGGTACCGCTACTCGGATGAGCTGTCGACCGCGTCGATTGCAGCGGGAGGCACGCTGGGCATCCTGATCCCACCGTCGGTCATTTTGGTGATCTACGGCCTGCTGACCGAAACATCGATCGGCAAACTCTTCGTTGCGGGCATCATCCCCGGTGTACTTGGTATCCTCTTCTATCTGTTCGCGGTGCGCTGGACCGTTTGGCGCAGGCCCGAGGCCGGCCCCGCCGGTGAACGCCACGGTTGGGGCGAACGCCTGTCGGCCCTGCGCTCGGTCTGGGCGGTATTGCTGCTGTTCTTCCTGGTGATCGGCGGCTTGTACGGAGCATTCGATTTCTACCCCCTGAACCTTACCTTCAGCCCGACCGAAGCCGCCGGTATGGGCGCGATGGGGGCATTCCTGATCGCATTGTCGCGCGGCGGGCTGACCCTTGGTTCGACCTTTGAAGTGCTGAAGGAAACCAGCTTCACCGCAGCGGCGCTGTTCTCGGTTCTGATCGGGGCGCAGATCTTCTCGAATTTCATCAACCTGGCCGGTCTGCCCGAAGCGTTGATCGCCCTGGTCACCGCATATGAGGTGGAGCCCTTCGTCGTGATCCTGATGATCCTCGGGATCTACATCATTCTGGGATGCGTCTTTGAATCGCTGTCGATGCTGTTGCTGACGGTTCCGATCTTTTTCCCACTGGTCACGTCATTGGGATATGATCCGATCTGGTTCGGCATCGTTGTCGTCGTCGTGACCGAGATCAGTTTGATCACGCCGCCCGTGGGTTTGAACGTGTTCATTCTGAAAGGCGTGGTCGGGGACGTATCGACCGGAACAATCTTCAGGGGGGTCACACCGTTCTGGGTGGCAGATATCTTCCGTCTGGCTCTGATCGTTCTGGCGCCTTGGCTGGTTCTGGTCCTTCCCGAGCAAATGGGAGCGATGGGCCACTGATGTTTTCTCTGACTGCGCTTCCGGACGGGTTTCATGCGGATCCCTATCCAACCTACGCCGCGTTGCGCGAAGACACGCCCGTCTGCTGGCAGTCCGATGGTTCGGTGGTCCTGTCGCGGTATGACGACCTGGATCTGGTGTACCGGGACACCGAGCGTTTCATATCGGATAAAAAGGCGGTTTTCGGCCCCAAATACGGTATCGACAGCCCGCTGTACGAACACCATACCACCAGCCTTGTGTTCAATGATCCGCCCCTGCATACCCGCGTCCGCAAGGTCATGGTCGGTGCGATGAACCCTCGGGCGCTGGCGCAGATGGAACCGGGCCTGATTCACCTTGTCGATGGGCTGCTGGACGAGATGCAGGCCAAGGGCTCGGTAGAGTTGATCGAGGATTTTGCCGGCGCCATCCCGATCGAGATCATCGGCAACCTGCTTGGCATTCCCAGATCGGAACGTGCCCCTTTGCGGGATTGGTCTTTGGCTATTCTGGGCGCTTTGGAACCCCAATTGACGCCCGAGCAGGAAGAGTGGGGCAACCGGTCGGTTTCTGAATTCAAGGACTATCTTCGGCATGTCATCGAAGATCGCCGGGCCAACCCCGGAGATCCAGCGACGGATGTCCTGACACGTTTGATGCAGGATGACACCGATGGTGGCCTGACCGAGGTCGAGCTGTACCAGAACTGCATCTTCATTCTGAATGCAGGGCACGAGACCACCACCAACCTGATCGGCAACGCATTGGAACTGTTGGAACGGCACCGCGACAAACGGGCCGCGCTTCTGGCCAATCCGGATCTGATCAACACGGCAGTGGACGAGTTTCTGCGGCTGGAAAGCCCAAATCAGTTTGGCAATCGTCTGACCACCGAAGACGTAACGTTCCACGGTCAGACCATTCCGGCAGGTACGGACATTCACCTGTGTATCGGCGCGGCCAATCGCGATCCGCGGCAGTTTGAACAACCTGATGAGGTTGTATTGGATCGACGTCCCAACAAGCATCACGCATTTGCCGGAGGCCCCCACACATGCGTCGGCCTGACCCTGGCGCGTATGGAGGGTCGCGTGGCCGTCGGACGGTTTCTTGCGCGATTCCCGACCTATCGCATCACTGACGGCGCCGAACGGGGCGGCCGCATCCGGTTTCGGGGTTTCGCGCGACTGCCAGCACAAGTCTGAGATGCTCGGTTGGGGGTGCCAATTCGCCAATTTATTGACCGACCGATCGGTTTATATTATGATTTCGTGAGACGGGCATATGGCCGCGCGAAGTTCACACAACAAATGAGGAGACGCTCATGACAATCCAACAGATTTCCAGCTTCGCGGCCGGTGAATGGGTTTCGCCCGGTGCGGGTGCCCGCAATATTACAAGCGCAGTCACCGGCGAGGTGATCGCCACGGCCGGCAATAGTGCGTTGGATGTGCAGGGGATGCTGGACTATGCGCGCAATGTCGGCGGGCCGGCGCTGCGGCAGATGACGTTCCACCAGCGGGCCAAGATGCTCAAGGCGTTGTCCATTCATTTGGGTCAGCACAAACAGGCATTGTATGACCTGTCTTTCAGCACAGGTGCCACCCAGTCCGACCACTTGATCGACATAGACGGTGGTATCGGCACGATGTTCGTCTTCGCTTCGAAAGGTCGCCGCGAGATGCCGGATGGACATGTCTATCTGGACGGTGAGGTCGAGCAGCTGTCGCGAAACGGCACCTTTCTGGGGCAGCATATCTGTACCCCGTTGCATGGGGTGGCGGTTCACATCAACGCGTTCAACTTTCCTGTCTGGGGGATGCTGGAAAAGCTGGCTCCAACCCTTCTGGCAGGCGTTCCGGCCATCGTAAAGCCGGCGACGAACTCGTGCTACGTCACCGAACTATGCGTCCGGCTGATGCTGGATTCCGGCATTTTGCCTGCGGGCGCGTTGCAGCTGGTTTCGGGTGGTCTGGGCGATATGCTGGACCGTCTGACCATGCAGGACGTGGTCAGTTTCACCGGATCTGCGGAAACGGCGTCGAAACTGCGTTCCAACCCGGTGATTCTGGAGAATTCAGTTCGTTTCGTGGCCGAGCAGGACAGTCTGAACTGCTCGATCCTGGGCCCTGATGCCGAGCCCGGAACGCCGGAATTCGACCTTTTCGTCAAAGAAGTCCAGCGCGAGATGACCACGAAGGCCGGGCAGAAATGTACGGCGATCCGCCGGATCATTGCCCCAGAGCCTCAGGTGCAGGCGGTGATCGAAGCCCTGTCCGCGCGGTTGGCGAAAACGGTCATCGGCGACCCAAGGCTGGAAACCACACGCATGGGCGCGCTGGTCTCGAACGGTCAGAAACGCGATGTTCTGGAAAAGGCGGCAATCATCGGGCAGGAAGCCGAGCGCGTTTTCGGCAACCCTGACGATTTTGAGGTTGATGGGGCGGATGCCGAGAAAGGCGCGTTCCTGCCGCCGATGTTGTACCACTGTGCCAATCCGGATGCGGCCCGACGCGTCCATGACACCGAGGCTTTTGGCCCGGTCAGCACGGTGATGGGGTATCGCGATCTTGACCATGCGATCGAACTGGCAAATCGCGGGCAGGGGTCGCTGGTGGCGTCGGTCATAACCCGTGACGCGGATGTGGCGCGGCACGTTGCCCTGGGGGCCGGGGCCTATCACGGGCGGCTGTATTTCAACAATCGCGACTCGATGAAGGAATCCACCGGCCACGGCTCTCCTCTGCCGCATATGGTTCACGGCGGCCCCGGACGCGCTGGTGGCGGCGAGGAGATGGGCGGTGTGCGTGGCGTGAAGCATTACATGCAGAGGACAGCCATTCAGGGATCGCCCGATCTGCTGACCGCGATCGGGAACAAATGGGTTCCCGGCGCGAACGAGGTCGAAGGGCCAGCCCATCCGTTCACGCGCCGGTTCCACGAGCTGGCGATTGGCGAGACCCTCCACACGGCGCCCCGTACAATCACGATGGAAGACATCGAACACTTTGCCAATTTCACCGGCGATACGTTCTATGCGCATATGGATCAGGCAGCGGCGGAACGGAACCCGTTCTTCCCGGGCCGAGTGGCCCATGGGTATCTGCTTTTGTCATTTGCAGCCGGATTGTTTGTTGAACCGAACGAAGGCCCGGTTCTGGCAAACACGGGTCTTGACGGGTTGCGATTCATGAAGCCCGTCGAGGCGGGTGATACCATCAAAGTGCGGTTGACGGTCAAGGCCAAGACCAAACGGAACGAAGAATACGGCGAAGTCCGTTGGCATGTCACCCTGACCCAGCAGGATGATGAAATGGTTGCGGAATATGAGCTTTTGACGATGGTCGCCTACTAGGCCCGGAACCCGTTGAATTCGGCAGGTCAGCGTGTTCACGGTTCGAAAAACGAGCGGTGAACATGTCTGATCTTCGGGATGCGTGCCAGAATCCGGGGGTGCAAACAGTGCGGGTTGCCTGCAAGGCACGCCAAGCGGCGCAATCGCGCCTGGATCATGTTCGACAGGATCAACGGCTGGTGGCGCGTCGCAACCCTGTGCGAGCGAGGCTCAAAGGTCCTCTCGCCCGCGTTGCCATCGTCATTTGTCGGCTGTGACTCCTGATCCCCGCGCCCGTTGAACATGCACCTCAACCTGAGTTTGCAGATTGGCCGGGCGTTCCATCAGGGTGGAAAAACGGCGGTCTTCTTTACCGTTCCATAAACAAAGCTGGTGTCGATCGAAGCAATCCCACCGATCGGGTGAATTCTGTTTCGAATGAATTCTTCATATGCCTCGAGATCCGATACCAACACCCGCAACTGATAGTCCATCGCCCCGGTCAGCACGTGGCATTCAAGAACTTCGTCGATCATCCGAACGCGTTTTTCGAAATTCTGAACGTCCATTTCATTGTGCCGCTCCAACCGGATCCGCACAAAAACGGTAATGCCTATGCCGTATGCGGCGGCGTCCACATCTGCGCTGTAACCCTTTATGATCCCGCGCGCTTCGAGGTTCTTGACCCGGCGCAGACAGGGCGACGGAGATAGGTTCACCTCGTCGGCAAGGTCTTGGTTCGTCATGCGCCCGTCCTTTTGCAGCGCCCGAATGATCTGTCTGTCTTTATCGTCCATTTCAACCTTAAACTTGGCAGAATCTGCCAATTTCTATCGTGTTTTTGGTACTATTTGCAAGTAAAAGCCCAAAGTAAAGGTGCAAACTGGCGCCAGCTTGAAACAGGAGCTTGCAATGACTCGTTCAACCGGATTTGCCACCCGCGCCATTCACCACGCTTACAACCCTTTGGAAAATGACGGCGCCCTTACCCCACCGCTGCATTTGACGTCCACGTTTACCTTTGAAACCGCAGAGGCTGGTGGAGAGATGTTTGCCGGTGAACGCGCAGGTCATATCTACAGCCGTATTTCGAACCCCACATGTGACCTTCTGGAACAACGCATTGCGGTGCTTGAAGGGGCCGAGGCTGGACTGGCCCTTTCCAGCGGCATGGGGGCGATCACGGCAGTGCTTTGGACCCTGCTGTCACCGGGGGACGAAGTCATCGTGGACAAAACACTCTATGGCTGCACCTTCGCCTTCATGCGCCACGGACTGTCAAAATGGGGGGTCACGATCACCCATGTCGACATGACAGACCCAGAGAACCTGAAAGCTGCCGTTTCTGACAAAACCCGCGTTGTCTATTTCGAAACTCCGGCCAATCCGAACATGCGCTTGGTGGATATTGCCGCCAGCGCCGAGATCGCGCATTCGGTCGGAGCAACGGTTGTCGTCGACAACACCTATGCCAGCCCCTATCTGACCCGCCCGATCGAGCACGGGGCGGATATCGTTCTGCATTCTGCCACCAAATATCTCGGCGGGCATGGCGACGTGGTCGCTGGTCTGGTTGTCGGCACCGCCGAACAGATCGCCGAAATCCGCCTGGTCGGAATGAAGGATATGACCGGTGCGGTCATGGCCCCTTTCAACGCGATGCTGATCCTGCGTGGCCTGAAAACACTGAACCTGCGTCTGGATCGTCATTGCGCGTCAGCCAGGGTCGTCGCTGATTTCCTCGAGGCCCATCCCGCCGTCGGCGAGGTTTACTTTCCCGGGCTGAGAAGCTTTGCCCAGCATGATGTCGCGCAGCGGCAAATGTCCCAACCCGGCGCCATGATCGCGTTCGAGATCAAGTCCGGCCTGTCCGGTGGGATCGAATTCATGAATCGTCTGAACATGATCCAGCGCGCGGTGTCTTTGGGCGATGCCGAAACGCTGATCCAGCACCCTGCATCCATGACTCATTCGACCTATACCCCGGAAGAACGGGCCGAGCATGGGATCAGCGATGGTTTGATCCGTTTGTCCGTCGGGCTTGAGGATGTCGAAGATATCCTCGCAGACCTGGAGCAAGCTTTGCCGTATCCTGCCCGCAGCGCCGCCTGAACCCGGAGACCGCCATGCACATAGATCCCACCCAGTTGAAGATCGTTGAACAACGTCTGTTATGGTTGTCGCATTGGATGATCCACCATGCCAACCAAATCCGGCCAAAGGTGGATGGGATCAAGGTTGGTGGCCATCAGGCGTCGTCTGCTTCGATGGTGTCGATCATGACCGCGCTCTATTTTTCGGCCCTGCGCCCTGAAGACCGGGTGGCTGTCAAACCCCATGCCTCGCCGGTTTTCCATGCGATGCAGTATCTCATGGGCAATCAAACGCGCGAGAAGATGGAAAATTTCCGTGGTTTTGGCGGTGTGCAAAGCTATCCCAGCCGGACCAAGGATATCGACGACGTTGATTTTTCCACCGGGTCTGTGGGGCTGGGTGTCGCGATCACCTCGTTTGCTTCGATCATTCAGGATTACATCAAGGCCAAAAGCTGGGGCTCGGATGCTCCGATGGGGCGGATGGTGGCCCTTGTAGGCGACGCCGAACTGGACGAAGGCAATGTGTACGAGGCATTGCAGGAAGGCTGGAAGAACGACCTGCGCAATACGTGGTGGATCATTGACTACAACCGGCAATCCCTGGATGGCATCGTCCGCGAAGGGCTATTCGAACGGATTGAAAAGATCTTCGATGCGTTCGGTTGGGATGTCGTGCGCGTGAAATATGGGGTTCTGCAACGCGCGGCCTTTGAAGAACCGGGTGGCGATCGCCTGCGCGACTGGATCGATGCGTGCCCCAATCAGGATTATTCGGCTTTGACCTTCATGGGGGGCGCAGTCTGGCGGCAGCGCCTGATGGACGATCTGGGGGATCAGGGGGATGTGACCGCTCTGATTGAACGGCGGACGGATGCAGAGCTGGCGGCGCTGATGGAAAACCTTGGCGGCAATTGCGTCGAGACCATGGCCCGGACATTTGCCGCCATTGATCATGATCGCCCGACCTGTTTCCTGGCCTACACCGTCAAAGGGTGGGGCACCCCCATCGCAGGTCACAAGGACAATCACGGCGGGCTGATGAACAACAGCCAGTTCGCCGCGTGGCAGTCGCATATGGGCGTGCCAGACGGCGAGGAATGGGAGCCGCTTGCGACAGTACAGGACCCCGCCGCATTCAAGGATTTTCTGGCCAGGGCACCGTTCTTTGCCAAGGGTCCGCGCCGCTATTTCGATGACAAGCTGGACATGCCAAGGATCGAGGTCGACACCAGCCGTGAAATCTCGACCCAGATGGCGTTTGGCAAGATCCTTGACGATCTGTCAAAAGGTGATGGCCCGTTGACCGAACGCATCGTGACAACCTCTCCGGATGTCACCGGCACGACTAACCTGGGGCCTTGGGTGAACCGGCGCAAGCTGTTTGCCCGATCCACGCAAGCCGATGCCTTCATAGAACATCGGATCCCTTCGACGGCGAAATGGGAATTCACGCCGGAAGGGCAGCATATCGAGCTTGGGATCGCCGAAATGAACCTGATGCTGCTTCTGGGAGCGGCGGGTCTGTCGCATTCCCTGTTTGGCAAACGTTTGATCCCGATCGGCACCGTCTATGACCCCTTTGTCAGTCGCGGCCTCGATGCGCTGAACTATGCCTGCTATCAGGATGCACGCTTTATTCTCGTTGGTACGCCGTCGGGCGTGACACTGGCACCTGAAGGCGGAGCGCATCAATCCGTCGGCACACCGCTGATCGGGATGAGCCAGGACGGGCTGGCTGCATTTGAACCCGCCTTTGCTGATGAACTGGCGGTGATCATGGAATGGGCCTTCGACTATCTGCAACGCGACGGTGAAGGACAACCGGACGAGCGCACATGGCTGCGCGATGAAACCGGCGGTTCCGTCTATTTGCGTCTGACGACCAACCCGATTGAGCAGCCCGGCAAACGCGTGGATGACGAGTTTCGGCAGGGTGCCATTGACGGGGCCTATTGGTTGCGAAAACCGGGGCCCAATTGCGAAGTTGTAATCGCCTATCAAGGTGCTGTCGCGCCTGAGGCAATCAAGGCCGCCGGTATCATCGGCGAGGGCCGGCGCGATGTCGGCGTTCTGGCCGTGACGTCCGCGGATCGGCTGAATGCCGGTTGGACGGCTGCACAACGCGCGCGGTCGCGCGGCAACCCCGCCGCACTATCCCACATCGAAACCCTGATGTCTGGTCTGCCAGCGCACTGCAATCTGGTCACCGTGATTGACGGGCATCCTGCAACATTGTCGTGGCTGGGCGCTGTGCGCGGTCATCAGACCATTCCGATGGGGGTCGAACATTTTGGCCAGACAGGAACGATCGGTGATCTCTATCGCCACCACTGTATTGATGCCGATGCCATCATCGAAAAAGTGAATGGCTTGACCCGTGGCAGAGTACTTCATCGGGCAACAGGGGCTTGAGATTGGGCCAACAAGATCAGGAACGATCCCGCTCGGGCTCTTGTTTGACCCATGTCGCATCGACGACGGTCATGTCATCGAAATGATCGGCACGGTTATGCGTGCCCGGTGCATGTTTCCGACGCCCAACAGCAGGCAGCTGCCGGCAAGATGTTGAATTATGTTCCCGCGTTGACCTAGGCTTGACGCGGCCCGGCCCTGGCGGTTGCGTCAGGGTCTGATCTGTCAGGGTGTTCCCTTATGAGGAGCTTTTCGGCGAAAATGCCCGTTTTCCCGTCTATACAACCGGGATGGCAGCCGATAAGGGGCTGTCTTTACCCTTGGATGATCCGCTGATCGCAATTCCGCACAGCGCCTATCACCTGGCCGATACAAAGAACCACCACCGTGAAACAAACCATTGCAGATGCGCTAGCGCGCAAGGGCTATGATACATTGACCCAAGTTCAGCGAGCCGTCACCCAGCCCGAGCTGGAAGGGCGCGACATGCTGGTTTCGGCCCAGACCGGATCAGGGAAGACCATTGGGTTTGGTCTGGCGATAGCGCACAGGGTGCTGGGCGATGAAGAAACGCTCGGCAAACCCGAAGCGCCGTTGGCGCTGGTTGTCGCACCGACCCGCGAGCTGGCACTTCAGGTAAAACGGGAACTTGGCTGGTTGTATTCCGGAGCGGGAGCGTTTCTGGCCTCGTGCGTCGGGGGCATGGACATTCGGGATGAACGTCGCGCGTTGGCCCGAGGCGCACATATCGTTGTGGCCACTCCGGGACGACTTCGCGACCATATCAATCGAGGTTCAATCGATCTGACAGCTATCCGAGCGGTTGTCCTGGACGAAGCGGATGAAATGCTGGATCTGGGGTTCCGCGAGGATCTTGAGTTCATCCTTGATGAAACACCCGCGGATCGTCAGACCTTGTTGTTTTCTGCCACTGTGCCACGCGCAATTGCCAATCTGGCCAAGCGGTATCAGCGCGACGCGGAACGTGTGAGCACGGTCGGCGAACAGACCCAGCATGCGGATATCGAGTATCGGGCCATGACGGTGGCGCCGCGTGATGGTGAAAACGCAATAATCAATGTGCTGCGATATTACGAGGCCCCCAATGCCATCGTTTTCTGCAACACCCGAGCGATGGTTTCGCGCCTGACCGCGCGCCTGTCGAACCGGGGGTTTTCTGTCGTGGCCCTGTCAGGTGAGCTGACCCAGAGCGAACGATCCAACGCGTTGCAGGCCATGCGCGATGGACGGGCCCGGGTCTGTGTCGCAACCGATGTTGCGGCCCGCGGCATCGATCTGCCCAACCTTGATCTGGTTGTCCATGCCGAACTGCCCAACAGCCATGAAACACTGTTGCACCGGTCTGGCCGCACGGGTCGCGCTGGGCGCAAGGGCGTCAGTGCCCTGATCGTCGCGCCATCATCGCGCAAAAAGGCAGAGCGCATTCTGAAATTTGCCAAGCTGACAGCAGAATGGAGATCGGCCCCGTCTGCCGACGAGGTGAACGAGCGTGATCAGGCTCGGATGCTGGCATCAGAGGACTGGCAGGTCGAGGTCACGGAAAGCGAACGCCCGTCTGTTGAAAAACTGATTGCTCGCTTCACGCCCGAACAAATCGCAGCCGCTTACCTGAGGCAATACAAACTGCGCCATTCCGCCCCGGAAGAGCTGTCGGCGGTCGACCAGGCCGCCCCAAAACCACGCGCATCTTTTGAGCCAGGCGTCTGGTTTTCATTGTCCGAAGGGCACAATCAGAATGCGTCTCCCCGTCATATGCTGCCGATGATCTGCAAGGCGGGCGATCTGACAAAAGACGATATCGGTGCCATCCGGATTGCCGAGGACGTAACTTATTTCGAAATCAGTGAAGCCAGTGTCGACCGCTTTCTGACCGCCATTGGTCCAGAGATGAAAATCGAAGAAACCAAAGACCTTGTGCGGTTGGACAAAGCACCGGACCTGTCGTCAACCGGTCGGTCCGGTCTCAAAAGAAAGTTCAAAGGCAGACCTACGGGACACAAAAAGGAAAACTCTCCGGCTGAGCGGAAAGCCCACCGCCGCCAATCCAAGCCCGAGGTTCAGCCTGCCCAGACCGTGCCCGCGACCGAAACCCGTCGAGCGTCGGATGACGACGCAAAAAGCCAGTTCAGCGCTTCGGGTGCAAAACCGAAAAAGCGCAAGCCCGGCAGTGTCGAGCAAAGGAGAGGTCGCTCTAAACCAGCCGGAGACGCGCCGAAAGGTCCGCCGCCGCCGAAGGGCAAGCCAAACAGCAAGAAGAATCGTGCACGCGCGGCGGCCGTCAAATCCGCCAAGGGTGGCAACGCAGTTCCAAAACGTCGCAAATCCGGACCCAAGGGCAGTTGATTTCCGCCACGCGCAAGGTCTGTCCTCTGGGCATCGGCAAGTGACCAGGTGCCGTGGATTTCGGTCGCGGCATACACATGTGCTTAACAGTTGCGTGATTTTTCGGGGTAGGAGCAAACTAAGCTTTGCTCTTCCTGCGATCTCAACCGAATACTGTGGTACAGGACATTCTTTTCGGGGTTTTCATGCGGTTCAGTGTCGGCATTGCTGTATCTATGCTGGTCGCCGTATCCATCGGCATGTCGACCTTCGTTGTTCATTCGCTGTGGTGGACGACCGCGCGTGACAACAGCCGCATGCTTGCCGCTGAGATCAACAGCCAGATTGCAAACGCGGTCCGTATCGAAGTCGGGGCAACCCTCAGATCCGCCGAAGCCGCATGGTCGGCGGTGCGCACGATCTTTGTACAGAATGTCATCGCAACGCGGCAGGCCGATAAACGAGAGTTCGTCTTTCTGTCTCAGTTGCAGGCGCAGCCGAATATTTCCTGGATTTTCTTCGGCTGGCCGGATGGCAACTTTTTCGCGTCGCATCGGTTGGGCGACAGCGGGCTTGAGATGATAGAGATCGACAAGGACATCCGCGACCGGAACTTGCGGACCGATCGATACATTTTTATTCCCGGGGATATTCAGTTCGAAGAAAGGACCTTTGTTCCGACCTCCTATGATCCTCGTGATCATGCCTGGTTCAACAATTTTATGTCTCTGAGCACGATGGGATGGATCGAAGCACGCGATCTTCCGGGCAGTGATAAAACCGTATACGCATTTGCGGGGCCGATCGATGTCAACCGGGCACGGCAGGGTGTTCTTGCGGTCGCAATCGAAACCGACCGTTTGTCACGCTTTCTGGCGACGCTCGAGCCCGGCGAATTCGGAGCCGCCTTTATTCTGGATGCCGATGGCAAAGTAATTGCTGTTCCCGACGCAAAGGCGGACGAAGTTACACCGGCGCGCATGGGCGAGGGTGAGCTGTACGAGGTTGCCAAGATCTCGGGGGAAAAACTGTTGGGCGACCCGGATGGCAATACTGCGGGCAGTTCGACGAAGCGCGTGGTGATCGATGGCGTCCCTTATGCGGTGGCCCTGACACCTTTGGGTTTTTACGGGTGGCGCGTCGCTACGGTCATTCCTGAGGCGGCCTTTTTGTCTGGCATCGATGCAACCTTGATAGACCTGATCTATATCCTGATCGGGGTCGTGATCGTCTCAACCGCTCTGGCGATCTGGTTGATCCGTCGAATTGTGGCCAATCCTTTGGCGCGCATTGCCGAGGATCTGAGCAAGATCGAACGCTTTGACGTCGAACGCATTCCACGCCGGCCTTCAAAGCTGTCCGAGCTTGCCAATCTGTCTGCGGCAACGGCCAGCATGGCAGCAGGGTTGTCCGCGTTCCGAAAGTACGTGCCGACCGATCTTGTGAAGATGCTGGTCGCCGAGGGCATCAAAACGCAGCCCGGTGGCGACATGAAGCAGATATCCGTATTGTTTTGCGATGTGACCGGATTCACCGGGTTGTCGGAAAAACTCGGCCCCAAAATCATCCAGTTGATGGAGCCTTTTTTCTCTGCGGCCGCAGCAGCCGTCGCGCGTCATGACGGGACGATCGACAAATTCATGGGTGACGCGGTCATGGCGATCTGGGGGGCACCGCGCAAGGATGCGCTCCATGCCGAAAATGCCTGCCGCGCGGCACTGGATCTTGTCGTGACCGTGGAAGATGCGGGCATCAAAGACGAGGCCGGAAATTCCCTGCGTGTCAGGATCGGGTTGAACAGCGGTGAAGCTCTGGTTGGCAACATTGGGTCAGAGCAGCGGTTGAACTACACGGCGATCGGTGACGTCGTGAATGTGGCCAGCCGATTGGAAGGGGCCAACAAGGAGTATGGCACGCGTATTCTGATCGGCCCCGAGACCCGGCGCGAAGCAGGCGACGCAATTGTCGTCCGAGAGCTTGACACGCTCGCGGTCTTTGGCCGGACCGAGGAACTGGTGGTCTATGAGCTGATTGCGATGGCCGACGGTTTCGAAGGGTCCCTTGATTGGATCGAGACCTACGAACAAGGCCTTGCGCATTACCGTTCCGGCCGGTTCGAGCAGGCGATAGCTGCGTTTGAGGTCGCGGACAAAATACGGGGCGGGGACCCTGTGTCCGTCGCCATGAAGTTGCGCGCAACGAAACTTTTGACCAACCCTCCCTCGGGGGATTGGCGTGCGGTTACGCATACGGACAAGACGTGAGCGTGCAGGTCATGAGAGCATGCAATCCGCACCCGTGAACAGCAAGGTCTGAGTGCGCGGAAGGGGGATTCTGGCCGTCGTATCGTTTTCGCAGCGAAGATGAGAATGAATTCCGGAAATCAGGGTGCAATGACAGAAAGAGTCTTCAAAGATATCCGCAGAAAGACACTGTTGACATTAGATTTTGTATTTTGGATACATTAGACATAGAGATCGCGACGACCTGTGCTGTCACTGAATGCTCTGGCGACAAAGAGCCATGCGATTGTCTTTATAAGTCCTTTTCTGGGAGAAAATCATGAACCTCAAACTTCTGGCCGCAACCACTGCGATCGCCCTGACGGGTGCCGTGGCGCAGGCAAATACACTTGTATATTGTTCCGAAGGATCGCCTGAAGGGTTCGATCCTGCGCTGTACACCGCAGGGACGACCTTTGATGCGTCTTCTCATCCGATCTACAATCGGTTGCTTGAATTTGAAACGGGCACGACCAATGTGGTCCCCGGCCTGGCCGAAAGTGTCGAGGCCAGCGATGATGGTCTGGAATACACTTTCAAGCTGCGCCAGGGCGTCAAGTTCCACTCGAACGACGCGTTCACTCCGACCCGCGACTTCAACGCGGATGACGTGATTTTTACCTTCATGCGTCAGAAAGACGAAAACCACCCTTATCATCAAGTGTCAGGCGGAACCTGGGAATATTTTCAGGGTATGGGGATGCCTGATCTGGTCGATTCCATCGAAAAGATCGACGACTACACAGTGAAATTTACTCTGTCCAAGCCCGAAGCGCCATTTGTCGCCAATATGGCGATGGACTTTGCCTCGATCGTGTCGGCGGAATACGCTGCGGCAATGATGGAAGCCGGTACGCCGGAAAAACTGAATACGGCACCCATCGGCACCGGACCTTTCTCGTTCGTGGCATATCAAAAAGACGCCGTGATCCGTTACGCGGCCAATGATGCGTATTGGAAAGACCCGGCGCAGATCGAAAACCTGATCTTTGCCATCACACCGGATGCGTCTGTACGCTATCAAAAGCTGAAGGCAGGCGAATGTCATGTGATGCCCTATCCGAACCCTGCCGACATTCAGGCAATGAAGGATGATCCGGACATCAACATGCTGGAACAAGAGGGCCTGAACGTTGGTTATCTGGCCTACAACACCACCATGGCGCCATTCGACAATCCGAAGGTGCGCAAAGCGCTGAACATGGCGATCGACAAGCAGGCGATCATCGACGTGGTCTTCCAGGGCTCGGGCCAGGTGGCCAAGAACCCGATCCCGCCTACCATGTGGGGCTACAACGACGCCATCGTGGACGATCCCTATGATCCCGAAGCGGCCAAGGCGATGCTTGAGGCCGAAGGTGTTTCGGACCTGTCGATGAAAATCTGGGCCATGCCCGTCCAGCGCCCCTACAACCCCAATGCCCGTCGCATGGCCGAGTTGATCCAGGCGGATTTCGCCAAGATCGGTGTGGGCGTCGAAATCGTCTCGTACGAATGGGGTGAATACCTGTCTCGGTCGAAAGAACTGAACCGGGACGGTGCCGTTCTGCTGGGCTGGACCGGGGACAATGGCGACCCGGACAACTTCCTGGCGGTTTTGCTGGGCTGTGACGGTGTCGAAGCATCCAACCGGGCGCAATGGTGCCATCAGCCCTTCGAAGACCTGATCCTGAAGGCCAAGCAAAGCACGGATCAGGCCGAGCGGACCAAACTGTATGAAGAAGCGCAGGTTGTGTTCAAAGAGCAGGCTCCGTGGGCAACCATCGCGCATTCGGTCGTTTACATGCCCATGAGCAACAAGGTGCAAGGCTATAAGGTGCACCCTCTGGGCGGTCACATCTTCTATGGTGTGAGCGTCGAATAAACCACCACTCACAAACCGGAGCCACCAGAGTGGTGGCTCCGGCTTTCTTTTTGAGGAGGTCGGGCAGAATGCCGGATTTGTCCGAATACCGCCAATTGGCAATGGATATGTCAGTGGACGCAGTGGCCCTGGTGCCGGGTCCGAATTTCACCCGCGCATTGGGCAAATCCTTCATGAGCCACGAGCGCCCTTTTGTCGTGGTGATTCCGGCCCAGGGTGATCCGGCGGCGATCGTGCCCAATCTGGAACTCGCTTCATGGGATCTGGTCGGATTTGAGGGTGCCGTGTTCGACTGGCGCGATCAGACCGGCTATGACGGCGCCTTTTCCGCGCTGGCAGCGCATAGTCCGATCAGATCGTTGGCCGTCGAAGGTCAGGTGATGCGGTTTTTCGTGTCAGACGCGTTTACCCGCGCGTTTCCGGATCTGCGGATTGTGGACGGCGAACGCGAAATCTCAGGCCTTCGCATCATCAAAACCGAAGAAGACATCGCCGCGCTGCAAGCGGCCATCGATATTTCGGAACGCGCGTTGGAGCGTGTGATTGCGGGTGTTCGCACAGGTCAGACCGAAAAACAGATCGAGCAGGCGCTGATACAGTCGCTTTTTGCGGAAGGCGCCGAGTCGCTGGCCTTTTCCCCCATCGTGGCTGCGGGGGACAACTCGGCACGACCGCACGGCAAGGCGCGCGCCGACTACCGGATCAAAGCAGGCGATGCCTTGCTGTTCGACTTTGGCGCTCGAAAACATGGTTTTGCGGCCGACATCACGCGAACTTTTTTCGTTCAGGACGTCCCGGACGAAGGCCGGGATGTCTACGACACGGTTTTGCGCGCCAACAAAGCCGGGTTCGAAGCCTGCCGCCCCGGCATGACAGCGCATGACATCGACGACGCCGTCACAGGCGTGCTTGAGGCCTCGCCCTTTGCCGATCGTATCCGGACCAAGACAGGTCACGGTCTGGGCCGGGATGTGCATGAGGCGCCGTATATCATGCGCGGCAACAGCCAGAAAATCCTGCCGGGCATGGTCTGGACCAACGAACCCGGTCTGTATGCATTGGACAAGTTCGGCGTTCGCATAGAAGATGACGTTCTTGTCACCGGGGATGGCTGTCGGTCACTGACCCGCTTTCCCAAAGAACTTACAATCATAGGTCGCTGATGCTTGGTTATTTCCTCACCCGTCTTGGCCTGTTTATTCCGACATTTCTGGGCGTCACGCTGATTTCGTTCATGTTCATCCGGGTGCTGCCCGGCGATCCGATCATCGTGATGGCCGGTGAACGCGGCATGACGGAAGAACGTTATCAGGAAATGGTCGAAAAGCTGGGTTTCGACAAGCCGGTGTTGCAGCAGTATTGGGATTACCTCACCGGAGTGCTTCAGGGTGATCTGGGCGAAAGCTTTGTCACAAGGAAGCCCGTATGGGATGAGTTCTTTTCGCTGTTCCCCGCAACGCTGGAGTTGTCCTTGTGCGCCATGATCTTTGCCGTTGCGCTGGGTCTGCCCGCGGGTGTGATCGCGGCGGTGAACCGAGGGAAGTTCTTTGACCGGGCGCTGATGTCCTCGGCGCTGGTCGGGTACTCGATGCCCATCTTCTGGTGGGCGCTGCTGTTGATCATCATATTCTCGGGCAATCTGGGCTGGACGCCGGTCTCGGGCCGGATCGACCTGTTGTATTACTTTCCCAGCGTCACGGGCTTCATGCTGATCGACAGCCTGTTGTCGGGTCAGGACGGGGCATTCGGATCAGCCGTGCGCCATCTGATCCTGCCGACGATTGTGCTGGGTACGATTCCGCTGGCGGTCATCGCACGCCAGACCCGGTCGGCGATGCTGGAAGTTCTGGGCGAAGATTACATCCGCACCGCGCGCGCCAAGGGTTTGTCACCAACGCGGATCAATGGATTGCACGCGCTGCGAAACGCTTTGATTCCGGTTGTTACGGTGATCGGCCTATCGGTGGGCACTTTGCTGGCGGGGGCCATTCTGACCGAAACCATCTTCAGTTGGCCGGGCATAGGAAAGTGGATGGTCGACAGCATCTTTCGCCGTGACTACCCAGTTGTTCAGGGCGGATTGCTGATGATCGCGGTGATCGTGATGCTGGTGAACCTGCTGGTCGATGTCCTTTATGGCATCATCAACCCCAAAATTCGGAGGCGGTGATGGCCGAACTATCCTCAACCCCGCCCAGAACGGAAGACCGCCCCAGCGCCCTGCGCGAGTTCTGGTACTACTTCAGCGAAAACCGCGGCGCTGTCATCGGGCTTTGGGTTTTTGCAGCCTTTGTGTTTTGTGCAGCCTTTGCGCCCCTTCTGGCCCCCTATGACCCAACCGAACAGTTCCGCGATCATATCCTGCAACCGCCCGCATGGCAGGAGGGCGGAAGCTGGGCTTTCCCGTTGGGTACCGATCCGCTGGGTCGGGACATGCTGTCGCGCCTGATCATGGGCTCGCGCTATTCCTTCTTTGTCGGAATCGTCGTCGTCTGTGTGGCCGTATCGGGTGGCGTGATGATTGGCCTGCTGTCGGGCTTTGCCCCCAAATGGGTCGATACGCTGATCATGCGGGTGATGGATATCGTTCTGGCCTTCCCGTCGTTGCTGTTGGCGCTGGTGCTGGTGGCCATCCTTGGCCCGTCGCTGACCAACGCGATGATTGCCATCGCCATCGTTTTCCAACCCCACTACGTGCGCCTGACCCGCGCGTCGGTTCTGGCGGAACGTCAGAAGGATTATGTCACGTCGGCGCGTGTGGCCGGTGCTGGCAGGTCACGGCTGATGTTCATCACCGTGCTGCCCAATTGTCTGGCACCCATCATCGTACAGGCGGCGCTGTCCTTTTCGACGGCGATCCTGGATGCAGCTGCCTTGGGCTTTCTGGGCATGGGCGCGCAGCCGCCCACTCCGGAATGGGGCACCATGCTGGCCGAAGCGCGTGAATTCATACTGCGCGCCTGGTGGGTGGTCACCTTCCCCGGTCTGGCGATTCTTGTCACCGTTCTTGCCATCAACCTGATGGGTGATGGCTTGCGTGATGCGCTTGACCCGAAACTGAAACGGAGCTGATCGCATGAGCCTTTTGCAGATCCGCAACCTGACTGTTGAATTCGCCACGGCCTCGGGCAAGTTTCGCGCGGTGGACGGTGTCGATCTGTCGGTCGACAGGGGCGAGCTGCTGGCCATCGTCGGCGAAAGCGGCTCGGGCAAGTCGGTGTCGATGTTGGCGCTGATGGGGTTGTTGCCCTGGACCGCGACGATCACCGCTGACGAGATGCGCTTTGAGGGGGTGGATCTGGCCGGTCTTTCGGCCCGTGAGCGCCGCAAGATCATCGGCAAGGACATGGCAATGATCTTTCAGGAGCCGATGTCGTCGCTGAACCCCTGTTTCACGGTGGGGTTCCAGATCAAAGAGGCCCTGCGCATCCATCTTGGCTTGAACCGTAAGGACCGCCACCAGCGCGCGATTGAGCTGTTCGACCAGGTCGGCATCCCGGCTCCGGAAAGCCGCCTGAACACCTTTCCACACCAGATGTCAGGGGGCATGAACCAGCGCGTCATGATCGCGATGGCCATCGCCTGCAAGCCCAAGCTGCTGATTGCGGACGAACCGACCACCGCGCTGGATGTCACCATTCAGGCGCAGATACTCGACCTGCTGGTTCGGTTGCGGGACGAACACGATATGGGCCTTGTGCTGATCACTCATGACATGGGGGTGGTGGCCGAAACCGCCGAACGGGTTCAGGTGCAATATGCCGGACAAAAAGTCGAAGAGCAGCCCGTGTGTGATTTGTTCCGCATGCCGCGTCATCCCTACACATCCGCCCTGCTGAGCGCCTTGCCCGAGCGCGCGACCTCCAAGATTCTCCCGACGATTCCCGGCGTTGTGCCGGGCCAGTTCGATCGCCCCGCAGGGTGCTTGTTCAGCCCGCGATGCCGGTTCGCTGATGCAACTTGCGCTGAAATACCACCGACCCCTCATGCCGAGGCCTTCGGCAAGGCACGTTGTCACCACGTTGAAAGAATTGCGGCCGGAGAATTGGCATGACCGACCCCATCGTTCAGGCGAAAGATCTGACCCGGTTTTACACGGTGAAGGGCGGCTTGCTGTCCAAATCAGCGACGGTGAAGGCCCTTTCGGGGGTGGATTTCGAACTGAAACCGGGAAAGACTCTGGCCATCGTCGGAGAGTCCGGCTGTGGCAAGTCAACACTGGCGCGATTGGTCACGATGATTGAAGAGCCGACGTCGGGCAGGCTGACGATTGACGGTGTCGACATTACCCTGTCGCGGTGGAGCAAGATGCGGGAAACGGTGCAAATCGTGTTCCAGGATCCGTATGGATCGCTGAATCCACGTCAACGCATCGGCCAGATCTTGCAGGAACCGCTGATCATCAATCGCCCGGACATGTCCGCCGCAGACCGCGAGGCACAAGCGCGCGACATGATCGAGATGGTGGGATTGCGGCCCGAGCATTATGATCGCTATCCACATATGTTCTCTGGCGGGCAGCGTCAGCGTATCGCCATTGCACGCGCGCTTATGTTGAATCCCAGGGTCCTGGTTCTGGATGAACCGGTTTCGGCACTGGACGTCTCGATCCAGTCACAGATCCTGAACCTGCTTGTGGATTTGCAAGAACGGCTTGACCTCGCCTATCTGTTCATTTCGCATGATCTTTCCGTGGTTCGGCATTTTGCCGACGACGTGATCGTGATGTATCTGGGGCGTGCTGTTGAAAAGGCACCCAAAGAACAGCTGTTCGCCGCGCCGCGCCACCCCTATTCCAAGGCGTTGCTGTCCACGACGCCCCGGGCCGACCCCACGGCCCGAAAAGAACGGATCAAGCTTGAGGGCGAACTGCCGTCGCCGATGAATATTCCAAAAGGTTGCGCCTTTGCGCAAAGATGTTGGCTGGCAACCGATCAGTGCAGGGCAACATTGCCTGATCTGGCCGGAGAAACGCATCAGGTCGCGTGTCTGTACCCCCTGTAATGCAAGCAGGTTTTCGCGTGGTGTGAGACTGTGGCAAACAGGGCGGTCTCGATAGAAGCGACGTTGACTTCTTGTGGCAGAACCACCCAGCCAAGGCGCCAGCGTGGGCGACCAAGCCACATGTTTGTGTCGCTACCGACCAAGATCGCCATATTCGAATCCGCGCGCGAGATAGAACCGTTCGTTTCCCGGGATTGGGCCTGAGCTACCCACATCTCTTGGGCGGCTTGGGCCTGATGATTTCGATGCACGGACGCGCGTGATGAGAATACTCTGCCCTTCTTCCGGACAGGTCTTGCCCGGAGAAGGGAGCCATGTGCCAGGCTGAATGCAGGGGTTACTCTGCCACTTCCGCCGAGGGTTCGTGTTTTTTGAATTGCTGATCGAACAGGTTGCGGAAGGCTCCGTTCTTTTTCATCAACTCGTCCAGATTGCCCTGTTCTACGATCGAGCCATCCTGAACCACGATAATCTTATCCGCTTCCAGAACAGTCGAAAGTCGGTGCGCAATGACGACGACGGTCACATCCTTTGTCAGGGTGTCCAAAGCCTTTTTGACAAGCGATTCCGATTCTGCGTCCAGCGCGCTTGTGGCCTCGTCCAAAAGCAGGATCTCGGAATTTCTCAGTATTGCGCGTGCAATCGCAATTCGCTGTTTCTGACCACCTGACAGAAATGTTCCGTTTTCGCCGACCTGCGTTTCGTACCCTTCCGGCAGGTCCATGATGAACTCGTGCGCATGTGCGGCTTTGGCTGCGGCAATGACCTCTTCCTCGGTTGCGTCAGGGGCCGAGCAGCGCAGGTTGTCCATGATCGAGGTCGAAAACAGGAACGTATCCTGACCGACATAAGAGATTTTTTTTCGCAGGGACGCAAAGCTGACCTCGCGCAGGTCCTGGCCATCAATCTCGACGCTGCCCTCATCGGGATCGTAGAACCGCATGATCAGCCCGAATATCGTAGACTTGCCACCGCCGGACTGACCGACGAGCGCGGTGGTCTTGCCGGCGTCGAACGTGACATTCATGTTTTCGATCACAGGTACGGCACCTTGATAGCCGAAAGTCACATCGCGCAACGTGACCTGGCCGGGGCCTTCGATCAGGTCATGGGCCTCGGGGCTTTCCACCATCGTGTCGTCCTGATCCAGCAGGCCGAACAACATGCTGATACCAACCATGCAGGTTTCGATCTGAACGCGCATTTTCGACAGCCGCTTGGCAGGTTCATAGGCCATCAGCAACGCCGTGATAAAGGACATCAACTGGCCTGCGCTGGGTTGTTCCGTACCTGCGATTCCCATCGTGCTGACCACTAGTACACCCGCCACGGCGAGGCCGGCCAGAAACTCCATAAGAGGGCTGGCAATGGACTGCAACTTGGCGATGTCGTTCGACCGCTGTTCAACTTTCCGGATGGCCGTGTCCATGCGGTTGATCATCCGGTCTTCGAGCGAAAAGACCTTGATGACCTTGATCCCTGCCGAGGTCTCTTGCAGCACCCGAATGATTTCCGCCAGTGACTTGAATTCGGCCTGCATGATCGTGCGTACGCTCTTCAACAGATAGCGAACACCCAACAGGGCAATCGGACCCACCACAAAGAACAAGACGGACAGAACGGGCTGTTGATACACCATGACAGCAACCAGCCCGACCAGAGTCAGAGCGTCTCGGACAAACCCGGTGACCAGCACATCGATCAGGTTTCTGGCTGCCTGCGCGCCATGGGTGGTGCGCATCAGAAGGTCCGACGATTCATTGGTCGAAAAGAACGCGACCCCATGTTTGAGCAGTTTGCGGTAAACCTTGTCCTGTTGTTCCGCCACGATCCGATTGCCTGCGCGGGCAAGGTAAATAGCCTGAATATAGGATGCGACCGCCTTGACCAGAAACAGGAGGACAACCCCCAGCGCAATCACATGTGCCCAACCCTGCAAGTCGGGGCTGGTCATGGCATCGACAATGTATTCCATCATATATGCGGAGCCGGCCGTGGTGACCGCCACGGCAATCATTGCCAGAACCGCAATACCATACAGCTTGCCTTGCGCGTAAAAGCTTTCACCTACAAGGCGGCCCATATAGCCTGATCGCCACTTGTTCCAGGCGCGCTTTATCATTGCGTTCTCCAAATCGTGAAACTGTGCGCACGCTCAGTTAACCTATATTTTGTCGGGCCTAAAGGACAGATGCCAAGCTGCGGCAGAGCGGCCCATCCCGACCATCTGAGCTGTACGCCCGCTAAATAATGGCTGGTTGACGATCGGACAAGAGTTGGAAAGCGCAAGGACAACCGCGATCTGCCCCTTTGTACGCGCGCAGACAGGGTTGGTGGCGCGACAGGATCCGCAAAAAACGCCCTAAAACGCGGCCTGTTTCGCCACAAACGAGTCGTGTGTCCGGCATGGAGCCGCTGACAGAAGGCTGTAATTCCTGGCTTTGAACACGTGTTGATCCGAAACCAGACAGGGGACGGGTACAAGCATCTTTTCCGATCCCCGGGGCCGGTTGCGTGAAATCGAAATTCAGCGCTGTTGCCAGGTCTCTCGGGTGTTGCCGTCACCCCTCTTCTTGCAAATACGCAAGAAGGTTAACAATATCTTTGTCCTTTTTCAGGCCGCGAAACTGCATTCGATTGCCCTGAAGATACCCTTTGGGATCCGACAGGAACGCGCTCAGGGTTTCATGGGTCCAGACGATGTCGGAACTTTCCAGCGCTGTCGAATACTTGAATCCCTCTGCCTGACCGGCCTTTGTGCCGAGAATACCGTGCAGGGACGGGCCAACACCATGGCGGCCTTCTTTCAATTTGTGGCAAGCGCTGCACTTGCGAAACACCTTTTTGCCGGCCGTCACGTCACCCTGAACAGCTGCGGCAGTAACAACCTCTGTCGCTTCCGATGCCGTCGCGGCCTGTTCTTCATCCGTGTGAAAGATCAGCCGGGCGGTAATCGGTACCGTTCGGGTGATGCCGGGCAGGCTTGCCAATTCCATAAGCTTGTCCACGCCGGCGTTCACACCGGCGTCTTCGGTGCTGAGAAACACCATGTCGTTTGTCGAAACAAGCACTGACGTCTCGGACAAGCGTGCGACGAACATTTCCGCGTCAAATTCAACTTCCGTGCCGGCCAGCGAAAGCACAGAAGCAGCATCCAGAGTGGTGGTTTCACCCACGGCCAGCCCTGAAACCTTCGCTATGTCGAATTCGGCCGTCAGGCGCGCAGTGGGTGCTTGGCGGAATACAAATTCGATCATCCGTTCGTTGCGAATATCTATGTTGGTCTCGACCGAGGACAGGTCGATTTCGATTTCGGCCGCGCCCTCCTGCGTCACGTGTCCGCTCAGGCTGATGAAGCTGTTGACCTCGCCCACCGCGTTTTTCTTGATCGTTCCATAGGCCAGATGCGAGCGATCGGACTCCAGTGTCCAACCCGCTGCCCAAATGGGTGTTGCAACAATTGCCGACGCAAACGTGACTACCTTCAACAGAAGTTTCATTTCTTTCCTCCGCGGTTTATGTCAGTTTTGGCCCTGCGGGCCGGGTCCGTTTCTGACAAACACACACAGGTCGCGTTTTATTCGATGAGTGCCGAGATGACTTCCGAACAGGCCGTTCGTGACGCCGTACAGATGCACTCAAGACGCGTCTGGCGGTTTGCTCTGGCGTTGTCGGGGGCATCAGATGTGGCGGACGATCTGGTGCAGGCCACATGCCTCCGTGCGCTCGAGCGGCATCATCAGGTAACGTCGCATGATCGTCTGGACAGTTGGCTGATGACGATCTGCCGGTCAATCTGGTTGAACGAAGTGCGGTCTCGTTCCGTCCGGCGGGCGCAGGCGCTGTCCGTGACCCCAGAATCGGAACTGGTCGCAACTTTGCCGGATTCAGAAACGAATATTTTTGCGGCTGAAGTGTTTACTCAAGTGATGCAGCTGCCAGAAGCGCAGCGGGAAACGGTCATGCTTGTGTTCGTCGAAGGGTACAGCTACCGCGAAACCGCTGCATTGCTGGACGTTCCCATCGGCACAATCATGAGCCGGCTATCGAATGCCCGGCGGAAACTGAAAACCGTGATGCAGTTTGAGGCGGCAGACGCCGCGCGACGGAGTGGCAAATGACGTTTTCCGACGAGACGCTGTTGGCGTATCTGGAAGGCACGCTGGATGAGGCTCAGAGCCGCGCCATCGAGGCCGCGGTTGAGGATGATGTCGAGCTTGAACGCCGCCTGATGGCGCTGGATCCGTTCGCGCCTGTCGTTCGGCAGGTCTTTGAGACACTGCCCACCGCGGCGCCGAAGATCGATTTCCCGGAACGCGTGGCGCAAAACACCAATGGCGGGTTTCTTCGCCTTCTGGCAGTGGCCTCGGGCGTCGGGGTTGCAGCCGTTGCCCTGACATTCTGGGCGACGCGTCCGGCGGAACTGGGCTGGGCGCAGCAAGCGGCGATCTATCAGTCGCTATATGTGCCCGAGACGATTGTCTCGCTGGACAGTTCCGAGGCATCGCTGGACAAGCAGTTCGCGATGGCCGAGGCAGCACTTGGCAGGTCTCTGAACCGTGAAGCGCTGGACTCCCTGCCAGGGTTGGAGTTGAAGCGAGCACAGGTTCTTTCGTTCAAGGGAAAGCCTTTGGTTCAGGTCGTTTTCGCCGATGAGCAGGGTCAACCTTTTGCCTTCTGTGTTATCCGCCAGGGGCCGAACGCCCCGAAGGCAGAGGTCAAACAGGCCATTCTGAGCGGTTTGGCAACAGCGACCTGGGCACAGGATGGCTATGGTTACATGCTGCTGGGCAGCTCTCCGCAGACCGATTTGAGCAGCGAACTGGATGTTCTGACCCGAACCTTTGCGGGCTGACGGAATACCCCTTGTGAACCAACGGGAATGCCCGAAGAATGCGGGGTATGACGTCGAAGAAACCCTTGCCCCTTCCTGAAGACGAGGCCGAAGATCTTGGCCCCGCCAGCATCTATGACGGCGATCCGTCCGAAGAGGACGACCTGTGGTTTTTGCCACCGGATGAAGTCGAGGAAGACGAAGGTTTCTTCCTGCCCGGGCCGCGACGCGAACAGCGCCTGCTGTTCGATCCGCGTGATTGGCGGGCTGCGCAGTCCGACCTTTCTGCGGAACTTGCAGATCTGGCCCTGACTTTTGGCGCGCTGGATGAACGGTTGCGAGCGGGCCCCGAAGGCTGGACGCATCGCTTGGCATTGATGGAGACGTCCGATCTGGGGTGGTGGACCGGAGACCGGATTAGCGTGGATCGATTGGCTTTGTGGACCGGTTTGCGGATCGGCGCCACTCATGATGACGTGCAGGCCCTGTTCCGGGCCGGATGGGCCGTGCGACGCCTGAGTTCGGGCGCGCCGCCTGCTGCCGGCGGTTGGGAACGCGGGCTGACCGCGTTTCTTGACCGACTGGCTCAGGGGGTCGACGCGACCCCGGAATCCATCATTGATCTGGCCGAGGTCATGCAAAACGCCGAAGGGTTGCATCCTGTGACGCAGTCGGCAATTGCGTTTCACGCCTGGCGGGCGGTGTCACAAGGCATCGGACAGGACACGGAAGCAGCCGTCATAGCCGCGCGGCATGCGGCCTCGATGGGGCGTGGCGGTGCGCAGTTCATGCCCTTGGCCTTGTCCGGGCCGCGTGCGCTGCGCGGCTCGGGGGATCCGTCGGAAAAACTGAGCGCATGGATCGGCGGCGCAGGCCAGGCTGCCCTTGCGGCGTTGTTGCACCTAGACCGGATCAGCGCGTGGGAGGCGAAAGCCAAAGACGTCACGCAGGATCTGAGCGGCCGCACCCCACCGCGCCTGATCAATGCATTGACGGCCTGGCCCATGGTATCCGCGCCTTTGGCCGAAGACCTGACCAAGGCTTCCCGCGCCGCGGTACAGCGCAATTTCGACCTGTTCGCGCAGCGGGGTCTGGTTCGCGAAGTCACCGGGCAGGGGCGTTACCGCGTCTGGACGGCGGCGCTGTAATCCATCAGCCAATCGCGAAACGTACGCGCTGCCGGGCGCAGCGCCGTGCGGGAGGGATAGACTAGATGATAGGCTTCCTGCCCAGGGCAGGAGAAGTCCGGCAGGCAGGGGACCAAACCGGAAAGCTTCATAATGCGATCTGACGCGGGCGCGCGCGCCAAGGCAATGCCGCATCCTCTGGCGCAGAGCTCGGCCGCCATCACCGAATTGTCGGCGAAAAAATACCGTGCCTGGCCCGCTGGCAGCCGTTGGTGTTCGAACCAATGCGGCCAGCTTGCCCGATGGGTCGAAACTTCGATCAAGGTGAAGTCGAACAAATCACTTGCCGTCTTGATCCGGGCAGCAATCTCGGGTGGGGCGATGGGATAGAGATGTTCGCGCATCAACTCGTCACTTTCCGAGCTGAACAGCGCGGGGTTTCCGAACACGATCTGAAGGTCAGTGAACCGATTGGTAAAATCCGACATGACATTGCCAGTTGAAAGCGAAAGGTTGATCTGAGGATGCGCCGCCTGAAAATCGGGAACGCCCCCGGCCAGAATGCCATGTGCAAACAGCAGCACCGACTGCACGTAAAGCCTTTGCTCGCGGGTTTCGCCGAACAGACCGGCGGTTGCCGTTTCCAGCATGAGCAAGGATTGCTGTACCGACGGCAGATAGGCGCGCCCGGTCTCGGTCAAAGTGACCGCATGCGCGTGACGGTGAAACAAGGGTGTGCCCAGTCTTGTTTCCAGCGCCTTGACCTGCTGGCTGACGGCGGCCGGCGTCATGTTCAACTGGGTCGCGGCGCGGGCAAAGCTTTCGGTTCGGGCCGCAGCCTCGAATACGCGCAGCCAGTTGAGGGAGGGGACGCGGGTGTTCATTCCGACAGGCTAAGCAGAACTTAGCCTCACCGGCAAGACAATTTGGTCTGAGCTTTTGTTCCCCGGCCTTAGGCTTGGGATCAGTGAACAGATGAAATGAGCCTTCTATGTCAGACCCCGCCCTGCCGCCACGAGCCAAGCGCAAGATCTGGAATTACACGCCTCAGCTGCCGATTCAGACCGCGCCCTATTGGGATTGGCCGATGAAACCTCTGGCCGCGTTGAAATACCTGCTGCAAAGCTGGAATCCGCTTGCATTGCGGGCGCTGCTGCTGGTCTTTGCGGTCATCACCTGGACCTATCTGACGCCTTCACTGAGCAGGATCGAGACCTTCGGCTGGGATTGGGTTGCGGAAATCTGGTTCCGCAATTTCTGTATCCTGATGGTGGTCGCAGGCGGCTTGCACCTGGCCCTTTGGAGGTTCCGCACGCAGCAGGACGAATACCGCTATGACATGCGCCCGATGATGAAGGGCGCCAAGGTGTTCACATTCAAAAATCAGGTTTGGGACAACATGTTCTGGACCTTGGGCCCGGCATTGACGTTCTGGACGTTCTGGGAATGTCTGATCCTGTATTCCTATGCCAATGGCTGGATCACGATGATCACGTTAGACGGCAACCCGATCTGGTTCATCGCCATGACTGTCATCGTGCCGATCTGGGCCGGGTTCCATTTCTACTGGCTGCACAGGCTGCTGCATGTGGGTGTGCTTTATACAAAAGTGCACGCTTGGCATCACCGCAACATCAATACCGGCCCTTGGTCGGGGCTTGCGATGCATCCGGTCGAAAGTTTCTTTCTGATGTTCGATACGATGATATTCTTCCTGCTGCCGTCTCATCCGATCCACGCCATTTTCCTGCTGTTCCATCACGGCATCGGCGCTCCGACCTCTCATGCCGGGTTCGAGCATGTGAAGTTCGGCAACAAGGCCAAGTTTCAGGTCGGGGATTTCTTTCACCAGCTGCATCATCGGTTTTTTGACTGCAACTACGGCACCTGGGAAACGCCTTGGGATGAATGGTTCAACACGTTCCACGACGGCACCGATGAAGGCAATGACATGGTCAAGGAACGCCGCCGCAAGATCTGGGCCACCGAATAGCCCGGGAAGGCAGATCCCTGCCGGACCCAAGCGGGTCCGGTGGGCGCGTTTGATACAACAGGTGGTGTGCCTTCAGCGTCCAACGCCGACATAGGTTTCAAAGCCGGATTTCAGCGCCTGTGACTTTGAATAGATATTGCGCAGATCCACCATTCGGGCAGAGTTCATGGAACCGGCCAGCTCGGTCAGGTTCAACGCGCGGAACTCGTTCCACTCTGTCAGCAACACCACAACGTCAGCCCCTTGTACCGCTACATAGGGATCGTCACACCATTCGACCCCGGGCAATAATGCATCGCCTTCCGCTTTGCCCTGCGGATCGACGACGCGCACTTTGGCTCCTCCGCCGATCAAAGCGGGAATGATGGACAGTGATGGCGCGTCGCGCATGTCGTCCGTGTTGGGTTTGAAAGTGACACCCAGAACCGCCACCGTCTTGCCGTTAAGGCGGTCGTCGCAGGCGTCGCGGATTTTCTCGATCATCCGCTTCTTGACCTCGTCATTCACCCGAATGACGGTTTCCGTGATCTGCATCGGATATGCATGATCCTGCCCGATCCGCGCCAGCGCGGCGGTATCCTTGGGAAAACAAGAGCCACCATAACCCGGCCCCGCGTGCAGGAATTTGTTGCCAATTCGCCCGTCCAGACCGATGCCGCGGGAAACTTCCTTGACATCCGCACCGACCTTTTCACACAGGCCTGCGATTTCATTGATGAAGGTGATCTTGGTCGCCAGAAACGCGTTGGCGGCGTATTTGATCATCTCGGCGCTTTCCAGATCAGTGGTCAGGATCGGAAAGTCACGCAGATAAAGCGGTCGGTAAATCTCGGCCATTACTTCGGCGGCGCGATCGTTTTCCACACCGACCACGACGCGATCGGGGCGCATGAAGTCATCGATTGCGGCGCCTTCGCGCAGAAATTCAGGGTTCGAGGCCACGTCGAATTCGGCTGTGGGGTTGGCGGTCGCAACGACCTCCTGAACTTTTCTGTTTGTTCCCACCGGCACGGTCGATTTGGTGACGATGACCGTGTAACCGGTAACTGCTTGGGCGATCTCTTCCGCCGCGGCCATCACATAGGTCAAATCCGCGTGGCCGTCCCCTCGTCGGGTCGGAGTTCCGACCGCGATGAAAACCGCATCGGCGCCATCAACTGCCGTCTTCAGATCGGTTGAAAAACTCAGGCGACCGGCAGCAACGTTTTTTGCCATCAGCACATCCAGGCCCGGTTCATAGATCGGCACTTCTCCGGCCTTGAGCATGTCGATCTTTTGCTCAGCCTTGTCGACGCAAATAACGTCATGACCAAAGTCCGAAAAGCATACACCGGACACTAAGCCAACATAACCGGTGCCGATCATTGCAATACGCATCCAAAAATCCTTCTTACCAATTACCACGGACGGCGTGGGCACAATCAAAGAAACTGACGCCGGTTTCAATGGCCGTCAGCAGTTGCGTGATGCATCCCATAGATTCTTGCGGATATTGAGGCAATAGAAGCGCAGATGGTGCAAAGCCCTTCGAAATCGCGATTATGTCGGCTTTGTTCAGCGGAACCGAGGATCGGGAAGAACTGGTCGGTGTCGAAACTCGGTTGCGCAGAGGGTGCTGTTGATGGCTGGAAGAGCCCCTGCCTTGGGTATTGATGACGCGCGGAAGTGATTGCGCGTTCTCGCCACCAAAAAGCTGGCTGGCAAGGGTAAATAGGGGCCGCGTGAAATGCCCCGGCAAATGACCGGTCGATCAGCTGTCCATTTCAGCGGCGGCTTGCAACAGCCAGTTCTGAAACAGCCGGACCGGTGGCGAAACCGGTTTTTCCTTGAGACGCATGAAATAGGTCCAGGGGCAGTTCAGATCAAACCGGAACGGCTCGATCAGCAGCCCCCGCTCGACATAGGACCGGGCCAGCGACCGGGGCAGGGCGACGCATCCCAGTGACTTGGCGGCCATTTCCATCGCCAAATTCGAGACATTCGTCCGCAACCCGCCCTTCTGGCTCAGATCGGACAACCCGAAATGCCGCGCCGCGTGCTCCCAATAGGAGGGGCGGCCCAGGATGTGGATCAGCGGTGCATTCTGCAATTGCTTGGGGTCGGTCAGCGGCGCGCCATCGACCAGAAAGCCGGGCGCACAGACCAAGGCCAGCTTTTCGACCCACAAACGTTGGGCGTCCGGCGACACATCGTCGACATGATTGATTGTCAGCGAGATGTCCGAAACATTTGGTTCGACATCAGTCCAGACAGTGCCATGAACCGTCAGATCAATATCGGGATGCACCGCGTTGAAACCACGGATCACATCCGGCAACCAGTTCTCGGCCAGACTGACCGGGCAAGAAACCACCACTTTGCGGGTATGCGACCGCACGATGACCGATTGCGTGGCAGCGTTGATTTCCTGGAGGGCATGGCGCACCGACGGCAGATAGGCCTCGCCCACATCTGTCAGCGACAGGGAACGGGGATGGCGCACGAACAGGGGGCGCTGCAAAAACTCTTCCAACGAGCGGACATGATTGCTGACGGCAGATTGGGTGCAGTTCAGCTCTTCGGCAGCAGCGGTAAAGCTCAGGTGCCTTGCCGCCGCTTCGAACGAGCGAAGAAAGGTCAGGTGTGGAAGATTCATCATGACGGACGTTTCTCAGGCAAGGCACATCGCAAAGAATTAATAAGCCCAGGGCTTGCTGTCTTGCCCATGAGCGACTCACACGTATGGTTCTGCCTCGAAATGTGATCTGGTCCTAGTCACAAATAATCCGGGGCCATTGCCCCATGATTGTTTTCGTGCCGCTATGCGCAAACTCACATAGGCTTTTTCTTGTAAACGGAACCCGAAAGAAAAACCTCGACTGGACACCGTGACAGATACCTTTCAGACCGTTGCAGATTTTGCGCTGAATCGTGCCGCGCAGGATTTTCCCGACACCGCACGCAAGGCAGCAGCGTTGATGCTGCTGGATACGCTGGGGATCACCATAGGATCGGGGCCGATGCAGGCCGGACAGATTGCACGCGAGAGTGCGGTAGCGCTGTTTGGCGCGGGCGATCCGGGGCTGAGCGCGCGCATGCTTTTCGACGGTCGTCGCGTCAGCGTCGCGGGTGCGGCCTATGCAGCGGCCACACAGACCGACAATCTGGACGGCCATGATGGATACAATCCGACCAAAGGCCACATCGGGGTTGTCGTCGTTCCCGCACTGGCGGCACTGGCTGAAACCGTTCAAGATTTTTCAGGCCCCGAAGCGCTGGCGGCGGTGATCGTTGGATACGAGGTCGCGGGACGCGCGGGCATTTCGTTGCATGACACCGTCAGCGATTATCACACATCCGGAGCTTGGAACGCGCTTGGCGTGGTGGCCGTGGCGGCGCGCTTGCGCGGTTTGACGGCCGAACAGATGCGGCAGGCCATGGGGATTGCCGAATATCATGGCCCGCGCAGCCAGATGATGCGCGAGATCGCCAATCCCACCATGCTGCATGACGGTTCGGGCTGGGGTGCGTTGGTTGGCATTTCTTCAGCGGTATTGGCCGAGAAAGGCTTTACCGGGGCGCCGGCCATCACCATCGAAGCGGCAGACGTTGCCCCCCATTGGCAAGATCTGGGCGATTTCTGGCAAATGGAGCATCAATATGTCAAACCCTACCCGATCTGCCGTTGGGCCCACGCCGCAATTGATGCCACCCGTGCACTCATGCGTGAAAACGACCTGACTTACCGCGATATTGCCGCGATTCATGTAAACACGTTTCGGGAAAGCGCCTGCCTTTTCCAGGGTATGCCGGATGATACGTCCAAGGCGCAGTATTCGCTGCCATTTGCCGTCGCAACAATGGTTGCGCATGGCCGGATCGGAGTTGAGAACATCACCGGTGCGGGCCTGGCCGACCCGCTGGTCGCCTCGATCGTCGAGCGTATCTCGGTTTCAGAGGCCGCACGCCATTCCGACCGTTTCCCCGAAAGCCGGTTTGCCGATGTCAGCATCACCCTGACCGACGGGCGGATACTCGAGTCGGGCGACGTACACGCACGCGGCGGACCCGAGGCACCAATGGATGAGACCGAAGTGATCGGCAAGTTCATGGAATTTGCGACACCATCACTGGGTGCATCCCGTGCTGCCGCCATTCGTGATGCGGTTCTGGGGCTGGGCGCGCCGGGTTCGAAATTCTCAGACCTTGGCGCGTTGATCTACGCCCCCGTCGACCAGACGTAAAATCTGCCGAAGCTGCCGTATCAACGCATTCCGACCCGCACATCCGAACCCTTGATCCTGATGGCGGCGATGATGCAGGCCCTGCCGCCCGCTGCACAGGTTGAATTGGAGCTGGGAACAAGTCTGGGTGATCCAAGACCGGTTCGAGGTGAGCTTGCTCTTTTACACTGTCGCCCTGCGCCCTGATCCGGTCAGAGCAGGTCGAACAATCGCCCCGGCAGCGCGTCATGACGCGGCAGGTTCAGCGCCCGCATAAGGCAGAACATCATCGCCTGATTCGAGGTGACCACCGGCTTGCCCAGCGTTGCTTCAATCCGGTCGACCGCCTCGACCGAACGCATGTCGGTGCAGCTGAGAATTATGGCCTGTGCCTGCGGGTGATCGGCCTGACAGGCCAGTTCATAGACGTCGTCCGGGGTCAGCTCTCCCTGACCGTAATTGCCCAGCTTTCGGCCCACATCGGCGCATCGAACGGTCTCGATTCCGTTCTGGGCCATGAAATCCATCGCCTGAGCGTTTATTTCGCCCAGATAGGGCGAGGAAAAGCCGACCTTTGTGGCCCCCAGTGCCTTGATTGCGGCGATCAATGATCCGGCCGCGGTCAGCGACAGCGCACCGGATTCCGATTTGATCTGTTGCGCCAGCTCAGCGTCGAAAGACGGCCCATGGGTCAGGGTGGCCGAGGTGCAGCCGTACAGCACCACATCGGGCCGCACCCCCGAGATCATCCGCAGATCGTGGCTGATATCCGAAGCACCCAAACCTGCCATCTGATCCGAGCCGGGAATTTCATCCACGTCATAGCCGCCCATGCGCTGGAAATGGATGGTGGTGTTTGGTGGTCGCAGCATCTCCATATCCGGTTCCAGATTGGTGTTGGTGTAGGGCACCAGAACACCGATCTTGGCGGCTGTGCGGGTCTCGGTCATGTCAGCGCTCCTTTCAAGATGTCGCGGGCCTTGTCCATCACCTGGGGCGCACAGATCGTGGCGCGCAAACAGTCCGACAAACCATAGCCGCCCATGCCGCGCATCATCAGGCCCTCCGCCCGCAGGGCCGTGTCGGCGCGCTGTGCCTGCGCGGTCGAGGCAAAGCGGATCAGCACGAAATTTGTGTGGCTTTCCGGCACGCTCAGGCCCAGTTCGCGGCACTCCTGCGCAAACCGGTCCCGAATTTCGGCTGTCCGTGCGACCACGTTGCGCATATGGGCCTGATCCCGTATTGCCGCCGCCGCCGCTGCCTGCGAGGCAATCGAGATATTGTTGGGATTCAAAAGCTTGCGGACCTCGCCCGAGATTTCGCTTGGGAAATAGCCCCAGCCGGCCCGCGCCCCCGCCAGCCCGTAGGCCTTGGAACATGTACGCGTGATCACGGTGTCGCCCCGATCCACCAGCGCAAAGATCTGCGCGGGATCGTTCGCGGCATCGGCAAATTCCGCATAGGCCTGGTCCACCACCAGCAATGTATCGCCAGGCAGATCCGATCGCAGGCGGATAATTTCGTCATTCGGGATCAGCGTGCCGGTGGGGTTGCCCGGATTGCAGACGAACACGATGCGGGTGGCAGGTGTGACAGCGGCCAGCAGCGCGTCCACCGATACGGTCAAATCGACCTCGGGCGCTGCCACATATTCGGCCTGTGCCTGTGCTGTGGCCGAGGCGACAAAGGCATAGCCATATTGTGTGCCCAGCACCTGATCGCCCGGCCCGGCAAAGGCGCGGATCAGACAGCCAATCAGTTCCATCGAGCCCGCCCCACATAAAATGCGTGCCGGGTCGAGCCTGTGCACCTTGGCAATGGCCGAGCGCATTTCGGCCCATTCCGGATCAGGATAAAGGGCCAGATCCGCCAGCGCTGCCTGCCCGTCCGCAACGGCGGCGGGGCTTGCGGGAAAGGCGCTTTCGTTCTGCGCCAGTGAAATCGTGCCTGCGCCGTTCGGATCAGCCAGCGCATAAGCGCCCATGGCGCCAACGTAAGGAACCGGTCGGATCATGCGTCACCCCCGTAAATCCTGGCGCCTTGCGCACTTACCAACCCGCGTTTGATGTCCAGTGCCAGCGCATCCGGGTCGCGTTCGGCAGGGTCGCCAAAGCCGCCGCCGCCCGGTGTATCGAAGATCAGGTAATCACCGTGTTCCACCCGCAATTCTCCTTTACCCGGAATATCGTTTGCACCGTCCCTGAAACGGATGCGACCGGGGGCGCCGGGTTTGCCGCCCATACGGCCAAGCGCCGGGTATTTCAGCCGTTCGACCGACAGGAACACGATAAAGGGCGCCCCGTTGGACGAGGTCATCTCGATCCGTTGCCCCAGCCCGCCGCGATACTTGCCCGCGCCGCCGGAATCTGGGCGCAGTTCGCGCCGCCAGATCGTCACGGGTGCGACGCTTTCGGTGATCTCGACCTGACTGCCGAACACGCCCGACGGATAGGCCGTGGCCGACAGACCATCGGCATGAGGTCGCGCGCCGGTTCCGCCATTGTGCACGGGTTCCACCGCGAATTCGCGACCGCCGTCACGGGCCACTTCGGGTGCGTGGCGCATGGGCAAGTCGAACATGCAACTTGCGCCTTCGGCCGGGACCGCATCGGGCAGGGCCTGATGCAGGCAGCCCAGAACCAGATCGGGCGTGACCTGACCCAGGGTATGCCGCATCGCAACCGGCACCGGGCGCTGCGCGTTCAGGATGCAGCCCTTTGGCCCGTCAACGGTAAACGGCTCCAGCGATCCCGCATTGTTGGGAATGTCCGCGCCGACAATGCAGCGCAAGGCAAACACCGTATAGGCGGTGGCATAGTTCAGCGGCACGTTGATGCCCTTGCGCGAACAGCCCGAGGTGCCCGAGAAATCCACATGCATGCCGTCCTTCCTTACGGTCAGGGTGGCGTGCAGCTCCAGCTCATTCTCATAGCCGTCCATCTTCAGAACATTCTTGTAGACACCTTCGGGCACGTCGGCGATGGCCTCCAGCGTGCCGCGGCGCGACGTGTCGATGATGTACGAGCCGAGCGTCCCTAGATCGTCGAGGCCAAATTCCTCCATCATTGACAGCAGCCTTGCAACCCCGGCTTCGCAACAGGCGATCAGCGCATAGATGTCGCCATCATTGGCGATGGGTTCGCGGCTGTTGGCGCGGATGATGTTCAGCAGCAAAGCGTTGGGGGTGCCCTGTTCAACCAGCTTGCAGGGCGGGATCAGCAGGCCCTCGTCATAAATGTCGGAACCTTCGGGGCCCATGCCCAACCCACCCAGATCAACAAGATGCGAGGTGCAGGAGGTAAAGCCCACGACCTTGCCATCCTTGAATGCGGGCATCATCAGCAGAAAATCGTTCAGGTGCCCCGAGGCAAGCCATGGGTCGTTCGTCATGTAGATGTCGCCCGGCTTCATGGTCTGAACCGGGAAAGCCCGGCGCAGGTGCTGCACCGCTTCGGCCATGGTGTTGATGTGCCCTGGTGTGCCGGTCACGGCCTGCGCCAGCATCCGGCCATCGGCGTCAAATATCCCGGCAGAGATGTCACCGCATTCGCGTACGATCGGGCTGAAGGCGGCGCGGATCAGGGTTTGGCCCTGTTCTTCTACCACGGCCAGCAGACGATTCCACATCACCTGCAATCGGGCGGGCGAAAGGTCGTGTGAAAGACCGGACGACATCATGCGCCTCCTTTCTGGTCCTGTACAAGGACGAGGTTTCCCATGGCATCCACATGCGCCGAGAAGTCGGCGGATACGAGCGTGGTTGTCTGCGGTTCGGTGATCAATGCGGGGCCGTGAAGTTGGTCGCCGGGATTCAGATCCGCTCGGGCAACGAAGGCCGCTGGTTTCGATACTCCGTCAACGTCACAGGTGATCGGACGGGTTTCCGGCGCCGAGATTGTCTTCAACCGGGGCGTTTCAGGAACCGCCGGCACGCCGCTGTCACAGGTCGCGACACGCACCGCCCAATTGAGAATCTCGATCTGCATCCCCGGCACCGGGCGCGAGAATTGCTTGCGGTATTCCTGTTCGAATGCAGCGGTCAGCGGCACGATATCTTCGGCGGTCAGGGGGCGGTCGGGAAGTGTGATCTCGATCTCGTGCCCTTGTCCGTGGTAGCGCATGAAAGCAGTGCGCAGCGTCTGGGTCGGGACATCGCCGGCCCCTTGGAAGACGACCTCTCTGGCCTCGGAAATCATGGCTTCGAACAGCGTGTTGATCCCGTTCAGGTCCATGCTGCCCAGCAACGTATAACGCGAGCGGACGATCTCGAAAGACACCGGAGCGAACAGGAAACCGACAGCCGATCCGACACCGGGATCAGGCGGGATCACGATGCGGCTGACCCCGGCGGATCGCGCGACCCGGCTGGCGTGCAATGGCCCGTTGCCCCCGAACGCTATCATTGTTCGTGGGCCAAGGTCCTTGCCGGATTCCACCGCATGCATCCGACCCGCGCTGGCCATGCTTTCGTCGACGATACGGCTGACGCCATCGGCGGCGCCTACGGCATCCAGATCCAGCTTTGACCCGATCACCCGGCTCAGCGCCCGTTTCGAAGCTTCGGGATCAAGCTGAATATGCCCCTCGGCAAACGTGTCGGGTACGATATATCCCAGTGCAATATCACTGTCAGTCACCGTGGGTTCGGTTCCGCCGCGCATGAAGGCGACGGGGCCGGGCTCGGATCCCGCTGATTTTGGCCCCACGGTCAGCCGTCCCAACCGGTCAACCCCGGCAATCGAACCGCCTCCGGCGCCGATCTCGATCATTTCGATGACCGGTATACGTACCGGCATTCCGGACCCTTTGATAAACCGTGCGGCGCGGGCAATCTCGAACTGGCGCGAGGTCTGGGGACGTGCGTTGTCGATCAGGCACAGTTTGGCGGTGGTGCCGCCGACGTCAAAGGACAGAACCTGATCCAGACCGGCGCGGGCGGCGACGCGGGCGGCCAGAATGGCTCCGCCGGCAGGGCCGGATTCCACCAGCCGGATCGGGAACCGCGCGGCGGTTCGCATGGTGCACATTCCACCACCCGCTGTCATCATCAGGATCGGACAGGTGACGCCCTGGGCCTCGAATTGCCGGACAAACCGGGCCAGATACGTTGCCATCAGAGGCTGGATATAGGCGTTGGCGACCGTCGTGCACAGCCGGTCGAATTCGCGCGCTTCGGGGCTGACATCCGACGAAATCGAGACGGTCAGATCGGGGCGCCTGTCCACCAGCATGTCGCGCAGCCTGCGCTCGTGCTCGGGGTTTGCATATGCGTGCATCAGGCAGATGGCGATGGCTTCCGCTCCGCTGGCGTCGATGTCCTTCAACAACGCGTCGATGGCTGTGTCTTCCAGCGGTTTCAATACCTTGCCATCCGCCGAAACGCGCTCGCGGACTGTCAGCGCGCGCTCACGCGGCACCAGCAGATCAGGTTTTTCCAGATTGATGTCGTATTGCGAATAGCGCCGCTCGTAGGCGATTCCCAGAATGTCCCTGAACCCTTCGGTGGTCACGGTTGCCACGACCGCGCCGCGTTTTTCGATCAGCGCGTTGGTGGCCAGCGTGGTGCCGTGAATGAAACCGGTGACTTCGCTCAGACGGTGCCCTGTCTGTTGCATTACGCGCGCTGCGCCTTGCATGGCTCCGTCGGCGGGGTTGTGATGTGTGGTCAGGGTTTTGGTCGAGGCAAGTATCGTCTCTGCGCCAGAGACAAGAACCGTATCCGTGAACGTGCCGCCAATATCGATGGCCAGGCGCAGCGCTTGAGTTGTCATGAGGTTATCCGAAAAATCCGTGGTCACAGCGTGATGCGTAAGGGCCAGAGGCCCTGAGATCAGGCTGGGATCACAAGGTCACAGCCGGTGGCACGGCGGTCCATGGGATTTGGAAAACAACTCTTCATAGGCAGGTATTCTTGTTCATACCAGCATGCCGCAACAAGCCGGAAAGCGACACAAAAGCCTGCAAACGACAAAATTCGTCACGCCTGGCCGATTGCGGCGCTTGCGGGTGAGGGTCTTGCCCCCGCGCACATCACCTGTAGTCGTCTGTTGTGTGTGACCCAGCCGATGCAGCGCCCGTGTTCGTGATGGAAGATGCCCAGGCGGCGCAGATGCGTGGTTCGCAAGGGTGATCCTCTGCAAGACCTGTGCGAACCAAATGCCCTGCCCGGAGATAGGCGAGAGAAAGATCTGCAAGCGACCGCAGGGCAAACTCTGCGTCTTGAACGGCCACGATTGAACGGGAAGGGATGGTTTTTGGGGCAGCCGTGCGACTGCCCCGTTGCCGATCAGGCCTGTTGAGCGGGTGAGTCGTCATCGATGAGGTCGGGCTCGTCCGGTACGATGATGCGATGCTTAAGATCCTCTTTGGGGGCGAACACCGGGTAGACGTACAGGAACGCGCCGATGATCAGATAGCCGATGGTTATCCCGTCGAACTGAGGCATCTGTAGCGTGTAGGAATGGATGATGCCGATCGAAGACATCAGCCCACCTGCGACAGCAAACGCGCCGGCCATCCGGAAGCGCCCGTCAATCACATCGGCCACGATGGCACCCCAGACCAGACCGGTGATGATCGCCCCCTGGCTCAGGGCAAGGTGCCCCTCGTAATGCGCCCCTTCCATCAGAAGGGCCGAAGTCAGATCAGGATCTCCCAAGGATGGCAGCCCTTCGACACCGCTGCTGCGCAGGGCGTTCATCAAAGATCCCCATTTGACCATCAGGAAGGCCGAGATATGGGGCAGGATCGCAAAGGATACCGCAGTCATGTGCATCGGTTTAACGGCCCAGGCCGTGTTGGTGATCAGGCTGACTGATACAAAGACCAGTACCGGTGCGGCTGCGGCGATCGGGATCAGCCCCGCAAGGAAGGACAGGAACCCCAGAAAGGCGGCGGCGGCAATTACAACGGCCACACCGACAATATACCCCGCATGGGCATCCAGCCGTTTATAGGCCGGATGGCCGATGTAGACGGTTGTCGGGAATGGCGAACCAAACAGAGCGCCCAGCATCGTGCCCGCGCCGTCCGTCACCTGGCAGAGCCCGACAGGGTAATGGTCGCCTGCCGCTTCGGCGGATTCCACGTTGTTCATCGTTTCGATGAAGTTGTAGATCTGCACGGGGATCAGCACCAGGAACAGCTCAGGGTTGGCGAACAGGTATTGCACACCGGCGATCAGATCACCGAAATACGGGATCGGCGGGTAGAACCCGATGCCGCTGACATCGATTTTGGACTCGCCAAGTAGAAGGGCGATCACGGTACCGGCAGCAATCGCGACAAGGCCGGCCGGAACATTGCCCGGAAGGCGGAAACGGCCGATCAAACCCCAGAGGATGAACAGCAGCGACGTAAAGCCGATGATGGGGTTCTCGAACACTTCGGCCAGCGGCACAGAGCCGATGAAGACCAGGGCAATGCCGCACAGCGTCCCCAGCATCCCCGCACGTGGCGTGATCCGCTTGAGATACGGCCCAACCACGGCGCCCAGAGCCGCGACGATGCCGCCCATGAACCCGGCGCCGATGCCCACTTGCCAGGCAAGCATTGGATCATTTGTCGCCCAATAGATGGGTCCGATCACCCCGAACAGGTAGACGAACATGACTGGCGTCGAGATGCCGTAGGGCAGCGCGGTTACGTCTTTGCCCTGCGCGTTTGCCGCCCATTTGGCGAGGTATGCGTAGACGGTTACACCGGCCAAAATCGCGATGGCAGCGCCGGGAACGATGCGGCCAAAGACGATGTCCGCAGGCATTTGAAACACGAACTGGCAGACCCCGGACAGGATCAGCAAGTTGACAAGGTTGTCGGTAAACAGCGCCCAGAAAGCGCTGAAATCGCTGCGGGTAAACAGCTTGTATTCATAGGTCCTCCCGTCCATGACGGTCTCCTCCTCTGATGTGACCGGTTTGGCCCGACAGGTGTTAGGCCGATCTCCCTTTCCGGTCGTGATGATGGCCCCGCAGGGGTGCCTGGTTTGCCCCGGTCAGGGCGGTCGCGGCAGTTTCAGAGGTCAATTCAGCCATCACTTCGGCCGCCACGAAGGCGGCGATGACGCTGGGCCGCTTGTCGCGGCTACCGCTAGCCCCAATGGGGCATTTCAAATGTTCGATGGACTGTCCGTCACAGTGTTTCTGCGCCCAGTTCCTGAGTTTTTTCCGCTTTGTTGCGGAACCGATCATCCCCACATAAGCGGCGTCCTTTCGTTCCAGCGCGGCGGTCGTCAGCAGGAAATCCAGCCCGTGATCATGGGTCAGAACGACAAAGGCGCTGCCTGCGGGCGCGCGCCAGATTTCGGCTTCGGGAATCGCGCTGACCCGGGTTTCGACATCTGCGGCGCAAAGCGCGATCTCTTCGGGTCTGGTATCGACGAGGATGCAGCGCACCGGCAGATGTTGAAACTGATTGGCCAGGGCACGCCCCACGTGGCCCGCCCCCATGACATAGACATGGGGCAAAGCATCTTCGTTCCGGGCCGCGCGTTCCGTCGCGGCCCATTTGTCGGACGCACGCATGCGGGACAGGTTCAGTTCGACCCGGCCGCCGCAGCATTGCCCGATCTCGGGGCCAAGTGGCACGTCCAGATCCTGATGCAACGCACCGTCACGCAGCATGTCCCGCGCGGCGTTGATGGCGAGGAATTCCAACTGTCCACCGCCTATGGTTCCCCACAACGCCCCGGGCGCGACGAACATTTCTGTCCCCTCATTGCGCGGCGAAGACCCGCGGACACGCGTCAACGCAACGTGGATCACGCTATGCTGCGCGGACAGAAATTCGTTCAGAGAACCCAGGGCAACCATGGCTCAGGACCCGGCTTGCAGCCGCGCGACGGCCATCAGCACACGTTCGGGCGTGGCCGGCGCGTCAAGGCGGGGGCATTCCCGGTAATCAGCGACCGAGGCCACGGCCATCGACAGGGCCTCGAACACCGAAATTCCCAACATGAACGGCGGCTCGCCGACGGCCTTGGAGCGTTTGATGGTCAGCTCGCGGTTTTCCGACCAATCGGCAAGGTTCACGTTGAAGATGCGCGGGCGGTCTGACGCCAGCGGGATCTTGTATGTCGACGGGGCATGGGTGCGCAGGCGGCCGGCATCGTCCCACCAAAGCTCTTCAGTGGTCAGCCATCCCATACCTTGAATGAATGCGCCTTCGACCTGACCTTTGTCCAGCACAGGGTTCAGCGAACGTCCGACGTCGTGCAGCAGATCGGTCCGGTCCACGCGGTATTCACCGGTCAGTGTGTCAATCGTGACTTCTGAACAGGACGCACCATAGGCGAAGTAATAGAACGGGCGGCCTTGTCCCTTGGCCCGGTCCCAGTGGATTTTTGGCGTCTTGTAGAACCCGGCCGCCGACAGTTGCACGCGCGCCAGATAGGCCTGTTTGATGAATGCATCGAAGGCCAGAACGTCTTGGCCGATATGCACCTGATTGGCGTGGAAGACCACTTCCTCTGGCGAGACGTTCCAGGTCTCGGATGCGAACTTCACCAGACGTTCCTTGATCTGTTCGACCGCGTTCAACGCCGCCATGCCATTCAGGTCGGTCCCGCTGGACGCCGCAGTGGCCGAGGTGTTGGGAACTTTTTCAGTCGTCGTCTTGGTAATCTTGATCCGGTTGAAATCGACCTGGAAGGCCTCGGCCACGACCTGAGCAACCTTGGTGTTCAGACCCTGGCCCATTTCGGTGCCACCATGGTTCAGGTGGATCGACCCGTCGTTGTAGACATGCACCAGCGCACCGGCCTGATTGTACCAGGTCGCGGTAAAGGAAATGCCGAACTTGACCGGTGTCAGCGCGATGCCTTTTTTCAGAACCGGCGATGTCTTGTTGAACGCGATGATGTCCTGACGGCGCTGGCGGTATTCCGAGGTCTCTTCCAGCTCTCCGACCAGCCGGTCGAGAATGCAGTCTTCGACCTCTTGGTGATACGGGGTCACGTTGCGGTCCGTGGTGCCATAGAAATTGGCCTTGCGCACATCCAACGGATCCTGCCCCGTGGCATAGGCGATTTCTTCGATCATCCGTTCCGCCGCGATCACGCCCTGCGGGCCGCCAAACCCACGAAACGCGGTATTCGACACGGTGTTGGTCTTCATCGGGCGACTGTTCAGGCGCACATTCGGATAGAAATAGGCGTTGTCCGCGTGGAAAAGCGCCCGGTCGGTCACTGGGCCGGACAGGTCTGCCGAAAAGCCGCAGCGCGCGGCAAAGCTGCCTTCGACCGCCTGAATGCGGCCTTCATCGTCAAAGGCGACATCATAGTCGATCACGAAGTCGTGGCGTTTGCCGGTTGCGGTCATGTCCTGATCCCGGTCGGGGCGGATTTTGACGGCGCGGTTCCACTTTTTGGCAGCCATGGCCGCCACTGCGCAGAACAGGTTCATCTGGCTTTCCTTGCCGCCAAACCCCCCACCCATGCGACGGACGTTGACCACGACCGCATTGGACGGCACACCGAGGACATGCGCCACCATATGCTGCGCCTCGGACGGGTGCTGGGTCGAGCAATGCACCACCACATCATCGTCTTCGCCGGGAATCGCAAAGGCGATGTGACCTTCAAGGTACATGTGATCCTGACCGCCGACGCTCATCCGGCCTTTGATCCGGTTGGGCGCGGCCGCCTGAGCCGGTGCCACGTCACCCCGCTCCAGCTTGAGGGGCGCTGTGACATGCGGGTATCCTGCTTTCTGCGCGGTGATCGGGTCCAGCGCGTGGGGCAGGGTTTCGTATTCGATCTTTGCCCGTTCCGCGGCGCGGCGCGCGATGTCGCGGGTCTCGGCAACGACGGCAAACAGAGGCTGGCCGTGGAATTGTATGGCGTCGGTCGGGAAAACCGGTTCGTCGTTCAGGTGGGTCGGGCTGATATCATTGGCCCCCGGCACGTCATCAGCGGTCAGCACGCCGACCACGCCGGGCATTGCCAGAACGTCGCTGAAATCGATACCCAGAAGCCTGGCGTGCGCGACGTCGGAAACGCCGAGATACGCGTGCAGCGCGCCTTGTGGCAGCGCAATGTCATCCGTGTAATCGGCCTGCCCTGTGACGTGCTTGACCGCGCTGTCATGGTTTACACTGGTGTGAGCCGATCCAGTGATGGAAACGTTGTCTTTCATGGTTTCGTCTCCTGATCAGGCACAAGCCAGTTGAACGGGTGTTTCGGTTTCGCCGTCGTTTTCAAGGAAGAACCGGCGCAGCAGGTTTTGGGCGGTCAGCATCCGATAGTCCGACGATGCGCGCCAATCTGTGAGAGGCGCGAAATCCTCGGCCAGCGCTTCAACGGCGGCTTCGAAACTTTCGCGTGCCCAGGGTTGGCCGTTCAGCGCCGCCTCAGCTGTCGATGCGCGTTTAGGCGTGGCGGCCATGCCCCCGAATGCGATGCGCACATTGTTGATGATCCCGTCTGTGACGCTCATGTGCAGTCCGGCGGCCACGGAAGAAATATCCTCGTCACGGCGCTTGGAAATCTTGTAAGCCGCATCCAGATCATCGGGTCGGGGCAGGGGCACGCGGATGCTTTCGACAAATTCGTCTGGCAGACGGTCCTGCTTGCCATAGTCGATGAAGAAGTCAGCCAGAGGCAGGGTTCGGCGTTCGGAACCGCGCCGCAGAGTGATTTCCGCGCCGAGCGCGATGAGAACCGGCGGCGTGTCCCCGATGGGTGAGCCGTTGGCGATATTCCCACCTACGGTTCCCATATTCCGCACCTGCCACCCTGCGATGCGATCCCAGTAGGAGGACAGGTGTGGCAGGTGTTCAGACAGAAGGTCCTGGCAATCGGTGTAGCTGGCGCCGGCACCGATCAGGAGGAGAGACCCCTGTCTTTCGACTGTTTTCAGGTCTTCGAGATGACCGGTGAAGATGGCGGGGCCAATGTCGCGCAGGAACTTGGTCACCCACAGGCCCACATCGGTGGCTCCGGCCACGATCGTGGCGTTTGGATAAGCTTGCAGGCATTCGGCAAGATCATCGACGCTGGATGGCAGAATGCTCAGGTTGTTCTTGGGTCCGGAGACCACGCGCCGCCCGTCCTTCAGGGCCGCCAGACGCGCGGTCATGGTTTCGCGTTCGGTGTTCAGATGATCAGATGCCGGGGTGCCGTAGCGGCTGACGGCAATGGCCGCTCGGATGATCGGCTCATACCCGGTGCAGCGGCACAGGTTGCCCTGCAATGCGGTTTCAACCTGTACTTCGGTCGGTTCCGGAGTTTGCATCCAAAGCGCATAGAGGGCCATTACGAAGCCCGGTGTGCAGAACCCGCACTGGCTGCCATGGTGATCGACCATGGCTTGTTGAACTGGGTGCAGCCGGCCCTGAGGCCCGGACAAATGTTCAACCGTCACGACATGACAGCCGTCGACAGAGGCAAGAAACCGGATACAGGCATTGACCGGAGCATAGTGCAGCCCCGTGCGCCCAAGCCGTCCGACAAGCACGGTGCACGCGCCGCAGTCGCCTTCGGCGCAGCCTTCCTTCGTTCCTGTCAGTCGGCGTTCCAGGCGCAGGAAATCAAGAAGTGTCTGGCCTGCCGACACGTCTGGGACGGAGACATCCTTGCCATTGAGGACAAATTGGATGTGAGTGCGATGCGTCATGGAATTCTCCCTCTGCCCCTTCCTTCCGGAGGGTGGTCAGTGAAACCATAGGAGCAAAGATTGAGGTGGAAAATCGCTGCAAACGGCAAATACTTTCAACAGATCGTTGAAAAAGATGGGGCCATGGCGCATTCTTTCGCTGCTGGGAGGTTCCAATGTCTTACATCGAAAGTCTGCGTGTTTTTGTCCGAGTGATGGAGCTGGGCAGCATCACCTCTGGCGGGCGTGATCTTCGGTTGACCCCGGCGGTGGCCAGCAAACGGTTGAAAGAGCTTGAAAACCATCTGGGTGTGCGGCTGTTCAACCGAACCACCCGGTCGATGACACCAACCGAAGTGGGGACGGTTTTCTACGATGAAGCCAAGGCGGTCCTGCTGGCGCTTGATCACGCCGAAGCGCGCGTCGCCAGCTTTTCCGATGCGCCTCGGGGGGCGATCCGCATCACCGCGCCTTTGGGTGTCGGGCGCAGAATCGTTGCACCTCTGGTGCCGGAATTCTCTGATCGCTACCCGGAAACAGAGATTCGCATGCGTCTGTCTGACCGCAAGGTGGACATCCTGGCCGACGGTCTGGATATCGCCTTTTTCATTGGTGAACCCGGCGATTCAACCATGAAACTGCGGAAGTTCGCGGATTGTGATCGTGTTCTGTGCGCTTCGCCCGACTACCTGTCGCAGTTTGGGACGCCCAATACACCGGATGATTTGTTGCACATGCCCCACAACTGCCTGTTGCTGCGTTATCCACGGTCTCCGGAATACTATTGGACTCTTCGCACCGACATGGGGCCGCGAAAGCTTGAAGTTGGCGGCAAATACGACGCGGATGATGGTGATGTTCTGACCGACTGGGCCTTGGCCGGTCGTGGGATCGTCAACAAGCCGCGCTTTGACGTGCGGGAGTTTCTCGAGGATGGGCGGTTGGTCGAGGTCCTGCCCGAGACGCCCCCCTTGCCAACGATTTTCGGGTGTCTTTATCCGCACAAAAAGCTGCAAGATCCCAAGGTGCGCCTGTTTGTCGAACATATCGCGCAACACAGCAAACGCTTTTTCGCATAAAGAAAAACCGGGTATCACGGCCCGGTTCGCTGTCATGGTTTCGCGCGCAGGCGACTATTGGTTTCTGACTTCACGCACCCATGCGATGATGGTTTGGCGTGCCTCTTCATCCATTTGCACTGCCGATGGCGGTGGCATTGCGTGGCTGATCCCGGCTTGCAGATAGATCTGGTCAGCATGTTGGGCGACATCTCCGGGTGTCTCAAGATAAACCTTCTTCGGGGCCCATTTCATGGTGCCGTACACCGGCTCGCGGGCGTGGCACATCGAGCAATTGCCCAAGACCGTGTCATAGGCGTCTTCGAAGCCCGCGGCGGACGCATATTTCTGCTCGTATGGCGTCAGGTCGCGCGCCTCGGCGTCCTCCCATGTCTCGGTGTTTCTCACCGAAGACAGCCAGGCGATCACGACCATTAGCAGAACCGTCACGCCCCAGGTCCAGTGCGGGCCTTTCCCGGTTGCGTGCATCGTGTTGAAATAGTGACGGATGGTGACGCCCGTCAGAAAGATCAGGCTGGCGATGATCCAGGAATACTCGGTGCCGAAAGCAAGCGGATAGTGGTTCGACAACATCAGGAACACGACCGGCAAAGTCAGATAGTTGTTGTGCGTGGATCGTACCTTGGCGATCTTGCCGTATTTGGCATCAGGTGTCCGACCGGCCTTGAGGTCTTCGACCACGATCCGTTGGTTCGGCATGATCTGAAAGAACACGTTGGCCGTCATGATCGTCGCAGTGAAGGCGCCAAGATGCAAAAGCGCGGCACGACCGGTGAAGATCTGGTTGTAACCCCAGGACATGATCACCAGGATCACGAACAAAAGCAGCATCAGAACGGTCGGGTGATCGCTCAGCTTGGATTTGCACATCTGGTCGTAGAGCAGCCAACCAATGGTCAGTGATCCGCCGGAAATCAGAATCCCCTGCCACAGCGCCAGGTCCACTTTGGTTGGATCCAGAAGGAACAGCTCGCCCCCGACCCAGTATATGATCATGAGCAACGCCGCACCTGACAGCCAGGTCGTGTAACTCTGCCATTTGTGCCAGGTCAGGTGCTCGGGCATGCGCGAGGGCGCAACCAAGTATTTGACGGTGTGGTAGAAGCCGCCGCCATGTACTTCCCATTCTTCGCCGTAGGCCCCGTCCGGCAGGGCTGGGTTCGGCTTGAGCATGAGGTCCAGCGCGATAAAGTAGAATGACGCCCCAATCCACGCCATCGCGGTGATCACATGCAGCCAGCGGACGGAAAAGGCGATCCACTCCCACATCACGGCCAAGTCATACATGGCTTTGCTCCTAAGATTCTTTGCTTCCGGTTACTCTATGCGAGTGTGTTTTGTTCTGGTATTGCTGGTAAAGACCAAGCAGTATCAAAAAATGCAAAAAAATGTCCTACCTTGATAACATCAGAACCTTTGTCCGGGTCTATGAATTGGGCAGCATGTCCGCCGCGGGCCGTGATCTGAGGGTTTCGCCAGCCGTCACGTCGGCGCGTATATCGCAATTGGAAGAGCATCTTGGCGTGCGTTTGTTCCAACGCACGACACGCAGCCTGACCCCCACCGAGCAGGGAAAATCTTTCTATCGTGGCGCGGCAGAGATCCTAGAAGCAGTCGAAAGTGCCGAAGCCCAGATCGTCAATCTTACCGAAAACCTGAAAGGGTCACTCTATGTCGCGGCGCCTTTGGGGGTCGGGCGTCGGTTGATTGCGCCGCAGGTCCCGAAGTTTCTTGCCGAGTACCCCGAGGTGAACGTCCGGCTAAGGCTTACCGACCGAAAGGTTGATCTGACAACCGAAGGTCTGGACCTGGCATTTTTTCTTGGTCAGCCAGAGGACAGCAACCTGCGTATTCGCAAGATCGCGGATGTCGAAAGAGTGCTTTGTGCATCCCCGAAATACATCAAAAAGCGCGGGATGCCCGAAAGCGGGGACGCGTTGATCGCAGATGAGCACGAATGTCTCAATTTGCGGTTCCCGGGCGCGACCGAGTTTCAATGGCTTTTGAGGACCGATGCGGGGCCCAAACGGTTCCGGGTTTCCGGGCGCTACGAGTCAGACGATGGCGATGTGCTGACAGACTGGGCGCTTGGCGGACATGGTATCGCGTTGAAGCCGATTTTTGAGATCGCTCAACATCTCAAGGCCGGGACACTGGTTCCGGTGGCGGAAAAGACGCCGCCAGAACCGATTCAGATGGCATGTCTGTTTACGCACCGCCGTATGCAGGACCCAAAAACGCGGCTTTTCATGGAATTCATAATCGAACGCATCGGGTCGTCGATTGCGGCGGCAAATACGGCCCGGTAGGTCTCTCAGCTGCCGCGATAAGTCGAGTACCCGAAGGGCGAAAGCAGCAGAGGCACGTGGTAATGCGAATGTTCGGACATTCCAAACCGGATCGGGATGACGTTCAGAAAGCGCGGGTTTTCAGGTGGTGTGCCGCAGGCATCAAGGTAATCCCCGGCATGGAAGACAAGTTCGTAGTCACCTGTTGAAAACTCTGCTTCGGGCAGAATTTGTTCGTCGGTCCTGCCGTCGTCATTGGTGACCAGAGTTTTCAGTAACTGGCGGTCTGCACCTTCAATGCGGAACAGTTCGATTTTCAATCCTTCGGCGGGGCACCCCCGTGCCGTATCCAGAACATGTGTTGTAAGGTAACCGGTCATTTGCGCTACTCCTCAAGTTATACAGTTACTAGTCTGTTTTCGCATCCAGGAGCAAAGGCAGTCTGTGGGAAGCTGCTTTCTGCATTTTTTGAAAAACATCTTTGATTATCTGGGGTATTGATCAATTCAAGAAGAAGGAAACCGATGTGAAGCCTTATCCACGAGACATGACCGGTTACGGTGGGCACGTTCCCAAAGCAAACTGGCCGAACGACGCCAAAATCGCCATTCAGATCGTGCTGAATTACGAAGAGGGCGGTGAAAACAACGTTCTACACGGCGATGCCGCATCCGAAGCGTTTCTGTCCGAGATCACCGGAGCCGCCCCTTGGCCGGGGCAACGGCACTGGAACATGGAATCGATCTATGAATATGGCAGCCGCGCGGGGTTCTGGCGCGTGCATCGCCTTTTGCAGGATCTGCCTGTCACCGTCTACGGGGTTGCAACCGCTTTGGCCCGTGCACCTGCACAGGTTGCGGCGATGAAGCATGCCGGGTGGGAGATCGCCAGCCACGGTTTGAAGTGGATTGAACACAAGGACATGGGCGCAGAAGAAGAACGTTCCCAGATCCGCGAAGCAATCCGCCTGCACACAGAGGTTACTGGTCAGCCGCCCCGTGGTTGGTATACGGGCCGTTGTTCGATGAATACGGTCGAACTGGCCGCCAAAGAAGGCGACTTTGCCTATATCGCCGACAGCTACGCCGACGATCTGCCATACTGGATCAAGGCAGGGGGCAAGGATCAACTGATCATGCCTTATACACTGGACTGCAACGATATGCGCTTTGCAATCCAGGCTGGGTTCACCAATGGGGAACAATTCGAAAGCTATCTGAAAGACAGCTTTGACATGCTCTATGCCGAGGGTGAGGCGGGCGCGCCCAAGATGCTCTCGATTGGGTTGCACTGCCGTCTGATCGGTCGCCCCGGTCGCGCCATGGCGCTGAAACGCGCACTTGATTATTTCAGAAACCACGACGGTGTCTGGTTCGCAACGCGCGAGCAGATTGCCGACCACTGGGCCAGGGAACACCCGCCGGTGCAACGTCTGACTCCGTCCGAAATGGATCGACCAACCTTCGTGTCGGAATTCGGCGGCGTGTTCGAGCACAGCCCATGGATTGCCGAAGCTGCGTATGAACTGGAACTGGGCCCGACGCATGACAATGCCGCTGGTGTCCACAACGCGCTGGCGCGTGTATTCCGTTCCGCCTCGCCCGAGCAGCGCCTTGGCGTTCTGACAGCCCACCCGGACCTGGCGGGCAAGCTGGCCGCCGCCGGCCGCCTGACCAAGGAAAGCACTGCGGAACAGGCCGGTGCGGGTCTGGACATGCTGACCGATGAAGAACGCGCCACGTTCACGGCGTTGAACGAAGCCTACACGACCAAGTTCGGCTTTCCTTTCATCATTGCCGTCAAAGACAACACCAAGGCCAGCATTCTGGAAGCCTTTCGCCGTCGCATCGACAATGACCGCGACAGCGAATTTGCCGAAGCCTGCCGTCAGGTTGAGCGCATTGCCGAATTGCGCCTGATCGAGAAGTTCGCGCAATGACGGCTGCCTTGAAACTGCGCCCCTTGACGTCAGAGGCATTTGCACCTTTCGGCGATGTCATCGAGGCGGCTGGCCAGTTGGACAAGCTTATAAATCAGGGTAAATGCGCCCGCTATCACGATCGGGCCGTGTTGGATTTCCACGATGGGCGCGCGGGTATCAGCGTGTTTCAGTCCGAAGCCTTCAGCCTGCCGATCAAGTTGGAAATGGTTGAACGCCATCCGGATGGCAGCCAAGCCTTTTTGCCTTTGTCGGACAAGCCATTTGTCGTGGTTGTGGCCCCGGATGAAAACGGAACACCCGGGCGGCCCATCGCCTTCAAAACAGCGCCCGGACAGGGAGTGAATTATCATCGCAACATCTGGCATGGTGTTCTGACCCCGCTTCATGCGCCCGGACTTTTTGCGGTGGTCGACCGAATTGGAGCCGGGCCCAACCTCGAAGAGCATTGGTTCGAGGAGGCGTTTGAAATCACGGAATGAGGCGCGTTGCCGGAAGAGGAGCCGGCTGCGAACCTCAAGGGAGGAAAGACCAAATGTCAGATGCATCCATCGGATCGCCGGAACAACTCCGCGATCCGAATTATACTCCGCCGCTGTTGAAGGCGGTGCCGCTTGGAATCCAACATGTGCTGGCGATGTTCGTGTCCAACGTCACGCCAGCCATTATCGTTTGTGGCGCGGCCGGTTTCGGCTTTGGCTCGAACAGCCCCGATTTTCCGCAGATGATCTACATGATCCAGATGTCGATGTTCTTCGCGGGCGTCGCCACGTTGTTTCAGTCCATTGGTGTGGGTCCTGTTGGTGCCCGGTTGCCCATCGTGCAGGGAACATCGTTTGCCTTTATCCCGATCATGATTCCACTGGTGGTGGGGAAAGGCGTTGACGCCATTGCCGTCCTGATGGGTGGGATTGTTGTCGGTGGCTTGTTTCACGCCTGCCTCGGGTTGTTCATAGGGCGCATTCGCTTTGCTCTTCCGCCGCTGGTTACGGGCCTTGTGGTGACCATGATCGGCCTGGCCCTTGTCAAAGTCGGCATCCAATATGCCGCCGGCGGTGTGCCCGCCATAGGTACCGAGGAATATGGCTCGGGTCTGAACTGGTTCATGGCCGGAACCGTAATCGTGGTCACGCTTGGCCTGAAATTCTTTGCCCGGGGCATGTTGTCGGTGTCGGCGGTTCTGATCGGACTGCTTGTCGGATACGCCGTGGCCTTCCTGCTTGGCCAGGTGAATCTGGGCAACGTCGGCAATGCGGCCTCCTTTGCTCTGCCGAACCCCTTGCATTTTGGCCTTGAATTTTCGGTCGCGGCCATAATCGGTTTCTGTGCAATGTCTTTTGTTTCCGCCGTCGAAACCGTTGGGGACGTATCCGGTATCACCAAAGGGGGCGCTGGCCGAGAAGCCACCGACAGGGAAATACAGGGCGCGACCTATGCCGATGGTCTAGGTACTGCGATTTCTGGCCTGTTTGGGGCGCTGCCGAACACGTCGTTCAGCCAGAATGTCGGGCTGATTGCCATGACCGGAGTCATGAGCCGCATGGTCGTGACCATCGGCGCGCTTTTCCTGATCGTTTGCGGGCTTATTCCAAAGATCGGGGCGATAATCTCGTCCATTCCGATCGAGGTTCTTGGCGGCGGCGTGATCGTGATGTTCGGCATGGTTGTTGCCGCAGGGGTTTCGATGCTGTCGGACGTGAACTGGAACCGGCGCAACATGGTGATTTTTGCAATCGCCCTGAGCCTTGGACTGGGTTTGCAGCTGGAACCCAACGCGTTGCAATACTTGCCCGGCACATTGAAGGTTCTGGCGACATCAGGAATCCTGCCCGCTGCCGTCATCGCCATTGTATTGAATCTGGTGCTTCCCGAAGAACTTTCCGACGAAGCGACGGAAGAGGTCTCGGGCGGCATGGCCGGACATGGTCTTGGATCCATCGAGCAAGACGACCACGTCTGATGCGTTCGGCCTGATACACTGATCGTCCTGGAAAAAACATGAAGCGGCGCGCCTTGGCGCGCCGCGTGTCATTGTTTAGTCACCATTGAATGGAGATCTACTGTCAAAAGCTCTCCGCCCAAAAGGACCGCCGAGACAATGCCCAAGAGGGTGTCGCCGTCTGGCTTCAGAAATCGACCTCGATCGCGACCCCTTTCCGAACGGCGAGGTCAACCACGGTCGCAGCGACCGCAAGATCTTGAAGGCCCACACCCGTGCCATCGAACAGCGTGATCTGATTGTCCGATATCCGGCCCGGATCGGTGCCGTTGATGACCGCGCCAAGCTGCGTCACGTCGCTTTCCTGGATCAGGCCTTCGGCCACCGCGTGCTGCGCTTCGCCGATGCTGACGGATTGCGCGACTTCGTCCGTGAACACGCTCGCCCTGGCCAGAAGGGCGGCTTCGACTTCCTGTTTTCCTTTCGTGTCCGTGCCCATGCAGGCGATATGAGTTCCGGGGCTGACATGGTTCGCCATCAGCGAGGGCGCAAAGGCCGAAGTGATCGAAATGATCACATCCGCCTCAGTCATTTGGTCAAGCTCGACCGCCTGGAACGGAACGCCGGCTTCATTGGCGACTTTCTCGATATTCGGCAGCATCTCGGGGTGGTAGTTCCAGCCGATGACTTTTTCAAAGGCGCGCTGCTCCAGTGCCGCGCGAAGCTGAAAGGCTGCCTGGTGGCCAGCGCCTATCATGCCTATGATCTTGGCGTCGCTACGTGCGAGATGCTTGATCGATACCGATGATGCTGCCGCCGTTCGAAGGGCCGTCAGAAGGTTCCCGCCGACCAACGCAGATGGCTTGCCCGTGTCGGGGTCGAAAAGAAAAACGGTGGACTGGTGGTTGATCAGCCCGCGTTTTTCCAGATTGTTCGGCCAATAGCCGCCCGCCTTCAGTCCCAGCGTCAGGCCGGCGCGGTCAAACCCCCCTTTGAAGCCGTACAGTGCATCTTCGTGCCCGATGGCTTCACGCACGACAGGGAAGTTGTAGGCATCGCCGGACGCCATTGCGGCAAAGACCTGTTCGACCGCGTCAAAAGCCGCTTGTCGGGTCATAAGGTCAGCGATCTCACGCTCGGGTACGATCAGCATTTCATTCTCCAATCAAACATTCGTGCGCCCGCGTGCCACCGCCGGAAGGAGAGCATACACGCGGGCGGCTGTCTGGCTGCGTCCGAGCCAGCCCTCCCAAACAGAGCAAGTTCGGATCAATAAGCGCGTCCGCGGGCGGATACGGGCCAGACGGTCTCGACCTTGCCGTTGCGAACGCCGACATACCAATCATGTACATTTGCGGTCGGGTCGCAGTGCCCCGGAACCAGCCTGAGCTTGTCGTTGACCTTCAGCACACCGTTCGGGTCCATCACGACGCCGTGTTCGTCCGAACATTTGATGTATTCGACATCATCTCGGCCGAAGATAACGGGCAGACCGCTGTCCACCGACTGCGCCTTGAGGCCCGCATCGACGATCGCCTTGTCCGCCTTGGCGTGGCTCATGACGCTGGTCAGGATGAAGAAGGCGTTTTCCCACTCGCCCTGATCGATCCGGTTGCCGTCTTTGTCCAGGATCCGGCCGTAATCGGCATCCATGAAGGCGTAGGACCCGCATTGCAGTTCGTTGTACACGCCCGAGTTGGATTCGAAGTAATATGAGCCCGTACCGCCGCCCGAGACCAATTCGCATTCGATGCCTTCGGCTTTGAGGCCTTCAACCGCGTCTTTTACCATCGCAATTGCGGTGTCGAGCTTTTCCTTGCGCGCCTCATAGCTGTCGAGGTGCTGCATTGCGCCCTGATAGGCCTGAATGCCGGTGAATTTCAGGTTCTCGGCCGCTTCGACCGCTTTGGCGATTTCGATCACGTCGGGTGTTGTCGTCACACCGCACCGGCCAGCGCCGCAGTCGATTTCGACGAAGACCTCCAACTGTGTTCCGTGATCCACCGCCGCGCCTGAAAGATCCGCGACATTGTCCAGATCATCGACACAGACGATGATGCGGCTGCCCAGCTTTGGCAGGCCGGCAAGACGGTCGATCTTGGCGGGGTCACGCACCTGGTTCGACACCAGAACGTCCTTGATGCCGCCGCGCACGAACACTTCGGCCTCTGAAACTTTCTGGCAGCAGACGCCAACGGCGCCTCCGATCTTCTCCTGCAACTTGGCCACGTCTACCGATTTGTGCATTTTTCCATGCACGCGGTGGCGCATGCCGTGCGCCTTGGCATAGTCGCCCATCTTCTTGATGTTGCGCTCAAGCGCATCGAGATCCAGCACCAAGCTAGGGGTCTGGATATCTGCTTCATCCATTCCGGGCTTGGCCGGAATGTCAAAGCCTACTTCGAATTCGTCGAGATTGGTCATATCTTTCATTTCTGTATTCCTATGTCGGGATTGATGTCACGCGTTCAGCCAGGGCAGCCTGTCCAGATCGACATTGCCCCCGGTTATGATCAGACCGACACGCTTGCCTTTGAATGCGTCCGGGTTCTTCAGGATCGTGGCCAGCGGAACGGCCGAAGATGGTTCCATCACGATCCGAAGGTGTTTCCACGTCAGCTTCATCGCATCGATGATCTCTTGCTCTGAGGCCGTGTAGATTTCAGAGACATGGTTCGACACGAAATGCCAGGTCAGCTCTTTCAGTGGAACCAGCAGCCCGTCGGCAATCGTCTTGGGTGCGTCATCCGCGATGATGTGGCCGGCTTTGAAGCTGCGATAGGCATCGTCGGCCTGTTCCGGTTCCGCCGCGATGATCGCGGTTTCCGGGGCGAGCGTCGACAGTGTCAGACAGGTGCCGGACACCATGCCGCCGCCGCCGATAGGTGCTACAACCGCATCCAGACCGTCGGTCTGCTCGATGAGCTCGCGCGAACAGGTGCCTTGCCCGGCAATCACCCGCGGATCGTTGTAGGGGTGGACGAAATCCCCGCCCGTGGCGGCCTGAACCTCGGCAAAGGTTGCTTCGCGCGACGAGGTAGAGGGCTCACATTCCGTGATCTTCCCACCATAGCGCCGCACCGTGTCTTTTTTGGCCTGTGGCGCTGTGCGCGGCATGACGACGTTGCACGGTATGCCGCGCTTCATTGCCGCATAGGACAGGCACGATGCGTGGTTGCCGGAAGAATGGGTTGCGACGCCTTTCCTGGCCTGTTCGTCATCAAGGCCAAACACGGCGTTTGCAGCGCCGCGAACCTTGAAGGCGCCCGGTTCCTGAAAGTTTTCACATTTGAAGAACAGCTGTGCACCGCTCAGCTCGTTCAGAAAGTCCGAAGTACGTATCGGTGTGCGGCGGATGAAAGGTTCAATCCGATCATGTGCCGCCAGCACGTCCTCGTAGGTCGGGATATACATGTTGCAGTCCTTCATCACGCGGCGTCCTTTTGAACGGCGCCCGAATGACCGCGATAATATTCCTGCGCAGCCGCCACGCCCGAGCCCAACTGGATGTTCAGGCCCAGGTCGACCATGCACATTTCAGCAGTGGCAATCCCGGACAGGGCCATGACATCCGTCAGGCTTCCCAGATGCCCGATGCGGAATACCTTGCCCGCGACTTCGCCAAGGCCGACACCGAAGGCAACGCCGTATTTTTCGGCCGCGTGCGTGACAATATCGGTGGCGTTGAGACCGTTTGGCGTGCGGATCGCGCTGACGGTGTCAGAGTATACCGATGGGTCCGCCGCGCACAGGTCCAGCCCCCAGGCGCCCACGGCGGCACGTACGCCTTCGGCAATACGGTGATGCCGGGCAAAGACGTTTTCCAAACCTTCACCCAGCAGCTTGTCACAGGCCTGATTGAGGCCATTCATCAAGCCAACCGCAGGTGTGTAGGGGTATGCGCTGTTGGCATAGCCTTTCGCCATGTCGTGCACGTCAAAGAAGGTGCGGGGCAGGGTCCCTGTGCTGGTCGCGTCCATTGCCCGCTGGCTGAACCCGACGATGGCAAGGCCCGCAGGCAACATGAACCCTTTCTGCGAACCCGTGACGGCCACATCAACGCCCCATTCGTCAAAACGGAAATCCATGGATCCGATCGATGAAACACCATCGACGAACAGCATTGCGGGGTGCCCGGCAGCATTCAGAGCCTTGCGTACAGCGGCAATATCCGATTTCACACCGGTCGCCGTTTCGTTGTGCGTGGCAAGAACAGCCTTGATTTCGTGGCTTGTGTCGGCGGTCAGGATCTCTTCGTAACGATCGGCTGGCAGACCTTCGCCCCAAGGGGTTTCGACGATCTCGACATTCAGACCGTGGCGCTGGCACATATCGATCCAGCGATGGCTGAACATGCCGTTGCGTGCCGCCAGAACCTTGTCACCGGCCGACAGGGTGTTGGTCAGCGCGGTCTCCCAGCCTCCTGTTCCGGTCGACGGGAAGATGAAGACTTCGGCGCTGTTGCTTTTCAGGACTTTCTGAACACCCGCGCGCGCTGGATGTAGGATTTGCCCGAACAGTGGCGAGCGGTGATCGATCGTGGGCATGTCGCAAGCCTTGCGAAGGCTTTCGGGGATATTGGTCGGGCCCGGAATGAAAACGGGATTTTGAAAGCTCATGGGTGGTCTCCTTCCGTCGTTGACCACACAATAAGTTCTAGCCGCTCTGCCCGATATATTTTTGAAAAAGACTTTCAAAACACCACGTATTGAATTTAATTTATAATTGTCAGTGTGTTATATTTTTCATATGATGAATTAGTCTTTCACGAATGATCAAAGGGTTTTTATGGATTCTCAAGACAATACTCGCGAAGTCCGCAGAAAAGCCCGTGGAAGACCACGGGGATGGGACGACAAAACAGCGCAAAACACGATCAAATCTCTCGACCGTGCGATGGAAGTTTTTGAGTATTTGAGTGAAGCGCAGGGCAAGGCGTTAACCGCGCTGTCCGACGAAATGGGCCAGTCGCCCGCCACGGTTTACCGAATTCTCGTTACACTAGAGGGCAGGGGACTTGTCGAGTTCGATCATGACGAGCAGGTCTGGCACATCGGTCCTCGTGCGTTCGTAATCGGCTCGCGCTTCCTGCGTCGCACCAGTCTTGTGGACCGGGCCCGACCCGTGATGCGAAAGCTGATGGAGGCCACTGGCGAGACCGCAAACCTTGGGGTCGAGAAGGAAGGAATGGTGCTGTTCCTGAGCCAAGTGGAAACCCATGCCAGCATCCGGGCGTTTTTCCCTCCGGGCACGCTGTCTCCGATGCACGCATCGGGCATCGGGAAAGCTTTGTTGGCATATATGGATGAAGATCGGCTGGACCGGCTGTTGGCCAAGACGGAACTGCGGGCCTTCACGGACCGGTCGATTACCAGCCCGGCCGCGCTGAAAGAAGATCTTGCCATGGTCAGGGCACAGGGCTTCTCGATAGACAACGAAGAAAAAAACATGGGTATGCGATGTATCGCTGCGCCGGTCTTCGACATCAACCGAGAGGCTGTAGCTGGGATTTCGGTATCCGGACCGACAAGCCGCGTCAGCGAAACCGAAATCGCACGCCTAAGCCGCCCCGTCATCGAGGCGGCGCGTCAGTTAACTCTGGCCATCGGCGGGACTATTTCTGCGCCGCTGTCCTGAGACGCCGGTGCTGCGGATAAGCCGCTGGCCCCGGCCGCAATGCCATATGACGGTTCACGTCTTTGTACAGCAGGTAACGGAATTTACCTGGCCCGCCTGCATAGCAGGCCTGCGGGCAGAACGCGCGCAACCACATGTAATCGCCGGCCTCGACCTCTACCCAGTCATTGTTCAGCCTGTAGACGGCCTTTCCCTCAAGAACATACAGACCATGTTCCATCACATGTGTTTCAAGGAAAGGAATGACGGCGCCGGGCTCGAAAGTCACCACGGTCACGTGCATATCGTGCCGCAGGTCACTTGGATCCACAAAGCGCGTCGTGGCCCATTTGCCGTCGGTTCCGGGCATCGGCGTTGGCGTGATCTCATTTTCGTTGAGAACCAGAACGTCCGGGCGGTCAAGCCCTTCCACCGCTTCATAAGCCTTTCGAATCCAATGGAAGCGCAGGGTCTCACCGCCTCGGTTTCGTAAGGTCCAGTTGCATTCAGCGGGCAGGTAGGCATAGCCGCCGGGTGTCAGCTCGTAGGTCGCGCCGTCGGCCGTCAAGGTCGCTGTACCTTCGACCACGAACAAAACGCCTTCGGCTTCGGGATCGGTCTCGGGCCGGTCAGAGCCACCGCCGGGCTGAACCTCCATGATGTATTGCGAAAAGGTTTCAGCAAAGCCGCTGAGCGGGCGGGATATCACCCATAAGCGGGTGTCGTCCCAAAACGGCAGAAAACTGGTCACGATATCCCGCATCGTTCCCTTTGGGATCACTGCATAAGCGTCAGTAAATACGGCGCGGTCAGTCAGCAATTGCTCCTGACCAGGGTGCCCACCGTGTGGAGAATAATACTTGGCGGTCATGCATGCTCCTGAAAAACGTCATATGCTTGAAATATGCGCCGAAGGATCGGGGCGGACCACCCGCAAAAAGTTGACAGCTCTATTCGTGAAGATTTGAAAAATCAGAATTTGGCCGTCAGTAAGCGCGCGCAGCATTGGCATCATGCGCGCGCTGCGCGGCCGGTCGGATCAACGATGATTGGGTCAGGGTTGCACCGGTCTGACCCCGGACAGATCCGGGGAAATCCGTATCATCAGCGACAGGTCAGGTTTCATTCCTGTGCTTTTACTGGAAATCATCCCAAGCGGAACGCTTGTTGCTGCGGCGAGTGCATCCTGAACGGGGATCTCTGCTTGTTCCGTCAAAACCCGCACCGCCTTTGTCAGGCACAAGTCGGCCCCGGCCAGAGTGCCATCCTCCAAAGTCAGCCTGCCGTTTTCCCGCCGGATGCGGCGTCCTTCCAACTGAAACTCGGTCAGTGACGTTCCGGCGACCGCCATCGCATCGCTGACAAGGAAAATCCGCCCTGGCCCGCGTTTGGCGGTCCAGGCAATCCGCATCGTATCGGGATGAACGTGGATGCCATCCGCGATCAAGCCCGCCGATAACGACCCGCAGGATAGAGCCGCGCCGACCAGTCCCGGTTCACGGCTGCCAAGCTGACTCATTGCATTGAACAGATGCGTTGCGCACTGCGCCCCGGCCCTTGAAAACGCCAGGCAGGTTTCAAAAGGTGCGTCCGTATGCCCCAGAGAAACGATGACCCCCGCGCGCTTCAATGCTTCAACCTGTTGCAGAGTTGTGCTTTCGGGCGCCAGCGTGACCATCAATGCAGGCAGGTGTTTTGCAGCGTCGATCAGAATCTCCAGATCGGTTTGCTGCATCGGGCGGATCAGGGCGGCATCATGTGCACCCTTTCGTCGCACAGACAGGTGCGGACCTTCCAGATGCAGGCCCGCAATGCCCGAAACACCCGTCTGAACGGCCTTGATGGCGGCATCAATCGCGGCCCGGGTTTTCTCGGCCGTGTCCGTGATCAGGGTTGGCAGGATGCGAGTGGCACCCAGCGCGCGATGAGCGCTGGCGATTTGGGTCAGCGTGTGAACCGATGGATCGTCGTTGAACATCACGCCCCCGCCGCCGTTGACCTGCAAATCAGCATAGCCGGGGCTGAGGATGTCGCCATGCAGATCCTCGATCTGGTCGTCCTGCGCGATCTGGGCCGCAGGTAGCATCGCATCCAGCACACCGTTTCTGAACCGTGCGGCGTATCCTTCACGCAATTCAGTGCCATCGAAGATCGGGCCACCCGCAAAAGTAACAGTAGAGCTGGTCATACCGTTTCCGTCACTTTTTTCAGATGGCGTGGTGTGTCCGGGTCAATCCCGCGTTGTGTGGCCACCTTCTCCACCATTCCATAGAACGCAGCGATTGTCGGTATCGGGTCCGTCATCCAATGCGACGTCCGGACATGGGGCAGTTCTGTGGCGTGTTTCACGCGGCCGGTTGTGGCGAAAACAACAGCGCCTTTGGACGCCAGTGCGTCCGCAACTTCGGCCAGATTGTCCTCTGCGGCATCCCCGGACGACAGGGCAAGCACGGGAAAGCCCTGGTCCACGATGGAAACCGGGCCGTGCAGAACCTCGGCCGCCGAATAGCTTTCTGCGTGGATCTGGCAGGTTTCCTTGAATTTCAACGCGGCTTCGTTGGAGATTGCCAAAGACAGGCCCCGGCCCAAGGTAAACAAAGAACGCCCGTCCACCGCGTCCGCCACGGCGCTCCAGTCGCAGGCGTTTGCGGTCGACAAACTGTCCGGCAGCTCATGGATTGCGCGCAACAGGTGATCATCGCGCTTCACCTGCGCAATCAGCCACAGCCCGGCGACCAGAGACGTCACGAACGTCTTTGTCGCCGCCACGCTCAGTTCGGGGCCCGCATGAATGGGCAGTGTTGCCGCAGCCGCCTCGGCCAGGGCAGAGGCTGGGTTGTTCGTGATCGCGACCGAGTAAGCCCCGCCGGATGTGAGCGACTGCGTGAGCTGCACGATATCCGGGCTCTGACCGGATTGTGAGACCGAGATGCAGATTGCATCCTCGCACCGCATGTCGACCCCGTAGATGGATTTCACCGACGGTCCGACCGAAGCCATCGGCAAGCCAAGCAGCAGTTCCGAGGCGTATTTCAGAAAACTGCACGCATGATCCGAGGATCCGCGCGCCACCGAGATCAGGAACCGCGGGTCGCGGGCCCGGATCTCGTTGGCGGTTTGCGCGATCAAATCTGCGCCTTCGGTCAGAAGGCGGTCAACGGCGTCGGGAATCTCATCGATCTCGCGCCGCATCTGAGTGGTTGTGTCAGGCATTTTCCCAGGCTTTCAATTTGACAGGCGCAGCTCGGCCACAAAGTCATAGGCGTCACTGCGGTAGATCGAGCGGGTCAATTCAGCGACCCGCCCACTTTGCAGATATGAGGTGCGTTGAATCCGAAGCCCGGCCGTACCTTCCGCAACATCCAGAAGCTCTGCCTCGGGCGGTTCGAGGTTGATGGCCGAGATTTTCTGAATCGCGCGCACCGGTCGCAGACCAGATTGTTCAAGAACAGAGTAAAGCGATCCCGTCACTTCAGTGGGGTTCGGCAGGATATCGAGCGGAAGGGCCGCTTTTTCCAACGCCATCGGCCGTCCTCCTGCCTCTCGCAGGCGGTAGATACGCGCGACCTGTTCATTTGCCGACAAGCCCAATGCCATCATTTCTTCCGGGGATGGCAGGAAAATCCCGCGCTCCAGCCATGTCGAGGTCGTCTTGAGCCCGCGCCGCTCCATGTCTTCGGTGAACGATGTCAGATGGGACAGCGATTGTTCAACCTTCGCTACGGGTTCGCGAACAAAGGACCCAGACCCCTGCCGTTGTTCGATTGCACCTTTGCGCACCAGTTCATGAATGGCCTTGCGCACGGTCACACGGGACAGGTCGGTGATCTCGGCAATTTCTCTTTCAGGGGGCAGCGAGCTGTTGGGAGGCAGGATGCCGTCCTTGATCCCTTGTTCAAGGCGTTGACGGAGCTGTACATAGCGCGGGCCCGAGCTGTGCCCCAACCATCCTTCGGGCCGCAGGAAATCAGCTATGTTCATGTTCGATTTCCTCCAGATAGGCCTGTGCCAATGCAAGTGCGCCGGACAGTGGATCGCCCGCAGGCTGGACCAGAGCGGATTGCATGTCCGCAGGCAGGTATGGCGCATAAAGAGGGCCGATGCCCCCGGTCAGACAAACGGGCAGGTCAACGTTCCAGCCCATTTTCTTCATCTCGTCGATCAGATAGTCCGCACCGTCCCGAAGGATGGTTCTGGCCAAGTCGTCCCCGCGATTGGAAAGCTCGGTCACAAGCGGGGCGAGGGCGCCAAAGTCAGATGGCGTCATGTCAGCGGCGGCCCGTACAATTCCTGCGGCATCGCCGAATCGAGACAGCAGATCCTGCGCCAATGCTGAAGGGCCGGTCATACCATCCGTGTGTTCCAGCGTCTTGGCCAGCGCCCGTTTGCCAACCCATTGTGCGGAAGCCTGATCGCCCAGAACAGGGCCCCATCCGCCGGCAAACTTCATCGTGCCACCCCTTTGCATTGCAACAAAGGAACCGGTGCCGCAATGTGCGACAAACCCGTCATTGCCCCCCAATGCGCCGCGCAAAGCTGCTGCGCGATCATCTTCGATCCGGACGTGCCGAAATGGCAATGCCGCCGCAAGCTTCCGGGCAATCGCATCACCTGTTATCCCGGCCAGGCCCAGATAGGCGGGCGCTTGCGCAAGCTCCTCGGGCGAACGGCCCGTCTGAACGGCCAGGGCTTCCAGACCGCGCCGCAACTCGATGCAGGCGGCCTCGAAATCCGTGGACACGTTTGCCGCGCCGACTTCGACCCGGTGTGTTTCGCCATCAACAAAAGCGGCGACGCGGCAGCGCGTTCCACCCCCGTCGGCGGCCAGGAACATGGGTTTTGGTGACTTTACCATATAAAGACCTTTATAATACCTTTTATGCGTTTTGAAGTCCTAATTGTGACCAAAGCGGCGAATATTGTGCTATAATGGCCAAAAATATGAGAAAAAATAAATGGTAGACTAATGGTATTTAAAAGGTATGATATCGAGAGTTCTTGGGGGAGAATCACTTGAATACGCCGGCGACAGAACAATTGCATCAGGATGCGCATGGGCTTGATACCCGTCCGCTGGCAGAGGTGGCCGGCCTGCTGGCGCGGTCGCAGGTATCAGCGGCGACGGCAGTGCTTGATGCGCTTGGCCCGATTTGCAGCGGGGCGACGGCCATGGCCCAAACGATCCGGTCGGGCGGCACGCTTCGGTATCTTGCGGCGGGGTCTTCCGGCCTCATGGCGGCCTCGGACGCGCTGGAGCTTGGCGGAACGTTCTCAATTCCGGCGCAGCAGATCCGCATTCACATGGCCGGTGGAATGCCGACCAAAGCAGACATGCCAGGGGATGTGGAAGACGCTGTTGATGGGCTGGCGCAAGAGGTGTCGGATATGGTTGCCAATGATACGCTCATTGCGGTCTCGGCCAGCGGCACCACGCCATATACCGTTGCCGCCGCAAAACTGGCGCGCGACAGAGGGACGCCCGTGATCGGGATTGCAAACAACGCGGGCTCGCAATTGTTGCAACTGGCGGACCACGCCGTTCTGCTTGCGACCCCTCCGGAGTTGATCTCGGGCTCCACCCGGATGGGGGCCGGCACTGCGCAGAAAATAGCCCTCAATACGTTGTCGACGCTGATGGCCATCGAGCTTGGGCATATTCAGGACGGCATGATGATCAATCTGCGCGCGGACAATGACAAATTGCGCGCGCGCGCCAACGGAATCGTTTGCCAGCTGACCGGCGTATCACCTGAACGTGCCGATGATGCCCTGAGGGCCGCGGATGGGAACCTGAAATGCGCGGCACTTGTCGCCGCAGGTGCCGTATCGGCAGAGGATGCACAAAAGCGACTGGCTGAAACGAATGGCCGTCTGCGTCATGCGATGAACCGGCTGAATGAAGAAAACGAACATAGCAACCTGGGAGAAACCAAATGAAACGCAAAGTTCTGAGCCTGGCTCTGATGAGCACGGCGCTGGTCACAAGTGCCTATGCGCAAGACGCCACGCTGACAATCGAAAGCTGGCGCAACGATGACCTCGCTCTCTGGCAGGAAAAGATCATCCCTGCATTCGAGGCGGCCAATCCAGGTATCAAAGTTGTTTTCTCGCCTTCAGCCCCGGCGGAGTACAACGCGGTTCTGAACTCGAAGCTGGAAGCCGGATCCGCCGGTGATCTGATCACCTGCCGCCCGTTTGATGCTTCTCTGGCGCTTTACGAAGCGGGCCATCTGACCGACCTGTCCGATCTGGATGCGATGAACAACTTCTCGGACGTTGCCAAATCCGCGTGGCAGACAGACGACGGGTCGGCCAGCTTTTGTGTTCCGATGGCATCGGTGATCCACGGTTTCATCTACAACAAGGATGCGTTCAACGAATTGGGTCTGGAGGTTCCGACCACCGAGGCGGAATTCTTTGAAGTGTTGGACAAGATCAAGGAAGACGGCACCTATATACCGATGGCGATGGGCACCAATGACCAGTGGGAAGCCGCAACGATGGGTTACAACAACATCGGCCCGAACTACTGGAAAGGTGAAGAAGGCCGCCTGGCTCTGATCAAAGGCGAACAGAAACTGACCGACCCTCAGTGGGTCGCGCCCTTTGCCACTTTGGCGAAATGGGCCGATTATCTGGGTGACGGATACGAGGCGCAGACTTATCCCGACAGCCAGAACCTGTTCACATTGGGCCGCGCTGCAATTTACCCGGCGGGCAGCTGGGAGATTGCAGGTTTCAACACACAGGCTGATTTTGAGATGGGCGCCTTCAAGCCGCCGGTCCAGAATGCCGGTGACACCTGCTATATCTCGGACCATACCGATATCGGCATCGGCCTGAACGCCGCCAGCGAAAACCAGGAGGCTGCCCGTACGTTCCTGGCCTGGGTCGCAAGCCCGGAATTCGCCAGCATCTTCGGCAATGCTGTTCCCGGTTTCTTCCCTTTGTCCAATACTCCGGTTGAATTGGAAGATCCCCTTGCCAAGGAAATCGTCGGGTGGCGGGATGAGTGCGAGAGCACCATCCGTTCGACCTATCAGATCCTGTCACGCGGCACACCCAATCTTGAAAACGAGACCTGGGGTGCATCCGTTGCAGCCATCAAGGGCACCGAAAGCCCCGAGGCTTTGGGCAAGAAACTGCAAGATGGTTTGGCCAGCTGGTACGCACCGCATCAGTAACACCTGAACCACTCACTCCGGGTGCGGCCCATCGCGCCGCGCCCGGCACTTTTCCCCGGAGAATCCCATGCAGACGCGCCGCATACGCTGGCACATCGCTGTTTTCCTTGCACCTGCGGTGCTGGTCTACACGGCGGTGATGATCCTGCCCTTGTTCAACACGCTCCGCCTTGCGCTGTTCACCGAAGTCGATCAGGCGCGTGTGTATGTGGGGTTGGAGAATTTCCGAACCTTGTTCTTTGATCCGCTGTGGTCCGAGCAATTCTGGAATGCGCTGGGCAACAACTTCTGGTTCTTCCTGATCCACATGCTGGTGCAGAACCCCATCGGAATCGCTCTGGCCGCGATCCTGTCACACCCGAGGCTGCGCTTTGCCGCACTGTACCGGTCGGCCATTTTCATTCCGACGATCCTGAGCTTCGTGATTGTGGGTTTTGCCTGGAAACTGATCCTGTCTCCGCTTTGGGGGATTGCGCCCTCGATGCTGGACGCTGTTGGCCTGAAATCCCTGTTTGCTCCGTGGCTGGGCAAGGAAGAATACGCTCTGACGACTCTGGCGCTTGTCTCGGTCTGGCAATTCGTCGGCATCCCGATGATGCTGATCTATGCGGCCCTGCTGTCGATCCCTGAAGAAATTCTTGAAGCCGGCGAGATTGACGGGATCACCGGAGCTTCGGCTTTCTGGAAAATAAAACTGCCGCTGATCCTGCCTTCGATCGGGATCATCTCGATCCTCACATTCGTCGGCAATTTCAACGCGTTTGACCTGATCTATGTCTCTCAGGGCGCGCTGGCGGGGCCGGATTTTTCGACCGACATCCTGGGCACTTTCATGTACCGCACGTTCTTTGGCTTCCAGCTGCAACTGGGTGATCCGTATATGGGGTCCGCCATTGCCGGCGCCATGTTCGCCATCATCCTTGTGGGTGTTTGCATTTACCTTTTCGGCATCCAGACCCGGATGCGCCGGTATCAGCTGTGAGGGCTCTGCAATGAACAAGGCACGCTCGAATCCACTGAATACCGCCGCAATGCATGGTGTGCTGATCCTTTATACTCTGATCGCGCTGTTCCCGGTTTTCGTGATCATCATCAACAGCTTCAAAACGCGCCGGGCCATCTTTCGCGAGCCGCTTGCCTTGCCTGATGCCGAAAGCTTTTCCTTGATCGGCTACCAGACGGTGATGAAGCAGGGGGATTTCTTTCTCTACTTTCAGAACTCGCTGATCGTCACCGTGGTTTCACTGGCCTTTATCCTTCTGTTCGGCGCCATGGCCGCCTTTGCCCTCAGCGAATACCGGTTCAAGGGCAACATGTTGATGGGGCTCTATCTGGCGCTTGGGATCATGATTCCGATCCGCATCGGCACCGTGGCGATCCTGGAGATGATGGTCGCCACAGGGCTTGTGAACACGCTCTGGGCCCTGATCTTCGTCTACACGGCACAGGGTTTGCCGCTGGCGGTGTTCATCCTGTCCGAGTTCATGCGCCAGGTCAGTGATGACCTGAAGAATGCAGGGCGCATCGATGGGCTTTCGGAATACACGATCTTTTTCCGGTTGGTGCTGCCTCTGGTCCGGCCTGCTATGGCAACCGTCGCCGTGTTCAACATGATCCCGATCTGGAACGATCTCTGGTTCCCCTTGATCCTGGCACCCGCTGAAGAGACCAAAACCCTGACGTTGGGCAGCCAGGTCTTCATTGGCCAGTTTGTGACCGACTGGAACGCGGTTCTGTCCGCGCTCAGCATGGCGATCCTGCCGGTTCTGGTGCTCTACGTCATCTTCTCGCGCCAGCTGATCCGCGGTATCACCTCAGGAGCGGTCAAATGACCCGGGTTCTGATCGCTGGTCTTGGCAACATGGGCCTGAGTCATGCCTTGGCCCATCGTCGCCACCCCGACGCACGGATCGTGGGGCTGGTCAACCGCACAGGTCATGTAGACCATCCAGACCTGTCAGGCTATCCGGCCTATTCGGATTTTCAGGCGGCACTGGCCGAGACAAACCCCGATCTGGTCGTCGTCGCAACCTATTCCGACAGCCACGCAGATTTTGCCTGCGCCGCAATGGAAGCAGGTGCGCATGTCTTTGTTGAAAAGCCACTGGCCACGACGGTTGCGGACGCCAGACGCGTGGTCGCAAAAGCAGTGGAAACCGGCCGGAAACTGGTGATCGGATATATTCTGCGGCACCACCCGTCATGGATGCGACTGATCTCGGAGGCGCGCGATCTCGGCGGGCCGTATGTCTTCCGTCTGAACCTGAACCAGCAAAGCAGCGGGGCCGAATGGGAAACCCACAAGGCCTTGATGCAGACGACATCGCCTATCGTCGATTGCGGCGTGCATTACGTCGATGTGATGTGTCAGATCACCGATTCCGATCCCGTCCGCGTGCATGGCATGGGCCTGCGCCTGAGCGATGAGATTGCCGAAGACATGTATAACTACGGCCAGTTTCAGGTGATTTTCCAAGACGGCTCGGTCGGCTGGTACGAGGCCGGTTGGGGCCCGATGATGTCCGAGACCGCCTTTTTCGTGAAAGATATCGTGTCACCCAATGGATCGGTTTCAATCACGGATGGCAACAAGGGCGCATCCGCGGATATCGACGGCCACACCAAGGTTGGCGGCCTTCTGGTCCACCGCCCTGACGGCGACCGGATAATAGAGATGCCGGATGAGCCCGGCCATCAGCAACTCTGCGATGCCGAGCAAGCCTATATGCTGCGCGCCATCGCCGAAGATATCGATCTGACCCGCCACATGAACGATGCCGTGCAATCGCTGGCCATCTGCCTGGCCGCTGATGATAGCATCCGTACCGGCCAACCCATTTCGCTGAAAGAGGCACGCACATGACCGCCCTGACGCTGCAAAACGTGAATAAATCCTTCGGCATCGTCGAGGTCCTAAAGGATATCAACATCGACGTTGACGAGGGTGAATTCGTCGTCTTCGTCGGCCCCTCGGGCTGTGGCAAATCCACCCTTCTGCGTGTCATCGCGGGGCTCGAGGATGTGACGTCGGGCGAAGTGCGCATCGGCGGAGAGCTCATGAATCTCACCCCGCCTTCGAAACGCGGTATCGCGATGGTGTTCCAGAGTTACGCTCTCTATCCCCACTTGAACGTGCGCAAGAACATGTCATTGGCGCTGAAACAGGAGGGCCAGAGCAGGCAGGTCATCGACGAGCGTGTCGAAAGGGCAAGCAAGATGCTGAACCTCGAACCTTACCTTGACCGGTATCCTTCCGAACTGTCCGGTGGTCAGCGCCAGCGCGTCGCCATCGGTCGTGCCATCGTCCGGGAACCAAAGCTGTTCCTGTTCGACGAGCCTCTGTCCAATCTCGATGCGGCTCTGCGTATGAACACAAGGTTGGAAATTGCGAACCTGCACCGGCAGCTTGACGCTTCGATGATATACGTGACCCATGACCAGACCGAGGCAATGACTCTTGCCGATAAAATCGTCGTTCTGCGCGACGGGCGTGTGGAACAGGTCGGCAGCCCGATGGAGCTTTACAACAATCCTGCTAACCAGTTCGTGGCCGGTTTTCTTGGGGCGCCGTCGATGAATTTCTTTCCTGCCAGCATGATCGGCGAAAGCTCGGACATTACAACGGGGATCCGGCCGGAAGACCTGTTTTTGTCTGACGACGGTCCGGTGGTCGCAAACGTCACCCATGTCGAGCATTTGGGCGGTGACACCAACGTGATTGCCATGATGCAGGATCACCAGATCACCGCGCGCCTGTTCGGGCAGCATCAGGTTGAAGCCGGTCAGAGCATCCGATTTGGGTATTCTCCGGGCAGGGTCTATCGCTTCGACGCACAGGGTGCGCGTTTCGCGTGACACTCACTGACGCAGGGCTCTGGGGGCCGAAGTCAGCCGAGTTTTCGATGCAGCGCCGCCTAAACACCACCGGCTATTCTGGTGTTTCGGGTGAACATGACAGGCCCAGATGATGCGACCGCGCGGAAATCGGCCGCGCGACCTGCCAAAGCGCGATAGAACTGGCGCAATCCGGGTTCGATATCTGCGGCAAGTTCTTCGCAATGCTGACACATGCGCAGGATGTCGCCCTGAGGCTTTCGGGTTCTCAATGCTGCGATCAACTTACCGTGCCGTGCAACGAGTTCCTGGAACGCGTCCGTCTTCCGCAAAGCGGAATCTCCAACCAGAACAAAAACGGGCTCTGGGTTGGCTTTGCCTTTCAAGTCAACATGGCCTGCCTGCAAAAATGCCAGGTCATCTCGCCCGGCTTGATACACCGCGTCTGAGACGACTATGTCATACTCGACCGTTCGACAGCATTGTTCGATCCGTGCCGAAACATTCACGACGTCTCCGATAACCGTATAGTTGAACCGTTTTTGCGATCCTATGTTGCCGACGCAGGCCTGCCCCGTGGCGATTCCGGTTGCCAGCGCTATCGGCTTTCGGTTCCGCATGATCTCGGATGCATTGAACTGTGCCAGGGCACGCCGCATCCTGAGCGCGGCAAGCCCTGCGCGGCATGGATGGTCCGCAACAGGTAGAGGCGCGTTCCAGAAGGCCATGATGGCGTCACCGATGAACTTGTCGATCGTACCACGCTCATGCAGGATCTGATCTCCAAGCTTAGAAAAGAGCGCATTCAACAAGGATACAAGTTCCGTTGCCGACGCGGACTCGGACAGAGCGGTAAATCCCCGGATATCCGAAAACATCACGGTGATTTCCTGACTTTCTCCGCCCAATTGCAGCTGGTGGCCCGAATTCTCCATTTCATCAAGGATTTCCGGGGCCACGTAATGCGAAAAGACTTTTCGAATCTGGCGCTTTTCGCGCTCGGTCGAAACAAAAAGATACCCCGCCAGCAGACCGAAATTTGCGATGCCTCCAATCAGAGGAAAGGTGGCATCGAACAGGATGGATTGGTTTTGAAAAACCAGCCAGCTGATGGCAAGAACGGCTGCGGCGGCTATGCCACCGGCGATGAAGGATGCGATGGCACCAAGGCTGGACATGACCGCAATCACCACAAGCCCCAGAAACGCAAAGGCAAGCAGTTCCTGTGCTGCGGTCACGTCAGACCGGCTGAGCATATCACCGGTCAGAATCTGTTCGATCATCTGGGCATGAATTGAAACACCGGGGACGCTTTCGCCAAGCGCCGTCTGGTGAATATCGAACAAACCGGCAGCGGAGGTTCCGATCAGGATTATTCTTCCTTCGATTTCGGATCGCAGCCCGGGGTCTTCAGTACCTTCCAGGACATCCTTGGCTGAAATGTAAAGGTCGGGGCTGTCCCGCCGGTATTTCAGCCAAAGTTCGCCATTCTCGGTTGTCGGTAAACGGTATCCGGCGATTTCGACGGCCAGCATGATGCCAGCCTCGTCAGGCGCGCCTTCCACGAAAATGCTGGTCTCACCCAGGGCGACCCTGAGGGCTTCGACGGCAAGGCTTGGCAGCGGACCGTCCGGACCGTTCCAAAGAACCGGCGCCCGTCTTACGATGCCGGTTCCTCCGATGGGCGAGACATTGACCCCGCCGACACCCGCCGCCGCCCGATCCAATGGTGGCGCGATCGGCGTCCAATGCGGAACCGAGATCAGCCCCTCGGCGGGGCTTTCCCCGAATTCAATGATTCCGGCCTTGGCCGCAATGGGCTCACCTTTGGCCGACAATCGCGCGGCCACGCCCAGCACCACGGGCCAGTAGGCCATTTCCATCCCAAGCAAGACATCGTTGTCCAGCTTTTCGGCATGGCGTTCCACAGTCAGTACGCCCGCCAGCGATGGATCATTCAGAAGGCGAGACGGCGAATACCGGTCAGGTTCAGCAAACAGCATGTCGAACGCAATCGTCGCGGCGCCGTAGTCACCCAGATTTTGAACCAACTGCGCAACCAAAGTGCGGGGCCAGGGCCATTGTCCAAAGCTGGCAAGCGAAGCTTCATCGATATCTACGACGCGCACGGGGAGTTCGGGATTGAACTCCCGCGGGGATAATCTTTGCAAAACGTCGAAATAGATCAGGCGCGTCATTCGAACCGGGTACGGATCCCACGCCCGGATGAAGCAACCCAAAAGGATCAGCCCCAGCCCCACGAGGCGGAAAGCCCATCGCCCGTTCCTGGATTTCCGCGCCTTGTCGCTCAAACCATCCTCCAGACAAATGGAACTGGAACTGCGTGTTCAACAGCAATTCCCGAGCAATTACGGATCAGTTTCTTCCCGCTCTGGTTCGTCCCGTTCGGGCTCCTCAGGTTCCGGTTCCTCCCGTTCGGGTTCCTCATGTTCAGGTTCTTCCGGTTCAGGTTCTTCCTGCTCCGGTTCTTCTCTGTCGGGCTCTTCCTGCTCTGGTTCTTCGCGTTCGGGTTCTGCATGGTCCGGCTCTTCTCTTTCCGGTTCATTGTTCGCGGAAGGCGAAGGGCCAGTGACCGTATTCTGCGCTTCGCGTTGCTGAGGAGGGTCCCCACGGGCTTCCGACCGGTCTGTCTCGATGCGCCGTATGGGCGCTCCATCACCTGAGCACCCTTCAACGCGTACCTGCAAAGGGGGCAGCAGCCCTTCCTGGGATTGAACGAATGGAAACCCGCTTTTCAGCGCTTGTTCGTATTGCGTCTGATCGGCAGGCCGTCCAACTCCTCCATCTCCGCTTGTTGCGAACATGCTGCATTGACGTCCCGAAGACCTGCACGCGCCCTGACTGCCGCACATGCGGACCGTACCTTGCAGGACAAGCATCGCGCTTTGTTTTTCCGACACGATCCACATGTCGAAGGTGGTGCCGCGCACGGCCATTGTCGCCGACGGAGTCCTGATCGAGTAGGCTCTCTTTCGACTTTTCCCGGAAATAAACCGAAAACTGCCACCCAAGGCCTGAACGGCAAAGTTCTTGGCTTTGCGGTTATTTCGCAACATGGACACATCCAGCACCATGCGTGCGTTGGGGCCAATGGCAATCTTGGTGTCATCCACAAAAACGATTTGGATTACGCCAGTCTGATCAGTACTGAGCGCGTCGCCGGACGCAACCTCCATTCCCGAATAAACGGGTTGTGCTTTTCCCGCGCGAACGACTTGGGCGCCTTGTTTGACGCTAATAATTTTTCCGATGTTGGCGATGGTCTGCGACGGTATGGCCACGACAACGCAAAGAACCACTACAATCTTTAACAACGACAAACTCGAACCCCTTCCCCCAATGGGCTTTGAAGCACGGAAACCGCGCTGTGCTCGACGCTTGCCTCTCAAAAAGCATGTTATTATTATTCATATGCATTAAAAATGTAGACAAATATGCATTATTTTTCGTGCTTTTAGCAAGAATTAAGTGAAAACGACGTTCAAAAACCGCTTTGAGTGATTTTCTGTGAAGACTAGATCGAGCGCAGTTTCGCGCCTTTTGTTGCGGGCCAAGCACCTGTTTTGAAAAAGGGTGACTTTTTTGAATTTGACCCGGCATCAACTTGCTGGTTGTCCGCATGCGCGGAACAGCTTTGGGCACAGTTGAAATTCTGATTGCGCACCGTATGTCTTGCCGTGAAAATACGTATATCAACACGCGCTGACGACCCTTTTACTTTGCTACCCTTCGCGGCACTTTAATGTGACATGTCCCTCGGGTAGAAACGCAGATGGGCAAGCTGACGGTCGCTGCCCGATTGTTCCAGCGCTGCAACACGGAGTCTGCTCATGCTGTTTCGTCGCATTATCGTCGCGGCCATGTTTTCTGGCTGTTTGCTGTCCACAGCGTCTGCGCAATCCGATTCCGCTGCACGGCTTTTTGTGGAACTGAACTCGGCCGAGGATGTTGCCAGCGCGTGCAGGTTGACGTTTCTGGTCAAGAATGAAACCGGGCAGCCGATCGACGGTGCCGTGTTCGAAACCGTCATTTTCGACACCGAAGGTGGTGTGTTGAACCTTTCTCTGTTCGATTTTCGCGATTTGCCCGCCGACCGGCCCCGGGTGCGCCAGTTCGACCTTCCCAACAGAACATGTGACACAGTTGGACAAGCCTTGATCAACGGCGCGAACTCCTGCGTCGTGGATGGTACCGAAAGTGACATATGCGACAGCACCCTGACGCTGAGCAGCAGGGTGGAAATGGAGTTGTTGGGATGAGTCCTGTAGCCGCACTTCGTGAGATATTTGACCTCGGCGGGCCGGTGGTGGCGATATTGATCGCCATGTCGGTTTTGACGCTGGCGGTCACCCTCTACAAACTTTGGCAATTTGCAGCCTGCGGTGTCGGGCGGCACAAGGTGCTGTCTGAAGCTCTGGCGGCCTGGGACGCAGGAGATCACAGTGCCGCGCGCGCCAGGCTGGCGGACAGCAGCAGCTATCTTGCCCCTATTGTGGGCGCGGCGATGAATGCATCTGGTGTTCCGGGGGCCGATGACCGGCTGGATGCCGAAGCGGGTTTGGCGCTTGCCGGGCTGGAACGTGGTTTTCGTTTGCTGGACACCGTGGCGCAGTTGGCGCCTTTGCTGGGTCTTTTTGGTACGGTTCTGGGTATGATCAGTGCTTTCCAAAGCTTGCAAACCGCTGGATCATCGGTTGATCCGTCACTTTTGGCAGGCGGGATCTGGGTGGCCCTGATCACCACGGCTGTGGGTCTGGCCGTTGCGATGCCGACGTCGATGGTTTTGTCCTGGCTTGAAAGCCGAACCGCACGCGAGCGTGTTTTTGCGGACAAGGCTTTGCGTACGGTTCTGGTTCCCGGTCATTCCATCCAAAGCACAGAGGCGGCACAGGTCCCGGTCGCCCCAGAACATGCGTAACACTGCGCCTTTTGTGCGGCGGCGCATGTCGATGACGCCCCTTATCGACGTGATCTTTCTGCTTTTGCTGTTTTTCATGCTGTCCTCAACGTTTTCGCGATTCAGCGAGATCGAGTTGAGCAGCGCCGCCACAGGCGGGAATGCCGACGCTACGCCGCCCGAACGCCTTTTCGTGCAACTTGGTCCCACACGTGTTGTCCTGAACGGCCAACCCCTGTCGCTTGAGGAATTGTTCGATCAGGTCCAGGCCGGTCAGGTGCTGGTAAGCCTTGATCCCGGGACAACCGCGCAACGTCTTGTGGACCTGCTTATCCCTTTGCGCGGGCGCGAAGGTTTGACAGTCAGGGTGTTGGAGTGAGGCAATGATCCGTTACATCCGACCCGGTCGAAATCGCGATTCCACAATTCCGCTGATCAACGTCGTCTTTCTGATCCTGATCTTTTTTCTGATTACGGGTACGATTGCACCGCCATTGGATCCCGATCTGGATCTGGTGAATACTGCGGATCTTGACGGTCGCGAGCCACCGGATGCGCTTGTTCTTCATCGGGACGGGACATTGAGTTTTCGGGGCAATCCGATCGAGGCTGGAGCTTTCATGGCCGCGCATGACTCGGGGGCCGTGCGGATCGTTCCGGACAGGAATGCGTCGGCCTCTCGATTGATGGAGATCACCAGCAATTTGCGCCGGTTGGGTGCGCCAACGGTTTTTCTGGTGACCGAACAGGCCCTCGAATGATCAGGCGGTCCGTTTTTGTTGCAATCATTGCAATTTCGATTTCCGTACTGGTGCATCTGATCGGCCTGATTGTCACGGTACCAGATTTGTCAGATCCGGCTTCCGGGGAACCCGGTACCGATACGATCGAACTCAGCAACGCGTTCGAAGAGTTGGCCGATACCACGATCGAACCCGTACCGCCTGCGCCGGATGAACCGCCAACCCCTCCGGTGGAACCGCCAACCCAGCCGCAGGAGGCAGAAGTTCCGACAAGTGATGCCCGCGTGGCCTCGCCGAATCCGCAAGAGACGTTCACGCCCGACACCGGGGATTCAACGATTATCCAGCCGAGGGCGCCGGATGAGGTTGTCGTGAACCCTGTAGACCAGAACCTGGAGGACGAAGGCGAAGCCGCCGAAGCTGAAGGCGCTGCGTCGGCAAGGCCCGAAGCGTTGGCCGAAACACCCGAGGTGCCGAAGGAAGAGGCGGTTGCTCCGGTTGAGCCTTCTTCTGCCGAAGAACCGGTGTCCGAGGAACGGCAACAGATCGCCGCGTTACCGGTCGAGGTGGCTCCGGTTGTTCCGGAAAACACGTCCCCACTTGAACCTGTGATACCGGAAGAAGCGTCGGAACCTCTGGATGACGACGCCGAACTGACCGTTCCCGATGCAAGCGTGGACGGATCCGAACAGGCCGTAGCCACGTCATTGCGGCCTCGCCTTCCAGACCGACGCCCGCAACCCAGTCTGCGGGGTGCGTTGGATCCGTCAAGCAACTTTGACGCTTTGAGATTTCCGGAACAGACGATTGAATCACCGCTGGCGACGTATCAAAGAGAGGGTGTCGACACCTTCCGACAAAACCGGGGCGGCACCCGTTCAGGCGGGCGGGGGCCGGGAAATTCGGACACCACGAACTATGCGGGTCAGGTTCTTGTTCATTTGAACAGGGCGCCAATCGTTTACGTTGCCGGTCGTGGCTATGCGCGGGTGTTTTTCCAGATTGACCCGGATGGTTCATTGGCTTGGGTTGATGTCGTCGAAAGCTCTGGCTCGCCGGAAATAGAGCGCGCAGCCAAAGAACAGGTTCGAACCGCCGCACCTTTCCCGCGCCCGCCTGGGGGCGTCAGCCGGAAGCTTTCATTTTACTATCAGATAAGATGATCCGACGGGTCTCGTCAGGTGAACACGATTAGCGATCTCCCTAAGGGCTTTCGCCGAACTCCCTGATTGCGCGGGTTTGCAGCTCTCAGATTAAAAAAACCCTTTGACCAATAGAATGTGATATAAGAAAATGGGAATATAATAATGGCGCGATGAAATTCGCCCTCACAGCTAAGTATTCCTGAACTGGGAGGTCACTTTGTTTCGGAAATCTGCTTGCATAATCTCACTCGTATTGGTCCCTGCTGTTGTTGGTGCCGACGCCGTACCCAGCGAAGATGCTGCCGAGGGATTGTTTTCTGATCAGCCCTATTCCCCTTACGCCCAACGCACATTTCCTGAACGCCCATTATGGGGGGACACTCACCTTCACACCGGGCTTTCGCTGGATGCAGGTGCTTTCGGGAACACATTGCTGCCGGATGAGGCGTGGCGTTTCGCCAAGGGTGAGCAGGTCATTTCTTCAACAGGTCAGCCGGTAAGACTGTCACGACCATTGGATTGGATGGTTCTCACGGATCACACGGACCTGATGGGGTTCGCGCCGGATTTGCAGGCTGGCAAGCCGGGCGTTCTTTCTGATCCGAAAGGACTGGAGTGGTACGAAGGGTACAAGGCCGGCGGGGAAGAAGCCGGTAAAGCGGCTTTCGACATCATCACCAATTTTTCGCAAATGACACTGCCGGAAATCCTGCTGGAATCCTACAGCCCCGGTGCCGACGCATTTGCCTTTACCTGGGAAAGCATCGTTCTGGCGGCAGAGCGGCACAATGACCCCGGCACCTTTACCGCTTTCATCGGCTTTGAATGGACCTCGGTACCGAAAGGGTTCAACTTGCACCGCAATGTCATGCTGCGCGATGGGCCAATCAGGGCGCTTCAAATGGTTCCGCCGGTCACGCAACCGCCCTATGGTGATACGGATCCAAAGGCGCTTTACGCCTGGCTTGAAGAGTACCAGGAAAAAACGGGGGGGCGTGCTGTTGCCTTTGCCCATAACGGGAACCTGTCGAACGGGTGGATGTTCCCGACCGAAGACACGTATCACGGCGGCAAGGTTGACGAGGAATATGTCGCGGCCCGCGCAAAATGGGAGCCCCATTACGAAGTCACCCAGATAAAGGGTGACGGTGAAGCGCATCCTTTCCTGAGCCCGGATGATGAGTTTGCCGATTACGAGAACTGGGACGTCGGCAATCTGGACATAACCGAGTTGAAAACCGATGACATGCTGGCCGGAGAATACGCCCGAGAGGCATTGAAACGCGGATTGATGCTGGAAGAAAAGTTTGGCGTGAACCCCTATAAATTCGGCATGGGGGGCGCGACGGACAGCCATACCTCTCTGGCCACGGCCGAAGAAGACAATTTCTTTGGAAAATCCGTCAGCGTCGAACCCTCAGCCTCGCGTATCAAGCATCCGTTCATAGCCAATGACCTTGGGGAAATTCCCGGCGACCTGCTTGTCGCCTCCGGATACACGGCCGTCTGGGCCACCGAGAATACGCGCGCGGCGATCTTTGACGCGTTCAAGCGCCGCGAAACCTATGCAACGACCGGGCCAAGGATCGGTCTACGGTTCTTTGGCGGATGGGATTTCAGTGAAGCAGACGTTGAAACTCGTTTCCTTGCCAATGTTGGCTATACCAAAGGCGTGCCAATGGGTTCGGACCTGCGCCCGCGCGAGGGCGAGGCTGCGCCAAGCTTCCTGATCGCCGCTTTGCGCGACCCGGTTGGTGCCAATCTGGACCGTGTTCAAGTGATAAAGGGATGGCTCGACTCCGAAGGTGCCTTGCAGGAAAAGGTCTACGACGTCGCATGGTCGGATAACCGCGAGGTCGATCAAAACGGCAAAGTCCCTGCGGTTGGAAACACTGTGGACGTGGAGACTGCCAGCTGGACCAACACAATCGGAACGGCCGAACTTGTCACCGTATGGTCAGACCCGGATTTCGATCCGAATGCACGCGCGTTTTACTACGTCCGCGCCATCGAAATTCCAACGCCGCGTTGGATCCTGTACGACAAGTTGAGATATGGTATCGAATTGCCCGAGGATGCAGTGCTTACGCATCAGGAACGCGCCTATTCGTCCCCGATCTGGTACACCCCGGCAGAGTGATCCGTTCTGCGATTGGAACACAAGCCGAGTCAATGACCTTACCTCGGTGCGTCCTCCGCGTTACTGTAACACGTGGAGGGCATCATCATGCAAAACCCGACCCGATGATGCCAACATCTGAACAAACAATCAAAACACGTTCCACGCAGGAGGCTTGATGCGAGTACTGAAAGAACCTCTGCTCCATTTTTTTTTGATTGGAGCGGCAATTTTTGTTTGGTTCCATATCGTAGCGCCGGAAAGCGAGAGCGTTGAAGATCTTGAGAAAATAACACTCGACCAGGATGACGTGGCGCTTTTGTCCGCTCGTTTCGAAGCGCAGTGGAAACGCCCTCCAAGCGATGCGGAACTGAAGGCTTTGGTCGACGCATCCATTCGTGAAGAGGTTCTGGTCAGAGAGGCAAGGCAACTTGGTCTGGATCGCGGAGATCCCTTGATAAGGACCCGGCTGAGCCAAAAAATGGATTATCTGACCGAAGCCATTGCCACTTCCATCGTTCCGAATGACGAAGATCTGGAGGTTTTTCTTCAGGAAAACGCGGAACGCTATGCAACGCCTGTCATGGTGGCCTTTAATCAGGTCTTTCTTGGAGAGGAGCCCGCAGAGGCCGAAATCGAGAAAGCACTGGCCAGCCTGCGCGCCAAGCAGGACATTTCCGATCTGGGCGGTTCGACCTTGCTGCCGGCGTCAATGCCTTTGTCCGCGACGCGGGTTGTCGAGTCGGTCTTTGGAGGAGGGTTTTCGAAAAGCATCACAGAGGTCGAAACAGGTCAGTGGACGGGTCCGATCCGGTCAGGTTACGGTATCCACCTTGTCGAGGTCGTTGCTGTCGAGCCCAGCCGAACACCTCCTTTGGCCGAAATCCACGACGCGGTGCTGCGGGACTGGCGCCGCGCGATGAGTGAAGATTTGGCGCAAGCGCAATATCAGTCTCTGGCCGAAAAATACGAGATTGTGGCCCCCGATCTTTCAGGCCCGGCCAAATGAGAACCTTGATCTGCTTCCTGTTTGCGCTGCTGTTTGTGTGGCCTGCAAATTTCGCCGCTGCGCACGCGCTTGATCCGGGATATCTGGAAATTCGTCAAATTGCCTCTGACACTTGGAGCGTTCATTGGCGAAAGCCCGACGTGAATGGCCAACCGATGGCGATTGACGCAGTTTTGCCAGATGGCTGCACACCGGCGCGTGGCCCGGATCCCATTTCCGACGGTCGAGGGTGGGTTTCGTCCTGGGTCGTCGAATGCCAGGCGGGTATCGCGGGCCAACCCATTGCCATTGAGGGCCTTGAGACTCAGAGAAACGACGTGCTGGCGCGTATGCATCCCGTTGATGCTCAACCTACTACGCTTCGTTTTACACCGGATATCAATGTCCAAATCATACCTTCTGAACAGTCGACATGGTCAGTGTTTGCCGCATATTCCCGGTTGGGGTTTGAACACATATTGGAAGGTTGGGATCACCTTCTGTTTGTCTTCGCGCTGTTTGTTCTGGTCCGCGATCCATGGAAACTTGTCGGAGCAGTAACTGCGTTCACACTTGCGCATTCAATAACCCTGGCGCTGGCAACGATGGGCGTTTTGAATGTTCCCGGACCACCGGTCGAGGCCGTTATCGCACTGTCCATCGTTTTTCTGGCGATGGAGATCGTCAAAGGCGGCGAAGGACGGTTCCGGCTTTCAAAACAGAAACCATGGATCGTTTGCTTCGGGTTCGGGCTTTTGCACGGCCTTGGTTTTGCAGGGGCATTGGCTGATATCGGGTTGCCTCCTGACGATATTCCCGCGGCATTGCTGGCCTTCAACCTCGGTGTCGAAGCCGGGCAGCTGAGTTTTATTGCTGCCTTGGCTCTTCTGATGGCGACCTGGCGGCTGATCGCGCTTCCGGTTGGCAAACATGCCACTGTCTTGACCGCGTATGGGATCGGCTCAGTGTCAATGTACTGGCTGATAGAACGCGTAAGCGGTTTTTGAACTGCAGCAAAGTTGCGAGTTGAGCAAGATTTTGTGGATCATGACGGCGCATGTGCCTGAAATGGAATGCGGCCCGAGCCTGACCTGCTGAGCTTTTGCGCCGTTTCGGATTTGCTTCGATGAAAGGCCATGGTCATAAACAGCACAAAGCCAAGTGTTTTCAATCGACAGTGGCCGATGGCAATTCGCCGAAACACTTTTTGTAATCTTGTGAGAACTGCCCGATATGCCAAAAACCATATCGGTTTGCGGCGTCAGAAATTGACAGATCTTTGCCTTGCTCTGCAAGCAGGCTTCGAACCCTGTTAAGGCGGAGCCTTGTGTAATAGGCCTTTGGGCCGATACCGAATTTTTCGTTGAACGCGCGTTCCAATGTGCGCAATGACACACTGATATCCCCGCAGATCTCGCTGATGGGGACGTTTTCGTCCGGGGTCGCCGTCATCCGATCAATGGCCGCAGCAAGTGCCAGAGCTTTTCGGTTTATCCGCGGCTCCCTGCGATCCGCCCCGCCCCCCAAAGCGATCCGCAGTATCTCTTCGATCAAATGGGTTTCGCCCTGTTCTGACGAATTTGGGGTCGCCAACAAAGTCTGAATGTCGTTCAAAAGCGCAGCCGAGCGATCAGGTGGCGTTGCAGGCAACAAAAATGCCCCGAATTCTGTATCAGAGACTGCGATCCCCATCTTCTCGCCTATTTTCACCGCATTCTCAGTTTCAACGGTCATCGTATATCCGCCGAACCCGCTGTCGCTGATACAGTCGAACTCATCGCCGCTGCCGAAGGACAGAAACGGTGGCGTTTCGATGCTGGTACCGTTCCAGTCCGTCAGTCTTGAATGGGTAGGGATGCCAAATGTGATGTGCCCCTTTGGAGACGCGCCGATCTGGTGCACACGCCGCGAGAAACCAAACTTCATAACGGAAATCAGCGGGCCGGATCTGACCTTGAAATCAGCCTGCATTTCGCCGTCTTCGATCTGACGGAAATCCATATCCCATTTGGATATTGCGGCGATTTGGTTCGGATCACGGAAAGTGGCCGCAAAAAACCGGGGAGCTTCGGGCGGGGCCAGGTCTGGTTTTGTCGATTTTTTGATGCGGTGCAAAATATCTCCCCTGTAGTTTGCATGAAAAGCTTAGTCGAAACATAGGAATATGTTCAAATGAAATTGCCCGATCCGCTTGCCGCGCCCAAACGTGGTCGCCCTCCGCTTCCGAAAGCAGAAGTGCGGTCGGAACGGATCGTGACCCTTCTTACACCCTCACAGCGTCACAGGCTTACGCGTCTTGCGGATTTAACCGGACAGACGCTTTCCAGTGTCGCCCACGATCTTATCGCACAGGGTCTGGAGCGAGAAGAAAACCCAAGAAAAAAGGAAACCTAAAGAAATGGATCTCAAGTTGTTTTTGCTGGGTTCTCTGGCGATCAGCGCACCTGCCTACGCGCAGGATGCACCCATTGCGCATGATTCCGAGTTTTATATCCTACAGGCCCAGAACAAGGATGCCTGGGAACAGGACGATACAGCCGTTGATCAGGCTCTCGCGGCATTTCGAGACGAGAACGGTGGCAACCCCCCGAACATCATCAGTATTCTGGTCGATGACATCGGTTTTGGGGATATGGGTATCCCAGAATTGAACGCGGTACGCGGCATCAGCACCCCAAACATCAACGATTTTTCTGACGAAGCGATGCGCATGGTGCGCATGTATACAGAGCCATCCTGCACCCCGACACGTGTGGCCCAGACGACCGGTCGTCTGCCGGTTCGGATCGGAATGGGTGATACGACCGTCGACATCGCCGGTTTCGGTTTGCCCGGAGAGGAAGTGACGCTTGCCGAGGTATTGAAGGCCGAAGGATATGCAACCTCGCATGTCGGGAAGTGGCACATGGGTGACATTGCCGAGAGCTGGGCAATGAACCAGGGGTTCGACTATGCGCAGCACGCCGTTCATCAACAGGGCCAGTTGACGATTTTCAATGACGATGCAATCCGCGAGCAGGTTTCGGTTGGTATCGCAGATTTTGTCGACGATTACACGATCGACGACTGGTTCCGCCCCGATGCATCGGCCATGGCCACGGTGATCGAAGGAAATGCCGGCGGACCTGTTCGTGAGATCCGAATGGAGCCGGGTGAACGTTGGAACGCAGCCAAATATGATGAGATGAACCAAGCATTTCAGGACAAAACCCTGAGTGAACTGGAACGCTTGGCCGGCGGTACTGAGCCTTTCTTCCTACAGTATTGGCCGATGATCCCGCTGGACAACACGCGGGCCGGGCGTGACGGACCGGAAAGCGTCAATGGAGGTCTGTACGCCGACAAACTGCAAGAGCTGGATACGTATTTGGGCGAAATCTTCACACGCATGGACGAGCTCGGCGTGACAGATAATACGATTGTCGTGTTGATGGGCGACAACGGCCATTTCACCAAGTATTCACCGGCATCCGGTTTTACGCCAATGGTCTTTCGCGGAGGCAAAGGCGATACGACCGAAGGCGGGGTTCGCGTGGACGCTTTCATAAGGTGGCCGGGTCTGATTGAACCAGACAGCATGATCAACAACATTATTCATGTGTCTGATCTTTATACGACGCTGGCTAGATTCGGCGGCGCGGTTCAGCATATTCCCCGAGACCGGTTGATTGATGGCGTGGATCAATCTGCCTCGATCCTGTTTCAAGATGAAAGCAAAGGTCGGCGTGATCACGTGATCATCTATTCGGTGAGTACCCCAAAGGCGGTCGTCAAGGACAAGCTGAAGCTCAACCTGCCCGGGCCGGGTCAAAACGCGATCATTGCAGATTTCTTTGATGTGATGCGCGACACGCACGAAAAGTACCCGGTTTCGACCGAAGTTGGTGCTTGGGGCGGGCAGGAGTTCGTCCGCATACTGGGACGCCACATGGCGAGAAAAGAGCTTTTCCCCGACACTGCCCCGGCCACAGGAATGCCGTATGAAGGAATTGAAAACCTGCGGCCGGAAACGCAACAGGCAGTCGAGGCTTTCATGGTCAAAAGATCTGCGGCGCAACAATGAAACAAGGCCGCGCGCGTCAACAGAAATGCGCGGCCGCGAAATCGACACGCAAATAGGGCAAGCGTTGGCGTACTTCTTAGCCGCATCCGAAACAAATATTGCGCCCCGCTGGTATCAGCAGCTCTGCGCAATGGAGTAAACATATGCTTATTGTCTTAGGTCTCTATTTCGGAGTGATCTGGGTGGTGTTTTCCAAGCTGGGGCTGCTTCCATGGAACCGGTTCTGGAAATCTGTCGTCTATGGGGGTGCCGCAATCATTGCTCTGGTTGTAATCGGTGCCCTCAACCACACTACACCGACAGGGCCTGTTTCGGTGCAGGGCGTTGCCACCAACATTGCCCCCAATGTGTCAGGTACTGTCGTTGACGTTTCGGTCCGCCCCAACGAACGGGTCGCGAAAGGGGATCCGCTGTTCCGGATTGACGATACACCCTTTCGGATCGAAGTCGCCCGGCTGACAGCCAGTCTTGAAACCGCGCGTTCTGCGGCAGATCAGTTACAGTCCGACCTGGCAGCGGCGGAAGCCGACATTGAATCCCTCACCGCGCAATTGACCTTTGGCGTCCAGCGCCGTGACGACATTGTCGATCTTGAGAAGCGGGGGGCATCGACGACCTTCCAGTTGCAGGAAGCCGTGTCTGCCATCGATCAATTGTCCGCAAGCCTGCGCGCGGCCGAGGCGCGCAAAGCCGGTCTGGAGCGGCGGATTGCCGCCAAGATCGACGGCATTGATGCCGGCGTGGTCGAGGCTGAGCAGGCTTTGGCGCAGGCCTTTTGGAATTTGGAGCAAACAGTCGTGCGCGCGCCGGAAGACGGCTTTGTCACCGCCGTTTCTCTGCGTCCCGGAAATCGTGTATCTATCGCACAGGGGGCGATCTCTTTTGTTGTCCCCGATGACCGCCATCTGATCGCAAGTTTGCCCCAATCAAGTCGCATGAACGTTTCCGTCGGCGACCAGATCCGCCTTGCGCTGCGAATCCAGCCGGGCGGCGAAATAACTGGGACCGTCATATCGTTGCCCGTAGGAACGGCAGAGGGCGTTGTTGACTCGCGCACGGGCCTTCCTTCACTGCGCGATCTGGCTGGCGTGTCCAGCTATCCGGTGCTGATCGAAGTTCCGGACCAGATCAATATCGAAGATTTTCCATTCGGGACTTCTGGCACGGCACTGGTAATTACGGACAAGGCGGGCGCAATCGGTGTGTTGGCTGAAATCCTGTTTTGGATCACCAAAAAGCTGAATTACATCTGAAATATTGGAGGGACGAGATGAAAACAGAACTGGCAATGAAAGGCGCGGGTTTGGCCTTGGTTGCGGCGTTTGGCACAACCGCTTCCGCGCAGCAAAGCGATTGGTCCTATGAAGCGACGATTTACCTTTTCATGCCTGAAACGGAAACGTCTATCGAAACCCCGTCTGGGACATTGGACGGCACGTTGAGTTTCTCTGACGCTCTGAGCAACCTGGATTTCGCCTTTATGGGCGCGTTTGCGGCATCCAATGGGCGTTGGAGCCTGCTGGCTGACTACAATTATACAAATTTATCCTTCAGCAACAGTGGTGCCGGTCCGTCTGGATCCACTCTCGACACATCATTCACCACCCAGTTCCTAAGTGGGTACGTGGCCTATCGGGTCTATGAAGATCCTTCCGTTCAACTGGACATTGCCGGTGGTTTCAGATGGTTCAGCACCGAAACCAATTTCACACTAACGTCCGCTTCGGCACCTGGGCGCACGACCGTTGTTGACGACGATTGGGTAGACCCGGTCATTGGCGCAAGAATACGTTACGTTTTTTCCGACAAATGGACGGGAACCGGGTTCATTGATTATGGTGGCTTCCGCAGTGACAGCGAAACGTGGCAGGTTCTGTTGACCGCAGATTATGCCATCAATGACAGATGGGTGATCCGCGGCGGATATCGCTATATCGCCTTCGACCATGAGATCGGCGGCAATGATTTCGAGTTCCATCAATCCGGGCCGGTGATCGGGGCGACCTACCGATTCTGATTGACTGTAAACGAATATTGTCTTCGGCTTCGACTTGGCACGAGAAGTCGGACGGGCAGATCGCGCATGTTTGGTCGGTGCAAACCTCCTTATTACAAGTTGTTTGCTGCGTTCCGCGAGCAGGAGTTCCAGCAACCATCCTGCTTTTCGGGGTGATGAAGGGCTGCAAATCTGGTGGCGCGGGTAAAAGCGGAGCGGGTCGCAACCGATCTGCTGCCGGATTGGCCGCCTGATCCGGTATCCAGGCGGCCCTGCCTGTCAGAACCAGCGACCAATTGCTGTGACGGATGGCGCCAAGGCTGCCGCATCCGAGATCGCCGAGAAGACAATGAATGTCGATTGGGACGACGAAGGTGTATCAAACCCGGTAAAACGGGTTGCAACGCCTCCGGTACCGTTCAGGTTCGGGGGCGTCGAAAAGTCAGCCGGAAAATCCCAGGTTATTGGGCCGCTTTTGAAAAGAGCACCCTCAACAGTCGTACAGGCCACGGGCGCAAGAGTGGCCGTACAGATCTGAGTACCGTCGGCAAACCGCACATAATCTCCGTTGGCGTTGCTGCCGCGCTCAATGACAGCGCCGGTCGGAACACCTGCGTTTTCCGTCACTGTTCCAAGAAGGTTTCCAGGGCCGTATCCATAGTCGGCGCGCATCAGTCGGCCCGAAGTCGTATCGCTGGCGTCGGCCTGAACAGCTGCCCCCGACACGGTTCCGGCTACGGGATCAAAGGTCATCGCTTCAATCCAGTTGCCGCCGTCAGGAGACACTTTGATGGAAAATCCGGTTGTGCCAGACAGTCCCATTTCCGCGTGACCTGTCCAGTTCGATTGGAACAACAGCGACGCGGTGTCATCTGCGCTGGCTTTGTTGATCTTCAGCTGATGCCCGCCGCCTTCGTGGCTCAGCAAGGTCGCCGGGCTGCGAACGGACAAACGGTTCGTACTGTCTGAATTGGTCGCAACCCCGACTCCGTCCAGGTTCTGAGTGCTGACAGGCAGGGGGGCCCAGGCTGTTCCTGTCCAGTATTTCAGATCTCCGGCCGCTTCATCCCAGGCGCGCCAGCCAATGTCGGGGGTCACGAAATGCCAGGCGTCGTCCAGCCAGGCGGCAAGTTCACCGGCATGTCCTGTCCAGTCCCCGGTCGGGTTGGCTCCAAGGGCATGAACTTCGCCTTGCTCGGGGGCAACAGGAGGTGTCCCGGAATCTGTTGACCGTACCGAGAGTTGCACGACCAGATCGAGCTGTCTCAGGGCTTCGTTGTGGGTAACGTGTTTTTGCGCTTGTGCCGGTTGCAGCAAAGGCAGGTTCAATCGGGGGGATGTTTGTGACACGGGGGTTCCTCCTGTGGCGTCGGTCCGAAGCTTCGGTTGCGCGCTACCCTGCCGCAAAGCGCGTCAATCCTGTCTGACCGGGCCGACCGCCCAGGGAAGATTTTGGTAAGATTCTGATGTCTGCGGGGAACCCGCCGATGGGTGTTCCCGTGCAGAGCAATGCCCGGGAATCAATCGCGGGCGTAAATGTCTTCGTATCGGATGATGTCGTCTTCACCCAGATAGGTGCCAGTCTGTACTTCGATCAAAACCATGGGAACTTTCCCGGGGTTTTCCATTCGGTGTGTCGCTCCCAGTGGGATATAGACGGATTGGTTTTCGGTTACCAAACGCTCCTGATCATCGATGGTGACCTTGGCCGTGCCTTCAACCACGATCCAATGCTCGGAACGATGATGGTGAGATTGCAGGCTGAGCGACGCACCGGGATGCACATGGATGCGTTTGACCTGAAACCTGTCTCCGATCACAAGGCTTTCGAACCAGCCCCACGGACGATGATCCACCGGCAGGGCTTCTGCCTGCTTCGCCCCCTTGGCCTTCAGTGCTGCAACGGCCTGTTTCACGTCCTGGGCCTTGTCCATGCTCGCGACCAGAACCGCATCGGGCATCGCAATGGCAATTACGTTTTCCAAACCCATTGCCACGACTTCCTGCGCCGGCGACTCGGACCGTATCAGCGCATTGCGGCAGTCGATTGCCGTTACTTCTCCGTTGGTCGCCACACCGTCTTCATCGGGGTTCGACAGCTCTTGAACCGCGGTCCAGCTTCCGACATCGGACCAGCCAGCGGAATAAGGCACCACGCTCAGGTTCAGGGCCTTTTCCATCACTGCGTAGTCTATTGAAATGTCTTCCACACCCGCCCATGCTGCCGGGTCCAGTCGAAGAAAGCCCAAATCCGTTTTTGCCTCGGCAACGGCCTTTTGAACCGGCGGGATCAGTTCGCTCGCGTGCTGTTCAAATGCTGCAAGGATATCGCGAACTGCAAACAGGAAGATCCCCGAGTTCCAAAGATAGCTGCCATCCGACAGCATCGCCTCGGCCGTTTTCCGGTCAGGTTTTTCCACAAAACGATCCAATGGGACAGCCTCATGGGTCGTATCCGGCGGATGGCGGAGTTTGAGATAGCCGTATCCGGTTTCCGGGTGCGTCGGAGTGATGCCGAAAGTTACCAGATCGCGCCGTTCACTTATTGCCCGTACGCCTTCGGCAACGGCTTGATGAAAGGCGTCCATGTCCGGAACCACGTGATCAGACGGCGCCACCAGCATGATGCCATCCGGATCTCGCGCCGCCAGATACAAGGCTGCGGCAAGAACAGCGGGGGCGGTGTTTCGACCTTCGGGCTCGATCAGAATTGGCCCGGGGTCAATTCCGACGGCCATCAATTGTTCCGGGACAATAAAGCGAAAAGCCTCGTTGGTCAGAACAAGTGGCTTTGCATACGGCGCCTGCGAAGGGCCGAGCATCCGTTCCGCGCAATTCTGCAACAGGCTTGTTTCGCCGACCAGAGGAACGAATTGCTTGGGATAGCTTTTGCGTGACAGGGGCCACAAACGTGTTCCCGAACCTCCGCAAAGAATGACGGGGTAGACTGTATTGGTCATGCACGTGCCTTCGAATTGCGGGTGACTGACAGTATTGCCATGTTTTTAGTCAAGTAAAACAATCTGTGGCTACTGAGCAGCTTTCCCCGTGGCGACAATGTCATTCAGATATTGGCTCAGATCATCGCGCAGGTCTTCGCGGGCAAGAGCAAAAGCAACGGTGGCTTGCAGAAAGCCTGATTTTGAACCGCAATCAAAACGCTGACCGTCGAATTTATAGCCGTAGGCCGGCACTCCCGCGGCAATGTCCTGGGCGATGGCGTCGGTCAGCTGGATTTCGCCGCCGCTTCCGGCTTTTTTTGCGTTGAGGTTGTTCAAAACGGACGGCCGAAGCACATACCGACCGATGACCGCCAGATTGGATGGTGCTTCCGATGGGTCAGGCTTTTCAACCATTCCTCGGGTAGGGACGACAGACCCGATATTGTCGCCAACATCGAGCACGCCGTAGGAACTTGTCTTTTCTTTTGGAACTTCCATCGCCGCGACCATGTTGCCACCGGTGTCTTCGTAGGCCTCGATCATCTGTTGCAGACAGGGTTTGTCGGCGGCGATGACGTCGTCAGGCAGCATGACGGCAAATGGTTCATCGCCGATCAGCCGTCGGGCGCACCAGACCGCGTGTCCCAGCCCCAGAGCTTTGTGCTGGCGGATATAAGCTATCGCGCCGCTTTCCATATTCGTTTTGTTCAGCACATCCAGAAGTTTGTTTTTGCCTTTGGCTTTCAGCTCCTGCTCCAGCACCAGGTTGTGGTCGAAATAATCTTCCAGCGCGGATTTGCCGCGTGACGTTACAAAAATAAACTCCTTGATCCCGGCGGCACGGGCCTCGTCAATTGCGTATTGCACCAATGGACGATCCACCAGCGTCATGATCTCTTTCGGAACGGATTTGGTTGCTGGCAAAAAACGCGTTCCCATGCCCGCTACTGGAAAAACCGCTTTGGTAACTTTGCGTGTCATGGTGCCTCTCAATTATCAAGTTTTGCCAGCAGAGCAGGAAATGTCCGGAATGTCCTCATAGGCTGCAATACCCTGTCAATCAATGATGCCTGATGGATCAGGCTGCTATCAGTCAAATCGTGCCACCTTGCCAAGGAGGAGTCAAAAGCCCGGTCTGATGCGGTATCAATACAATACTTGTGCACAAGGTGCTTGGATCATTGGCTGACTGCACGGCGTAGAGCGGGACACATCACCGCCGGTCCATTACGAAAAATTCATAGGCTTGTTCTTCGCGGCTTGTCTTGCAGCTCATGGCGTTCCCTGAACCGACCCGACCGGGTTGCCGCGCCGCGTATCATGTTATTTTTGCGTGGTTTTCCGACGCGGAAAACCGCAACCCGCCCAAAGTCGCCCACAACCCTCTTTTCGGAAGCAAACGGCTTGAAGGACAAGCCGCGTCAAAGGGTGCAGACGGACAGAGTATCTTCCTTGGCAAAAGGGCGGCTGACCGCCTTGTTCAACGCATCCGAGTTTTTGATTTGCCCTTTCAAATTCTGTTCTCGAATGGGCAACAATTGTCACGCGGTTCCATAGATAGGTTCTGGGAACGCCTGATTGTTGCACATTGGATCGATGAGCAGGCCGGATGTCAGAGTCGGCTGGACACCTTGGTTTGCCTCACGGGGCCAGGCTTGTTTTCATCAGCGCATCCGGAAAGCAGGTCTGTTCGATGCCCACGGTCTCTTGCCATCGACCTATCGAACGACGCGTTTTGAACCCCGGCAGTCCATCGACTCCTCCGACATCATGTCCTTTTTGTTCCAACGCCTGCTGCATCTTGGCAATATCGGATCTGTACAGCCCGCCGACCTTTCCCCAAGCGCCATTGAAATCGCCGATTCCGTATTGAATACGGTCGCCAACATGGCCGACAAACAAGGCATACAGGTCGCTTTTGTTGTATTCCTTTAGAACGTAGAAGTTTGGCGTAACCAGAAAAGCCGGACCATGTCGTCCTGCGGGCATCATCAAATACCCGTCACCACGCAGCTCATGGGCCGGAAAGGGGTTGCCCGAGACGCGACGTACACCCATCTCAACCCAGTCCTGAATAGGTCGCCCCTGATCAGGGCCTTCCAAAGCGCAAGAGACATTTTGGGGTACGAAAACCTCGAATCCCCAGTCCCGTACAGGAACCCAGCCGTGCTTCATGAGGTAGTTTCCGATTGAAGCAATCGTATCTTCGGGTGACCCCCAAATATCAGCCGCCCCGTCGCCGTTGCCGTCGACAGCATAAGACAAGTAGTTGGACGGCATGAACTGAGGCTGACCCAAAGCGCCAGCCCAACTGCTTTTCATTTGCCGGGCGGGCTGGTGCCCTGCCTCTGCGATTTGCAGGGCGGCAACAAGTTCGGTTGTGAAATAGTCTGCACGGGTGCTCATAAAGGCCTTGGTCGACAGTACCCTGAAAGCATCATGCCGGATCGGAACCTGTCCGTATCCGCTCTCTCTTCCCCAGATCGCCAGAATAATGCGGGCAGGAACGCCGGTTTCGGCTTCGACCGCCGCCAGAGTTGCGGTATGGCGCCGTGCCATTCTACGTCCTGCCGATGTTGCGCCTTGTACCGACCCCGGATTGAAATAGCGACCGGGTGAGCCAAACTCGGCCTGTTTCTGGACCTTGGGAGTTATGCGCGTGCTTCCCGGTGGCACCAGATCCGGCAATTTCCAGTCAAGGGTCACGTCAGAGAGGGCTTGTTGCATCGTCTCTCGTGTCACACCTTTGGCCTTTGCCCGGGGCCAAACGGTTTCCTGCAACCACGACTGAAACTGGCGTTCGATCGCCGCACGATCCTGCGCCAACGAGGGCTGAAAGAGCAGGATCAACCCGAAGGAGAATACCAGAATACGCATCTTCATTTTGTCTGTCCCGGTTGGGATTGCAAGTCAATGGGAAGATACCGCGCATCCTTGGTTCCATATACCCGAAGTTGAATCGGGTTAGACTTGGGCAATTTGTGGTTTGAAAAACTCTTGAGAAAATTCACGCACTTGTCGATAGTCGAATGATATTTTGTTTGAGGAAAGGGCAGTCAGTTGTGGCACAAGTAAAAATGCCCAATCAAGTCCCTCGGCTCGCGATGGCGTTGATCCTGTTTGTGTCGATGCCGCAAATGGTTGCCGCCAGCGACAGTTTTATGGATCCGCAAGGACCTATTGCCGCCATCCAGAAAACGCATCTGCTGCGGGCGACCGCTTTGATCATGGTGGCTGTTATCCCTGTGCTGATACTGGTGCCGTTGATCGCGTTTCGTTATCGCCGCCGAAGGAACAGCCACGCAGCTTACCGACCGGATTGGGATTTTTCCGCGAAACTGGAATTCCTCATGTGGGGTGTGCCCGTTGTGATTGTGGCGCTCCTGTCGTTCTACCTTTGGAAGGCCACCCATCGGCTTGATCCGTACGCGTCGGCGTTTGGTGAAGATCCGGCCTTGCGCGTGCAGGTTGTCGGGCTGGATTGGAAGTGGCTGTTCATCTATCCCGATCTTGGTATCGCCAGTGTGGGCGAGTTCGGCATTCCCACCAAAAGGCAAGTGGCCATGACTCTGACCACCGATACCGTCATGCAATCCTTCATGATCCCTGCGCTGGCAGGCCAGATTTACGCGATGCCGGGAATGACCACGCAACTGCATCTGGTCGCGGACGTCCCCGAGGTCATGCAAGGCGAGAACACGCAGTACAACGGGCGGGGTTTTACCAAACAGAAATTTCGTACCGTTGCCATGCACAGTGATGAATTTGAAAGCTGGGCCCAGAAAGTCCGCGAAAATGGTATCCGACTGGACCCGGAAACGTATCAGACGCTTGCGATGCGGACAGACAGGGATGAGGTGCAGGCGGCGCTGGGCACCGACAAGATGCCAAAGGACGCGCTGTACTTCACGATGGAACAAGATTTGTTTCAAACGATCCTGCACCGCTATCACAGCGGCAAAGCGCTGCCGGTGGATCAACAGCCGGGAACGGCATCCTTCGGGCAGGAGGTGCAGCAATGACGCCGTCCTATTCAGGCTTCCTCGGCCGCCTCGACTGGGATGCGCTTCCGATCACAGGATTGATCCAGAACCCGAACGCGAATGAGATCGTTGCCAACGCCGCCGCCGCAATCGTCTTGGTTGGCGTTTTCGTCGTGGTCGGCCTGCTCAGCTGGTTTCGGTTGTGGACGCCCCTTTGGCGCGATTGGCTGACCAGTGTTGATCACAAGAAGATAGGGATCATGTATGTCGTCTTTGCCATCGTCATGCTGGCGCGCGGCGTGTTGGAAGGCGTTGTCATGCGCGCGCAGCAGGCTGCCGGCCCGGGCGACGGGTTCCTGGAAGCCGAACATTTCGCCGAGCTGTTCAGTACCCATGGCACGATCATGATTTTCTTTGTCGCGGTGCCCTTTGTCTTTGGCATCGCGAACTATGTCGTCCCGCTGATGATCGGGGCGCGGGATGTGGCGTTCCCACGCTTGAACCAGATCAGTCTGGGCCTGACGGTTTCCTCGGGCATGATGCTTATGGTTTCGCTGGTCGTGGGGCGGTTCTCGACCGGTGGCTGGACGGCCTACCCACCGTATACCGGCGCCGCTTTCAATCCGGGAGTTGGGCCGGACTATTGGATCTGGGCGATCGTTGTTTCGGGTGTCGGCACGACGCTTACCGGTATCAATTTTGCCGTTACGATCTACAAGATGCGCGCGCCGGGCATGACCTTCATGCGGTTGCCGATGTATTGCTGGACCATCATATGCAGTTCGATCCTGATCGTCTTTGCGATGCCGCCGTTGGGCGTCGCGGCGCTTTTGCTGGCTGCGGACCGCTATTTGGACTTCCACTTTTTCACCAATGACCTCGGCGGCAATATGATGAACTATGCCAATCTGTTCTGGCTGTTCGGCCACCCCGAGGTTTACCTGCTGGTTCTGCCCGCTTACGGCATCTACTCCGAAGTTTTTGCGACTTTTTCGGCCAAGAGGCTCTACGGCTACAACTCGCTCGTCATCGCTACGATGTCGATCGCGGTTTTGTCGTTTACCGTCTGGCTGCACCACTTCTTCACCATGGGGCAGAGCGCCCTGATCAACGCCGTTTTTGGCATCGCAACCATGCTGATCGCCATCCCCACCGGTGTAAAAGTCTATGACTGGATGGCGACTTTGTGGCGGGGGCGCATCCGGTTCTCGGTGCCGATGCTGTACGGATTGGCATTTTTGATGTTGTTCGTGATTGGCGGACTGAGCGGGGTGATCTTGGCCAATCCGACCGTGGATTATCAGGTGCACAATACATTGTTCCTGGTGGCCCACTTCCACAACGTACTGTTGCCGGGTGTGCTGTTTGGGCTGTTGGCCGCCTATAACTACTGGTTTCCAAAGGCTTTCGGCTTTCGCCTGAACGAATTCTGGGGCCGTGTGACCGTCGCCCTCTGGACCTTAGGGTTTTTGCTGACCTTCATGCCGCTTTACTTCGTCGGGCTGATGGGGATGCCGCGCCGTTCTTTCAGCTATGATGACCCATCTTTCCATCCCTTCATGATGGTGGCGATCGTCGGGGCGCTGGTGATTACCTGCGCGTTGCTCTCGGTTCTGATCCAACTTTGGGTCAGCATCCGCGACCGCGAAAAGACCCGCGTTCCCGTTGGAGATCCATGGGATGGGCGGACGTTGGAATGGTCTATCCCGTCGCCGCCGCCGCCGTACAACTTTGCGATCATCCCAACCGTTACGGACCGGGATGATTTTGCGGCAGCAAAGGAAAAGGGGGCGGCCTATCCAACGCCCGACGCCTATGAAGATATCGATTTGCCGCGCAATACAGGCATTGGTTTCGTTCTGTGTGTCATGAGTGGTATCTGGATGTTCGCACTGGTCTGGTGGATTTGGTGGTTGGCTGCATTGATGACGGTTCTGATGATCCTGGCGGTGATCATCTGGACGTTCGACGACAGTACCGAGCTGACCATACCTGCGGAAGAAGTGCGCAAGGATCACGAAGCCTGGCTTGCATTGGTTCACGGTGAAAAGGCGGTGGATCGCGATTCCGAGACGTCTCCGGAAAATCGCGGCCTCGCCCGCCCTGATCTGGAGGCGGTGACATGAAGCGCGCGCCCACCCACAGCTATCCGGGTATCAACCTGGGGGAACGTCACGCGAGTGCTCACAAGGCGACCGAGGTCGTCACCTTCGGGTTCTGGGTCTTTTTGATGAGCGATCTGGTCTATTTCGGCCTGATGTTTGCGATTTACATCACGATGATCGATGCACAGGCCGGTGGTCCCGGCCCGCACGAGCTGTTTGATCTCAAAAGCGTCTTTGCGCAGACGCTCATCCTGTTGACAAGCAGCCTGACGGTTGGCCTTGCCATGCTGGCGCTGAAATACAATCTGCCGCGCGCTCGCATTGTCTTGTGGTTTGGCGTCACGCTTTTTCTGGGCATCAGCTTCCTAGTGCTGGAGGTGCGTGATTTCATGGCCATGGCGGAACAAGGTGGCATTCCGCAGCGCAGCGGTTTCTTGTCGGCCTTCTTCGGCCTTGTTCCGCTGCATGGTCTGCACGTCGCCGCAGGGTGCCTGTGGCTGATCGTTCTGGGTATTCAGCTGCGCGTGAAAGGGATGACGGATGTCATTATCTCGCGTGTGGTTCGGTTGGCCCTGTTCTGGCATTTTCTGGACCTGATCTGGATCGGGATCATCACCATCGTTTATTTCGGAGGTCTGACCTATGGATAAACGCTCTGAAATGCACCGTCGCGAGCGTCGGCGCTATTTGATCGGATACGGTGGTTCGCTGCTGTTGACTTTTGCGACCTTCGGCGTGGCCCATCTGTTTGGGATCGAAACCCCCGGTGTTTACCTGACAATTGGATTGCTGGGTCTGGCCCAACTTGTTCTGCAACTTGTATATTTCCTGCACATCGATCGCCGGCGCAGCAGTCGTGAAGACCTGCATCTGGTTCTGTTTTCCACGATGGTTCTGTTGATCATGATTTTTGGAACGGTCTGGGTGCTGGGCAATCTGGCAATACGAATGCACATGCATGTGATGTGATGCTCATGGTTCGTGTGCAGAAAGGGATACGAAAATGAAGCCACTCAAAATCGCAGCCGTGGCTTTGATACTTGCAGCAATTGCAGTCGGTCTTGTTCTGTTCTGGAGACACGAAGAGCGGTACCCGTCCACTCAGGATGCATATCTGGGCGCGAACATCATTTATGTCGCTGCGCAGGTGACAGGGCAGGTGGCCGATGTACATGTGATCGAAAACCAGCCCGTGAAAAACGGCGATCTGCTTTTCACGATCGACGACACTCAATTCAAGGCTTCGGTGGATGCAGCCAAAGCCAATCTGGACAGTGCGATACAACAGGCCAAATCCTATTCCACACAGATTGCGGCGGCAGAGGCTTCGGTGGACAGCGCCCAATCGGCCTACGATACTGCATTGAAGAGTTTTGAACGTGCGAAAGCCCTGTTCGCATCAGGCGATGTCGCACAGGCATCGCTGGATCAGACGGCATCGGAATTCGCCCAAGCCTCTGCACGGTTGACGACCAGCCAGTCCAGCCTTTTGGCACTGAAAAGCGGGTTGCAGGCGAAACAGGATGATATCTTGTCTGCGCGGGCACAGCTTGAAATAGCGCAAACCAACCTTGCCTGGACCAAGATCCATGCCGCGGCCGACGGATGGATCGCCAATCTGACCCTTCGCCCCGGATCCTCGGTGTCCGCCAATGCCCCGCAATTTTCGATTGTCGAATCGTCCGATTGGTGGGTGGACGCGAACTTCAAAGAGACCGCATTGGCGCGCATTCGTCCGGGGCAGCCAGTCACGATACATGTCGATATGCTCCCCGGAGCAACGCTTACAGGTAAGGTGGCGTCAATCGGGCGAGGGTCCGGGGACACGTTTTCGTTGTTGCCCTCGGAAAATGCGAGCGGGAATTGGGTCAAGGTCACCCGGCGATTTCCGGTTCGGATCGCGCTGGACCCGACCGATGCGCCCTTGCGTGTCGGAGGCAGCAGCAAAGTTGTCGTAGATACAACAGGTCCGGTGGACGGCAAATGACCCCTGCGGCGTCCGGCCATGTGAACATGGTGATCGTGATCGCCGTTATTCTCAGCGCCATTCTGGAAGTCCTGGACAGTACGATCGTCAATGTGGCGTTGCCGCATATCCAGGCCGCATTCGGGGCGACGACCGATCAGGCGACATGGATTCTGACCAGCTATATCGTTTCCGCGGTGGTCATCATGCCGTTGACAGGGTTCGTCGCCCGACGCGTGGGCCGACGACGGTTGATTCTGACGGCGGTGACTGGTTTTGCCGTCATGTCGATGATGTGCGGCATGTCCTGGAGCCTTGAGGTCATCGTTGCCTTTCGGCTGGCTCAGGGCATGTTCGGCGCTTTCCTGATCCCTTTGTCCCAGTCCATTCTGTTCGATGCCTTCCCGCGGGAAAAGCGCGGACAGGCAATGGCCATTTTCGGTCTGGGCGTCGTGGTAGCGCCGGTACTGGGGCCAACGGTCGGTGCAATTCTGACCGAATATTTTTCCTGGCGGATGGTCTTCTTTGTCAACGTTCCCGTGGCGGCCCTTGCACTGCTTCTGCTGGCCGGAGAATTGCCGGAAGACAAAACCGAGGAGGTTCAGATCGATTGGAAAGGCCTTGCTCTGCTGGCTCTTGGAATCGGGTGCCTTCAATTCGTTCTGGATCAAGGCGAGACACTGGACTGGATGTCGTCCCGCGTCATCCAGGTGGCCGTGATCGCAGCAGTTATCGGGGCGTTTGGTTTCATTTTTCACGCGTTGACCTCTCGCATTTCGGTTGTGGACCTGCGTCTGTTCGCAGATCGAAACTTTGCCCTGTGCAATCTGATCATCGCGGGTTTTGCCGTGTCTCTGTTCGGGGGCATCGCGATTTTGCCGACGCTGGTTCAAAGCCTGCTGGATTTCCCAGTCATCGCGTCGGGCCATCTGTTCATTCCGCGTGGCCTGACCGCAGGGCTGTCCATGGTTCTGACCGGCGCAGTTCTGGTAAACCGCTTTGATCCGCGCCTGCTGGCGGGCATCGGTCTGTTGCTGACGGCGGTCGGGAATTTCATGATGGGGGCCATCAACCTCAATGCCGGTTTTTGGGAGCTCGCGTGGCCGGGGGCCATCAGCGGCCTCGGGATGGGTCTTGTGTTCGTGCCGATGTCGATACTGGCTTTCGAGAGCATCAGTAAAGGCCGGCAGGACGAAGCCTCTGGTCTGTTCAACGTGACAAGGCAATTGGGATCGTCGGTTGGCATCTCGCTGGTCGGCACTTGGGTTGTACGCGGGTTGCAGACCAATACGGCGGTGCTCAGCCAGAATGTGACGCCCTACAACCCCGCAGCCCAGGCGTATCTGAGCCCGCTTGGCCTCGCGCCAGACAGCGCTGAAGGTGCTGCCATTCTGGGCCAGGAAATCATGAAGCAGGCCGAGATGATTTCCTATTTGACCGTGTTCAACAATCTGGGTCTGCTTGCCTTGGCCACTATTCCATTGCTTTTCTTTTGTCGCGCTCCGAAGCCCGGGTCACATGTTGCCGCTCATGTGCATTAGCGCGTCAAGGTCAGCCCAAGCCACAGGGCAAACCAGCACAGCGCCAGGCTGATCAGGATATTGCCAGCTGCCAGAACCAGAGTCCGCTCGCGCCGAAGTTCAAGAGATTGATAGGCAAAGCTGGAAAACGTGGTGAACCCGCCGCAGAATCCAAAGACCAGCCGTCTTTGATCCTCGGGAATGTCGACAGGGCCGCCCAGATAGCCGATCCAGATCCCCAGCAGCAGGCTGCCCAGTACATTTACGATCAACGTTGAAAAGGGCAAATCGTGCCGCACTTTCAAAGCCAGCCAATGACGTAGGACCGCCCCCAGGCCTCCGCCCAGTCCGAACATCGCATGAAGATAGAGGTCATTCATGACGGTGACCTCTCGGAATGAAAATGGTTGCCCAGCTTCTCTCCGACCAGCGCAGCGCCAATGCCGAAAGCGATTTCCAACCCGACAGCAAGCGGCACGGCCCACAGATCACTTTCGGCAATACGTTCCAGATCAGCTACAAAAGACGAAAAGGTGGACAACCCACCACAAAATCCGACCGCGCCCAGATGCAGCACATGCGCGTGCACCTTGTGGCGTATTGAATACAGCCACCCCAAGACGAAACAGGCCGCCACGTTGATGCCGAAGGTCGACGTGAGGAAACTGAGGCCGGGGATTTCCAGCGCGAAAACTTCGCGCAACAACGATCCCAGCGCCCCTCCGGCAAAGACGGCGAGAAACATAAGGCTCTTTCGGTCGCGCCGGTGTTGGGAATGCGTCTTTGTCAAGTGAATGCCTGTCGTCTTCTGGTATGCGTGGCATATCCACTGGCGACACCCTGTTCAACTGTTGAGCCAACGTAGCGCGTTTTCACGTTTTCGTCTTCGGGCGGATAAATTCCCGCGAAAGCTTGCAATTAAAAATCAATCTGTTTCACGTTGAGTGTTGTTGGAACGCGCAACTGCCGGTCGGAACCACGAGGAGACAGGAACATGATTGTACGCAGGATCTACTATTTTCTGAGCTATGTCTGCCTGCCGCTCGTGTTGCTGTTGGGGTTCTTCTGGCCGCCCGTACATTGGCTTTTGGTCATCTTGGTGCCCTACGCGGTCATCGGCCTTTATGATGTTTTGACTACCAAGCACAATGTTCTGAACAACTATCCGGTTCTGGGGCATTTCCGGTACATGCTTGAATTCGTCAGCCCGGAAATTCGACAGTATTTCGTTGAAACCAACGAAAGCGGCCGACCTTACAACCGGATCGTACGCGGCCTGGTTTACTCCCGCGCCAAGGGCCAGATGGATACGCAGGCCTTCGGAACGCAATACGACATAAACGAGGTTGGATATCACCGCGCAAATCATTCGCTTGCGCCCAAACATGTGGATAAAAGCGAAGATCGCGTCATGTTGGGCGGGCCACAATGCACGAAGCCGTACAGCGCCTCGCGTCTCAATGTTTCGGCCATGAGCTTCGGCGCGTTGAGCGCCAACGCCATCCGCGCGCTGAACGGCGGGGCAAAGGACGGAGGCTTTGCCCACAATACCGGTGAAGGCGGGTTGTCTCCTCACCATCTGGCCGAAGGCGGCGACATCATCTGGCAGATTGGGACGGGCTATTTTGGATGTCGAACGCCGGAAGGCGGGTTTGACAAGGACAAGTTTGCCGTAAGGGCCACAAAGGATGTGGTCAAGGCAATCGAAATCAAACTGTCCCAAGGTGCCAAACCTGCGCATGGGGGCGTTCTTCCCGCTGCCAAGGTCGATGCCGAAATTGCCGAAATCCGCGGGGTGCCCGAGCATCAGGATGTGATTTCCCCCCCAACTCACAGTGCCTTTGAAGGGCCTTCGGGGTTGATGCATTTTGTTCAGCATCTGCGCGAAATGTCCGGCGGCAAACCTGTCGGCTTCAAATTGTGTATTGGCAACCCGTCCGAGTTCATGTCGATCTGCAAGGCCATGCTCGAGACAGGAATTTTGCCGGACTTCATCACCATTGACGGATCAGAAGGGGGTACCGGCGCGGCCCCGGTCGAGTTCACCAACCGTCTGGGCATGCCCCTGAACGAGGCGCTTATTTTTGTAAACAATTGCCTGCGTGGCGTAGGGCTGCGCGACAAGATCCGGATCATTTGTGCGGGCAAAGTGGCGACCGGATACGACATGGTCGAGAAATTCGCGCTTGGTGCGGATATTTGCAATGCGGCACGGGCGATGATGTTTGCGGTGGGCTGCATTCAGGCCTTGCATTGCAACACCAACCGTTGCCCGTCCGGGGTCGCCACCCAGGATCCCGTTCGTGGGCGCGCGGTGAACATCCCGCAAAAGCGGCGGCGCGTTCACCGCTATCACGACGCAACACTGGAAAGCTTCCGCGAACTCTTGGGTGCGATGGGAAAGGAAAAAGTGTCCGAGCTGCATCCGCGCGACATTTTGCGGCGCACGGCGGACGAGCATGAGCGCACCTATGGCGAGCTTTACACCTATCTGGAGGATGGTGCGTTGCTGGCAGATGTGGTTCCCGAGGGATTCGCGGCGGATTGGAAACGCGCTTCGGCATCTCGTTTCTGAGGCGGGATCCGGAACAAACAACCGTTTACCCAGAAGGGGTGTGGGCGAATTGCGCCCGCGCCCGCCGTTTCGACATGTGGCTTACCTCAACTGGGGTTCGATCTGGGATTGTTGGCCACATGCGTGTTGATCCTGCGAATGCTCCATTCAACGGAATCCCGCATCGCGCGCCCCAAGGCCAAATCAAACGCTTTGATCAAATCTGATGTCTGGTCGCTTGCGGCAACGACATTTTCCTGAAACGAATTCGAAGCGATGATCTTGTCGTCGTATTCATCGATGACCTTGATGTTCATGCGCACTTCGATACGGATTTTGTCTCCGTTTTCGGGATCCGAAACAACGATGCCCTGAAACTCGCGCAGGTCCGGTGCGATCACGTAATCAGCGCGCAGACCAACCGTTGACCGGCCGACGGCGGCGACTTTGCCGGAGTTCTCAAAGCTTTCGATCAATAGCGTCTGAACGATCAGAGGTGCGCGATCCACCCATCGCGCCCGTGGCAAATACTGAACCTGAAACGGGGTGGGCTGAATGGCGATCTGATCCGTGTTCACCGCAGCGGTTGCAGTTGGTTCTTCAACAACGATCTGTTTCTGTATTCGCGGCAGCGCCGACGAAAACGTGCTTTTGGGTGTCAACAGATATAAATCGTTGGGTTTCGCGGCTTGTTTCAAAGTGCCCAACCCGGCACATCCACCGACCAATGCAAACGTCAGAATTGCAATTGCAGGCTTGATCATTGACGGAACTCCGATGCTTGGGTGCCCAGCAGAAACCGCGCAGGATCACGTTCGACCTTGTCCACCAGACGGTCGAGGCTGATTACCAGGCGTTGGGATTCTTCGACGAAGCGGATAAATTGCGGCAGACCCACGCGCAGGAAGTCTGACACCTGCCGGCGGTTGGTCTGAACGATGCCGTCAATTGTCCCCAGCAGCTCTGAGGCAGAGTTCGACGCGCTCAGGACATCGTCTGAAATCTGATCGATTTTACCGGTGATGTTCGAGACTGTTTCGGTGACCTGGTTGGCCGCCTTCCGGATATCTTCCGCAACGGGCGCCACGTCTTCTTCCATGACGCGGTTGGCTGATTCAAAGGCCGTTTCCGCCGAAGACAGCGCACCTTTGGCCGTGTCCATTGCGGATGTGATCGAACCAAGTGTCGTGTTGGCGTTCAACACGGTCTCGTTCACGATCCCCAGCGTGACGCTGCCTTCATCCGACAAGAGGGTCAACCGTTCGGCCAGTTGCGACCCGCGTTCGATGAAAGGTCGAACGTCCTGCTGCAAGATGCGGTCTGCCGATTCGATCGTCGTTTTCGCTTCGTCCAGCGCGACCCTGGCTGACTCGGACGCGGACTTGACCGAATTGAGCGTTTCCGTGCCGGTTTTGAGGGTCGTATCCGCCGTTTCGATCAAGGGGTCCAGACGTTTTGAAAATTCACCAATATCCTTGGCTGCACTGCCAATGTCGCTGGCCACGGATTCAAAGCTTGTCAGTGTTTTGTCCAGCCGGCCGGTCGCAGAGGCAAGGTTGTCCAGAATGCTGCTCACGGCTTGCCGGTTCTTGTCGTCGACGACCTTGTTCAGGCTTTCCAGAAGTGTAACGGCCTCGTCCAGCACTTTTGGTGCGCCTTCAAACAATGACTGGATGGTGCTGCGCTTGCTATTGATCACGCTGTCTTGCGGCAGCCTTTTGGCAGTCGGTGACCCGCCGGTAAGTTCAACGTAACCGACGCCGGTAACACCCAGCGATTGAAGCTGGGCGATCGTTTCTTCGGTGATCGGAATATCTGCATCCACTTCTATTCGCACGCGAACCTTGGAGGGATCGTCCTCGTCCAGGTTCAGAGAGATCACCTGCCCAACAGGAAGGCCGTTGAAATTCACTCCGCCCGCCGCCGAAAGCCCCGAGACATTATCGAACAATACATCGTAATAAGCGTATTGGCGGGTCACTTCGAATTTCGCCAACCACAGGAAAAAGCCGAATACGCCCAACAGCCCCGCAAGGGTGAACGCGCCGATCAGGATGTAATTTGCTCTGGTTTCCATCGCCTTTACCTGTCCTGACCCTTCTGTTGCGCCGCGCGGGCGCGGGGGCCTGTGAAATATTCCTGCACCCAAGGATGATCCACTTTGGTCATATCCTCAATCGGACCTTCAACCAGCACGCGTTTTTCTGCAAGCACTGCAATTCGGTCACAGATGGCGTAAAGGCTGTCCAGATCATGGGTGACCATGAAAACAGTCAACCCAAGTGCCTGCTGCAATTCGCCGATCAGTTCATCATATGCAGCCGCGCCAATCGGGTCCAATCCGGCGGTCGGCTCATCCAGAAAAACGATTTCGGGATCAAGCGCCAGCGCCCGTGCCAGGGCGGCGCGCTTTCGCATGCCGCCCGACAGTTCCGATGGAAACTTGACGCAACTCAGCTGGGGCAGACCCACAAGGCTGATCTTCAACGCACCCAGCGATTCCATCAGTTTTTCACTGATGCCCGTATGTTCTCGCAGTGGGGCCATCACGTTTTGCAATACGGTCAGCGATGAAAACAGCGCACCGTCCTGAAAGGCCACGCCCCAGTGGCGTTCGATCCTGCGGCGATCTTCTTCAGGGCCGTTTAAGACATCCACGCCCAGCACTTCGATACTGCCGGCGGCTGGTTTGTTCAGACCCACAATCGTACGAAGCAAAACGGATTTTCCGGTTCCGGACCCGCCAACGATGCCCAGAACCTCGCCACGCCAGACATCAAGGTTCAGATCGTCATGAACCACCTGCGTTCCGAATTGGTTCCTGAGACCGCGAACGCGGATCACGGCGTCACGCTGCGATGCGTTCTGTTCCGTTTCGTGTTGCGTGCTATTGTTCATGTCAGATTCCGATTTCGGAAAAGAAAATCGAAAACAATGCGTCGATTGCAATCACCATGAAAATGGATTGCACGACCGAGGCGGTTGTACGCTGCCCGACACTCTGGGCAGATCCTTTGACCTGCATGGCCTGCCAGCAGGCTATGACCCCGATGACCAATGCAAAGAACGGTGCCTTGATCAAACCAACTGCAAGTTGCCAGACATCGGTGTTTTCTTTCAGACGAGTGACAAACATGCCCGGGCTTACGCCCAGATCGATCCAGCTCATCAGTGCGCCGCCGAACAGGCCGGCCATATCTGCGACAAACCCAAGAATGGGCAGCATGATCAGCAACGCCAAAACACGTGGAATGACAAGAACCTCGATCGGGTCAAGGCCCAGCGTCCGCATGGCGTCGATCTCTTCCTGTACTTTCATCGAACCGATCGAGGCCGTGAATGCCGAACCCGAGCGGCCGGCAACAATAATCGCGGTCAGCAAAATTCCCAGCTCTCGCAGAATCGAGATCGAAATCAGTTCGACCACAAAGATCTCGGCCCCGAACTGTTTCAATTGTGTCGCACCCTGAAATGCCAGCACGACACCGATCAGAAAACCCATCAGGGCCACGATGGGAAGGGCTTTGACCCCGGTTTCCTCCATATGTGTGACAAGGGCCGCTTTGCGCAGGCGCCACGGCATGACCAGGGTCCGAAACAAGCGGTGCAGGGTAAGGCCCAGAAATTCGAGGATCGACAGGGTATCCTTCCAGGCCCCGAATGTGCCCTGACCCACATGAGCGACCCAGTCCAGAAAACCGCGAGGCTCCTCAAGCTTGCCGGGTTTGTCCGGGATGCTGCGTGTCACCGTGTCTATCAGTGTCGCATGTGCGGGTTTCACGCCTTGAAACTCCAGCGTGGCACCGATTGACGTGAACCTCCGGCCTAGGTCCGCAACCAGCCAGGCCCCGCCCGTATCCAGTGCTTCTATGCCGGACAGATCAAAAACGACCTTGCCCCCACAAGGTTGGACCGCAGCAAAATCATGCTCCACGGTTTGCAGGGATTGTGTGAGCAACTCACCAGAAATGCGCACTTGATTGCCGCTGGCGTCGCGCTCTGATGTGATCGTTGGCTGCGTCATGGTGCCATGTGAAGTAAAACATTCAATGCCTGCAATGACTTTGTGCCCTTTGACCCGGTTTTTGCCGGAAAGGATGGCCTTGGCGTCACGCCGGACCATGAGTAGGAGCAAGCATAATTGGAGACCTGTCCGTTACTTTTCGCGGCTCAAGTCAGGCCGGATAAGAAAACGCAGGGCTGTTCGACTAATCGGTTGCGCGAAAAACGGAAGCGGGACACATTCCGCCGCGGAAACCAGGCTGCGGAATTCGGAGAAGTCGGTATGCATCACGCCAAGAACGTTCTGTTCATCATCATCGATCAATTGAGGGCAGATTGCCTGAACGGCGCTCTGGCCGAGCACGTGCAGCTACCGAACTTGCGGGCTTTCATGGACGAGGCGGTAAGTTTTACGCGCCACTTCTCCGTCACCAACCCCTGTGGGCCATCCCGCGCATCGATTTTGACCGGCCAATACGCGATGAACCACCGTTCCGTGCGAAATGGTACTCCGCTGCGTCATGACACGCCGAACATCGCCACGGAAATGCGAAAGGCGGGATATATGCCGATGCTGTTCGGGTACACCGATACGTCTGCCGATCCCCGAGTCCATGATCCCAACGACCCCGTGCTCAAATCTTACGAGCAATCGATGAACGGGTTCCTTGAAGTTGTCGAAATGCGCCTGGAAGAGTCATACCCTTGGCGATCATATTTGATGAAAAATGGCTATACGTTCGATACATATTGGGATGTCTACAAGCCTGTCTCACCGGATGGTCAAACGCCCAAGCTGAACGACCCGGCCATGTATCGGGCAGAACACAGCGACACAGCCTTCCTGACCGGTGCGTTTCTGGACGGGATTGCACCTCATCAAGGCGAGGGGTGGTTTGCTCATCTGACTTACATCCGTCCTCATCCACCTTTGGTTGCGCCTGCCCCGTATAACGACATGTACGATCCGGTGGAAATCCCTCTGCCGAAACGCCTTCCGAGCGAAGCCGCTGAAAAGGCGCTGCATCCGTTTTTCGGACCAAAGCTGGACGCCTATACGGCAGAAAAGTTCGTTCATGGCTTTGCTGACGTTGAGCCAACGGATGAAAACATTCGCACTTTGCGTGCCGTTTATCTGGGATTGGCGACCGAGGTCGATCACCATATCGGGCGCGTCGTTCAGTATCTCAAGGACAGCGGGCAATACGACGATACCATGCTGGTCATTACGGCTGATCATGGCGAAATGCTGGGCGACAGGCACAGCTGGGGCAAAATGACTGTGTACGACGCTGCCTATCACACACCGTTGATGATACGCCTTCCGGGGAACGAGGCCATGGCCGGCGCGAAAGTGACCGTTCCTACCGAGTCGATTGATGTCACGCCGACTATCCTTGATTGGATTGGGCAGACTGTCCCAAACGCCATGGATGGCAGGTCTTTGCTGCCCTTGTTGCACGGCGACGTTCCCGATGACTGGCGCAGCTATTCCTTCAGCGAGCTGGATTTCTCGGAACCCGAAGAACCTACGCTCTGGCAACGGCGGTTGGGAACGGGCAACAGTGATTCCTGTCTGGGAATATTGCGGGACGAACGGTTCACGTTGGTCGAGTTTGCAGCCGACCTGCCGCCGATCCTGTTTGATCACCAGGGACAGGGAGAATTCGAAAACCTTGCGGAAAACCCTGCGTTTGCGGCTGATCTTGCCCGGTTGGGCAGACAGATGCTGCGCCATCGGATGCGAAACATGGATCATACCTTGTCGTTGCACTCCATTACTTCCGAAGGCGCGAAGTCCCGTTCCAGATATTAGGATCACTGCACGCTTTCGCGCTCTTTTCAGTTGGATCAGGCAAGTTGCATGAGACGTTTTGTCGTGCATCAATTCCACTACCGGCGCATCAATTCTGATGGTACCCATGGGGCGTGGAGAAGACGAACCTGGACATCACCGAACAGCGCATAAAGGCGATGACGACTGCCGGACTGAATCTCATCGGTCAGGCGCTTTCGATTTATGACAGCAACCTGAAACTGGTGCTGAGCAATCGTCGGTTCAAGGAAATGTTCGACCTGCCGGACGAGCTGGTCGAACGCGGAGCTTTGTTTCGGGATACCATCCATTTTCTCGCCAGCCGTGGCGAATACGGTGACGAAGAAAGTGTGGAAGAAATGGTGAACCTGCGCGTCGAGCAGGCTTTGGCTTTCGAGCCTCATTACATGGAGCGCGTAAGGCCCAACGGGCAGGTTATCTCGATTGAAGGCGCGCCGTTGCCACAGGGTGGATGGGTTGCGGTCTACACTGACATTACCGGCACCCGGCGAGCAGAAAACCTGCTGCGGGCGCGATCAGAAGAATTGTCGGAACAATTGCTCGGCCACGCCGAAGAACTGTCTGCAACCAACCGAAAGCTTGCGGCCACGATCAAGGCATTGGAAGAGGCCAAACGCGAGCTGACCGAAATCGAAGCCCGCACACGCATGATGACCGAAATGATGCCGGCTCATATCGCGCATTTGGATCGCACTGGTCGATATGACTACTCCAACCGCCGTTTGAGCGCGGTCCTGCCCGGACGTCCGTCGGAGATTCTTGGGCTTCACATATCCGAAGCGCTTGGTGCCGCCGCGTATCGGCGGGTCAAAACGCATCTGGCAAAAGCCTATGACGGAGAAACCTCCGTATTCGAGTTCAACGAGGATCAGGATTCCCGCCGCATCCGCGTTTCATTCACGCCGGATGACGCCGGTGGCGTCTATGTAATGTCGGTTGATATCACCGAAGAAACGCAGGCGCGCGTCGTTTTGCAGCAAACGCGCCGCCGAGCTATGGCCGCCCAGATGACCAGTGGATTGGCTCATGACTTCTCCAACTTGCTGACGATCATCCTTGGGATGCAGTCCAAACTGAACAAAATGGACCTGTCGGATGAAGCACATGAGCTGGTTGCCGCGACACAGCAAACGGCGCGTCGGGGTGGGCAATTGCTGAACCGGATTGCGGACATGACCGGGAACCGAACGCCACATCCTCAGGCCACGGACATGAAGGCGCTGCTGGAAGACCTGAGAATATTGGCCTCGCCTTCCTTGCCGCGCGGCGTCGGTTTGTCGGTGGTCAACACTTTGCCCGACCGGGCTTTGATGCTGGACCCGGGAATGGTGCAGGATGCGTTGCTGAACCTGGTGCTGAATGCGCGGGATGCCTGCGGCAGTTCGGGCCAGATTACAATCAGCGCGCATACCATCGGAGAAATCTGGGTTGAAATCACCGTATCGGACACCGGCCCGGGCTTTACACCTGAGGCGCTGGAAAAGGCGCTGAACCCGTTCTTTACCACCAAGGGAAGCGACGGGTCGGGGCTTGGACTGCCCATGGTGTATGACACTGTCAAGCTAGCCGGGGGCGATCTGAACCTCAAGAACACGCCATCGGGCGCATCCGTCGTTTTGCGGTTGCCCTATCGGCCAGCTCCGCCCGTGCAAGGCGGTTTGGTGCTTCTGGTCGAAGACAGCGAAGATTTGCGGGGGCAGTTTCGGGATATGCTGGTAGAGCTGGGCTTCGCCGTCATCGAGGCCAATTCGGTAGATGAGGCGCTGGCGTTGATAGACAGCGTTGAAGACATTTCTCTTGTCCTGTCCGATATCCGTCTCGAAGGAAGTGGTACAGGTCTGGATATTTTGCGGCAGGTGAAGCCGGGATTGCCATGTATCCTTATGACATCGCTGCCCAGTTCGGACCCGTTGTACCAGCGCGCCCTTGCGTTGGCCCCGGTGTTGCGTAAACCGTTTTCGCAGGCTCAATTGTCAGCCCTGATCCAAACCGAGGCCGCCTGATGACGCAACCGCTGGTTACCATCCTCGACGACGAACCCGAAATCCGACGCATCCTGACGGACGCTTTGGAGGATGCCGGTTTCCGTACGCAGAGTTTTTCCCGCGCGCGAGAATTCGAGGCTGCGCTCAACCGTGTGACGCCCGATGTCTGTCTGGTCGACCTGTCATTGCCGGATACGGATGGGCTGGCGTTGGTTCATCGTCTGGCGTTGGAACAAGGCGCGGCCGTGATCATCATTTCGGGGCGCGCGCAGGTGCAGGACCGTGTTACGGGGCTGGAACTTGGGGCAGACGATTATATTACAAAACCGTTTGACCCTGCGGAAGTCGTGGCGCGGATCAGGGCAAGATTAAGAACACCCCGCACTCAGACCTCTCATTCGGATACGGCGGAATTCAACGGCTGGACCGCACATTTTGACCGATACGTGCTTGAAAGTGAATCAGGTGACGAAACGCCGTTCAGCCATGCAGAGGGGGAAGTCCTGCGGCTGTTTCTGGAAAGCCCCAAGCGGCTGATCAGCAGGGGACAAATGCAGGAGTCCCTGGGCGGCGCAGCCGGAGACAGTTTTGACAGGGCGATGGATGTTCGGATTTCCAGGTTGCGTACCAAGCTGGGAGAGGATCCCAAGAACCCGCGGTTGATCAAGACGATCTATGGAGCAGGGTATATATTCTTGGGTGATGTTGGTTGGAAGTAGATGCAGATCCGACCGGTAGAAACTTGGTCAGATGAGTTGTTTTCCATGTCTGTTTGAACCGCCCCGGTTTTCCCGGAGGCTGCTGACACCGTGATATCCATATTGGAACCCGCTCGTCTGTCCCCAATTGCCCCATCGCTCATTCGCGCAATGCCTGATCCTTTATTTTAACAACCGGTTGCAGAACATAATCCAGCACTGATTTCCGGCCAGACAGAATGTCCACTTCGGCGATCATTCCAGGTATGATTTCGACTGCTATGCCATTCCCGTCAAGCATGGTGCTTTTGGTTCGGATTTCGACCACAAAGACCTCTTCGTCATTCCGCTCTGATCGTGTGACCGTGTCTGCACCGATGCGGATGATTTCACCATCCAACGCCCCGTATCGTGCGAAATCATAAGCCGTGATTTTGACCTTCACAGGCTGACCCGCGTGCAGAAACGCAATGTCCTCAGGCTTTACATAGGCTTCAACCAGCAATGTGTCGTCCAGCGGCACGATTTCAACAAGGTCCTCTCCACTGCGGGCGAGACCGCCGATGGTTGAGCGATGAATCCGGTTTACAATGCCGCGTACCGGAGACCGAACCTGCGCCCTTGACGCCCGGTCGCGCAAAGCGGGCAGGGCGGGTTGCAAAGCAGCCAGCTCGGCAGTGGCAAGCGCCAGGTCCGTCAGCGCGGCGCTGCGAAACCGGCTTCGCACCGCCTGAATCCGATCGTCGATTTCGTCCAGGCCCGTTTGCAATCTGTTGGTTACAGCTTCTGCCCGCACCTTGCGACCGCGCCATTCGGCTTCACTCCGCCGCAACGCAAGCAATGTTGTTGCAGGCTCCATTTGACGCTCGACCAGCGGCGCCATGATCGCCCTTTCTTCGGCCAGGACCAACAGGGTTTCCTCTGCCGTCACTTGATCGACCAGGCCTTCCTCAAACTCTCGCTGTTTTTGCTGACGCTGACGCTCCAGGATGGCTATTTCTGCCTCCAATTCGGCCCGCCGTCCTTGGTACAGCGCGGTTTCAGATTGCACGACGGTAGGCGCGCCGTTGATCAGTTGAACATCGAAATCCAGTTGTGTCCCATCAATTTCAGACCGAAGACGTTGGATGCGCGCCATCAGCCCGAACGCGCGTTGCTGTTCCTGACTGAGCTGACTGTCAATTTGGGTTGTTTCAAGCTCCATCAGCAGTGAACCTTTTTCGACCAGCTGGCCTTCGCGCACGTGCAACGACTGCAATACGCCGGGCTCGGTGGCTTCGATCAGCTGAATGTCGCCGGAAGGCACGATCCGGCCGTCCACGCGCGTGACATCGTCCAGTTCGGTCAGATGCGCCCACAATACGGCGGCGATCAGGCAGAGCAGAATCACCAAAAGCAGCAAGGAACTCCGAACAGGAGAGCGTCCCTGCATCTCTCGTGCCAGAGAGGCCAGATCAGGATGCTGCGACATTCAGGTGCCTCCCTGTCCGACGAACATGTTGCGTCAGCATGCTTTTGGGGCCGTCTGCCGCGATTTTCCCGTGTTCAAGGATGATGACTCTGTCAACAAGCTCCAACAGGCTGGTTCTGTGTGTAATGACAACCATGGTGGACTCTGCCGTGCATTCTTTCAGACGTTGGATAACCTGGGCTTCGGTTTTGACATCCATCGCGCTTGTTGGTTCATCCAGCAGGAGAACCGGCGGACGGCCTATGAGCGCCCTTGCCAGGGCAATGGCTTGCCGCTGTCCGCCAGAGAGGCCTTCGCCGCGTTCCGCGAGTTGAAGATCGTAACCCCCGGGATGGTTGGCTAAGAAATCCTCAACCCCGGCGGCGCGGCCTGCTTCGATCAGTTCGCGATCTTTGGGCCGGATTGCGCCACTTGCGATATTGTCTCGGACAGATCCGGAAAAGAGCCATATGTCTTGCAGGACGGATCCGATATTGCGGCGCAGATCGCCAGGATCGATCTGGCGTATATCAAGGCCGTCGAACGTAACAGATCCAACACGCGGCGCATACAATCCCAGCATCAGACGTGCGATGGTGCTTTTCCCGCAGCCAATCTGACCCAGGATCGCCACTTTTTCACCCGGTTTGATCGTGAATGAAACGCCTTGCAGGGTATCTTCCCCCTGGTCAGGGTAGGAAAAATACACGTTGTTGAAGGCGATCGCTCCTTTGAAATGGGGCCGGTTCACCCATGTTCGGCCTTGTGGGCGTTCGCTTTCCGCCATCATCAGCGCGTTGAGGTTTCGGTATGCACTTCGGGCTTGGTTAAGCCTTGTCAACGTCTGAGCCAGTTGCCCCAAAGGTGCCAGGGCCCGCCCTGTCAGCATCACCGAGGCAACCAAAGCGCCCATGCTGGTCTGCCCGTCTGTGATCAGAAAAACACCATAAAATACGATCAACACCTGAGCAGCTTGTTGCGTAAAACCGGTCAGGTTGAGGGCAAATTGTGTAACGGCCCGACTCTGAGCACCGTGCGAGGATTGCCGTTCTATCGCCTGCTCCCAACGGGAACGCATTTGCCGGCCAGCGGCCGTTGTCTTTAGGGTTTCCAGGCCCGAGACAGCTTCGACGAGGACCGATTGTTTGGATTGCCCGTCAGACAGGCTCTTTTCTGCCATGCGGGACAGAAGCGGCTGTACGGCCAAACCTGTCAGCAGAACCACAGGTACGGCCAGAGCCGGGACCAATGCCAGTTGTCCGCCGACCAGGTAAATGACAAATACGAACAACCCGATGAACGGCAGATCCACGACGGCAACAAGCGTTGCGGACGTGAAGAACTCGCGCAGGGTCTCGAATTCACGGATGGTACTGGTCATGGCGCCGGTGGAACCCGAGCGCGACTTCATCTGGATATTCAGAACGTGGTCGAAAATTCGCTGTCCCATCAGCAAGTCGGCTTTTTGCCCGGCCTTGTCGATGAACGCGGCCCGCAGCAGTTTCAGCGCGAAGTCAAAAAGAAGCGCCAGAGCCACGCCTGCCGTCAAGGCAATGAGCGATTCGGTTGCCTCATTGGGCAACACACGGTCATAGACGACCATAATGAAAATTGACGTCGACAAGCCAAGTAGGTTTGCCAGCGCCGCAGCAAGAGCAACCTGTACGTAAGTCCATCGATTGGCGGACAGTGCCGCGCGAAACCAATGACCTCGGTAAGCTGTGTGGCCGGCGTCCAGCTCATCTGTATGATTTCGCCGAAACAAGACAGCGAAACCGGTGTAGGATTTGGCCAGCCGTTCTTCTGAAACTTCGCCGATTCCTTCGCCAAGTTCCGGGTCATAGACCAGCAAGGCACCGTTTTTTGTGCGGCCATGGTACACAACAGCCTTGTTTTCGGTCATCAGCAACAAGGCCGGAGCCAATGCTTCGTCAAAACTCGTGATGCGCCGCTCGCCATAGCCCGCCTGTAGACCTGTGTTTTCCGCCACCGAGATGATGTCACGAACAGTCAGATCCCCGTCTGAACCGGTCTGCGATGCCTGGATCGTTGCAAGGGTCAGAGGGCGTTCAAGCGTCGCGGCAATGTTCAAAAGGCAGGCTTCGTAGCATGTCAAGCGAGCGCGGTCTTGCATTGATTCCAACGTGCTCATTTCACCTCGTTCCAATTGCCAAGCGAAATTCCGAGCAGGTCCAGAATGTCTCCGGTAAGGCTCAGAGCCGCGTAGTTGGTCAGAAAATAACTCTGTTCGGCCAGAATCAGGCGTTCTTGCGCTTTTACGTAATCGCGTTGAGCGTCCAGGATTTCGATCAGGCTGCGACGCCCAATCGAGAACTGTGCGCGGGACGCAGTAACGCTGTCGGCATTGGCACTTGCCGCAATACGGGCCGCGCGCAGCCGTTCCGCGCCTGCTTTTTGATCGGATCGAATAAAGCCCAGCTCCCGCATGATTTCGCGAACCAATTGCTCTCTCGCGAATTCTGCTTCTTTCACTTTGGCTTCTGCTGCTGCGATGGCGGCGCGGCGTTGGCCGGTGCTGTCCAGCTCGTAGTTGAAAGAAAGATCGACGCCAAAATTTGCATCCCGAGTGTCATCCTGGTTGGCAAATGCGGCGACCCGAACATTCGGTTTCCGCCGTGCCTGAGCTGCCGACCACTCCGCTTTGGCTGCCAGCAAGCCAGCATCCGCCCTGCGGATCTGAGGGCTGTTCATCACGATCTGGGCATCACTTCTATTCAGCAGTGGGGCCGGTACAGGAGGGGGCAATGAGCCGGGAAAAGTCCCGAACACTTCTCGAAACCGCGCTTCGGCCCGATCAGTTCGTGCTCGTGCGTCAGCAAGTCTTGTACGTGCATCCGCCATTCTGGATTGTGCGGTCAGAACATCTGCATTTGAACCGGCGCCACCCGCTGTGCGGTCCGAAATCTGACGCACCAGTTCTTCATGAACCGAGACATTGTCAGCCGCGATGCGGAGTAACTTTCTTTGATCAATGACAAGCACATAGGTCTCGATGGCGGCCAGCGCCGTGGCCGATGCCGTCTGAATCTGATCGCCCCGTGTTTCCAGAACACGAGCCCGGGCTGCCGTCAGATCCCCCGAGGCAGCCCCACCGTCATAAACCAATTGTGAAATTCTCAGATAGGGTGAAACATCTGCAATGTCCGATTCGACCCGTTCGGACCGTGCATTTATTCCCAACGAAATCTGCGGAAGAAAGGCGCCTTCCGCTGCATCTTGATTGGCTGATGCGATATCCATCCTGGTATTGCTTTGCGCCAATGTCGGGCTTGTCTCTACCGCCTGGCGCACGCGTTGCCCGAATGCACTACTGCTGAGCTTTAACGATGGCTTTACTGCCCCGGCACCGGTGGTCCCGGGTGCAAAAGACACTGCCACTAGAGTCAAATCAGGAGGGGGCGTGCAGGCGGACAACGGTATTGCGAGCAGAGCGAACGCAACCCAGGACAAAACTGCTTTACAGGAACGCATGATGACCCTCCTGCCTGCAATGGTCCATGGCTTCTTCTTTCTGTTGCGCCGCAACCAACGCGTCCAAGAACCCTGAAACACCGGTGGTCTGTTGTGTCAGAGAAGTATCAGCTTCCCGATGCGCGCGGGCATGTGCGTGTGTCAGCCAGATACTGTGGGTCAGCGAAATCTGATGAGCGTGAATCAGTCGCAACCCCCCATTCGAAGTAAGCAGTGACAAGTGCGCGCGGGGAATTTTCTCCAGGGCGTTCTGCGTGACGCCAAAATGCCCGCTTGGAAACTCAACTCCCTGAAAAGTGGTCAGTGAACCAAACAATCCCATGTCAGCAAGAACACGACACAGATGCGTTGTGTGTTTCATCGACTCTTTCAGGGCGCGAAAGAAAGCTGCGACTTTTTTCAGTTCCGGCGCAAGTTGACCTGATTTGTCGAAGAATACCTCGTCTTCCGGATTGTCAGTGATAAGCCCCGCCGTTTCGTCGACAAGCAATTCGTCACGGCCGTTACCATCCGGTTCAGTCAGTCGTGGCCGGAACGGAGCACAGCGCAAGACGCATGGCACATAAGTCGCGAGCCATTTGCCATGTGCTGACACAAATGGCGTAGGCTGGTCCGGTTGCACGGACAATACAGCCACTGGATAAAACCCGTGTTCAGATTTCCGAAAAGTGATTGGAAATGTGGCGGCGGCCTGAAGAATTTCTAGTTCGACCACAGGGCAATCTGCCATAGTCCGTGCGAAATCGAACGAGGTGAACCGCCTCCAGAACCGATGACCATGTCGTCCAAGACTGACCTGAGTTAAGCCATTCTGTGCCATAACCGCCTCATGATGTTGAATTACGTCTGTATGTGCGCCGGTCTGGATCAGGCCGTTGCCCCGGTCGGGTCGGTGTGCAGGATGTTATCTGCGGTCAGGCCGCTCAGATCGCTCAGGTCTTGGAACGTGGCCACGGTTTCAACGCTGGCATCGTTCGCCGCCTGGAAATCTACCTTGACCAGAACACTGTCTGTTCCGTCGGTTGCCATCAAGTAAAGCTCATCGCCCGCCATGACTCCGGCAAGACTCTCGACAGCGGCTTCGATTGTGCTGAGGTTGAGGTCGGTGAGTACCGTGCTGAGGCCGACAAATCCGGTGTTCGTGCCCAACGTGTCTCCGGTGGAAAGCAATTCGAATCCGGTGCCATCACCGCGAAACGTATTGGTGTCCAGCCCGTGGAACATCAGTGCGTCGGTTACATCCGCAGCCGGGCCAATCGTAAAGCCAGTCACACTGTCTGTACCATTGCTGGCCGGGTCGGCCTCGAAGACGACGATGTCTCGCCCTGCTGCAGAAACATCAATGGTATCGTCGCCGTCACCGCCGCGCGTGATGGTGTCCGTATTCGCAGCGGTGAGCGTGTCATCACCATTGGTGCCAAACTGCACTGTCGTCGGCCCGCCATCAGACGTTTTGATTGTCAGCTCAATAGGCTGGCTGGAGTCCTGGATCGTCATCGTGAAGGTGACAAGCGGCTGAGAAAGATCTGTAAAGGTTGTCGCGGCGCCGGCAAAATTCATCGCGCCCCCGGCGCCCGGGCTGGCCAAGAACAAATCGAAGGCGTTGTTTCCCGAAACCGACGCCGTGTTGAATGTGACAACCGAAGGGTCAAATCCAAGCTCTGCCGTCAAAGCCAGACCGCCAGAGATATCGCGGTCGGCTTCGGCATAGATTGCGAATGTTACAGTAGATCCCGAGCGCCCAACTTCAGAGATCACATAGGCGGCGGGTTCGTGCGCAACGGCCTGCTCGGAAACCGGCAGCGGATCTGGTCCACCCGCAACTGTCGCCTGCGCGGAAAAGACAAGGTCATCACCTGCCTCCACTGCCGAAAAGTTGGACGCCGCGACAGCCAGCGACCAGGATCCGTCTGCGGCCACCGTTGCAGATCCGACCGAACTGCCGTTTAACGTGACATCCACCGACTGGCCGATTGACAATCCGGTCGATGACCCGCCGAGAGTAATTCCGGAAGCTTTGGCATCGGCAAGACCAATCGAATTGTTGACCCCGACATCGTTCAACGTCAACAGGGGGCGAAAATCTGTGGAAAGTGAGCTGTTCGCCGCGGCCGAGCTGTTTCCGGCCAGATCGTCAACAGTGGCGGAAATGGTATAGCTCGTTCCGTCAGAGAGCATTCCAAGATCACTTGCTGGAACGGTAACTGCCCACGAACCATTTGATGCAACGCCTGTATAGATTTGCCCGCCGAATGTGACCGAAACGGTCTGGCCATCTTCAGCCGTGGTCGTGCCTGAGATTGCAAGATCCACGCCCCTCTCGGTCACGTCCAACACGGTACCCACAGGCAGACTGTTTATGGATATTGAAGGTGCTGTGAAGTCAGTGGCAAAGCTTGTCGTGGTTTGATTGTTGTTTCCCGCCGCGTCCGAGATCGACGCATTGATATTGTAAGTCTCGTTGTCTTGCAGGGCAGACAAATCTGTCACGGTTGCCGTATAGGTCCAAGTGCCCCCGGTTACCGTTGCCGTTCCGGTGACGTCCGTAGTGCCGTCAGCGCGCGTGATTTCGACGGTAACAACGGTTCCGTCCGGCGCATCGGAAGTTCCTGACACCGTCAGGTCGGTTCCTTGTTCAGCGGCGTTCATGACGGCCCCGTCGGATACGGTTGAAATTCCGATCGTCGGTGGCGTGAAATCGGTGGTAAAGCTGTTGTTCGCTTGCAGAGCCGGATTCCCGGCAGCGTCCGAGACATCCGCAGTTACGGTGACGGTCGACGCGTCAGATAGACCTGCCAGATCCGAAGCAGGTACAGTTACGCTCCAATTGCCGCCGGAAACCGTTGCGCTATAGGACTGCCCGTTTAGACTGACGGTTACGATTTGCCCGTCTTCAGCTGTCGTACTGCCCGAGATGGAAAGATCCGTGGCCCGCTCGGCTGCATTCATGACAGCTCCGTCCGAGAAACTGTCGATGCTGAGCGTCGGCGCGGTCACATCCTTGGAAAGTGTCACTGCGGCCTGCGGTGCCGTCACGCCACTGGCGTCGTCGACATCTGCGGTAACAGAGAAGTTGCCTCCATCCGACAAGGACGCCAGATCCCCAGCTGGCACAGTCACGTTCCAGGCCCCGCCGGATACTGTTCCGGAATATGTTTGACCATCGAGGGTTACGGTAACTTGCTGACCATCCTCAACATTTGACGTCAGCCCGCTGATGGTCAAGTCGGATCCGGCTTCGGTTGCGTTCAGTACGGAACCAACAGGAAGCGGTGTTATCGAAATGGAAGGACCGGTCAGGTCTACGGGAACCGATACTAGAAGCGGCACTGCCGGATTGCCCGACACGTCCTCGACGGCTACCAGAACAGATGCAGGTACTCCGGTGGAAAGACTGCTCAGATCGGAATTGGGGATCGTTACACTCCAGCTTCCGCCAGAAGCGGTGCCTGTATGCACTTGTCCGTTGAACGTGACGATGATGGTCTGACCATCCTCTGCCGTGGTGGAACCGGTCAAGGCCAGGTCGCCGGCTACGTCGATCAGTTCTATCGAGCCGCCAGCCACGGGATCCAGATAAACAGTTGGTGCAGTGAAATCAGTATCGAAGCTCCCGCTCGCCTGTGGTGCTGAATTTCCCGCCGCGTCGGCAACATCCGCCGTAACGGCAATCGTCGCGCCATCAGGAAGGGCTGAGAGGTCTGCCGCCGGAACGGTGACGCTCCATTGTCCATTGGATACCGTTCCCGAATAGTTTTGCCCGTTCATTGAGACGGTAACGGTCTGCCCGTCTTCTGCATCGGTTGTTCCGGTGACCGTCAGATCCGTTGCCTGTTCGATCGAATTCAAAACAGCGCCATCGGAAAACCCGGTGATCGACAGGGTAGGGGGAATTGAATCAATATCGAACTTGACGGATTCGCTTGACAGTTCCGTGCCTGAATCGTCCAGATGTCTGACTGTCACCGTAGAGACGCCTTGCGGAAGCGCATTTGCTTCGGCCGCAGTGAGAGAAACGCTCCAGCTGCCGTCACCGTTGGGTGTTACGGTTTTGACCAGCGAACCTATCGTGACCTCGACTGTCGATGTTCCGTCTGGTGCGGCGGCATTGGTAATGGCGCTGTTCAATGCCGTTGCCTGAAGTTCAGCCAGGTTCAGGCTGGTATAGCTCGGTTCCGGTTGGGGTTGGGGTCCAGGCGCGACAGGTTCCGGGGAATCGCCGCCGCCGCCGCCACCTCCGCCCGCGGCGGCAGCTGCACCAGCCAGCCCGAGACCGCCCAGTGCAGCCCCGGCGCCGCTGATTCCGCCAGCTGCTACGCCGGCTTCAGCTGCGCTGAACTGGGCGATTTCAGCAACCGCCTCTTCTGCGATCATGATTGCGCCGCTGTCCAGGACCTGTACGTTTTCCGCCGCCACGATCATCGTCCGACCGTCAGCCATTTTCAGAAGAACATCGCCGTTTTTCAGCAACTTGGCGGATCGCACACCCGGAATAGTCTCTGCGAACTGGAAGGCGTAAAGCTCTTCGATGGTTGCTTGTGACAAGGCAGGCAAGGCCATCAACGTGGACATGAGGCTGCCAGCCGCGCCTCGACCCGCCCAACGACCAAGTTTACCATTGATCCATTGTTGAACTTGAGATTTGCGATCTCCGTCCGTCGAGTCAGCCGCCGGACGATTGTTGGCCTCAGGTGCTTTGGTCATCTTGCCCTCGCATATGGTGTCCGCGATCATCGCAACAGGAAAGGATGTGCTGTTTGGCGTTTTGCTCATCTGTCTTTCCCATTTGTTGCCGTAGCGATCGGACCTGAAAAAATTGAGTTAAACTGAAACCGAACTTCTCGTTTTCACCACAATTCTGCTTCGGTTTCGGTCTGCTCATCTGGTCATCTTGCCGTAACTGCCAGGGGTGGCGCGGGAGGTGATGGCTGTGATGCTTCAGTTCGAAAGTGTAGTGGCAACGGGGAGCACGGCGCTCGATTCAGGTATCGGCGATACGGCTTTAAAAACGCTTAACGGGAATACGTATCTCTACACGGTGACCGGCCCGGGTGGCGGCGTCGCGGTCTGGCGGCTGGTCGACGGTGCCCCGCCGCAGCTGGTTGATACCGAGTATTACAGCGGTTCGATCACCTTCCAGGTGGGGCGCAGTGCCACGTCGATAACGCTGGCGGGAACCGAGCAGATTGCGCTCGACATCAACACTGCCACGGGCCTGGTCGGGTATGACGTGACCGCGGACGGAACGATCGGTAACCTGAAGGAAACGGGTGTGCTCAACGGAGGCGGAGATATCTCGGCCATCGTACAGTTTTCACTTGGGTCTTCGGATGTCCTTGCGATGGCGCATGAGGATACAGGCAATATCGGAACCTACCATGTGAACGCGAACGGGACGCTCAGTCTTGCGGGTTTGATTGCCGGCACAGCGGATGCCATGCAGACGTTGCGGTCGGGTGCGGATACTTTTCTGATCTCAAGTGACGCGGCAACAAACTCTGTCTCGACATATCGCATCGATTCCGGCACCGGCACGTTAACCGAGATCAACAATGATTCGGCGCTCGGAACCCTTGGTGTTTCTACTCCAACGGATGTCGAGACCGTAGAGGCATACGGTAAATCCTGGGTCGTGGTGGCGGGGTCCGGCAGCAACTCTCTCAGTGTTCTTCAATTGAACAGCGATGGAAGTTTGAAGGCGACGGACCATGTGCTTGATACGCTTCATGCGCGGTTTGAATCGGTTCAGGATCTGGAGGTCATAGACGTGAACGGTCGGGTCTTTGTGGTTGCAGGCGGGGGCGATGATGGCCTGTCTCTGTTCACTCTGACACCCGAAGGTCAACTGGTTCATATGGACAGTTTCGCGGATACGGTGGCGAGCGGCTTACAGAATGTCGAATCGATCAGCGTTGCGCATGTGGGCGACGAGCTGCAAATTCTCGTGACGTCACAACAGGATGCCGGGGTGAACGTCCTGACGGTCCCGGTCGATGATCTGGGTGTGGTGCGCAAGGGGTTCGGTACCGTGAACGGGAGCGCGTCGGACGATATCCTCAGCGGCGGTATTCTGGACACGACCCTTCTGGGGGACGCCGGAGACGACATTCTCATCGCGGGGAAGGGTGCGACGACGATGTCGGGTGGTGCAGGGGCCGACATCTTCGTGATGCAGTCCGGTAGTGGTCTGACCACAATAACCGATTTTCAGGCAGGCGTGGATCGTCTGGATATGTTCGACTACCCGCTGTTGCGGTCGCCTCAGCAACTGACCTTTACCAGCACGGCAAACGGGGCTCAGATCGAATATCGTGGCGAGGTCGTGCAGGTCCAATCCGCCTCGGGCGGCGCTTTGACAAGCACGGATATCTTTGGCGCAGGCTTCGCCGGACCGGATCACATCCCGGTAGATTTCGGGGACCTGGGCGGGCAGACACCGGGCAGCTCTGGTGGATTGGTCGGGCAGATTACGGTGGACAGCGAGGCTGCGAATCCGGGGCTGACGGATGCGGAAATCCGGTTCACGCCGGACGGCGGGGGCACGGTATCCGCCACCGCAGATGATCAGGGGCGGTTCGATCTGGAATTGCCCGATGGCACCTTTCCCGGAGCGCTGGACATCACCAAACACTATTCCACGGCAAGCGGAAAGATTGACGCGCTGGACGCCTTGCAAGTGTTGCGCATCTCGGTTGGTCTCGACCCGACATGGGGTCCCGCGACCGCGGAAAACCTGATAGCCGCAGACGTCAACACAGATGGCACTGTAAACGCCCTGGATGCGCTTGCAATTTTGCAAGTCGCCGTTGGGCAGCCCACGGCCCATGGCCCTGAATGGGTATTTCTGGATGAGAACGCGGACCTTTCAGGGATTACCAAGGACAATGTAACCTATCAGACGGGTGTCGACGTCGTGGCGGTGGATGGGGTCATCAACGTGGACATGACCTCCATCCTGTTGGGAAATCTCGAAGCGGCCTGAGCGCCGAAAGATATCTCGGCCAAAGCAGGCTTGTACCTTTTTTAAGCAGTAAGGTGCGGAGTGGCTTTTGCGGCCAAATGGACGCGCCCCAGCCTCAGCGCTCGAATGCTGCCCCATGTCGCGGTGCTTCTGGTTTCGACCCAAGCGTTGTCGCGTCTGCGGCTTCACTATCTGTTCCATCCCTGTGTTTTCATGCGGAGATGGTCCAATAATTTCAATGAATTCTACCAGAATCGCAACTTGCCTGCGATAATCGCCTGACCTTCAGAACCGATAAGCCGCTCAAATTGCTGATCGGACAACATAGGTCTTGGCGTCGGTGGAGCAAATGTGACATAGCAGGCCGAGACATCAACACAGAGATGAAAATTAGTAACAATGGAAATATTGGCGCTTTCCATTCCGGAAGTGAAACTGATCACGCCGAAGCGTTTCGGCGATCATCGCGGGTTCTTTGAGGAAACCTACAATGCCGACAGTTTTGCGGCACAAGGGATTCATACGCAATTCGTTCAGGACAATCATTCCCTTTCGAGCACGGTGAACACGGTACGCGGGTTGCATTTTCAGGCTCCGCCAAGGGCGCAGGCCAAGCTGGTGCGCTGCGGTCGTGGGCGGCTGTTTGATGTCGCGGTCGATATCCGCAAAGGCTCGCCCACCTATGGTCACTGGGTCGGTGAAGAACTGAGTTTCGAGAACGGGCGGATGCTGTTGGTTCCTGCGGGGTTCGCGCATGGGTTCGTGACGTTGGAGCCGGAGACCGAGATCGTCTACAAGTGTTCTGATACCTACGCGCCGGAAACCGAAGGCGCGGTTCGTTGGGACGATCCCGATATCGGCATAGAATGGCCACAGAGCAATTCAGAACCCCAGCTGTCCGACAAAGATCGGATCGCACCACTTCTGCGCGAAATTGAATCTCCTTTTGTATTCGAGGACACACAATGAAAATTCTGGTTACGGGCGGGGCGGGCTTTATCGGCTCTGCCGTTATCCGTCGCGCGATTGCCGATGGGCATTCGGTCGTCAATGTCGATGCCCTGACCTACGCGGCCTGTCTGGACAATGTTGCCTCTGTTGCGGATGCGCCGGGATACGTTTTTGAACATGCGGATATCCGGGATGCCGCCGCCATTTCGGCGATACTGGACAAGCACCAGCCAGACGCGATCATGCATCTGGCCGCTGAAAGCCATGTTGACCGTTCGATCGATGGCCCGGCCGCGTTCATCGACACGAACCTGACCGGGACCTATGTATTGCTGGAAGCCGCACGCGCCTATTGGGTGGGTGCCGGCCGGCCCGAGCATTTCCGGTTTCATCATATATCAACCGACGAGGTCTTTGGGTCCTTGGGTAAAACCGGGTTTTTCACCGAAGACAGCCCTTACCAGCCGAACTCACCCTATTCGGCCTCGAAAGCGGGATCGGATCATCTCGTGCGGGCGTGGCGTGAAACATACGGCCTGCCAGTGGTTCTTACCAATTGCTCCAACAACTACGGCCCCTACCAGTTTCCGGAAAAGCTGATCCCCGTTGTCATCCTCAGCGCGCTGGCAGGCAAACCGATCCCGATTTACGGGAAAGGCGACAACATTCGCGACTGGCTGCATGTCGATGACCATGCCGAAGCTCTGTTGCTGGTGCTCGAAAAGGGTGAACTGGGCCGCAGCTACAATATCGGTGGCGAGAATGAGATGACTAATCTTGATCTTGTCAGAATGCTGTGTTCGATCCTGGACCGCCTCAAGCCGGGTGAAACGCCCTATGCGGACCTGATCACGTTCGTCGCTGACCGCCCGGGTCACGATCAGCGTTATGCCATCGATCCGACCCGGATTCGCACCGAAATGAACTGGCGTCCCTCCTACACGCCCGAAACCGGGCTGGAACAGACGGTTCAGTGGTATCTGGACAACAGCGCATGGTTGAACGCTTTGCAGGCCCGCAGTGGCGTGGGTGAGCGGCTGGGTGTTGCCAAATGAAGGCGCTGGTGTTCGGCCACGGGGGGCAGGTGGCGACCGAGTTGCGGCGTCGCGGACAGGCGCATGGTGTCTTGGTTGAAGCTCTGGATCGCGCCGCGGCGGACCTGTCTGACCCGTCGCAATGTGCAGACGCCATCCGGCATACGGATGCGGACGTGATCATCAATGCGGCCGCCTATACGGCGGTGGACAAGGCCGAAGAAGAAAGCGACCTGGCGCAACGGATCAACGGAGATTCACCCGGTGCAATGGCGCGTGCCGCCGCGGCCCGCGACCTGCCTTTTCTGCATATTTCCACGGATTATGTTTTTGACGGCTCTGGTACGACCCCCTGGAACACCGATGACCCCACCGGGCCCTTGGGGGCCTATGGTCGAACCAAGCTGGACGGCGAACACCAGATCGCAGAGGCTGGCGGCCACTATGCCATTTTGCGCACAAGCTGGGTGTTTTCGGCCCACGGAAAGAACTTTGCAAAGACCATTCGCCGACTGGCAGAAACCCGTGACAAGCTGACCATCGTCGCAGATCAGATCGGCGGGCCAACACCTGCTGCAGACATCGCTGAAACCTTGCTGAAAATGGCCAAGGCTGGCCTCGAAGCCAAAGGTGGGGTGTTTCACTATTCCGGTGCACCTGATGCCAGCTGGGCGGATTTCGCCCGTGAAACTGTTTCTCAATCCGGCTTGTCGGTCGAAATCGAGGATATTCCAACCGAGGCTTACCCAACGCCAGCGCCGCGCCCGCTGAACTCACGTATGGACTGTTCGCGGCTGGAAAATGTGTTCGGAATCCAGAGACCCGACTGGAAAGCCGGACTGGCCGAGATATTGAGCGAGTTGAAGTCAGCGACCAGCTGAACCTTGAAAGGACAGATTATGCAGCGCAAAGGCATTATTCTTGCCGGTGGGTCCGGAACCCGGCTTTACCCGATCACCATGGCGATTTCCAAGCAATTGCTGCCGATCTACGACAAGCCGATGATCTTTTATCCGCTGAGTGTTTTGATGCTGTCGCAGATCCGCGAAATCGCGATCATCACCACCCCCCAGGATCAGGATCAGTTTCAGCGCCTGTTAGGGGATGGCAGTCAATACGGGTTGTCCTTGAAATGGATCGTGCAACCGTCTCCTGACGGTCTGGCGCAGGCTTATACTCTGGCCGAGGATTTTCTGGACGGTGCCCCGTCAGCGTTGATTCTGGGTGACAACATCTTCTTCGGACATGGCCTTCCGGACCTGCTGCTTGAGGCGGATCAACTGAAGCGCGGCGGTACGGTTTTTGCGTACCGGGTTGCTGATCCAGAACGCTACGGCGTTGTGGATTTCCAAGGGAATAAAGCCCGCGCGATCGTCGAAAAACCCAAGGTGCCTCCGTCGAATTACGCGGTGACGGGTCTTTATTTTCTGGATGGCGACGCTCCGGCCCGCGCACATGAGGTCAAACCGTCAGATCGCGGCGAGCTGGAAATCACGTCGCTGCTGGAAATGTATCTGGACGAAGGTTTGCTGGATGTGCAGACCATGGGGCGCGGTTTTGCCTGGCTGGATACCGGCACGCACGGGTCTTTGCTGGATGCGGGAAATTTCGTGCGCACGATCACGGAACGTCAGGGTATGCAGACCGGTAGCCTGGATGAAATCGCATGGGCAAATGGCTGGATCGACGACGAGGCTCTTGAGGCTCGCGCGCGCCTGTTCGCCAAGTCCACTTACGGCACCTATCTGAAAGGGCTTCTGAGCTAGGCCGCGAGCTGTCTCATGGTTACGTGTTCAGGCTGGAATTTGCGTGGGCTGCATACTGCTTCACGCTTTGTGATCAAGGTCTGAACGGGGCTGGTCGGGCATTCCGTCCATGCCAAACGCCGCGCAAGAAGGCCCATTGTTTGGCGCGTTTTCTCGCTGAAAACAACACAGCCGGAGACAGCACTTGCAGTAGCGCCGATGCCAGGGCCCGACCGAAGGCCATCGGGACTTCATGCTTGCGGGCGACGTAAACGCGCGATTGCCCCATATACCAGCCCTTCAGGCCAGCGATGGCTGGGCTTCCCGGCGAGGATTTGCCTCTGGCGTGGCGCATCTGAGCGTTGTGAACGTAGTAAAGTGGCCCGCAAACGGCTTTGAGCCGCAAGCTCAGATCATCGTCTTCATGATACAGAAAGATTTCGGGATCAAACCCGCCGACCGCTTCGAACGCTTCGCGGCGGACCAGGAAGGCGGCGCCGACGAGGACCGGCAATTCAAAGTCGGAATCGGCTGTTTTCCTGGGCAGGGTTTCATTTCGGGGAATGATCACACTGTATCGCCTGAAACGAGGTGCCCCCTTCCGGTCCAGAATTGCAGGGTTGAAGGCTGACGCATCGGGATGATTGTCGGCCCCCTCTTGCAACGCGTCCAATGCTCCGGGCAGCAAGTGGGAATCCGGGTTCAGAAATAAAAGCAGGTCCGTTGTCGCCTTGGCGGCACCAAGGTTGCATGCGCGGCCAAACCCGATGTTGTCGGGGCTTTCGATCAGAGTTGCGCCATGTGCCTCGGCCATTTGCCGAACCGCTTCTATATCATCCGAGCCATTGTCGACCAAAATTGTTGGCACGCCCTCTGGGATGGAATTCAGCATCTCCGGCAGTACACCACTGCTGTTGTAACAAACGCTTATGATCGTAATCTGTGACAATCCTGCCTGCCGTATCTGTGGAATGGGCCTGATCGTTACTTCCTAGCAAACACAGTTAGGGTCAACCCCGGTTCCAGTACGACGGATCCGGGCTGCTGAATACGGTCTGTGATCCTGTGCGTTCAGCGGCGGCAATCTGAGAAATGATTGAAATGGTTTTTCCCCGGTGAGACGAAGGCAGAAAACCGATCATCAAGCATGGCAGAATGGCAAAGCCGCGTTAGGGGATGCAAAGCCTTTTTTGATCGGAGCGGCAGGATTTCCCTCCTTGGATTTTTTCGATTTCCGGCGGCCGTGGTGAATGAGCAGATTGTTGCTTGTCGCCGGGTTGAAACCAGTAAGTCGTTACATGCCCTTAAGGCGATATCGGAATTCTGGCGTAATCTATTTGCCAGGGTGAATGCGTTGGCGGTGATCTGTAGGCTCAGCAAATTGTTGCAGACGCAAGCCTTTCCGCTCAGCATCCAGCGCGCAATTGCAAGCCATAAAGTGCTCAAACCGTGGTTTCTCGAGATATCGGTAAGTTATTGAAAAAATGTATTAAGCATACCTCCACTGAAATTCGGCAGGAAACCACGAGGCTCCATTCGACGCTCATGCGTGCACCGGTACTATTGCTGAAAAGGCTACAAAACAGAACTCAGTCAAAATAGGTTTCTTAGACGTTGGTTGCACAGCGTAATTGGTGTGAATAACCCCCGGGCGAGGGGTCATTGCTGCTAAAGGAGTTTTGTGCAACAGTGACTGCTGAACTGAGCATAATTAGGGTACAACATCCAAAGCCTTACGTATCGGTTTGGTATTGGGGATTGCAGAACCAGACCAAACTATATAGCAGCCGAATTGAAGCACGAAATAAGCATCACGGAAGAATTGCAGTGAGCGATAGACACACTTACGAATACGACATTGATATGAACAGTGATGTAGCACCCGCACGCGTGCTGCGCATGGTAAAGCCCGGGTCCAAGGTGCTTGAGATTGGGGCCGGGCCAGGTTCGATCACACGCCATCTTTCCGGCACATTGGAATGTGATGTTGTGGCGCTTGAGATCGACCCTTCGGCGATCGAAAAGCTAAAGCCGTTTGCACGTTCTGTGTACCCGATGGATCTCAACGATGCTTCATGGAGTGACATCGTTCGCGAGAAAGACGGGGTATTCGACTACGTGATCGCAGCGGACGTTCTGGAACACGTTTACGACCCGTGGAGCGTTCTTTCAGGCATGAAATCGCTGTTGAACGACACGGGATCGGTGATTCTTTCGTTGCCGCATGTTGGCCATGCAGCCATTGCCGGTTGTCTTGTCGATGAAGATTTCGAATACCGTGACTGGGGCCTGCTGGATCGGACCCATGTCCGGTTTTTCGGCATCAAAAACGTACAGCATCTGCTTAATTCGCAGGGTATGAGCATTGAACAAGCTGAGTTCGTGGTTCGTACGCCAGAGATGACGGAGTTTTGTCAACGCTGGAGCCGTTTGCCACAGGATGTTCAGGCCGCATTGCAGCGCAATCGCTATTCCCATGTTTTCCAGGTCGTAAGCAGATCGGTCCCCAAGGAACGCGCTGAGAATGACATCTACCTGATGGGCTTGCCCGTCGAACAACCCGATGAAGAGACCAGGCAGCATTGGACCAACATGATGGCAGGCCTGCCCCTGTCCGAAGAGATTGATTTGCAATCGACTATCGGGCCGGTGGACACGAGCACCGCTTCCCGAGTCGAGCCCGGCCCACTGGCCAAGAAGAAAAAAAAATCGCTGGCGCGGCTGTTGGGGTTGAAGAAGTAATGTCCACAAACACCGCGGATCGTGAATTCGGCAATATCAGGACAATTGCCTTCTACCTTCCTCAGTTCCACCCGATCCCGGAGAACGATGAATGGTGGGGCAAAGGGTTCACCGAGTGGACAAATGTTGCAAAAGCAAAGCCGCTTTTCACCGGGCATTATCAACCTCATCTTCCTACGGATTTGGGGTTTTATGACCTGCGGGTCCGCGAAACGCGGCTTGAGCAGATTGAGATGGCCAAAGCCAGCGGAATTGATGGATTCTGCTATCACTATTACTGGTTTTCCGGGAAAAGACTTCTTGAGCGGCCCGTCGACGAAATGCTTGCGGATCCCGAAAGCGATATGCCGTTCTGCCTTTGCTGGGCGAATGAGAACTGGACACGCCGCTGGGATGCGGCCGAGCACGAGATTCTCATTGAACAGAAATACAAGCCAGAAGATGATCTGGAGTTCATTAAGTCGATCGAGCCGTTTTTCCGGGATCCCCGCTACATAACGGTAGATGGCGCTCCGTTCCTAATTGTTTATCGGCCGCAGCATCTGAAGAACTCGCGCAAAACCGTGCAGGTTTGGCGTGACTATTGCGCGTCTGTTGGAATTCCGAAAATACATCTGGCCTGTGCGCTGACGCACCGAAACTGGGATTACGCGTCATACGGGTTTGATTCCGGTGTTGAGTTCCCGCCCCACAGCATCAACGTGCCCAACCTCTCGCCAGAAGTGGACTTGTTCGACGATTTCCAAGGCCATTGCGTCGATTTTTCCGACATCGCAGAACAGTATCTGGGTCACAGCTATGGGCCTGAGAACAACGTTCATCGATCGGTTTTTCCGTCCTGGGACAACACTGCCCGGCGGAAGGAAAATGCCATGATCGTTTTGAATGGAACGCCGGAAAACTATGAATATTGGCTTTCGCGTGCCTTGCGCAAAACCGCCCAAGACTTCCCAGACCAAGAACGTTTCGTTTTTGTGAATGCATGGAATGAATGGGCTGAAGGATGTCATCTGGAACCGGATCGTGAGTACGGGCATGCGTTTTTGCATGCGACCAAGGCGGCTCTCCAAGGTTCAAAGCTGACCGGCTGGACGCATGTGGGTGTCCCCGAAATTTCGCGCCGTGGCGAAACTACGGAAGGCAATGCGCATCCTGTCCCATATGGTGCCAATAAGCCGTTGACCAAACGAGCTTTCCGCCTTTTGCGTGATACGGTCAGCGGTCGCTTGCTGAAGCAATGGCTGTCCGCGGCCCGTACAAAATAGAAAACCACGTTGGATTGAGTTGCATGAAAGTCCCAAGTACTTTTCATGTAACTCTGTCTCGTGCTTTGCGTGAAAAAAAAGGTTTTCTTTGTCATAGTCGGCACGACGCGCCTTAGTACGAGAAACTGCATGTCCATCAAAGATACCCTGCTTTACTATTTGCTGACTGCGGCGTCGAAACTCAGCCCACCTTTGTCGCCACGTACGGCAAGGCGGTTCAGAAATTCAGCCAAGAAAAGAGACCCCAAAAGGGGTTGGGACAAACCTGGGCAATCCAACAGGCAGGGTTTTGAAGCCATCGGTCGGGCCGAAGAGTTCAAACCCTTCGACCCGCCTGCTAAAGCTGAACCCGCAGTGCGGGCGATTGCGCATTACCTGCCGCAATTTCATCCCTTCAAAGAGAATGATGAATGGTGGGGCAAAGGCTTTACCGAATGGTCCAATGTCGGAAAGGCCGTTCCGAATTATCCGGGCCATTACCAACCTCATTGTCCGATTCATCTGGGTTACTACGACTTGCGGTTGCCAGAAATCATGGTCGAACAGGCGCGGATCGCGAAATCTTACGGGATAGGAGGGTTCTCCTATTACTACTACTGGTTTGGCGGAAAGACCTTGATGGAGCACCCGCTCGAACAAATGTTGGGCAATCCGGAAGTCGACATGCCGTTTTGCCTGACATGGGCAAATGAAAACTGGACGCGCCGCTGGGACGGACGGGCGCACGACGTTCTTATCGCGCAGAACCATTCGATCGAGGATTCCCTGAACCTTCTCCGCCATATACGCAAATATTTTGATGATCCGCGTTATATTCGGATAGATGGGAAACCGGTTTTCATCGTGTACCGAGCGAACATCATACCGAATATCGAGGAAACAACCGCGGCTTGGCGAAAAGAGGCACAAAGCTGGGGCGACCCGGACCTGTATCTCATAGCTGCCCAGACTTTCGATATCGGCGACCCCGAGAAACTGGGTTTTGACGCTGCTATGGAGTTCCCGCCGCATCAGGTAAAGCGCACCGACATCACGGATGAGATGGGGATCTACAATCCAGAGTTCACAGGAGCCGTTCTGGATTACCAGGCCGTGGTCGAGGCAGAGCTTCAAAAGCCGGAACCCCGGTACAAGCTGTTTCGGTCCTCTACGCTCTCGTGGGACAATACCGCGCGCAATCAGGATGCCCCCCGGATTATGGGGCGGTTCACGATTGATGCCTACAAGCGCTGGACGGAACATTTGTGCCGCCAGGTTCTTGCGCAGGAAAAATACAGTGCCGACGAAAAAATCGTTTTCATAAACGCGTGGAACGAGTGGGCAGAGGGGACGCATCTGGAGCCGGACCGAAGATATGGCTTTGCCTATCTTCAGGCGACCTATGACGCGTTACCCAAGAAGTCTGAAAGTCAGATCAACACGTGACGCGTCCGACCTTGAGGTTTCGCGGACCTGACGGTTGGCGCCTCTGATATCCTGACGACACATGGTGCCCGGGGTTCCGTATCAATTCTGATCGACCCTATGATGCTGTTCCGTATCGTTCGCTCTGACGGTGCGACCTGCAATTTGGTCGAACATCCATTGTACGGCTTCGTCGCCGTCGGAACGGATATGCCGATAAAGGCGAAGTTCGATCGGAGGCACTTCAACCGGCAGCCTCAACATGCGCAGCCCCATTTCACGCGCGCTGCATTCGGTCAGCGTGGCAACCATATCTGTATTGTGCAGAATATCCCGGATGTTCAGATAACTTTGCATCTGAAGCCCGAGTTTGCGCCGTGCGCCCAGTTTGCGCAGGACGATGTCGACCGGACTCGCCCCCTGAGGCCGTGAGGAAACATGCAGATGTGTCAGCTGAAGATAACGCTCCAGCGTCAATGGGCCCGAACCCAGCGGGTGGTCGGGTCGCATGGCACAGACATAGCGGTCCTTCATGATGGTCTGGCTGATCAGATCCGAACTGTCCGGCATCGGAATGTCCGACGCGATGTCGATCGTGCCCTGCTGCAACGCCTTGCGCGTATCCCGGCGGGGAATGCGCACGAGGCTGAGTTCGACCTGGGGTGCCGTGCGCTGAAACCTGGACAAAAGCCCGGGCAGGATGATGAGGCTGTGAAGATCGACCAAACTGACCCGGAACAGCCGTTTGCTGGTGAACGGGTCGAACCGTTCACCCTGCGCCGATGCGGCTTGCAACTGGTGAAGAGCGGCTGAGATCCTGTCCGAAATGCTCTCTGCCAGGGCCGTGGGCTGCATCCCCGTGCTGGTCTTCACGAAAAGCGGGTCGTTCAGTGTCTTGCGCAACCGGGTCAGGGCGTTGCTGACGGCTGGTTGCGTGATCGACAGGCGTTCGGCAACGCGGGTCAGATTTCGTTCGGTGTAGATGGCGTCAAAAATAACAAAAAGGTTCAGGTCGATCTTGTTGAGCTTGGTCGTCATGTCATTCACCAGAATTATGCTGACGATCATGCAAGTAAATTTCACAAATGTCATTGGGGGCGGTAAGCTGAATGGCATCCCGGCGGAATACGGAGTTTCATGCATGACCTCATCCGGCCTCGAACTCGATACCGAGCGGCTTTCGACCTATTTGGGGCGCCATATCGAAGGCTTCGCCGGCCCATTGTCCTATCAAAAGTTTTCGGGCGGGCAGTCGAACCCAACCTATCTGCTGAAGGCCGGTGGTTCGAAATACGTGTTGCGCCGCAAACCGCCAGGTGACCTGCTGCCTTCGGCCCATGCGGTGGATCGGGAATATCGTGTTCTGAAAGCACTTCATGGCACTGCGGTTCCGGTCGCCAAACCTTACGTGCTGTGTGAGGACACGGAAGTCATCGGTTCCATGTTCTATGTCATGAGCTTCCAGGAAGGCCGGATTTTCTGGAACCCGGCGCTGCCCGAGTTGGACGTGGCCGACCATCATCCGGTGTTCGACGAAATGATCCGGGTTCTGGCCGCGCTGCATTCGGTTGACACAGGCGCCGTCGGTCTGTCCGACTTCGGCAAGCCGGGAAACTATTTCCAACGCCAGTACAGCCGCTGGACCAAACAGTACCGCGCCGCAGAAACAAGTACCCTTCCCGAGATGGAACAGCTTATGGGCTGGCTGTCGCGCAACCTGCCCGATGGTGACGGTTCGGTCAGTCTGATCCACGGTGACTTTCGCATAGACAATTTTATCTTCGCTTCGGATGCCCCGCAGATCACCGCGGTTCTGGATTGGGAACTGTCGACTCTGGGCCATCCGATGGCTGATCTGGGGTATTTCTGTGTGTGTCTCAGATTGCCGCCCACCGGTCTGATCCGGGGGCTGCAAGGGCTGGATCGCGCTGCTTTGAACATCCCTTCCGAAGCTGAGATGATCGAGCGGTATTGTTCGCTGCGTGACCTGCCAGAGATTGAAAACTGGACGTTCTATCTGGCGTTTTCCTTTTTCCGGATGGCTGCGATTGCACAGGGTGTTTACAGCCGTGCGCTGGCGGGAAACGCATCGAACGAGAACGCAATGGCGTTCAAGGGGCTGGTGGCCCCTCTGGCGCAAATGGCGCTCGACGAAATCGCTGCTGCAACGCACTGAAGAGGATCACAATGGATTTTGCTCCATCGCCACGCGCCACGGAAATGCACGACCGGCTGAAAGCCTTCATGCAGGCGCATATCTATCCGCGCATTCGCGACCACAAAGAGGAAATAGAAGCCGGCAATTTCCCTGTTTCGTTCATGGAAGACCTCAAGTCGCTGGCCCGCGCCGAAGGGCTTTGGAACATGTTCCTGCCCTCCCTGCGGGATGATGAGCCCGGAACGCGGCTCAGCAATCTTGATTACGCGCCCTTGGCCGAGCTGATGGGTCAGGTGAGCTGGTCTTCGGAGGTCTTCAACTGCAACGCGCCGGATACCGGGAACATGGAATTGCTGCACATGTTCGCCACGCCCGAGCAGCGCGAAGACTGGTTGGTGCCGCTGTTGAACGGCAAGATCCGCTCGGCCTTTGCCATGACCGAACCCGACGTGGCCAGTTCGGACGCGACCAACATAACGACATCCATCCGGCGCGAGGGAGATGAATACGTCATCAATGGCCGCAAGTGGTTCATCACCAATGCGTGCCACCCCAATACCAGACTGTTCATCGTCATGGGCAAAACCGACCCGAACGCCGATCGCCATAAACAGCAAAGCATGATCATCGTTCCAAGGAACACGCCCGGTTTGGAGATCGTGCGCAATCCGACGATCCTGAACATGCACGATCCCGAAGGCCATGCTGAACTGGTGTTCAGGGACGTGCGCGTCCCGGCCGGCAATCTGCTGGGCGAAGAAGGCAGCGGTTTTGCACTGGCTCAGGCGCGGCTTGGGCCCGGGCGAATTCATCATTGCATGCGCTCGATCGGGGCGGCGGAAATGGCATTGAACCTGATGGTGGAACGTGCCCAGGAACGGAAGACCTTTGGCAAGCAACTCTCGGAACAAGGCGTGATCCGTGAATGGATCGCCAAATCCCGGTTGGAAATTGAACAGGCGCGGCTGTTGACCCTGAAGGCGGCCTGGAAAATCGATCAGGTGGGGGCGAAAAAGGCCTTCCGCGAAATATCCCTGATCAAGGTCGTGGCGCCCCAGGTACATGCAAAGGTTACGGATCGTGCAATGCAGGTCTTTGGCGCAATGGGCATGACACCCGACACGCCATTGGCCGACAGTTACACTTGGGCCCGGGCGTTGCGCTATGCGGATGGACCGGATGAGGTCCATCTTCAGGCTATCGCCAAACAGGAGTTGAAGAATTCCAACTATGGGATGTCGGCGCAGTGGCTGACACCGCCTCTGCGCTAGGTCAGGGCAGGGATGGCATCACCGGACTTTCCCTGAGATCTGCAAGCCGAGTTGCCCAGTTTTCCTCGGATCCGGATACGCGGCCTGCTGCGCTATGTTCCTGCGGCAAGCAAGTCACTTGCCTTTTCTCCGATCATGATCGCGGGGGCGTTTGTGTTGCCGCTGACGATTTCCGGCATGATCGAACAATCCGCGACCCGCAAGTTTCCGATGCCGCGCACCTTTAGCGCGGGGTCAACGACTGCGGTTTCATTCGTACCCATCGCGCAGGTCCCTGTCGGGTGATAGATCGAAACGGAATTCGACCTGACCCAGTCCAGCGTGCCCTCGTAATCGTCGGTCGAAAGTTGTGACGTCGGGCGGAACTCTTCGGAAATCTTCGATGCCAGCGGATTGTGCTGTGCGATTCTGCGGGCGATGTTCACGCCGTCGACGATGGTTCGGCAATCCGTTTCCGTCGACAGATAGTTCGGAATGATCTTTACATGCTGTGATGGGTCCGGGCCGTTCAGATGCAGTTCACCCCTGCTTTCCGGCCGCAGCTGGCACACGGACATGGTAAAGGCGGAAAACGGGTGCACGCCTTCGCCGGGGCTGTCGGCGGACCAAGGCTGTACATGGAATTGAATGTCGGGTGTTTCCACGTCCGGGCGCGTTTTCATGAATCCGGTCGCAAGGCTGGCCGCCATGGTCATCGGACCGGCGCGGAACAAAGCATATTTGAGCGCGATACGGGCCTGATTGATCAGGCTGCGCACCTCGTCATTCAATGTGGGCTCATTGCATTTGAAAACGAGACGGGCCTGCAAGTGATCCTGTAGTCTTTTGCCGACATTGGGCAAGGCATGGACCGGATCGATGCCGTTTTTCTTCAGGTGGTCCGGGTCGCCGATACCCGACAGCATCAGAATCTGAGGAGAGTTGATTGCGCCGCCGGACAGGATGATTTCGCGTCGTACCTTCAGGGTTTTCTCATTGCCTGCGCGATCCCGATAGACAAGTCCGGTCGCCTGTTTCCCATCCAGCGTTATGCGTGTCACCAATGCGTTCGTGATGATGTTCAGGTTTTGTCGGTTTCGAATGGGTTTCAGATACGCCACGGCCGAGCTGCACCTGCGCCCATTGCGGGTGGTCAGCTGAAAATACCCTACGCCTTCCTGATCTGCGCCGTTGTAATCCGGATTGAACGGGTATCCGGCGGCTTGCGCTGCCGCGACCCATGCGTCGCAGATCGGTCGCTGAATGCGCATGTTCGACACCGACAGCGGCCCACCGACACCGTGATACGGGTCTTCGCCACGCTCTTGGTCTTCGCTGCGTTTGAACAGAGGCAGCACGTCTTCCCAGCCCCAGCCGACATTCCCCATCTGGCGCCAGCGGTCATAATCTTCTTTTTGGCCGCGCACATAGAGCAGACCGTTCAGTGAGGATGAGCCGCCCAGCACCTTGCCGCGTGGCCAGTCGATCGAGCGCCCGTTCAGGCCCGGATCGGGCTCGGTCCTGTAACACCAGTCCACCGAAGGGTTGTGCATGGTTTTGAAATAGCCAACCGGGATGTGGATCCAGGGGTTGGTGTCGCGGCCGCCAGCCTCCAACAACGCGACGGTCGTGTTGGGGTCGGCGCTGAGCCGATTGGCGATGACACAGCCCGAAGACCCCGCGCCAACTACCGCATAATCCACTTCCATGACCGCCTCCTTCCAACGTCGTTGAAAAAAACTCTATGCAAGATGCAAGAAATATACTAGCCTTTTTTGATACAAAACGTCTCAATAATTGCGAACAGGGAGGTAAGCAATGGAGATTGGTCGGAAACTGAGTGGTATTTCGCGGCGGGATTTTTTCCGGGTGGCAGGGCGCTATGGTATGAGCTCGACGCTGCTTGCAGCAGGAGGGTTTGGCGGGGCGATGAGCCTGGCCAATCTGGCGCAAGCGGCGGAATCCACGTATGAAAAACGCTTTTCGAAAGAACCGAAGCACACGTTGAAATTTGGTGCGTCGGGCTTCAACACCCGCAACCTGCTGATCGAGCGCGCCGGCGCCATCGAGTTTGCACGCGATCTGGAAGAGCGCACGGATGGCGAGATTCGGATCGAGTTCATCGGCGACAACCAGATCTGCGGACAACTCAGCTGTGTTGAAAAAACCCAGCAGGGAATCGTCGATATCTACGCAGCCTCGACCCAGAATTCGGCCGGCGGTGCGCCTTATCTGAACGTCCTGGACTATGCCTACATGTTCCCCAGCCGGGCGGCGCAGTATCATTTCTTCTACAGCCCCGCCAGCCAACGCATCCTGCGCGACCCGCTTGAAAAGCGTCACGGGCTGAAATTCCTGTTCACCCATTGTGAACTGCGCGGTCTGCAAATGGGCTCGACCTTTGCCGACAAGCCGACCGTTACCAAGCTGGAAGAGTTGTTCGGGACCAAGAACCGCGTGACGGGCACGCAGCTGGGTCGGATCGCGATGCAACTGCTGAATCTGAACCCTGTTCCAGTGGCATGGGAAGAAACGCTGGATGCGCTCAAGACCGGTCTGATCGATGGTGCGGAAACCTGGGCCTCGGCGGTGGCTTATGCGAACATGGCGCCTGTGGTTTCGCAGTCAGTGAACCTGAAGTTCTTCTGTGGCACCGAGCATACCTCGATGTCGGCCAAGGTCTTCGACAGCCTCGGCGGCGAGTTGCAGGACGCAGTGATGGAGTCTTCCTACTTCACACAGGCGTTGATCCAAGGTGCGAATGAGGCTGCGTTGTTGAACACAGTTGGCTTCTCGGAGCCGCAGCTTCCCAACACGATCTTTGCCGAAAACGGTGTCCGCCCGGCCTTCCTGCCGGACGATCAGATCAAACTGGCCGAAGAAATGTGTGCTCCGAACTACAACCCCGAGCCGTGGGCGCAGTGGCGCGAGCGGCTGAACAAATGGGCCGGTGGCATCGACACATACCAGGAGATTTACGACATCGCGCGAGAGATCCCCGCGGACACGCTGCCGGAAAATGTCGAGCCGCGCCGCTGGTGGAAGGGCGAGGCCTGATTAGACTGCCAGAACCGGCCCGAACGGGCCGGTTCAATCAATACCCACTGGGAGGACGGGCTTCATGTCACTTTGGGCAGACATTGGCGCAATATTCAGCGCTTTTCTCAGCCAGGATTCTTTCGAGATTCAACTTGCTCTGGAATCCGACGCCGCTTGGATCGTCGGTGCGGTCGTTGCCGCGATCGGGGGTTTGCTGGTCATGCTGATCTATCGCAAGGTGCCGTTGATCGAACGTCATCTGGAACGGTCGGTCATGGTGTATTCTTATCTTGCCATCGCGCTGATCATTTTCTGGGGCGTGATCGACCGGTTTGTCTTCAATGATCAGGAACCCTGGTCCACGACCATTCCTCCGCTTCTTTTCATGGTGATGGCCTGGTTTGGAGCGTCCTACAACGTACGCTTGCGCACGCATCTGAGTTTCAGTGAATTCCGCACCGCTATGCCCCGCGGCGGGCAATTGGCCTGCCTGTTTCTTGACGCGGTACTGTGGTTCATCTTTGCGGTGATCGTTATCGTGACCACCTCGCGACTGGTGGCGCTTTCGGCCTCGAACTTTCAGATCGTTCTGGGCACGGACAATATCATGCAGTGGTGGTTCCTGCTGGCTGCACCATTGTCATTCTTCTTGATGGTCGGTCGCGTGTTTCAGAACCTCGCCGATGATTTGCACAACTGGAAAACAGGCGAGCCGCTGATCAAGCAGGCCGTGATCGGGGCAGACTGATGACAGACGGAACACTTGTTACACTGATCTCGTTGGGGGTCACCTTTCTGTTCATGCTGGGCGTGCCGGTGCTGCTGGTCATCGGTTACTGGGTCATTGGATGTTCCTTTGTCCTTGGTTTGACGCTGGACAATATGGGGGCCGAACTGCTGAACGTCTTCAACAAGGGCTTCGCCCTGTTGGCAATGCCGCTGTTTATCCTGACCGGAGATCTGATCAACAAATCCGGTATCGCGCGAAGGCTCAGTGATTTTGCCTATGCCTGTTTGGGCTGGATACGCGGCGGGCTGGCAATGGCGTCGCTGGGTGCCTGTGGGCTGTTCGCGGCGATTTCCGGGTCGAACTCGGCCACGACGGCGACCATCGGGTCGATGCTGCACCCCGAGATGGTAAAGGGCGGCTATGACGAACGGTTCAGCGCCGCGACCGCTGCTGCGGGCGGCACTGTCGGTATCATCATCCCCCCTTCGATCATCTTCATCGTCTATGGCTTTCTGATGAACCTGCCGATTTCCGAATTGTTCGTGGCCGGTATTCTGCCCGGTGCGCTGATGGTCATCGGGATGCAACTGGCATGCTGGATCATCTGCCGCATGAACGGGTGGGGCTATCTGATCCCGCTGCAATTGAACCGGGTGCTGAAAACCGCCTTTGGTGCCTGGCTCGGCTTTTTCGCCATCGGTCTTGTGCTCTGGGGCATTTATACCGGCAAGTTCTCTCCGACAGAGGCCGCCGGCGTGACCGTGGGCTTTTGTGTCATCGCGGGGCTGGTCAGCTACCCGATCAACCGCATCATGGGGGCCCGGAACGATATACCGCCAACCGAAAAGAGCTTCGCTGAAATGTTCGTGGTCGAAGGGTTCACGATCCCAGAGATCCCCTCAATCGTCATCAGGTCTGCCCAGATTACGGGTATCCTGGCCCCGTTGATCGCAATTTCGGTGGTGATGCAGCAGATCCTGTCCCTGCTTGGCGCACAGGAAACAATCGGAAACTTCGTGACCTCCATGGGGGGGTACCATGCGGTTCTGTTCACATCGATGGTGATCGTCTTCTTTTCAGGCATGGTGCTGGAAAGCCTTCCGGTCACCATCATCCTGGCCCCGATCCTTGCGCCGATCGCAGCCTCGGTTGGAATTGATCCAATCCATTTCTCGGTCATCTTCCTGGTCGGGGCGTCCATCGGGTTTATCACACCACCATACGGGCTTAACCTGTATGTCGCTTCAGGCGTGACGGGCGTGCCGTACTTCCGGTTGCTGCGCTATACGGTGCCTTACTTGGTGTCCCTGCTATCCGTCTGGATATTGGTGTCGCTGGTCCCCGAACTGGCCTTGATCCTTCTGCCAAATAACTAGAATGTTGAAGGATGGCCGAGACTGATACTAAAGACAGAGAAACTCAGATTCCCACCAACCTGCGCCTGTTGCTGATCCTGGAAGAGGTGGCACGGCGCGGCGTTGCGGTCAAACCCTCGGATCTGATCGATGCATTGGGATTGGCCAAACCCACCATCCATCGTTTGCTGCAAACGGCAGAGGCAGAAGGGTTCCTGCAACGCGATCTTGACGGACGGTCTTATGGTCCGGGCAGACGATTGCGGCTGTTGTCCGTGAATACCATGTCCGCCGAACACCTGCGGACTGCGCGTCTCGCCATCCTGCGCGGTGTGGCCGACGAAGTGGGCGAAACCTGCAATCTGGCCATCCCGGATCGCGAAGGCATGATCTATCTAGACCGGGTGGAAACCAAATGGCCGTTGCGGATTCAATTGCCGATCGGAACCCAGGTGCCGTTCCACTGCACGGCCAGTGGCAAGATGTACCTTTCCACCTTGCGTCCCAAAACTCTGAACGGGTTTCTGTTAGCCGGAAAGCTGAAGGAGCAGACCGCCCGTTCTTTAACAAAGCCGAAGGCCCTGCTGAGTGAAATCGAGATCACGGCCGAGCGGGGATTTTCCACCGACGACGAAGAATTCATGGCGGGCATGGTGGCGATTGCCGTACCGGTGCAGGACGCGCAGGGCAGGCTGGTTGCCACGCTTTCAGTTCATGCCCCGACGCAACGGCATGACGTCGGCAGTCTGAAGTCATTTCTCGACACCTTGCGCCGGGGTGCAGAAAAACTGTCGCAGCTGTTGAGCGAGTAAGTGGCGCACCGGGATAATCGGCAATCGAACAACAACAGGGTTGTGTTATCAGGCCCGGACTGTGTTCCAAAGCTTCATGATCGCCGAATGCCCGCTGAGATCCACCGTGACCTGACAACTCGGGCGATTGGTTTCGCTCAGTTTCCCCAGGCGAGATTGAACGGTGGATTACGTCCTCACAAATATAGAAAACCCATGATCAGGCCGACAGTCATTCGTGGCCGTGATTTCTTGGATGCCACAAACCCATTGCGGGGTTTGTTTGTTTTCCAATAGATCGCCGGGGTACGCCAATAGGTGTCGTACCTAAGCGCCCAGCATCTCAAGAACGGCGTCGCGTTCTGACAGGACAAGCAACAAAGCAAGATCGCCCGGCTCAAGTTGTTTAAGAATCCTGGCCGCGGCCTGAGAAGGGGATTGGGCCCTTTGGATCTGATCAGCGTTGTATCCGTGCTTCAAGGCCGTCCCTTCGATCAGGTCCGGGATTTCTCCCAACGCCCGGCCTCTCAGATAGCCTTCCAGTTCGGCTGCAACGATTACGTCAGGTTGGAATTTCAAAGCCGTCGCGGTAACGTCCCGAATGTCCTGATCCGATCTGTCGCCCGCATGGCTGAGCATGATAAAGCGACGTTTTGCCGGAAGTCCTGACAGCGCTTCGCACACGGCAGAGATCGAGTGCGGGTTATGTGCGAAATCTACAAAAACACGGGCGTCATGATAGTTGAACTCGTTGCAGCGCCCCGGATTGTCCTTTGCATCGGGTTTGAAACCGGCCAATCCATCTCGCACTGCCTGAAGGGGTAGGTCCAGCGCCAGAGCAAGGCACATGGCGGCCAAGGCGTTCAGGGTGTTGTATTTCGCCGCCCCGCCCATGGTCACGGGCACGTTTGACACGGCAATCACCGTCTTTTCGGAAGTGCCATCGAAAAACACGATATTTTCCTGCTGCACATAGGCGCAGCATTTGTTGGAATCGCGCGCGTCACGGATCAGATCCGCTTGTGCATCCAAGGAAAACCACCAGATATTTGCTGACGTGTTTTTTGCCTCGGCACGGACATACGCATCATCAGCGTTCAGAACCAGCACGCCACCATCGGTAAGTGTGCGATGCACGGCGAATTTCGCCTGTGCCAGTTCCGGCACGGTATTGACGCCGTACTGTCCCAAATGGTCATTCGCAACATTTGTGACCGCGGCCGCCGAGGCCGCACGCGTTGGCAGGCCACGGCGCAGAATACCCCCGCGGGCCACTTCAAGGCAGGCGATCTCAAGGCGCTTGTCGCGCAGCAGCATCCGGCCGCCACCCGGGCCCGAGTAATCACCTCGGTCAAGAATATCGTTGCCGACCCGCACAAATTCGGTCGAGGTCAGCCCTGCAACTTTGCCCGAAGCCCGCGCGATCGCCTCAAGCAACCGGGTCGTCGTGGTCTTGCCATTGGTGCCGGTGATGAACGCAACTGGAATGTTGTGAAGGCTGGACCAGTCCACGTCATCAGGGACGGGCAGGGCATCAACCGGCCAGACCTGACTACCTGTACCGTGCCCGATTGAAACCTCATCGTCGTCGCACAGAATATCCACGCCATGCGCCTCGGCCGCTGCGATCAGATCGATCAGGCGCGGATTGGCTTCTTTGACCATAACAGTTTTGACATCGGCCACCATTTGATCAAAGTCACCGGGAGTTGCATCCAACAACTCGGCGGCACAGAAGTGCCACGCCGTCTGCACCGCGAAGATCGCCGAATACAGCTGATCCATTGGTGCGGAAATCGACAGATTTACACCGCCAGTGAATGTGCGATGGGTCAAATCCTGATCCGTCCATCCCAGCGCGTCCAGCACTCGCCGGGCGTTTTTTTCCCACAGGGCCGAGACCGTGGATGGATCAATTCCGGTGAAAAATACATCCATCACCGCGCCGGGTTTGTTCCATAACAGGCCAGGGCCCGTCAGACGCCGGGCATCGTCGACCTGAATATGATCAGCGGTCGCGTTTATTATGGTCAGCGCGGTTTCAAGCTCTTCAATCCGGTCCATTCCGGTGCCCTCGCTCAGTCCGCGTCTTCGCTGTTTTCACGCGCTAGGCGCACACCGCGCTCGTCCCTGATCAAATTCTGATCGTCTTCGAACATGTCCTCGAAGGATGTGTCGACGGCCGTGGTCTTTGGTACAGCCTCGGCATCTGGGGTTGCACCGTCAGAGCTGAAATAGATGATCTGTTTCCAGCAGCGCGTAGTGTCGTCGCCGAAAATTACCAACAGATCCCCCGGTGCCGCTTGTTGCAGCCCGGCATTTACGGCCTCGACCTCATCCGGGATAACCGTAATGGATGCGTCGTCAACGCCATTGTCAATCAGTGCCTGACGCATCATCCGCGGTACTTCATCATGTCCTCGGCCTCTGCGGCGGTCATCGGCCTTGCAGATGAAATGGTCAAAATGCCCGGCCAGCGCGGCAGCTCCGTCGATGATATCTTCATCGCGCCGGTCGCCGGGCATGGCAACGACACACAATCGGCGACCTTTGATCTCCAAATGATCCGCCAACGCGGCCATCGCGTTGAGAGCGGCGGGGTTGTGGCCGTAATCCAAGATGACCTTGAACGGATGTTCGTCATAGACGTTCATGCGCCCCGGCGCCTGGAAATAGCTGGTATCGAAGGTGCGTAACCCATGCCGGATGTTGTCCAGATCGACCCCGAAGCTGTAGGCCATGGCGGCAGCAAACATGGCGTTTTGAACGTTGAAGATCGCTTTGCCTTCCAGTGCGGCGGGGATCAGATGCGACCACAGGACCGGAATGTGAAGTCCGTTGTCATAGATCGTCAGCATGTCTCCATTCATGCCTTTTTCCAGAACAATGGCCTTTCCACCCGCCTTGATATGTTCCTTGACCAGGCTGTGGCCGGGGTTGGTCGTGACGTAGAAAATCTGATCCGCCCCGGCGTAGTCAGCCATTTTCAGACAATTTATGTCATCAGCATTCAGAACCGCAGTATCCGTCGCGCTTTCCACCACCACGCGTTTCACCACGGCCAGTTCCTCGACTGTGTTTATGCCGCCAAGGCCAAGATGGTCGGCCGAAACGTTAAGGCATGCCGCCACGTTCGAGCGCTGGTATCCCAGACCAGACCGCACAAGCCCGCCGCGCGCGGTTTCCATCACGGCAAAATCAACCATCGGGTCGCGCAAGACGATCTGCGCGGATTTTGGCCCGGTCATGTCACCCTTGACGCTCAACTTACCATCGACATAGACCCCGTCGGTCGAGGTCATGCCAACGGTTTTGCCGCTGGTCTTCATAATATGGCCCAGCATTCGGGACGTCGTCGTCTTGCCGTTGGTGCCGGTGATCGCAGCGATCGGAATGCGGGTTTCCTCATTGGCTGGAAACAGCATGTCGATCACTTTGCCGGCTACATCGCGCGGTTGTCCTTCGGATGGCGCCACATGCATGCGGAAACCGGGTGCTGCGTTCACTTCGACAATGGCACCGCCGATGTCTTTGTAGGATTTGGTGATGTCATCGATCAGGAAATCGACGCCGCCAACATCCAGTCCAACCGCCATTATGGCTCGTTCCGCCATGTCGCGGTTTTCGGGATGGACCACATCTGTCAGGTCGATCGCAGTGCCGCCGGTCGAAAGGTTTGCCGTCGAACGCAGATAGAAAATTTCACCGTCCGGCAAGACGGTCTCTTCGGTTACGCCTGCGGCATCCATAAGGCGCCTGGCCTGAGTATCGATCTCGAGCATGGTCAGCACTTTTTCATGCCCGATGCCCCGACGCGGGTCTTCGTTCACGATATCGACCAACTCGGCAATCGTGTGCGTACCATCACCGACCACATGGCCTGGAACTCGTTTTGCCACCGCAACAAGCTTGTTGTTCACCACAAGCATCCGGTGATCGAACCCGGTGACAAAGCTCTCCACCAGAATGGCGCGGCTGCGGGAATGCTCCTTTGCTTCGGCGAAGCCAGCCTCGACCTCTTCATCCGAATTCAAATTGATCGAAACGCCCCGCCCATGATTGGCGTTCAATGGTTTGACGACCACCGGATGGCCAATGCGCGCCGCAGCACGCACAGCTTCGCGGGCGGAATAGACCATGCGCTGCTGTGGAACCGGCAGGCCAAGATCGTTCAGCAGGTTGTGGGTATCTTCCTTATCGCAGGAAATCTCGACCGAGATATGTTTGGTCTCAGACGTAATCGTCGCCTGAATGCGTTTCTGGTATTTGCCGTGCCCGAATTGCACCAGCGAGCCAGAGTTGAGTCTGATCCAGGGAATGTCGCGTTCTTGCGCCGCCTTGACCAGCGACCCGGTCGACGGGCCGAATTCCTTGCGCTGTGCGCGCAGAACAAAGCTGCGCAGTTCGTCGTCCCAGTTAAAGTCCGGGTCGAAATCGTAATCCACCAGATCTTTCAGGGATTGAGGCAACAGATTCATCAGCAACCGCATTGCCAGCTTCCCTGCGTCCAGCCCAACGTCGCGCTGACGGTATTCATACACCATGTTGTACTGGCCCGGCTCACCTGTGCCGCGTGTCCGGCCAAAGGTCACGTCAGTGCCCGCTACGTTCTGAACCTCGATGGCACAATGTTCCAGAACGTGACCAAGCCACGTGCCTTCGTCTTCACGCAGACGGCGGATTAAACCTCCGGGTTCGCGGTAGGAACAGCCATGCTCCGCAAGGCCAGGAAGCGCTTCGATCAGCGCGTCGATAAACTCGGAACCAATTTTTGCCGATGGCCACTCTTCCAGAATACCCAGGTCGATGACGTGGCGAATAACGGGGAAACTTGCCCAGACATTCGGGCCGACAAAGACATTGGTCGAGATTATTTTCATGAGGCTCCCCGTTGGTTAGCTTTTATTCCCCCCGTTGGCGGCCTCTTCCCCGGACAAATCCGGCAAGGTGCAGAACGCCAAATGCTCATCCGGCGGAAAAGCCTGGCGAGCCGTCAGGTCATAACGGCACCCTTCACCCAGAACGTCAAGCCGAAGTCCCAGAAGGCTAAGCGCTTCGCCCCGCCGGGCATCCCACATTGATGAATGAGTCAACTGACTGGCATCCACGACAGTAACCGAGCCGCTGCCGATGACTTCAAAGACATTGTCGGGCCCAATGAAGGCGGCCGTATCTTCGTCAATTCCCAAACCAATCAAAAATGGGTTGAAAGATGAAGCCGTTAGCAGGCGACCCAGACGATTACGCTGGGTGAAATGCTGATCGATGATGACGGCATTAGTCAGGCCCATACCTGGTGCAAGTGTAATGTTGCCTTCCGCCGGGGCCGAGTTGCTGCTGCCACCGGCAACCATGTGTTCAGACATGATCGAAGCACCCGCCGAAGTTCCGGCAACCGGAACACCGGCTGCATTCCGCCGGCGGATTTTTTGGGCGACCAGAGTTCCCCCAAGAATCGCTGACAGGCGCAACTGGTTTCCACCTGTCATGAAAACTCCGGTCGCTCGATCAAGCATCTCGACATACTCGGGGTTGTCGCAATCCGCCCTGCGCGAGATAGGCAGGAACTCTACTTTGCCCGCACCCAGTTCGGAAAAGATACGGTTATAATCGGGCCCGGTTTCTTCCAGCATCGAGGCTGTCGGGATCACGACGATGTCGGCATCGCTGCCGCCGGAAAGCTCAACGAACTTGCGATGGATCTGCATTTCCTTGACGCGATCTTCGCCGCCCCCGATCGGGATAATGAACCCGCGTGGGGTCTCTGCATCAATGGGTGCAGGGCACATGTGTTAACTACCTTCCGGTGCTGAAGCGGGCAGTCACCGGGGACCGCGCGGACGCTTTGAACTGTTCATGCATGCCACGTCGGGCTATCGGGCTTTAGCGGACATGCTGCTCCCCCCCGGCCATCACATGCCGTACAGCAAGGTTTTCGTCAAGAACCACCAGATCGCCGTCCATTTCCGCCTTCAGGCGCCCATTGCGATAGGGTTCTAGCACATCGGTCACGTTTGAGGTGAATGGCGCACGCGCATCGAACAGGGACATTTCCCGATCTATGAGGTTGCTCGAAGTCACGGATGGCCTCCTGCCGAAACGCGTCGGATCGCCATCATGGAAACGATACGCGCGTTGCCGCCGCCCTGGCGACATTCACGACAACCCATCTGCATCGAAACGACCGCCGCAGCGTCTACATCGAAACCCGCAGCCTGAACACTGCTTCAACATATAGGAAAAAACAAACACCCGGGACTGGTCGTCCCGGGTGGTGTTTTTGCGGGCTATTCAAGTTTTTTGCCCGACAACTATCCAGCCACACTCAGATGTCGAATTTGACGCCCTGTGCCAGTGGAAGTTCGGCAGAGTAATTCACGGTGTTGGTCTGTCGGCGCATATAGGCTTTCCACGCGTCCGAACCGCTTTCGCGCCCGCCGCCGGTTTCCTTCTCTCCACCAAAGGCGCCACCGATCTCTGCCCCTGAGGGCCCGATATTGACGTTGGCAATTCCGCAATCGGATCCGGCTGCGGACAAGAACTGCTCGGCCTCGCGCATGTTCAGGGTAAACACGCAGGATGAAAGGCCTTGCGGTACGTCATTCTGAAGCTCTACCGCGTCGTCGAAATCGTCATAGCCCATTACGTAGAGGATCGGCGCAAAGGTTTCGGTTTTCACGGTCGCGGTCTGACCCGGCATTTCGACAATCGCAGGTTCCATGTATACGCCTGCCGGAACGCCTTCGGTAACGCGGCTGCCGCCGAACACCGAACCGCCTTCCGCTTCGGCCGCTTTCAAAGCGGCGGTCATCGCCGCGCCCGCGGCTTCGTCCACAAGCGGCCCAACCAACGTGCCGTCTGTCAGAGGATTGCCAATGGGCAGACCCGAATAGGCTTTTTTCAGACGGTTCACCAGTTCTTCGCGGATCGAGTTGTGCACGATCAAGCGACGCAGCGTGGTGCAGCGTTGACCGGCGGTACCAACTGCCGAAAAGACAATCGCGCGCACAGCCATCTCCAAATCAGCCGAAGGGCCGACGATCATTGCGTTGTTGCCACCCAGTTCCAGAATGCACTTGCCAAAGCGCTGTGCGACGATGGGGGCAACAGCGCGGCCCATGCGGGTCGATCCCGTGGCCGAGATCACCGGAACATCTTCACTGGCCACCAGTCTTTCTCCCAGATCGGCGCCACCGATAAGCGTTTGCAGCAGACCGTCCGGCGCATCGCCAAATCGGGCCAGGGCGCGTTCGAAAACCTTTTGACAGGCCAGCGCCGTCAGCGGGGTTTTTTCGGACGGTTTCCAGATCACCGGATCACCGCATACGATGGCCAGAGCAGCGTTCCACGACCAAACCGCGACCGGGAAATTGAACGCGGAAATCACACCAACCGGGCCAGCAGGATGCCAGGTTTCCATCATCCGGTGGCCGGGACGTTCGGACGCGATGGTCAGACCATAAAGCTGACGCGACAGGCCGACGGCAAAGTCACAGATGTCGATCATCTCCTGCACTTCGCCCAGACCTTCCGAGGTGATCTTGCCTGCTTCCCAACTGACCAGAGCACCCAGATCATCCTTGGCCGCGCGCAGCTCTTCACCCAACAGGCGGATCAGTTCACCCCGGCGCGGGGCGGGCACCACGCGCCATTCCCTGAACGCGGCCTTTGCACGGGAAAAGATGGCGTCCATGTCCGAGATCGGCGTCTCGTGCACTTCGGCCAGCAGGCTTCCGTCAATCGGCGACGTGACCTTGAGCGTGCCGCCTTTGAGTTGGGCCTCGGTCAGATCCAGGTTTGCAAGCGTGGTTTGGGCTGTCATTACGATGTCTTTCATATCTCAGGCCGCCTTGTTCTGTTCGGTGACGTCGCCAGCGCGATACAGCTGGCCAAACTCAGTGTTGAGGAAATCGTCCAGCTTGACCTGTTCCTGCCGGACAAAGCCTTTCGAGGGCAGCGCTCCGATCCGCATCAGATCGACCACCCCCAGCACGCCTGCGGCGGTCGTGACCTGAATGGCGCTCCAGACCTGTCCATTGATGGTGCGGGCAAAGGATTTGTTGATCAGGGACTTTTCGCGCAGCACGCCATCAATGACGCCTTTTGCGGTGCAATATACCAGTACCACGTCCTGATCGGTGCGGGGCAGGGCGGCCTCGAATATCTCTTTCAGCAGGTCGCGGCGGCGTTCCAGTCCCAGATCGTTCAAAAGCAGCTTCAGGATATCGCAATGACCCGGATAGCGGATCGAGCGATAGGACACATCCCGCGCCTTGCCCTCCAGCGTTTCCGGCAACGTGCCCAGACCGCCAGAGGTATTGAAGCATTCGTATTCCACGCCGTCATGGCCCAGAATCTCGTAGTTCTCCAACGGCGCGGTCTTGACCAGCTTGCCGTTCACGATGGCATCGCATGGGTTGCAATATTCGTTGATCAACCCGTCGGTGGACCAGGTCAGGTTGTATTTCAGTGCGTTGGTCGGATAAAGCGGCAATGCCCCCACCCGCATGTGCAGGCTGTCAATCTGGTCAAACTCCGCCGCCAGCGAAGCTCCGGCGATGCCGACAAAACCTGGCGCCAGACCGCATTGCGGCATAAACGCAGTTGCGCTGTCCCCGGCCAGTTCACGTACTGCATTCGTTGCCGCAACATCTTCGGTCAGGTCGAAATAATGCGCGCCCGCCGCTTTGGACGCTTTGGCGATGGAAGGGGTCAAGAAGAACGGCGCTGCCGAGATGACTACGTCGAAACCGGTCAGTTCCCGGGCCAGCCCGTCCGCGTCATTGGCATCGATCTGTCTGGTTCCAATGCCCATCTTCGAGATATCACCAAGCGCTTTTAGATCGTGATCAGCGACCGTCACAGAGTAATTCGGCGACCCTTTCAACAGGGTTGCAATCATCTGTCCGATCTTTCCAGCGCCGACAACGCACACATTCCAGGACATAAAGATCTCCGCTGTTTCCCATCCTGTTCCAAGCGTGACGCGCAGCCTCGACAATTCATAGGTGTCAATTTGACGAATTGATGCATGTGGCCGTCATATTGGCGGAAAATGAGATATTTTATCGGAAGCGCAATTGCCGGCCATGTGTCGCGACAGGTCCTGCCACGTGCCAACGTGGCCCTTGGCCGATTGCGCCGTGACCTTTTGTCTTGTGGCGCCCGACACTTGGGAAGCTCCACGTTCTTGAGCGATTCCAATAACTTGTTTTCTGACTGCCGGGCGCAACAGTCCGGTGATCTTGCAAGGCGACTGATCCGCTTCCATCCGGGCCTCGGAGCGCTTCCAAGTATGCGTCACACGCGGAATTTTGAGCGATGTTTCTCGTTTGCGACATGGCTTGGTCAAATCGAACAACTTCTTGGCATAGCTCGGCTGCATGGTACGCCCAGCGGTCGCCGGAGAAGGCTGTGAAGCTTGGTCGTGGCCGCCTTGTCGCGTGTTGAACAAGGGCAGGTGTTGCATTGATCGCGTTATGTCCCAAGCCTGAAAACTCCGCCTGTTCCGAGAAGGGCGTTGTGACCTCTTGCCAGCAAGCGGCTTCGCAACAAACACACCAAACACCCCGGGAGGGTCACAACGGATGACTGCAAGGCCGCTCGATCATATTCGTGTCCTCGATTTTGGCCAGTACCTGGCTGGTCCACTGGTTGGCATGATGCTTGCTGATTTGGGGGCAGAGGTGATCCGCATCGACCCGCCCGGTGGCCCGCGATTGAAAGAACCGGCCACAGACATGCTGTCACGCGGCAAAACCGCCGTGACGATCGACCTCAAATCCGAAGGGGGTTTGCAGGTCGCGCGCGAATTTGTGGCGCGGGCTGACGTGGTGATCGAGAACTTCCGGCCCGGCGTGATGGAGAGGCTGGGCCTCGGTCCGAAAGCTCTGCGCGACATAAATCCGCGCATCGTGTCATTGTCATTGCCGGGGTTTGCCTCAAATGATCCCGCGCTGGCCGATCTTCCGGCGTGGGAAGCCGTGATCGCGGCCCGTACCGGGCAATTCACGGATATGGGGCTGAACCGGCGCCTGATGGGCATCAACCCATCCTTTTCACCTTTGACGCTGGCATCCGCCTATGGCGCTTCATTCGGCGCGATGGCCGTGCAGTTCGCTTTGGCTGCACGTGACCGAAACGGAGGCGATCACATCGAGGTGCCTCTGGCTTCGGCTTTGCTGGAAGGGTTGGTGTATAACTGTGAGCAGATTGAGGACTATCCCGAACGCTACAAGTCCCCTCGCGAAGTGGAACTTGACAGGCGCGCAGCCGAAGGCTTGCCAACGGATCTGAGCTTTGCGGAACTGGAAGAGTTCCTGGACCCTTTCTATCGAACTTATACCTGCGCCGACGGGCGTGGGTTCTATGTGGTGGCGGGCAGTGTGAAAACACATCCCCGGCGGGTGTTGGAGACGCTTGGCCTCAAAGACCTTGCCGATCAATTGCCGGACTTCGACGCCTATCTCGATACCGCAGACTGGCCGGATGAATGGTCGCTGCGCAACTACCCCGTCGGAGCAAGGGATCGCGCGCGTGTATCCGACGCAATGAAAAAGGCCTTTCTGACAAGGCCCTCTCATGAGTGGGAAGCCCTTTTCGGGTCTGCCAAGGCGCCCGGAACGGCGCAACGGTTCAGCAAGGAATGGCTGGCCGATCCGCACGCTTTGGCCTCGGGTCTGGTGTTGGAGGTAGAGGACCCGCGTCGTGGGAAGATGAAGCAGATGGGAAATGTTGCGTGGCTTGCGGATGATGGCGCTGCGCTGGTCAAAAAACCGGGCCCCGTTCCCGATGACGCACCCGTTTCAACGATCCTTGCCGAACCGCCGCGCAGCGGACCGCCAGCCGCAAGCGGCCAGGGCTGGCTGGACGGGTTGAAGGTGCTGGACCTGACCAACGTGATCGCCGGTCCGACGATCGGGTCCACGCTGGCGCGATTTGGCGCTCAGGTGACATCCGTTCAGCCGACAGAGCCATCAGTCGATCCGTGGAACACCGTGTTTTTCGGTCTGCACGCACATCGTGGAAAACAAAGCGTTTTGCTGAACCTGAGCTCGGATGACGGGAAGCGGGCGTTGCGACGGCTCATCGACTCCTCGGATATCATCACCATGAACGGCACGGATGAGCAGCGCGATGCCCTGGGGTTGAGCGCGGAAGAGCTGGCGGCGATCAACCCCCGCCTCATACTGGTGCAACTCGATGCCTTTGGCGGTCCTGCGCGCGGACCCAAATCGGACCATCTGGGGTATGACGACCTGGCGCAGGCCGCGACAGGGGTCATGGTGCGTTTTGGCGGTGGCATGGCCACGCCCGAAGAGCATGCTCATTTCGGTACGATTGACGTTCTGACCGGCTATTGCGCATGTGTTGCGCTTGGTGCGGCCCTGCTGAGATTGCAGAAAACCGGAAAAGGCGGGATTGCGCGGGCTGCGTTGGCGGCGGCCGGCAACCTCATTCAGGCGCAATTGATGCATGATTTCGAAGGCCGCGCGCCCTTTGACGAACCAGCCGGGCGCGCAGCTATGGGCTGGGGACCATTCTACCATTGTTACCGCGCGGCTGACGGGTGGATGTTCTTTGCCGCACCCGCCGAAGAACGCGAAGCCCTGCGCCGTGTCTCGGACCTCGCCAGTATGGCCGATATACCGGAGAAGGAATTGCCGGATGCGCTTGCGGATCATTTTGCAAGGCAACCTGTTGATTACTGGCAAAAGGCGTTTTCCGGTTCTTCCAGCACCGTCATGCCTCTGGGATCGTTGCATGACACGCGCGACGCCGTGTTGCAGCCGGAAAGTGCCGGGAATATCGACCTGATGCGGGGAACGTTCAGCGTCATTCGGCATGACATGCATCCAATGGGCCGGTGGTGTGATCTGGTTGCCCCAAACGCCGTGCGACCCGAACGCGCCCGGATCGTCATTCCCGGACCGATGCCGAAATACGGTGCGGATACACGCAGCATTCTGCGAAGCGTCGGTTATGCAGATGAGGATATCGACGCGATGATCTCTGCTGGACCGGCCGCCGAAAGCTGGTCGGAAAAGTACTTGCCCGAGTAGTCGACCAGCCACAGATGGCTCGGAAATCAAGAAGATATGCCATCCGCCGCCGCAGGCACGGGGTCCCCGGCCCGGCGACGGGTGGTATCCGCCGTGACAAGCTTTGGGCTGGCACGCGCGCGACTTGCACAGAATATTCTACCGCTTTGCCAACGTTTTTTTTGCATGTCTTGCGGCAAGAACCGTCCTAGGGTCGGCAAAGCACAGCTTTGCACACACAACGAAACAAGAACCACTGACCATGAGCCAAATATCAGAGAGCCTGCTGAACCAAATCCGCAGCCGCTTTGCCCAGATCGATCATTGCCCCGAACAGGGTGAGCGGATCTTTTTCGAGAATGCCGGAGGCGCACTGACATTGAATTCAGTGTTGGAAAGTTCGGTTCGTTACGCCGCCATCCCGGACAACCAGGGGCGCGACAATCCGGGATCCCATGCGCTGGTCGCCACGATCAACGCGGCCAAGGCGGATATGCGGGATTTCATGAACGCATCCCGCGGGCAGTTCTTTGTGGGTGAAAGCGGTACAGAGCTGTTGTTCCGGCTGATCATGAACGCATGTCTGGGAACGGGTCCGGGCGTTGTGCTGGGATCCACATTGGAACACCCGGCGACTCGTTCGGCCTGTGATCGTTGGGCCCGCATTTCCGGGCAAACCCACGTTTTGGTGCCCCATGATGACGCCACCGGTACCGTCTCGGCCGAAGCCTATGCCGTGGCCGTGACACCGGATACCAAAGTGGCGACGATCCTGCATACCTCGCCGGTGACGGGAATGGGAGTTGACGTCGCTGCCGTTTCTCAGGCCATCCGCGCCGTGGCTCCGGATTGTTTCATCATCGTCGATGGCATTCAGCACGCAGCGCATGGCCGGATCGATCTGACCGCCTATGACGTCGATGGTTATGTGATTTCGCCCTACAAGGTGTTTTCGCGTCATGGCTACGGCGTGGCCTGGATCTCTGATCGCTTGACCGCGCTGGAGCACAACGCCTTGCTGGATGGCCCCGCGGACAATTGGGAAATGGGAACGCGCGACACCGGAGCTTATGCCACGATGTCCGACGTCGCATCCTATTTCGAATGGCTGGGCAGTCAGGTCAGCGATGCCGAAGACCGGCGCGGCAAGTTTCTGGCGGCGGGTGATGCGATCCATGCGCAGGAAAAGGCGCTGACCGACGCGATGATCCACGGCACCGGCAACCTGAGCGGCCTGGCCGAGATGGAAAAAGTCACCATTCTGGGCGGGGCCGACAACCCGGCACGAGAAGGTCTGGTATCGCTGCGTGTCGAAGGCGTGGCCTCGTCCGAGGTCGTCAAACGGCTGAACGAACACGGTATCCGCACGCATCTGCGCAAGGCGGACCACTATTCCGGCAATATCCTGACACCGCTTGGCTATGATGCCTGTGTACGGGTCTCGATGTGTCACTACAACTCGATCGGCGAAGTCGCCAAATTCCTTGCCGTCATGAAAGAAATCGCCGCCTGAGCCGCGCCATATCCAAGGACATTCCCTCATGAAAACCCATGCACAAGCTGTTGTCATCGGCGGCGGCCTTGCCGGTACGTCGATCCTGTATCACCTTGCCAAGCTTGGCTGGACGGATTCGATCCTGCTGGAACGCGACGAGTTGACCAGCGGATCGACCTGGCATGCGGCGGCCAACATCCACGGTCTGCATGACAACAACAATATCACCCGCATCCAGCACTATACGATGAACCTGTACAAAGAGCTGGAGAAGGAAACCGGCCAAAGCTGTGGTGTGTTCCAGCCCGGATCGCTCTATCTGGCCCAGACCGAAGAGCGCGAGCAACAGTTGCGTCTGCAAGAGGCGAAGGCCCGGTTCTATGGGCTGAATTTCCACGAGGTCAGCCGGGAAGAGGCCAAAGAGCTGCACCCGCTGGCGCAGTTCGATGACATCCGCTGCATCATGTACGAACCTGATGGCGGCAATGTGGACCCGTCCGGCGTACCGCATGCCTATGCCGCCGGGGCCCGTGCGATGGGGGCCACCATCGAACGGTTCTGCCCGGTGATCGCCACGGAACAGCAACCCGATGGCAGTTGGATCGTTCGTACGCCCAAGGGTGATATTCATACCCAATGGGTGGTCAACGCCGCGGGCCTCTGGGGGCGCGAGGTGGCGGCGCTGGCAGGCTTGACCCTGCCGCTGCAACCGACCGAACATCAGTATTTCGTGACCGAAAGCATCGACGAAGTGGCCAGTCTGGGCCGTCGTCTGCCGTCAATCGCCGACCGGGACGGCGAGTATTACTTCCGACAAGAGGGCAACGGCCTGTTGATCGGGGCCTATGAGAAAGACATGAAGTTCTGGGCCGAAGACGGCACGCCGCTTGACTTCGCGCATGATCTGTTCCCCGACGATCTGGACCGGATCATGGAAAACGTGATCCGCGCCACCGAACGCGTGCCCGTTGCCGCCACAGCCGGGGTGAAACGGGTGATAAACGGCCCGATGATCTGGTCGCCCGACGCCAACATGCTGTGGGGGCCGGTGCCCGAGGTGAAGAACTATTTCCTCTGCGGTGGTCTGATCCCCGGCTTCTCGCAATCCGGGGGGCTGGGGCTGCTGGCGGCGCAATGGATGATCGAGGGTGAGCCGCAATATGACATGTTCGCCTGGGATCTCGCCCGCTTTGGCGACTGGGCCGACAAAAAGTTCACCAAGGCCCGGGTCGAAGACGCATATACCCATCGGTTCAAAATCCACTTCCCGAATGAAGAACGCAGTGCAGGCCGCCCGGCCCGTGTGCGCCCCGCCTACGAGATGCAGAAACAGATGGGCTGTGTCTTTGGTCTCAACTGTGGTTGGGAACACCCGCTTTGGTTTGCCGATGAACCCGGCACCGAAGAGACCACTGGTTTCACCCGCCAGAACTGGTTTGATCCGGTCGGGCGCGAGGTTCAGATGCTGCGCGACAGCGTGGGCGTGATCGATATCTCGAACTTCGCCAATTACGTGATCAAGGGGCCTGGTGCCCATGACTGGCTGGACCGACTGGTAGCCAATCGCGTGCCGACCGAAATTGGGCGCAGCTGCCTGACGCCGCTGATCTCGGTCCGCGGTGGCGTGGCGGGGGATTTCACCATCACCAAGCTGGCGGAAGACGAATATATGATGATTGGCTCCGGCATGGCTGAACGCTATCATCAGCGCTTCTTTCAAATGGTGGAAATGCCTCAGGGCACAACTCTTGACGTCGCAACGGACCGCATCGCCGGGTTCAACATCGCCGGCCCGAAATCACGCGAGGCGCTGGCGCGTCTGACCAATGCAGACCTTTCCAACGAAGCGTTCCGCTTCATGCGGTCGCGAAAGATCACCGTTGCAGGTGTTGATTGCGTGGCCATCCGGGTCAGCTTTACCGGCGATTTGGGTTGGGAACTGCACTGCGCCGAAACCGATCAGGTCGCGCTTTACTCTGCATTGCTCGAAGCCGCCGAAGACTGCGGTGGCGGCCCCGTGGGTGGACGGGCGCTTGGGTCGCTGCGCATCGAAAAGGGTTATGGATCCTGGGGGCGGGAATATTCCCAGGAATACTGGCCGCAAGAGGTCGGGCTGACGGGCCTGATCAAGCTGGACAAGGATTTCCTGCACAAAGACGCCTATCTGTCCATCAAGGACAAAGCTCCGCGCGAGGTCCTGTCCATCTTTGAACTGGACGTGACCGAGGATGCCGACGCCACCGGCAGTGAGCCGATCTTTACACCCGATGGTGTGCCTGTCGGCCGTGTCACTTCGGGGGCGTACGGGTATTCAGTCGGGAAATCTCTGGCTTTGGGTTTCCGCAACCCCGAGGTGGCGCAGCCAGGGGATGAAGTGGTGATCCATGTGATTGGCAAACCGCATAAGGCTCGGGTGCTGACAGAGGCGCCGTTCGATCCTTTGGGCGGCAGGCTGCGCGGCTGAAACAACCGGCCCGCCCGATCAAGCTCATCCCATAGCCACAGATCTCATCCGCGATCTGTGACTATGGGATGTGCAATTTGCTTTCGAACCGTTCGACAGGGTCCGCCTTGGTTTCGGGATGCCACTGTTTCGCGGCCGGTGCGCAAACCTTCAGACAATCAACCGCGCGCGCTGCGATCTGATCCGCGATTTCGGTTGTGTTGACCGGATTCAAATAGAAGGCAGGCACAGGGGGCAGGATGATGGCTCCCATTTCTGCGGCCGCCGTCATATTGCGCAAATGCGCCAGTGTCAGCGGCGCTTCTCGTGTCAGCAGTACCAGTGGGCGTCGTTCCTTGAGCTGAACGCCCGCCGCGCGTGTCAGCAGGTTGTCGTCCAGGCCATGCGCGATCGCACCCAGTGAGCGCATGGAACAGGGCGCGACGATCATCCCGGATACCGGCACCGAACCGGACGCTATACTGGCCCCGATATCGGCGGGCGCGTGATGACGGGTTGTCGACTGCCGCAGTTCCTTCAGGGCATCCGGGCCGCATTCCTGCGCAAGCGTCAGACGGGCGGCGGGGCTGACGACCAGGTCGATTTCGATATCCGCTGATGTCAGATGTCGTGCCACCGCAAGGCTCAAAACCGCACCGGAAGCGCCTGACACTCCTAAGACTACTCGGGTTTTCGTCATGTTCTCAGCTCTGGCATCAATCTGTCTATCAGGTCTTCCGCAAATGCGTGATCAACCTTTTCGGTGCGCATGACCGTCCCCCATTCCCGCCCTGTTTCACTGCCTGTTTTTGTCGTGGCGTCGATGCCAAGCTTTCCGGCCAGACCGGGTTCGGGTGAGGCGAAATCCAGATAATCCATGGGTGTCCTGTCCAGGATCATCACATCACGGCCCGGGTCCATTCGCGTGGCAATCGCCCAGGCGATATCGTCCCAGTTTCGGGGGTCGATATCGGCATCTACCGCAACGATCATCTTCGTATAGCTGAATTGCGGCAGCATCCCCCAAATCGCCATCATCACACGTCGGGCCTGACCCGGATACCGCTTGTCGATGGCGACGATGGCGATGCGATAGGAACAGGCGGCAGGCGGCAGCCAAAGGTCGTGTATTTCGGGGATCTGAGCGCGAATGGTCGGCAAGGCCAGGCGATTGAACACTTCGCCAATGATGGCAGGTTCGTCAGGCGGGCGTCCGGTATAAGTCGACAGATACAGCGGCGCCTCGCAATGGGTCACGGCCGTGACATGCATCACCGGAAACGGCTCGGCGGGATTGTAGTACCCGGTGTGATCCCCAAACGGCCCTTCGGGAGCTGTCTCGCTTGGCGACACCCAGCCTTCCAGGACAATCTCGGCATCTGCCGGTACGAGCAGAGGGACGGATTTGGCCGGAACCAATCGTGGCCGGTTTTGGTTCAGGGCCCCGGCAAATGTCAGTTCAGACACCATTTCGGGCAGGGGCAGAGCCGCCGACAACAAGGTCGCGGGGTTTGCGCCCAGAACGATTGCGACCGGCGTCTTTTCGCCGTGCTGCGCCCAACTGCGATGATGAGCGGCCCCGCCGCGATGTGGCAACCAGCGCATGATCAGACGGTTCCGGTCCAGCACCTGAACGCGATAGACGCCGGCGTTGTAGGTCTGTGCCGCGTCGGGTTCGCTGCTACGGGGCCGGGTGATGACCACAGGCCAGGTGATCAGAGGCCCCGCGTCCCGGGGCCAGTGTGTCTGGATCGGCAGCGCTGAAAGATCAACATCGGCTTCGCAGTTGCAAACCTGCTGAACAGCGGCGGTTTTGACCTGCTTCGGTCGTGTGGACAATGCGGCCTTCAGCATCGGCCACCGGGACAGAGCATCCCGCAACCCGCCCGGCGGCGTCGGGGCCCGAAGCGCGGCCAGAAACGCGCCCAGATCATCCAGCCCATCGGAAGAAACGCCCAGTCCGGCGGCGACGCGTTCCGAAGTGCCGAACAGGTTGACCACAACCGGTATGTCGCACTGCCCCGAAGGCACGCCCGTCGGCGTGTCGAATTGCAACACGGGCCCATTGGCCTCTAGCACGGCGCGGTGGACAGCGGTCATTTGATGGCGCACGGAAACCGGTTCGGCGATGCGCCTGAACTGCCCTGTTTCTTCACACCATTTCAGAAAATGTCGAAGGCTGGGATATGGCGGCAGAGTGCGAATGGGTTTGCTCCGGCGGTGGTGCCCACCCTCTAGCAGCGAAAGAGACCGGTCGAATTGACAACCGTCAAGTCCCGGGCGCCGGGGCGGCTTTAGGAAGGCTGCACCGGTTCACTTTGTTGAGACAGCAGGAGGTCTGTTTGTCCGATCCCCGAAACCCGATACCGCGTTGCCCTGCCGCTTTGGCCGCGGCCCTGCGGTTTGTTCCGCTTGCACCTTTGTCGCTGTCACTGACGGCGTTTTCCCGCAAAATAACCAAGAAACACCCCGACTTGCTCAACCGGCTCGGTGAATACAGCCAGGCAGCCTTTGTGCTTGATCCAACGGATCTGCCAGTTGTCCTTCTGCTTGAACCGAATGACGGCGCACCGAGAATAAGACTGAGCCGCGGGCACGTCGACGGGGCCGCGCGAATTTCGGGCCCACTGGCCGCGCTCTTGGGGCTGGTGCATGGTGCGTTTGACGGTGACGCCCTGTTTTTTTCGCGCGATCTGGTGATCGAGGGCGACACAGCCGCGGCACTGGCGCTGCGCAACGCAATTGACGACGCAGAGCTGGACCTCGCGCACGAGGCCGCAGCCCTTTCCGGCCCGCTTGCACGCCCGCTGAAGCAGATCATCGCCTTTGCAGAGCGTCGGACCGGCCTGTGCCTGACCCGACCCGAGGATGCGATACTATGGTAATGGAAATCGTTTGCCCGGCGGGAACGCCCGCGGCCCTGCGTGCAGCCGTCAGGGCCGGGGCTCACACGGTCTATTGTGGCTTCAATGACGAAACCAATGCGCGGAACTTTCCGGGGCTCAACTTTGACCGCGCTGAAATGCGGGCCGGAATTTCCTTTGCCCATGATCACGGATCGAAGGTGTTGATTGCAATCAATACCTTCCCGCAGGCAAGCAACGAAGGGATCTGGAAACAAGCGGTGGCGGATGCCGAAACCTGCGGTGCAGATGCTGTCATTCTCGCCGATCTGGGCTTGCTGGACTACGCCGCGCGACACCATCCCGGGCTGCGCCGACATCTGTCCGTGCAGGCCGCGGCGGCCAATGCTGACGTGATCAATTTCTATGCCGAAACTTTCGGTGTGAAGCGGGTGGTCTTGCCGCGCGTATTGTCCGTTCCGGAAATAGCCGCGATCAACTCTGAAACCGACGTCGAAACCGAAGTCTTCGTGTTCGGCGGTCTTTGCGTCATGGCCGAGGGGCGATGCTCGCTGTCCTCTTATGCCACCGGGTTGTCTCCAAACATGAACGGTGTCTGTTCTCCTGCCAGCCATGTGCAGTATCAAGAAGAACAGGGAGCGTTGAACGCGCGCCTTGGCGGGTACCTGATCCACCGGGTCGAACGGGATGAGCCCGCACCGTATCCGACTTTGTGCAAAGGGTGTTTTTCCGCAGGTGAAAAAACCGGGCACCTGTTCGAGGATCCCGTCAGCTTGAACGCAGAACGGCTGATCCCGCAATTGCAAAAGGCAGGTGTGACAGCCTTGAAGATCGAAGGGCGCCAGCGGTCAAAATCCTATGTCGCACAGGTCGTTCGGAATTTTCGCGCCGCGGTCGATGCGCTGGAGTCAGGCCAGTCGATGCCCGAAGGTATGCTTGCGCGACTGTCCGAAGGGCAGGCCATGACGACCGGCGCTTACAAAAAGTCGTGGAGGTGATCCGATGGAACTGACAGTAGGTCCGAACCAGTTCTTCTGGCCCGCCGAAACCTGGGCTGCATTTTATGATGATCTGGCCCGATCGCCCGTCGACCGCGTCGTGCTTGGGGAACTGGTCTGTTCCAAGCGCTTGCCGTTTCACCAGGATCGTATCCCCACGGCGATTTCCCGGCTGGTGGAGGCGGGCAAAGAGGTTGCGCTGACAAGCCTGGCCCTTGTGACCCTGAAACGCGAGCGCAAACTCACCGCTGAGCTTGCAGAAATGGGCGTCATGGTCGAGATCAACGATCTGACCGCGCTGGCACATTTGCCCGGCACCTGCACGTTTGCCGCTGGCCCGTTGGTAAATGTCTACAACGAAGGCACTTTGAGATGGTTGGCTGCTCGGGGTGCGCGCCGGGTTTGTCTTCCGCCGGAATTGCCCATCGCTTCGGTCAAAACGCTGGCGCAAGCTGCCTCGGACTTGGGCGTCGCGATCGAAGTATGGGGACATGGCAGGTTGCCGCTGGCCATTTCCGGGCGCTGTTACCATGCGCGATTGCATGGGCGCAGCAAGGACAATTGCCAGTTTGCCTGCGAAGACGATCCCGACGGGTTGGACGTTCTGACTGGCGACGGCAAGCCTTTTATGGCCATGAACGGTGTGCAGACCCTGTCAGACAGCCATGCCTGTACGGACCATCAGATCGACCTGCTGAAACAGGCTGGCATCTCGGCGTTGCGTCTGTCGCCGCAATCTGGCGGATTCCTTCAGCTGTGCGAACTGTATCGAAAACGTATCGACGGTGATCTTCCCCAAGGAGAAGTGGAACGCGCCCTGCGTGGCGCTGATCCTGGTATTCGGTTGAGCGACGGGTTTCTGACGGGGTCCTGCGGTGCAGAATGGTCCGGTGCATCAAAGGCGGCTTCGATCTCGGTTTGATCGCGGCATCGGCACGACGTCCGCCGCGCCGGACGCGAATGAAACAGCCTATGCTTTGAACCCTTGGGATGAGTCCGGGTCTGTCCGGGTTTCTTCCTCTTGCACCCAGGTTTCGGCCTGCAAGACCCCGGGTTGCCCGGTGCCGATAATCCCCACGACCTGCACATCGCCGGTGTCGGTGGGCGCGGCTACCTGAACACGCCGGATCAATGCGAAAAGGGCGACCGCAATACCGATCGCCGCCAGAAGAAACGGAAGACCGCGCCCGCCGAACAATGAGATAGAGTTCGGCCCCAGCATGGTTCCCACCAGCAGGCCGACATTCAGCAGCAGCACCATCGTGCCACTGGCGGGAACGATCTGAGACAGCTTGAGCTGATCATTGGCATGCGCCGTCAGGATCGAATACGCGGGATACAGCCCGATTGCGATCAGGACAAAACCATAGACGATATGAGACGGCGAAGTATCGATGGCCATCCAAAGACTGGACAAGGTCGTAACGACACCCAGCCCGATGACGACATAGCGTCTGTCGGTGTGATCCGACAGCCAGCCTACGGGGTATTGCACCACCGCACCGGCGATCAGCGCCGCCACCAGCGCCCCTGACGCCTGCGCCGTCGTAAAGCCGTTTTGCAACGCATAAAGCGGCAACGAGATATAGGACGCGGCGACACCGATGCTAACCAGAACGATTCCGATGACTGCGATGGGCGAAACCTTATAAAGCACAGGAACCGACATGCGTTCCGGCGCGGCATACTCCGGCGCCTTGTTGCCCGACAGAAGAAGCGGCACGATCGAAAGCGAAATCAGGATGGAAACAAGCCCGAACAGCAGGTTCCCGGTAGGGTCGGGAAAGCCGACTATGGCGGTGCCAAGCGCCGGGCCGGCAAGCTGGATAATGAAATACAGCGACAGAACCTGAGCGCGCATGTTGTTCTCGGATTTCGCGTTCAGCCAGCTTTCGGTGATGACGTAAAGCCCCGGGTAACAAAACCCGCCCAACAGACGCATCACGCTCCAGCTGATCGCGTCGCTGGTCAGCAGATGCACGATGGCCGCAATCGAAACCAGCGAGGCGAGGGCCGAAAATGCCCGAATATGCCCGACATTTTCGACCAGCCTCGGGGCAAGTGCCGTCCCCGCAAGCGCGCCCAAGGGATAGCTTGCCTGCATGACGGAAATCGTGAAGTCACTAAAGCCCAGACTGGCCCCCCGGATCGTCAGCAACGTCGCCAACAGACCGTTGGCAACCATCAGCATGAACATCCCCAGGAACAGTGCCCAGTTTTCGTTTAACGCGCGTATCATGGCCAACCGCTACTGATGCGGGTCCGGCCTGTATACAACTCCTACGACATCGGGATGTCGTTTGATGGAACTTCTCCGTTGCAGGCCACCATGTCGGATTCAACCGTCCCAGGGCCCATTGCAACTGGGCTTTGGGCTGAGCTTATTGGCCTCTGTGCCCTCAGGAATTGCAGCTGAGCTACACGTTGCCTTGCATGATCCGGGCATAGATATCGGGATCCGTCACGCCTTCGGAACCGATCGTCAAAACCCGAGACTGCGGCGTCAATCCAAGCTTCTGAAAAAGCTCGGGGTTGTTGGCTGCTTCGATCAATGCAGCCAATCCGGCAACGCCGCTCTCTCCGGCTTCGATCGCCGGATCACTGCCTTGCGGACGCGCCAGACGACGGACGGTGGGCGGTATCAGCTGATCGTCGATTGTCAGAAAGTCCGACGCTTCGCTGCGCAAAACCTCCCACGCCATCGGAGACGGCACCCCGCAGGACAAACCCGCCATGATGGTCTCTTCATCGATATCTACGGACGCGGCTTGCCCCTGCCTTGCGCTTTCGAACAAACACGCCGCCAGATGCGGTTCCACGACCACGACGCGCGGCGCGGCATCACCCCAGGCCTGACGCAAAGCTGCCGCAACCGCCGCGGCAAGCCCTCCAACTCCACCTTGCAGAAAGACATGCGTTGGTGCCGCGTCCATTGCATCCACGACTTCCTTGACCATGATGCCATAGCCCGACATCACGTCGCGCGGCGGGTCGGTGTAGCCTGGCCAGGATGTGTCCGAAACCACGAACCAGCCGTTCTCGTCGGCTTCCCGCCGACACTGATCCACCGAAGCGTCATAGTCTCCATCGATGCGCACGACGTCGGCCCCGAGTTCGCGCATGGCCTGCGCGCGGCCTTCACTGACTTCGGCGTGAATGTAGATCCGGCAAGGCGCGCCGAACCGCTTGCACCCCCACGCGAGGGACCGACCGTGGTTGCCATCGGTTGCCGAAACAAGCGTGATACTGGCAACCATGTCGGCGCAGCGGCCAGTACGGATATCTTCCAATGAAACGTCCTGACCGGTCCGGCGCGATATTTCACGTTGCAGAACACGCAAGGCGGCAAAGGCCCCCCCCAAGGCCTTGAAACTTCCAAGACCAAACCGGGGACCTTCATCTTTGTAGAAAACCTCCGCGACGCCGATCCCGGCTGCCAACGCGGGCAAAGAATGCAGAGGCGTTGGCGCATACCCCTCCCATTGGGTGATTTCCCGTGCTGCGCGATCGAAACCCTGTTGTGTCAAAACGGTTTCGGCAGCGGGGCCAAAGCTCGGCCTGCCTGCCTGATGGGCGATGATTTCTGTCATGGTCGTGTATCCTGTCAGGGGGTCAGCGGCAGGCGCTGCCGCACCAGCTCTGCCCAAAGTTCTGCACCCAGCGGGAGCAGTTCATCGTTGAAATCGTAATCAGCCGAGTGCAGCGGACGGCCATTTGATCCTTCGGTCCCGTTGCCGATAAGCAGGAAACACCCGGGCACAACGGCGGCAAATTCGGCAAAGTCTTCCGAGAAAGACATCGCAGAGCGGTCTCCGTCCACCTCAAGACCCATGGCCGCCGCCGCTGAAACGACATGCGATGCGGCGTCGGCATCATTGTTTGCCTCGATGAATTCGGTACGGAAATCCACACTCACCTCGACGCCATGGCTTTCGGCCACACCGGCTGCGATCTGGCGCATGCTGCGCTCGATCAGCTTGCGGTCTTCCGGTAACATGGCCCGCGCGTCACCTTTCAGCACAGTGCGCCCCGGAAGGACATTGCGCTGCCCGTCGGTGATGAACTCTGTCACCGACACCACGGCGCCGGATGAAGGTGCAAGCTTGCGTGAAACGATGGTTTGCAGGGCCAATACCAGTTCCGCCGCAGGCGTGATCGTTTCGCGCCCGACATGCGGCATCGAGGCATGACCGCCCTGACCGGAAAGCGTGATTTCAAACAGGCTTTCACTGCAACAGATGACACCGGCGCGGGTGGAAACCCGCCCGACAGGCTCACCCGGAAGATTGTGCGCGCCGTAAACCTCATCAATCGGGAAGGTCCGCAAAACCCCTTCATCGATCATCGCCCTTGCCCCAAGCCCATGCTCTTCGTTGGGCTGGAACAGAAAGACAACCGTGCCGTCAAATGCCGGATCCTTGGCCAGCAATTCGGCGGCCCCAAGCAGCATCACCGTGTGGCCATCATGGCCACAGGCATGCATTACACCTGCGTTCTGCGACTTGTACGCAAACGTGTTGACCTCGGTGATCGGCAGCGCGTCGAAATCCGCGCGCAGCCCGATGGCGCGATTGCCATTGCCCGCCTTCAAGACGCCCACGACACCGACCCCTTCAAACACCTCGATGCCCAGGTTGTGCAGATGCCCGGCAATCCGGGCCTTGGTCCGGACTTCCTGAAATCCAAGCTCGGGGTTGCGATGGAACTCGTGTCGCAACGCACGCAGACGTTCTGTCAATGCTGTCACGGCAAAACTTCCCCTTCGACGTGTTGCTTCACATGTGTGAAACAAGTTTATTGCAAGTGACCTGAAAAAAGGGCTCTAGTTGGTGGCCAGAGATGCAAGTTTCTTTCACATGACGCAATTGGATGACTTTGACCGCGCGATCCTGCGGATTCTGCAACAAGACAACAGAACCACGCAGCACAAGATTGGCGAGGCCGTAAATCTGTCCGCACCCTCGGTGCAGCGCCGTATCCGCCGGATGGAGGCCGAGGGCGTGATACGAGCCAATGTGGCCGTCGTTGACCCGGTGGCCGTAGGTCTTCAGCTTACCATCTTCGTTGAGCTTGAACTGGTCAGCGAAACCCCGGACGAGATTGATGCCGTCAAGAAAACCCTGCTGAATGCTCCGGAAGTCCAGCAATGCTTTTACGTGACCGGAGAGGTGGATTTCATGGTTGTCGTGGTCGTCGAAAGCATGGCGGTTTACGAAGATTTCACCCGCAGGATGTTCTTTGAAAACGGAAATATTCGAAAGTTCAGAACCTTCGTTTCCATGGATACCATCAAATCCGGCAGTGCTTTGGGGTTCTGACCGGCACCTGGTGCAACGACAGACCCGTCCAGACATGTCCGCGCAGGCCTGGACCATTCGGTTGGGCTGACAGGACTGCAAAGGCAAGTCCCGCCACGGGTCTCAACGCAGTTGTTCCAGGGTGTTTTCAACTACATTCCATTGCGCGGAATGACATGCGCGTTCTCTTCTTCAAAGATCAGCTCCTCTCCCGACCATGCCTTCAGGCGCGAGATCAAATGAAACTCGGTGGCCGTTGCCCGTTGTTCGGAATAGGTCCAGATCCTGTTTTTCAGCGTCAGATGTTTCAGCTGATTGGGTTGCAGCAGTACATCGCATGAGTACCCATCGTTTTTTGAAACCATTTACGTCAGTCGACCAACTTCGCTGTCCTGAATCGGGCATGCAAAAAAGCAGCGTTTCGGCAGTGTCGGGTGGCATATGGCGCTTCGATATAGGGGCGAGCGGAGGAGCTCTTGGCCGATTGAAAGCAGAATGGGAAATCTCCGTAAAACGCCTTGTGAACCAGGGCCGCGATGTTTCACCAAATGCGCTGGCCGAGGCGCGCAAGACAGGAAAGAAAAAGCATCGGTGAAAACGTCCTATCCGCAAGGCGCTGGCAACCGCTTGTCACGTCTCCGAGCACCGGACATAAGCGTGCTAGTGGGCTGAAAGCCCCCGCGCAGCAGGCTGGCAATTATTCGATGATTGAAGGTCCGGGCTGGCGGTTGGTGTCGTTTCCCTCTATCGCCCAACCGGAACATACCTTTCGTGACAGGAGACAGCAGTCGTGACTATCACTCGGATCGAGACCGGCAAACGCATGAGCCGCATCGTCAAACATAACGGAACCGCCTATCTGTGCGGTCAGGTTTCCGATGCCGCAACCGTTGCGGATCAAACCCGTGACATCCTTGCCAAGATCGAGGACCTTCTGGCCAAGGCCGGCAGCGACAAGACGCGTATCCTGCAATGCGTGATCTGGTTGTCGGACATGGCCGACTTTGCCGAAATGAACGCGGTCTGGGATGCCTGGGTGCCAGAGGGCCACGCCCCGGCCCGTGCCTGTGGCGAGGCGAAACTGGCCCGTGATGTTCTGAAGGTCGAAATGATCGTTACCGCAGCCTGCGATTGATCCGCGCGGCCTCGCGCCGTGTGCAAATTTCAGGTACGGGCGGGTTTGGGCCTTGGAAACAAGACGCCCTGTCCGCGTTCCTACTGTACCTGAGAATGCACCTTTACCAGAGTTTCCAGAAACAGCTTGGCCACGCGTGTTGGCGCAGGTTGTTTTCTGGCCACGGCCGCGAAACGGGTTCTGTATTTGATCTCTTTGGGCAGGACCTGTTTCATAAGCCCCTGTTCGACGAATTCCTGCGCCAGATGATCGGGAAGAAACCCAAGGTAGCGACCTGACAGTATAAGAATGACAAGGGCTTGTTCGTTCTGCACTTTGGCCGCACGTCGAAACCCCAGTTGTTGACCAACGATGAGATTTGGAGAGTTCACGTTCAGGCCGGCATAGTTGAACTTGCGAAGAACACTCAGCTTCAATTCTGGATCCGACCGGTCAAACAGGGGGTGTTCCTGCCCACAGTACAAAAACATGTTTTCCCCATAGAGCGGTGTGTAATCCAGGCTTGCCGATGGTCGGTGCAAAGCGATGATGCCGACATCCAGATGCCCGGTGATGACCATTGTCTCAATCACGTTTGGGGGTTCCAGCGACAGCTCGATGTGAACCGCCGGTGCGGCCTCATTGAACTTGTGAATGGTGCGGGCAAGTTGGGCTTCGGGGTTGGTTGTACATTGATCGAAAAGAGCCACGCGAATACTGCCGGCCAGTTGTTGTTTGACTTCGTTGACCTCGGTTCTGAACTGCGCCACGGAAATAAGCAGGTCTTCCGCCGCCGCCAGCACCTTCTCGCCGTCTTCCGTCAGTGAAAACCCCGACGGCCCCCGGTTGCACAGCTTCAGGCCAAGCCTCAGTTCCAGATCAGACAAGTGTTTCGAGATCGTCGATTTTCCGATGTTCAGCTCGATCTCGGCGGCCGTGATACCACCACTTTCCGCAACGGTTTTGAACACGCGCAGCAGACGAATGTCCGTGTCGCCGATCCGTGTATCAAGTTTGTTCCGACTCATATCGTATGTTTGAGATTAATGAAACCTTTCGCGCAAATATTAACAACGACGAAACCATTTTGGCAAGTTAGCTTCGTGTCGCCGAGGTAGAATCGGACTGGCCTATTTCTCCCCAGGTCAGCGCGCACCTCGAAACACGACAAATGGGAGGAAATCCATGTCATTTATCAAAAAGCTTGGCACTTTCAGCGCAGCCGTTTCCGTTGCCGCACTGATGGTTGCAGGCACGGCCGAGGCGAAGAATTTCAAGATCGCTGTCGGCGACAGCGCGGGCAGCGCTCAAGAGGCGCTGGGGCTCGCTTTCGTAAAAGCGCTTGAAGAAAAATCAGGCGGTGAGCACACCGCGACGCTGTTCCTGAACGGTCAGCTCGGTTCCGAGCAGGACACCGTGAACGAGGCCGCCATCGGCACGCTGGACATGTCACTGCTGGCAATCAACAACATCACGCCATTCTCGCCGTCGGTCGGCGTTTTCACTCTGCCCTATGTCATTCTCAGCTTGGAAGATGCCGAAAAATTGACCCAGGGTCCAATCGGTCAGGAACTGATCGAAAACACCATCCGTGATGCCGGCGTCCGCATCATCGGCTGGACGTATACCGGTTTCCGCCGTCTGACGAACTCGAAGAAGCCGGTCAAATCGGTTGCGGATTTGCAGGACCTGATCATTCGCGTTCCCAAAAACGAAATCATGATCGAAACCTACAAGGCATGGGGCATCAACCCGACCCCGATGGCCTGGTCGGAAACCTTCACCGGCCTGCAGACCAAAGTGGTTGACGGTCAGGACAACCCTTACCTGACGATCAATGCGATGAAGTTCTACGAGGTTCAGGACCACGTCACCAACCTGCGTTACATCTTCTCGATCGAACCGCTGATCATCTCGGAAGCCGTGTTCCAGGACCTGTCCGAAGAGGAACAGCAAATGATCCTGGAAGCAGGGCAGGAAGCCACTCAGGTCTCGGCCCAGTTCCTGCGGGACTCGGAAGCAGCCATCAAGGAAGAGCTGACGGCCAAGGGGATGGAAATTATCGACCCCGAGAACGACGAAGCCGAGTTCATTCAACTGGCGACCGAAGCTGTATGGCCGCAATTCTACGAGTCCATTGGTGGTGTCGAGAAACTGAATGCAGTTCTCGAAGCCATCGGCCGCGAGCCGGTCCAGCAATAATCGTCGCACGGCGATACCGGGAAGAGCGCTGCGGCGCTCTTCTCATTTCAGGGAGGAGTGAAACCACATGTTCTGGAAACTTCTGGACAACATAGAAAGTGTCATCTGCCGGATCCTCTTATCCGGCTTCGTCTGCCTTTTGTTCGTGCAGATCATCGCGCGCGAAGTCTTCGGCTTTTCGATTAGCTGGATCGAGGAGCTTTCGGTCTACATGTTCGTCTGGTTCGTCTATTTCGGCGCAAGTTACGCCGCTCTGAAAGGTGCGCATAACCGCGTGACATTCCAGTTCAAGTTCCTGCCCGAAGGGTCGATCAAGTACATCGAAGCCTTCGCCGATCTCTTCTGGCTCTTCTTCAATGTCTACTTCCTGTATCTGGCGACGGATTTTGTCTTCAACAAGATGAACAAGTTCTGGAAGTCCCAGACCCTGGGTATCGAGATGAAGTACATCTACATGGTGCTGCCCATCGCGTTTGCGCTGATGACCGTCCGCATCATTCAGGTGAATTACCGCCGCCTTATCAAGGGCGAGGATATTCACGATCCCGATCAGATCGACCTCGACGAAATCAAAGCTGCGACTGAAGCAGCAAAGAAATCCTAAGGGCAGGGGGATAAACCATGGAATCCGAAATCGTCACAATCCTGTTTGGGTCTTTCCTGTTTCTGCTGCTCATTGGCGCGCCGATCACGGTGGCGCTGGGTGTGGCGTCGCTGGTCTCATTCCTCTACCTGGACGAGAACCCGATCAAATTCGTGCAGATCGCCTTTACCTCGGTGGGTGCTTTCCCCCTGATGGCGTTGCCTGCCTTCATTCTTGCCGGGGCCCTGATGGAGGCCGCCGGTATCTCGAAACGCCTGATCAATGTTGCTGAAAGCCTGGCCGGTCCTTTCACCGGCGGTATTTCGGCTGCGACGGTCATGGCATGTCTGTTCTTCGGCGCCATTTCGGGCTCGGGCCCGGCAACAACCGCGGCCGTTGGGATGCTGATGATCCCTGCGATGATCGACCGCGGCTATGAGCGCGGCTATGCCTCGGCGATCACTGCGTCCTCTGGCGGCCTTGGGATTATCATTCCTCCCTCTATCCCGATGGTGATCTTCGGCATTGCCGCGCTCGGTATGGCACCGCCGCCGGAAGCCGTGGAAAAGTTCGGTTCCTTCCAGTCGGTTTCAATCTCGAAACTGTTCATCGCCGGATTCGTCCCGGCCTTCCTGATCGCCACCAGCCTACTGATCCTGAACTTTTTCATGTCGAAAAAGCGCGGCTACAAGGGCGTTTCCGAAGGTTGGTCGATCCGTCACGTGGGTTGCGAAATGTATCGCGGTTTCTGGTCGCTGATGGCGCCGCTGGTGATCCTGGGCGGTATCTATACCGGGTTCTTCACCCCGACCGAGGCGGCAATCGTAGCAATCTTCTACACCCTGTTCGTGGGCGTGGTTATCTACCGCGAACTGACCTGGCAGTCGCTGTTCCAGTCGCTCGAGGCCACCACCTGGCTGACTGGGCGTGTTCTGCTGATCCTGTTCACCGCGACGGTGTTTGGCCGACTGCTGGTGGAAAACCAGATCCCGGCGATCATCGCGGATTCGATGCTCAGCTTCACGGACAACCTCTATGTCATCTGGACGCTGATCATCTTCTTCCTGCTGTTCGTCGGCATGTTCATGGAGACGCTGGCCACCATCCTGATCCTGGTTCCTGTGATGCTGCCGGTGGCCTATTCGGTGGGTATCGACCCGATCCACTTTGGCGTGGTGATGGTCTGCACGCTGGGTATCGGTTTCCAGACGCCGCCGCTGGGCGAAAACCTGTTCATCGCGTCAGGTATCTCGAACATCACGATTGAACAGATCTCGTTGCGTGCGCTGCCCTTTGCGGCCGCCAACACGATCGCGATCTTCATCATCGCCTTCTTCCCTGAACTGTCGCTGTGGCTTCCACGGCTGTTCGGCTACTGACCCGAAAGGATGACGACATGAAACAACTGGTCACAAACATCCTCTTTGCCACTGACCTGTCCGAAAACTCGGGTCACGCCATGCGCCATGCCGCCAGCATCGCGCAGGCCACGGGGGCTGAAATTCACGTGCTGCATGTGAATGAGCCACTATCGGACGATGCCAAGATCACGATGGAGATCTTCATCCTGAATGAAGAGACTCGCAAAACCGCCGCTGCGCGCCGTCACGAGATGGTGCGCCAGGTTCTGGCCGAACGGCAAGCCAAGTTCTGGGCTCAGTTCGATGGTGACGATGAGAGAATTCGCGATCAGGTCACTTCGGTCGAGGTCACAGATGGCCACCCGGCCGAAGTGATCCTGCGCCGCTCGGTCGAACTGGGCTGTGATCTGATCGTGCTGGGCGCGCATGATCACGGCTTTTCGCATACGTTTCTGGGCACCGTCGCAAAGCGTGTTTTGCGGCGCTCCAAGATACCGACACTGATCGTTCCGAACCCGGACGAAACGTAACAACCCCACTGACAAGGAAGTACAAAATGAGCGAGACCCTGACCGCGCAGGACCTGGCGGACACGTTCGACGCGTTCAACCGCCACGACATCGACGGCGTGATGACCCACTTCGCCGACGACTGCGTGTTCTACACCGTGGCCGGTGACGAGAAATACGGCAACAAGATTGAAGGAGCAGAGGCCATCGCCGCCGCGTTTTCAGGCGTCTGGGCAGGCATGAAGGACGCCCATTGGGATCACCACGGCCACTTTGTCCACGGTGATCGCGCCGTGTCGGAATGGACGTTTTCGGGAACAGATGCAGACGGCATGCGGATCGAAGCGGAAGGTGCGGATTTGTTCACCCTGCGTGACGGGAAAATCGTCGTAAAACAGGCGCTTCGCAAAACGCGCCCCATGTTCAAGGCCTGATCCGCCGCACTGCGCGCAGCTTCGGAGAAAAACAAGAATGGTGGACAACAGCATCCCGCGTCATTGGCCCAAGGCCAGCTATGACCCGAAATATGACCCCATCATCGATGCGGGCCCCGGTCACAATCGCGACCACGCGCCCACATACTGGATCGGAACGGCCGGTACGCCCCCGGCCGATGACGGTCCGGTGTCCAGCGATATGGATGCCGATGTAGTGGTGATCGGGTCGGGTTATACCGGCCTGTCCACCGCCATTCACCTTGCCAAGGAACACGGAATCCAGGCGGTTGTTCTTGAAGCGAATACCGTGGCCTGGGGGTGCTCGACGCGCAATGGCGGGCAGGCCCAGATCTCATCCGGGCGGCTGAAACGGTCGCAATGGATTCAGCGCTGGGGCACGGATGTGGCCAAGGGCATGCATGCCGAAGTCACTGAAGCTTTCGAGTTGTTCAACGATCTCATCGCGTCGGATGACATCGACTGCGAACCGCAGCCGGGTGGCCATTACTATATCGCGCACCGTGAAAAGGTCATGCCGTCGCTCAAGAAAGAGAGCAAGCTGCTGAACGACGTGTTCGGCTACGGCTCGCGTATCATTTCCCGGGACGAACTGCATGAAAACCACGTGCGCGACATGGAAGCCGCAGGCGCGATGTGGGAGCCGGACGGAACGTGTATCCACGCCGGCAAGCTGGCTTTTGGCTATGTCAACATGGCGCGTAGGCTGGGTGTGAAAATCCACACCGGCAGCCCGGTCATGGGGTGGCAAACCAAGGACAGAGTGCATCATCTGCGGACGCCGGGCGGTATCGTGCGCGCGAAATCGGTGGCCTTGGCAACGGCCGGCTATACGCCCCCGGGACTCAACAACCGCACCAGGCACCGCTTGATGCCGATCCTGTCAAATTCGATGGTAACTCGGCCTCTGACCCGGGCCGAGTTGGATGAATGCGGTATTCAGACCAGTTCCCCCCTGACCGACACGCGCACGCTGCGCCACTATTACCGCCTGTTGCCGGACAACCGGATGCAGATCGGCAGCCGCAGTGCCGTGACAGGGCGTGATGCCGAGAACGGCAAACATCTGGACTTGCTGAAGAAGGGACTTGCCCGCAAGTTCCCGGCGCTCGAGGATATCAACCTCGACTACTCCTGGTGGGGCTGGGTTGATGTCAGCCACGACATGATGCCGCGCATTTTTCGGCCCGATCCAGATCAGAGCGTGTTCTATGCCATGGGCTACGGCGGCAATGGCGTCATGTACTCGGCCCAGGCCGGACGACGCATGGCGCAGTTGGTTGCCGGCAAAAAGGACAAGGCGTTTGAACTGCCGATCTTCACCTCCCCATTGCCGAGCCACGGCATCCTGACGCCTTTCCGCCGACTGGGACAGCGTATGGCGTATGTCGGCTATTACCTCAAAGACGAAATACTGTAACTCACAGGGGCTTCGGCGCCCTGAAAAGACAAGGAAGCACTCACATGAAGATGACGACGGAAGAGGCGTTTGTTAAGGTTTTGCAGATGCACGGGATCGAGCATGCGTTCGGGATCATTGGATCCGCGATGATGCCGATCTCGGACTTGTTCC
>NZ_WVRB01000004.1:0-296945 GCF_013110685.1 Ruegeria sp. HKCCD6157
AGGTGGTCGACGGCCTGGCCGCCAATGGCGAAGACGGCAACGGCGCCGTCGAAGCCAAGGTCAAGGCCGAAGTCGCAGACCTCTGCGCCAAATTCCCGATCTATCCGAACCTGTAACTGGTCCATCCTCCAACACGGAACGGCGCCATGAGGCGCCGTTTTTATGCGTCAGATCCCTGAAAACGTTCTGGATCTCGCCCAGCGCATATCCGGTGTTTTGGGCAAGGTCTCGGGCCCAAAGGACGCCAAGGCCATTCTGGTCAATACGCGCTTTTTCCGCCCCGACCAGCTTATCGCGCAGCTGTTCACACCGAATCCGTGCCTTCGATGTTACCGCACACAGGGGTTTGCGCCATGTTCAGACCTCGGCGCGCAGTCCAGAATCCAAGCTCAGATCAAGCCGCGCCACCACAGAAAAACCAACAGAAGTGTCGTCAGTGCCAGCATGTTGAAGGCCAGCCCCCCCAGCAGGCCAAGGAACCAACCCCATCTGCGATCCGCAAGATTGATGGACCCCAGATGTTCCTGCACCACGTCGGACGCCTTGATCAGCTTGGGGTTGTCCAGAACCAGCCTCAGTTTGGGATGAGAGGCCATCGCCTCGGCCCGGGCCAGAATCAAGGCCTGCTTGTAGACGCGCCGCGGCAGTCGGCGCTTGGCCTTGCGGATTGATGCCTCGAGCGTCTTGTCGCGCACCCCGAGCTTTGCGCGCAGCAACACAACCGTTTCGGCGATCCGGGTCTGAATGTCTGGGTCCTGCGGCATTGGTGGCCTCCTGCGGAGGCAATCTAGCGGCAGCGTCTATGACCTACAATGGGGCTGGTCGTTTCCGGCGGTGACTTGTATCACGCGGTACATGCTGAACACCATCATACATGGCGAACCGACCGCCCGACCGCCCCTTGTCATTGCCCACGGCCTGTATGGATCGGCCCGAAACTGGGGCGTGATTGCCAGACGGCTATCAGACCAGCGGCAGGTTGTGGCCGTCGATATGCGTAACCACGCCTACAGCACGTGGGACGCTTGTCATGACTATCCCCATCTGGCGCAGGATATCGCCGAGGTCATCGAACGGATCGGCGGGACGGCAGACGTACTTGGGCATTCAATGGGCGGTAAGGCCGCGATGACACTTGCGCTGCAACACGGCGCGCTGGTGAACAAACTGGTAGTCGCAGATATTGCGCCGGTGAAATACACGCACAGCCAAATTCAATTCATCGAGGCCATGCGTGCCGTGGACTTCTCGCGCATTGCACGCCGCTCGGATGCCGAACAGCAATTGGCCGAGCAAGGCGTTGAAAAAGCATTGCAGAGCTTCTTCACCCAGTCGCTAGACATCAAGGGAAAGCGTTGGCTGCTGAACCTGGACGTGTTGGCGGACCAGATGCCAAATATCATGGGCTTTCCCGAGTTGGACGCCCAGTGGCAAGGCCCCGCGCTGTTCCTGTCGGGGGCCGAGTCAGATTACGTCTTGCCGGAACATCGGGCCAAAATCCGCGCACTGTTCCCCGGCGCGCGATTTGCCAAGATCCCCGGCGCCGGGCACTGGCTGCACGCCGAAAAACCGCGCGAGTTCGAAGCTGCCGTCAGGACCTTCCTGAACGCCTGATCAAGCGCCTTGATACAACCGCCTGGCCACCATCCAGGATGCCGGAGCTGCGATTACGGCCCCCGCGGCCGCGGCGCCCACAATTGCGCTGACGGACACCATTCCGGCCGACAGCACGGCGATTACGGCCGAACCAGACAGAGCAGTTGCAATAAGTGAATACAGCATAGCGGCAAGGCGAAACATGGCCGGGCTTTCCTTTTTATGGCTTCCGGCCAAATATTTCACGATTCGAATGTGTTGTACTTTGATTTGTGTCAGTTTCAGACGGTTCCGAAGCTAGGATTTGGCGATTTCACCGCCCCCATTCACCCAGTCCGTCAATCCACCAAAATTGTACACCCTCTGGTATCCCATATCCTTCAGGAGTTTTCCGGCCAAAGCCGCGCGCCCGCCTGATGCGCAGTACAACACGATGGGGCGATCCTTGCGCAGTTCAGGGTCATGTGATTGCAATGCATCATCTGCCCGAAACTCCAGCATGCCGCGGGGTATATGATGCGCTCCGACGGCGCGGCCCGTCTGTTCCAGCTCATTCGCATCGCGAATGTCCAACAGTAGCGCGCCCTGTTCGGTCATCGCCTTTGCCTTGGCCGCATCGATACGCTCGACCACCGCGTTGGCCGCCTCCATCATCTCTTTCACAGTCACCGGCATGTGAGTTCTCCTTTGCGTCACCGCGCAGAGGTTAACATGCGAATTTTGGAAGGTGTAGACATGGAAGGAAACGCGCGTGTTACTGCTCGCGAAACGCGCGCGACATGCTGTCTGATACCGGTTTGGCGATATAGGCCGCAAAGGTGCGCTCCTCGGTCTGGATCATGATTTCAGCGGGCATCCCCGGCGTTGGAACAAAGCCGCGCACGCGCTGCAACTCATCCGGGGTCAGTGAGACTCGTGCCAGATAGACTTCCTGCGGAACACCGGTCGAATCCTCAAGCAGCGCATCGGCCGAGATATAGAAAACCTCGCCATACAAAACAGGCGTCGTGCGTTGGTTCAACGCGATCAGGCGGACTGTGGCGGTCTGCCCCGTGACGACACTGTCAATCTCGGTACGCGGAATCTGTGCCTCGATGATCAGGGGCGCATCTGCGGGCAGGATCTCGGCTATCGGTTCCCCGGTCTCAATCACACCGCCCGGCGTGTGATAATGCAATCGCACCACCGTTCCGGTTACCGGCGCGCGTACAACGGCTCGGTCAAGAACGCTGCGCGCCTGTCGGGATTTTTCACGCACGCTTTCCAGATCGGCTTCGATCACGCCCAGTTCATCCAGTGCGGCCTCACGATAGGCGGACCGCGTACGCGCGATCTGTTCGTCATATTTCAGCAGCATCTGGTTGATTTCAGCGGCTTCCGCCTGCAACCGGGCCTGCTGACCTTCGGCTTCGGCCTGCACACGACGGATCGTGTTCAACTCCCCTTTGCGGACAAGGCCCTTTTCGAACAGTTGGCTTTTGGCCTCAAATTCCTCCTGCAATATCTCGGCGCGCCGGGCCATGCTGTCCAGTTGCGCCTCAAATCCGCTGGATCGGATTTTCAGCGCTTCCATATTGCGCTCCAGCAAAGCCAAGTCATTCAGCAGCGTCTTGCGCGACACATCAAAGCTGAGCTTTTGACCATCCAGAATGGCCATTATTTCAGGATCTTCGGATGCTTCGACAAGCGCCTGCGAAAACACGAGGCGGTCGCGTTCCCCGTACTCGGCCAGCAACCGCTCGGTCATGGCCTGAAGGCGCAGCTTGCGAATATGCAATTCACGCTCATTGGCCTGGGCCGAGGTCTGGTCCAGGGTCATCAACACCTGACCTGCCTGAACCGCCTGACCTTCCACAACCTTGATGTCTTCGATGATGCCGCCTTCAAGATGTTGGACAATCTTGTTGCGGCCCGTGGCCACAAAGCTGCCTTGCGCGATGACCGCTGCGGCCAGTGGGGCACTGAAGGACCAGACCCCGAAACCGCCGAAGCACACGACAAGCAAGACCACCCCGATCACTATTAACCTGTTGATCGAGCGCGGAACCTCGGCATACCAGACTTCTGGTTCATTGGCTGAGTTGTTCACAGGTACGAGGTCATTCATGGTCAGCCCCCCTGCTGGCCTTCAATTCCAGTCTGCTTGCGCGGCCCGTTGATCTGCTGAAGAACCTGATCACGCTGACCGAACAGGGCCACACGCCCGTCCGTCAGCAGCATGATCTTGTCGACAACATTCAACAACGTCGGCTTCTGCGTAATGACGACCACGGTGATCTTGCTTTGCCGCGCCTGTTCGATCGCACATGCCAGCGCCTTGTCGCCCGCGACGTCGAGATTTGAATTCGGTTCATCCAGCACAACCATCCTGGGGTTGCCGAAGAACGCCCGTGCCAGTGCGATACGCTGCTTCTGACCACCGGACAAAGGCGAACCATCAGCGGCCACCACGGTTTCATATCCCTGCGGCAACGTTGCAATCATGTTATGAACATCGGCTAGAACGGCGGCATCGTGGATCTGTTCGTCAGTGGCATCCGCCCGCATCCGGCCGATATTGTCCTTGATCGTGCCCGGGAACAGCTGAACATCCTGCGGCAGGTAGCCGATGCTTTCGCCAAACTGGCGCGGGTCCCAGTTTCGGATGTCCATCAGGTCAAGCCTGACGCTGCCCGATGTGGGCAGAATGGATCCCACCAGAGTTTTCCCAAGCGTGGTTTTCCCGGCACCGGAATTGCCGATGATGGCCAAAGTTTCACCGGGAACCAGCGAGAACGTGATGCCGTTCAGAACCACGCGTTTGGTTCCGCCCGGTACATAAAGCAGACGTTCGACATCCAGACGACCTTCGGGCCGTGGCAAGCGCAGTTTTTCGTATTGTAGGGCCGAGGTCGACAGCAGCGCCTTGATCCGGCCATAAGCTCCGCGCGTCAGCAGATAGCTGTTCCATCCTTCAATCGAACCTTCGATTGGCGCAAAGGCACGCCCGGCGATGATCGAGGCCGCAATCACCATACCGCCCGTGATCTCTCCTTGCAGCGCCAGAAACGCGCCCCAACCTAGAATTCCGATCTGCGTCAAAAGGCGAACGGCGCGCGAGATTGCAGCGAAGATCACGTTGCGGTCCTGCGCCCGCACCTGCCAGGTCAGGGATTGGGCAGTATCCCGCCCCCAGATCCGCACGGCCTCGGGGATCATTGCCAGAGCATTAATAATCTGACTGTTGCGAGACATCGAATCCAGATGCAGGTTCGCCATGGACTGTGCCTTGTTGGCCTCGGCAAACGGCTTGGCAGTCGTTTTCTGGTTGATCAGTGCAATCGTCATAAGAATCAACGCAGTAACCACCACGATCATGCCCAGTTGCGGATGCACGAGGAAAATCATCAGAATGAACAGCGGTGCAAACGGCACGTCCAGAAATGAAAGCAGCGTGCCCGAGACCAGAAAACCACGAAGCTGTTGCAGATCGCCCAATGTCTGATACTCGCGCCCGTTTCCGTGCAGCGACGCATGCGCCGCCGCGCTCAGAACCGGTGCGCCCAGCCGGGCCGCCACTTCGACCCCGGTCCGCATGAGCATGAACCGCCGCACCGCATCAAAAGCAGACTGGAAGATCACCGCCCCTGCAACGATGGCCGTCAGCATGATCAGCGTGTCCAGCGACCGGCTGGTCAGAACACGGTCACTGATCTGGAACAGATAGATCGGGATCGCCAGGATCAGGATGTTCGTGGCGCAGGTCAGGACCAGAACAAACGCAAGATTGCGCCGGATCGCCCGCATCGAAACGCGCAACGTGCGCTGGAAATCTTCGGGCGGGGTGCGCTTGTGGAAGGTTTGGGGTGGCCCGTTCCCATCACCGCCGCCGGAATTCGTTTGCAACAGTGGCTGGTTTGCCTTGGCCTCGATCGTGGTGCCTATGCCGTTCTCACCGGATGCGCGTGCAGAGGGGGTCTTGCGCGCAGTCGAGTCCCCGGCGGATGCCGGATCCGGGCCGTCGGCATCGGCCACCCCATTGCCGCCACCCGCCGGGTCTTCATCTTGCGCGGGTTGCGGCTGCGCACGCTGATGGGGAGGGTCAGCGCGCCGTTGTTCGCGTGAGTGTTTTTGGTCTTCGGATTGCTGTGGCGCTTTGGTTTCAACCGTCGAATCTGGATCTGACTCAGACACGCGCATCTCCTGCGTCAGGTGCAAACGGGCTTTGACCCGTTGTGTCGCTGGATCTGCCCCACCGTCTGCGCGCTGGCGCTTCGGGCCCAAACCGCCCTGCCTGTCCAGTGGACTGGATAAGAGTGGACGGCGCGACGAAAAAACAATCGACATATACAAACCTTCTGGTCACTCGATAAAAACTTGGGGGGTCAGGCCAGCATGGATTGCAGGCCGTCATCTGGTGTCGTTGTGTCAGTGGATTGTGCGTCCAGTGCCTGGGCCGCATCCGGTTGCGGCACAGACATGTCCGCCATGATTGCGGCGATCGCCTCGTTGGTCATATCTGTGATTTCCTGGTTGTCCGGCACGTCAATCAGGCTGGCCTGATGAAGCAGCAGGTCAGAATAAGATCCGTCAGCGGCCATTACCGTCGAATCCACGCCCATTTTGGTCAGATTGACGGAGTTCAACAGGGCGTTGCTGCCTGCGACGACATCAGTATCGGCGGCACTGGGACCGGACAGGTCAATTTGATCCTGATCCAGCATCATGGTGACCTGTTCAACGATGTTCACCTGCAACAAGTCTCCGTCGATCTTGAGCACGCGCAACTGCTCCATCCCTGCAAACAAGGGATCGTTGAGCAGCGCATTCTCCAACGCATCCACATCCGTTTGATCAAGCGCCATGGCGTCGGACAGGTTCTGCTGCAAATCCTGATGTGTATCTGCGCCTACCGTTTTGACCGACGCGTCATTCATGATCACGTTTTCATCATCTCCGGCCATTGCGCCAGGCATACCGCCGCTGATGATATCGTCATCCATCAGGGCGTTGGTCTGGTACAACATGTCCACGGAAATCATATTCCCGTCGATCATGATCAGGTCGTAAAAACTGCCCAGCTGCACGATGTCGGTGACATTGAACATTTCGTTGTCGCCCAGCGCATACAAGGTCGATGCGGCCGAAATCTCGGTCTGTATGTTGTCGATATCCGTGGCGTCGATAACCTGTTTGACGAAGTTTCCCACAACCAGATCACCGCGGACCCAATCCACAACGATGAAGTCAGGCTGTCCGCTTGTTCCGGCGCCGTTGTCCAGCCAGGGGGCATCTCGGCCTTCGACTTCGATCTTCGAGGACTGGATCACATTTGTGCCGCTGCCCGTTCCCGGCGCCCCCACATCCCAATCTGACACAAGCGCGACCTGGCTGATGGCGGTCAGGCTGATCGCCTGCCCTCCGACGGCGATATAGGGGGCATCAACCCAACCTACAGATGCCGAGACAGCATTGATCGCAAGGTTCCCTCCGGTCACGACCAGGTGTCCGTCGTCAAAGTCAGGATCTTTCGACTGATCCCACTCGGCCGGAAGCATGGCCTCTGCCTCATCCTCTCCGGCTTCATCCGGCTGATGGAACGCAGGCAGGATGTCTGTCCATACCGGTGCTTCGTCAACGTACTTGCCGTTTACGATCACCCCCAACGCATCATTGCCATGAAACTGATGTACCGTGACCCCGTCGATATTCGCGTTTGCCGGGGCCAACATCTGGTCGGCCAGCGCCTCGAGCATTTCGGTCGACTTGTAATCCGCGAGCGAAAGCGAAGGGGCTGCCATGGCATGAAGCGACAGCGCCATGTCCAGCATCTCTTCGCCCTGGGCGATCAGCGTCTCGGTATCGCGAAAGTCCCCTTCCCCCACCGTGTCGTTGTCGCGCATGACCACCTTTTGCACGGTGAACGTCATTGCCGAACCCAGCGGCACCGTATCCGGTCGCAGAATAATCAGTTCCGGTGCAGAAGACGGGCCGGATACGCTGTCTGGAACAAATCGCGTGGATTCCGCGCTGTCACCATTGAGGATGATGACCGACTCATGCACCGGCCCGACAGGAGCCTTCGGCAACGGAAGTTCTGGTTGAGAGGGAAGAAAATTGAATGGCAGGGCTTTGTATTCGCCCGCCGGGACATCCAGATCAGCTTTGATGTTGATCGAGGTAGGCTCGTCAAGCCCGTCTATTTCGGCTTTACGCCTCAGGGCGCTGAATTCTTCGTACTGATCCCTCAGGCGGGCTTGTTCTATCGTAAGCTCAAAAGTTCCAACAAAATGCGCTATCGTTTCCGTAATACCGTCAAGTGCCATGTCGGTTATCCTTTTTGCCCGCGGCGGCTCGTAATTACCGCTTTGGGTTCAGTTGGGCCGGGGCCGCGTTTTGCGGCCCCGGCATTTTTGAAAGGTAGCAAGGCCCGAAAATGCGAGCCCCGCCTTTTGACTTAAACGTCCGTGTCGTCGCTGGCGTGGGACATGGTCATCGAACCACCCACCATGGTCGTATCGACCGTGTTGCCCAGAACGTTGGCGCCCATGATGATCGACTGGTTGAACGCAGACGTATCAACGACAGCCGCAGCCGATGCATAGGACTCGCCGGTTACGATACCATCGCCACCATTGTTCGCGCCCCAGGCACCTCCATTGCCGCCGGCACCACCGTCACCTGAATAGGCGCCGCCACCGTTACCACCGGTGATCATGCCACCCATGGTATCGCCTGACGTTGCAGTGCCCATCGAAGCTCCGCTGGTTCCGCCGTCCGCGGCGGATGCGCCACCGGCACCACCGTTGCCCGAGTCGGCCGCACCAGTTGCATCGCCAGAGCCAGTCGATGTGGCATCATTGTCGGAACTGCCTTCGCCACCGTATCCGGCAATTGCTTCGGCCAGGCTGTCAGCCGCACCGTTTGTGTCGGCATCTCCGAAGATGTCGGCAGCTCCGCCGCCACCCGCGGTATTGGCCGCGTCGGCAGACCCGGCTCCGTTGCCGGTAGACGATGATGTCGGCGTCGTGCTGCCGCCCGCGCCGCCGTCGCCGTCGGCAGCCGATGTTCCGGTACCGGCCGCATCCGCTGCGCCATCTGCTGCGTTCGACCCGCCGTCACCGCCGCTGCCGTCGGTGTCCTGCGAGTTGCTGGCCGCACCGTTCACGTCGCCTGGGCTCTGGTCGATGTCCGGCCCGCTTGCCGACTGATCGCCAACACCCTGAGCATCGGAATCCGCGTCAGCGGTCCCACCGGAACCGTCGCCGCCCGAGCCGTCGCCACCCGAACCGTCGCCGGCCGTGCCGTCGCCACCGGTGCCGTCACCGCCGGTTCCGTCGCCGCCTTCGCCTGCTTCGGCGTCAATCATGCCCAACTCTTCCTGAAGAGCCATGATTGCAGCTTCGACCATCGCGCCGAATCCACCTTCGCCGTCGCCGCCGGTGCCGTCGCCACCGGTGCCGTCACCGCCAGAGCCGTCACCGCCGGATCCGTCACCACCGGTTCCGGTTCCGCCAGAGCCGTCAGCCGAACTGTCCGCGCCGCTGTCAGCAGAGCCATCCGCAGTGTTGTCACCCGCAGTGGCATCATTTGCATCGGTGTTGCTGTCGCTGGTGTTCGAAGCCGAACCATCTGCCGCAGCATTACCGTCGCCACCGTCTGCGCCGGACGCGTCCGCGGCGTTATCTGCCGTTCCAGTACCCGTTCCCGTCGAGTCAGAGTCGCTGTCGCCGCCGTTTGCGTTACCGGATGCATTCGAACCGGACAGACCCAGGCCCAGGCCCAGACCAAACGAATCCGCGCTGCCGCCGGCTCCGCCGGTTCCGCTGCCATCGGCACTTGTGCTGCCATCGTTGTCAGATGACGCGGAACCATCCGCGGCACCGCCATCTCCGCCGGCACTGTCACCGTCGGATCCTGCGCCCGCCATACCAACACCGTTGCTGGCATTGCTTGCGTCACCGGTCGATCCGCCCCGGCCGCCGCTGGAATCGGCATCGGCACTGCCGGTATCGCCGCCGTCAGCCCACGCGTGGCTGCCCAGCGTCGATGAATCGGCCGCGCCGCCGTAACTGGTTCCACCGTCGCCCGATTTTCCACCGCCGGCATCCGAGCTGATACCTTCAGCCGCAGTAGCAGTACCACCATTGGCATCACCGTTCTGGTAGAAGTCGGCATTGTTGGATACGCTTGGTGAGTCCAACGTGTCATCATCACTCAGACTGGCCACCTGGCTGTTCACGGATGACATCGCTGTTCCGGCACCATCCATCGAGACATCCAGATTCATGTCATCGCCTGGATCATAGGTCAGATCGCGACCAGCAGTGATCACGTCACCCACTGTCGCCGAGTCGCCGAGGTCCAGATCAACCTGATCATCGTCGCGCGGAATCCACTCACCGCCGCCGAAATCGATGTTGATTGAGTTGCTGTTGGAGTTGTCGTTGGTGTTGTCGCCGGCATTAAGCGTCTGGTCCTGATCCTGACCCTGGTCCTGATCCTGACCCTGGTCCTGATCCTGACCCTGGTCTTGATCCTGACCCTGGTCCTGACCCTGATCCTGGCCTTGCTCGTTGGCGTTTTCTACATTTTGGTCCTGCTGCTGTTGCTGCGCAGTCACGTCGGCTTCGACAAGGGCCTCATCAACCTGAATTTCGACATCCACCGGAGCTTCGAGGTTTTCGACAACGATTTCGTCAACGGTCGTTACGTTTGTATTATTAACATTGCGTCTCATAACAAATTCCCATTACTGGAACGCCTGACCGCCATTCATCTACAAAGCGGCAACGGGCGTGATTGAAACTGAAATACCCGCACAGCGTTCAAGCACGCTGAATGCGGTCCACGATCGTTTTCCTGAGGCCACCTCCTTTCCCGGCTAAGCCGAATTCGCGGCCGTTCACAATCGATGCTGAAATACGCAAGGAACGGGCGCGGCAGGGACAGACGCTTTCACAATTAAAGCCTGACCATGTTTGCAGCGACGCACGCTTGCGACTAGCTAACCGAAAGTTCTTATGAGGATAAACTATTGTTTTTTATGTTTATTTTGAGAGCATTGCGGAACTTTCGTCGGGCTGGATCAAAAAGTTCTAAACAAGAAAAACAACAAAAAATAATGCAATTGTTTCCGCCAGTTACACAATGACAAGCCGAAAAACCTAAACAATAGTTCTATATCTCGGGCACTTGAACTATACCGTCTGGTTGTAGAAAATCACGTTTTCAGCTACAATAAACCTCACGTAATTCTTTGATTAGTTAACTACTTTTACACCGGTAATTCCATTTCGATAAAGCCATTTCCGGTTAACCCCGTTTTGTGAGGGAATATAATGAGTGAGTCTTTGAACAATGAATCTGGCAATCAGAGTTTTTATTCAGAAGATTTTTCAATTGTCTTCCTCGGGAAAGAACTATTCTATTCAAATCAAACCCTAAGAAGCGTTCAAACCGAGTTTGGTGTCCGCGCTTTTCGCTTCGAAACACTCGAGGCGATGCGTGCAAGTGTTCCGGACAGCGGCAAGATCGTCGTCGTGGATCAGATGTTGATCGAAGACCTGTTGGCGCGCCCAGATGCATACACCAAAAGTGCAGGTTCCGGCTGTCTTGCCTTCGCCTATCGCAAAGAGGAATCGGCCCGGCACCTGTTCGAAGGCTGGAACCGCGCGCAGTTTGGAGATGTTGGCTTTCTACCGATGAACGTGGCACCGGACGCGTGGCGCGCCATCCTCAGACTGCTGATGCACGAGGAACTTTATCTTCCCAGCTTTCTGGCTGACTGTGTTTCAACCCCCTGTCAGCGCGCGCCCGAGAGACCACGGCAACGGGAGACAATTACATCCAACGGCGCGGATCGGCACGCACAGTACTCCAAGCTGACACGCCGCGAAAAACAGGTTTTGCAACTGGTCTCAGAAGGCAAAAGCAACAAATTGATTGCGGCCAAGTTGGGCATCACGGAACACACGGTCAAGCTGCACATGCATAACGTTGTCGGAAAGATTGGCGTCAGCAACCGGACGGCGGCTGCTCATTTCTATTTCGAGGTTGCGCCTCATGAGGCGCAGCAGACCGCCCTTGACTGATCCCTTTGAAGCTCGGTTCGACCGCCTGATCCTTTTGGTCGGCAGGCTGAACTACATGTGGACGAACACCGAGAGCCTGCTGATCCATCTGATCGCTGGCCTGACTGGAACGTCCAAGGACGTGGCCGTAATCATCTTTCTGACTTTGAACACCACCCGCGCGCGAATAGATCTGGTTGAAAGACTTGCAAAAATGGAAGGGCGCCCTGCCCAGCTCCGAGATCCGATCCTTGAACATACGCAAAGGCTGGCCAAGCTTTCTGGCATCCGCAACAAGTACAACCATTGCATCTATTCCTTCGACCCTGAAAGCGGAAACCCGAAAACGATCCTTATGCGGATCGCTGACCGCAAAACCGACATAAAACTGGGCCGCGAAGATACCGTGGACGACAACGCGCTGCTCCAGATCGAAGCAGTCGTTGATCAGCTGTCAGCCGCGAACAGGGACATTTGGAAACTGATCCGACAATTGGGGTTTCCGGTTTAAGCATAGTTGCACGGCAGAGTTTTATGGGGGGCTTTGCAGCTCCCGTGCGTTCTGCCACGCACACATAAGTCACGGCATTTTTCTTATTCTTTTTGGTACGGGCGGTGAGCACGATGCGGCTTGTACAACATGCTGCATATAGACCCTAAAACATTAATATTATTATTAAATTAGTCCGTCACCTGCAGGACACTGCAACAAAATTTGGGAAAGCACCGCGCCGCAAGTGTGGGGCAGTTAAAGCAAGAGACGTAAACCGACTATCAGCAGCGCAGGTAATAAGTGCCGCGCTTTGTATCGTTGTTCAATACGGTGGCGGGCTCTTTCTCAAGAAGTCGCAGAACGGCAGTCGCTGGTTCTATCGGTTCTAAGACAACGGCAAGCGCCAGGATGGGGGATTGGATCTTTCCCTGATATGTCCCTGTTTGATGCGCGCACAGAACGAAAAAATGGCCCTCTAATACGGAACGCGACGAAGATCCGATTGCGGAACTTGAGCTCCGGCGTCTTGATGCAGAAAACAACCCGAACGACCCGACATTTGAGGACATGGCGCTCATCGCGTTTGATCGGTTCAAGAAACGGCTGCGCGGCGACGGTGCGCGCGGTCGCTGGTTCTCTACACTAAGGATTCACATCATACCCAAGATTGGAAACCGCCTCATCCGCACCCCGACCGGGTGTGACGTTCACGACGGGCTTAAGCCGATCTGGCGCGCCCAACACGAAACCGCAGACAAAACCCTGTATAGGAGGCGCAAGGTGCTTCGGCGGGCGAAACCATTGGATTACAACGCGGTACCGTTCATATGTGACAAGGCCCGCCATATGCTTGGACATGTCGAACAGGTTTCAACACCCTTGACCGCAATCCATGGTGGGAGATTCCGGATTTCTACTCGCAGCTGGATCAACGTCACCCCTTACTCCTGGCACTTTGCCTCACGATCCTGACAGCGTCGCGCAGTACGCCGGTTCGGGGACTTGATTCGATGAGATAGACGGCGACTTGTGAACGGTCCCGAAAGAACCCATAAAAAGCTAGTGGAAAAAGTACACGGTTTCTGAAACCCGCTGTGGACTGAGGCCGTGAACCTGATTGAGATATGCTGCGAACTGCGGTCAAAGCGGCCGATACGTCAGTTTGTTGGAATGTGTGATAACAGTCCTATCCAGACATGAGTTCAGAGTTCTGTGGTTGCGGAGGAGTTTTCCAAAGCCGCCGCTCACACGTGGCACTGCATGTATATGGTCGGCATGTATGCCACGCGGTGTCAGCCGACATACGAGTAAGCGTTAACAGGAAAACGCATCTAAGGGTGACGCCTTAGAATCAAGGCCGGCTTACGACAAAGTTTGGGACTATCCCTGCCTTTATGATCGCTGCTTCAACATCATGCCCTGCGAAGAAACCGTATCCCGAGATGAGGGCGGAAGCTATGCCTGCTTCTCGTGCGCCCAGTATGTCGGTGTGCAGGCTGTCGCCCACCATCAGAACCCGAGACTTGTCGATGTGCCCGAGACATTGGAAAGCAAGATCATAGATATTGGCGAAAGGCTTTCCAAAGAACTGAGGGGCGACGCCTGTCCGGTCTGCCAGCCGGTGCGCGTAAAGACCGGGTTCCTTGGAAAAACCGTACTCGCGCGGAGCGACAATGTCAGGGTTGCCGACCAATACCGGGCGGGGACGCTCTTGCAAAGTGGCCTCCAACATGGCTTGTCGCGCTTCATTCCAAACCGCTGACCCGATCAACAAGAACCCGTCGACGGTTTCGTAGGGCTTCGGGTCATCCTCCAGATAGGACAGTTTCAGCCCCTCCAGATCGCGAAGGCCGGCACTGGGGGCCGCCATCAATCCCCAATGCAAATCACTTTGGCCGTTCAGTTCAGACAACAACGTGGCCCGGCTGGTGATCACGTCTTGAGGTGCAAAATCGTAACCAAGCCCATTGTACTTCTCCATAAGAGTTGCGTGGGGAAACCCGGCGGCATTCGACACGACCAGAACACGTTTGCCGGCGGCTGTCAGCGACCTGACCCGATCTGGCGTATCGGGGATCGCCGTATCACCAATATTGAGAACCCCGAAAGCATCGAGGAGGAACACGTCAAACTCATGAGCTATGTCCTCCAGCGTGTCCGCCTGGCGATAGCTCAATTCAGTAGATCTGGTTTGCGGCAGGCGATGTCGCACAGCTTCGTAGGCGTCAAAAGCATCTTGCACAGAGAAACCGGTCAAATGATGGCCCCTCGTACTTTCGCCGAAACCCATTCGCTGATCATAACCGCGACGAGAATGACAATCAGGATCAGGCTGACTTGTGGCCAAGCCAGAACGTTGAGCGAAGCCGACAATTGCAACCCAATGCCACCAGCACCAACCAGCCCGAGCACCGTGGATTCGCGGATGTTGATATCCCATCGAAAAACGGCAATGCCTGCAAACGCGGGCAGGATTTGCGGTACGATCCCATAAGCCATGACCTGCCAGCGTGAAGCACCGGTTGCCGTTATTGCTTCGACCTGCGTGTGATCAATCTCCTCAATCGCTTCGTAAAGAAGCTTTGCGCAAAACCCTATTGAACGAATGGCGATTGCTATGACACCGGCGAACACTCCGGGACCAATAATCGCGATCAGAAGAAGCGCCCAGATCAACGAGTTGATAGAGCGAGTCGAGACAATGACCAACAGGGCAATCGGCCGTATGAACAAAGCCGATGGCGTGGTGTTGCGGGCCGCCAAAAAGGCGACGGGCACTGCCATGCATAGGGCGATGATTGTTCCCAAGGTGGCAATGTTCAGAGTGTCCCAAATCGGGCGGCCCAGTTGGGTGATGTACTCCCATTTGGGAGGCGTTGCCCGGGTCCAGATATCATTGGCGATGCGGGGCGCGTCCCAGACGAAAAACCAAGTGGTCGATGCCGAGATCAACTGCCAGCAGTAAACAAAGATCGCCACGCCCAACAGCCAGCCGAACCAACGAACCAAGCTCTGACCTGTTGTCCGGCGACGCCAGATTTGCGCATCGTCGCGTTCAAGTATCGGCATTACTGAACCCTCGCTCGAATAATTCCCGAAAGGTATTCCAGAGCCATCACGATGCCGATGATCAGAATGAGAATGGCCGCCGCGGTGTCGTATTCATAGCGGTCGAATGCGGTGTTCAAAGTCGCACCAATTCCGCCAGCCCCCACAAGCCCGAGGATCGCGCTTTCCCGGAAGTTGATGTCGATCCGATACATGGAAAGGCCCACAAGTCGCGGCATCACTTGCGGCTGAACTCCATAGTTGATCCATTGTGGCCAACGCGCTCCAGAGGCCTTGATCGCCTCGGCCTGAACCTTGTCCATGGCTTCGATATCTTCGGCCAGAAGTTTCGAAAGAAACCCGATGGTGGCGAAGGAAAGCGTCAGAAATCCGGCGAGCGGACCAAAGCCGAAGATCGCCACAAGCAATATAGCAACGATGATCTCTTGCAATGCCCGGCTTATCGCAACAATGCCTCGGCAAATCACATAGACTGGCAATGGCGCGATGTTGCGTGCAGCCCCCAGCCCAATCGGGATCGATATCAGGATACCCACGACAGACGCGGCCACGGTCATCACGATACTTTCCAGAAGGCCGCTCCAAATATCTGACCACCGTGAAATGAAGTCTGGGCTGGTGAATGCAAGCACAAACGCCCAGCCGCGATCCAGCCCTTCATAGACACGACCCCAATCGACTTCGATGGTCAAAAAGGCTGCGATCAGGTAGGCGAAAAATCCAAAGAGCAATGCCCAGCGGAGCACTGGGTTCTTGACAAAGGCAGGCTTACGCCAGCCTTTTCCCAGCATGTCGTCCAGTTCTCGATGGCTCATTCTGCGGCCTCGACATCTTCATCTTCGTCCACATTTTCGATGGTTGCTTCCCAATCCTCTTCCCCATAGATCTCGGTCAGCTTCTCAGGAGTAAGGCCGGTGGGAAGCCCATCATACACAATTTCGCCAAATCGGAGCCCCACGACGCGCGGAACAAACATCTGAGCGAGCGCCACATCATGGATATTGATAATGGCTGCCAATCCGCGTTCCTGACATAACTCGGTGATTAGCCGCATTATCTGACGGCTGGTCTTTGGGTCCAGCGACGCAGTTGGCTCATCAACCAGCAACAGTTTCGGGTTTTGAATCAATGCTCGACAAATGCCGACCCTTTGGCGTTGACCACCAGATAGCTCATCTGCCCGCTTGTCAGCCATGTGTAACAACCCGACCCGATCAAGCAGGCGAAAGGCCTCATCCACATCCGACTGCGGATACCGCCGCAGGAAACTGCGCCAGAATCCCACGTATCCCAGCCTGCCGGACAATACGTTTTCCATCACCGTGAGGCGTTCGACCAAAGCATATTCCTGAAAGATCATACCCATTTCGCGGCGTGCTTTCCGCAACGCTCCCGAGCCGAGTTTGGTCACGTCAACGTCATCCAGAAGGACACCGCCGCTTGTCGGTTCAACCAACCGGTTGACACAGCGGATCATGGTCGATTTGCCCGCGCCCGAAGGCCCGATCAATGCAAGAACCTGTCCTTTTGGAACGTCAAGATCAATCGCCTTCAGCGCCTGATCTCCGGTCTTGTATGTTTTCGTCAGCTTTTGAAGACGCAGCATGAAATGCCCCAGATTAGGGTGAACAGCGGGCCCTTTCAGGCCCGCCGGATTAGTGAAAGGTTATTGGCAGGCGTAGGAAACGCCATTTGCTGCGTCAATTTTACGAATGACGTCCCAGAATTCCTGATAAGTCATCTCGAGGAATTGGCCTTCGTTTGATTTTGAGAACTCAGCTTCAAGTGTCGTCCCCTCCCAATCGAAATTGAAGAAGGCATTGCGGATCTTTTCCTGCAGCTCGGGTGTCAGGTTGTAGACGGTGCCAAACCCAGTGGTCGGGAAAGTCTGCGACTTGTAGATCGTAACGACATCATCTTCCTTGATCACATCGCGCGAGATCATCCGGGATTTTACCGAATTCGCGATCGAAGCCGCTAGGTAATCCTTGTTGGCTACACCCAGGATCGAGTTGTCGTGCTTGCCCGAGTAGACAGGTTCGAAATCGCGTTCGGGCAGAAGATCAAAATCGCTTTTCAAGATCGCCGAGGGCGCTTTGAATCCCGAGTTGGATGTAGGCGATGTGAAAGCCAGTTGCTTTCCCTTGATGTCTTCGACCTTTTCGATGCCCGAGCCCGGATAGGTGATGATCTCCATCTCGTAACCAAAATTTCCGTCCTTCGAAGCCATGATCGTGAACGGACGGAACCCGGCGCAGTTTACCGCCAGTGGGTTGGAACCGGTATTGAAACCTGCAATGTGCAAACGGCCCGAACGCATCGCCTCGATCTGGGCCGCGTTGTTCTGGACTGGAAAAAAGACGACGTCCTTGCCAGTTTCTGCTTTCAAATGGTCAAGAAAATCTGACCACGCGGTTTTGTATACGGCGGGATCTTCAACCGGCGTATAGGCAAAAATCAAAGTGTCGGGATCTATCTGCTCGGAAGGATCCGTGGGGATATCCGCGATCAAATCTCCGTCGGCATCACAAAAACGCTCGTCCAAGTCACCGCGCGGACAATCCTGCGCCGACGCCGTTCCACTTATCGACATGAGCGCGATTGCAGATGCCCCAAGCAATAGTTTGATATCGATCTTCATGTTTTCCTCCCAGTCAAGTGCGGTGCTTTTTGTCCGCCGTTAATCAGTCATCTCATATCTACCCGGCGACGAGAACGTCGACCCGGGCGCTTTCAATGGCGTTATGCAATTCTCCTGTCGGTTTTTTGTCGGTGACTATTGAATCCAGGTCGTCAAGGCCCCCCACTTGAGACAGGCCTTTCCGGCCGAATTTCCCGGAATCAACAAGAAGGTGCCGTTTCTCGGCTCGCGACAGCATTGCTCTCTTTATTGCCGCAAAGCCGCGCACCGTTTCTGAAGGGCCTTCGGTCGAAAACCCCGAGGAACCGATCATGCACCTGTCGACGTTGAAGCGGGACAGAAACTCCAGCGTCTCGGTTCCGATCGTTGCAGACTCGGTTGCCAAGTATTCCCCCGGGCATAACAGCACTTGTGCAGCCCCATGGCCAAGGGTCATGGCTACGGGAATGGAATTGGTGATTACGGTGCAAGATGTGCCAATATAAGCCAGCGCACGTGCCATTTCGATTGTGGTCGAGCCGGAATCGATCATGACCGTTTCGCCGCCCTGGATCAGTTCTGCCGCTGTTGCACCTATCCGTTCGCGTTCCTCAACCTGTGCGTTTGTTCTTTCATCCAAACCCGGATAGTGCCCTTGCGCGGCGGCCGATGCCCCCCCGTGTGCCCGCGCGATCAAGCCATCATTCGACAGGGCATCGAAATCTCTGCGTACTGTCTCGGTGGAGACGTTGAACCGCTGCGCCAGTTCGTTGATGCGAACATGCGGGCGCAGCTTCAGTTCCAGCAATATCTGCTGGCGCCGGTCGGATTTCTTAACCCGGCTGTGGTTCTTTTCAGACATTTTGCCACGCGTTTTGGTTTTGGACATCCGACGACCCAACTAGGTTTCGAAACCCACTTTTGTGGGCTTTCGGTCATAATGCAATATTTTTTGTTGCATAACCCTCGGAAGGTTGTGAGAATTCGAGCGAACACAAGTATTTCGAAGCGTAAAGCAAAGATGCACAGGCTGATCAAATTCAGAATACGAGCCAAGGCAAAGCGTTGACCGGCCAACTTGCCAACAAGACAGCTTCCTGTTCGTTTTTGATCGTGTGGCATTGAGAGGCGGCATGAGCGACACAGAAACGGCAGATCAGATTGCGGCGCTTCCGATGCGCTGGGACAAGACTGGCAAGTTGCGCGTTCTTATGGTCACTTCGCGAGATACCGGCCGGTGGGTTATCCCGAAGGGATGGCTGATGGCCGGCAAAAAGCCATGGCAAGCTGCTGAAATCGAAGCGCAAGAAGAAGCAGGCGCCGTCGGCACCATATCGAAACGGCCAATCGGTCATTTTTTCTATGATAAACGATACGAGGGGCGAAGCAGCGTTCGCTGCCGCGTCACCCTTTATCCGATGGTCGTCGAAAAGCTGAAGCGACGCTGGAAGGAAAAAGGTGAACGTACGCGTCACTGGTTTTCACCGGCAAAGGCCGCAAAGTTGGTTCAAGAAAGCGACCTGTCAGATTTGCTGAACAATCTGACAGACAATCCAGAAGTCAAAATTGTCATAAAGAAACTTCGACAGGCTGCATGAGGAAGGGCATGAAAGAACCGGGAAACCCGGACGCATCAAGCTCAAAGGGAGGAAGAAAATGAGGAAATTGATATCCACAACGGTTGGATCGGTGATCGCCCTGGCTGCGTCACTGTCGGCGGCACAGGCCGACAAGCTGACACTTTATTGTTCGGCGCAAGAAGACTGGTGCCAACTGATGGCGCGCAGCTTTGAAGATGCAACAGGCATCGACGTCAACATGACCCGGAAGTCGTCAGGGGAAACCTTTGCACAAATACGCGCCGAAAGCTCGAATCCGAAAGGGGACGTTTGGTGGGGCGGTACGGGTGATCCGCATTTGCAGGCCGCCGAAGAGGGCCTGACGATGGAATACATTTCGCCGATGCGCGACCAGCTTCATGATTGGGCGATATCCCAGGCAGAAAGCGCGGGCAACAAGACGATCGGCATCTATTCAGGCGCACTCGGCTACGGCTACAATTCCGATCTTATCGCTGCAAACAACCTGCCCGAACCGGCCTGTTGGAAAGACCTGCTGAAGCCCGAATACAAAGGCCACGTTCAGATGGCGAATCCGAACTCATCAGGTACGGCCTATACCACGCTGGCGTCGATGGTTCAGATCTTCGGCGAGGACGAAGGCTTTGAGTTCATGAAGGGCCTGCATTCGAACATCAACCAATATACCAAGTCCGGGTCCGCGCCGATCAAGGCGGCCGGTCGTGGTGAGAACACCATTGGTATCGTCTTCATGCATGATGCTGTAAAGCAGGCGGTTTCAGGATTCCCGATTAAGGTCGTCGCGCCATGCGAGGGCACAGGATACGAAATCGGCTCGATGTCGATTATTGAAGGGGCGCGCAACGTAGAAGAGGCGAAAAAGTTCTATGACTGGGCGCTGTCTCCAGAAGCTCAGAATCTTGCTCTTCAGGTCAACGCGTTTCAGGTACCGTCGAACAAGAACGCAAAAACTTCCGAGAGCGCGCCAGACATGAGCCAGATCAAGCTGATTGATTATGACTTCAAAAAGTATGGGTCCTCGGACGAACGGAAGCGTCTGTTGCAGAAATGGGACGAAGAGGTTTCGACTCTGCCGCAGTAAATGACTGACCGGACTTCAAAAACGACCCATCCGGTCCTGATCTTCTGGATCACGGCCGGGTGGGTCGGATTCTGCCTGTTGCCCTGGTATATGGTCGACGGCGGCCTTTGGTCGTTCGAGTGGCTTTTGGACGGCTATCCATTCGATGAGGATTACGCCCCCGCTGCATTTTTGATCGGGCAGGGCGAAAAACTTTGGCTCGCGCCGCTCCTGATCGCACTGGCCCTGCCGCTTCTGGTGTTGAAGCGCACCAAATCTGATCCAGTTTACGCCCGCATACTGATCCTGTCAGGGGCGCTTGGCTTTGGCTGGCTGATCGCTCAGGGGTTCAGCATTGGCATCAGAGGTTTCAACTTCAACTGGTTGGAGGCGATGTTTGGCGAACTGGGCGACCGTCAGTTCGGCATGGGCTATGGCGCGATGATATGCGCCTCGAGCTTTCTGTTCCTGCTGACTCAGGGGATCGCGGCAAGGGGTGCCATTAATGGTGACGTCTTTGTCGTAAGCGCCATCGGCGGCGTGATTACAATCGTTACTGCGTTTGTCTTTTTCCCCATCGCCAAGATGCTTTTCGCTGCCTTCATCACCGAAGACGGCGCGTATTCCATCGCAGTTTTCTTCTCAAAGTTTTTCGATGATCGACTGTGGGGCCTGGGGTGTTTTCATGGTGCCCGATGCGGTGCGGCCTGGAACTCACTTTTCCTTGCCATCCTCGTTGGCTTCATCACAACGATCCTCGGCCTATGTTTCGCGTTGGTCGTGACGCGTTCGGGTTTCCGCTACAAGCGCGCGTTGCGCGCTCTGACCGTTCTGCCAATAATCACCCCGCCATTCGTGATCGGCCTGGCGCTGATCCTGCTTTTTGGCCTGTCCGGGTCCGTCACCCGGTTCTTTGCCGAACTGTTCGGCACGCAACCGACACGCTGGCTTTACGGAATGCCGGGCATCCTGATCGCGCAGACACTCGCGTTTACGCCAATTGCGTTTCTTGTTCTGATCGGTGTGGTTGAAGGTGTCTCTCCGTCGATGGAAGAAGCGGCGCAAACGCTCCGCGCCAGCAGATGGCAGACATTCAAGACGGTTTCCTTGCCCCTGATGCGGCCTGGTCTTGCGAACGCATTTCTTCTGGGCTTCATCGAAAGCATGGCCGATTTCGGAAATCCGCTTGTATTGGGCGGGAATTTCGACGTGCTTTCGACCGAGATATTCTTTGCCATCGTCGGCGCTCAGTACGATCAAGGCAGGGCTGCGGTTCTGGCCATGGTGCTTCTGTTCTTCACTCTTTCCGCCTTTTACGCGCAGCGTGTCTGGCTGGGGAAGAAAAGCTATACAACCGTCACTGGCAAAGGGGATGCCGGCGTTCATCCGCTGATGCCCACTGGCCTTTCTGTTCCGGTACTGCTCGTCGCTCTGGGCTGGGCGCTGTTCACAATTGTTGTCTACGCGATGATCATTTACGGCAGTGTTGTCGAGCTGTGGGGCGTCGATAACTCGCTGACGATCAAACACTATATCACTGCATTCTCGGTCCGCTTCGAAGAAGAGGGTATTCGCTGGACCGGGGCAGCTTGGGACAGTTTCTGGACCACCATAACCATCGCGGCCATTGCTGCGCCATTGACTGCCGCCGTTGGCCTGGTGACCGCCTATCTGCTGACAAGACAAAGTTTTGCAGGCAAGAACGCTTTCGAATTTGGAACAATGCTGTCCTTCGCCATCCCCGGGACAGTGATCGGCGTCAGCTACATCCTGGCCTTCAACGTTCCGCCGATTGAAATCACGGGTACGGGTGTCATTCTCGTTGTCAGCTTCATCTTCCGCAATATGCCGGTCGGCGTTCGTGCGGGGATCGCGAGCATGTCGCAGCTTGACCGCAGCCTTGATGAATCCTCGCTGACCCTTGGTGCAAACTCGTGGCAGACGTTCCGAAACATCATTCTGCCGCTGTTGCGCCCTGCGATACTTGCCGCGCTTGTATACAGCTTTGTGCGCGCCATGACGGCGATCTCGGCCGTCATCTTTCTGGTCAGTGCAGAATATGACATGGCGACCAGCTACATCATCGGTCGGGTCGAGAACAACGACTATGGCCTTGCGATTGCCTATTCGACGACGCTGATCTTCGTGATGCTCGCGGCGGTCGGCTTATTGCAACTTCTCGTCGGTCGGGTCCAGATTGGCCGACGCACGCAGCACGGAACGGAGACATCGCCATGACCGACACCAAAATCGGTTCCAAGGCCGCCCCGGTACGCTTTGAGAACGTGTCGAAAGTGTTCGGCAAGGATGTCGTTGCCGTCGACAACATCAACCTGAACGTCGAGGCGGGAAAGCTCGTCACACTGCTTGGCCCGTCAGGCTGTGGGAAAACAACGACTCTGCGCATGATTGCCGGGTTGGAAATGGCAAGCTCGGGCAAGATCCTGATCGGAGATCGGGACGTGACCAAATTGCCTGCCACCGACCGTGACGTATCCATGGTGTTCCAGTCATACGCGCTTTTCCCTCACATGAGCGTGCTGGAAAACGTGATGTATGGCCTCACATTCTCGGGTTTTGCAAAGGATGAAGCCCGCAGCCGCGCTCTGAATGGACTGGAACTGGTTGGTCTTCAGGGGTTCGACAGCCGTCTTCCCTCTGAACTGTCAGGGGGTCAACAACAGCGTGTTGCAGTCGCCCGCGCGCTGGTTCTTGAGCCGCAGGTTCTGCTGTTCGACGAGCCGCTGTCCAACCTCGATGCCAAGCTTCGCCGTCAGGTGCGAGAGGATATTCGGGCAATCCAGCAAGATCTTGGTTTGACAGTTGTCTACGTGACCCACGATCAGGAGGAGGCATTGGCGGTCTCGGATGAGATTGTCGTCATGCGTAACGCAGCAATCGCCCAAATGGGCACCCCACGCCAGCTTTACGACGCCCCGAACGACCGATTTGTTGCCGATTTCATAGGCGAGGCAAATCTTTTGGAGTGCCAAATCGTCGAAATCAATGGCGACGCGGCAACGATAGAAATAGAAGGCTACCGCCACACGCTACCACGTCGCGGATTGTCCGAAGGACCTGCAACCATCGCCGTGCGACCCTCACGTCTGGTCATCGGTTCAGACCAAGGCATCCCAGCCACGGTGGCCAAGGCGACCTATGTTGGCGTTCGGATGGAATATACGCTGACCGGTGAATTCGGTCAGGTTTTTGCCGTACACGATGACGTCGATGCGCCGCTTGATCCCGGCACCGAAATCAAAATGGGCTTTGCTGACAAAGGCCCCGTTCTTTTGCCGGATTAAATGCCGAAACTCATTATCATCTCGCACCCCGAGGTCTCTGTCGATCCGGCCGTCCCGATAACTGAGTGGGGCTTGAATGCTGTGGGCCGCAAACGCGCTACTGAGTTTGCATCCAGTGAAGTCTTGTCCAACTTGACGCAGATCTGGACCAGTGGCGAGCGGAAGGCCCGCGAAACAGCTGAGATTCTTGCTGCACCACGAGCGCTACCCGTGAATTGCAACTTGAGTCTTGGTGAGAACGACCGCAGCGCAACCGGTTACTTGCCTCGGGACGATTTCGAGGCCGCGGCCGATGCTTTCTTTGCGCAGCCGGATGCAAGCTATTGCGGTTGGGAAACTGCTGTCGAGGCGCAGAGACGCATTCATCGCGCAGTAACAGAGGTAATCCAGACGCATGATGCCGGGGATCTTGCAATCGCGACCCACGGGGCAGTAGGCACATTGCTTTGGTGCGCACTTTCGGATTGTTTGATAGACCGCAAGTATGACCAGCCCTCGCAAGGCCATTTCTGGCAGGCTGATCTAGCGACGCTCAAACCTGAATCAGGTTGGGTCTCTTTTACCTAGACGTTAAGCGCTCCAAGCGTTTTCTGCGATCTCACGCAACGTCTCGAACACATCTGGTGTGCCTGCGATTACGCGTCCGCCGTCTCGGATCATCGCATCGGCGTTCTGATCCTCGACAACGCCGCCCGCTTCCGCGACCAGCAATTGCCCAGCCAGACAATCCCAAGCATTCATGTGTTCCTCGACGTAACCCAAAAGGCGTCCGGCAGCGACGTAGGCCAACGAAAGCGCTCCGCTGGCATTTCTGTGAAACATCGCCCCGTGCTCGATCAGATCCTCGATCACGGGTAAAACATGACGGCTTTCAATCCGGTTCGAGTATCCTACGGCCACAGTTCCGTCGCGCAACGGCACTCCTGAAGCGACGCGTATCGGTGATCCGTTAAGTGTCGCTGTTTCTCCGCGCGTTGCGACAAATGTTTCATCCACGTTTGGATCATGGATCACGCCAATCTCCGTTTGGCCGTTGGTGACACCAGCCAGAACAATGGTCCATGCTGGAATACCGTTCACGAAATTCGTGGTTCCATCAATTGGATCAATAACCCAGTCAAAGCCACTCTCTCCCGCTACCGCGCCATGTTCTTCACCGTAAACGCCATCTTTGGGCCAAGTTTCCGCGATCTTTTGACGAATGAAAGTCTCAACGCTCCTGTCCGCTTCGCTGACCCAGTCCTGAGCGCCTTTTTGATCAACGACAAGATTGACCCGATCTGCAAAGAACTTTTTGGCCATTACCCCAGCCTGCTTGCAGATTTCGGTGGCAAAGTCTCTGCGTTCTGAAAGTCGGGACATAGGTGCTCCTTTTTCGGTTGGAGAGTTGCCCAGCAACACTGTAGGCCAAGCGAAGACCAGGCTCCAGACTGATCGAGTTTCAGAGCCTATGCGTTCCTCCCTGGATCACTAGTGAATGGTCTACACGCCATTTCAATCGGATCAATCGTTCTTGTGCACCAAGAAAGACCGCAAATTGATGATTCACTAGGGCACAGGCGTCAATCTGGCGAAGGTTGCTGAACTGGAAAGTCTAATCGAAGAAAAGGCCGCCTGATTGGCAAGCATACCTCAACAAGTGTGGCGCAGAATGTGGGGCACGAAAGTTGCCATATTTTATTTGTTTTCTCAAAAACGCTTATACGTTTTTTTGGTGCGGGCGGTGGGACTCGAACCCACACGGGCATACGCCCTTCAGATTTTAAGTCTGATATGTCTACCATTCCATCACGCCCGCACGGCGCAGCCCCTAAGGCCGTGCAATTTCCTTACAAGCACAGCGGGATGAGAACAATGCGCTTTGACGCAGATGAACCGTGATTTTTCGGTGGAAAGCTGGTTCTGCCATCGCAGTCGTTCTGCGGCTGGGCCCCTCCCCTGTTTCGAGGTCACGTAACAATCACCTTTCCGACGTCATCTCTTCCTCGGCAAACCATCATGGCGCGGATTGCGCTGCACGTTCACTTTGCGCATGACCTTGGTGTCGTCTCCATTTACCACCGCTGAAAACCGTTCTTCGCCCATTTACAAAGAAGACCCGGCCGGTTTTCCAACGTCTAGGAATGATCCTTTGTAGGTACTTCCATCGTTTACAAATAATAATATTCATTTTAATGATTGCGTATGAATGGAATTTCTTTGTCCCGACGCAGCTTCCTGTTCAATGCCACGTGTCTTGCGGCACTTGGAGCTCAAGCCAGGATCGTGCAGGCAGAGCTGCGGCTCGGACCTTCAGCCCGAATTACGACCGTGTCAGACGGACACCTGTTATTGCCACCTGATGTTGTTTTCGGAGCCATGCCCAAAGAGGAGGTCGAGCAAATCCTGACCCGCACTCAAGCGGACGCGACCAAGTACGAGCCAGAGTGCAACGTCACGCTTTATCGAGATGATGAAAACACCGTGCTGTTCGATGCTGGAGCGGGGCCGGACTTCATGCCCACATCGGGCAAACTGATGGAAACTTTTGAAGCAATCGGCTTGTCGCCCGAAAGTGTCACGCATGTGGTTTTCACCCACGCGCACCCGGATCATATCTGGGGTGTTCTGGATGATTTCGACGACCTGCTTTTCCCTAATGCGACGCACCTCATTGGACGCAAAGAATGGGATTACTGGTGGAACCCCTCAACGGTGGACACGATAGGCGAAGATCGCACCGCGTTCGCGGCCGGTGCCAAGCGACGATTGGAAGCAATCGAGGATCAGGTCGCGTTCTTCGAGGATGGGCAAGAGATACTTCCGGGCATTGCGGCACGGGCAAGCTTTGGGCACACGCCCGGTCACATGGCTTTTGAGCTTCGAAATGGGAATGAGTCCGTGATGGTCGTCGGCGACGCGCTGGGAAATCCGCACGTGGCCTTTGAACACCCCGATTGGCACAGTGGAACGGATCAGGATCCCCAGGTCGCCGCAGCTGCGCGTTACTCTCTGCTGGATCAGGTTTCCGAAGAGGAAATGAGAATAATCGGCTTCCATTTGCCGAACGGTGGAATTGGCCGCGTCGAAAAGACCGGTTCGGCCTACAGATTCATTGGAGAGGCGTCATGATACGATCATTCGTGATTGCGGTTGCTTTCGTCGCACCAGCTTGGGCAAGCGAGGATATTGCAGACCAGTATCCGCAAAGCGTTCTGTATTCCAAGCCGGTCGAATTCATCCCTGGCGTCTATTCCGCCATTGGCGCAACCGCTCCGCCGACCTACGAAAACTCTGGTCACAACAACAACCTGAGCTTCATCGTAACAGGTGAGGGCGTGGTCGTTGTCAACGGCGGTGCCGCCTATGTCCTTGCCGAGGCCCTTCACAAGGAAATTCAGGCGATTACGGATCAGCCGGTCACGCTTGTCTTCAACGAGAACGGTCAGGGGCACGCGATGCTTGGCAATGCCTACTGGTCGGAAATCGGGGTTCCAATCGTCGCCCATTCGGATGCAGCAGCTGAGTTCGAGGAATATGGCCCTCAGATTCTGGAGGGCATGAAACGATACAATCAGGACAAGGCAGAGGGCACGTTTCTGGCAGGCCCAACCGAGACATTCGATGATGAATACGTGATTGAGATGGGCGACTTCCGGATCGAGGCCAAATACCTCGGACCGGCCCACAGCCCCGGCGATATCTCGATTTGGTTGCCGAACCAAAGCCTTGTCATCGCAGGTGACATGGCATTCCACGAGCGCATGCTGCCGATCTTTCAGGATACCTATACCGCGGATTGGCTGGAAACCTGGGACAACGAGTTCGAGGCTTTGAATGCCACATATGTCATACCCGGGCACGGTCATCCCACGAATATGGATCAGGTGCGCCGCTATACGCACGATTACCTGCTGTATCTGCGAACCAGGATTCAAGAACATATGGATGCGGGCGGCGATCTGACCGAAGCCTATTATGTCGATCAATCCCCCTATGCCCATCTGGACGCGTTCGAGGAGCTGGCAACCAAGAACGCCGGACGCGTTTTCGAACAGATGGAGTTCGAGTAAGTCAGGAATGCTGCAATACCGGCAGCCGCATCAAAAACCTGTGCGTTCCTATCGCCCCAACCCACATGAAGAAAACGGCAAGCCAGGCTGTCAATGACAGGGCGGACCCGCCTGAAAGTCCGGCGCCCACGGCGCAACCTCCGGCCAGCATCGCCCCGAACCCCATGAGGACAGCTCCGACGAGGTACCGTTCCATCGGAGTGTCCGAGCCAAAACGCTCGATCCTCCACTCACCGGAAATGATGGCAGATCCTGCTGCGCCAATGGCCACGCCCGGCACAAGACCGATACCGAAAGACAGCACCACATTTCGCTCTGCAACCAACGCCATCAGCGTGTCTGTGGCCGGGCCGGTAAACGTCACCGAAGACACGGGGACGACCTCAAAGGATGCCAGCGCGATGGAAAACGTCATGAACCATCCAAGCGCCACTGCCCCGCCAACTCCGGCGGCTGTCACGATCTTTGCAGGCGCGACTTTCCTGTGAAGGGCAAACACGATCGACAGGACAAATCCAATTGCGGCAACGGCCGAATAGACCGATGGGGGGAACCCCATTATTTCTGCAAGATCGCGCTCTGCGCCTCCCGAGATGGTCCACAGACCGGAAATCGCTTCACGGGCGGGGCTGAGAACGCCTGTGTAAGCGGCCTGAGCCACCAAGGTCAAAATCAATCCTGTCACAAGTGCTCGCAGATTGCCGCATGATGCCAACACCAGCAGGCGAGAGGCACATCCACGCGCAAGAACCATGCCGATGCCAAACATCGCCCCACCAATAATCGCACCGCTAAGGCTGCCGGTTGACGCGATCGCGCGTGCCTCGGAAAGGTCCAGCAATTCAAGCGAGACAAGCGCCTGTACCAGCGTCAGTGCTGCGGTAAAGGCGATCAGCCAAACCGCCAAGCGGGGGCCAAACTTACCTTCGGCGACTTCCACAGTCGATGCGCGCAAACAAAAATGGGACTTCTGAGCCGTCACGCCGAACAAGATACCGACCAGCACTCCGGCAAATGCCAAGGTGCCCGGGTCTCCCAGCAAATCGATGAGCCTCTCCATGGACAGAAACTCTCACTTCGTTGCGTGTGCGTCCTTGTCTTTGGTCAATTCGTCAGCGTCATTGCGCTGCCATTGGCCTGCGCGCCAATTGGCATTGCGTCCACAACTCGCCCAATGCAGATACCAGCCGGTCCACGTCTTCACAGCTGTGCACCGGCGACGGCGTAATCCGCAGACGTTCCGTTCCTTTGGGAACAGTTGGATAGTTGATGGGCTGGATGTAGATCCCATAGTCACGCATCAGCACATCCGATATGAAGCGGCACTTGATCGGATCGCCGACCATGACCGGAATGATATGGCTTGGGTTCGGTGTATGGGGAATACCCAGATCGTCCAGCCTGTCCCGGACTTCGCGCACGCGCTTTTTGTGCCGTTGCCGCTCTGCATTGCTTTGCTTCAGGTGTTTCACCGAAGCCGCAGCACCTGCTGCCACGGCCGGAGGCAAAGCAGTGGTGAAGATAAATCCGCTGGCAAAGGATCGGACAAAGTCGACAAGCTCCTTCGACGCCGCGATGTACCCACCGACCACGCCGAACGCCTTGCCCAAAGTCCCTTCAATCACGGTCAGACGGTCCATCAGGCCCTCGCGCTCGGCGATGCCCCCGCCGCGCGGACCGTACAACCCGACCGCGTGAACCTCATCCAGATAGGTCATCGCGCCATATCGGTCCGCCAGATCACAGATCGCGGCAATCGGTGCAATATCGCCATCCATGGAATAGACGCTTTCAAACGCGATCAGCTTGGGCGCATTTGCAGGCAGGTCCGCAAGATGTCTTTCAAGGTCTTCAAGATCGTTGTGCTTCCAGATCCGCTTTTGACACCGGCTGTGACGAATCCCCTCGATCATCGAGGCATGGTTCAATTCGTCGGACAGTACCGTGATGCCGGGGATGCGGGATGCCAAGGTTCCCAAGGCCGCCCAATTGGATACATAGCCGGACGTGAACAACAACGCTGCGTCCTTGCCGTGAAGGTCCGCAAGTTCGTGCTCCAACAGCACATGTTCGTGCGTGGTCCCCGAGATATTCCGCGTCCCACCGGCACCTGCACCGCATTTGTCGATCGCCTCGTGCATGGCCGCAAGAACCTTGGGATGCTGTCCCATTCCAAGATAGTCGTTCGAGCACCAGACAGTGACTTTTTCGGGACCATTCCCCGTGTAACTGCGCGCCTTTGGAAACGCGCCGCACTGACGTTCGAGGTCCGCGAAAACCCGGTAGTTTCCTTCGTCTTTCAGTAGACCAAGTTGATCACGAAAATACTGCTGGTAGTTCATTTCAATCCCCAACAGCCTCTTCAACGATTCCGGACAACAAGGTCTGGACTTTTTGCATTGGGCCGTCCGGATAGCTTCGGTATCCTACCTTCACCCCGTCATCGTCCTCGGTCACGAATATCCCGTATGGGCAATAGCCGATATTCATCGGATCTGCTTCCATCACCTCACGCGAAATCTTTGCCGAGCAAAAAATAAAGATGTCCGCCGCCGCGAATATCTGTTTGTCGCTGCCGACATCAGCGCCCGTTCGGTTCAACATTTCGCCAACGTGGCTCACATAGTCGATGACCAACCCCTGCCCGACAATGGCGGATTCGACCGCGAAGGTGGCATCATCAAAACTTCCGTTAAAGGGGGTCGTGATGATATCCTCGGCAAGCCCTTGACTGGCAGAGACTGCAAAAAACGCGGCCGTGATGATTAAGTGCTTCATGATCTTGATCCTCCTCCTGAGCCGCAGTTTCTCAGATTGAGCTTCGGGGGCTTTGACCCGTGTCAAAACCCCCGAGAACTTCTATCCAAACATGTCCGAGGTGATACCGGCATACCAACCCAGCGACTCTTCATACGTTGCTTTTCTCAGATCGGCATCTTCGCCGGTCTGGCTGATGAAGCCGTCCACCTTGGCGATTTTTTCCGGCGTCGCCTCGTAGGTTGCGCCAACCTTCACGCCATCATCCGTGTCGATCAGCGACCAGCAGGTGTTGGAGAACTTGGCCGGGAACACCTTGGATCCGGTCAACGCACCCCGCACGGCATTCGCGCACACTTTCGCCTGACTGTTGGCCGAGAAACCCGATTTCGGCATGTCACCCTGCTGGCTGGCATCGCCCAGGACATAGATGTCCGGATCCGCCTTGGAGGACATGTCCGCGGCGTTCACCGGCGCCCAGTTGCCTTCGGTCACTCCGGCCATTTCGGCAATGCGTCCGGCTTTCATCGCCGGGATCACGTTGCAGACGTCGACTTTGGTCTCTTCTCCGTCGATGGTCACCGTCATCGCGTCCGGGTTTACCGAGACATTTCCACCACCAAAGTCTTCACCGATCCAGTCGACCATGCCTTCGTAATGGTTTGCCCAGCCTTCCTGGAACAATGCCATCTTCGAAAACTTCGGCTTCGGATCCGCCACGATGATTTTCGCGGTGGGATTGTTTACTTTAAGAACATGCGCAACCATCGAGACCCGCTCATAGGGTCCGGGCGGGCAGCGGTACGGGTTTGGTGGTGCAACCATCGCAAAGGTACCGCCTTCGGGCATCGCCATGATCTGAGCTTTCAGAAGCTCTGTCTGCGAGCCGGCCTTGTACGCATGCGGCATCTTGTTTTGCGCCGAGACGTCCCAGCCTTCAACAGCCCCGTCAACAAAATCGATACCCGGGCTGAGGATCAGCTTGTCATACGGGACCGAGCCACCCCCGGCCAAGGATACAGTCTTGGCATCGCGGTCAACACCGATGGCCCAATCGTGGACCACGTTTATCCCATAATCGGCAGCAAGCGTTCCATAGCTGTGCGCGATATCCGAAAGTTCCTGGAACCCTCCAAGATACAGGTTCGAGAAGAAGCAGGTGTAGTAAGTCCGCGACGGCTCGATCAGCGTCACGTCGATCTCACCTTTGCTGTCCTTCGCAATATAACGGGCAGCCGTAGCGCCGCCTGCACCGCCGCCGACAACAACGACCCGGGGCCTGCCCTGAGCCAGAACCATCGGTGCAGATAATCCGGCTGCCGCCACCCCGGCGGCTCCTAGAAATGTACGTCTATTGAGTGTCATCGCGTTTCCTCCCCTTAGGCACAATTACTCTGGGTTATTGAAATATGCGGCCAACGCCGCAATCTCGTCATTGCTCAGCCTTCCGGCGATCATTTGCATAACCGGGTGTGGCCGCTTTTTGTCCTTGTATGCGTGCATGGCGACGACAAAATCCTCGTCGGGCCAATACACGATCGACGGGATACCTTCGTCACTTCCTTCGATCTGATGGCACGTCGTGCATTCGCTACTGAGATATGCGCCGTATTCGGGGTCTCCCTGAATCGCCAAGATCGCTGGATCGACGGAGTGGTCCGTGCCTTTCGCGGTTGGGTCCGCTTCGGGAATGTCCCGAGGGTTGTCTGAAAACCCTCGCAAATAGGCAATCACATTGGCCCGGTCTTCCGGGTCTTTCAGACCGCGAAAGCTCATCCTTGTGCCCGACGCATATGCACGAGGATTTTCGATATAAGCTGACAAGGTGTCAGCGTGCCATTCCAAACCCGAATTCCCCGCGCGCACGAGGCTCTTGGAATAATTGAAACCATCAAGACCTGCGGCCTTGCGCCCAAAGACACCATTCAGATGCGGCCCGATTTTGTTTTCCGCGCCTTCGCCAACCTGATGGCAGCCTTTGCATTTGGCGAACACTGTTTTCCCGGCCTCGGCATCACCAAGGTCTTCGGTTGCGTAGGTCGATGTGGCGAAAGCCGCCACAACCGCCGCACACGCCACTATGCCCGACCACCGCACGATCAGCTTCCGAACGATTTGAGGTAGACAATCACGGCCTCAACGTCGTCTGGCTTCCTGAGCCCCGCAAAAGACATTCGCGTGCCCTTCATGTAATCCTTGGGTTTCGTCAGGAAGGCCGCCATTTCCTCATCCGTCCAAACAAGGCCGGCTTCGGATGCGGCTTTCATCGCCTTGGAGTATTTGAACCCCTCGACCGATCCTGCATTGGCCCCGACTATTCCGTTCAACGCCGGCCCGGTACCGTGCTTTGCACCTTCACCCACCTGATGGCAGGCTTTACACTTCTTGAAGACTTTCGCTCCGGCGGCAACCAGTTCCGTTGCTTCGTCGGTCTCTTCGGCCTCTTGAACGGCTGGCTCCGCAGCGGCTTCTTCCTCGGGCTTGGGTGCCGCTGCCGGAATGAACGACGGGCCGTCCGCAGTGAATGTCGGCAACCCCTCAACGGTGGCATCATTCATCACCGAGTTCGACCCACCTTCGGGCGGCGTCTCGACCAGAAAAACGGAACGCATCCTGACAGCGGACTCTGCCTTGCAGTTTTCCATGCAAGGCTCTTTGCGCCATTCAGCGTACTCGGTCTCGGGTCGTGTATCGACGACAAAACCGTCCTTGTTGTACATCTCGAATTCGGCGAAGTTTTCGTTGCTCAGTTCGAAATCGTCATCCACCAAATCATTTGAATACAGGATGTAGGCAACAATCGCATAGGTCTCATCCGCGGTCAAAGTGCCCGCCTCGCCAAATGGCATGGATCGGGAAATGTAATCCCAGGCAGTAGACAAATGCGGCCAGTAGGACCCGACGGTCTTGACGGGATCTTCGTTTGCAAGCGTATCGAACCCACCGGCAAGAACGGGCCAGTTGTCCACACCTTCGGCAAACTCTCCGTGACAGGACGCGCAGCGGTCGGCAAACACTTCTTCCCCGGTCCAAACGTCGCCCGATCCGACAGGCAAGCCCCGCCCGTCCGGCAAAACGTCAACGTCCCAGGCCGCGATCTCTTCCTCCAGCGCAGGCCGTCCAAGCCCATAGGTGCCCTCGTGGCTGGGCGCAGGTGCGGTCAGGTTCGCGCCATTCGCGACCCGTTCCGCTGCGGCGGCCTGAATTTCCTGGAGTTTGAGCTCAAGCTGGGCTGCTCGTTCGGCTTCTGTCTTTGCTTTTTCCTGTGCGGCTGCAGCGTGGGCCTCAACCTGACCAATCCGGGTTTCCAAAGTTTCGATCTTCGATTGGCCGAAGTTTCGGTTGGCGAACACCAACGCCCCCGCAAGCACCAACGCCGTGCCGCCGAATACGGGCAGGAAAACATGACTAAGAGACTTCGACATTCTCGGCGATCCCCTCTGCGCTTACGTACCACGTCTGGATACAGTTGTTGTGATAGACCGAGTTTTCGCCGCGCTTTTCGCGCAGCTGGTCTTTGGTTGGCTGTACATAGCCGGTCTCATCCATTGCTCGGGCCTGTAGGAGCATGGGTGCCCCGTCCCAATTCGTGTCGAGATAGAAACGTGTCAAAGCCTTGGTGTCGCCCTGCTTGCCAAAGCGTGCCGTTTCCCACGTGATGCCGCCGTCCTTGGATACATCGACACGGGTAATCTGTCCGTGGCCTGACCATGCAAGCCCTGAAATCACCAGCGGTCCGGGCCCATGTTTGATCGGCATTTGCGGGCTGGGCGAGGTTATGACGGATTTCGCATCCATCACCCAAGTCCATTTCTGGGCCGTGCCATCGGCATAGACATCGGTGTATTTCGACGTTTCTTCGCGGCTTTCGACCGCCCTGTCGACGACCTCGATCCGGCGCAGCCATTTGACCCACATGTTGCCTTCCCAGCCTGGCACGACCAGGCGCACAGGATAGCCATGTTCCATCCGCAGGGCCTCGCCATTTGCCTTGAAGGCCACCAACACATCATCCAGCGCTTTTTCCATCGGTATGGAGCGGCCATTGGACGACGCGTCCGCGCCCTCGACATAGACCCATTTGTCGGGCGAGATATCGGCGCCGGCCTCTTGCAACAGCGTGCGCAGCGGAACACCAGTGTATTCCATGTTGTGGATCATACCATGGGTGAATTGCACACCGTTGAGCTGCGCGCCTGCCCACTCCATCCCGGTATTCGCGGCGCATTCGCAGAAATACACGTGGTTTTCGCGCGGGAAACGTTCGATGTCATCATACGTAAAGACAAGCGGGCGATCGACCAGACCGTTGATCATCAGCCGATAGTCTTCCTTGCGCAGCTCGATTGCGCCCGAGTGGTGCCGTTCAAAGGCGCAGCCCTGGGGTGTGATAGTACCATCAAGCGCGTGGATCGGCGTGAAGTTGATCGACGAAATCGGAGAGGCGGTCAGCCATTCCACATTGCGGCGCACGACATGGGATTCATAGCTGATCGGCATGCCATAGGGTGTCTCGTCAACGCCTGCACCCGTGTACGATGCCCAATCCTGAAGCTCTGTTATCAGGGGGTCGGGCGTTTCTGCCACTGCCGCACCTGCAACTGACCCCGCGGCGACCGCGGCACTGCCTTTCAGGAAGGCCCGGCGGGACGGTTTGAACGCGTCATCCATATCTCTTAGGTCTCCATCTGTTTCTTAGGCGCCGACGACATCGACGCTGGTGTTCTCTTGCACCGTTACGGTTCCAAGGTTGCGAATGTGGTTTTCGACGACATCCCAGATCGGCGGACCCTCGGTGCCTTCGTTGACGCTGGCCCAGCCGGCCACGACATAGGTTTTCGACGGATCAATCGCTTCACCCGTCTTGAGCAGGGTCATCTCGCTGATCCGCTGCCCTTGCGGCTTGGTCACGTCGATGCGGTAGCCCAGCCCACCGACACGGACCATGTCGCCGCCCTGCTGGTAGTAGGGATCAGGGTTGAACAGGTTGTCGCCAACATCCTCGAGGATCACATGGATGAACTCACCCGTCATTTCCGTGCGATAGGCATTCGGATATGACATCGAAGTGACGTTCCAGATGTCCTCGCGCGTGATCTCCTGCCCCGGCAGGATCGACGGCCCCCAACGAACACCGGGGGACATGGCAATGTCTGCCTCCCGCTCCTTAAGCAGGGCATCACAGATCAGGTCATCCCAGGTTCCGTTGAAATTGCCGCGACGATAGAGCAACGAGTCCGTTCTGCCGATCACTTCGCTGAGCGTCGCCTCATAGGGCGCGCGCTGCTCATCTATCAGGGCGGTGATCGCAGGATCCGGAGCGATAACATCAGAGAAGATCGGGATCAGCTTGTGCTTCAACCCCATCAACTGCCCATCCCGCACATCCAGATCCACGCGGCTGACGAATTTGCCGTTCGAGCCTGACGCGATGATATGCGTTTTGCCCACCAGAACCGGCTCGGGCAGCGCATCGTGGGTGTGGCCACTGAGGATCACGTCGATCCCCTGCACCCGGCCGGCCATTTTCTTGTCCACGTCAAAGCCGTTATGGCTGAGGACGACGACGACATCGGCACCGGCATCGCGAACCTCGTCGACCATTGCCTGCATGTTCTCATCCCGAATGCCGAAAGAGTATTCAGGGAACATCCAACCCGGATTCGCAATTGGCATGTAAGGGAACGCCTGCCCGATCACGGCAACCTTTGCACCGCCTCGGTCAAAGAACTTGTAGGGCTTGAACAATTCCGCAGGTTCATCCCATTCGGCATCAAAAATGTTCTGACCCAAAGCGGCAAAGGGCAGCCCTTCGACGATTTCGTTAACTCTGTCGCTGCCCAGCGTGAACTCCCAATGAAAGGTCATTGCATCAGGTTTCAGCGCGTTCATGACATTGACCATGTCCTGACCGCCCGTCTGGTAACAGGTGTAAGACCCGTGCCAGGTATCGCCGCCATCCAAAAGCAGGGCATCGGGCCGGTCCGCACGGATGGCATTGATCACCGTCGAGACCCGGTCCAAACCACCGACCCGACCGTAGGTCTTTGCCAGGGCCGCAAAGTCGTCGTATGTCAGCGCATAGGCGGACGGGCTGCCATCCTCGATCCCGTAGGCCTTGCGGAATGCGGCCCCCGTGACGTGCGGCATCTGCCCTTTCGCCTCGCCGATACCCAGGTTTATCTCGGGTTCACGGAAGTAAATCGGTTTGAGTTGCGCGTGGATGTCAGTTACATGGATCAGGCTGATATTGCCAAAGGTCTGAAACTCCAGCAGCTGATCCTGCGTCAGACTTTGCTGCGCGGAAAGCCTGGCCCAATTGCCAAACCCGGACGCTCCGTACAGAGCCGATGCCGCCATTGAAACCTGTAAGAAGTCACGTCGAGAAATCATCTTTCGGCTTTCCTATTACACATATTAATGTGTGAATGTTATATTCTTGAAAAACCCGCGTCGGACATCGCCGGCGCGGGTCGTTCGTTATTGGCGCACGGCCGGGGTTTCGACTGAAAGCCCGTTGCCACGCGAGGCAACATAAAGCTCCAGCGCACGGAATTCGTCTGAACCTTCGGCAAAGGTTTCCGCCCGCGTATCACGAATACAACCGCGGAAACGATTGTGTCGCGAAATCAGCTTGGCCTGTTTCAAGCGATACGTCGGGAACCCATTGATCATTCCCTGGCTCAGGTGATCTGCCCGGATCATGTTGCCCCAATTGTCTTCATGACAGTTGGCACAGCTCAGCTCCAGCTGGCCATAGCGCGTATAGTACATTTCCTTGCCCTGTTCCCAATACGGGGCGGCATCACCGTCGATGGCAACGTTCATGGGCATCCCGCGTGACTGTAGTCCGATCAAAGCGACCATGCCCTGCATGTCGCCGCCGGACCATTTCCAGGCATCGGCCTCCATGTGCTCGGTCCGGCACGCGTTGATCAAATCTTCCATGACCACCAGCTTGCCGGTTTCGGCATCAACTTTCGGCATGGAAGCCTGCAATCCCTTGAAGCTTTCCACCCCGTCGTGGCACGAGGCACAGCTTTTGCCGGCAGCCCCATCGACCGTCTCAAAAAGGTCGGCAGCCTGGTCGACGAAGATCATCGCCGGATTGTCGAAATCATCAATCTGAAGGGCCTGGGTTTCATCCGTACGGAAATGCCAACCGGAATAGATCGTGTCCAGGTTTTCCAAATGCGCCGGCGCTTCGGTGACCGAGGTCATGTCCAGCTCGTCATTGATCACAAGATTGTCTTCGTCAGGTCCGGCCATTGCTGCCACTGGGAAAACCAGAACTGCCGCGATCGCCGTTAATGCCTTTGTATTCATTACGTTCCTCCCTTGGTGGACCAGCGCCAAACGTCATGCCCGGCGCTGATCTGCCTTAGTGGTCGAGCCGTCAGGCGATCTCGATCGATTTCTTCTCGTCGTAGACAGAGCCGTCGTCATCGTACCAGGTGAACACGAACTCACCTGCCTCGGGCACGGTTGCCTCAAACTGGAAATACGGGTTGGTTGAGATTGCCGGCTCCATCGTCACATCGATCACCATTTCGCCGTTAAACTCACAGGTGAAACGGTTGATGATCGACCGAGGTATGACGTTGCCTTCTTTGTCCTTGCGCTGTCCGCTTTCCATCTTGTGGCTGATCAATGTCTTGATCGTGACGGTTTCGCCAGCTGCGGCTTTCTTCGGAACCTTGACGCGGGGTTTCACACCGGATGCCATTGGTTAGTCTCCTGTTCTTCGAGGCGCGCGTGGCTATCAGCCGCCGCAGCCGCCGATTGTCACTTTTACGGTCGCGGATGCCTTGGCAAAGCTGCCATCTGCCATCTTCGCCACGGCAATGACATCCTGCGTTCCGGCAAGGCGGATACGGGTTGAAGCGGCCTGTTCAGCGGCCAGTGGGCCAAAGTTGAACGTTGCGACGCCCGGTTCGGGGTTGCCTGCTGCAACGATCAGAATCGATGCTGCACCTGGGGCGCTTACTTCGATCGGTACGGTGTTTCCGTTTTCGGCGATTTCAGGTGCCGTCAGTGTAACACCGCCGTCGGCCACATCCGCCCCACCGGTAAACGCGGCAATCGCATCCTCAGCGGCCGCATTTGCACGAAACGGCATCATTGTCAGGAACGCGGCGCCCAGCCCAAGGGCCAGAGTTTCGCGGCGAGAGAGTTCCATTTTCAATCTCCTTTGAATCTTCGAAAAATCACGCTGGACAAGCGCGACTATTCCTCTTTCAGGGTTGCAAGAAACGCGACCACGTCTTCGATTTCCTGCGCTGTCAGGATCGACGTCAGAGGCTCGGTCGGGGCTTTGCCGGTATAGGCGTCGCCCGGGCGGATATAGCCGTCATCCTTGTAGAATGCCGGCATCACCGTGCCTTCGAACGTCATTTTCGCGTTTGCAACCAATCCGCGAAGCTCGGCCTCGGACCAACGATCACCGGCACCATCCAGCGCCGGGCCAACCTCGCCATGGAACGGAATATCGGCCAAAGCCGAGACCGCATGGCACGCCACGCAATTGCCTTTTGACTTGTCGCCAACGATCAGCGCGCCATTTGCCGCGTCACCGGCCGCGCCGGTCAACGAAACCTCTACGGCACCATATTCACCAAAGGTTACGTTTTTCGGGTCGGTATCCGCAGCAAACGCGGCACCCCCTGTCATTGCGCAGACCAATGTTAAGAGTCTCAGCTTCATGATCCCTCCCATTTGCTAACACGCCGACGGCGCTTTGCGACCCAAAGCATTTGTGTACCGTAGTCGACGAGGGCGGTTTGTCGCAACATTAAATTCATTACAATGAATTTTTTTATTTATATCCCCCGACCTCAGTCTTGCGAAACATTGTTTCGCTCCTGAATGCGCCGTGCGTGGTAGCGCTGAAAATCTTCACCATTTTCAAGTTCGTACCGCTTTTCGAAGACCCAGGTGAACAGATCCAAAGTTGTTCCTTTCGAAAACGCCCCCGGCATGACTGCAACCGCTGCATCGATGGCGGTGGCGTCCTCGGGAACCTCTTCCGGCAGAAATACAAGGGTCGGCGTAAACAGAATCCCCCATTTGCGCATCAGCGCTCGTTGCTCGCTCTCCTCCCCGTCAAAGTCGGTGGCCATGGTGCTTCCGTGCAGATCCAGTTGGACGACAAAGAAGTTCTCTTCGATGTACGCCGCCAGGTCGGGCTGGGGGAAAACCTCTTCGTGCATTTTCTTGCAATAGATGCAGCCCTGTTGCTCGATAAACAAAACTAGGCGCTTGCCTTCATCTGACGCCTCTTCAAGATCCTCGCGAAGGTCTTTGAACGTGTCGCGCATCCACGGTGTTTTATGCAACCCGTCGTCGCCAAGCTCGGCGGCGGAAACCGCCACGCCCAACAAGCACGCCATCAAAACCGACAGTGTTCGCTTCATGTTGTCCTCCCGTATTATCCGATGGCCGCAAGCCAGGGCATATGGTCCAGCATCCATTGGGCCACGCGATTGATCGAGTTGGTTGCGATCAGAGCGCCGAACAGAATCAACAGACAGCCCATGACCTTCTCGATCAGGGGCAAATGCTTTCTGAACCGCGCCATCCACTGCATGAAGGGGCGCACCAAAAAGGCCGCCAGAACAAAGGGGGCAGTCATTCCCGCCCCGTAAACGAATAGAAGCATCGCACCGCGCCAAGCCGTCTCGGTTCCGGCCGCCGTAAACAGGATTGCAGCAAGCACGGGCCCGACACAGGGCGTCCAGCCAAAAGCAAATGCGAGCCCCAGAACATACGCACCAATCAGGCTCTGGTTCGATGTTTCACCGACATCTGCCCGAAACTGGCGATACAGGAACCCGATGCGAATCAGCCCCAGGAAATGCAAGCCCATCGCCATGATGATGGCCGCGGCGATCCATCGAAGGATATCGAAGTATTCGCGGATCATTTGACCGAATATCGAAGCCGTGGCTCCAAGGGCCATAAAAATCGTTATGATCCCTGCTGCAAAAGCGATTGCAGACAGCGTTGCCCTGCGGCGAACGTTGCCGGAAATGACTGAACTGGCAGAAATCTGCTCCATCCCGACACCCGCCAGGTAGCTGAGGTAAAACGGCACAATCGGCAGGATGCACGGGGACAGAAATGACAACAGCCCTGCGACCAAAGCCCCTGCAAAAGTGATGTCGAGCATGGTCAAACCCGTCCTGGCGCGCTATCATTCATACATTCAAAGTAATAAAGATATAACGCTGCGGTCAATCGGAGCTTGAGATGCGCCACCTTTTCCTGCTTGTGCTTGCGGTCACGTTGCTTGTTTCGCCCCTGGCTTTACGGGCGGAAATGACGCTTTTGATGGCCGAAGAAGATGGGTGCATGTGGTGTGCCCGATGGGATTCCGAAATCTCGGGGATCTACCCGAAAACACAAGAAGGAGTTGCCGCCCCGCTTCGGCGTGTCGACATCCATGAATCCCTGCCGGATGGGATCACCCTAAAACGACCTCTCTACTACACTCCGACCTTTGTTTTGCTGGACAACGGCCAAGAAGTCGGCCGGATCGAAGGCTACCCCGGCGAAGACTTTTTCTGGGGGTTGTTGGGCGTGATGCTGCGTGACGCAGGGGTACAGGTTGAGACCTCTGGCTAATCGGCGGCAAATTACATAAACTGTTTTGAATGCGTGAAGCTGAGAAAGCGAGGCGATCCTTTTGGACAAACCATCGAAACTGCCGGTGTTCACAAAGGACATGTGTGCAGAAGATCTGGACCGAATGATGGAGAATGCCCAGACGGCATCAAACTTCCTGAAGGCCATCAGCCACGAGGGGCGTCTGATGATCTTGTGCTATCTGTCATCGGGTGAAAAGTCCGTCACCCAGATGGAAGAGATGCTGTCGGCGAGACAGGCGGCCGTATCCCAACAATTATCCCGACTGCGCTTTGAAGGCTTGGTCAAAACACGGCGCGAGGGTAAGACAATCTATTACAGATTGGCTGATGATCGTTCGACGCAAATTCTGGAAGTCGTTTACGATCTTTTCTGCCGGGAGACGTAGAAGCCGGTCAAGACGCCGCCAGCTTTGGGAGGAGACTGGCAATGTTCGAAGCATTGGGAGACGCAAATGCCGTTGCTCTGATCGGTTTGATTGGGGGCATCGCTCTGGGGCTGGCTGCACGCATCGGTCGCTTTTGCACGTTGGGTGCCATCGAAGACTTCCTTTACGCAGGCGATGACCGGCGACTTCGCATGTGGGCGGTTGCGATTGGCGTAGCGATTGTTGGAAGCCATGCCGCCATGGCGTTCGGGTGGCTTGACCCGGTCGGAACACGCTACCTTGCCCAGACCTGGAACCCGATCGGTTCGATCGTGGGCGGCCTCATGTTCGGTTATGGAATGGCCATCAGCGGGAACTGCGGCTATGGGGCGCTGGCAAGGCTGGGAGGTGGCGACCTTCGATCCTTCGTCATCGTCCTGATCATGGGCCTTTCGGCGTATGTCGTAATGTCCGGCCCCCTAGCATATCTGCGGGTTTGGCTGTTTCCAGTAGAAATGGATATCAGCGCGCCCCAAAGCGTCAGCTTTCTAGCTGAACGGTTGACCTCTGTTCCGGCGTGGCTCGTCGGTACTGCCGTCGGTGTCGTTTTGGTGGTCTTCGCTTTGGCGAACCCGCAGTTCCGCCGTACGCCAGCGCAGGTGTTCTGGGGATCTGTGGTTGGACTGGCGATCGTTTCGGGCTGGCTTGGCACGAATTGGGTAGCAACCCACGGCTTTGACGGTGAGCCGGTGCAAACGCATACCTTCGCGGCACCCTTGGGTGACACGATATTCTACTTGATGACAGCGTCCGGAAACACTTTGTCTTTTGCCGTCGGATCAGTCTCGGGCGTTCTGATCGGCGCGTTTTTGGGGTCCTGGTCAAAGGGTCATTTTCGCTGGGAAGCCTGCGAAGATCCGCGCGAACTGAAACGGCAGATGCTGGGCGCGGCGATCATGGGCCCCGGAGCGATCATCGCAGTCGGTTGCAGCGTCGGACAAGGCATGTCTGCCTTCTCACTTCTGGCATACAGCGCGCCCGTGACATTCGCCGCGATCTTTGCGGGCGCGGCGCTTGGACTGAGACAGCTCGTGTCCGGACTGTACTTCATTACCGAGCGCTGAGTTCTTAACACCACCATACCTTATGCCAAAAAGGTGTCGGTCGCGCTGATCAGCCCCACTTGAGTGGTCAGGCTTTGTTGGTTGGTGCATGACCGGTCTTTTGGTTGATCTAAAGAATGGTTTGCGGCGCTCGCACCCGCAATGTCCCAGGGTCGGTCGAGAATTCTGCACAGCCCAATCGCATGCGTCACTCCGCAAAAGGCGGAACAGGAATCTTCAACGATCTTCAATGCCAAAAGAACCCAGCCTTTGAGCCGCAAGCCTTCGGGCAATCACGAGGCAGGTCTTGCCTCGGATAAACCATCAAAAAAGGCAACAAGGTCTTCAGCAACCGCAGCTTCGGCTTTCTGACACATTGAATATCTGCCTGTGTAAAACAGATCTGGTCGTCGACAAGGAACCTGCAAACCCACAAGGCAACTGAGGCAAAAGTTATCACCGGACAGCCAGCCAAGTCTGCGATTTTTGAAATCTCTGCCCTGTCTGGCTGTACATGTTGCAGTCTTGGCCAGTGACACGCTGTTCGGGCTGAAGCTTTCGTCAGCCCGAATGAATTAGCGCTTTTGCCAAGAACCGGCCTTAGTTCATGCCCAAGGCTTCTTTGTACATCTCGATGACAGCCTCTTGCTCGGCAATATCATCCTTATCTCTTTTTCTGAGAGAAATGATGCTGCGAAGAGCCTTCACGTCGTAGCCGCGCGATTTACTCTCTGCGTACACTTCCTTTATTTGATCCGCGATGTCTTTCTTTTCCAACTCCAAGCGCTCGATACGCTCAACAAATTGGCGCAACTCCCCAGAGGTGACCTTGTAACTTGCTTCTGCTTCTTCCGACATGCTCATCCAATTCTTCCCAATTCTGGATCGTCACCGCTAAGAGAATACAGTTCATACCACCTGTATTCGCCTCAAGCTTTGGTTGCTACACACAAAACAGTTCTCGAGAGGCAGAAGCAACGACGTGCCCGAGCCGCAGCCATGGCTTTTTTCCGTTGTTCCACCGGCTTGTATTCACCGTATCCAGCCCCTCAAACCGTTCGATGAACTGGCACCGCTCATCGGCAGTCACGCGACAGTTGGGGGCAGCCTGATCTTTGAATATGCCTTCCATACGCGTCCGTCCCAAGGGCTGAAATCTGATGCAGGAAGCCGGATACAATGCCGCCGCCCGGGTCGCAAGCACCCAATCCCACCCAATCCCCGAGCACACTTGTACGGCGTGATCCGATCCGGTAAGCGCGGGGGTAGTTCACGAAGAGATGTAGGGCACCATGTTCGAATTCATCACTTGGGGCGGCGCAGCCCTTTCTATGACCGGCCTCGCCGGCCTGATCTGGTGTATTCTTCGCGTGATGAAAGCGCGCAAGGCGGGTCTGTCAGACGACGAACTGCGCGCGACCGTTCAGGGCGTTTTGCCCTGGAACTTGGCGTCTTTGTTCCTGTCCGTCCTTGGATTGATGCTGGTCATCCTCGGGATATCCTTTGGATGACCACTTTTTTCAAATCGGCAAGTTGTCGAACTGCGCTTCCATAGCGTCTTCGCACAGGGCTGCATCCAGACGCCGCAGGCGGGACGGCACCTGCATCCCCTGCTGTCGCATACGGTCGACAACCTTGCTCACACTCGGCTGAAGCGCCAAACGCGTATCAAGGCACGCATTTCTGAGCTCTTGTTCAAGCCGTTCTGCTTCGGAATAAAGACTTGTCGATGTCATAATACCCTCCCAAGTGTCGCCAGTATCCCAGATATAGGTAACGGGAATAAGACCCGCTGATATTAACCTGAAATTGTGCGGGATATTGCCCAACACATTCGCGTTTTCGGCAATCCGGCGCGGATGGGCTAAAGTTTAAGCTGATTTAATCGTGAATGCCTTGACGCGCATCAAACACAGGTTCGATGTTGCATCACATTCCATTTTACATATATGATAATGACAACCGATACGGAGGAAATCATGACACCCGCAGTGAAAGCGTTTTTTGACGATCAAACCTTCACGGTGTCCTACGTTGTTCATGAACCGCAAGGGCGTGCCTGCGCCATCATCGACAGTGTTCTGGATTTCGATCATGCTTCGGGGCGCACAGAGACAAAATCGGCTGACGCAATCATCGACTTTGTGCGCGCGCACGACCTAAAGGTCGAATGGATTCTGGAAAGCCACGTTCACGCCGATCACCTGTCTGCGGCCCCCTACCTGCAACAGGAACTGGGTGGCAAAATCGGAATTGGCGCTCAGATCGTCACAGTGCAGGACACGTTCGGCAAAGTCTTCAATGAAGGAACCGAGTTCCAGCGCGATGGCAGCCAGTTCGACGCCTTGTTCTCGGAGGGGGACAGTTTTCACATTGGGCAGATGCGCGGCGATGTACTTCATACCCCGGGCCATACCCCGGCCTGCTTGACCTATGTAATAGGCGACGCCGCCTTTGTAGGCGACACGCTGTTCATGCCGGATTTCGGCACGGCCCGCTGCGATTTTCCCGGAGGCTCCTCAGCCACATTGTTTGAATCGATCCAGAAAATCCTGTCGCTGCCGGACGAAACGCGCATCTTTGTCGGGCACGACTACAAAGCGCCGGGCCGAGATGAATACGCTTGGGAGACGACGGTAGGTGAACAGAAAGCGCTGAACGTCCATATCGGACAAGGACGCAGCATCGAAGAATTCGTGGAAATGCGTGACGCAAGGGACGCCACCCTTGCCATGCCGCGCCTGATCCTGCCCTCTTTGCAGGTCAATATGCGGGCGGGGCAAATGCCGCCCGCCGATGAGCAAGGCGATGTATTCCTGAAGCTGCCGGTGAACAAAATCTGACGCAAGTCAAGTCACTCTAAAAAGGATAATCCCACATGAACATCGAGTGGATCTGGGGGCTGTGCGGTGGCCTGCTGATTGGCCTGGGCGGAGCCGTTTACCTGCTTGGAAATGGCAGGATCATGGGGGCAAGCGGCATTTTGGGTGGCCTTGTCGACGGTGAGGCCCGCGACACCAAAGCCGAACGCCTGGCCTTCATCGCCGGGTTGATCGGTATGCCGCTTCTGCTGCGGCCACTGATCGCCCCCGAGGCCCAAACGCATCTCACCAGCAATCTGGGCCTTGTTGTTGTGGCCGGGCTTCTGGTCGGTGTGGGAACGCGTATCGCCAATGGCTGCACGTCGGGTCACGGGGTCTGTGGCATCTCGCGATTTTCTCTGCGCGGCATCGTGGCCACCGTATTCTATATCCTTGCCGGCGGAATGACCCTCGTCCTGCTGCGCCATGTTTGGGGGTTGATCTGATGCGCCTTTTGATTGCTTTGCTCGCAGGATCCCTGTTCGGTGCCGGATTGTTGGTTTCGGGCATGACGGACACGACCAAGGTTCAGGGTTGGCTGGATGTTTTCGGAAACTGGGACCCGACCCTGGCCTTTGTGATGGGCGGCGCCATCCTGCCGATGCTTGTGGCCTGGAGGCTGACCTCTGGGCGCAAGGCCTTGACCGGAGGCGATTTTCCACCTCCTCCGAGGTCCGAGGTTGATCGCAGGCTCATCATCGGTTCCGTCCTGTTCGGAATGGGCTGGGGCTTGGCCGGGCTTTGCCCGGGACCGGCGATGGCCTCGCTGACATATGGTGGTTTGGGTGGCCTGGTCTTCCTGATCGCGATGGTTGCAGGCATGTTCATCGCGCCAACGCTGGGGGCGCAACTGGACAGAGCCGCAAACGCGGCCTAAGGATTTGGCATGGAGATTCGACCGATCACGCCCCGCTATGCTGTCTCACCGCAGATCACGGTGGAAGACGTCCCGGCAATTGCCGAGGCAGGCTTCGTCAAGGTGATCTGCAACCGGCCCGATGTTGAGGTTCCCGCGATCATGCAATCTGACGCGATCGGTGAAGCCGTCCGTGCGGCAGGCATGGAATACGAGGTGTTGGAGCTGACCCACCAGACCATGACGCCCGAGATTGCAAAGCAGCAGCGTGACCTGGCAGAAAACTGCGATGGCCCGGTTCTGGCTTATTGCGCCTCGGGCACTCGGTGTTCGGTGGTCTGGGCCCTTGGTCAATGCGACCGCATGAGCACGGACGACATTCTGGCCGCCACGACAAATGCCGGGTATCAACTGGAAAACCTGCGCCCTGCCCTGGAACACTTCCGCAGCAAGGCAGACTAGCCCCTATTCCGCGCTGGGATTCGTGTCGGCCGCGTCAAGGCCAGCCAGTTGCGAAATCTCTGCGACCATGCGTTCGGAATCGTTCAGTGACAGATCGTTGTCCGTCAGGTCCAAACCCGCGTCCTCTATTGCCGGAGGCATGACATCCACCGCGCTGGAAACCGGTTCGACCAGGTCATCGTGCGGCTGCATTCTCCCTCGGCTTTCGATGAACTCCTGCGCGTCGTCCCCCGACAAGGCGGGCAGGGTCGAATGTTCGTTCAACCGAACGGCGCGCGACCCACCACATTGACCAAGGCGGCCAATGCCCGCTGGCTTGCGATCGATGGTCAATATCTCAGTTCTGTCCAGGCGCGCCCCGCGCAATGGCAAAACACATCCAGGTTGAATTTCTGACAGATCGGACAGTGGCAGCGACATCCGGCACAAGACGGCGTTCAGTTCCGCGCGAACAACACCCGATGCCTGCTCAAGCCGGGGACCGGCCGGGTCCGTGACCTCCTCTGCCTTTTCCGGCGTGGCAGGATGCTCTGGAAGAAAGATCGAGATCTGTCCCTGCTGCGCCCCGCCGGCCAGATCAACCGTCAGATCGAAGACGCGGTATTCATCTTCAGTCATGGCCAACGACAAGCCGCGCGAATCTTTCGTACGTGCCGCGAATTCGTATCCCGTCAGGCAGACCTGCTCGGCCGCGGCGTCTATTGAGCCGGCGGTCAAGGTCAGAGCGGTTTCGATAAATGGCGCCACCATGGCGGCGTCCGTATCCGTAAAGGCCCTTGGGTCGGGATCACCGGGCAGTACTTCACCGATGGTCTGGGTTTGCACAATGGCGGTCACCACATGCGGGCTCAGGCAAATCCCTGCACGCGCCTCCGGCCCGTCAAACACCAGCATAAGCCAATCCTGAGCGACTGATTCCACCATGTCATCCTGCGTGCGGCTGGCCTGTTTTGCCCCGATGACAGCCAAGGGAAGGTTCAATCGATCACTTGCCGCCCGCGCAAACCCCAAGCGCAGCGCCCGCAGAACCGAACGCGGGCGATCGCCCAGATCTTTTCGTCCAACAGACAGTTTGCGCGCCAAAGCGGCGCTGACGGTTTGTGACATGGCGCCCGATCACCAGTTGCTTCAATAACTGGCTATTGGTTTACCCTGCCGAGCGTTACGAAGTTCTTTATGGCCGTGTCATTGCGCGGCCTGCTGGAAAGCCAAAGGCAAGCTGACCCGGAACGCCGCACCGCCCTGCCCGGGCAAATATGTGATCTCACCGCCCAACCGTTGCATGATCTCACGGCAAATGGCCAAGCCCAGACCTGCGCCCCCTGCCTTGTCGACCCCGACACGGGCAAATTTCTCGAACACCATCGAACGCGCGCCGGGTGGAATGCCGCTGCCGTTGTCGATGAAATCGATGATGACCCTGCCGCCGACGTCGTGGGCTGAAATGACCAATACCGGATCTTCCGCGTCACAGTATTTCTGCGCGTTCGAGATCAGATTGATGAACACCTGCCCCAACCGGTCCAGATCCGTATGCAGGGACATTCGCTCGGCCGTAAGAGTTCGGCGAACCGTGATTTTACGCTCGGCCCCGGCCAGCGCGCTGGATACCGCCCGATCCAGAACCGAACGCAGACTGTCATCGCTGAGGTTCAGATTGACCTGCCCGTTTTCCAGCACGCTCAGGTCCAGCAGATCGTCGAGAAGCCGAGTCAGGCGCAAGGCCTCATCGTGAATGATTGCGGCATAACGGGTCTGTTCCTCGCGGCTCAGACCCTCTGTATCCCGCATGATTTCGGAAAACGCCCGGATCGAAGTCATCGGCGTGCGCAACTCGTGACTGACCTGGCTCAGGAAGCTGTCTTTTTGTTCGGAAATCTGCGTAAGCTTGGTGTTTGCTTCGCGCAATTGGCGCGCCGTACGGGACAATTCCGACGACTTCTCTTCCAACTTCCCCGAATACTCCAGAAGCTGCGCCGATTCATCCGCCACCGCCAGCAGATCTTCTACGGAAACCGAAGACCCACCGACGATTTGCGCAATCATCGCATGCGCCGTGGCAGTGCCGACCGACCCGCTCAACTCTCGCTCCAGCCGGTTCAGGAAACCCGGGGTCGGTTCCGGCATATGCGACCGGCCGCCCTGTTTTTCAGCCTCTGCCTGAAAGAACTCCTGCGCCGGGGCGGCACCCAGAATACGCTGTGTCATGATCATCAGGTCTTCGCTTTGCGCCACCGAGCCGGACCAGCCACCGGGTGAAACCGAGTGATCGAAAACATTGACGAACTGCGCCCCCTGCAAACGTTCCAGGGGGCTGGGAAAGCTCAGAAGGGACGCTATGCAAAAGGCAATGGTGTTCAGGGACAGGGACCACATCACGGTATGGACCATCGGATCGATCCCTTCGATCCCGAACAGGGCATGAGGACGCAACCAGGCAAGGCCGAACAGCCCGTTCTGCATGACGGCCTCCGGCATCCACGGCGCGCCCATACCTGGCAACAACAGCGTATATATCCAAAGTGCGAAACCGACGCTCAACCCGACCAGCGCCCCTGTCCGGGTTGCTCCGCGCCAGAACAAGCCCCCGACCAAAGCAGGCAGAATCTGCGAGATTCCGGCAAAGGCAATCAATCCGATCGAGGCCAGCGCCGCACCCCCACCGGACAACCGATAATAAAAGTAACCCAACGCCATGATCACGGCGATGGACACGCGGCGCGCAACCAGAACGATGCTGCGCACATCGCCCGAGACCGAGCCCGTACCCTCATGCGTGTTCAACCAAATGGGCATGACCACATGGTTCGAAACCATCGTCGACAAGGCCATTGCGCTGACGATGACCATTGACGTTGCGGACGAAAACCCGCCGATAAAGGACAGCATGGCCAACCAGTCATTGCCCTGCGACAGCGGCACCGTCAGCACGAACAGGTCGGGATTGGCCCCCTCTGGCAACAGATCCAGACCAACGACGGCAATTGGCACGACAAAAAGGCTCATCAAAAGCAGATAGAGCGGAAACGCCCAGGCGGCGGTTCGCAGATGGCTTTCGTCATCATTTTCGACCACCATAACCTGAAACATGCGCGGCAGGCAGATAAAGGCCGCGGCGGACAGGAATATGAAAGTCGTCCAGCGCCCGGCGTCGACGTTCCACTGTCCGATTTCCGAGGCATCTATCCTTTCCATCATCGGGCCAACGCCACCGGCAATGCCCCACACCACGAAAACGCCCACGGCGATAAGAGCAAACAGTTTGACAACGGCCTCCACGGCGATGGCGGTGACCACACCGTGGTGGCGCTCGTTTACGTCCAGATTGCGCGTGCCGAAAAGAATTGCGAACACGGCAAGCCCCGCTGCCATCCAGAATACGCTGGACCCTTCGCGATACAGACCCGATGGATCGGCTTCGGCGAAAATCGAAAAGGACAGAGTGATCGATTGCAACTGGAGCGCGATGTAGGGTGTCCCACCAAGCACGGCAAGAACGGTCACACACACGGCAAGCGTGTTCGACTTGCCATAGCGCGATGACAACAGATCCGCGATCGAGGTCACCCGCTGACTGCGCCCGACCCTCACCAGTTTGCGCAGTCCCCACCACCAACTGACCATCACCAGGGTTGGGCCAAGGTAAATCGTTACAAACTCCAACCCGGACCGCGCGGCATTGCCCACCGCACCATAGAACGTCCATGCCGTGCAATAGATCGACAGCGACAAGGTATAGATCAGGGGCGAGCGCAGCCACTTGCCCCGCCCTGCCGCAGCCATCCGGTCAGCAGCGAAAGCCACGGCGAACAAGAAGATGACATAGCCAAGGCAGACCAGGATCAGCGTGTTAATGGTTGCCATCACTCAGCGTCCGCGTCTTGATCCTCGCGCACGCCCAAACGGCGGGCGGCAATTCCAAAAAACAACCCAACCACGATCAGAGCGCCCCAGCAGACAAAGATGTAATACATTGCCGAAGACAAGGGGACAGCCTCGCCCTTGCCGGGCTGATCGGGCCACAGCAACGGAAGCGCCAGCAGAGCCGCCCCCAAGAACGGCAGCAGCCGCGCCGCATCCGCCAGCCTACGTCGGCGATAGCTTTGACGTTCGAGAAAAAGCGAGGGGCGTGCGCCCTGTGGTGCGCCCTTTTTGCCCTCGCCAGACATCATATTCGCGTCGCCTGCGCGTGAAGATCACGCACGGCCGTCAGAACTTCGGCATTGGAAAACGGTTTGGTCATGAAACGGCTGACACCAGCGTTTTCCGCCATTTCCCTGTCGCGCGATTGACCGCGCGCCGTCAGCATCAAAACCGGCAAACCTGCCAGCTCTTCCATCTCTCGGATGTCCCGCAGGATATCCATGCCGCTCTTGCCCGGCAGCATGACGTCCAGAATGACCAGATCGGGCTGTGCCCTCTGAATCACCTGAACCGCATCCGTGCCATCGCCATGCGTGTCCACCTGCCAACCCTCGCGGGTCAGCAGAAACCGGATTGCTTCGGCAATGTTCGGCTCGTCCTCGATCAACAGAACCTTACGGCTCATATTTTCAGTTCCTCCCCAAGACCGTTCCTCCATCCTCAGATCGGTCCCCGCCAGATTAAGCCTTCTGTCGGGAAAGTGTCAAAAGCCTTCGCTCAAAATCGACGGTTCGCGGCGGGCCTTGCAAGCATTGCTGGGACAGACGCGGCAGTTCGGCCCGACTTGCGTGACCGTAGCGGCATCTGCCGCCTCGTTGCCCGAACGGACCAGCATAACCGAGCGATAAACGGGATCCTGATCATACCCCAACACCGCATAAGGCCAAGCATAGGCGAAACATTCGAATTCAGCCGGGGTCCGCCCCATCTGGACAACCTGCTTGCGCACCGGAACAAGTGGGCGGCTCAAAGCCGTGAACAACGGCCACAGCGGGCAAACCTCACCATGCCGCGCCAAAGCAAAGCCCGGAATCGGCTTGATGAACAATACGCTGCCGGATGCATCGCACAGCACCATGCCAACCGGCTGCGGCAACACGTCATCGGGTATGAACGCCAATCGACGCAGAACGGTGGCGACGTCCACGGAAAAGCGATAAGCCAACGCGATGGGATCCGTGTCGCCTTTTTGCAGGCTCGATCGAAGCGCATCCAGCGGCAAAGCGATTGCATCATCGCGATACATCTTCAGAACTTCACGCGCCACAGTTCGGGCAGCCGACGTGTTGAGACCGCTCAGATCAACGGCATCCACGTCCTCGCCCTGTTCCAATTCCGGAAAACTGTACCTGCGGGTTTCGAAGAACGCTTCGACCTCTTCAAGCGGAACACCGCGCGGATCAATTGACGAGTCGCTTTCGTCCAGAAAGGTTACAAGTGCCTTTGAACTGCCGGCCAGCCGCTCTGCATCCTGGTGCAGGTTTTTGTGAAACCGCTCTCGCCACTCTGCCTCGATGTCCTCTGTGTCTGCAAGAATTGCCGCTGTTGAACGAATCGCCGCCGCCGTTGACAGCACTTCGTGCATTGATGCCGCAAGATGCGGGTCATGAGTCAGCCGGTCCGACAATATCTCGACATTCCGCTCAAGCGAAACAACCCGGCGGTGCATCTGCGCAAGAACTCCGGCCCATCCGGGAAAGCGCCCGGCAAATTCCTCCAGCCCGTCCACTTCGGCCTGCTGCCCGACGGCGTCATCCGCCGCCTCTCGCAGGGCCGACACAAGGGTTGCCTCGATCCCCTGTGTCAGGACAGAGGGTTCGACGGAAAGCGCAGACGCAATATCCACCAGCAATTTGCCACCGATCCGGCGGCGGTTATGTTCGATCAGATTCAAGTAGGACGCGGATATCCCGGCAAGGCGGGCAAGTTCTGCCTGCCGAAGCCCGGCAATCTGCCGTCTTTCCCGAATACGGCTTCCCGTCAACATATCACGCATGATCGTATTCTCCTGACCAGGATTCAGCCTCTTTTTTCAGAACATATCATGTGTTTCTTTGGTTTACCGAGGGATTTTCAAACCATATTTACAATCTTGACAAAAGTGGCAGCCGCCAATGCGCATCACTGGCCACAAGAAACCGCATCTCCCCTTCAATTCCGCGTGGTTTCCCGGCACGATAAGCGGATGAGTGACCCCGCCTTTGAATACGCACCGATCGGGCTTGTTGAACTGGAAAACCGGATCATCAGACGCTGCAATCTGCAATTCGCCCGCACTTTCGGCGGGGAAGAGGCCGATTACCGCAACATGCCGCTGTTGCATCTCTATCCTTCGGTCGCGGATTGGGAGAGGATCGGGGAACGCAGCCTGCAAGTGATGCGAGACACCGGGTATTATACGGATGAGCGCGTCATGCGGCGGCGCAATGGCGATCTGTTCTGGTGCCGCGCACGTGGCCGCTCTTTGACGCCCGATGATCCGTTCCGCCATGGAATCTGGAGCTTTTCCGACATCTCGGAAGAACGTCCCCTTGTCGAATTGACCGTTCGAGAACGCGAAGTGGCGATCCTGTCCTGCCGTGGCCTGTCCGCCAAGGAAATCGGTGCCGAACTGGGCCTGAGTTACCGCACAATCGAAGCCTATCGCGCCCGACTGCTTGAGAAATTCGGCGCCCGCAAACTGTCTGAGCTTGTCGCCAAATTGTCAGGGATGCCTCTGTAACCTGTCCGCCCCTTTAAATTATACGGGATTCCCGCCTGTGATGGTGCGAGTCGGCGCTTTTCATGCACCGCCGCTTAGCCTATAACCCTGCGTAATTTGATCAGAGCCCGCAAGAAACAGACGGGCCAAAGGGGAACCGTCGAGGACACTCATGACAGACACCAAACACGAAGCGGATGTGGCATTCATCAAGGCTCTGGCCGAGTTGCTGCGTGACAATGACCTGACCGAATTGCAGGTCAAGCGCGAATATGGCGAGGAGGACAGCCTGAACGTGCGCGTAAGCCGCATGACACAGGCCGCAGCCGCACCAGTTCAGGTTGCCGTCCCTGCGGCAGCACCAGCTCCTGCCGCTGCTGCTGCGGCTGCCGTGGCCGAAGCCCCTGCCGCTCAGGAAGATCCGGCCAGCCACCCTGGTGCCGTGACCTCTCCCATGGTTGGAACCGTCTACATGCAGCCCGAGCCCGGCGCGCCCGCATTTATCTCGGTCGGCGCTTCCGTTTCCGAAGGCGACACGCTGCTGATCGTCGAAGCGATGAAGACCATGAACCACATCCACGCGCCCAAGTCGGGTACCGTCAAGCGTGTTCTGGTCGGCGATGGCGACGCTGTGGAATTCGGCACACCTCTGGTCATCATCGAGTAAGGCGGGCCCATGTTCGACAAGATCCTGATTGCCAACCGAGGCGAGATCGCCCTGCGCGTCATCCGCGCCGCCCGCGAGATGGGGATTAAGACGGTAGCCGTCCACTCCACCGCGGATAGCGACGCAATGCATGTGCGCATGGCGGACGAATCGGTCTGCATCGGCCCCCCGCCCAGCCCCCAGAGTTACCTGTCCGTGCCAGCGATCATTTCGGCCTGTGAAATCACCGGTGCGCAGGCGATCCACCCCGGCTATGGCTTCCTGTCCGAGAATGCCGAGTTCGTGCAGATCGTCGAAGATCACGGCATCACGTTCATCGGCCCCACCGCGGAACACATCCGCGTCATGGGCGACAAGATTACGGCCAAGGACACGATGAAGGCTCTGGGCGTGCCTTGCGTGCCGGGATCAGACGGCGGCGTGCCTGATCTTGCGACGGCCAAGAAGATCGGTGAGGAATTCGGCTATCCGGTCATCATCAAGGCTACCGCAGGCGGTGGCGGTCGCGGCATGAAGGTTGCGATGAACGCTGACGAAATGGAAAGCGCCTTCATGACTGCACGGGCCGAGGGCAAGGCCGCCTTTGGCAACGACGAAGTCTATATCGAGAAATACCTGACCACGCCGCGCCACATCGAAATTCAGGTGTTTGGCGACGGTAAAGGCAAGGCTGTTCATCTGGGCGAACGGGATTGTTCGCTTCAGCGGCGCCACCAGAAGGTGTTCGAAGAGGCCCCCGGCCCCTGCATCACACCCGAAGAACGCGCCAGGATCGGCAAGATCTGCGCGGATGCGGTCGCGAAAATCAACTATATCGGTGCCGGCACCATCGAGTTCCTCTACGAAAATGGCGAGTTCTATTTCATCGAAATGAACACTCGACTTCAGGTGGAACACCCAGTCACCGAAGGTATCTTTGGCGTCGATCTGGTGCGCGAACAAATCCTTGTCGCAGCGGGTGAACCGATGTCGTTCGATCAGGACGATCTGGAAATCAACGGCCACGCCATCGAGGTTCGGATCAACGCCGAAAAGCTGCCAAATTTCTCGCCCTGCCCCGGCAAGATCACCGCGTACCACGCGCCGGGGGGCCTTGGCGTTCGAATGGACTCGGCTCTGTATGACGGGTATTCGATTCCACCCTATTATGACTCTCTGATCGCCAAGCTGATCGTGCAGGGCCGTGACCGGGCCGAAGCGCTGGCCCGACTGGAACGCGCGCTGGGGGAATTGATTGTCGACGGTATCGATACCACGGTCCCTCTGTTCCACGCACTGTTGCAGGAACCCGATCTGCGCAGCGGCGACTACAACATCCACTGGCTGGAGCGCTGGCTTGCGGAGAACATGGAACAATAGTCACCAAGGACCGGAGGGCCCATGCCCTCCGGTTGCCTCATACCTGACATGAGCCTGTCCCCCGAACTTTTGTTGCATGGCTATTCCATCGGTATCTTTCCGATGGCCGAGCATCGCGATGACCCCGAGCTGTTTTGGGTCGATCCCAAGTTTCGCGGCGTCTTTCCATTGGACGGTTTCCACATTTCCCGAAGCCTGGCGCGCCGTATCCGAAACTGCGGGTTCGATATCTCGATCGACCAGGACTTTTCCGGCGTCGTCGACGGGTGTGCCGACAGGGCAGATACCTGGATCAACGCCGAACTTCATGACCTGTACCGTCAGTTGCACCAAACCGGGCATGCGCATTCACTGGAAGTATGGGAAAACAACAACCTGGTGGGCGGCGTCTATGGCGTGACCCTGGGCGCAGCATTTTTCGGCGAAAGCATGTTTTCAAGACGCAAAGACGCCTCGAAGATCGCCCTCGCCTATCTTGTAGACCGCCTGAGGCAAGCCGGATTCCGCCTGTTTGACACGCAGTTTCTGACCGCGCATCTGGCCTCTTTGGGCGCAATCGAAATTCCGCGCGGCGCCTACAAGAAAGAGCTGGAAGAGGCCTTGAACCACAGCGCCGATTTCTCGGCACCGCTGAATCAGTCGGCGGCAGGTGTGATACACCGTATGACCCAAACGTCATAACGCGCGTGATCCAGCGCGTTCAACGCGGGGGAGGTTGCGATCATCCAACCGTCAAACAGCTGATCGGCCTTTCCGCTCTCCCAGATGGTCAGATAGGCGAACGCGTCACCCGTTGGATTGTCAACGGGAAAACGGCAATCTCCCAAGGCAACATCCAGCCCAAATACCGCTACCGTCTCGCCGGTTTTCAATTCAACATCGACGGTCTGGCCGTTGACCTTGTCCAAGCCCCGCAACATTGCCCCGGGTCCAGATTGAACTTTCTGCTGCGCGGCCGCACCATTGGCGGCCAGCAACACGGCAAGAAACGCGGCGCGTATCATTCGCTGCCGTCTCCGGCTACGAACTTGACCAGAAGAGAAATCAGGCTGACCGCGCCCTGCGTATCCTCGATCTCATCGCCGGGTTCAAAGTAGAATGGCGACCCACCGGGCATCACCTCGACGAAATTGCCCCCCAGCAAACCTTCTGAGGAAATGACAATGGCACTGTCGTCCGGCACCAGAATTCCGTCCGCTATCGTGAAAGTCGTGTCAGCGCGATAGGTTTCAGGGTTCAGGGTGACGCCCGTCACGGTTCCGATCTTAACGCCAGCAAGGCGCACATCCGTGCCGACACCCACACCCTCCAGAGATCTGAAAGACGCGCCCAGTTCGTATCCAGCAGCCCCTTGCGACAAGCCCGTCGATTGGCTGGCATAGACACCAAATGCCACAGCACCGGCCAATACGACGCCGCCGACAAGAACTTCGGTCCAGTTATGGGTCGACATTATCGCCTCGTTTATTCCGGGCTCCAGGCCTCATAGTCCTTACGTTCAACCGGTTCCGCGCGACGCAGAGATCCGGCAGGGGCATAGGCCAGCGCGGTGCCGGTCAGGTTTTCCTGATGTGGTTTTTCCCAGGATTTATGCGGCAGCGGTTTATCTGTCGGAGGCTCGTCCCAAGTGCGATGCAACCAACCATGCCATTCAGGATCAACCCGGCTGGCTTCGGCCTCGCCATTGAAGATAACCCAACGCTTGCTGTCATCGGCATTGCGATAGAACACGTTGCCTTCATTGTCTTCGCCCACTTTCACGCCCTTGCGTGCAGTGTAGATCTGAGTGTTCAAAGTTGACCCATTCCACCAGGTCACGGCTCGCAAAAGACTGTTCAGGATTCCCATCGGGTGCCTCCGGCATTTCGTCGAAGAAAGGTATGGACCAAAGGCCCGCCAAGGTCCAGTGCCCCTGATACCACCTGCGTCACTCCGGCAGAAAGGCGGTCACTTCGATCTCGATCCTGTATTTCGGATCAATCAAACCGCATTCAATCATTGTCGCTGCCGGAGGATTGGTGCCAAAAGTTTCGGCCAGGATCGGCCAGCACGGCGCAAACTCACTGCGATCGGGCAGCATGTATGTGACCCGAACCACATCGTCAAAGCCTGCGCCCGCCTCAGCCAGCGCCTTGCCGATGATGTCCAGCGCAGACCGGCATTGCGCCACCACGTCCTCGCCCTGCCCGACGGTCCCGGCGACATGAACCCATCCGCCCGCGACCACCGCACGGCAGTACCCGACTTTGGCTTCGAACTCACCGCCCGAAGAAACGCGCTTCACTGCCATAATCCGTCACCTTTGTTGTTCGAAAACTTGCTTAAGCTTCCGCCGCATAACTGCACCGACACTCATGTGCGAGCGACGGATCCACAGCTTCATCTGGCTAATAATATCCCGGGGGAGATGCCCGAAGGGCAGCGGGGGCAGAGCCCCCTGAACCGGTTCAAGTGAAGTCCCACCGTCGCGGCAAATAGCCCGGCCTCAGCCCGCCGAGGCCGATTCCTTGGCCGCATCGGCATAGATGAACAGCGGCTGCGCGTCGGACATCACCGCCTCTTCGTTCACCACAACCTCGCTGACATTTTTCATGCCCGGCAGTTCGAACATGGTGTCCAGCAGAATATCCTCGAGAATAGACCGCAGGCCGCGCGCACCGGTTTTGCGCTCGATGGCCTTTTTTGCGATTGCTTTCAAGGCATCATCCGTAAAGGCCAGTTCAACATCTTCCAGTTCGAACAAACGCTGGTATTGCTTGACCAATGCGTTCTTGGGTTTGGTCAGGATGGTCACCAGCGCGTCTTCATCCAAATCCTCAAGCGTCGCCAGAACCGGCAGACGACCGACGAATTCCGGGATCAGTCCGAATTTCAGCAGATCCTCGGGTTCCAGATCCTTGAATATCTCACCCACACCGCGGTCGTCATTGTCGCGCACATCGGCACCAAAGCCCATGGCCGAGCCTTTGCCACGTTGCGCGATGATCTTGTCCAGACCCGCGAACGCACCGCCACAGATGAACAGAATGTTCGTCGTGTCCACTTGCAGGAATTCCTGCTGGGGATGCTTGCGGCCACCCTGTGGGGGGACGCTGGCCACTGTCCCCTCCATCAGTTTCAGCAAGGCCTGCTGCACGCCCTCACCCGACACGTCACGCGTGATCGAAGGGTTTTCGGATTTGCGGGTAATCTTGTCGACCTCATCGATATAGACGATGCCGCGCTGCGCGCGTTCGACGTTGTACTCACTCGCCTGCAACAGCTTGAGGATGATGTTTTCGACATCCTCACCCACATAGCCGGCTTCGGTCAGGGTCGTCGCGTCGGCCATGGTAAACGGCACATCCAGAATACGCGCCAGCGTTTGCGCCAGCAGCGTCTTACCGCAACCGGTCGGACCGATCAGCAGGATATTCGACTTTGCCAGCTCGATATCGCTGCCCGCTTTCTGAGCGTGGTTCAAACGCTTGTAATGGTTGTGAACGGCCACCGACAGAACCCGCTTTGCCGTGGCCTGACCGATTACATAATCGTCCAGTACTTCGCAGATATCCTTGGGCGTCGGAACACCGTCAGATGACTTCAGCCCGCTGGCCTTGGTCTCTTCGCGGATGATGTCCATGCACAGCTCAACACATTCATCACAGATGAAAACTGTGGGGCCTGCGATCAGCTTACGGACTTCATGCTGGCTTTTGCCACAGAAGCTGCAGTAGAGCGTGTTTTTTCCATCGCCGCCTGAATTCGTCGCCATGATCTACCTTTCGGGCTTCGTCCCTGCGCCCCTTTTCGAGGGCGCTTACACCTGTGTGTGCAGCTTAGGCCAGCACTCTGGCGGCTACAATCTCAAAATGACCCCCGCGCCGGTGACGCGGGGTATTGGCCTCAGGCCTCTTCCGTGTCCATTTTCGCTCGGTTTTCGACAATCTCGTCGATGTGACCCCATTCCTTGGCCTCTTCCGGGCTCATGAAATTGTCACGATCCAGCGCTTTTTCGACCGCCTTTTTCGTCTGCCCCGTATGACGTACGTAGATGTCATACAGGCGATCCTTCAGCTTTTGCGTCTCGGCCGCGTGAATCATGATGTCGCTGGCCTGGCCCTGGTATCCGCCACTGGGCTGGTGCACCATGATGCGGCTGTTGGGCAGTGAAAAGCGCATTCCCTTCTCGCCCCCGGCCAAAAGGACCGAGCCCATCGAAGCCGCCTGACCGATCACCAATGTGGAACACTTCGGCTTGATGTATTGCATTGTGTCGTAAATCGACAAACCGCTGGTCACCACCCCGCCGGGCGAGTTGATGTAGATCGAGATTTCCTTGTTGGGGTTTTCCGCCTCGAGGTGCAGCAATTGCGCCACAACAAGATGGCTCATCCCATCATGAATCGGTCCGTTGATGAATATGATCCGCTCTTTCAACAGGCGGGAGAAAATATCATAGGCGCGCTCGCCCCGGCTGGTCTGCTCAACGACCATGGGAACAAGTGTATTCATGTAGGTTTCTACGGGATCGAACATTCGTAACCTGCCTGTTTAGCTATGGATCGGGACAATATCCCAACAAGTGTTACCTGAGTCTTAGTGTCGGCTAAGGGGGGCTGCAAGGGGGGCAAGTGAGAACGCTGACCGAATGTCGATCATCATCAATCGTCAAGGCGAACCATCTGTTGTTTCCGGCAACGATCCGCAGATCGCCTTAAAGTGAATCATCTGCCCCCTCGCGTTGCGGGAACGTTCAATCCGAATTCCCCTTTCATACATCACGCTATTTTGATTCATACATATAGAAATGAATGTACGAAACATGTAGTGAGGGGTCTCACACTCACGTCTCTTTACGTAACGGAAACAACACCCGGCCAACGGGTTTGCAAGGAACTCAATCGATGGCACTTCCTCAGCTGTCCAATGACATGTCAAAAGAAGATTTTGACCGCATGGTCACCAACGCGACACGCGCTTCCAATTTTCTCAAGGCAATAAGCCACGAAGGCAGATTGATGATCCTCTGCCATCTGGTGTCCGGTGAAAAATCCGTCACCGAACTGGAAGAATTGCTGTCCGCCAGACAAGCCGCTGTATCACAGCAACTTTCCCGTCTGCGACTTGAAGGGTTGGTGATACCTCGCAGGGAAGGCAAAGCCATCTATTATCGTCTGGCGGATGATCGTCCCCGCCGCATGCTCGAAGTCGTTTACGAGCTCTTCTGCAGCGACGACCGGACCTAGGAACTGGCTCCGGCTGCTAAAAGGTGCTACCGAAAGACAAAAGACAATCGAGCACCAAGGAGACGAACATGATCCGCGTAATTCTGATGGGCCTGAGCCTGTTTGCACTGACTGCCTGCGAAACCGCCAAAGGCGCCGGCAAGGATATAGAAAAAGCCGGAGATGCCATCCAAGGCGCAGCAACCGACGTGCAGGAAAGCCTGTAATACACTTTATTTTGCGCCGCGCGCGGGCCTTCTCTCAATATATAGTTGAAAGACATGGCATGCCGCGGTAGCTTTCCCTTACAGGTGCATAGACGCGGCATTGCATCATCTGACGCTAAATCGGGGCTCTTTCGCACACGCAGAAGAGCCCCGGTCCCTTTCGGCAGGGGTGAGTGGTAGCCTGTATGAAACCGAAGTCCGGCAAAGGAAAAGGCGCCAGGTGCGCAGACGCGGTCTTTGCATGCATCCTTTCGGACACTCCTGACGCCTTACCGGGTCGATGCGCTCCGAAGAGCACCCGATCCAGTTGCTACAGCCCCCTGAGAGACTGCAGCGGCTGCATTGTCCCCGAAGAGACATCACAGCGTGCATCGGCCTTCTGAGAAGATAGCCATCCGACTTGGGCACGAAACCCTCACTCAGCTGGTCACCCACCGGTAAGCCATTGCAGTTCAACGCAAATCCTAAGATCCAGTCTCTCTGCCAAGACCCCCGGGCCTTTGCGTCCCACCTTCGGTTCCGAAGAACCTGTGTGGTGTTCAGACTGTTGCAGCATGCCTAGTATCTGACAAGAAAATAGCACTGCAGCATGAAAATTAGACGGGGATAAATTGTTGGTATCTGCCGGGAAATCTTTGTGGATAATCCGAGAAGTTTCGACTCCACGCATGTTTGTCCCGGGACATTTTCAGGCCTGAACCTGAGCCCGGTTTTTGGCCCAATGCTGCGGGCGCAAAGGCCACCGCACGCGCCATTAGTTGAGAATTGCAGGATTTGTACACCTCTCGGGCCACCAATCTTTCGATTCGTACATACGGAGATTCGCCGATGCGTTGCACCATTTCCCATGCGCGCGCCCATTTGGGCGCTCTGGTCACCCGCGCACAGGACCCGCGCGAAGTGATCATACTGACCCGGCACGGTAAACCGCTGGCCGCTCTGGTCTCGGTCGCCGAAGCGAAGCGGATCTGGCATTTGCAGGATGATGACGAAATCGGGTGGAAACACCCGCTGTCGGGCATTCGCGGGATGTGGTCGCGGGGACGCAACATCCCCGGAATGGAACCGGGACCGGACGGCAGCTATGTCACCGCGCGCGAAGCCGCGCTGAAGGTTCGCGAAATCCAGATGACCCGTGCCGAGGAACGCCGCATTCTTGCGCGGGGTGGTCTGGATCCTGTCGCAGGCGGTGAACTGGCCGCCCGGCCCGTCTCCTCGCTGTGGAGACGTTTGTTCCGTTTTTGAGAAGCGGTCCGACCCGCGCGTGGCAACCTACTAACCTCCGCCGCAGTCAAAATTGCAGCAGCGATACTTACCCCCTACAATCGCCCGGGCCGGACACGCTTCAGTTCACCTGACGTTCCAGAACGGTGCTGTAGGTCGTTCCGTTCCGCAGGCTACGGAAATCGGCAAAGATCTTGCCATCTTCGTACCGCGCATCGATCAACGCATTCGCGCCGATCAGCAGAGGTGAGGTTTCGACGATGCCGATGCTGCCCGTCCCATCGAGGCTGATGGTGCCGGTGGCCTCGTATTCATTCCAGTCGGTATCGCCATCGCGGCGCCATTTGCTGTGCCCCCAGAAAACGTTGCCGTCCTGAAGCTGCACATCCAGCATCCATTCAGCCTGATTGAACCGGGGCTGATCGCCTTTGTAGTAATGGCTGGGCTGGACTGTCGTGTAAGACCCCAGCCAGGTGCCGCGCAGGTCGGGCGTGGTATCGGCCAGCGCGGCCGTTCCAAGGGCGAGGGTCGTGGCCAAAGCGGCTGCTCCGGCAGTCATGTATCTGGTCATGGGCTCTCTCCTTCTGTCTGGTAAACAGATTGGGAGAGCCCGGGCAGGTTACAACTTACTTAAGAGAAACTTCATGATTGGTTCAGCGGCGGCTTAGAATGGAGTCTCAGGCCCAGGCCAGAGCTGTCCCGACAATGACCAGCGCAATGCCAATCCCCTCGCGATAGGAAAAGTTCTCGCCAAACAGGAAATACGAGGCGATGGCGATCAGCACGACCTCGGCCCCCAGAATGCCGGTATAGATGATGCCCAATCGTTCGTTACGCAGCGCGGCAAGTTCCAGCGTCGCGGCGGCCAGCAGCGTGGCAACAATCAGAAGGGTCAGGCCAACACCGGGGATCTTCCACCAGAACTTCATCGAGATCATGGCAACGGAATAGAGACCCGCCGACCCGAGGGCGATGAGAGGGATGAGCGATGTGGACATGTGGGCCTCCTGCCGAGGTTGCCGTTGCGTCAACATTAGCAGGTGGGCGAAGTTGAGGCTGTGAGGTTGATCACAGTCTCCGGTCAGAACACGATTGCGATGAGTTCGGACAGCCCAATCAGACCCAGCAACACATTCGAGGTCAGGATCAGCCCTTTCAGGTTACGCGCCTTCAATCCTTGGGCAAAGCTGGTCTGCGCAAACTCCTCGGTCATGTCGCCACGCAGGTTTTCAACATCTTCCAGCGCGGTCTTGCCCGCCAGAACGCCATAGGTGGTGATCACAAGCACCAGCACGATCAGCGGCAGAGCAACCCCTTCGGCCCCAAACCCAATGACCGCGGCGATGGCGACATAGGCAAAGATCGAGGTGCGCATGACGTCGTAATAATGGTCAAGACGGCGCATCGAAATCTCGGAACGCAATTGCGGGTCCATAACACTTCCCCTTTTGAAAAATCTGTTTGGAATGCGGGGAGTCTAGCACTTTTGGGTGAATTTCAGAAATTGTGCGATTGCCAAGCCGGAGGGAAGCGCCGGCCCGAAGGGGTAAGCGGCGTCTCGGAATTCGTCCAGTAGACGAATTCAGCCGCGAACAGGCGGAGCCCCGGGGCGCAAACGCGCCTGCCACGGTTTTTCAACAAACTGAGGGCAGCGCCGGCCCGAGGGGAGGCGTAAACGCGCCGCCCCATGGGGGCGGGTCGGCGCGTCCCGGCGGTGCCGCCGGGCAGCTGAGTTGATCAACGAAAAATCTAACATGAAACTACGCTTGAGGTTGCTAAGCAACGAAAAGTAAAGGTAGTTCTTTAGCAACTTTGAGGAGAACGCTTTGTCAAAGAAGAAATACCAAGTATTCTTGTCTTCCACCTATTCGGACCTGCAAACGGTACGGGACTCGATTACACGCGCATTGTATGAGATGGATTGCATACCCGTTGGAATGGAGGCTTTTCCAGCTGCTGACGAAGAGCAGTTTGAGTTCATCAAAAAGCTAATAGATCAAACGGATTACTACGTACTCGTGATTGGAGCGCGCTACGGATCGATCGCGCCTGATGGCATGAGTTATACAGAAAAGGAATACCGATACGCATTGGAAATAGGTGTCCCTGTGCTCGCTTTTGTCCACTCAAGCCCCGATACACTTCCAAAAGAAGTTTCTGATATCAGCGACCCGATAAAAGCCGAAGGATTCTATAGGTTTAGAAACGACGTAACGGCTGCAAGGATGGTCAAAATGTGGGAAAATGATCAAACTCTTCCCGCATCTGTAGTATTGGCGTTGAATCGAGCATTCGCCACCGCACCAAGGCAAGGCTGGGTCAGATCTCCATCAGTAGACAACGAAAAAACTTTGGAGAAGTTGGTCGAACTTCAAGAGGAGTTGGCAAGCGCGCGCGAAGAATTAAAACTCTTCAAAGCTGTGGAAAGGCAGCTAGAAGACATCGCCGGTCTGGATACCGAAGTTACTTGCTGTGTAGAAGCCTGGAAAAGAGATCAGAACAGCAGCGTAGTGCGGGATGGCGTCAAAGAATTCTGCGTCAAGTTAGAAGATGTCTTTCGAGACGTAGGCCCCAACATGATTGAATCTCTCAACCAAGACCATTTTTCCAACATGGTGGCCCTTTTTGCTTCCAAAGGACAAAGAAAATGGAACTCGGTAGATCACAAATTTTCGCTCACACGAGAAACTTTGAACGCGTTTCGCATTCAACTAGAAGCGCTTGGTCTAATAAAAGTCTTCCGCTCTAAAACCGTAGGCGGTGACATTGCTAATTTTTGGCAGTTGACAGACGCAGGTAGTGCCGAAGTTAGAAGGCTAAACGTTATCAAAGCGAAATAACCGATTTAGAAAAATAGAACCTAATCGCCTGTCAGTTATGCACACTCAAAATGGACAGCCTTAGCTGTCCATCTTCAACGCCGAGATAAACGCCTCCTGAGGAATATCCACCTTCCCGAACTGGCGCATCTTCTTCTTACCCGCCTTCTGCTTGTCCAGCAATTTGCGTTTCCGCGTGGCGTCGCCTCCGTAGCATTTGGCGGTCACGTCCTTGCGCAGCGCCGAGAGGGTCTCGCGGGCGATGACCTTGCCTCCGATGGCGGCCTGGATCGGGATTTTGAACATGTGGCGCGGGATCAGGTCCTTGAGCTTTTCGCACATCGCCCGGCCCCGCATCTCGGCCCGGTCGCGGTGAACCATGGTCGAGAGCGCATCGACGGGCTCGTCATTCACCAGCACCGACATCTTGACCAGATTGTCCTCGGTATAGCCGGTCATCTGGTAGTCGAACGAAGCATAGCCCTTGGTCACCGATTTCAGGCGGTCGTAGAAGTCAAAGACAACCTCGTTCAACGGCAGGTCATAAACGACCATGGCGCGGCTGCCCGCATAGGTAAGGTCCAGCTGGATGCCGCGGCGGTCCTGACACAGTTTCAGCACGTCGCCCAGGTATTCGTCCGGCACCAGAATGGTCGCCTTGATACGCGGTTCCTCGATATGGTCGACCTTGGAGGGGTCGGGCATGTCGGCGGGGTTGTGCAGCTCGATCATTTCGCCGTCTTTCATGTAGACGTGATAGATCACCGACGGCGCGGTGGTGATGAGCTCGATATCGTACTCGCGTTCGATGCGGTCGCGGATGACCTCGAGGTGCAAGAGGCCCAGGAAGCCGCAGCGGAAGCCAAAGCCCAGCGCGGCCGAGGTTTCCATTTCAAAGCTGAAGCTGGCATCGTTGAGCGCCAGTTTGTCGATTGCATCCCGCAGGTCTTCGAATTCGGCGCTGTCCACCGGGAACAGGCCGCAGAACACCACCGGCTGCGCGGGTTTGAAGCCCGGCAGGGCCTCTTCGGTGCCGTTGCGGTCATTGGTGATGGTGTCGCCGACGCGGGTGTCGCGGACCTGTTTGATGGATGCGGTGAGGAAGCCGATCTCACCGGGGCCGAGACTGTCAACCATCTCCATCTCGGGCCGGAAGACGCCGACACGGTCGACATGGTGCAGGGTGCCATTCGACATGAACTTCACCCGCATGCCCTTTTTCAGCGTTCCGTCCATGATGCGGACCAGAACGATCACGCCCAGATAGGCGTCGTACCACGAATCCACCAGCATCGCCTTGAGAGGCGCGTCCAGATTGCCCTTCGGTGCGGGCAGGTGCTGTACGATTGCTTCCAGAGTTTCGTGGATGCCCTGCCCCGTCTTGGCGGAAACCTGAATGGCATCGGTCGCGTCGATGCCGATCACGTCCTCGATCTGTTCGGCCACGCGGTCACAGTCGGACGCGGGCAGGTCGATCTTGTTCAGCACCGGCACGATCTCATGATCCGCGTCGATGGCCTGATAGACATTCGCCAGTGTCTGCGCCTCAACTCCTTGGGTCGAGTCCACAACCAGCAGAGAGCCCTCGACCGCGCGCATCGACCGGCTGACCTCATAGGCGAAGTCCACGTGGCCGGGGGTGTCGATCAGGTTCAACACGTATTGCTCGCCATTGTCGGCGGTATAGTCGATGCGGACCGTGTTGGCCTTGATGGTGATGCCGCGCTCGCGCTCGATATCCATGCTGTCGAGCAGCTGTTCCTTCATGTCGCGATCCTTGACCGTTCCGGTCTCTTGGATGAGCCGGTCAGCAAGGGTGGATTTGCCATGGTCGATATGCGCGACGATGGAGAAATTGCGGATATGAGCGAGGTCTGTCATGGAGTGGGATATGTCGGGAGTTTTGCCCCTCGTCAAGCGTTGAAGCGTTGCAAAAAAGGTCCCACCCGCGCCTTTCTGTTCAGCGGCATTTACCCGAAATCAGTGAATAGTTAAGATGATCGCATCATCTGGCCGTTTCAAAAACAGAAAGCAGGGAAGACTTGGCCGATTATTCGATCTTTGTGTTGGGTGAAGGTCAATTGTCCGTCTCTGTGGCGCAGGGTCTGGACGGGATCAATCAGGGCACGGGGATACATCTTATTGGCGAGACGATTACAATCAATTCGCGCAGTGCGACCGAAGTTTTCATCACGGATGCCGGATCGGACACCAACTTTTCCGACAATGATGGCAATCAGCGGTTAAACGGCGATCAGACAATCGATGGTACGCTTTTCGCCAGCGGCACGCGTGTTGAAGCCGAATATGGTATTACTTTGACAGACGGGACAACCACGTGGCAGGCGGTTGCGTTCAACGTGAACAACTCATCACCGGCATATGGAACCGTCGAGGGCATCGCATTCATCGGCGGACCCGGACAGTTTCCACCAGCCGGAGTGCCTCTGACGGTCGTCAGTACGCAAGAAGGCCCAAGCTTCGCATCAAACGCATATGTCAGCCCCATTTGCTACTGCCGCGGCACACTGATCGAAACCAAATCCGGACACCGCCCCATCGAAATGCTGAAGCCGGGTGATGAGATTTGGACCCGTGACAATGGCTATCTACCTGTCATCTGGACGGGCGAACAGGCTGTCATCACAGCCGGACGTTTCAGAATGGTCGAAATTCCCGAGGGAACGCTTTCGAATTTCGCGCCTTTGAAAGTGTCACAGCAACACAGAATGCTGGTCACGCACCCTTTGGCTGAAATCCTTTGCGCAGAGAACGAAGTGTTTTTACCAGCCATCAGCCTTGTTGATGCGGGCATTGCTACATTGTGCAGAGAAAACAGTGCAATTTACCATCATCTGCTGCTTGAGACACATAATGCCATTAACGCCAACGGAGCAATTTCCGAAAGCCTGCTGCTGGTACCATCCACCAGCGGCCAGAACCCGGATGATCTGTTCTTTCGCAGCCTGGTCGATCAGGATTCATATGCCGTTGAAACCGCGAGGCTGACGCTGAAGAGAAAAGAAGCAACATTCCTGATCAACAGCATCTTGTCCGTTGATCCAAACTCCAGTTTGATTCATACTTCGCCGCAGGCCGAGAGGGGCGCAAGATCCCTCCGGGCAGGCAAAAACGAGGCATGAGCATGAAACAGTTCCTCTTAATCGCATTTTGTGCGGCATCGCTGACGGCGGTGGCTCCGGTTGCTGACGCGGCGCAGATCAAGCGGGCGTGTCTGGCGTCGGATCGATCAGCGGCGACGCGGGATCGGTGCAGTTGCATCCAGCGCGTAGCAGATCAGGCGCTTACCCGTAGCGATCAGAAAACCGTGGCCAAATGGTTCACCGACCCCCATCAGGCGCAACAGTTAAAGATGTCGCAGACCGCGCGCGATGATGCGCTGTGGGACCGGTATCAGAACTTTGGCCAGATGGCACAGGCGATCTGCAGCTAAGCCCTTCTGAAACCTTGACCTGATCCGCGCTGCGCCCCAGAAAGGCGCAGCGAAAGGTGTATCTTATGGTGATGAAAGGGCTGACCCTGCGGGGCCTTGAGGTGTTCGAGGCTTTGGCGCGGACGGGATCGGTGGCACAGGCCGCCGAGATCACGGGGCTCAGCCAGCCATCCGTTTCCCAACAGTTGCGCAATCTGGAAAAGGCTCTGGGCACCGAACTGGTCGATCACGGGCGCCGACCGATGCGCCTGACACAGGCCGGGCGCAGCTTTCTGGTGCGCGCCGAGGCGGTTCTGGCCGAGCTGCTAATGGCACAAAGCGAATTGTCGGTCATGGATCTGGGGCATCTGACCACTTTGTCCATCGGGCTGATCGACGACTTCGACAATGATCTGACCCCGCGGCTGGCCACGTTGCTGGCAGACAGTCTGACCCGATCGAATTTCAAACTGATCACCCTGTCCAGCCTCGATCTGTTCGAGGCCTTGGCCGAACAACGCCTGCACATGGCCGTCACCGCCCATAGCGGAGAAGTGCTGGAGGGGGTGGTCGAGTACCCTCTGGTCCGGGATCCGTTCATTCTGGTTGCGCCTCAGGGGGCGGGCGGGGTGGAGGCTGTGCAGAACAGCCTGCCATATCTGCGCTATGTCCGCGAGCAGTTGATCAGCCGGCAGATCGAGGCGCATATGGCGCGCGGCGCGCAGGAGTTCGAGGAACGGTTCGAGATCGGCTCGCACATGGCGCTGATGGCCATGGTTGCACGGGGTCTGGGTTGGGCGATCACGACGCCGCTGGGTTTCATGCGCGCCGCGCGGTTCCATGACGGGCTGGAGGCCCACCCTGCCCCGTTCGGGGATTTCTCGCGCAGCATATCCTTGCTGGCGCGAACGGGCTGGTCCGATCAGGTGCCGCAGGAGGTGGCGGGCATGACACGGCGTCTGATGCAGAACCAGATCGTTGACCCGGCTTTGGCCAAACTGCCCTGGCTGAGCGGATCGCTGCGGGTGACCGGCGGTTAACTGTCCAGATGGGCGGCAAGCCCCTCGACCGCCGCTTCGATCAAGTCCAGAGCGCCATCGAAATCCCGCGTGTAATATGGGTCAGGCACATGATCCGCGCCGGTTTCAGGGGCGAAATCGGTCAGCAGGCGCACCGGGGTGTCACTGCCGGCGGGGCGCAGATTCTCGATATCCGCGATGTTGTTGGCGTCCATGCCCAGGATCAGGTCGAAGCGGTCGAAATCGGCAGTAGTGAACTGACGGGCGCGCAGGTCGCCCAGATCGATTCCCCTGACCTTCGCGGCTGCTTGCATCGGGCCATAGGGCGGTTTCCCCGCATGCCAGCCCATGGTTCCGGCACTATCGGTTACGTGATGCGGCGCGCGGGCGCGAAAAACGCCCTCTGCCGCGGGGGAACGGCAAATATTGCCCAGGCAGACAAAGAGGATACGGTGTGACATGCACCATGCTGTACCGCGCGGAGGAAAAATGGAAAAGATCGTGATTCTGACCGGGGCCGGAATATCCGCCGAAAGCGGGTTGAGCACCTTTCGCGATGAGGGTGGATTATGGGCCCAGCACCGCATCGAGGATGTCGCCACGCCGGAAGGATTCGCCCGCGATCCCGCACTGGTTCAAGGATTTTACAATGTGCGGCGGGTTCAGGCCGCCAGGGTTCGACCCAATGCCGCTCATAAAGCACTGGCCCGGCTGCAACGGGACTGGCCCGGGGACGTCGTGATCGTGACCCAGAATGTGGACAGCCTGCACGAGGCGGGCGGCGCAAAGGATGTCATCCACATGCACGGAACTTTGGCGGGCGCGTTGTGCTCAGCCTGTGGCCATCGCTGGACCGCCCCGCCCGAAATGGCGGTTGGGGAATCCTGCCCCGCCTGTGCGCGGCCCACGGCCCGGCCCGATGTGGTCTGGTTTGGTGAAATGCCTTATTTCATGGACGAGATTTATGACCACCTGAGCAGCGCGTCGCTTTTTGCCGCCATTGGCACCTCGGGTCAGGTTTATCCGGCGGCAGCGTTCGTGCACGAGGCACAAGCGGCGGGCGCTCGGACGATCGAGATCAATCTGGAACCGTCGCCGGGCGCATCCGGGTTTGATGAAAGGCTTGTCGGCAAAGCGACCCAGACAGTTCCGCGATGGGTCGGGCGCCTGCTTGCACCGCATAGTTAAAGTACAGACAACACTCGCTTAATTCGGTTAGACTGCCCCCGAAACGACTGGAGGACAAGACATGACGGATCAGGACCCCCGGACTGGTGAAATCCTGGATGAAGGCAGCATGACCGGGCGCGACATGCTGGGAGAGCAGCTTTCCAGCCTGTGGTGGACCTTTCTGCTGCGCGGAATATTGGCCGGGCTTGTCGGTATTGCAGCACTGTTCTGGCCGTCTGGCAGCATCGCGTTGCTGCTGCGGTTGGTTGGTGTGCTGCTGATCCTCGATGGTGGCCTGACGCTTTTGGGCGTTGGGCGTCGCGGGGTAATGGGCGGCGCTGCAATCGGTGCGCTTCTGATCGGGCTTGTCCTGCTGATCTGGCCGGAAGGGACGGTCAAACTGGCCTTTTTTCTGATGGGCGCATGGGCGCTGATCATCGGGATCGGCTCGCTGGCGGCATCTGGGCAAATGCACGAGAGAGACCCTCAACGCGGCTCCATGCGCGTTTCGGGTTTTGTCGCGCTTGTGGTCGGGCTAGTTTTGATGATCTGGCCAGCGGTCGCGCTTGTTGCGCTGGGATGGGGCATCGCCTTTTCGGCGCTGGCCATTGCCGCGGTCATGTTCTGGCTGGCATCCCGATTCCGCCAGGCCGGTGACCGTGTTGGTATGAAAACCATCAACAAATAGCACCAGTGGCGGCCGCAGAAACAACAGGCCGGGCAATGCCCGGCCTGACGCATGGATGACGGCCGCAGCGCGGCCCGAAGACAGGCGTTGCCCTAGTTCGAATGAGATCCGTGTCCGCCCATGTCCTGACGCTCCAGATCGACCGGGATTTCGATCTCAACCTCGCCAGCCTTTTCAAAGATCAGCGTCACCGGAACCATGGCGTCCTGCTCGAAAGGTTCGGTCAGCCCCATGAACATCACGTGGTCGCCGCCGCGTTTCAGCATGTGGGTTTCGCCTGCCGGAATGGCAAAGCCTTCCTCGACATGCACCATCTTGGCCACGCCATTTTCGTCGACTTTGTGCGTGTGCAGTTCAACCCGGGCAGCGGCATCCGACGTCACGCCGACCAGACGGTCGTCCGCATCGCCCAGATTCTGGATCATCATGAACGCGGCGCCTGCCTTGGCGGTCTTTCCCGACGACCGGGCATAGGCGTCATCAACTTTGATAGTGCCTTCAGCAAAAGCGGGCATGGCCAGGGTCACGGCGGCCAGGGTTGCAAACAGAGTAGTTTTGAGGGACATCGTGCCTCTCCTGTATTGTAGGTTTGAAAAAGTAGTGTCTTCAAACACGTACAGGCGGCGCGCGCGCCGGGGTGCCTGGGACCGGCAAGGCGATTTGATTGACCAGATGTCGCAGCGCCGCTATCTGCGCCCGCTCTGGCGCCATAGGCATGAGCGGCTGTGCAACGGCGACCGCGCCCATCAGGGACAATGCGTAATCCGGGCAGTAATGCGGTGGCGCGGTGGGCTGTCCGTCTTCGTCCATATAGACAACGACCGGACCGGTGCCTGTGCACAACACCATCTGACCCACGGCCCTGTCCATGCCGCGGGACACGGCAAGGCCCTGCCCGGTCAGAACCAGAAGCAGGGACAAAACATAAGGCAGGAATCGTGATATGGCTGGTCTCATCCTGACCCGGGTATAGGTCAGTCGGCAGAGTAGCTTCAAGCGCCAAAGGGTCGCGCTTGAAGCTGGTTTCAGTAATCAATTCCCGGTCGTTTCACCTTGCTTGTATTGAAGCTGGTGTGGGAACGATTCACCCTGCGCTGCATCCGCGTACAAGCCGAAATTGCTTTGCGAAAAACCGCGGCCAGAAACAGGAAAAGGTAGAAACTTTTTAACGTCATAGTGAGGCCCCCGCCTGATGAATGACAGTGACGATAGGTCAGATTCGGCATTCCGTATGTGAAGCAATTCACCAATGGCGAAAAATAATTTCGAAATTGAAAACAGTGTCGGGCTGCAGCGGGCGGCTCAAAACGAAAAAGCCCTGCTCCTCAGAGGTGCAGGGCCTGAAAATCAATAAGCGAAAAGGCTTAGGCCGTGGCTTGCGCCTTGGCGATTTCCTTCTTCACTTTCAGTGCGTTCGCCGACAGTTCTTCATCCTTGGCTTTGGCCAAGAATGCGTCCAGACCACCGCGGTGGTCAACCGAACGCAGGGCGGCTGCCGAGATGCGCAGCTTCACGCCGCGGCCCAGGGTCTCGGACTGCAAGGTAACGTCATTCAGGTTCGGCAGGAAACGACGACGAGTTCTGTTTTTGGCATGGCTGACATTGTTGCCAGTCATCGGGCCTTTTCCGGTCAGTTCGCAACGGCGCGACATGGTTTCTTCCTTTGTTTCTGGAGGCCGGGCACAAAGCCCTCGGCCAAATCACAAGGGGCACAACCCGAAGTCGCGCCCGAAAACTGGTTGGATGCGTGTAGTGGGAATCGCAGGAAGGGTCAAGACGGACCGAACGAATTCTTTCATTTTGCGCCCGCCTTTGAAACCTTGCCCCCTTTCACCCTGTCAGCTCAGCGTGCCAAGCAGTTCTTCGGCCGCGCTGGCCGGGTTCAGACGCCCGGCCGAGACTTCGGCGTTCAGGCGTTCCATCTCGGCCTTGGCCTGCGGCGTGTCGAGCCGGGCCAGAAGGGCATGGCGGACTTCCTGATCGAACCAGTATCGCGCCTGGGCGGCCCGGTTGGCTTCCCAGATACCGTTGTCGCGGCGCCACCGGGTCAGGGATTGCATCTCGTCCCAGGCTTGCTCCAGCCCTTGTTCTTCGACCGCTGAGACGGTCATTGCCTTGGGGAAACCTTCGGGATCCTGCGGGCGCTTGCGCAGCAATCGCAACGCACCGGCATAGTCTGCGCATGTCCGGGTCGCCGTGGCCTTCAGGTCGCCATCCGCCTTGTTGATCAGGATGATATCGGCCATCTCCATGATGCCACGTTTGACACCCTGCAATTCGTCCCCACCCGCCGGGGCCAACAGCAACAGGAACAGGTCCGACAATTCGGACACCACCGTTTCGGACTGCCCGACGCCCACGGTTTCAATCAGCACCACGTCATAGCCTGCGGCCTCGCACAGGGCGATGGCCTCGCGGGTCCGTCGGGCAACGCCGCCGAGATGGCTCTGGCTGGGGGAGGGGCGGATAAAGGCGTTCTTCTCGCGGCTCAGGCGTTCCATCCGGGTTTTGTCCCCCAGAATCGAGCCCCCCGAACGGGCAGAGCTGGGATCGACTGCCAGAACCGCGACACGCAGCCCCTGCCCTGTCAGCATCATGCCAAAGCTTTCGATGAAGGTGGACTTGCCCACCCCGGGCGTACCCGACAAACCGATCCGGAGCGCCTGACGCCCCGATCCTGCGAGCTGGGCCAACAGCTCGCTGGCCTGTGCGCGATGATCGGCGCGATTGCTTTCCACCAGAGTGATCGCGCGGGCCAGCGCCCGGCGCTCGCCCTTCAAAATCCTGTCGCTGAGGCTGTCTGTCTGCATTCTTGTCCCGATCCTAGAGGCAGGAATAGTTGCCGCGCTCGGGGGGCGTTTGTCCAGACCGCAGGTCGCCGGAAATGCGATCAAAGCGAAAGCTGCGTCAATTCGTGCGTTGCTTGGCCATTCAGGGTTGGGCCTGCCGCCACAGTGTCACCAGAACGCGCGCGGCGCGAGAACTGGACGACACCTGCATGATCGCGGATAAGAGCCGGATGACGATACGCCTGCCCATCGACGACGCCATTCCCGAACTGCTGGACAGATTGCGCGCGCAGGGCCGCGCGGTATTGCAGGCCCCACCGGGGGCGGGCAAGACCACGCGGGTTCCCCTGGCAATGCTCGAGGCGGGTTTGTGCGATGGCAGGATCGTGATGCTGGAACCCCGGCGGCTGGCGGCCCGGGCCGCGGCCGAGCGGATGGCCGAGACGTTGGGAGAGCGCGCGGGACAGACCGTGGGCTATCGTGTACGTGGCGAGGCGAAAGTGTCGAAAGACACCCGGATCGAGGTGGTGACCGAAGGCATCTTGACCCGGATGCTGCAATCCAACCCGGATCTGCCGGGAATTGGCGCGGTGATTTTCGATGAATTCCACGAACGATCTCTGAACGCCGATCTGGGGCTGGCCTTGTGCCTCGAAGTGACCGACGCATTGCGGGACGATCTGATCCTGCTGGCCATGTCAGCCACGCTGGATGCGGATCCCATCGGCGCGTTGATGGCGGCCCCTCTGGTCACATCGGACGGGCGCAGCTTTCCGGTTGAGACGCGCTGGCTGGATCGGCCAATGGGGCCGCAAGCGCGACGGCTGGATGCGTTGATCGATCTGGTGGTGCAAGCCGAGCGTGAGACGCGAAAATCCGGCGGCGGAATTCTGGTTTTCCTGCCGGGAGAGGGCGAAATCCGACGCGCCGAAAGCCTTTTGAACGGACGGTTGCCCGACAGTTGCGTGGTGCGCCCGTTATTCGGAGCCATGCCCTTTGCGGCCCAGCGTGCGGCGATTGCCCCGGTGGAACATGGGCGCAAAGTCGTGCTGGCGACGTCGATTGCCGAAACCTCGCTGACGATCCCCGACATCAAGGTCGTGGTGGATATGGGACAGGCCCGGCGGGCTCGGTTCGATCCGGGATCGGGCATGTCCCGGCTGGTGACCGAACGGGTGACCCGGGCCGAGGCCACACAGCGCGCGGGCCGGGCCGGACGGGTGGCCGAAGGGGTGTGTTACCGGCTCTGGTCGAAGGGGGAAGACGGTGCCTTGGCCGCCTACCCGCCTGCCGAGATCGAAGCGGCGGACCTGACCGGGCTGGCGTTGGAGCTGTCCCTGTGGGGCGCTGACGCGGCCGATCTTGCCTTTCTGACACCACCTCCCGAGGGGACGATGGCCGAGGCGCGGGCTTTGCTGACAATGCTGGGCGCACTCGATACCAATGGACGGATCACCGATCATGGGCGCGCCCTGGCAGCACTGCCCTTGCATCCCCGGTTGGGGCACATGCTTGTGCGGGCCGGTCCGAACGCCGCCCCGTTGGCGGCGTTGATGGCCGAGCGTGACCCCCTTCGCGGTGCGCCGGTGGATATCACCCTGCGGCAAGAGGCGCTGCGCGACCCCCGGGCCTTTCAGCGCAACAGGATCTGGCAGGTCAACATGGGCGCAGTGGATCGGATCAATGCCGAGACCAGACGGCTGCGGAAACAGCTCAAGGGCGACTCGGCCGATCTGAGCTCCGCCGCCATGGCTGCGCTGGCCTATCCTGACCGCATCGGGCAGCGGCGCAAGGGTGACGCGCCGCGCTATGTGCTGTCAGGGGGGAAAGGCGTTGTTCTGGACAGTGCGGATTCACTGGCCAACGCGCCGTTTCTGGTCGCCATCGACACGGATGGCAACCCGCGCGAGGCGAAGGTCCGGATGGCCACCCAGATTTCGGAACGCGACATCCGCGATCTGTTCGCGGATCAGATCCGCTGGGTCGAGACCTGCGCCTGGTCCAAACGCGAGCGGCGGGTCGTGTCGCGGCGGCAAGAGCGGTTCGGCGCGATCACATTAGACGACCGCATATGGAAGGACGTCCCGGACGACGCCGTGGCCCGCGCGATGCTGGATGGGATACGCGATCTTGGCCTGCGGCTGGAGGGTGCCGCCGCGCGCTTGGCCGCCCGTGTCGAACTGGTGCGCGCCGATGGCGTCGATCTGCCCGATTTTTCGGTCGCAGGCCTGATGGCCGACATGGAGGACTGGTTGCTGCCCATGCTGTCAGGGGTCAAAAGCGCTGAAGACTGGAAGAAATTCGACCTTTTGCCCGCCCTGCGCGCGCGGCTGGACTGGGCGCAGACGCAGGAACTGGACCGGCGCGCTCCGGGGTCATTTGAAACGCCGCTGGGGCGCAAGGTGCCAATTGATTACAGCGCGGCCGTGCCGGAAATCTCGGTCCGTTTGCAGGAAGTGTTTGGCGTGACCCGACACCCGGCGATCGGCGGCCAGCCTTTGAAGATCACTCTGCTGTCACCGGCGCAGCGCCCGATCCAAATAACGCGTGACCTGCCCGGTTTCTGGGCGGGCTCTTACGCGGATGTACGCAAAGACATGAGGGCGCAATACCCCAAACACCCCTGGCCCGAAGACCCGACCCAGGCTGATCCCACGCTGAGGGCAAAACGCAGACGTGACTAGAGCCGTCAGCAAAGCCCGAGCCTTGCCCATAATCCACAAAACAACCCAGAAAACCCTCAAAAATCGGCCAAACCCGGCCAAACTGGAAGGTTTAATTGAAACTCACCATTTCCGTTGTTAAGTCGTATCAACTTTGAAGGCATAGAGTAGACTGACAAAATAACTGATGAATGCATGGCTGCAAAATATCTGGGAAGAGGTAGGACGTCCGCTGTTCCTGCGCCCCCGACGGGTGCAGTTTGCGGCGTTGTGCACCCGCGTTCAGGATGGGCAGGACCAGGTCTTGCTGATCACCAGCCGTGACACCAAACGCTGGATCATCCCGAAAGGCTGGCCCATCGATGGTTTGAGTGGCGCGGAAACAGCCCTTCAGGAGGCCTGGGAAGAAGCCGGGGTGCGCGCGGATGCAGTTCACGATGAACCCATCGGCCAATTCACCTACGACAAGATCCTCAAAGACGGATCGGCGCAACCGGTATTGACCAATGTCTACAGGATTTCGGTGCGCGCGCTGGCCGATGACTTTCCCGAGGCCGACCAGCGCGAGCGCAGCTGGTTTTCGCCGGCTGAAGCGGCCACCCTGGTGCAAGAGCCCGAGCTTCAGGACTTGTTGCGCAAACTGTAAGGAATTCGCAACATTTCGATGGCACCCAGCTTGCCTGAGCAGCCCGATACCGTTAGTGGCGCACGATCCTTCAATATCTGACCAAGTTCATGTCTGACACGAATCCGAAACCACGCTGGCAAACGTTGGACAGCGACCTGCACCGAATTTCGCGGGTCGAAACCGCCAACATCCATGTCGCGCGCCACCTGCTGGCACCGGGGGTCGCGCTGGCCTTCATGGCGCTTGCCGGGCTGACGGCGGCGGTCTTGTTCGGTCGGGCGGATGGCAGCCATGTCGTGGTCGCGGCGGCCGCGTTCGGGGCCTATATGGCGATCAATGTCGGTGCCAATGACGTGGCCAACAACATGGGCCCAGCGGTCGGCGCGAATGTGCTGACCATGGGCGGCGCTATCGTGATTGCCGCCATTGCCGAAAGCGCTGGTGCGTTGCTTGCGGGGGGTGACGTGGTCTCGACCATCTCCAAGGGGATTGTCGACCCCGCCTCGGTGCAAAACAGCGAGGTGTTCATCTGGGCCATGATGGCAGCGCTGATATCTTCGGCCATGTGGGTCAACCTGGCGACCTGGATCGGCGCCCCTGTGTCCACAACGCACTCAGTCGTGGGCGGGGTGATGGGTGCAGGCATTGCAGCAGCGGGCCTGAGCGCGGTGAGCTGGGGCACGATGAGTGCAATTGCAGCCAGCTGGGTGATTTCGCCGATACTCGGGGGGGCGGTTGCTGCGGCTTTTCTGGCGCTGATCAAGTCGAAAATCCAGAATCAGGACGACAAGATCGCCGCCGCGCGCAAATGGGTACCTGTCCTTTTGGCGGTGATGGCGGGGGCCTTTGCCACCTATCTGTCCGTCAAAGGCCTGCAACGGATCGTGCATATCGACCCCAAGATGGCCCTGTTGATCGGGTTGGGCGTGGGGCTGCTGACCTGGTCCGTGACCGTCCCGTGGGTCAAGCGCAGATCCGAAGGGATGGAGAACCGGACCCGGTCGCTGAAAACGCTGTTTGGCCTGCCGCTTGTGATCTCGGCCACGTTCCTGAGCTTTGCCCACGGCGCAAATGACGTGGCCAATGCGGTCGGCCCGCTGGCCGCGATTGTCCACGCGGTCGAGTTCGGAGAGTTCGCCGCGAAAGTTCCAATACCGCTTTGGGTGATGATCATCGGAGCCTTCGGGATTTCCTTCGGTCTGTTCCTGTTCGGCCCCAGGCTGATCCGGATGGTGGGCCGCCAGATCACCAAGCTGAACCCGATACGCGCCTTTTGCGTCGCCCTGTCGGCGGCGATCACCGTGATTCTGGCCAGCTGGCTTGGCCTGCCGGTCAGTTCGACCCATATCGCCGTTGGAGCAGTTTTTGGCGTCGGCTTCTACCGCGAGTGGGATTCCGAGCGCCGGCGCAAACAGGGAAAGCTTCAACGCACAGCACAACACCTTGCCCCAGAAGAATACCGCCGTCGCAAGCTGGTACGGCGGTCGCATTTCATGACCATCGTGGCCGCGTGGGTAGTCACCGTGCCCGCCGCCGCAACCATGTCGGCCGTCATTTACTGGGTGCTGACCGCGTTCGCCTGAGGGATGACGTCAGAGCCGGATCTGTTCCGGCGACAACGGGTGATCGGGTGCATGTTTGATCAGGTCAGACACCTGCGTGCAGATGGGTGTTGGCACTCCGGTTTCGTGACCCATCCGGATGATATGCCCTTGCAGACTGTCAATTTCCGTTTGCCGCTCGGCCATGAGGTCATAGGCCATGGACGTTCGCGCGCTCGGGTCGATTGTCAGCATCCGGGCCGCGATCCTGGTGAACAGCGGTGTCGGCAGCCGCAGAATATGCGGGGTCATCCATGCCGGAAGCGGTGTGGTCGAGGCCACGGGATGACCCGCCGCCTTGAGGACGGTCAGCGCCTCGGACATCTGATCCGCCATGAGATTGCGCCAGTCGCGGTTCATCAGCTGATCCACCAGCGTGAGGCCCGACAAGGCATTGAGCGCATTGTTCAGGTTGATCACCAGCTTGCCCCATTGCACGGCTTCGATCTGGTCGCTGGACGTGACGGGAAGGTCCGCGCTGCTCAGCTGCGCGGCCAGATCACCAGCGCCGCTTTGGATGACGATCTCTCCGGACGTGGCCCGATGATAGGTGGCGGGGGCAGTCGGCACCACGTTGAACGGAACCATTCCGGCGCGTATGTCGCGCCCGGGAAGGGTATTGCGCAACGTCTCGGCGGCCTCGATCCCGTTCTGCCAGGACAGGACAGGCGCATCCCGGGGCGCAAAGGCGCCTATCTGCTCGGCCATATCCGATGTTGCGCCCGATTTGACCGTTACAATGACAAGTTCGGCCCGGCGCAGGCAGGCCGGATCTTCGCTGAGCACCAGAGATTCCGGCGGGACCGTGTAATCAAGGCCGTCAAAGTCAGTAACCTTCAGCCCGTGCTCTCGGATCGGGTCCAGCACACGGGCGCGGCCCAGCAGGGTTACAGCGTGGCCCGCACGGGCCAGCAAAGCACCACAGTAACAGCCAATGCTGCCCGCGCCTGCAAGGACAAGTTTCATGATACCCCCTCCGGTACACCCGAAAAGGATCACCGCAAACGTCCCGTGACACAAGCCCGCTTGCCCCCGACGTCGCGCGCTAGCGGGCCAGCCGGGGTTTGGTGCGCTCAAGCTCTTTGGAAATAGGGATAAATTCCTGATCGTCACCCGGAGGCAGTTGAAATGCACCATTGGCCCAATCGGCGCTTTTCCACTCACGGGTTGCGGTTTCGATCTTTTCCTTCGAAGACGAAACGAAATTCCACCAGATGTAGCGGTCTTCATTCAGGGTCGCTCCGCCCAGCAGCATCAGCCGCGCGCCCAGCGCACCGGCTTTGACAGACAGCTTGTCCCCGGGCCGGAACACCATCATGCGGCCCTCGTCAAACCTGTCGCCCGCGATTTCGACCGAACCTTGCGTAACATAGACACCGCGATCTTCGTGGTCGTCAGGCAGAGGGAAAGACGCGCCGGGTTCCAATTGCACGTCGAGATAGAAGGTTTCGGACAGCATCGTGACCGGGCTGGTCTCACCATAAGCCGAACCCAGGATCAACCGGGCACTGACGCCTGCATCCTGAATATGCGGCAGCGCGGCCTGTTTGTGATGTTCGAAATCCGGGGCTATATCCTCATGCGCTTCGGGCAAGGCGATCCAGGTCTGAATGCCGAACAGGCTGTGTTTCCTGCCGCGTGTTTCGTCACTGGTGCGCTCGGAATGGGTGACACCACGCCCTGCAACCATCCAGTTGACCTCGCCGGGATAGATCATCTGATGTGTGCCAAGGCTGTCACGGTGCTCGAATTCGCCCTGGTACAGATAAGTAACCGTGCCCAGTCCGATATGGGGGTGGGGCCGCACGTCGATGCCGCCTTCGGTGATGAATTCAGCGGGCCCCATTTGATCGAAAAATATGAAAGGGCCCACCAACTGTCGTTTTACCGAAGGCAACGCGCGGCGCACTTCGAACCCACCCAGGTCACGGGCACGCGGGATGATTAATGTGTCCAGCGCCGGATTCTCCGAGATGCAGTCCGGATTGTGTGTCGGGTTCCAACTCATTTCAGCTCTCCCTTCGTTGCAGATGGTCAGGCCACCCGCGTTCACTCAGGTAAGAAATAGCCACGCAAAGCAGCCCATAAAGTGCACAATCGCACAGATTGAGTGCGGCGCCGTTCCAATCAACGCGGCCAAAGTTGCGGGAAAAACGGCCCGTCAATCCGATCCCCCTCGCCATAGCCTGCCGCCTCGAACTGTGCGCGCTCGTCCTTGGCCCAGTCGCCGCGATACCGGATGACACCATCAGGTGCCGTCATGCGAAGGGTGAAGCGCCGCACCGTTTCCGACGGCGTGGTCGAGGACAGCCCGCCATGCAGCGTTCGCATGTCGAAAAAGATACAATCCCCAAGCTCCAGATCCCATTGCAGCAACTCATACGCGCCGGGGTCGTCATTGACATCGGGTGGCGGGTGATAGGTCAGCCCGGCGACTTCGGTGGGCTCATAGCTGGGATGTCCATCGGCAAACCGCACCCGCATGAACAGCTTGTCCCATAGGTGTGAGCCCTTCACGAATGCGATGCCGTTTTCCTTGGTCACGGGTTCCAGCGGCAGCCAAAGGACACACATCGTGCCTTCGAAGTCGAAGTAAGACAGGTCCTGATGGAAGGGCGGGCGCGAGGTCGAGCCGGCCTCGCGCAGGAACCAGTTGTCCATGACAAGGTTGATGGATGGCGCCCCCAGCAACCCGGCGGCAAGCGGTGCGCAGGGGGACTTATGAACGAATTCGTTGAATTGCGAGATTTTGTTCCAGGCCCAGTAGTCTTCGTAATAGCCCGGGGCGTTCGGATCCTTGGTATGACGGGTGAAATTATCGGTCGGATTGTCAAGATCGGCGTCGATACCTGCACGCAGCAATGACAACCAGTCGGATGAGAATTTCGACCGCAGAACAATAGCGCCATCGCGTTGGAAGGCGGCAATGTCTTCCTGTGTAACCAGATCTGCTGTCGTCATGGAAGGATCATCCCGATGTGGTTCGGTGGCCCCGAGCATCGCACCACGCACCGCCAGAGGTCAAAGAGATTCGTTTCGACGATCCGGATTCACTCACAGAACCGTGAGGGCGCGGGGATCCAACCGCGCACGGCCTCGGATTTTGAAAGAAACATGCTATGTTTCAGATGGAAGCCGCAGACTGACAAGATTGGATCGCGTATTGGAGGTTTCTCGATGACAGATGCGTTGCTGTCCCGTCGTTCCCTGATCACCCAAGGTGTTGCCGTTTTGGCGACCGGCGCCACAGGGCTTTTGGTGCCTGCCCGCGCAGCCGGGATTGCGCCGACGCCTTCGATGCGGGGCGGATCGAACAACTATCGCCCCGGTGCGCCAATCGTGGACCGGATCGGTGGCGGCGGGTTCTGGATGACCGGCACCGTACGACGGGCGGGCGATGGCGCTCCCCTGCCCGGCCAGCGCATTCAGATCTGGGCCCATACCACAGAAGGGCACGAGCGTGACCCGCAAAGCCATGGGGCGACCTTGACGGATGAAAAGGGTGAATTCCGCCTGGAAATGCCGCAGATCGTTCCTGCATTCGGTCAACCGCACGGGCATCTGGCCTATGACAGCGGCGCGTTCGAAACCGTGTTCCTGCGGCCTGTGATGTCCAGTTCCAAAGACAAGACACTGGCTGCGCATTTCGTGTTGCAACCGCTCTGATCCCGGTGATCCGAACCGGTGTCATTTGGGCGACCCTGATCGCCGCCCTTGCCGTTCCTTTAATCGCTGCGGCAGGCAGCCCGTATCTTGCGTGGCGCGATCCAACGTATATCCTCGCCGGGTTTGCCGGAATTCTGAGCTTGGGCCTGCTGTTGCTGCAGCCGCTTCTGGCCGGAAGATACCTTCCGGGCTTGTCCGCAGTGATAAGCCGCCACATTCACCGCTGGATCGGTCTGACCCTGGTGCTGGCGATTGTGGTCCATGTCGCGGGGTTGTGGCTTACCAGCCCGCCGGATGTGGTGGATGCGTTGTTGTTCGTATCGCCAACGCCGTTCTCGGCCTGGGGTGTCATTGCCATGTGGGCCGCTTTCGGGGCGGCCCTGTTAGGGGTCTTCCGCAAACGTCTGCGCCAGCGCTTTCGTCTTTGGCGGCTGAGCCACACCGCACTGGCCGGGGTGACGATTGTCGGCAGCCTTGTTCACGCCATGCTGATCGAAGGCACGATGGAGATCGTGACCAAAACAGCGCTTTGCGCGCTGGTCCTCTTGGCGAGCGCAAGTACGCTCGCCAAATTGAAAGTTTGGGATATCCGTCGACGCCCTTAGACGCCTAGGCACCAGCGCATCACCGCCTTTTGTGCATGCAGACGGTTTTCGGCTTCATCAAAAATGACCGAGTTCGGTCCATCCATGACCTCGGAGGTCGCTTCTTCCTCGCGGTGGGCCGGCAGGCAATGCATGAACAGCGCATCCGGTTTGGCATGCGACATGAGTTCAGCATTGACCTGATATGGGCGCAGCATGTTGTGGCGGCGCTCTTTGGCCGACTGGGAATCATGCATCGAAACCCAGGTATCCGCGACGACGAGGTCCGCGCCTTCCACCGCTTTGTGCGGATCCCTTTCGATCACGATTTTCGAACCTTTTTGACGGGCAAACCCCATGAACTCCTCTTCCGGGTCAAGCTGAGCCGGTCCGGTGAAGGTTAGATCGAATCCGAATTGACCGGCGGCGTGCAGGAAGGAAGCGCAGACATTGTTGCCATCACCGGTCCAGACCACCTTTTTGCCAGCGATGGGGCCGCGATGTTCTTCGAATGTCAGAACGTCGGCCATGATCTGGCAGGGATGGGTGCGGTCGGTCAGGCCGTTGATCACCGGCACGTCCGAGTATTCAGCCATTTCGGTCAGGATGGTTTCATCAAAGGTGCGGATCATGATCATGTCGACATAGCGCGACAGCACGCGGGCGGTGTCGGCGATGGTTTCGCCGTGACCCAGCTGCATGTCCTTGCCGGACAGCACCATGGTCTGCCCGCCCATCTGGCGCACGCCTACATCGAAAGACACGCGCGTCCGCGTCGAAGGTTTTTCGAAGATCAGCGCCACCATGCGATCTTTCAGCGGCTGTTCGTCGTCAGGGGCGGCCTTGGGGCGGCCCAAACGCGCCTGTTTCATCACGCCCGCCTGATCGATCATGGCCCGCAGATCGGTGGAATCGGTTTTGTGGATATCAAGAAAATGGTTCATGTCGGTTCGTTTCCTGGCTGTCGGTCGCCGGGGGCGCTGCCCCCGGACCCCCGGAGTATTTGAGAAAAGATGAAAATCAGGCGGTTTGGAGCTGGGTCTCGATCTGCCGGGCGGCCTTGTCGAGGCGGATCATGGCCTGAGCGATATCGTCCTCGGTCAGGGTGAGAGGCGGCAGCAGGCGGATCACGTTGTCGGCGGCGGGAACGGTGATGACGAGGTTGTCATAACCCGCATTGACCACGTCGATATTGGCAGGCTTGCACTTGAGGCCGAGCATCAGGCCCGATCCGCGCACCTCTTCGAACACCTCAGGGTGATCTGCGATCAGGGCTTCGAGCTTTTGGCGCAGCAGGCCCGCCTTGCGGTTGACGCTTTCCAAAAAGGCGGGTGTTGCCACATGATCGATCACCGCGCAGCCCACCGCGCAGCCCAGCGGGTTGCCGCCATAGGTCGAACCGTGGGTGCCTGCGGTCATGCCGGATGCCGCGTCCTCGGTCGCCAGCACGGCCCCCAGCGGGAAACCCCCGCCGATGCCCTTGGCGACCATCATGATATCAGGGGTGATCCCAGCCCATTCATGGGCAAAGAGCTTGCCTGTCCGGCCGACGCCGCACTGGACTTCATCAAGGATCAGCAGCAGCCCGTTGTCGTCGCAGATCTGACGCAGCGCCTTGAGTTCGGCGTCGGGGACGGGGCGAATACCGCCCTCGCCTTGGATGGGCTCGATCAGGATCGCGGCGGTCTTGTCGGTGATGGCGTCGGTCACGCCGTCGAGGTCTCCGAATGCCACATGCACGAAACCCGGCAGCAGAGGGCCGAAGCCCTTGGTCATTTTCTCGGCCCCGGCAGCAGCGATGCCGGCTGACGACCGGCCGTGGAAGGAACCGTCGAAAGTGATGATCTCGACCCGCTCGGGCTGATCTTTGTCATGGAAATACTTGCGGGCCATTTTCACGGCCAGTTCGCAGGATTCCGTGCCGGAGTTCGTGAAGAAAACCGTATCGGCAAAACTGTGTTCCACCAGCTTGTCAGCCAAGGCCTGTTGCTGAGGGATGTTGTACAGGTTCGAGACATGCCACAGCGCATGGGCCTGGTCCGTCAGCGCGGCCACCAATGCCGGATGGGCATGGCCCAGCGCGTTCACGGCGATCCCTGCGCCGAGGTCCAAGAAACGTCGGCCATCCGCCTCGGTCAGCCAGGCGCCTTCGCCCTTCACGAATGTCAGGGGCGCACGGTTATAGGTCGGCAGAACGGACGGGATCATGGGATCATCCTTTTCAGGTAGTATGAGCCTCGTGAGTGATACACGAAGGCCCTGTTCGTCAACAATTTTGGTGAGGTCTGTGCCGATTTGCCGGGCACATGAGATCAAACAGGCCGGTTACGCAAAGATGCGTCGGCGTCGGAGCAGTTGGATATGCACATGTTTGATCATGGCCGACCGTATAGCGATGCTTGCGCAGGTTGGGAAGCCGGTATTTTGCAGGGATCGAATTTTGCCCTTGCCAAAGCCTGTGCAACCGCGCACCGCTTGGCCATGTTCGAACCCAAGCACCACAATCCTCCGCTTGCCGCTGCGCTGATTTTTGTCGCCACCGCCTTTATCGCCGCGACGACGCTGCTGGCCAAGGCGCTGGGGACGGATGCGTTGGGGCCGCCCTTGCATGCCATGCAGATCAGTCACGGGAGGTTTCTGTTTGCCCTGCTGGCGATTGTGCTGGCGGTTGCAACTCTGCGGCCCCGGTTGGTGCGGCCCCATTGGGGGCTTCACGTCGGGCGGACCAGTTTTGGCTGGGCGGGGGTGACATTGATGTTCGCATCGGTTGCCTTCATTCCGATGGCGGATGCGACGGCCATATCCTTTCTGAACCCTGTCTTTGGTATGGTGCTGGCCATTCCGCTGCTGCAAGAGCGGGTTGGTCCTTGGCGCTGGCTGGCGGCGGCCGTCGCTTTGACGGGCGCGTTGATCCTGCTGCGCCCGACCCCCGCCAGCTTTCAGCCCGCCGCGCTTCTGGCGCTGGCGGCGGCTGCGCTGATCGGGATGGAACTGATTTTCATCAAAAAGCTGTCCGGGCGCGAGCCACCGATGCAGATCCTGCTGATCAATAACGCGATGGGTTTGCTGATCGCCACTTTAGCTGTCAGCTTCGTCTTTCAGATGCCAACCCCGCAGCAGTGGGCGGCATTGGTGGGGATCGGCGTTCTGATGGCCTGCGCCCAGGCCTGTTTCGTCAACGGCATGGCGCGGGCGGATGCATCCTTTGTGGCCCCTATCAGCTATGCCACGCTGATCTTTGCCGCCCTTTACGACTTTGCGGTCTTTGATGTGATCCCCGACTGGATCAGTCTGGTCGGGTCTGCGACCATCCTGGCCGGCGGGCTGATCCTGGTCTGGCGAGAAGCGGTGCGGCGCCGCGCCTGAGAGCCTGCCCCGCACGGCGGGAACGGGTGCGTCTGCATCCCGGCCCTTGCAACCGACCGCGATGGCCGGGCTGCCCTAAGCCTTGAGGCGATATCCGGTGCGCAGCATCAGCCAGGTGATGGCTCCGATCACGAAAGTCGCAAACGTACATACCGCCATCCCCAGCCACGGAGAGCTGTCGGACACTCCGATCATTCCATAGCGCAAACCATCGATCAGATAGAACACTGGGTTCAGGTGGGTCAGGCGGTTCAGCACGGGCGGCAGCGCCTCGACCGAGTAGAACGTACCCGACAGGAAGGCCAGCGGCGTGACGATAAAGTTGGTGATTGCTGCCATCTGGTCGAACTTGTTGGCGAAGATACCGGCAAACAGGCCCAATGCGCCCATGAATGCCCCACCCAGAACAACAAAGGTCAGCGCGATCAGGGGGTGCTGGGGCGCAATGGAGAGCAAGACCAGAAACGCAATCGAGATCACCAGTGCGATCATCACGCCTCGGGTAATGCCACCCGCGAGGTAACCCAGCAGAATCTCGAGCGGGGACAGCGGTGGCATCAATGTATCGACGATATTGCCCTGCACCTTGGCGATCACCATCGAGGACGAGGTATTGGCAAAGGCATTCTGGATCACCGTCATCATCATGATCCCCGGCGCCAGAAACATCACAAACGGCACACCCATGACATCGGGCCGGCTGGGTCCGATGGCGATGGTGAAGATCAACAGGAACAGCCCCGCCGTAACCAGAGGTGCCAGAACCGTCTGCGTCCAGACGGCCAGAAAACGCAGGGTTTCGCGCTGCGCCAGCGTGTACAGGCCCATCCAGTTGACTGCTCCGAAGCGACGCGCGGTCTGATCTGCGGGATTTTGCATGATTTGCCCTCAACCTGATTCGAAGACAGCTTGTAACTCGGGCAGCAGTGTTTAGAATAGGGGGCTGAGACGAATTCCCAAGGCGGCCCGAATCCGGGGCCGCTTTCCGCTTTTGAAAGGCTAACGATGTCCTGGACAGACGAGCGTGTTGAACTGCTGAAGAAGATGTGGGGCGAAGGCCAGTCGGCCAGCCAGATTGCCAAGGAACTGGGCGGCGTGACCCGCAATGCGGTGATCGGCAAGGTGCACCGCCTGGGCCTGTCGAACCGGACGGCAGGCGCATCCCCGGCCAAGGCGGAACCGAAAGAAAAACCGGCGCCCGCCCCCAAGGCCGAGGCCAAGCCCAAACCTGCACCCAAGACCGAACCGGCGCGTCCGGCCCCGGCCCCGACCGCCGAGGCGAAACCGGTCGTTCCGGCCCGCCGTCAGATCATCCCCGCCGGTCAGCCGCTGCCACCGCAGCCATCGGCCAACGAGATCAGCCCCGAGGCGCTGGCCAAGGTCAACGAAGTTGAAAAGAAAGCCAAGAAGCTGACTCTGATGGAATTGACCGAGAAGACCTGCAAGTGGCCCGTGGGCGACCCCGCGACCGAGGATTTCTGGTTCTGCGGCCTTCCAGTTGAGGCGGGCAAACCCTATTGCGAGGCACATGTGGGCGTGGCCTTCCAGCCGATGAGCTCGCGCAGGGATCGTCGGCGGTAATTGCGAACACAAGAACCTAAATCATGTCTATGGAACGTGAAAAGGGCGCAGGCATTTCGCCACGCCTCTTACCGGAGGCGTTGCATAGTCAAGAGCGACGCAAGGCGTAACGGGTTCTTACAAAGAAAACACCCTCGCTGAATGCTGCGAGGGTGTTTTAGTTCGGAGCGTCAGCTTTGCGGACTTTACGGACATTCGTTGCATGTGCTCCAATGTCCTGTTTGTTACACTTGTCGCCATAAAATTGGCTGCATTCGCTACTATTAAAGTTTTGTATTGGTTACGGAAATAGGCAGCATGAGGTTTTTCCTGTTCGTCATGTCACTAATCGCATCAGAACCAGCGCGCGCGGATGAATCCGGGTACGCGGCCTTTTTGCAAGAAGAGCAAGTTCTTGAAAACAAGTTCGAAGACGGTGTGATGCACGTGAATAGGCGCATGTTTTGGATGGGTGATCTTCACGAGTGGCCGAAAGCGACTCATGATTACCGCGTTTCGTTTATGGTCCGCTCATCGATTTGGCTAAGAGAATTTTTAGATAACGACCCAGTGTTGAAGTACCAAGACTTCGTTTTTCGACGTACCCGAGACTCGAGTTTCACCGGGGCTCGGTATCTTGCATCTCAAATGGAGTTGGCCCCTGATCCAACCTTGGACTGCAAAACCTGCTTCTACGATGCAACTCTTGACCCAATCTTGCAGGTAGAAGGATACGACACCTACTCTAACGGGTTTCGCTCGTTGATTTTTGTCCCAAAGGATAGCGAGATCGCTCACGGTTTCAAATGTTCTCTTGCGCGGGAGAACTCTCAGGCCGGGCAGTTGGATATCTGTAGCGTCATCGTCGTCTACCCCTATGCAACAAACATAGTTCTAAATGGCCGCCGACACCACCCCGGTACCGTGTTGGAGTACGGCCCAAAGTTTGCTGCGATTGCAAAGCGAATGCTAGAAGTGATCATCTGTATCGACATCACAAATGATCAAAGTATTGAAGACTACGCTGACTCGCCATCATCAGGCATCCTTGAGAATAACCCCAACCTGCTAGGGTGCGGGATTGATTTGACAAGTTAGATAAACAATGGCGCACGCCCGTCACAAAAGCAGACATTCGTAGATCACTCCGTACTGATCACATGGGCTCGAACCTGACATTGAAGTGCCGGTGATCTTGGAGTCACTGGCACATGGTAGCCGCTTACTGCGCCGGATGTGATGGTAAATTCGGCATCGCGACCCATCCGGGCAGTTCGTCCGGCGAAACTGAAACATGCAGGCGTTCTGACGGGTCCTGCCCGACCTTGCGGTGCTTTCGCAGCAGGAAAATCTTGCCCCAACCGCGCCATGTGCCAACCGACGGCGCGTGGGGGTCAATAGGAAACCGATCGCGCCAGCCGTCGGGCAAAGGCAGACCGTGCAATTCCGCCTTGTCCAGCATCCAGATCAGGGAAATGTTGCTCAGCGGCCGCGCCTCTTCGTAGCCGTTCAGTTGGCCACCTATGTCGCCATGGGTCCCGCGGAACCAGACCTGCTCCACATGGCCCTTGAACTCGGGCGTGCAGGTCCACAGAACTGGTTCGAACACTTCGCGCGTCTCATCCAGCGCCATGGCGTGATACCCGTGACGGGTGGCCGGGCCCAGCTGATGGTTGTGAAAGGCGTGCTTCTCTTCGGCCCAGCGCCACAGCAGCGGCAGACGCAAACCCAGCGCCTTGACCGTATCCCAGACGCCGATCATCTCGATCTCGACCCCGTCGTGGCAGAAACGTCGGCGGAATTCGCTGGCGGCGATACCGTCCGGATTGCATTCATAGTGGCGATACGCTTGCAGTATGTTTCGCTCGGTGGCGTGTTCCGCCTTGAGCAGGCCGATCATGTCGATCACGCCGGCCAAACTGCGCACGCCATAGGCACCGCGTGAATAACCGATGAAAAAGATCTTGTCGCCCGGCTTGTAGCGGGACGCCAAATACCCATAGGCGCGACGGATCTGGCGGTTGATGCCCCGGCCCATCATCACGTCCAGCGAGGACTTCCAGCTTTCCCACTGCACGCCTGCCTCGTAGAACACCGAAACCTTGCTGCCCATCTCGCAGCACAGGCGAAATGTCTGACCGGCATGGGTTTCAAACCCCGGTTCCAGAGTGGACATGGTGCCATCAAGAATGATGACATGGCTGATAGGTTCGCGGTGCCGCGTCTCGGCGGAATGCTCGGACCGCAACGGACGCCCGAGCCATCCCAGAACCTTTCTACTCAGCCGCGACAGATTCATGCGTCAGCAATTCCCATACTTTGTGAGGTGTGAAAGGCATGTCCGCCTGCCGCACCCCATGATCCCAGAGCGCATCCTGAACCGCGTTTGCCACAGCGGCCAGCGCGCCCACGGTGCCAGCCTCGCCACACCCTTTCATCCCCATCGGGTTTGAAGTTGACGGAACCGGCGCCGAGGTAAACTTAATCATGGGTATGTCAGTTGCACGGGGCAAGGCGTAATCCATAAACGAAGCCGTGAGCAGTTGCCCATGTGCATCGTGCACGACATGTTCGGTCAGGGCCTGGCCGATACCCTGCACCACCCCGCCATGCACCTGCCCTTCGGCCAGCATCGGATTGATAAGATTGCCAAAATCGTCAACCACCGTGTAGCGGTCCACCCAGGTTTCGCCGGTGCAAGAATCGATCACGACTTCGGCAACATGCGCGCCGTTCGGGTAGCTGCGCGCATCCAGGTTGGCGCGGGCCTCGTGTTGCAGCAGATCCGTTCGACCATCGGCACGCGCCATTTCGGCAGCTTCGGTCAGGGTCGGCGTCAGGTTGGAGCCCGGCGCTCGGAATGTCTCGTGGTCAAAACTCACATCATTTTCCTCGACCCCCATCTTATCGGCAAGATAAGGCGTGAATGCGGCGATCATCTTGTCAATCGTGGCCAGGGTGGCCGTGCTTTGCACCGTGACCGAGCGGGACCCGCCAGTGCCGCCGCCATGGGCAAGCCGGTCGGTGTCGCCCTGAATGACGGTGATCTTGTCCTTGGGGATACCCGTCTGATCTGACAGGAACTGGGCGTAGACCGTCTCATGCCCCTGCCCGTTCGATTGTGTGCCGACGTAAAGATTCACCGTTCCATCCTCGCAAAACGCGACCTTCGCGTTTTCGGAAGGGTCCCCCAAAATGCTTTCGATATAGTAACAGAGACCCTGCCCCCGGATCAGACCGCGTTCGGCATCCGCAGCTTTGCGGGCCTCGAACCCGGTGGTCTGGTCGGCCGCACGGGTGAGGACCATGTCGAAATCGCCGACATCATAAGTTTCGCCGGTGGACGTGGTGTAGGGGAAACCGCCGGGGCGGATGAAATTCCTGCGCCGCAGTTCCCACGGGTCGACGCCCAGTTCGCGCGCGGCGCGGTCCATCGCGCGTTCAAGCACGTAAATCGCCTCGGGGCGGCCCGCACCGCGATACGCATCCACCTGCGTCGTGTTCGTATAGAAGCCTTCAACCCGCAAGTAAGTGGTCTGGACGTCATAGACACCCATCAGCACTTTGCTGAACAGGCTGGTCTGGATCGCCTGACCGAAGTGGCTGTTGTATGCGCCAAGGTTCACCTTGCTGTGGACGCGGTAGGCAATGATCTTGTGATCGGCGTCAAAGGCCAGCTCGGCCAGCGAGGTCAGATCGCGGCCATGATGATCAGACAGCATCGCCTCGGATCGGTCGGACATCCAGTGCACCGGCTGACCCAGCTTCATCGCCGCCACGGAGACGCAGAAATATTCAGGGTATGGCATCACTTTCATACCGAAACCACCACCCACATCCGGGGTCGTGACGCGTATGTCGTCCGCATCCAGTTTCAGTTTTTGCGCCAGTTGGGCCTTCATCGCCCATACGCCCTGACCTCCGTAAGAGAAATGCAGGCGCCCCTCGGACCAGTTCGCCTGACATCCGCGCGGCTCCAGCGAACTGATGATGACCCTGTTGTCGACGACGTTCAGCGACACGGTATGCGCGGCCGCCTGAAAGGCTGCTTGGGTCGCGGTTTCGTCGCCCAGCCCCCAATCGAACGCACGGTTCTCGGGCGCTTCCGCGTGCAGAATCTCGCCCCCGGCCTCGACGTCCAACTTGGCCGGGTGCTCTTGCGTATCCATCCAGATCAATTCAACCGCGTCCTGCGCCTGCGTCAGGGTATCCGCAATGACAACTGCCACCGGCTCGCCCACGAAACGCACGCGATCCTTGGCCAGCATGTGCCGATCCGGCGCAGCGGCCCTGGACCCATCCCGGTTCTGCAAGACCGCCGCATTCAGCACCGTGTCGATGCCTGATGCGGCCAGATCGTCCAGCGTCATGACCAGCCGAACACCGTCGGCAGCCCGCGCGGCCTCGACATCCAGAGAGGTGATGTCACCATGCGCCACCGGGCTGCGGAAGAATGCGGCAAACAAAGCGTTCCCGGGCACCGCATCATCCATGTAACGCCCCTGCCCGGTCAGGAACCGTTGATCCTCGGTCCGTTTCACCGGTTGGCTTCTGCCGAACTTTTCCATGGGTGGCCCTCCTGCGCGATATCAGGGGCGAGCCTAGCCCGCGACCCGGCGATGTCCAGCGGGGTTCACCGGAATTCGTTTGCGCGCAAAGGATGTTCGGCTAGCCTTTGGCCATGAGCTGGACGCATGATACCGTTTTTCCCTTCTCTGCCCCGATGACCAGCGGGCAGTCGAGCACACATGACGTTTATGTCGGAGGCGAAGGCCCACCGATCCTGATCCTTCAGGAACTGCCCGGGATCGGGCCCGAAACGCTGGCGTTGTCCGCCAAGCTCAACGCATCCGGCTTTCGCGTCTACCTGCCTCATTTGTTTGGAACCTATGGCAAGGTTGAAATGGGCAAGAACATGGCCCGGTTGTTCTGCGTGCGGCGCGAGTTCAACATTTTCGCCCGTGGCAGGCAGAGCCCCATTGCAGGATGGATGCGCGCCCTGACCCGTGAGATCAAGCAACGCGAAAACAGCGCCGGTGTGGGCGTCATCGGCATGTGCCTGACCGGCAGTTTCGCCCTTACCCTCATGGCAGAAGACGCCGTTCTGGGCGGGGTAGCCAGCCAACCAGCGCTGCCGATCCTCGGGGGCCGCCATCTGCATATGAGCGCTGAAGACATCGGCGCGGCCTCTGCGGGTATGGCCGCGAAAGGCCCCGGTCTGGCGATGCGGTATTCCGAAGACAAGCTTGCACCAAAGAAACTGATGCGGGCGCTTGAACAGGCATTCGGCAATTTGCTGGAAACCGTCGAATATCCCGGCAAGGATCATTCGCTGCTGACGCTGGATTTCCATGAACCCGCCTATCAACGCGTTGACGCCTATTTCAAAGCACGCTTTGGTATGGCTTAGGCGCACTAGGCCTTCCCCTTGCCGCGCGCATTCGCTATTGCAGGCGCTGACCCGAATTTGTTGACGCAGGACGCATCCCATGGCGATGGAAAAGACATTCAACGCGGCCGAGGCCGAGGCCCGGATCTACAAGGCCTGGGAACAGGCCGGAGCCTTCAAGGCAGGCGCGAACAAATCGCGCGACGAGAGCTTTTGCATCATGATCCCGCCGCCGAACGTGACCGGTGCTCTGCATGTGGGCCACGCGTTCAACAACACCCTACAGGACATCCTCATCCGTTGGCACCGCATGCGTGGCTTTGACACGTTGTGGCAGCCCGGCCAGGACCACGCCGGCATCGCAACCCAAATGCAGGTCGAAAAGATGCTGGCCGCCACCCAACAACCCAGCCGCAACGAATTGGGCCGCGAAAAGTTTCTGGAGAAAGTCTGGGAATGGAAAGGTGAATACGGCGGCACCATCATCGAGCAGCTGAAGCGCCTCGGCTCTTCCTGTGACTGGTCGCGCAACGCATTTACCATGGCCGGTGCGGCGGGCGATCCGCGCACGGGCCACGAAAACAGCCCCAACTTCCACGACGCGGTGATCAAGGTTTTTGTCGACATGTACGACAAAGGCCTGATCTACCGCGGCAAGCGGCTGGTCAACTGGGACCCGCATTTCGAAACCGCGATTTCGGACCTCGAGGTCGAGAATATCGAGGTCGCCGGCCACATGTGGCACTTCAAATACCCTTTGGCGGGCGGTGAGACATATGAGTATTTGGAAAAAGATGAAGATGGGAATGTGATCTTCCGCGAGGAGCGTGATTATATTTCCATCGCCACCACCCGCCCCGAAACCATGCTGGGCGACGGCGCGGTTGCGGTGCACCCCTCGGACGAACGCTATGCGCCGATCGTCGGCAAGCTGTGCGAAATCCCAGTTGGTCCGAAAGAGCATCGCCGCCAGATCCCCATCATCACCGATGACTACCCTGACCCGAATTTCGGCTCGGGCGCGGTGAAGATCACCGGCGCACATGACTTCAACGACAACATGGTCGCCAAGCGCGGCGGCATTCCGATGTACCGCCTGATGGACACCAAAGGCGCGATGCGGGCCGATGGGGCCCCTTATGCCGAAGAGGCAGGCAAAGCGCAGGACTACGCGCTTGGGCGCGCGTTCACCGAGAACGAAATCGACGCGATCAATCTGGTGCCGGATCATCTGCGTGGTCTCGACCGGTTCGAAGCGCGGGCCAAGGTGGTGGAAGAGATCACGGCTGATGGTCTGGCCGTGATGACCCGCGCGGATGATCCGCGTCTGGGTTCGACCGCTTTGAAGCCGGATCAGGAAGGCGCCGACACGCTGGTGCCGCTGGTCGAGAGCAAACCGATCATGCAGCCCTTCGGTGACCGGTCGAAGGTGGTGATCGAGCCGATGTTCACCGATCAGTGGTTCGTCGATGCCGCCAAGGTCGTCGGCCCCGCGCTGGACGCGGTCAAGGACGGCACGGTCAAGATCATCCCCGAGTCGGGCGAGAAGACCTATTACCACTGGCTGGAAAATATCGAGCCCTGGTGTATCAGCCGCCAACTGTGGTGGGGGCATCAGATTCCGGTTTGGTATGGTCTCGACCTGTCGGCAGAAGACTTCATTGACGACGAGAATGATGGCGACCTTGATCTGGTTGAATTGGGTCGTTTGCTGAACGAAGGCGGCATGCTGCACCGTGGCAATGTCATGGAATGTGCCGCGAGCTTTGAGGCCATTACCGAAAAGTTCCTGGACGACAACGCGGACATTCCCAGCCCTCTGAGCCACGCGACCGTGGTCGAAGTCGCCGACAAGCAGGAGGCGATCCATCGGTTCGCCGAAAGCCTGGCGCAGTACGCCGTTGAACAGGATCCGACCAAGCTGGTCTATCCGGTGTGGCGCGACCCTGACGTGCTGGACACGTGGTTCTCCTCCGGCCTCTGGCCCATCGGCACGCTGGGCTGGCCCGAACAGACCGAGGAGTTGCAGCGCTACTTCCCCACCGATGTCCTGATCACCGGTTTCGACATCCTGTTCTTCTGGGTCGCCCGGATGATGATGATGCAACTGGCCGTGGTGGATCAGATCCCGTTCCACACCGTCTATCTGCACCAGCTCGTCCGCGACGAGAAGGGCAAGAAGATGTCCAAGACCACCGGCAACGTCATCGACCCGCTGGAAATCGTGGACGAATTCGGCGCCGACGCGCTGCGCTTTACCAACGCGTCGATGGCGGCCATCGGCGGCGTGCTGAAACTGTCCCGCGAACGCATCACCGGTTATCGCAACTTTGGCACAAAACTGTGGAACGCCGTCCGCTTTGCCGAAATGAACGAGGTCTTCACCGACGCAGTGCCGCAACTGGACGGGGCAGACCTGAACCCCAAGGCCGCCGTCAATCGCTGGATCATCGGTGAAACCGCCCGCGTGCGCGAAGAGGTCGACGCGGCGCTGGACAGCTACCGCTTCAACGACGCGGCGAACGGGCTTTATGCCTTTATCTGGGGCAAGGTCTGTGACTGGTATGTGGAACTGTCCAAACCTCTGCTGCAAGGCGATGACGCCGAGGCCCAGGCTGAAACCCGCGCCACCATGCGCTGGGTTCTGGATCAGTGCCTGGTCCTGCTGCACCCGATCATGCCATTCATCACCGAGGAACTGTGGGGCCTGACCGGCACCCGTGCCAAGATGCTGGTGCATGCCGACTGGCCGACCTATGCCGCCGCCGAACTGGTCGATGCCGACGCGGATCGCGAAATGAACTGGGTGATCTCGGTGATCGAGAACACCCGTTCGGCCCGCGCCCAGATGCGCGTTCCGGCCGGTTTGTACGTGCCGATGCTGGTGACCGAGATCGACGCCCACGGCCAGGCCGCCTGGGACCGGAACGAGGCGCTGATCAAGCGACTGGCCCGGATCGACAGCCTGACCAAGGCCGATACGCTGCCCAAGGGCACCATCTCGATCGCGGCGCCCGGCGCGTCCTTTGGCCTGCCACTGGCCGACATCATCGACATCGGCGCGGAAAAGGAACGGCTGGAAAAGGCCAAGGGCAAGCTGGCCAAGGAACTTGGTGGCCTGCGCGGGCGTCTGAACAACCCGAAATTCGTGGCCTCGGCCCCCGCAGAGGTCGTGGAAGAGGCCAAAGCCAACCTCGCCGCCCGCGAAGAGGAAGAGGCGAAACTGAACGAGGCGCTGGCCCGACTGACCGAAATCGCCTGATCTTCATCTTTTTCCAAATACTCAAATCCGGAACCCCGCCGCGGCCACAACGGCGGGGTTTTCTTTTGCACCATCGGACCTTGCCCGACCCTGCCCCTGCTTGTTAGCAATCTGCGAACACATTTCTCCGAGGCCGTCATGACGCACAAAGCCCCACCGTTCCAGACAGTCTCGACCGGGCTGGTTGTGGCAATCGTCGGTTTTTTCAGCTCTTTCCCGATCGTCTTGCAGGGGTTGGCGGCGATGGGCGCGTCCCCGGCGCAGGCGGCGTCCGGATTGATGATGGCGGCGATCGCCATGGGCCTGACCGCCATCGTGCTGAGCCTGTGGTACCGACAGCCGATCAGCGTGGCCTGGTCCACGCCGGGTGCGGCCCTGCTGGCGGTTTCCGCCACACCAGCGCTGGGGTTTGCCGAAGCGACAGGCGCGTTCCTTTGTGCGGGGGCTTTGACCGTGTTGGCAGGGCTGTGGCGACCATTGGGGCGAATGGCTGCGGCGATACCGACGACCCTGGCGCAGGCCATGTTGGGGGGCGTGTTGCTGCCGCTTTGCATATTGCCCTTTCAGGCAGCGGTTGACCTGCCATGGCAAGCCTTGCCGGTAATTATGACATGGTTCATCGCCGGCCGGATCAACCGCCTGTTTGCCGTTCCGGCTGCGGTCGTAGCAGCGGCAGCCGTCGTGGTTCTGAACGCCGGGGACGCGTCGCTGACGCCGAAGCAATGGATCGCGGCTCCGGTCTGGACCACGCCCAGCTTCTCTGTGGCTTCGGTCATCGGGATTGCCGTGCCGCTGTTCATCGTCACGATGGCGACCCAGAACATTCCCGGAATCGCGGTGATCCGCAGCTTTGGCTATGCGCCGCAGACCGGCAAACTGTTCTCGTCCGTGGGTTTTTCCAGCATCTTGTCTTCTCCGTTCGGTGCCCCCGCCACCTGCCTTGCGGCGATCACCGCTGCGATGTGCGCGAACGAGGACAGCCACCCCGACCCCGCGCAACGCTATTGGTCTGCCGTGATGGGTGGATTGTTCTATTGCCTGTTCGGGGTGTTCGCCGTGGCGATTACCGGGTTCGCCATTCATGCCGATCCACTGTTGATGGGCACGCTGACCGGTGTTGCGCTGATCGGGGTGATGGCCAATGCCACATCCGCCGCGCTGGGAGTTCCGGCAGAGCGCGACGCGGCCATCCTGACCTTTGCCATCACTGCATCAGGGATCACCGCGTTCGGGCTTGGTGCGGCGGTCTGGGGCTTGCTGGCAGGCGGGATGGCCTATCTTGTGAAACAACGCTTTCGGTAAACGGGTTCAAACCGCACTTCAAAGCAAGTATGAAGAGGCCATGTTTGGAGCGTTGGGAAAACTGGTCGAGCGCCAGATCAAGAAAGCCCAGGCCGAGGGTCAGTTGCAGGGCCTCGAGGGCGAAGGCCAACCACTGCCTGACCGGTCATCCGAGGCATTGAGCGATCCGGCCACCGCCGCCAGCCATCGGATCATGGCGCAGGCAGGCGTGTTGCCGGAAGAATTCGACATCAAAAAGCAGCTCGACACAGCGCGGCACGATTATGCGACCCTGACGGGCCCCGCCGAGCGTAAGGCCGCAATGGCCCGTATCGCCGATCTGGAAATGCGCTACAACATGGCCCGCGACGCACGGCGGGCCTTCATGCGGTGATCATTTGAACACGGGCTTGCGGCCCTGCATCTGCGCCATGACAACTTCCATCTGGTCGGGTTTGCCAATCAGTTCCACCTGCTCAGCGGATTCCGCCATCAGAATGTCTGCGCGGGACTGAGTTTCAGCGACCTCGATCAGACGCTTGGCAGCACGTATGGCCGAAGGACTTTGACCCGCGATGTTTTCGGCAAGGGCCAACGCTTCGGTCAGCGGATCGTCGGACAATTGCGTCACAAGGCCCCACTCCGCCGCCTGCGGCGCACCGATCGGGCGGGCCGTGTAGGTCAGCAGCCGCAGCACGTCCGACCGGACCAGCCGGGGCAGCAGAACCATTCCGCCCATATCGGGAATGATGCCCCATTTCATCTCCATCACGGCCAGTTTCGCTTCGGGATGTGCGATACGGATATCCGCGCCCAGCGCGATTTGCAGGCCACCGCCATAAGCCACGCCCTGAATTGCGCAGATCACCGGAACCGGTACGCGACGCCAGATCAGCGCCAGCTCCTGCATCTCGTTGGCGTCTTCATGGCTGCGGGTCATCAGCCATTCCGTGGGGTCTATATGGGCCATCTTGGCAAAGCTTGCCATGTCGAGTCCCGCGCAAAAGCTTTTGCCTTCGCCGGACAGAACCACGGCACGGGCATCCGACGCCGCGACCTCTTGCCCGGCGGACAAAAGCGCCTTGATCATTGCATCATCCAGCGCATTCATCTTGTCGCCTCGGGTCAGAGTGACATGGGCAACGTGGTCTTGATAGGCAACGGATACGCGTGACATGGAGGACCTCCGGTAATTCAATCGTGACAAACATGCCCGGACAGAATGCCGAATACCACTGCGACGTCAGGGCATGTCGCTGACAGGCATTCGCCCGAACCATGGGGAGTCGAGGGTCATGACATAGAACTGATCGCCTGCGATCTTTCCGCCGGTCGTGATGCCCAAGCGGCCTTGCGGGTCCTGTAGCGTGCGCAGGATCGTTCCGTCGCCATCGAACTGCACCATCATGCCGCGATGGATCGGCGCAGGGCGCACTGCCGGACCCAATCGCCAGATCACCTTGCGCAGGAACGGGTACGGCATCAGAGCCTCGGACGGGACACGCGGGCTGGCGAAGGCCATCCAATAGGTGCCGTCGCCCTGAGCCTCGAGGTTGTCGGGATAGCCGGGCAGGTTTTCCAGCAGGATCTCTTGCCGCCCTGCATTTGGTCCGGTCAGCCACAGCTTGTGCACGCGCGCGCGACCTGTTTCCGCGATCAGCAGAAAATCCTCGTCAGGTGATAGCGCGATACCGTTGGTATAGACAAAGCCCTCGGCGATTTTCTCGCTGCGGCCATCGGGTGTGCTACGCGCGACGTAACCCGTATCGGACTGTTCCCAGATGGTGAGGACAGAGGTCGGTTTGGTCCCGCCCATGGTTTCAGGATCGAAGCGGTCAGATGAATTCGAGAAGTAGATCGTGCCATCCCGCGCCACATCCAACTGGTTGGCGTAGATCACTGGTGCGCCGTTGATGTCACCTACCAGCGTGTCCAATGTGCCCGGACCGGTCCAACGCATCACGCCCCGATAGCTGTCAGCGATGTAAAGCGCGCCATCCGGCCCGGCCTTGAGGCCCAGCGGACGCCCGCCAAGTTGGTCAACCTCGACCGGTTCCGCCCCGTCGATGCGGTAAAGGGTACCTGACAGGCCGGTTGTGTAGATCGTGCCATCTGGCATGACGGCGATGTCTTCGGGCCCGATCTCTTGACCCGGCAGGCGGATCAACTGCGCCGCATCCAGTGCCTTGTTTTCAACGAAATTCCCGACAAACCCGGCATCTTCCGGCATTTTGACAGCGACAGGTTTTACCGGGACCGGCCAGATCAGAAGATAGGCAAGCCCCAGGAGAACAACGATCGAGAGAATGCGCATCTGCGCTCCTTTGTTCTTACTTCTTTTCCAGCACGCCCAACGCCTGTGCGCGCTTGCTCATCGATCGGGCTTGGGGTTATCTGCGGACATGACCGGACCTCGATACACCCCGCTTGCCCAATCCCTGCCCTCCACCGTGCCCTTTGTCGGCCCGGAAACGCAAGAGCGCCAGCGCGGCGCGTCCTTTGTGGCCCGACTGGGCGCCAATGAGAGCATTTTCGGACCCTCGCCCAGCGCGACCCAGGCCATGGCGCATGCCGCGTCAGAGATCTGGATGTACGGCGACCCCGAAAACCATGACCTGCGCCATGCTTTGGCCGACCATCACGGCGTATCGCCGGAAAATATCGTCGTGGGCGAAGGTATTGACGGGCTGCTGGGCTATCTGGTTCGGCTGATCGTCGGGCCCGGGGATGCGGTTGTCACCTCGGACGGGGCCTATCCGACCTTCAACTATCATGTGGCCGGGTTCGGCGGCATTCTTCACAAAGTGCCGTATTCAGGTGATCACGAGGACCCCTCGGCGCTTTTTGCCAAGGCAGCTGAGGTTGGTGCCAAGCTGGTCTATCTGGCCAATCCGGACAATCCGATGGGCAGCTGGCATTCCGGCGCGGACATCGTGGCTGCCATGGATGCCTTGCCTGATGGGTGCCTTCTGGTTCTGGATGAGGCCTATGTGGAATGTGCGCCCGAAGGGACGGCGGCACCTGTCAGTATAGATGATCCGCGCGTAATCCGGATGCGGACCTTCTCGAAGGTCTATGGCATGGCGGGTGCGCGGGTTGGCTATGCCATGGGCACGCCAGATCTGATCGCGGCCTTCAACAAGGTGCGCAACCATTTCGGCATGAACCGCGCCGCACAGGCCGGTGCTTTGGCGGCTTTGCAGGATGGCGCGTGGCTGAAGCATGTTCAGGCGCAGATCGCAGAGGCGCGCGCGCGGATCGGTACGATTGCCCGGGAAAACGGATTGGCGGCCCTGCCTTCGGCCACCAATTTCGTGGCGATTGACTGCGGGCGCGACGGGGATTTTGCCAAGGCCGTGCTGGACGCCCTGGTGGCGCAGGGGATTTTTGTCCGAATGCCGTTCGCGGCACCGCAGAACAGGTGCATTCGGGTAAGCTGTGGCCCGGCGTCTGATCTGGATGCGTTCGCCGCGGCTTTGCCCAAGGCGCTCGCGGTCGCGCGGGTGCGCTGATTGATCCCTTTGCGCCCGGTCGGACAGCAAAGGGGGGCTGTCTGCCCCCCATCGCGCAAGGGCGCGATTCCCCCCGAGGATATTTTTGGCCAGATGAAGAGGCGGATCCTGCGGACACGCCCGTAGGGTGTCAGGCCGCCAGCACGGCGGCGGCGGCTTCAAGGGCCCCCTTGCCACGCGATATGTCAAGTGAAGCCATGCCCGTTTCCACACCGCCCAGAATCGCCATGACCATCTGCCCGTTGATATGCCCCATGTGGCCGAGACGGAAACAGCTGTCATAATCCTCCATCCCAAGGCCGATGCCCAATGTCAGGCCCAACCGGGTTTCAGTGAACGTACGCAGGGCCGTGCCGCGACCTTCGGTCAATCGCAGGGCCGTGACGGCGTGACTGCGAAAGGCACGGTCGGCGACGTTCAGGTACAACATGCCGCCTTCGGCCCAGGTCTCACAGGCCGCCCAGATGGCATTGGCCAGGCGCTCATGGCGGGCCCAGACCTGCTCGATCCCCTCTGCATGGATCAGATCAAGCGCGGCGCGCAGGCCATAGAGGTGGTGCGTGGGCGCGGTGCCGTTGAAATACTGATAGAACAGATCTGGATTAGCGCGCGGCTGCCAATCCCAATATTGCGAAACGCGCGGCATGGTGGCCCGTTTGGATTGTGCTTTCTCGTTGAAGAAAACAAAGCCGATGCCCGCCGGGGTCATCAGGCCTTTTTGGCAAGCGGCAACTGTGACATCGACGCCCCAGCCATCCATCTCGAACCTGTCACAGCCCAGCGAGGCAATGCAGTCTGCCATCAGCAGCGCCGGGTGGTGCAGGTCGTCCAGAAGCCTGCGCAGCGCCGGAATATCGTTTCGGATCGAACTGGATGTATCCACGTGGACCGCCAGAACCGCCTTGACCTGGTGGTTTCGATCCGCACGCAACGCATCTGCGATCCGGTCGAAATCCCAGGCTGACGAGGTGCCGAAATCGATCAATTGGACCTTTGCCCCGATCCCTTCGGCCATTTCTGCCCAGCCATGGGTGAACCTGCCCGAGGCAGGGGCCAGAACGGTTTCGCCGGGGGCGATCACGTTGGACAGTGCCGCCTCCCAGGTGCCGTGGCCATTGGCGATATAGATGGCAACGTTGTGCTTTGTGCCGGCAACCCGGCACAGATCGCGCGTCAGGCCGGGCATCATATCAATAAGTTCGCCATCATAGATGTTGGGCGACGGACGATGCATGGCTTGCAAAACCGCATCCGGCATGACCGAAGGGCCCGGAATGGCCAAATATGTCCGCCCCTGGGAAAGGGCAACTGTCTGTGTCATGGGGTCAACCTGTATGAATTGACGCCCACATTACCGAGAGGCCGCGCGGCGTCAATCCGCCAGCTTCGACGCCTCGCGCGCAAGTGTCTCGATCCCGGCCCAATCGCCGTTGTCGACCAGTTGCTTTGGTGCGACCCAGCTTCCGCCAGCGCAGATCACGTTGGGCAATGACAGGTAGTCGCGGGCGTTGGAGGGGGACACGCCCCCCGTCGGACAGAAGCTGATCTGGGGCAGCGGCGCGCCGATTGCCTTGAGCGAGGGCGCGCCGCCCGACGCCTCGGCCGGGAAGAATTTCAGCATGTCATAACCCTTTTCCAGCAAAGCCATAGCCTCGCTTGCCGTCGCGGCACCGGGCAGCAGCGGCAGGTCTTCGGCCTCGCAGGCCGCGATCAGGGCATCCGTGGCACCGGGGGAAACGCCGAAAAGCGCACCCGCTTGTTTGGCAGCGCGGACATCTTCGGGCGTGACCAGTGTGCCTGCACCGACCACGCCGCCGGGCACCTCGGACATGACCTTGATCGCATCCAGTGCCGCCGGGGTGCGCAAGGTCACCTCAAGCGCGGGCAAGCCGCCGGCGATCAGCGCCTCGGCCAGCGGGCGGGCCTGTGCGGCGTCATCGACAACCAGCACCGGAACAATGGGCGCCAGGGCGCAGATTTCGCGGGTGCGTTGAGTTTTGGACATCTATTACGCTCCAAATATGCTGGCGCCAGTGTCGGCGGACCCGACATTCTGCCGGAACGCAGCGAAGAGATCGCGCCCAACACCGTGTTGATTGGCAGAAAGGTCGGCGGTGGCGGGGGACCGGTCCAATACCCCTTTGGTCAGGATTTCCAGGTCGCCGTTGACCGCGTCGACACGCAGGATATCACCGTCTTGCAGGTAGGCGATGGGCCCGCCGTCCAGCGCCTCGGGGCAGACATGGATGGAGGCGGGTACTTTGCCGGATGCACCCGACATGCGACCATCTGTGACCAGCGCCACCTTTTGCCCCCTGCCTTGCAGGATCGACAGTATCGGGGTCAGAGAATGCAGTTCAGGCATCCCATTGGCCTTTGGCCCCTGAAAGCGGACCACGACGATGACGTCATCTGTGAACTCTCCGGCCTTGAAGGCGGCTTTTACCTCATCCTGATCGTGGAACACCCGCACGGGTGCTTCGACGACCTGATGTTCTGGCGCGACGGCTGATACTTTCATGACCCCGGTGCCCAGATTACCGGTCAGGCGCGACAGGCCCCCGGTGGGCTGGAACGGGTCATTGGCCGGGCGCAGGATCTTTTCGTTCAGGCTGTGTCCCGAACCATCCTGCCAGATCAACTCACCATCGATCAGTTTGGGTTCCTTGGTATAGTTGTGCAGCCCCTGCCCTGCGACGGTCAGCGTGTCCGGGTGCAGCAAGCCTTGTTCAAGCAATGTACCGATCGTGTACCCAAGTCCGCCGGCCGCGTGGTAATGGTTCACATCCGCCAGGCCGTTGGGATAAACCCGCGCAACCAGCGGAACCACAGCGGAAATATCGGAAAAATCCTGCCAGTCCAACACGATACCACCAGCGCGCGCCATGGCGATCAGGTGGATCAGCAGATTGGTTGAACCACCGGTCGCCATCAGACCGACGATGCCATTGACGAAAGCGCGTTCATCGAGAACCTGACAGACCGGTGTATAGCTGTTGCCCAGCGCGCTGAGCGACAGGGCACGGCGCGCGCCTTCCTCGGTCAGGGCGTCACGCAGCGGGGTATTCGGATTGACGAAGCTGGAACCCGGCAGGTGCAGCCCCATGAACTCCATCAGCATCTGGTTGGTATTGGCGGTGCCATAAAAGGTACAGGTGCCGGGGCCGTGATAGGCCGCCATTTCAGCCTTCATCAGCTCTTCGCGGCCCACTTCCCCGGCGGCGAATTTCTGTCGGACCTTGGCTTTTTCGTCGTTCGGCAAGCCGCTGGTCATCGGGCCTGCGGGCAGGAATACGGCCGGCAGATGGCCAAAGGCCTGCGCGCCGATGATCAAGCCGGGCACAATCTTGTCACACACCCCAAGAAAAACAGCCGCGTCATAGGTGTTGTGGCTAAGCGCCACACCGGTTGCCAGCGCGATGACGTCGCGCGAGAACAGCGACAGCTCCATCCCCGCTTCGCCCTGGGTGACACCGTCGCACATGGCTGGCACACCGCCTGCCACCTGTGCCGTTCCGCCGGCGGCGCGGATCGCGTCGCGGATCAGGGCGGGATAACGTTCAAACGGCTGATGGGCCGAAAGCATGTCATTGTAAGCGGTGACGATGCCCAGATTGCCGGCGGTGCCGGTGGCCATCGATTGCTGATCTTCGCCTGCGCCCGCATAGGCATGGGCCTGACCGCTACAGGACAGATGCGCACGGGCAGGACCCTTGGATCTGGCCTGCTCCATCCGTTCAAGATGTGGGCCGCGCAGGTCGGCGCTGCGGTCGATGATCCGTTTGGTGACATCGGAAATGACTGAGTGAACCATGATTACCCTCCGATCTGACGCCAGCGGCGCCCATCGCGATGCATCAGCATCAATGCTTCTTCGGGGCCTGAACTGCCCTGATCGTATCGGGATGGGCGGTCTCCGCGCTGCTCCCAGCCCTGAATGATGGGGTCGACCCAGGCCCAGGCGGCCTCGGCCTCGTCCCCGCGCATGAACAATGTCTGATCGCCACGGATGACATCCATGATCAGCCGCTCATAAGCATCGGGGGCTTGCGCTTCGGCCCCAAGCGCATCGGCAAAACTCATGTCCAACGCGACATCCGACAGCCGGAAGCCCCCTGGCCCCGGATCCTTGATCGTGGTGCGCAGGGTGATGCCTTCGTCAGGCTGCAACCGGATCACCAGAACGTTTCCGTGCAGAGGGCCGACATTGGGGAAAATCGTGTGCGGCGGATCGCGGAAGAACACCGCAATTTCGGATTCCCGCGCGCGCAGACGCTTGCCAGTGCGCAGATAGAACGGCACACCTGCCCAACGCCAGTTGCCGATATGAACCTTGAGGGCGATGAAGCTTTCGGTGCGGCTGGCAGGGTTGCCGACATGATCGACATAACCGCCCTCGCCCTTTTCGGCCCGGTACTGACCGCGCGCGATGTCAGACTGGGCCACGGGCTCCAGCGCTTCGATCACCTTGACCTTTTCATCGCGCACCGCGTTCGGCGAGAATTTCGACGGCGGTTCCATTGCGGTCAGGCACAGCAACTGCACCAGATGGTTCTGGACCATGTCCCGCATTGCGCCGGACTGATCGTAATAGGCCCCGCGCCCTTCGACGCTTACGGTCTCGGCCACCGTGATCTGCACGTGGTCGATATGGGTCGAATTCCAGAGGGGTTCGAACAGCGAGTTGGCAAAGCGCAGCGCCATCAGATTCTGCACGGTCTCTTTGCCCAGGTAATGGTCGATCCGATAAATCTGATGTTCTTCGAAACAGGCGCGCAAGCCTTCGTTCAGCGCCTTCGCCGAGGCAAGATCGTGCCCAAATGGTTTTTCGACGACAATGCGGCTGTCCGGTGTCGCAAGACCGGCGTCATGCAGCCGCTGCGCGATACCCGAAAAAAGGCTTGGACCAACGGACAAATAAAAGGCCCGCACGACGTCTTCGCGCATCCGTTCTTTCAAATCGGACCACCCGGCCTCGCCCAGAGCATCCACGGGCACATATTCGACATGGGCAAGGAACCGATCCATTGTTTCCCGGGAAAAACCGGGCGCGAACTGTTCCATCGATTTTCGGACCTGATCGCGAAACCCGTCATTGTCGATATCAGAGCGTGCCGTACCGATGATCCGCGCGCCGTCGGGCATTTGCCCGACCTCGAAGCGATGGTACAGGCCCGGCAGGATTTTACGCTGCGCCAGATCGCCGGTCGCACCGAAAAGCACCAGATCAAATGGCTCTACCGGAATTACGCGTGAAACCATCACAGGCTCCTTCTGAATTTGCCGATATCAGCTTAGCACGGCGTGATACCCCGCAAAACCTGACATGTTATCGCTAACATTGCATGTCTATTAGAAAACCGCCCATGAAAAATCAAGCACAGTTTGAAGAAACCGTGCCGTTTAGCGCATCAGGTCTGATGGCGCAGCCAGCCCATGACCGCAGGACGCACCGATTGCTCTCCGCGGTGGCGCGCGTCAGCGATGATCTTGCGAACCTCCGTCAGATTGGACCGCAACAGCAGGCTTTTGACCGGGCCGATCGAGGCAGGCCTCATCGACAGCGTCCGTATCCCCATCGCCGCAAGGCACAAGGCCTCGACCGGGCGGCCTGCATCTTCACCACAGAAGCTGAGCGGCGTGTCCGAGATATCGCAGCGTTCGACGATGCGTTCCATCAGGCTCAGGAAGCTGACATTCAGCGTGTCATAGCGGCGCCGGACCAGTTCGTTCTCACGGTCAGCGGCAAAGAAGAACTGCTTGAGATCGTTCCCGCCTATCGAAATGAAGTCCACTTCGTCAAAGAACTTCTGCGGCGCAAAGGCCAGCGACGGCGTTTCCAGCATCGCGCCAACTTCAAGCATCTCGGGCAGCACATGACCCAATCGCTTTTCCCGCTCGATCGTTTTGTTCACTTCCCAACGGGCTTCGCGATATTCCTCGGCCTGCGCGACAAAAGGGAACATGATGGTCAGCGGTCGACCATTGGCGGCGCGCAGCAGGGCCTGCAACTGCATCCGCATCACGCCGCGCTTGTCCAGACCGACCCGAATGGCGCGCCAGCCCAGCGCCGGGTTTGGTTCCGCCACGTGCTTCATATAGGGCAGAACCTTGTCCGACCCGATATCGAGTGTGCGGAATACCACCCTTTTGCCACCAGCCGCGTCCAGAACGCGCTGATACTGGCTGACCAGTTCTGACCGTTTCGGCATCTGGTTGCGGATCAGGAATTGCAGTTCAGTGCGGAACAGGCCAACGCCCTCGGCGCCCGAGGTGCCAAGCGATGGCAGGTCGGCCATCAGACCTGCATTCATCACAAGGTTGATACGCGATCCGTCCCGCGTCACGCAGGGTGTTTCGCGGATCGACGCATAACGTTCCTGCGCCTTTGCCTGCATCGCGATCTTGTCGCGGAAGGCACTGACCACGCTGTCTTCCGGGCGCAGATGCACAACGCCCTGATCACCATCCACCAGAATGTGATCTCCGTTCAGGGCCTCGGTGGTGATCCGGCCTACATGCACGACCAAAGGAATCGCAAGCGCCCGCGCAACAATCGTGGCATGACTGCCGACAGAGCCTTCTTCGAGCACGATCCCCTTCAGCGCCCGTCCGTATTCCAGCAAGTCGCCGGGGCCGATATTACGCGCGATCAGGATCGGATCGGGTGGCAAATCAGCACTGTCCGTCTTGCCTTGCCCGGTCAGGATGCGCAGCAGGCGATTGCTGAGATCGTCCAGATCCGCAAGACGTTCACGCAAGTAAGGATCGGTGACCTGCCCCATGCGCGCGCGGGCCTGGGATTGTTCTTTCTCCACCGCAGCTTCGGCGCTGAGACCCAGGGCTATGTCTTCCTCCATCCGCCGCATCCAGCCTTTGGAATTGGCGAACATACGGTAAGCCTCCAGAACCTTCAGCTGTTCCTTGTCGCCGCCCTGCGAAATTTCGAGCATCTTGTCGACGCCGACGCGCAATTCCTCCACCGCCTCGACCAGACGTTCGCGCTCTTTGTGCGGGTCTTCGGCAATGGGGTTGGTAACCACCACGCGGGGTTCGTGCAGCCAGACATGCCCTTCGGCAGACCCTTCCTGCGCCGGGCCGCCGCGCAGCAGAACCGATTGCTGGTGCAGGGGTGACAGGGCCGCGCCTTCGCCGACAAAAGCGCCAAGCTCGGCCATTTCGGCCAGCACCATGGCCACTACTTCCAGCGCATAGACCTCATCGGCGGAAAACTCGCGCGCCTCGCGGGACTGGACGACCAGAACGCCCAGCTTTTCCCCAAGGCGTTGAACCGGCACACCAAGGAACGAGGAAAATCGTTCCTCGCCGGTTTCCGGCATGTAACGAAAGCCCTTGGCCGACGGCGCGTCGGCGGTGTTGACGACCTTGCCGAACTTGGCGACCCGCCCCACAAGACCTTCGCCCATGCGCATCCGGGTTTTATGGACCGCTTCCGGAGACAGCCCCTCGGTCGCGCAAAGTTCCAGCGTATCTTCATCGCGAAACAGGTAGATGGAACACACCTCGGCCCTGATACTGTCAGCGATCAGGTGCGTGATCCGGTCAAGACGTTCCTGACCGGCGGCTTCGCTCGCCATTTCTTCGCGCAACCGCCGCAGCAGCTTGCGGGATTCTGTTTCCGTGCCGTCTGACATGGCCCAACCGATTTAGTGTGTCAGGCGATACCTTTGGCCGATAAGCTCAGGCCGCCTTGTCCAGTTCAAAGGCATCATGCAGTGCCTGAACAGCAAGTTCCATGTATTTCCTGTCGATAAGAACGGAAATTTTGATCTCGGAGGTTGTAATGACCTTGATGTTGATCCCCTCATCCGAGAGCACCTTGAACATCTTGGCCGCCACGCCCGATTGCGAGCGCATCCCGATACCCACAACCGAAACCTTGCAGACATCAGTGTCTGCAACCAGTTCGGCATAGTTCAGCTCGCCCTTTTCCTTGATCGCCAGCAGCGCTTTTTCGGCGCGGGCCACCTGATCGGTGGGACAGGAAAAGGTCATGTCCGTACGCCCCTCGTCCGAGATGTTCTGGACGATCATGTCGACATTCACCCCCTCTTCGCTGAGCGCCGAGAAGATGGTCGTGGCGATACCCGGTCGGTCGGCCACGGAAACAACGGTCATCTTGGCTTCGTCGCGGGAATAGGCCACACCGGCCACAACATTGGATTCCATAATATCCTCCTCGTCGCAGACCAGCGTGCCGGCCTCATCGGATTGTTCTTCAAAGCTTGAGAGAACGCGCAGTTTGACTTTGTACCGCATCGCAAGTTCGACCGAACGGGTTTGCAGAACCTTGGCACCAAGCGACGCCAGTTCCAGCATTTCTTCGAACGAGATGCGGTCCAGCTTGCGGGCCTTTTCGCAGATGCGCGGATCGGTGGTATAGACGCCATCAACGTCCGTATAGATGTCGCAGCGTTCGGCGTCGAAGGCTGCCGCAAAGGCAACCGCCGTGGTATCTGACCCACCCCGGCCCAATGTCGTGATCCGGCCTTCCGGGCTGATGCCCTGGAACCCGGCAACCACGGCCACACGCATACCTTCGCTGAATTTTTGGTTCAGGTTCTCGGTCGGAATTTCTTCGATCCGCGCCTGACTGTGCGCGCTGTTGGTCAGCAGCGGTACCTGCCAGCCCTGCCAGCTGCGCGCGGGGATGTCCATTTCCTGCAAGGTCAGGGCCATCAGGCCAGCGGTCACGTTCTCGCCCGAGGACACGACGGCATCGTATTCCCTGGCGTCGAACAGAGGCGACGTTTCATTCACCCAGCCCACAAGCTCGTTGGTCTTGCCCGACATGGCCGAGACGATGACGATCACGTCATAGCCCTTGGCAACTTCAACGCCGATACGTTTGGCGGCGCGGCGGATGCGGTCCAGATTGGCGACCGATGTGCCGCCGAATTTCATTACGAGTACGGGCATGGGGGCAAAAGTCTCCGCGCCTTGGATTAGAAGTTCCGTGCCTCATAAGCGAGGGGCACCGCAAGGGCAAGGGCGCAAAGCGGTCGCCCCTGCGGCGCAGGGCCGCTTTACATTGCACTGGCGCGATGTCAGCCTAAGGACACCAACCAGATCAAGAGGTTCTTCATGTTTCGCCTAGCCCTCGCCTTTGCCCTACTGTCATCGCCTGCACTGGCCCAGGTCGCGAGTGTCGCCGGGACGGACGGCAAGAACGCGCTGGGCACAATTCCCTGCGCTGCAAATGCCGGTGATCCCGTACAAAGCTGCCACGCCGAACTGCGCCGCCATGATGACGGAAACATAACGGTCGCAGTGGCCCTAGGAGGCGGACATGTGCGCAATATCTATTTCAAGGATGGCGTGCCGGACTCCAGCAACTCGACCTCGAAAATCTCACATGAAACGCGAGGCGATATGATGGTGGTCTACATTGAACCTGGTGAGGTCTTCGAAATCCCCAAAGCCGCATTGACCTCTCAGTAGGCGTGCGGTTGCCCGTCATAGGTTTCAAAACAGCCCGTTGTGCCTAGCGACAAGGCGTCAAATCGTTCAATCAGGCCGGATACGGCCTGATCCACATCGATATCCGCCGCTGCACCGCCCATATCTGTCTGAACCCAGCCCGGATGATAGATGCCGACGGCAATCCCGTCATCTTTGAGATCCATCGCCAGATTCCGCCCAAGGTTCAGAGCCGCCGCCTTGGATGCGCGGTAGATATAACTGCCACCCGGCGCAAGTGTGTGCGACGCCATTTTCGACGAAAGGATCGCAACTTTGCCGCCCGCGGCGCGCAGGTTGGGCAACAGGGTCTGTATGGTCAGAAAGACCCCCGTGACATTTACCGCAAAGCTGTGCGCCCACATGTCGGCCGGGTAGCCATCGATCGAATGCCCCTTGTCCAGATACACGCCGGCATTGCAGACCAGCAGATCGACAGGCTGGTCTTTCATCTGTTCTGCCATGGCGGATTGCTGCACGGGATCGGACACATCCAGACGCACCTGCATGCTGCCGTCACGCGCCGTCCCAGTGACCTTGTCCCCCCGGTTCACGTAACGCTTTGCCAGGGCTTGCCCGATGCCGCGATTGGCGCCGGTGATCATGATGTGCATGATCAATTGGTCTTTCTGCTGGGGACAAACGGCAGCGGCGCCACCGGCACGCCATCTTCGATCAGGGATTTCGCCTCATCCAGCTTGGCTTCTCCGTAGATGGCACGCTCCGGCGCCTCGCCCAGATGGATCTTGCGCGCCTCGCTGGCGAAATCTTTCCCGACATAATCCGAGTTTTGTTCGACATGGCGGCGCATCTCGGCCAAAACCTTCTCGATTTCGGGCGATGGGGTGGCAACGTCGATCTTTTGTTCCGGGGCGGAACGGATTTCACTCTCCTTCCGGGCATTCCGCGCCGGGCGGACGCGTGGCGTCATGACCGCTTTCTCGACCTGCGTGCACCCGCAAACCGCGCAGGTGACCATACCCACAGAGGCCAGCTTGTCATAGGCTGCAGCGGATTGGAACCAACTGTCGAAACTGTGGCCTTCGCTGCATTTCAACGCGTATTGAATCATGTTCAGTCCAAAAAAACGATTGGCGAATAGATACCGATCAAGGTGACAATATCAAGCCTATCAGATGCTACTTTAATGAGAGTACGGCTTAAAGTCGCGCAACAATTCAGCAAGCTCATGAGAATCGACCTTTTGCGCCGCTTTTTTCGGCGAAAACCATTTGCGCCGACGCTCGGCCATTTCGGGGTATTCCTGCGACACAGTGCTTACATGCACTGGAAAAACATCCACCAGACACAAGGATGGGGGCCGGTTCGAATGATGTTTGTGGTGCAGGAACTGCCCCAGTCGCGCCCCGTTGATCCGGCCAGATACACCCGCCTCTTCCCAAGCCTCTTGCAATGCGGTTTCCTGCGGGCTCAGACCGGGGATGAGCCATCCTTTGGGAATGATCCATCGCCGCGACTTGCGTGTCGTGATCAACAGAATCTTGGGACGGCCGCGCTTGATCCGGAAACACAAAGCCGAAGATTGCCGCAAAACGGGCTGCCTTGCAGCTTTTGGAAGGTCATGAAGCAACAATCCTGCTTTCATCGAGCGACGCTCCCTTTCGGTCGAACGTCAGCCATCCAAATTGGTACGCTCACCTAATCTAGCGGCCGGCACCTGCAATCATACCACATGATGTGTCACACGCCAAGTCACTCACGTCGCCCAAGATATCGCCTACATTCGGGCAGAAAGCCGCCGCGCCAGATCCTCATGGGGGATGTCAGCGTCAATTGCCAGCCGGCGCAAACCGAAATGCACGCGCGCTATTTGCTGATAGTAGCGCGTGTAGACATAGTTCGTGCCACCGCCGGCCAATGCCCCCAGCACAGGAACGGACTGGGCTGCAAGCTTTTGCCCCAGTACTATCGAAAAACGCGGCGCAACGGCGGCAATCAGGCGTTGCATGGCCGGTCCGGTCAGGGTCAGCCGGACCGAGAAAAAACCCAGGTCCGCCCCATCGTCATGCGACAATGGTCCCGCTGCCGACAAGACGCGGACGCAATCGAACTTTACGTTTTCGGCAGAGGGATCAAACCCCTCGCGCGCCGCAGCCCCCTGAATGGCACGTAGCAGCATCGCGGTTGTCGCGGGCAGCTCCATCAGGGCTGTCGAAACACCGCCCAGCCCCCCGGCCGCACCCATGGCAGTCGTCACTGCGGTATTGACCCAGGGCTGCTGATCAGGAACCGCGCGCCGCGAACCCTCGGCCGCATGCATCGCCAGCCATAACGCCTGCTCGGTTGCGCCTGTCAGGCCATTCCGAACGGGTTCTGGCAATTGCTCCAGCAATGACTCGGCTGATCCTCCAAGTTTGTTGAGAAGTTTCACGCCAGCCCCTCCGGCGGATCGGTAGTGATCCGCCAAACGATCCAGTTCGGCCTCGGTATCCACGTTTTCAACAAGAACAACGTTCTGCATTCACGCCCTCCTGCCTTTCAACATCGGCGTTGCGCAGCATGGTTTCAATAGGTCAGCGGCTCCAACGTGTCACCGCGCCCTGAACCCCGGACCAGGCACCGGGCACCAGTTCCAGCCCCAAAACCCGGTCAGGGTTGGTGGGCGGAGGCATCTCGACCGCGTGCAATCGCGTGAAACCGAACCGGCTGTAATAGGGTTCATCCCCGACCAGCATGACCCTTTGCCAACCGCGGGTGTGCCCCGCTTCGACTCCTGCATGTATCAGATATCCGCCAAGGCCTTCACCCTGATGGGTGGGGTGCACGGCAACCGGCCCCAACAGCAGAGCATCGTGATCACCGACATGAACCGGCCAGAACCGGATCGCACCGGCCAGAATCCCCTGACCGTCGCGCGCGACCAAAGACAAGCCCGCAACCGGCGGCACATCATCACGCAAGCGGTAGGACGACAAAGCCTCGCGACCCGGCGCAAAACACAGGTCATACAGGGCTTCGACCTCCCACCAGTCGTCCGGCTCTTCCGGCCTGATCCCGAATTGCTGCACCCTGCCCTCATTTACTTGCTGGCAATCGCCCTAGCACTTCGCTACGCCTTGGGCAAACGCTTGGAGATCAGATGTTCTACCGCCCCGAAGACGGCCACGGATTACCGCACAACCCGTTCAACGCCATCATCACGCCGCGTCCGATTGGCTGGATTTCGACTCGGGACGCGGATGGGATCAACAATCTGGCGCCTTATTCCTTCTTCAACGGCGTCGCCTATACGCCACCGCAGGTCATGTTTGCCTCGACCGGCACCAAACAGGATCAGAACGCCGGCAAGGACAGCATCGCCAATATCGAGGCCACGGGCGTGTTTTGCGTAAATGTCGTGGCCCATGCGCATCGGGACGCAATGAATGCAAGTTCGGCCGGGTTGCCGAAAGAAGTTGATGAGTTTTCGCATGCCGGGCTTTCACCCATAGAATGCGAAACCATACCCTGCGCACGGATCGAAGGGGTCCCAGCTGCGTTGGAATGCAAGCTGACCCAGATCGTCTCGCTGCCCGGTGAAGCCAATCGGGTGGTGTTTGGCGAGGTGACGGGTGTGCACCTGCACGACGATCACATTCGGGGCGGCAAGTTTGACGTGACCTCGTTCCAACCTTTGGCGCGGCTCGGGTATCGCGATTACTCTGTCGTTTCCGAGTTGTTCAGCCTTTCGAGACCGGATGACTGATGCCTCTGCCTGACGCTGCGCGCCGATATCCTGTCACTCTGCCAGATGGTACGGAACACAAAGGAACAGCCTTTCTGTCACAGGTGATCGACCACCCCAGAATTCAGGTGGGCGATTACACCTATGCGTCGGATTTTGACGCGCCCGAGGATTGGGCCAATCGTTTGGCGCCTTACCTGTTCGAGTTCTCGCGTGAAAAGCTGGTTTTGGGAAAGTTTTGCCAAATTGCCCATGGCGTCCGCTTTGTGACAGCTTCGGCAAATCACGCAACGGATGGGATAACTTGTTTTCCCTTTCCGGTTTTCGATCCGGAACGGATGCTGGAATATCAGCCAGACGCCCGGGACACCCTAGTCGGCAACGATGTCTGGATCGGCTATGGCGCGCTGATCATGCCAGGAGCCAGTATCGGTGACGGAGCGATAATTGGTGCGGGTTCAGTTGTTCGCGGGACAATCCCGCCTTATTCGGTTGTCACCGGCAATCCTGCCGAGGTAAGGCGGTATCGTTTTGACGCCGGCAAGATCGAGCGGTTGCTTGCTTTGAAGTGGTGGGATTGGCCAGCCGAATTGATCATCGAAGCCGAAAGCGTCCTGTTGAGGGGAGATATCGAAAACCTGGAGCGTCTGGCCCTTTGAAAAAGGCGGCTTGTTCAGCCGCCTTTCAAAGTCAGTGCCCGCCCAGAATGCCGGTGCGGACAGAGTAGTCCACCGCCAGTTCGTAATCCGGATCATCATCGCTGTCGACCATGAGGTGTCCCGCTTTTTTCAGCAGTTTGTGACAGTCGCGGCTCAGGTGACGCAGCATGACCTGTTTGCCTGCCGCCTCGTATTTTGCGGCGATGTTTTCGATGGCTTGCAGGGCGGACTGATCCACCACGCGGCTTTCGGCGAAGTCGATGATAACGGTTTCGGGGTCGTTCGGGACGTCGAACAGTTCGATAAAGCCGTCAGAAGACCCAAAGAACAGCGGCCCCTGAATTTCATAGACTTTCGCGCCTTTCTCGGTCTCGGAGTCACGCGTGACCGCGTGAATGCGCTTGGCATTGTTCCAGGCATAGGCCAGCGCCGAGACGATGACGCCGACCACAACGGCAACGGCCAAATCCTCCATCACAGTTACGACGGTGACCAGAACGATGACGAAGGCATCGGTCATTGGCACTTTGCGCAGAATTTTGAACGAGTTCCACGCAAAGGTGCCGATCACAACCATGAACATAACGCCAACCAGCGCGGCCAGCGGGATTTGTTCGATCAGGGGTGATGCGAACAGGATGAAGATCAGCAGGAAAAGCGCTGCTGCAATTCCGGCAATACGAGTACGCCCGCCGGATTTCACGTTGATCATCGACTGCCCGATCATCGCGCAACCGCCCATGCCGCCGAAAAATCCGGTCACGATATTCGACGCGCCCTGCGCGATGCATTCCTGAGACGCCCCACCACGCTTGCCTGTGATCTCACCCACGAGGTTCAAGGTCAGCAGGGATTCGATCAGGCCGATGGCGGCCAGAATGACTGCATATGGCAGGATGATCTCAAAGGTTTCCCAGTTCAGAGGTACCATTGGAATATGGAACGAAGGCAGGCCGCCTTCAATCGATGCCAGATCGCCGACGCGCGGCACATCGAGGCCAAAACCGATCACGATTGCCGCGACAACCAGAATACCAGCCAGCGGCGCAGGAATGATGCGTGTAATCCGGGGCATGATCCAGATCACTGCCATTGTCAGCCCGACAAGTCCCAGCATGGTGTAAAGCTGCATCCCGGACAGCCATTCGCCGCCGCCCATGCCATGACCGGTGTTTTCCATGGTTCCGGGCACTTTGAACTGTCCCATCTGGGCAAGAAAGATCACGATGGCCAGACCGTTCACAAAGCCCAGCATGACAGGATGCGGCACCAAACGGATGAAGCGCCCCCAATGCATCGCCCCGGCGATGACCTGAAGGATTCCCATAAGAACAACGGTCGCGAACAGGTATTCAACCCCATGTTCGGCCACCAGTGCCACCATGACAACCGCAAGTGCGCCGGTCGCACCCGAGATCATGCCCGGTCGTCCACCGATCAGTGCCGTGATCAAACCGACCAAAAACGCCGCATAAAGACCGACCAGCGGGTGCACGCCCGCCACAAAGGCAAAGGCCACCGCCTCGGGCACCAGTGCAAGAGCAACCGTCAGGCCGGACAGCAGCTCGATCCGCAGGCGTGAGAAGGTCAGCCCTTCATCTGGAACCCAGCGCAGATCGGGAATGGCGAGGCGATTGGCAAAGCTTGCCAGCAAGGCTCGGGGCATCAGACAGTCCTATAGGATTATATGTTCGCGCGAAGGCGTCGTTGTAGCTGGCGCGCCGGCTTTGAGCTACTGCATAAAACGGGATGCAGCCATGCGTGTGACGCATACGTGGCGCTCGCGGCAAGTTGATTTGCAGAACCAAGATGAAGCCACAACATGTGAGGCCATGCGTTGGATCCTCTTCTTACTGTTCCCGGCCCTTCCCGTCCTTGCACAGGATTTGGATGGCAATGACACGGCCGGCAACTGGCGGGTAACGCATCACGAGATTTTCGGCATCTGGAATTCGATTTGTGACGAGCGCGAAGAAGACGGTGCCCTGCGGCAGCGGTGCTACATCCGACGGGCAGAGGTGTTTTCCTTTCGGCCAAAATTTGCGGCACAGTTCGTTTTCATTACGCCCGAACCTGAAGGTTTCAAAGTTGAATTCGGGATCGAGCCGGGCACTTTCTTCAACCCATCCGGATTTCGCATCGACAACGGCGAAGAAGCCATATGGCGCACGCGGCGCCCCGGATGCCTGACCGGGCTTGGCTGTACCTTCGAAGACCAACGCGCCAAGGCGCTTTTGGATGCCATGCTAACCGGCGATGCGTTCCACTTCGTGTTCCGAGACCGGCACGGACAATCACAGGATCTGACCTGGTCTCTGGGCATGTTTGGCGCGGCCTGGGATGATTTCACCGTGCAATCGCAGCAGCGCAACCTGTTGACGATACGGGAATAGGCCTCTTGTCAAATCCGGGCTGAACCCGCACAAATTCAACATCAGTTATTCAGGCGGAGCAGGACAGTGACCCAAACCAGGATAGCCGTCATCGGCGGATCGGGCATCTATGACATCGATGGGCTGGAAAACCCGGAATGGGTAGAGGTTGAGACCCCTTGGGGAACGCCGTCAGACCAGATCCTGACCGGGTCGCTGGGCGGTGTCGATATGGCCTTTCTACCACGTCATGGGCGCGGTCATGTGCATTCGCCCACCGATGTACCTTATCGCGCCAATATCGATGCGCTGAAACGGTTGGGCGTGACGGACGTGATCTCAGTTTCTGCATGCGGGTCGTTCCGCGAACATATGGCACCGGGTGACTTCGTGATCGTCGATCAGTTCATCGATCGCACTTTTGCACGGGACAAGAGCTTTTTCGGAACCGGCTGCGTTGCCCATGTCAGTGTTGCTCATCCCACCTGCCCACGCCTGTCGGACGCATGCGAGACGGCAGGTAAGGCCGCCGGCATCACCATCCACCGGGGCGGCACCTATCTGGCGATGGAGGGCCCTCAGTTTTCCAGCCTTGCGGAATCCAGGATGTATCGCGAGCAATGGGGCTGTGACGTGATCGGCATGACCAACATGCCCGAGGCGAAACTCGCCCGCGAGGCCGAGCTGTGTTACGCGTCGATCGCGATGGTCACCGACTATGACAGCTGGCACCCGGACCATGGCGAGGTGGACGTGACCACGATCATCGCCACCCTGACCGGCAATGCCGAAAAAGGCCGCGCACTTGTCAAGGGCCTGCCATCCCTTCTGGGGGCCGAACGAGCACCCTGCCCGCATGGCTGCGACCGGGCGCTGGAATACGCGATCCTGACCGCACCGGAAAACCGCGATCCAGCGCTTTTGGCCAAGTTGGATGCGGTGGCCGGGCGTATTCTATAAGACCGACTCGAGAAAATCGGCTAGGGCCTCAATGACCTCAATGGATGCGAACGATGCCCCAGTCGCCCTTTGAGCGAGCTAGCCAACCAACATTTAGCACGGATTGAAGCGAGACAGGTTTTGGACATGCATCTTCGCAGCCATCAAATACCACCGAAGTCTGAGACATTTGAACCATTACCTGTTTTTCGTCGGAAACCGGATCGAAGAAGATGGTTTCTACAAGAAAAACAGAGTAGTTGGGGTTCGCAGCGGTTTCCTCAACAAGAGACCTGCACGTGCTTCTGAATGACATACCCTCGCGGGCACTCCAGAACCTTTTTTGGAATTCCCACTTGGCACTCTCATCCGAGAATTTCATGGAATTTACGATTTTCTCACCGACGTAGTCGGTTACGGCATCCATGGCACCGTTCCAGCCAATTGCCACAAGGCTAAGGCTGGTGAAGGAGACATCTTCCGGGCCAGATTCGTTCCCCCCAACAAACAAATTACATATCTTTGTGGGTCTAAATCTTCCGGTTGAATGATCCAAAGCATAAGCCGCACCAAGCACAGGCGCATGTAGTGAACCCTTCGGAACAATGAGCTTCTGGTATTGTAAATCCAGTTCATTCGCATTCAATACTAGCGTTTTACCAGCGCCCATAATTGCCAGCGCTCCAGCAACAATGACAGCATTGCGTAAACTGATAACAGACATCCCAAGCCCTCCGAACTAGTTCTGAGGTTTGGGGCAGCATAACGACCCGCCGCAGTTGAAGTAACCGTCTGGGCAGGCAGAAGCGGCAGTCGGCATCAGCAACACGCTCAACATAAAAATAGAAACGGCAAGTTTCATGACGAACCTCCTTCTAAAATGAATTTAAAAAAACGGGGTTATTATAGCACAAATTGAATATTTTGTCCCCAAACCCCCCAGAACACGAACAAGCAATTGACTAAATTTGTGATTCACGGGAGATGAGAACTGGCTTACGGGACATTCACGCGGCACAAGCAGGTTGACCCCCGGTGCTGATTCTCTCAATCTCGGGCGATCTGATCAGGAATTTGACGATGCAACTCGATCTCTGGCTGGCCTTTGTTGCTGCATCCACCGCCCTGCTGCTGATCCCGGGCCCGACGGTGTTGCTCGTTCTCAGCTATGCCCTGTCTAAGGGGCGCAGTGTCGCCGTCGCGTCCGCCACGGGTGTTGCGGTGGGCGATCTTGTGGCCATGACCGCATCTTTGCTGGGGCTTGGCGCGCTTGTTCTTGCATCGGCAACCTTGTTTTCCGTGCTGAAATGGGTCGGCGCAGCCTATCTGGTCTGGCTTGGGGTCAAACTGTTGCGCAGCGCACCGGCCGGTGGATTGAGCACGGTCGACACCGGGCGGGATGTCACCGCGAGCAGAGTATTCAGCCACGCAGCCGCCGTTACTGCCCTGAACCCGAAATCCATCGCCTTCTTCGTTGCCTTTGTGCCGCAGTTCATACGCCCTGCTGAACCACTTGGACCTCAGTTCGTCATCCTGATTGCCACATTCGTCGGGCTGGCCTGGTTGAATGCGTTGGCCTACGCGCTTTTGGCGGACAGGTTGCGGCGGCTTATCGGTCGCGCCAGCGTGATCACTGCGATGACACGATTTGGCGGGTTGACGTTGATCGGAATGGGTATGGCCACGGCGGTCCTACGCCGACCGGCCTGACACCGCATCAGTCTTCGGCGTGCTCTTTCATGAATCCACGGATAAATCTGCGGATTTCGCGCGCAGCCGAAGTGTCCAGTTCCTTGCAAAGCTCGACAAACGAGTCACGTTCATCCCTGTCGAGGCGTAAGACCAACTGACTGTTTTTCTTGGTCGATCCTTTGCCTTCATTCCTGGCCACGTGTATTTTCCCAACGAAGTTATGCTCTATCTGTCGATGCCGTGTAATTCATAGCATAGTTTTTGTCGTTATCGGGCACTTAACGGCAAGGACAGGAAATTGACAATGAACCTTGCCACCTTCGGGCCGTTCTTGAGCCGGTTCCTCGCAATTGAATTCGACCGCGCCTGTGACCCGGACATGTCGAATTGCAAACCAAACAGATTGCTCATTGCACTCCCGGAAATCCGAGCGCGGGGGCTGTTTGGAACAGGTGGCAGCAAGCTAGAAAATGGGTCGGAGACTTATCTTGGCCAGCGCATGGTTGCCTCGGTTTTTGGCCTGCTCAACGCTGCAACCTAAATCCGATGCTGATCCGGCCGTGGAATTGTTCCTTGCATGGCCAACCCTCTTGGGTCAAACACAATACCTGTGTTTGACGCTAAAAGGTTGGTCCATGTCCAGAAACAAATCTGTCAAAGATTACATCCGAACCATCGTCGATTTCCCCCATGAAGGGATCATGTTTCGGGATGTGACAACCCTGTTTGCCGACCCCCGCGGGTTTCGGATGGCGATTGACCAGATGCTGCACCCCTATGCCGGTGAGCGGATCGACAAAGTGGTCGGGCTTGAAGCACGCGGGTTCATTCTGGGCGGTGCGATTGCGCATCAGTTGAGCGTCGGTTTTGTCCCGATCCGCAAGAAGGGCAAACTGCCCGGCACGACAATCAGCCAAGACTACAAGTTGGAATACGGAGAGGCGATCGTCGAGATCCATGACGATGCCATCCTACCCGGTGAAAAAATTCTGGTGGTTGACGATCTGCTGGCCACGGGCGGAACTGCCGCGGCGGGTATTAAGCTGATCGAACGGCTTGGGGGCGAAATCGTCTCTTGCGCCTTCATCATTGACCTGCCCGAACTTGGCGGCAGCAAAGTGTTGGAGGAGATGGGCATGGACGTGCATGTCCTGTGCGAATTCGAAGGACTCTGACCAGGAGTTTTTCACAAAAACGTGACTGGAAACTGAAAACCGGGCGGGCTTAGCGCGGTTTTTGCGCCGATCAAGGCGCAAAACGGATCAATACAAGTGATCTTGTGGTCAGGTTGCCCCGTACCCCGGGTGATGCTGCTTGAAGCATTTCAACCTAGGGAGTTTAGCTCATGTTCCGCAAATTCGCCGCCGCCGGTGTCGCCTCGATCCTGTTCAGCACTGCTGCATTCGCCGATGGTCACGGCAAGGACATTGTCGACACAGCCGTCGCCGCTGGCAGCTTTGAAACACTCGTCGCGGCAGTTCAGGCCGCCGAACTGGTGGACACACTCAAAGGCGAAGGCCCGTTCACCGTATTTGCCCCCACCGATGACGCGTTCGCGGCTTTGCCCGAAGGCACCGTCGAAAACTTGCTGAAGCCCGAAAACAAGGATCAGCTGGTTGCCATTCTGACTTACCATGTCGTGCCGGGCAAAGTGATGTCAGGTGATCTGAGCGATGACATGACGGCTGTAACCGTACAAGGCGGCGATATCACGATCGATCTGGATTCGGGTGTGATGGTGAATGACGCCAACGTGGTTCAGGCCGACATCGAAACCAAGAACGGCGTGATCCATGTGATCGACAAGGTGATCCTGCCTGCCTCGTAAGAAACAACCGGGCACGGTCCGACGCTCGGGCCGTGTTCACCCTTTCAGAACCGCGCCGGGATTCATGATGCCCTGCGGGTCCAATGCCAGTTTGATAGCCCGCATCGCGCCCAGCTTGGCTGGATCGCCATAGCGTTCCAAATCGTTGGTCTTGAGGCGCCCGACCCCATGTTCGGCACTGACCGAACCGTCGAAGGCGTAAACCAGATCATGGACGGCCTGCTTGATCGCGCCTCTTAGATCATCAAATTCCGATCGGTGCTGCCCTTTGGGCGGGAAAACGTTGTAATGCAGATTGCCGTCACCAAGATGGCCAAAGCAATTGATCCGGAAGGGCCCCAGGCCCGCAATCAATTCTCTGCCTTCGCAAATGAAATCGGGGATTCTGGAAATCGGGATCGAGATATCATGGCTCGACACTGACCCGATCAGACGATTGGCTTCGGGAATGCGTTCGCGCACCGCCCACAAATCGGCCCGCTGCGCTTCACTTTGGGCGATTACTCCGTCCTGAACCTGACCAAGCTCTTCAGCGCGAACAAAGAGTTCCTCCAACGCGGCAAATGGTGATTGCCCGTCAGCCAGACCCAGCTCGATCAGAACGCTCCACTCCGGCGGCGAGGCGAACGGTTGACGGACATCCGGCAGAACCTCGGTCAGGAAATCAAGCCCCTGCCGGTGGATCAGCTCAAACGTGCTGACGCCCTCACCCACCTTGTCGCGCGCCAAAGCCAGCAGGTCGATCGCAGCTTCGGGAGAAGCCACTTGAAACACCGCCGTCCCGACACCGGCAGGTCGTGGGAACAGCTTGAGCGATGCGGCAGTGATGATCCCCAGCGTCCCCTCGGCCCCGATCAGCAGGTTGCGCAGGTCATAGCCGGTGTTGTCCTTTCGCAGCCGGCTGAGACCGTGCCAGATCTCACCACTGGGCAGCACCGCCTCAAGCCCCAGGCACAGGTCGCGCGCGTTGCCATACCGCAAAACGTTGACGCCCCCTGCGTTGGTCGACAGGTTGCCCCCGATCCGGCAGGATCCCTGCGCCGCCAACGACAGAGGAAATAAACGGTCTACCGCCTCGGCTGCGGCCTGAACATCTTGAAGAATGGCCCCGGCTTCGGCGACCAGAACGTTCTCGGTTGGAAAAACAGACCGGATGGCGGTCATCCGTTCCAACGAAATCACCAACGGCGCAGGCCCCGCCGACATCACCTGCCCGCCGACCAGGCCAGTGCCGCCACCATATGGAACAATCGGAACCTGTGCCTGCACAGCCAATTTTACCAACTCCGCCACCTCATCGGTGTTGCGCGGCAAGGCTAGCAGGCCGACCCGTCCCGAAAAACGTCCGCGCGGTTCTTCCAAATACCGTTCTTCTACGGGGCGCAGCACACCGTCGCCCAGTTTCGAACGGAGCAGCGCGGCAAAACGGTCATCAGCGGGGTTCAAACTCATACGCCTCCAATGCCCAAGCGATGCGGTTGCCGCAAGCCTTATTCAAGATCAATCAGATAGCGCGGCTCAAGCACCACAACCGTGGGGCGGTCCGGAAGGTTCCGCAACGACAGGGTGATCTCCGAAACCCCGTCGCGCTCAACCGGAAATGTATCCCTGATATCCACCAGGAACCGATCCAGCGAGAACTGCGAGAACCAGTGCATCGGAATGATGACAGAACTCTTCAGCCGTTTCAGAACCGCAATCATATCGGGCAGAGGCATGGTGGTCCCGCCATCAACGGCGGCCATGACAACATCCAACCGCCCGAGCGCGGCAAACTGCTCATCCGACGGGACATGATGCAAATGCCCCAGATGACCTATGCACAACCCCTCAACCTCGAACACAAAAATCGAATTGCCGCGTTCTTCGACCCCACCATAAACAGATCGTATATCGGTCGAGACATTGCGCACCAGCATCTCACCCAGATCCAGATGATGTTCGATACCTTTCCCGAACTCTCCCCACCCCGGAAGAACATGCGGAATGGCCGGGTCGGGATGCGCCGTCCAGTGCGTGCCGTGGGCGTGGTTCATCGTCACCACGTCGGGGATCAGATTTGCACTGCCGATAAAACCGGTAAAATCCGTCACCGCATTCAGCCCGCCGCGGGTCTGGATCATGAATGAGGCATGCGCGATATAGCTGATCCGCACCGAGAATTCCGGTACCGGATCCTGCCAAGCCGCCCTGTGCAGATACTCGAGTCCGGGCGCCGCATCGGCAATGGCGACACAGTGACTTGGCCGACGCTCCTGCGCAGCGGCCCCGCCCGAAATCACCATCAATGCCGCAATCAACCAGCGCATACCCCGAGTGTAGCGCAGAACGACGACAAGTCATGCCCCTTGTTCATCAGGCCCCAAATATCCCGGGGGAGGCGCGGCTTGCCGCGACGGGGGCAGCGCCCCCTATCCCGCGTCGGTTTTTCCGCGCCGGTCAGACCGCAGGCTAGCATACAGAACATGCGTCCGCCACCGCCCGTTGATTTGCAAATACGACTGCGCCACGCCCTCGTATTTGAAGGCCGAACTTTCCAGCAATCCGCGCGACGCCCGGTTTTCCGGCAGGCAGGCGGCTTCAATCCGGCTCAGGTCCAAACGGGTAAAGGCATGGTGAACCATCGCGCCAATGGCTTCACGCATATACCCTTGTCGGGCAAAAGCCTGACCGGTCCAGTACCCCAATGTGCCCGCCTGCGCGGGACCGCGCCGAATGTTGTCCAGCGTGATGGCCCCAACCAATACGTCATCCTCGCGGCGAAACAGAAAAAGCGGTATTGCCGTCCCGGCCGCTACAGAACGTTGTGCCCAATACACACGGTTGGTAAAGGATTTGCGGCTCAGGTGGTCCTTGGCCCAGATCGGTTCCCAAGGCGTCAGGTAATCTTTCGAGGCCCGCCGCAACGCGGCCCAATCGTTGAAGTCGGAATGTACTGGCGGGCGCAGGCTGAGCCGCGCAGTCTCGAGTTTCAGCTTGCGTCTGCCCAACAGCATCACGCCGCCCGCCTCTCCTGTAGTTCGGCCAATGTCGGCGCCCCCGAAACCGGCCCGTACAGCGCCAAAGCGGCAGGTGCGTTTACGGCCATCTGCTCGGCAAATACGCGCACATCTTCGGTGCTGACCGCATCAATCCGGGCCACCGTATCTTCCAGAGACGGGACCCGCCCCCAGATCTGAACCAGCCGCGCCAAGCGTTCGGCCCGGTTTGACGGGCTTTCCAGCCCCATCAACATCCCGGCTTTCATCTGCGCACGGGCACGGGCAACCTCTTCCGTGGTCATGTCCTCTGCTGCGCGCTTCATTTCGTCGATGGTGATGGTGGCAAGCTCTGCCACCTGATCTGCCGAGGTACCGGCGTAGATCGTCGTCGTTCCGGTATCGGCATAGGCACCGGTCTGGGCAAAGATCGTATAGCACAGCCCGCGAGACTCACGCACCTCCTGGAACAACCGCGAAGACATGCCGCCACCCAAAGCGGTGGAATAGATCTGCGCCGTATAGATCGCATCGTCGCGATAGCCCGGGCTTTCCAGCGCAAGTGCGAAATGGGCCTGCTCCAGCTCTTTCTCCTGCCGTGCTTCACCACCGGTAAAACGCGCAGGCTCGGCGATCAGCCCGGTGCGTGGTTGCAGATGGCCGAACATCTCTTCGGCCATTTTCATCAGCTGATCGTGATCCACGGCACCGGCAGCGGACAGGATCATCTGATCGGGGCCATAATGCTCTGCTACGAAGCCAGAGAGGTCTTCTCGTGAAAACGCACTGACCCGCTCGGATGGTCCCAGAATGGTGCGGCCCAAGGGCTGGTCGTGATAGCTCTGCTCCTGCAACCAGTCAAAGATCACATCGTCGGGCGTGTCATAGGCCTGGCCGATCTCCTGAAGGATCACGCCGCGCTCGACCTCGATTTCGCGCGGATCGAAAACCGGGTTCAGAACGATATCGCCGATCACGTCCATCGCCAGCGCCACGTCGTCCTTCAGAACGCGCGCGTAATAGGCCGTTACCTCGCGCGAGGTATAGGCGTTGATATACCCGCCCACATCCTCGATCGCCTCGGCGATTTGCAGCGCCGAACGTCGCTCGGTTCCCTTGAACGCCATATGTTCAAGGAAATGTGCGATGCCGTTCTGTTCGATCCGCTCATGCCGCCCACCGGCGGTTACCCAGATGCCGATGGCCGCAGATTGCAGCCCCGGCATATGTTCACTGACGATACGAAAGCCGTTCTTCAGTTGGTCTTGTCTGACAGTCACTCGGCGATGTGCCCTTTGATATGATCCTCGATGGCGCCCAGATCGTTGGCGATCCGGGTCACCCGTTCCGGACGTTCATACAGATCAGACATGCGGGATGGAAGAGGCGGATGTTCGCCGCTCGCCTTCTCGACTGCGGCAGGGAACTTGGCGGGATGCGCAGTGGCCAAGGTGATCATCGGGGTATCGGTGGCACGGTGATCTTCGCCGACCTTGATCCCGACCGCAGTGTGGGGGCAAACCAGTTCCGCGCTGTGGGCAAGCGTATGCCGGATCGTCGCCAGCGTTTCCTCCTCGGACACCCGGCCCGAGTCGAAAGTTTCGCGCAGCGCTTCCATCGCGCCCTGGCTGACATTGAAACCGCCGGACTTGAGCTCATCCATCAACTGCGCCACGGCACCGCCGTCCTCGCCATAGGCGTAATACAACGCACGCTCAAAGTTCGAGCTGACCTGAATGTCCATCGACGGGCTGATCGAGGGGATGGTGTCACCCTTGAAATACCCCTCACCCGACAGGCAGCGGTGTAGGATGTCGTTCTGGTTGGTTGCAACGACCAGACGATCGATGGGCAAGCCCATGCGCTTGGCCAGATAGCCTGCGAAGATGTCGCCGAAATTGCCGGTCGGCACGGTGAAGCTGACCTTGCGGTGCGGCGCGCCGAGGCTGACGGCGGCCGAGAAGTAATAGACGATCTGCGCCAGCACCCGCGCGAAGTTGATCGAGTTCACACCCGCCAGCTTGACCCCGTCGCGGAAGTCGAAATCGTTGAACATATCTTTCAGCGCAGCCTGACAATCATCGAAATCGCCATCCACGGCCAGAGCATGAACATTGCTGTCCGCAGGCGTCGTCATCTGGCGACGCTGCACTTCCGATACTCGGCCATGCGGATACAAAATGAACACATCCACGGCATCTAGACCCCGAAATGCCTCGATGGCGGCCGATCCGGTGTCACCACTGGTTGCGCCCACGATGGTCACACGATCTCCACGTCGTTTCAGTGCCACCTGGAACAGCTGGCCGATCAACTGCATGGCAAAGTCCTTGAACGCCAGCGTGGGCCCATGGAACAGTTCCAGCAGAAAATGGTTCTCGTTCAACTGCTTCAATGGCGCGCGGGCGTCATGACCGAACCCTTCATAAGCGCGGGCAATGATCTGCTTGAACTCATCCTCAGCAAAGGAGCCGCTGACATAGGGCCACATCACGCGGAACGCGATGTCTTCATAGGGCAGACCAGCAAGCGCCGCGATCTCGTCATGGCTCATCACAGGGATCTCGGCGGGCAGGTAAAGCCCCCCATCGCGGGCCAATCCGGTCAGCATCGCCTCTTCAAAGGTCAGTTCTGGCGCTTGGCCACGGGTCGAGATGTATTTCATTGCTCTTCACTCTCAGAAGGGGCGCGATTGCGCCACAGGAAATAACCGGTCATCACAGCCCAGACCAGAGCCAAGCCAAACCAGGTGATTGCATATTGCAGGTGATCGTTTGGAATCCCCGCCGTATCCACCGGCAAAGGCGTCACGTTCGGGTCGGTCTGAGACCGCGCGATCAGCAACACCGGCTCGGCCCCCAAAGCGGCGGCCAGATTGGGCACGTCCCGGGCAAACCAGATGTTGTCGTCAATATCGGGCTCGGGCGTATAGCTGTCGACCTCATCCGGCCAGTGCAGGTTGCCGGTGATCTCCATCGGACCGGTCAGACGCGGCGCCTGTTTCGCCGTTGTCGGCACAAACCCCCGATCGACCAGAATTGTGCGGTCCTCGGTGCTGAACGATTGGATGATGCGATACCCTGCCCCGACTTGTTTGACCGAAACAAGCACATGGATTTCGCCTGGTTCCATCTCACCCGAAACCGTTACCGGAAGGTATTTGTCGGTGTCCTCTGAAACCTGCCTGGGCAAGGCGATGGGGTCGGCTGAAATCCGGCTTTCGATCTCTGCCAACAGCTCCTGTTTCCAGGCCAGACGCTGCGTCTGCCAGATCCCCAGCGACAGCAGAACGCCCAAACCGGCGAGGCCGAAGATCAGCAAGAACAGAATGCGGCGCATGGCAGGGTCGAACCTCGTTTCAGGAACCGGCGTCTTGTTAAGGGGCGTGTGGGCCAAATTGCAACCACGCAATTGTATGGGGCGCAATCTTGCGCCCGGAACAGAGAAAAAGCCGCCCCTCTAGGGCGGCTTTTGCAATTTGATCAGCTGATCGGGCTTACATCAGCGGGGCCTGTCCCCAGATGTAGACCGCGAAAAACAGGAACAGCCAGACAACGTCAACGAAGTGCCAGTACCAGGCCGCCGCTTCGAACCCGACATGCTTTTCCGGTGTGAAGTCGCCTTTGAGGGCCCGGATCAGGCAGACCGACAGGAAGATGGTGCCGATGATGACGTGGAATCCATGGAAACCGGTCGCCATGAAGAAGTTCGAATAGAACTGATCATCGCCAAATTTCCAGCCTTCATGGGCCAGCAGCTCGTAATACTCGAACGCCTGCAAACCGGTAAAGGCAATGCCCAGAACGATACCGATGGCCAGGCCGTTGATCAGCGCTTTGCGGTCGTTGTCATGCACCAGCGCGTGGTGCGCCCAGGTAATAGCACAGCCTGACAGCAGCAGAACCAGAGTGTTGATCAGCGGCAGGTGGAACGGGTCAACCGCGTGGATGTCCGGCTGGATGTATTCGGTGCCGGCATAGTCGTACATCGGGTACATGCGATGTTTGAAGAACGACCAGAACCAGGCAAAGAAGAACATCACCTCGGACATGACGAACAGGATGAAACCGTAACGCAGACCGATGCGAACGACAGGGGTGTGATCCCCCTGGCGGCTTTCAACAACAACTTCGGACCACCATGCGAACATGGTGTAGAGAACTGCGACCAGACCGGCCCAGAACATCCACGGCGTCACGCCGTGCATCCACAGGACGGCTCCGAACAACATCACAAAGCCGCCGACAGCTCCGATCAGAGGCCAGATCGACGGGGCCAGAATGTGATAATCATGGTTTTTAGCGTGTGCCATCAGCGTCCCTCACCTACAGGCGTTAGTTCGTGTTTGTTTCTGCCTGCGCTTCAAGGGCGGCATAGCCCTCGGGCAGGTCGATTTCGTAGAATGTATACGACAGCGTGATCGTATGAACATACTGAGCTTCGGGGTCGTCGACAATTTCCGGGTCGACGAAGAAGGTTACCGGCATTTCTACGCGTTCGCCGGGTTGCAGCACCTGTTCTTCAAAGCAGAAACAGGCAATCTTTTGAAAGTACCCACCTGCGGAATAGGGTGCCACATTGTATGAGGCCTGCCCCGCTATTGGGCGGTCTGTTGGGTTGTAGGCTTCATAGAAAGCCAGCCCGGTCTCGCCGATGCGCATTTCCATCTCGCGAACGACCGGTTTGAATTCCCAGGCCATGTTTTTGGCCTTGGACGCATCAAACCGTACGGTGACCGTACGGTCCAGAATGTCTTCGGGGGCGGCTTCGGCCACACCGGTTGTACCGCCAAATCCGGTCACGCGGCAGAACCAGTCGTAGAATGGTACCGCCGCCCAGGCCAGGCTGCCCATCAGGACAACCACACCCACGGTTTGAGCGACCGTTTTCTGTGGACCAGACAAAGCCATCAGTTCTGGATCTCCTGTGTGGCCATATTGAAATCAGTGCCCGAGACCTTGACGATCGTCAGGCCAAAAATGATCACGATAAAGGCAACCAGTGTCAGTCCAACGCCCAGATTGCGGCTGAACCGTCGCTGATGCAGTTCATGGCTTTTGCGCAGGCTCATGACCATCCTCCCAAACCATAGGGTTTCAGCAAGGCTTCGGCCAGAATAGCGCCGAAATGCAGGAAGAGGTAGAGCAGCGAAAGTTTGAAAAAGCTGCGTTCGACCTTGAAATTATCGGCCTCCGAGTCATCCTCGGTCCGACGCGAAATTTGCCAGGCGCCGCGCAGGAACAACGCGTTCAACACCAAAGCCACGGTCAGATAGATGGGACCACCGATGCCAGAGAATGCGGTTCCCACCGCCAGTATCGCCAGCAGGGCCGTATAGACGAGAATGTGTACACGCGTTGCACGGCGGCCGTGAGTCACAGTCAGCATGGGCACGCCCGCATCGTCATAGTCCGAGCGCATGAACAGGGCCAGAGCCCAGAAATGCGGCGGTGTCCACATGAAGGTCAGGGCGAACATCAGCCACGGTTCAACCGCTATGGACCCGGTAGCAGCCACCCAGCCGATCACCGGAGGGAAAGCGCCTGCCGCACCACCGATGACGATGTTCTGTGGCGTCGAGCGCTTCAGCCACATCGTGTAGACAACGACATAGAAAAAGATTGTGAAGCCCAGAAACGCACCCGCGAACCAGTTGGTCGCAAGGCCCAGCATGATCACCGACAGGCCCGACAGGGTCAGGCCGATGGCCATCGCCTCACCCTCTTCCACCTTGCCGGAGGGGATCGGGCGACCTTTGGTGCGTTTCATCACCTTGTCGATATCCGCATCCCACCACATGTTCAGCGCACCCGATGCGCCGCCGCCGATGGCGATGAACAGAATGGCGCAGAACCCGACAAAGGGGTGGACCGGAACCGGGGCCGCCAGCAGACCGACCAGCGCCGTGAACACGACCAGAGACATCACCCGCGGCTTCAGCAGGGCGAAGTAATCGCCAAAGCTGGCCTCGTCCGCGTGGGCGGTCGCTGTGCTGGCATTGATGCTTGCGTCGGTCATCTCGGGTCCTTTTGGGGCGAAAGCTGCGCGGTCAGCCCGCACAGCCTGCATTTCGTGTCAGGCGGGCTTCAACCCGCCCTAAGCGTGCTCAGTTCGAAGCAACCTGATAGTTTTGCGGCAGACCCGCATATTCTTCGATCGCGCCTTGCAGCCACTGGTCATACGCTTCCTGGCTGACGACTTTCACGGTGATTGGCATATAGGCGTGATCTTTGCCGCAGAGTTCCGAACACTGACCGAAGTAGATGCCTTCCTTCTCGGCCTCGAACCACAGTTCCGCCAGACGCCCGGGCACGCCATCCTGCTTTACGCCGAAGGATGGGATGGTCCAGGAGTGAATCACGTCAGATGCGGTAACCTGCATCACGATAACCTTGCCAACCGGAACAACAACAGCAGTGTCCGTGGCCAGCAGCCATTCGTCATCGCTGTAACCCGCATCTGCCAGCTTCGCGCGCATGGCATCGTCAAGCACAAACGGGGTCACGTCGGCGTCAGCCGGGCGCGCGCCCTCGTCCAGAGTGGCCGGATGGCCCAGCAGGTAGCTGTCGAAGGCAAAATCGTGATCAACATATTCATAGGTCCAGTACCACTGGTTGCCCACGACTTTGATGGTGATGTCGCCTTCCGGGATCTCCTGCTGTTTGAACAGGACCGGCAGCGAAAACGCACCGATGAAGACCAGAATCAGGATGGGGCCAAGGGTCCATGCAATCTCAACCGGGGTGTAGTGCGAAAAACGTGCCGGTTTCGGGTTAACGCGTTCGTTGTAACGCACGATGCAATATACCAGCAGACCGGCAACCAGCAGGCAGATGACGGTGATGATCACCAGAATCATGCCGTCCAGACGCTGAATTCCTGTGGCAAGGCTGGTGGCTGCCGGCTGAAAGCCCATACCGCCGTCAACCGGTTTGCCAATAATCTCAAGCTCCTGAGCCATGGCTGGAAGGCTGGAGAGGGCTGTCATAAACCCTGAAAGCATCAAAGCATTCTTCATGTTCTGTCCTGATCGTTTGATCTTTGCGTCCCTGGCGAAAAGGTGTGAATCGGTCGCACCTCTCCCGTTGTCTTTGGCCGCGTTAAAAACCATATTCCGTCGGGTAGATAAAGCAAAATGCTTGCGTCAAACAGACGCTATTTTTGATCTGGATCAAACCCGAAAGGTCCCAACCCATGTCCGACGCCCCGTTTCGCCTGTTTGAAAGCGCTCTACCGCACGATGAAGCGCTTGCCGTTTTGCGCTCGGCCACGGACGGGGCCGAGGACGGAGAGCTGTTTGTCGAGCGGCGAAAATCCGAGTCTCTCGTGTTCGATGACGGCCGTCTGCGCACCGCGTCTTACGATGCGTCGGAAGGGTTCGGGCTGCGTGCCGTACAAGGTGAAGTGGCTGGATATGCGCATTCCACGGACGTCTCGATTCCTGCCCTGAAACGGGCGGCGGAAACGGCAAGACTGGCTGTCGGGGATGGCGGCGGGGTCTTGGCGGATGCTCCGCGCTCGACCAATACGCGCCTCTATACGGACGAAGACCCGATTGATTCTGCCGCGTTCCCGGTCAAGATCGAGACATTGCGTGAGATCGACGCTTTCGCCCGCGATCTGGATCCGCGTGTGGTTCAGGTCAGCGCCACGATCGCGGCAGCGGTGCAAGAGGTCGAGATTCTGCGCCCTGACGGAGTGATGGTCCGCGATGTGCGCCCCATGACCCGCGTGAACGTGTCGGTCATTGTCGAACAGAACGGACGCCGTGAAAGCGGATCCGCCGGTGGTGGTGGTCGGGTTGGCCTGAGCGGGTTGATCGACCCCGCCGACTGGCAGGCCAAGGCCCGCGAAGCCCTGCGTATCGCACTGGTCAACCTGGACGCAGTTCCTGCGCCGGCCGGTGTCATGGAAGTTGCGCTTGGCCCCGGCTGGCCCGGCATCCTGCTGCACGAGGCCATCGGCCACGGCCTGGAAGGCGACTTCAACCGCAAGGGCAGCTCGGCCTTTGCCGGGTTGATGGGGCAGCAGATTGCTTCAAAAGGTGTGACCGTGGTGGATGACGGCACGATTGCTGATCGTCGCGGTTCGATCACCGTGGATGATGAGGGCACGCCCAGCGCGCGCACGGTGCTGATCGAAGATGGCGTGCTGACCGGCTACATGCAGGACCGCCAGAATGCGCGGCTGATGGGGGTTGCTCCTACGGGCAACGGGCGGCGGCAGAGCTATGCGCACAAACCCATGCCGCGCATGACCAACACGATCATGCTGGGTGGCGAAGCCGACCCGCGGGCCCTGGTAGCCGATATCAAGGACGGTATCTGGGCGGTTGGATTCGGCGGCGGTCAGGTGGACATCACCAATGGCAAGTTCGTTTTCTCGTGCACCGAGGCGTATCGTGTCGAAAACGGCAAAATCGGCGCGCCGGTCAAGGGCGCCACGTTGATTGGTGACGGGCCATCGGCCTTGAAACGTATCCGAGGGCTGGGCAACGATATGGCGCTGGACCCGGGCATGGGAACCTGTGGCAAGGACGGACAATGGGTGCCGGTAGGTGTTGGCCAGCCGACCGTCCTTATGGACGGGCTGACTGTCGGCGGTTCGGCCGCCTGAGTCGGACGCGGCGCAGTCCAAGAGGCGCAGGGTTAACCCAGCGCCTCTTTTTTTCCGAAGATCGCCTTAGGTGACCAAAGCGCCCTTTCTGATTGAGCATTATTTATTTTACTTATTATCAATGTGTTATGTGCTTTCCCCCGACAGAATTGCAAAAAATCACTTCTAATTTTCAACGATTCACAAGCTGTTAACTGCCTGTCCCGTAAACCAGTTCTGCAACAAGGCGGAGCAACGGATGACCGAAGAGCAGCTTTCTTCCAATCACCCCCCACTCCCACCCACCACGGAAGAGGACCGGTTCTCGTGGCTTCGTCTGTTGCGTTCTCGCAAGGTCGGTCCGGTGACATTTCGTCGGCTGCTTCGCGAACATGGCTCAGCGCAGAACGCGCTGGCCGCGCTGCCTGAAATGGCACGCGCCGCCGGTATAAAAGGGTATGAAACCTGCCCCCCCGGCGTGATCGAGGCGGAACTCAGGGCCGCAAAAGCCGCTAAAGCGCGGCTTTTGTGCCTTGGGTCCGCTGAATTCCCTGCGGCCCTGGCTGAACTGAACGAAGCCCCGCCGCTGCTTTGGGCGATCGGAGACGTTTCGCTGCTGCAAAAACCAGCAATTGCGATGGTCGGCGCGCGAAACTGTTCCTCGCTCGGCGCGCGGATGGCACGTGGCCTGGCCACCGAACTGGGCAGCAAAGGGCACGTTATCGTCTCGGGCTTGGCGCGTGGCATCGATACAGCCGCGCATATGGCCGCGCTGGAAACCGGCACGGTGGCAGTCATGGCCGGTGGCGTTGATGTGATCTATCCGGCCGAAAACACGGAACTGGCCCATGACATCGCGTCCCGCGGCTTGCGGATTTCGGAACAACCGATGGGCGTGACACCCCAGGCCCGGCACTTTCCACGCCGAAATCGGATCATTTCGGGGCTTGCGCAGGCGGTTGTCGTCGTCGAGGCTGCCGCCAAGTCCGGCAGTCTGATCACTGCACGGGACGCACTGGATCAGGGGCGCGAGGTTCTGGCCGTTCCCGGCCATCCGTTCGATGCGCGGGCCGCCGGCTGCAATCTATTGATTTGTGATGGCGCCACACTTGTCCGATCCGCCGAAGACGTTATTGAAGCCTTGCCGAGGCAGGACGACCTGTTTTCCCGGCCAATCGAACCGCCCTCGGAACCAATCGCGCGTCCTGCAAGAAACCTGCACGAGCAAATCATCGCGCGGCTTGGCCCCTCACCCATCGCCGAAGATCAATTGCTGCGGGATATCGCGGCGTCGGCCGGTGAGCTTGGACCGGCGCTGATCGACCTTGAACTTGATGGGCGAATCCAGCGTCAGCCCGGAGGTCTGCTGTCGCTGGCAAGTTGATCGTACCCTCGTACCGGCGTGCCCGGTTTCTGAAGATCGGTGGTAGCGCACTGAAATCACGGCGCTTTTCCACCGGCGAAAGGAACGCATTGACAATTCCTGCTTGCCCCACACATTTTGCACCACCATAGAAGGCGCCAAATTCGTCGAGCGAGGTTTCCCCTTAAATGCCCGTAGTTGTTGTAGAATCTCCGGCCAAAGCAAAAACAATCAATAAATACCTGGGCCCCGACTACACGGTTCTGGCCTCTTACGGCCATGTGCGGGACCTGCCGCCAAAGGATGGATCGGTCGATCCTGAACATGACTTCTCGATGAAATGGGAGGTCGGCAACGACAGCCGCAAGCATGTCAAGGCCATTGCCGACGCGTTGAAAGAAGACAATGCGCTGATCCTTGCCACCGACCCCGACCGCGAGGGCGAGGCGATCAGCTGGCACCTGCAGGAGGCGTTGACCAAACGCCGTTCGATCAAGAAGGATACGCCCGTCAGCCGCGTCACCTTCAACGCCATCACCAAGGACGCCGTGACCGAGGCGATGCAGAACCCGCGTCAGGTCGATATGCCGTTGGTCGAGGCCTATCTGGCCCGCCGCGCGCTGGATTATCTGGTTGGGTTCAACCTGTCTCCGGTTTTGTGGCGCAAACTGCCAGGTGCGAAGTCGGCGGGTCGCGTGCAATCCGTCTGTCTGCGCCTGATCGTCGAACGCGAGATGGAAATCGAGGCATTCAAGCCGGTGGAATACTGGTCGGTTCGGGCGCTGTTCGAGACACCGCGCGGGCAGACCTATGAGGCGCGTCTGGTCACGCTGGCCGGCAAGAAGCTGGACAAGCACGATCTGGCCAATGCGACGCAGGCCGAGCTTGCGGTTCAGGCCATCACCAGCCGCGCGCTGAGCGTGACTTCGGTCGAGGCCAAACCCGCCGCCCGCAACCCCAGCGCGCCGTTCATGACATCGACCTTGCAACAGGAAGCCAGCCGCAAGTTCGGCATGGGCGCGCGCCACGCAATGCAGGTGGCGCAGCGGCTTTATGAGGCCGGGTACATTACCTATATGCGGACCGATGGCATCGACATGGCGCCCGAGGCCGTGGCCGCGACCCGCGAAACAATCGCGGATCGATACGGCGCTGAATATGTACCGGACAGCCCGCGCATGTATAAGAACAAGGCCAAGAACGCTCAGGAAGCGCACGAGTGTATCCGCCCGACGGATATGTCGCGCGATGCCAAGGCGCTGAAAGTGACAGACGAGGATCAGCGCAAGCTTTATGATCTGATCTGGAAACGCACCATCGCCTGTCAGATGGCTGCCGCGCGTCTGGAGCGCACCACCGTCGAGATCGGCAGCGACGACGGTCAGGTCGGCCTTCGCGCCACGGGCCAGGTGGTCATGTTCGATGGGTTCATGCGGGTATACGAAGAAGGCCGGGATGACGTCGCGGACGAGGATGAAAAGCGTCTGCCACAGATCGCGCAGGGCGATCCGGCCCGTTTTGCCAAAACCTCTCTGAAGGATCAGTTTGCCAAGGCGACCAGCGAAAGCGGCGACAAGATCGCGAAAGAAGCAATCCTGTCCGAGAACGAATCCGTTCTGGCCCTTCAACACCACACCCAACCGCCCCCGCGCTATACCGAAGCGACACTGGTCAAAAGGATGGAAGAGCTGGGGATCGGGCGCCCATCAACCTATGCTTCGATCGTAACGACGATCCAGGACCGGGAATATGTCCGCAAGGACAAGAACAGGTTGATCCCCGAGGAAAAAGGCCGGATCGTCACGATCTTCTTGCTGAATTTCTTCCGGCAGTATGTGGGGTATGAATTCACTGCCAATCTGGAAAAAGAACTGGATGACGTCAGCGCCGGGGAGCGCGACTACAAGGACCTGCTGGGCAAGTTTTGGCGTGATTTTTCAGCCGCGATTGGCGAGACCTCCGAACTGCGGATTTCGGAAGTGTTGGACAAGCTCGACGAAGCTCTGGCTCCGCAGCTCTACCCGCCGCGCGAGGATGGGTCCGATCCACGTATCTGCCCGAAATGCGGCACCGGTCAGTTGCACCTGAAGACCTCTCGTACGGGTGGCTTCGTTGGATGCGGGAACTATCCGGAATGTACCTATACACGCCCGATTGCCGGTGAAGGCGCGGAAGGTGACGAAAGGCTGCTGGGCGAAGATGCCGGGGATGAGATCTGGCTGAAATCCGGCCGGTTCGGTCCTTACGTTCAGCGGGGCGAACCCACGCCCGAAAACAAAAAGCCCCCGCGCGCATCCCTTCCGCGCGGGTGGAGCAAGGATGACATGGATCTGGAAAAGGCGCTGACGCTACTGTCCCTGCCTCGTCAGATCGGCGAACACCCCGAAGGCGGCATGATCAGCGCGAATTTCGGGCGGTTCGGGCCTTACCTGATGCATCAGCTGCCGGAGGAGCCGAAGCCGGTCTATGCCAATCTGAAAGACCCCAATGACGTGTTCGAGATCGGCATGAACCGCGCCGTTGAATTGCTGGCCGAAAAACGGGCAAACCCTGGTCGTGGGCGGCGGGCCGCGGCAAAACCTCTGAAAGAATTGGGCGAGCATCCCGATGGCGGCGCGATGCAGGTTTTGGACGGGCGCTATGGGCCTTATGTGAAATGGGAAAAGGTCAACGCAACGATCCCCAAGGACATTAAACCCGAGGACGTGACGCAGGAAATGGCCATCGAGCTTGTCAACGAGCGCGCAGCCAAAAAAGGCACCAAGAAAAAGGCCACGTCTAAAAAGAAAGCAACCACCAAGAAAGCAACAACCTAGGCGGTCAGGTGGTCGGGGTTGAACAGCCCCCCGCAATCGCCGTTTCGGCATTACGGGGGGCTGTCAGCGTGTTACTTGGGCTGTGGGCCGCACCGGACTTCGAGCGTCGTCTGCCAGTCTTCCGAGCTGCTTGAGCTAGGATAGTAGCCGGGTGCGCTGCCTGAGTTCTGGGCAGCAGCCGTCAGGACATCGATGATCAGGGCTGCATTCTTGTCCACCCCCTGATAGCCGGTATCGCTGGCCAGAACAAAGGCTTCTTTGCCCTGCTGTGCGCACCGTGCGTTGGCGGTTGAAATTGCGGATTCAAGTGAAGACTTCTCAGAATAACCGGTTCCTATAACTTTGATCTTGTTATCGTCGAGCGGAAGTACGGTCGCTTGCTCAGGCTCACAGGCTGACATAGCCAAAAGCGCAACACCTGCGACCGTTCCGACCCAAATTCGTTCCATGTTTTCAATCTCCTATAAAGGTACGGCGCTTATGCTGAACCGTCCGGTTCATTGCAACAGCTCATTTCACTGGTAGAAATACCACCTCCCCCTTGGTTTCATTGACTTCCCCGTGACACGGCGGCACAACCAGCCCATCACCATGTCATTGGGGGAGTTTTCCATGAAGAAAGTCTATGCCAATGCCACCGAGGCGCTCGATGGGGTGCTGTCGGATGGCATGCTGATTGCCGCAGGCGGGTTTGGCCTCTGCGGAATTCCGGAACTGTTGCTTGAGGCCATCAGGGACTCGGGCGTAAAAGACCTGAGCTTTGCGTCGAACAATGCCGGTGTGGACGATTTCGGAATCGGCATCCTGTTGCAGACCAAGCAGGTCAAAAAGATGATCAGTTCGTATGTCGGTGAAAACGCCGAGTTCATGCGCCAATATCTGAGTGGTGAGCTGGAGCTGGAATTCAACCCCCAAGGAACATTGGCCGAACGGATGCGCGCCGGTGGCGCGGGCATCCCGGGCTTCTACACCAAGACCGGCGTCGGCACCGTGATCGCCGAAGGGAAAGAGCACAAGGACTTCAACGGCGAGACCTACATTCTGGAAGAAGGCATTTTCGCCGATCTGGCCATCGTCAAAGCCTGGAAGGCTGACGACACAGGCAATCTGGTTTTCCGCAAGACCGCCCGTAATTTCAACGTTCCTGCTGCGACCTGTGGTAAGATCTGCGTTGCCGAAGTGGAAGAGATCGTTCCGCGTGGTTCGCTGGACCCCGACTGCATCCACCTTCCCGGTATCTATGTGCACCGCATCATTCAGGGCGAACACGAAAAGCGCATCGAACAGCGCACCACCCGCAAGAAGGAGGAAGCATAATGCCCTGGGACCGCAATCAGATGGCCGCACGCGCGGCAGAGGAACTGGAAGACGGCATGTATGTGAACCTGGGCATCGGGATCCCGACGCTGGTGGCAAACTATGTGGGTGACAAGGACATCACTCTGCAATCGGAAAACGGCATGCTGGGCATGGGCCCCTTCCCCTTTGAGGGCGAAGAAGACCCGGACCTTATCAATGCAGGCAAGCAGACGATCACCGAACTGTCCCGCACGGCCTATTTCGACAGTGCCACATCCTTCGCCATGATCCGCGGTGGCAAGATCGCTGCGGCGATTCTGGGTGCCATGGAAGTGGATGAGAAGGGCGATCTGGCAAACTGGATGATCCCCGGCAAGCTGGTGAAGGGCATGGGCGGCGCGATGGACCTGGTTGCAGGCGTGGGCCGAGTGATTGTCGTGATGGATCACACCAACAAGCATGGCGACAGCAAGGTCCTGAAGGAATGCACCCTGCCACTGACCGGAAAGGGCGTCGTGGATCGCATCATCACCAATCTGGGTGTGCTGGATGTGGTTGAAGGCGGTCTGAAAATCGTCGAACTGGCGGAAGGTGTCAGCGAAGATGAGCTGCGCGCCGCAACGGAAGCGACAATCGTTTCCTGATCAAATGGAAAGGCCCGCCGGATCACGGCGGGCCTTATTAGTTGGACGTCTGAAAAACACAGCCATCAGAAATCAGGTCTGGCGGCGTTGCGCACAAAGCCCGCGCGATCTGAAACGCGGCGAGGACTTTTGGCACGTAGTCCCGAGTTTCAGCATAGGGTGGCACACCGCTGTGTTTGCGCACGGCCCCCTCTCCCGCGTTGTATCCAGCCAATACAAGTATTGGATCATTCCCGAACTCTTCCATCAGCCAGTTGAGGTATTTCACACCACCCGCAATGTTCTCAGAGGGCTTAAGGCTGTCCTTTACCCCGAATCTGGCCGCTGTCGCGGGCATCAATTGCATAAGCCCTTGTGCGCCTGCGGAACTGACCGCGTCTGCACGTCCGGCCGATTCCACCGAGATGACCGCAAGCACCAGCGCAGGTGAAACATTAGTTCCCACAGTGGAACGGAGGATATCGATCCCGCGTTCCTTTGCGATATCTTGCAGCGATTGCAGTCGCGGTGATCTCACGTTGGTTGCGGCCAGGGCGTTGATCGCCGCGTCAAGCCGCCCGGCCCCGCGTTCATCAATGTGCGGTGAAATCCGGCTCCAGAAAGCCTTGTACGATCCTTTGGGATCTCGTTTGACTTCCGCACCCGGCGCTGGCAGCGGGGTGACTTTGGTACGCGCGATGATTTCCGGGACTACCAGTTCAGTGCCCGTGCTGGGGGCTGAAGGGTTAGCTGCGTGTTCTTCCGGAGTGATCTGCACGGTCACACGCGGACGTTCACCGGGTTTTGGGGCTTTGACGCGCTTGTATACGCCGCGCGGCTCTGTCTCGGTCGCATTTACAGATGCGGTGCCCGATATCAGAAACGCCAGCACACCGGCGCATTGAAGTGCGTTCCGGAGATTCATTTGCCTGCCTCGTGTTTTCTTTTTAGGCGATTTGAACCCCGAATCTTCCCGCAAGGCCAGAAAAACAAAGCGAAATGGGGCAGTTTCGCCTCATTTGGCGCAATTTTGCATCGCTACAGGGCCCTCGGTTCAATCGAAGAGATTTTTTTATCTTGTTTTTTCAATCGGTTATCAAATTTATAACCAAAAAGTTAAGCCGTACGAAAAAAAATCGGTGTTTGGCCCAATTCCTGCCACGCCCAACAGTCAAACATAGTCCCATACCGAGACGGACATGAGCGGACTGAGAGAGAAAGCTCTGAAAGACGCCTAGGTTTGTTAAACACTTTTTGATCCTTTAGGAGGGACGTAACATGATCAAGTTCATCAAGAACTTCCGCAAAGACGAAGACGGCGCAGTAACAGTTGACTGGGTTGTTCTGACCGCAGCAGTCATCGGCCTGGCCGCCGTTGCTTATCAGCAGATCTCGGCTGGCGCCACTGGCCTGGCAACCGGCGTAAACGAAGCGCTGAACGCCGCATCGCTGAGCACCGGCAGCAACACCGCGACAGGTGGTATCACCGGCGAAGGCAAAAGCAACTAAGTTGCTGATCTAGAGAATTTCCAAGGCCGCGCTCATCGGGCGCGGCCTTTTTTATGATCTGAAACTGCTCCATCCCAAGTTCGCTGGAGCCTGCCCGCGCGCAAGTTGTGAAGGCAATCGCGACGATCATGGCGTTTTGCTGTAATTGCCGCGTTTCTTCTGCTCCAATCAATTCGACTAACGCGCGAAACCTGGTAGGAGCTCAAAATTTCCCTACGAAATCAATATTTAGCCCAACTTTCGCCATCCATGCGAACCAGTTTCAGGCCAACCTGTTGTTAGCACTGACGCGACGTATTTGGAGATAAGCACATGTTAAGGTTCCTTAATCAGTTCAAATCTGACGAAGCAGGAGCGGTGACAGTTGACTGGGTGGTGTTGACCGCAGTGGTCATAGGATTGTCGGGCGCGACCTACCTTGTAATAAGCTCAAGCGTCGACAGCATGGGCGGCAATATCAACGGGGCCATGAACAGCGCCGTCGTCAGCACCGGCTCGAATACTGCACCTTCTGGTATTATCACGGCGGGAACTGCCGGCGGCGGCGGCTAAGTTGCAGCTGGTGCGCGCTCTGGCTGGTTTTCAAAAACGTCTTGCTTAACCCTTTCGAAGCAAAGCGCTGCGCCCGTTGGGTGCAGCGTTGTTTTGTTACGCTCGGTCCGCTGGCAATCATGGGAAAGGTAACAATAACCATGCGGAATTGTGCGGAAGAAGGCGCAGAAATCTGACAATCAGGCATTTTTGTCCCACATTTCGACACAATTTGCGGTTAGCAAATAGGCTGTTTCAATGTGGTTCCTTGGCCGCTAAGTATTCGACCAAACAAAAGAATGAGGTACACGCATGCGAGCAGTTTTCGGACTTGTCCTGATTGTCGGCGTTGCACTGGCCGGGGGCGCCGTATACATGGCGCGAAACTATATCGCGGCTTACCAAAGTGAACTGGCACGCCAAAGGCTTGCTGCGGAAGAGGCTCTGGCCAATGCCAAAGTCGATGTTGTTCCGACAGTCACTGTATTGGTGTCGAACCGCGCCCTAAAATACGGCGAGCGACTTACCGAGGAAGATATCCGCGCAGTTGACTGGCCGGAAAACGCGATTCCGGAAGGTACATTCACCGAACTCACTGCCCTGTTCCCCGAAAGCGGCGCAAATGAACGTTTCGTTTTGAGGGCAATGGAAAAAGACGAAGCGATCATGGAGGTCAAGATCACTCGTCCAGGCGAAAAGGCCGGCCTGACGTCACGTCTGGAAAAAGGTATGCGTGCCTTCGCGATCAGCGTTGACGTAGCTTCTGGCGTTTCAGGATTCCTGCGGCCCGGCGACAGTGTTGACATCTATTGGACCGGTTCCAGTGGAACCATCGAAGGGAACAGCGGCGGAATTACCCGCCTGATCGAAACCAACGTGCAGCTTATTGCCGTCGATCAGACCGCTGGTTCAGACGTCACCAACACAACCATTGCACGTACAGTCACGGTCGCAGCCACACCTGAACAGGTCGCGGCTTTGGCACAGGCTCAGAACACGGGGCGTCTTTCCTTGGCTCTGGTTGGGGTACAGGATGAGTCCGTTGCCTCTACGATTGAAGTGGATCAGCGCAAGCTGTTGGGAATTCAAGAAGCCGCGCCGGAACCAGAAGCAAAAGCCGAAAGGGTATGCACGACACGTATTCGCCGCGGTGGCGAAATTGTAAATGTGCCTATCCCCTGCACAAATTGACGCCAATTCAGAACGTTACAGGTTCAGAGCCGCGCCCTTGGTGCGGCTCATTTTTTTGCGGATGTTGCCAATTCCCCACATAAGGAAACTTACGGAAACCATTGATTATTGCAATAAATTCGGATTTCGCGCAGTCTCTCCTCCCATAGGGCATAAGACCCAAAAAAACGAGGCGTGATCGGAGAGGCAGGTCACATGACAATACGTACCTGGATCAGCGCAACCCTGCTGGGGTTGTCGCTTGTTATGGGCCCCATTGGCGACACCGCCTGGGCTGAAACTTTGCGCGTGGTGAAAAAAGGGACTGTGGAAACACTGGACGTCCCGATGAACCGCGCAATTGTCGTAGAAAGCGAACAACCTTTCGCAGAGCTCAGCATTGCCAATGCCGGCATTGCAGACATCTCGTCGTTGTCGGAGCGCACGATCTATGTTCTGGGCAAGGCGCCTGGCCTGACCACGCTGACACTGTTTGACGGCGCGGGCAATCTTTTGGCCAATGTCCGCGTCCGGGTCGCACCGGATGTTACAGAATTCAAGGAACGTCTGCGTCAAATCCTGCCCAACGAACCCATCGAGGTTCGCACAGCCAATGATGGCATTGTTTTGTCCGGTACGATCTCCAGCTCGGCCAAACTGGCGCGCGCGCTGGAACTGGCTGAACGGTATGCCCCCGAGCGTGTCTCGAACCTGATGTCGGTCGGTGGTGTGCAGCAGGTCATGCTGAAGGTCCGCTTTGCAGAGATGAACCGCTCGGTCGCCAAAAGCCTGACAGCGTCGCTTGGCTTCGGTGGAAGCGACGTTACCGGAGGCTTTAACACGCTCAACAACCAGTTCGCACTGAACAACGCTTTGGCGAACAACATTCCGGCAGTTCAGGCCAATACCGGTGCGATCCTGTTTGGGTTTGGCGCGGGTTCGACGCAGGTTCGCCTGTTGCTGGAAGCGCTGGAAACCAAGGGGCTGGCCCGCAGCCTGGCCGAGCCGAATCTGTCCGCGCTGTCCGGCCAGGAGGCATCGTTCCTAGCCGGTGGCGAAGTTCCCATCCCGGTACCGCAGGATGACGGCGTTGTGGCCATCGAATATAAGGCCTTCGGCGTTGAAATGGACTTCATCCCACGCGTCGTAGATGGCGATCTGATCAACCTTGAGATGGGCACGGCTGTTTCAAGTATCGACAACAGCTCGGATTTTACCATCAACGGGGATTCGGTTCCTAGCTTCATCACCCGCCGGGCAAAAACAACGATTGAACTTCGCGATGGTGAAAGCTTTGCCATTGCAGGCCTGATCCAGGACGATTTCGCGGATCTAAGCAACCAGATCCCATGGTTGGGAGATGTGCCGGTTCTGGGTGCATTGTTCCGCAGCGCCAACTACCAGCGCGAGCAAAGTGAACTCGTCGTTATCATCACCGCGCATCTGGTTTCACCGACTCGGGGCGAAACTCTTGCGCTTCCAACCGATCGGGTCAAACCGCCCAGCGAATTTGACTTGTTCTTGAACGGCCAGGTGGCGCGCACACAGCGTACGGGCGCCGGCGGAGCGTCAGAAGTTGCCAAGCAGAACTTCGGCAGCTCCTACGGCTACGTCCTAGATTGATCAGGAGGATAGGACCAATGCATAAGTGGATTATCACACTGGGTCTTTCGGTCGCTGTCGCCGCATGCACCCGCGAGGCCGGGTACGAGATCGATACAGGCACTTTCGGAAACGCGACGCTCAACAACGTCCAGGTACAGAGCGGCGAATTGACCTACGCGCAGATACTCAGCCGCCGGTTTGCCGCGGATGTACCCAGCCAGGTGAACTTTGCGTTCAACAGCTCGCAACTGGATGCTTCGGCTCAGCGCATTCTTTTGCAACAGGCTGACTGGATCAAGCAGTTCCCCGAGGCCCGGTTCCGCGTTTACGGACATACGGATGCTGTGGGGTCGGCCAGCTACAACAAAAGCCTTGGCCTTCGCCGCGCTCAAGCAGTCGTCGCGTTTTTGGGGCAGCAGGGTATCTCGCGCTCACGGCTTGAAGCGGTGGTATCGTTTGGCAAAACGCAACCGCTGATCGCAACGCAAAACCGGGATCGCAGGAATCGCAGAACGGTCACTGAAGTTTCGGGATTCGTTGATCGCAACCCGCAGCTTCTGGACGGCAAGTACGCTCAGATCATTTACCGCGAATATGTGGAAAGTGCGACCGCTGTAAGCCAGATTCAGGAAGTGAACGCCCAAGACGCTGGCAGCGGTGGATAATACGTTTGAAATGGGCGACATCGTCGCCCATTTCCCTACAATTGGTTCTTTTGCGCCCAATTCTCGCCCAACTTCAAAGCAACATTGTGAACAATAGGGTGACCTGCGGCCAAATTTGACCGTATTGGGGCGACAGCACATCAATCTGGCGGATTTCGTTCATATGACATGCTGAGCCCTCACGACGAGGATAGTGTTTATGACCAGCGCAACGCCGCAAGACGACAATACTGCAATCTTGGCCTGCACCATCAGTCGGGATGTTCAGAATTTCGACCTTCTGATCGAAGACATGGAAGCCATCTTGGGCGAACGCTGGGGAGATCTGGGATTTGCAGAAGCGTTGGCCTTTTTCAGCCAACCCGAAGCTGAAACGCTGGAATTCGTAGCACTGGCGATCGACGGAGAAGACGAAGACAACCTTTCTCTGCTAGGTGAGATAATCACTCAAGCCAATGAAAAGAAAGTAAAAGTTGTTCTGATCGCCGAGGATGTTACCCCGGCATCCCTGCACCAACTGCTGCGCAAGGGTGCTGACGAGTTCGTGCCCTATCCTCTTCCCGAAGGCGAATTGCAGGAAGCCATTGAGCGTATGAAGCAGCCCGACCCGGTTGCCGTTGCGCAAGCAGCCGCCGTTCCTTTGGCCGGCGGCGCGTCCAAAGAAGGCGCTTTGTTTGTCGTTCAGGGCCTGGCAGGTGGTGTCGGTGCAACGACACTGGCCGTTAACCTGGCCTGGGAACTGGCATGTGCCTCTGACAAGGACGCGCCGACCGTGTGTCTGATCGATCTGGACCTGCAATACGGGACTGTTTCCACCTATCTGGATCTGCCGCGACGAGAGACCGTGTTTGAAATGCTGTCGGATACCGATGCGATGGACAGCGAAGTATTCTCGCAAGCCCTTCAAACATATGAAGAAAAGCTTCAGGTTTTAACCGCACCCTCCGACATGGTGCCACTGGACTTGATCACTCCGGAAGACATTCAGCGCGTGATCGACATGGCGCGCGCGCATTTCGACTATGTCATTGTCGACATGCCAAAAACGCTGGTCCTGTGGTCGGAAACAGTTTTGCAGGCCGCCCATGTGTATTTCGCCCTGATCGAGTTGGACATGCGGTCCGCCCAGAATGCCCTGCGCCTGAAACGTGCATTGCAGGCTGAGGAACTGCCATTCAACAAGCTGCGTTTTGCGTTGAACCGAGCGCCGAAATTTACCGATCTGAACGGGAAAAGCCGCGTGAAACGCATGGGGGAAAGTCTTGGAATCTCCATCGACCTGCTGCTGCCTGATGGTGGCAAACCGGTCATGCAAAGTGGGGATCATGGTCTGCCTCTGGCAAATGCGGCCGCCAAGAACCCGTTGCGCCGCGAAATCGCAAAGCTGGCGAAATCGCTCCACAGCCTCGGCAGCAGTGCCGAAGAAGCTGCGTAACATCATCCCAAAGGGGGGATAAGCCGTGTTTTCAAGATACAAAAAGCAACCTGCAGCGCAGCCCGTCAAAACGCCGGCACAACCGGCTGAAACAACGGCTTCTTCTGCACAGGCGACACCTGTCGCGACCGCGGTGGCACGCAAACCCGTGAAAAAGATTGCGGGTGAGGTCACAAGTTCAGACAAAGACCGAAAACGGAAGGAGCGGTTGGGTGAGATCAAGATCGAACTGCACCGCGAGCTGCTGGAGAACCTGAACCTGGCCGCGCTGGAAAACGCCGGCGAAGCCGAGTTGCGCGCTGAAATCAGCGCTATCGCCAGCGAAGTTCTGGAAACACGAAACATTGTTCTGAACCGCGAAGACCGGTCCCAGCTGAACAAGGAACTGTATGACGAGGTGACGGGTCTCGGCCCGCTCGAGGCGCTGCTTCAGGACGATTCGGTCAACGATATTCTGGTGAACGGTCCACAACAGATCTTTGTGGAACGTGCCGGCAAGCTGGAACTCAGCGACATTACCTTCAAGGATGAAAAGCACCTGATGCGGATCATCGACAAGATCGTGTCCGCCGTGGGTCGCCGTGTCGATGAATCCAACCCCTATGTTGACGCCCGTCTGGCCGATGGATCGCGTTTCAATGCCATGGTGCCCCCGATCGCGGTGGACGGATCGCTTGTTTCCATTCGTAAATTCAAGAAAGACAAGCTGGGAATTGACGACCTGGTCAATTTCGGTGCGTTCACCGAAGAAATGGCGGCGTATTTGCAGGCCGCCGTGTCTACCCGACTGAATATCATCGTTTCCGGGGGTACGGGTTCGGGTAAAACAACCACGCTCAACGCCTTGTCCAGCTTCATCGACGATGCCGAGCGGATCCTGACCATCGAGGACACGGCTGAACTTCAACTGCAACAGACGCATGTGGGTCGGATGGAAAGCCGCCCGCCCAACGTGGAAGGCAAAGGTGAAGTCAGCCCGCGCGACTGTCTGAAAAACGCCCTGCGTATGCGTCCTGACCGCATCATCGTTGGTGAGACACGCGGCGCCGAGGTCATCGACATGTTGCAGGCCATGAACACCGGTCACGACGGATCGATGACCACGATTCACGCCAACTCGGCCCGTGACGGCATTTCACGTCTGGAAAACATGATCGCGATGGCCGGGATCGAAATGCCGATCAAGGCGGTCCGCAGTCAGATCGCCTCGGCTGTGAACCTGATCGTGCAGGCCAGCCGCCTACAGGACGGTTCACGCCGGATGACCTCGATCACCGAGATCACCGGGATGGAAGGGGACGTGATTTCCATGCAGGAAATATTTCGTTTTCAACGCGTTGGCCTGACACCAGACAACAAGATCATCGGGCATTTCACCGCCACTGGCGTCCGCAGCCACTATTCGGAACGGTTCCGTCTGTGGGGCTTTGACTTGCCAGCGTCCATCTACGACCCAACCACAATGTAGGAGAACCAGGTATGCAATTGCCTATGGAGGCGATCATTTATGTCGCCATCTTTGTGGGGGTTCTTGCCTTGGTCGAGGGCATTTATCTTGTCGCCTTCGGCAAGTCCATCAGCCTGAACAGCCGGGTCAACCGACGCCTGGATATGCTGGAAAAGGGTGCCGGACGCGAACAGGTGCTGGAGCAGCTGCGCAAAGAGATGCAGCAGCATATGAAATCGCAGAGCATTCCTCTGTACTCACTTCTTGCTGACAAGGCGCAAAAGGCTGCAATCGCGTTCTCTCCCCGTCAGTTGATCATGATCATGGGTCTGGTATCAGCCATGGCCTTTGTCGGTTTGAGCATTGGCACCGCTACGGACACGGCACTTCGTATCGTTGTTTCCATCGCAATCGGCATCGGCGGCGTTTACGCCTGGGTCAACCACAAGGCCAAGAAACGCATGGGTATGATCGAAGAACAACTGCCCGATGCGGTTGAGCTGATGGTTCGATCTCTGCGTGTTGGCAATCCATTTGTGTCGACGATTCAGGTGGTTGCAAACGAAGTTCAGGATCCGCTGGGAACCGAATTTGGCGTTATCGCTGATGAATGTGCCTATGGTCGCGATGTGGGCGAGGCGCTGAAGGACATGGCTGAACGTTTGGACATGCAGGATATGCGCTTTCTTGCCGTAGCCGTGGGTATTCAGCAGCAATCCGGCGGCAACCTTGCCGAAATTCTGGCCGGATTGGCAAAGGTGATCCGCGCTCGTTTTCGCCTGTTCCGTCGCGTCAAGGCGATTACGGCCGAGGCACAATGGTCCGGCAAGTTCCTGTCCGGGTTTCCCGTTGCCTGTCTGATTTTCATCTTGGTCAAAGATCCGGGCTATTACGACGAGGTGCTGGATCACCCATGGTTTATTCCCGCGTGTTTTGTTGTCGCCATCCTGCTGACATTGAACCTGATCGTCATGAAAATCATCACCAACATCAAGGTCTGAGGGCAGCACAATGGAAATCCTGACCAGCATCAATGACCTGTTAACCCAGCACCTGGGCGAATTCGGCCCCCTTATCATTGTCGGCGTACTTGGCCTGCTTATGGTTCTGGTCGCTGTCACGCTGATGATGAAGCAGCCGGAAGACCCGCTGAAGAAACTGCAAAGATCGAATGCGGCTCCTCCCAAGCAGAAAAAAGGGAAGAAAGAGCAGCTTCGAAACTCAAGCCGAAACGAGCAGCTTGAGAAGTTTGCTACATTCCTTGAGCCCAAAAACGAAGAAGAATACTCGGCCGTCGAGCTGAAGCTGCGCCAAGCGGGCTACAGGTCGAAGGATTCGGTTCGGTTCTTCCACTTTGCGCAGTTTTCCTTGGGTATCCTTGGTATTTTCATTGGTGTTCTGCTGGTCACGGTCTTTTCCGGCGGCCAGGAATTTACCGGAACACAGATGATGATCCGAGTGCTTGTCCCCGGTGCGATTGGCTATTTCGCTCCAAAATACTGGATCACGCGCAGGGTTGAAGAACGGAAGGAAGCAATTACCGCTGGCTTTCCTGATACGCTCGATTTGATGCTGGTCTGTGTCGAGGCCGGCCAATCGCTTGATCAGGCCATCGTTCGCGTTGCCAGCGAAATGAGTGCGTCGTATCCGGATATCGCGCAGGAATTCGAAACTGTCGCGCACGAAATGAAGGCTGGTAAGGACAAGGACACCGTCCTGCGTGATTTCGGCGTGCGATGTGGTGTGCAGGATGTGAACTCTTTTGTCACCGTTATGATCCAATCGGCGACATTTGGTACATCGATTGCCGAGGCATTGCGGGTTTACGCCGGCGAGATGCGCGACAAACGCGTGATGCGCGCCGAGGAGGCCGCGAACAAGTTGCCGACCAAGATGACTCTTGTCACAATGATGCTGACGGTCCCACCGCTGCTGATTATTCTGGTTGGCCCGTCGGCGAATGTTATTTCGAGTTTTGGACGCTAGGTCGGATAGAACCATATGAAAGCTGAATTCAGGTGCTTCCCTTCCGGGTTTCGCCGAATGCTCCGGGCCACCATGGTTTTTGCCATGGTGGCTTCTTGCACAGAAGGCCTGTCATCCAACGGATTGGATGCACCGGGAATTGACGCCAAGGGTCAGGCAGAGGACAACATCGAGGTCGGAAACAGATTGATGGCCGCCGGAGAATACGAACTGGCGCTTGATACCTTTACCCGGGCCGCGCTTGAACAGGGTATGACGCCCCAGGTCCTAACCTCTCTGGGTACCGCAAATGTGGGGCTACGCCGCTTGGGACAGGCCGAAAAACTGCTGCGCAGAGCCGTCGAAGACGACACGGACTGGCCGGTGGCCTGGAACAATCTCGGTGTCCTACTGATGGAAAAACAGGAATACCCCGAGGCCGCGCAAGTGTTTCAGCGGGCCTATGCGCTGGACAATGGCGAAAGTGACGCAATCCGGGACAATCTGCGCTTAGCACTCGCAAAAATGGAAAATCCTGTTAATAATAACCCACAAGAACAACAAGAATACACACTGGAGCAGCTTGGCGACGGGCAATTCACGCTACGCAAGATCCAGTAATTGAGGCGAGAGCAGTAAAGGACGCAAAAAATGCGCCAGCAATTCTTGATTCCGAGTGTTGTTATCAGTGGTCTAATCCTGTCGGCCTGTGCAAAGGAAACCGAAGAGGAAAAGGTTGAACGAACGTTTCAGGAAGTGAACGTCATTGACGAAACAAACCTGAACGATGTTCTTCTGAGCGCCGCAGATCCAAACGAAGCAGTGACCTATTTCCACGGTGCAGCGCTCAAGAACCCGGACCGGATCGATCTTCAGCGCGGACTGGCAATTTCTTTGGGCCGCGCCAAACGCACGACCGAGGCCGTGACCGCATGGAAGCGCGTCACAACGATGAAAGGCTCGAACGCCGCGGACAAGGTTGAATACGCGGACGCATTGGTCCGAAACGGCGACTGGTCGCAGGCCAAAACGGTTCTGGATTCGGTTCCCCCCACCTTTGAAACCTTCAAACGGTATCGCCTCGAGGCAGTCGTTGCGGATTCCCGGAAAGAGTGGAAACGCGCGGATCATTTCTATGAAACCGCTGTCGGGCTGACGACACGTCCGGGCAGTGTAATGAACAACTGGGGATATTCCAAACTGACCCGCGGCGAATATGCCGAAGCCGAGCGGTTGTTCTCGGAAGCGATCCGCCAGGACAACTCGCTGTTTACTGCCAAGAACAACCTGGTTTTGGCCCGATCGGCGCAAGGCAACTACAGCCTGCCAGTCGTCCCGATGACTCAGGTCGAGCGGGCGCGTCTGCTCAACACGATGGGTATTTCGGCAGTCAAGCAGGGCGATATAACCACCGCCAAGAACCTGTTCCGCGAAGCCATTTCAACCCACCCGCAGCATTTCGACGAGGCGGTCCGCTCGCTTCGGGCGCTTGAAGGGGCCTGACACATGCAAATACCCGCAGTGGCAGCGGCCTGGTTTCTGCCGTTTGTGCTGCCGATCTGCTTTTACGTGGCCTTCACGGATATGCGTGAGATGCGGATCAAGAACCATGCAGTCCTTGCGCTGACGCTGGTTTACATCGTGATAGGTCTGATCGCCATTCCACCCTGGTCTACAGGCAGCCTCAGCGGCAATCTGGGGCCGATCACCGTGTCTATGCCGATCTATTTCTGGCAATTGCTGCATATCGTTGTGGTTTTGGTTATCGGTATCTTCCTGAATGCCGCGGGCACCATGGGCGCAGGCGATGCCAAATTTCTGGCCGCCGCTTCGGCGTTTGTCTGGCTGGGCGATCTGAGAATTATACTGATGATCCTGACCGCCTGCGTTCTGGCTGCCGTGGTCACACATCGTTTGGCCAAAATCACAAGGTTGCGCACGATCGCGCCGCATTGGGAAAGCTGGAGCCGGGGCAAGCAGTTTCCGATGGGTTTCGCCCTGGGCGGATCATTGGCCATGTACCTGATTTTGGGTACTGTTCTCGGATCGTAAACTATCATCAGCGCGCCTTGTCGCTGCCTTTGTCCCGCCACAAAGCTGGTTCATTTTTTCTTCAAGACGCCCTTTTTCGGGTTCTTGGCGTGACAAATTGATGGACGAGCACCGCGCATGAATATGCAGAATTCCTCTGTTATGGCCCCCCCTGCCCCCAAGGGTTTGGGCGAAATGAAGCTTCCGCTTGTAATGATGCGGGACATCCTTCTGAAGACGGTTTTTCGCAAAAACGCGAGCACGGTATCTGAAGTGGCCGAAGCGATCTGTCTCCCGGGATCGGTAACTCAGGAACTGGTCGATATCGCGCGCGATCAGAAACTGCTTGAAGCGACCGGGACACTGAACGCCAACAGCGGCAATGAGATGGGATATCAGCTGACCGATGCAGGCAAGGCCCGTGCGCTGGATGCGCTGAGCCAATCCGAATATTTCGGCGCGATGCCGGTGCCGCTGGATGTCTATCGCGAGCAGGTCAAACGCCAGTCGATCCGAAATATTCAAGTCACGCGAGAGCAACTGGTTGGCGCAATGGGTCATCTCGTTCTGCCCGACAGCCTGCTGGACCATCTGGGCCCGGCGGTTAGCGCGGGCCGGTCGATTCTGATGTACGGTCCTCCGGGCAACGGTAAATCCTCGATCTCGAACGGCATCCGGGATGCGTTGGGTGATAACGTCTATGTGCCCTATGCTATCGAATATGCAGGTCAGGTGATCACGGTCTATGACCCGATCGTGCACACGGCGATCGAACAGGAGCCGGACGACCCCAACAGCCTGCGTCGTCGCAAGCGGTTCGATTCTCGCTATGTTCAGTGTGAACGCCCCACCGTCGTAACCGGTGGTGAACTCTCGCTCAGTATGTTGGATCTGGTCTACAATCCGACCGCACGAACCTATCAGGCCCCGTTGCAGCTGAAATCAACCGGTGGCATTTTCATCGTGGATGACCTTGGCCGCCAGGCCGAACCGCCGCAGGCGCTGGTCAACCGTTGGATTGTCCCGCTTGAAGAAAACAAGGATATCCTCGGCCTGCAATCAGGTGAAAAGTTCGAAGTTCCGTTTGACACGCTGGTCATCTTCTCGACCAACTTCCACCCAAATGAGATCTTCGACCAAGCGGCCTTGCGCCGGATCTTCTTCAAGATCAAGATTGACGGTCCGAACCAAGAAAACTTCCTGAAAATCTTTGCCATGGTGGCCCGCAAACGCGGAATGCCTTTGGATGAGGCGGCGCTGGTGCACCTGCTGAAGGTCAAATACCCTACTATCAACAATATCTACGCCAACTATCAACCGATCTTCCTGATCGATCAAATGATCTCGATCTGCGAGTTCGAAGGCATCCCCTATCAGATGAGCCCCGAACTGATCGACCGTGCCTGGGCCAACATGTTCGTAAAAGACGAAAAAATCGTCAAATAACACCGTGCCAATCCCTCCTCCGGGCGGGTAATCTGCAACCATGACGCAGATTCCCGCTCGGATTGGTACGTGGTTCTCCTCCAAAGGCTGGTCCATCCACCCACATCAGAAAGAGATGTTCGACCGGGCGAAGGAGCCGGCAACCTTGCTGATCGCCCCAACGGGTGGCGGCAAGACCATGGCCGGATTTCTGCCTTCCCTGTCCGAGCTGGCCGACGGTGGCCACAACGGTTTGCATACGCTCTATGTCTCGCCGCTCAAGGCACTGGCGGCGGATATCAAACGTAACCTGCGCACCCCGGTGGATGAGATCGGCCTGCCCATCCGGATCGAAGATCGCACCGGTGACACCTCGGCCACGCAGAAAAAACGCCAAAGGGCCGATCCGCCCCATATCCTGCTGACCACACCGGAAAGTCTGGCACTGCTGACCTCGTACGAAGATGCGCCGCGCATGTTCGATGGGGTGCAGCGGATCATCGTCGACGAAATCCACGCGCTGGCGGAAAGCAAGCGCGGCGATCAGCTGATGCTGGCCCTGGCACGTCTTCAGCGCCTCAACCCGGGTCTGCGCCGTGTAGGCCTGTCAGCCACGGTCGAAGACCCCGCGGCAATTGCCGGCTTTCTGGCGTGCCACCCGGACCCCTGCCGGATCGTGCAGGCCGATCCCGGCCCGGACCCGGACATCCAGATGCTGGAAACAACCGAAATGCCGCCCTGGTCCGGCGGAGGCGCGGCCTATTCGATTCCGGCTGTGCTGGACCAGATCCGGCGACACAAGACCACGCTGATCTTTCACAATACCCGCGCGCAGGCCGAGATCTACTTTCATAATCTATGGCTGGCGAATGACGACGGCCTGCCCATCGGCATCCATCATGGCAGCCTTGACCGACAGCAACGCGAGCGGGTCGAGGCCGCGATGGTGCGTGGCGAATTGCGTGCCATCGTCTGCACCGGCAGCCTCGATCTGGGCATTGATTGGGGCGATGTCGATTTGGTGATTCAGATCGGTGCGCCCAAGAACGTCAAGCGGCTGGTGCAAAGGATTGGTCGGGCCAACCACCGCTACAACGCGCCTTCCAAGGCGCTGCTGGTTCCTGCGAACCGATTTGAGGTTGTCGAATGCGTCGCTGCGCTCGAGGCCGCCAAAGCCCATGATCTGGACGGAGAACCCCGAGGCCCCGGCCCCCGCGATGTGCTGTGCCAGCACGTTCTGATTGCGGCCTGTGCGGGGCCCTTTGACGCTGATGATCTATATGCCGAGATGACATCCGCCGGACCTTACGCACAGTTGACCCGACCGGAATTTGACGCCTGTCTGGATTTCTGTGCCACCGGCGGCTACGCCTTGCGCGCCTATGATCGATGGCAAAGGTTGCAGAAGCGTGCCGACGGGCAATGGCAATTGCGCGATCCCCGCGCAGCGTCGCGCATTCGCATGAATCTGGGCACGATTCAGGACACGGATACACTCAAAGTTCGCCTTAAACGCAGCCGTGGCGGTAAGCCGTTGGGCGAAGTCGAGGAAGCCTTCGCTGCTTCGCTGACCCCCGGCGATACCTTCCTGATCGGCGGACAGATCGTACGGTATGAAGGTCTGCGCGAAATGGTGGTCGAAGTCAGCCGTCGCGCCGATCGCAAACCAAAGATCGCGACCTTCTCGGGCACGAAATTTGCGACCTCAACGCAACTCAGCGACCGCATTCTGCGCATGTTCGCCCAAACTGACTGGCCGCACCTGCCTTCTCATACGGCTGATTGGCTGGACTTGCAGCGCCAAATGTCCCGCCTGCCTCAACGCGATCGTCTGCTCATCGAAAGCTTTCCAAGCGACGGCCGAGAGCATCTGTGCGTATACGGATTCGCCGGCCGCAACGCGCAACAAACACTGGGGCTGCTGCTGACCAAGCGGATGGAGGAAACCGGTTTGGCCCCGCTGGGGTTTGTCGCCACAGACTATGCCACGCTGATTTGGGGTTTGGATGCGGTCACTGACCCGCGTCCCTTGTTTCAACCCGAAGCGCTGCGTGACGGGCTGGACACATGGCTGGCAGGCAACGCAGTCATGAAGCGTACCTTTCGCGCGTCGGCCACGATTGCCGGTCTGATCGAACGCAACATGGCCGGGCAACGGAAAACCGGGCGGCAAGCCACGTTTTCGTCGGATATTCTCTATGACACTTTGCTGAAATATGATCCCGATCATCTGTTGATGCAGATCACCCGCGAAGAAGCCATGCGCGGGTTGGTTGACTTCGGTCGGATCGAGGCGATGCTGGCGCGCATTGGCGACCGCATCGATCTGCTGCGTCTGGACCGCGTTTCCCCACTGGCCGCGCCGCTGTTTCTTGAGGTCGGAAAGGTGCCTGTCAAAGGGGCCGCCGAAGAAAGGCTGCTTGCAGAAGAAAGTGCGCGCCTGCTGGAAGCCGCCGGGCTGGACCAGCTTTGATCCCCTTGCGCAAGATGTGGAATCAGGTCAAGAACGTATCATGAACGTGTGCAAGTTTTCCTTTGCAGGCCAGCAACTCGATGCGTTGCCGTCTGGCGCATTATGGTGGCCGGCGCAGCGACTTCTCTGCGTTTCGGACCTGCATCTGGGAAAATCCGAACGTATGGCCCGTCGGCGCGGGGCTACGCTGCCGCCTTATGACAGTCGCGAAACGCTTGACCGGCTGGCGCGCGATCTGGAACACACCAACGCCGAAACCGTCATCTGCCTGGGTGATAGCTTTGACGATCTCGAAGCGGCCCAAGCCTTGCCCGACGCAGAAGGGTTGAGGATTGCGACTTTGCAGGCCGGGCGACAATGGATCTGGATCGAAGGCAATCACGATCCCGGCCCGATCGAGATGGGGGGCTCTCATCTGGTCGAATGGCAGTGCGGCCCTCTTGTCTTTCGTCACATCGCCCAGGATCGGCCGCAAGGTGAAATTTCAGGCCATTTTCATCCGAAAGCACAGATTCGGACGAAAGGCAGGCACATTTCACGACCTGCCTTTCTGCTGGACAGAAATCGGCTGATCCTGCCTGCCTACGGAACTTACACTGGGGGGTTGCGCAGTTCGGATCGGGCACTTTCCGATCTTTTGGGCGCGGACGCAATAGCCATTCTGACGGGCCAGCAACCACAGATGATTCCAATGCCGCGTTGAGTTCAGATCAACCCGTCTTCTTCCAATTTCGGTTTGTACTTGCGGCTTACTGGAACCAGATCGCCGTTCATCAGGCGCAAAAAGGTTTTGCCCCCCGATTTTTCAACCCCTACGATGGACGCGTCCACCACCCAATGTGAACGGTGCGAACAGTGTCCGGGAACCGGCTCCATCTCGGCAATTGCGTCCGTAAAGCGTGAGCGGACCGTGAACGTGCCTTCCGAAGTGACAATATCCACATTGTGGTCCCTGACCGTCAAACGATGGATTTGACCATGGAAGTCAGGCGGCAGACGCCTGATCAGACGCGGCCTCTCGGTTTCAGGTGTCGAGGCCATCAATGGGTTCAGATCATTGCGTTGCACAAGAACCAAACCCGTTGCAAACAGGACCCCATATACCGCGACGGTCTGGGCGCCTGGTGCCATGTGACCTCCGCAGGTGAACAGGATCCATGCCAACATCCAAAGGGACGGCGTGAACAGAACCAGGATCAGTGCCGCGAATGCCAGATCACGGACGGGAACATTCAACAGAACGGGGTTTTTCTGCATCAAGTTGCGCGCCAACCCGGTGACTGTCAGGGCAAGAACCATCACCCCGGTCCAGAAAAGAAGACGCAAACCGAAGCTCAGATCCGCGACCAGAAACGGAGGAAACGCGTAGGCAAGCAATGGAAGAAAGACAAGGCCCGCCGTCACTCGCTGTGGGGTACAAGCATTCCGAATAGTGTTAATCCCAGACGTCATACCGCTTTTGCGCATGACTTAACTAAATTCAACCTTAGTACGACAAGCACTGAAGCACCTTACCTGTAACCAACTGGGAATACAGGGATATCATGATTTTTTGAGCTGTCAAACCCATTCAGGGCAAATTGACTGGAGCGTCCGATGATTGTCCCGCGAAGTCATGCACAACCGAGGGATGTGCCGGGCCGACATGATCGACCCGACCAGATTACCTTACGCCGTCAAACCTTCTGGTTCGGGCAGAGCGTTGGCGCGGCAGCACGCAGTCAAAGTGTTGGCCAACAGGCATGCTATGGTCATCGGACCTACCCCCCCCGGAACCGGAGTGATGGCGCCAGCACGCTGGGACGCGCTGGCATAGTCCACGTCACCGACCAGCTTGTTCTTTCCGTCGCGTTCGATGCGGTTGATGCCTACATCGATCACGGTCGCGCCTTCCTTGATCCAGTCACCCGGCACCATTTCCGGACGCCCCACGGCAGCCACGACGATATCGGCACGGCGTACGACGTCCGGCAGATCCTTGGTGCGCGAATGCGCGATGGTCACGGTGCAGCTATCGCCCAGCAGCAGCTGCGCCATCGGTTTGCCCACAATGTTCGAGCGACCGATCACAACGGCGTCCATGCCGGAAAGCGAACCGTGGTTGTCACGCAGCATCATCAGGCAGCCCAGCGGGGTGCAGGGCACCATCGACTTTTGACCGGTACCCAGCAGGCCCACGTTCGAAATGTGGAAGCCATCCACATCCTTGGCCGGGTCGATCGAGTTGATCACCAGATCTTCGTTCAGGTGTTCGGGCAGCGGCAACTGGACCAGAATGCCATGCACGGCCGGGTCGTTGTTCAGCTTGTCGATCAGCGCCAAAAGATCTTCTTCCGACGTCGCGGCGTCCAGTTTGTGCTCGTATGAATTCATGCCGACTTCAACGGTCATTTTGCCCTTCGAGCGGACATAGACCTGGCTGGCTGGGTCTTCGCCCACCAGAACCACGGCCAGGCCGGGGGTGATGCCGTTTTCTTCTTTCAGCTTTGCGACCTGATCGGCAACTTGTCCGCGCACTTTTGCGGCAAAGGCCTTACCGTCGATAACCTGAGCTACCATACTTCGATCCCTTCTTTCAAAAAACGGATCGGGCGCACAGAACGCCCGGTCAGTCAGTCGGTGCCAATCACGCGCTCTTCGCGTGCAATCGACCAGTCTATCAATATGCGCCACAGCTTCTCGGCCAAATCCGGGTCCATCCCCAGCGCGTCCGAACTTGCACGCACGCGTTGCACCACCTCTTCGACGCGTTCCGGGATACGGGCCGGAAGGCCCTCGCCCGGTTTCAGCTGCGACGCGCGGTCAATATACGTCGCGCGCGTCACCAACATTTCGATCAGTTGGCGATCCAGCTTGTCGATCTCAGCCCGCAGCTCCTGCATCGTGTTGCAGTTCTGAGGCGGTGTCAGAGTGGGCATCGTCATCTCCTCATGGCCCGGGAATGAATCCCCGGACCACGAGATGTCCTATTCGGCGGCTTAGAACAAGCCCTCGATCTCACCTGCGTCATTGAGACAGATGGTTTCGGCAGCCGGTTTGCGCGGCAGGCCCGGCATGGTCATGATCTCACCGCAGACGACCACGATGAAGCCCGCGCCCGCGCTCAGGCGTACCTCGCGCACCGGAACCGAATGGCCGGTGGGTGCACCGCGCAGCGATGGGTCGGTCGAGAAGGAATACTGCGTCTTTGCCATGCAGACCGGCAGGTTGCCGTATCCGGCTTCTTCCCATTCACGCAGCTGGTTGCGGATCTTGTTGTCAGCCAGAACCTCGTCAGCGCGGTAGATGCGCTTGGCGATGGTTTCAATCTTCTCGAACAGAGGCATTTCGTCGGGGTAGATCGGTGCGAAGTTCGCGGTGCCACCTTCGACGATTTCGACGACTTTCTCGGCCAACGGCGCAGACCCTTCGGAACCTAGCTCCCAGTGACGCGACAGAACCGCCTCGACGCCGTGCTCGCCGCAATAGTCTTTCACCGCCTGAACTTCGGCATCGGTATCGGTGACGAAGTGGTTGATGGCGACGACAACCGGCACGCCAAACGACTTCACGTTCTCGATGTGACGGCCCAGGTTGGCACAGCCTGATTTGACGGCCTCAACGTTTTCCGCACCCAGATCGGCTTTGGCAACGCCGCCGTTCATCTTCATCGCGCGCACGGTCGCAACCAGAACAACTGCCGACGGGGCAATGCCCGCCTTGCGGCATTTGATGTTCATGAACTTCTCGGCACCCAGATCCGCACCGAAACCGGCTTCGGTCACGACATAGTCGGCGACTTTCAGAGCGGTCTTGGTCGCGATGACCGAGTTACAGCCATGCGCGATGTTCGCGAACGGGCCGCCGTGGACGAAGGCCGGGTTGTTTTCCAGCGTCTGCACCAGGTTCGGCTGCATCGCGTCCTTCAGCAGAACGGTCATTGCGCCTTCGGCCTTGATGTCACGGCAGTAGACCGGTGTCTTGTCGCGGCGATAAGCAACGATGATGTCGCCCAGACGCTTTTCCAGGTCTTTCAGGTCGTTCGCCAGGCAGAGGATCGCCATGACTTCGGACGCTACGGTGATGTCAAAACCCGCCTCACGCGGGAAGCCGTTCGATACACCACCCAGTGAAGCTGTGATCTGACGCAGGGCACGGTCGTTCATGTCGACCACACGGCGCCATGCGACGCGGCGGGTGTCAATCTCCTGCTCGTTACCCCAATAGATGTGGTTGTCGATCATCGCCGACAGCAGCGAGTGAGCCGAAGTGATGGCGTGGAAGTCACCGGTGAAGTGCAGGTTCATCTCTTCCATCGGAACGACCTGCGCATAACCGCCACCCGCGGCGCCGCCCTTCATACCGAAGTTCGGGCCAAGCGAGGCTTCGCGGATACAGATCATCGCGTTCTTGCCGATGCGGTTCAGGCCGTCACCCAGACCCACTGTGGTCGTGGTCTTGCCCTCACCTGCCGGGGTCGGGTTGATTGCAGTCACCAGGATCAGCTTGCCGTCTTCGCGGTCCTGAACCGAGTTGATGAAGTTCTGGCTGACCTTCGCCTTGTCGTGGCCGTAAGGCAGCAGATCCGCAGAGTCGATGCCGATCTTGGCACCGATTTCCTGAATCGGCTTTTTGTTCGCTTCGCGGGCGATTTCGATATCGGATTTGTAGCTCATTGGCCGGGGTCCTTGATTGAATACCGTGCAAAACCGACGCGGGGCGTCGGCGCTGTGCATTCCATACCCTTGTGTACAATCCCGATAGCCATGGATTCCGACATTCTGGCGTCGCGAAGCGTCGTAAGTTCGTTTCAGGGGTTTCTAATCGGAAACAAGCCCGTTTTCCCAAGCCCAGGCAGGTTGATCCGGAACAAACAGCTTCAGCCGATCCCCCAGTTGAATGCGCCCCGGACGTTCGACCCATCCGGTGATGCCCCGACGCCCGGCCGCCGCAGGTTTGAAAGCTGCGCCATGCCCCGGTTGATCCGCTTCGATCTCGCGCCCCGGCAGAACACAAGGGGCGTTTTCCATGTCCACCGTTATCGTCGCCCCGCTCGTTGCCTGAAGACGTGAAGACGGGGGGATATGCGAAAAATCCGGGATCCCACGCAGCACAATGGAAGCCCCAAGACAGGACGGGTCAAGCTGATCCAACCCCATGTCCTGCGCAATTTGCTGCAATTCCTCCTCGGACAAAACTGAAAGCTGACGCACGTTTCGAATTTCAGTGCCTTTCGGGTAAAGGTTCGAGACCCTGACACAGGACGCCCGATTTAGGCCTTCGTGGCGCTCACCCTTCACGCCGTCAAAACACAAATCCAGCGTGTCAACAGCCTGGGCCCGCAAAGAGGTTCCCGCAGGGACATGGCCAAGCCAGACTGCTTCGGCGGCAAATTCGGTTTCACGCAAAAATGGCACAGCCTTCCCTTTTCGCTTTTTTTCTTGCGTGCATATTGCCCGGCAAAACACCGATGAAAAGAAAAAAGACCCGGACTATGCGCCGGGTCTTTTTTGACTAAGCGGTGGGTTCAGGCTCCATCCCGCCATCGGGCGGAGATTTCTTGGCCTTTGTCTTGGGAATGGCCGTGACACTGGGCGCGCTGCCTTCATCCGGCTTGTCGCCTTCATCATCATCCTCGGTGGGTGATTCACCATTCATGACACGCTTGATCTCATCACCCGTCAGGGTTTCGTATTCAAGCAAGCCCTGCGCCAGGCGTTCCCATTCTTCGCGCTGTTCGGTCAGAATCTGGTGCGCGCGCTCATAACCCTGCTGGATAAGGCGTTTCACCTCTTCTTCGATCAACTCTTTCGTATGCGCCGACACCGAGAACCCTGCGGTGTTGCCCTGATAGCCTTCGTGCGCCTCGGCATAGTCGATGTTACCGACCTTGTCCGACATGCCCCAGCGCATCACCATGGCACGCGCCAACTGGCTGGCCTGCATGATGTCCCCGGCCGGGCCGTTCGAAACGTGGTCTTCACCGTATTTGATAACCTCGGCGGCTTTGCCGGCCATGGTCATGGCCAGCTTTTGCTCACACTCATCACGGTGGTAGTTCAGGCGATCCATTTCAGGCAGCGAAACCACCATACCCAGCGCACCACCGCGCGGAATGATCGTGGCTTTGTAGACAGGATCGCACAACGGCAGGGTCAGGCCGACAACGGCATGCCCCGCCTCGTGATAGGCGGTTTTTTCCTTCTGGTCCTGGGTCAGCACCATCGAGCGGCGCTCGGCGCCCATCATCACCTTATCCTTGGCGTTTTCAAAATCTTCCATAGTGACAAAGCGGCGACCCACGCGGGCGGCCATCAGCGCGGCCTCGTTCACAAGGTTCGCCAGATCGGCACCCGAGAAGCCCGGCGTACCGCGCGCGATGATCCGCAGATCGACATCGGGGCCCAGAGGCGTCTTACGTGCGTGCACGCCCAGAATTTTCTCACGGCCTTTGATGTCGGGGTTACCAACGGTCACGTTGCGGTCAAAACGGCCTGGACGCAGCAGCGCCGGATCCAGAACATCTTTGCGGTTGGTGGCCGCCAGAATGATCACGCCTTCGTTGGCCTCAAACCCGTCCATCTCAACCAGCAACTGGTTGAGGGTCTGTTCGCGCTCGTCATTACCACCGCCGTAGCCAGCGCCACGATGGCGACCCACGGCGTCGATCTCGTCGATGAAGACGATACAAGGCGCATTCTTCTTGGCCTGTTCAAACATGTCCCGGACACGGGATGCACCGACACCCACGAACATCTCGACGAAGTCGGACCCCGAAATGGTGAAGAACGGCACACCCGCCTCACCCGCGATGGCGCGGGCCAGCAGTGTTTTACCAGTACCCGGAGGACCGACCAGCAGCGCGCCCTTGGGGATCTTGCCGCCAAGACGGCTGAACTTCTGTGGGTTGCGCAGGAATTCAACGATCTCTTCCAGTTCTTCCTTGGCCTCGTCGATGCCCGCCACGTCGTCAAATGTGACGCGGCCATGCTTTTCGGTCAGCATCTTGGCCTTCGACTTGCCAAAGCCCATCGCACCGCCTTTGCCGCCGCCCTGCATCCGGTTCATGAAATAGACCCAGACACCGATCAGAAGCAGGAACGGCAAGAGCGTGATCAGGAAAGACTGGAAGCCCGACTGCTGTTGCTTGACCGCCTGAACCGGGATGTTCTCATCGATCAAAAGCTTGGTGACCTCGGCGTCGCCGGGTTTGATCGTGACGTAAGTCGCACCGCTTTCGGTCGTATAGCGGATCTGTTCGCCGTCCAGCGTCACGTTCTTGACTTCACCGCTTTGCACGGCGCCGACGAAATCGGAATAAGTTCTTTCATTGCTCTGAAGCGTTCCGCCCGGTCCACTGAACAGATTGAACAGTGCAAGGATCAGCAGAAACAGAACGACCCAAAACGCGATATTGCGAGCGTTGCCCAAGGAAATTCTCCCAAAAGTTCCGGCAGGTGAGGAGCTGCCAAGTTACCTCTTAAAATAGAGAGGATTGTGGTATGTTCAATGCGATAAAAAAGATGCGTGGAACTCGGGCCATTCCGGCATCGTGTCCGCGTGCCATCCGTTCGCAAATCCCGCAAGCGGAGCGGCCAGCACCACGCCCCCCTTCCAGACCGCGGGCGTCGCACTCAAGGCCAGCCTGGGCCGGCCTGTTTCGCGCCATTCGGCCACCTGTCGCAGCCCGTCTTCACCCAGAGCGCGGATCTCGGCACCGGAAATCTCGGGCCCGGTCAAGACCCATTTGCCATCCCAAACTTCGTCACGTGCTGAAACCCGAGCCTCCACGGCCTTGAATTCCCTGCAAATCCAAACACTCATCCCTTCCGGGACCAACAGGCAACCGCTGAGCGACCCTGCCCGCCCGTCGGTTATGGCCTTCATGGCCTGCTCGACCGCCGCCTGACGCGGGGGATATCCCTGCCCTGCGATCCAGGCAATGCATCCAAGCAACACGCGGCGTCGGATTTCCTTGGGCAATGCGGCAAAACCGGCCCTGTCCACCTTCACGTCGCTTTGTTCGACCTGGGCGACATTCCGTGCGGATTCCTGCGCAAACACAACCAGGGCTGCATGGGCCTGCGCCAGATTTTCGGCCACTCGCGACAATGAAAGCGCGTCAATTCCCAGTGGTTTGAGGCCGGACACGGCCTCTCGTGCCTTGATCCGGTCGAAACGAGGGTCCTGATTCGACGGATCTTCGACCCATGTTGCGCCGATACCGGTCAGGTAGGTTCTCAGATCCTTGCGTGTGATCCCCAGCATTGGCCGCAGCAATGTCACACCTTCCCATTGCCGGTTTGCCGACATGCCGGACAGTCCCGTAACACCTGATGAACGACCCAGTCGCATCAGCAACGTTTCCGCCTGATCATCCGCCGTGTGCCCCAACGCGATGGCGTCGATTCCGCGCTGTTGCGCCCAACCGGCAAGCAGGCTGTAACGCGCCTTGCGGGCCTCATTCTGAACATTGCCCGATCCGTCCCAACCCGCCCAATGCAAAATGTCATGCGGCAGCCCCAAAGCAGCGGCCTGGCGCGACACTGTCACGGCCTCTTGCGCTGCGTCGGGGCGCAAGCCGTGATCGACCGTGGCCACAAAAAGGGCGATCTCTTCGTTTTGGGCGATTTGATGCAAAAGATGCATCAACGCGACGGAATCCCCACCGCCCGAGACCGCCACGCCCAGTTTAGGCGGAAGCCTTTCGGGAAGCCGGGCGCGAAGCTCTGCAAGCAGGTTTTCGCTGTGACGGTTCAAGAACACCCCAGCGCAGACATCTCTTGCGTCGCATCCGCAAACGCCGGTGCGGATGGAAAGCGCACGCCAACTTCATTGAGCGTGATGCAGGCCTGATCGGTCTGCCCCAGACGCCCCAGCGCCGCGCCCAACTCGAACAGGGCCTCGGGGGCAAATGCTCCTTCGGAATCTCCGGTAAAGCTTGCCAAGAACGCCCGTGCCGCTTCGCGGGTGTCGCCAAGGCCTTCAAGCGCATGACCACGTTTCAGATTCGCTTCGGGCGCGAGGGGGCTGCCGGGATAGTTCGTATCAAACTGCGCAAACAAATCAGCCGCAGTCTGGTAATCCCCATCGGCCAGTGCTTGCGATGCCGCGTCGAAATCCGCCCGCTCGCCCACGGCCAGTTCACCCTGATCGGTTTGGGATGGCGTGGCAGGCGTGATAACGGCCGTACCTACATCTGTGCCCTCTCCGCCCAGTGTGCTGGTCGGTTCGCCTGAAATCTCGCAGTTTGCCTCAAGCTCGCACAGGCGGAACTCCAGATCTCCGATGCGATTGGTGCCGTCCGAGACAATGTTTTGCACACGCTGGTTCAGCTGCTCGGTCTGACGGGTCAGGCGTTGCAGTTCCGCTTCAATGGCATCAACCCGATCGAGGACCGAACTGCCGGACAAGTTTGGCGCGGGCGAACCTGTGGTGGAAAACTCGCGCTTCAGACGCTGAATTTCCACATGCAGCACCGTCAGCTCCTGACGTATGTCGGCCAGGGTTTGCTGATCCTGTGCCTGTGCAACACCGGCTGTCGCCATGACCGCCGCCAATACCCATCCTGCCATACGCATTGTCTTACCCCAGTGTTGATCCGGTCAGCACAGTCACTGCGCGGCGGTTCTTGGAATAGCATTCCTCAACGCTGCAAATCTCGATTGGGCGCTCCTTGCCGTAGCTGACGGTTTTGAGACGGTTGCCAGCAACACCGCGCGAAATCAGATACTCACGAGCGGCATTTGCGCGACGCGCACCCAGCGCAAGGTTATACTCGCGCGTACCCTGCTCGTCCGCGTGACCTTCGATCGTGGCAACAAAATCCGGATTGGCCAGAAGCCAGTCCGCTTGCCCTTGCAACACGGTCTGCGCCTGTGGTGTCAGGGTGGACTGGTCCACGGCGAACAGAACACGATCCCCGACGGTCTGCTGGAAATACGCAGGCGAACGCGGGTCACTGGGCGAGCCCGGTACGATTGCGCCTGTGCCGCCGGCACCGCTGCCGCCCAAGGCGGATGGGTCATTGTTCGTACAGGCGGCGATCACACTCAGCGCGCCCAACGCCAGGACTTTGCTCAATACATTCATTTCAAGTGCCTCGTGTTTTGATTGTTGCCGCCTGTCTACCACAGGGACGATTCGTTGTGAACTTTGCTGCGATCAATTCTGTAGTGGGCCCCATGACGGATCACTGCCGCCATCCGGTGTTCGCACCGGGCGCAAGTTGCGGCCCGAGATGTCCACCGAATACAGCGAGGCCCGGCCGCTGGCACCCTGCGTTTCACGGGTGAACATGATGACGCGGCCATTGGGCGACCAGGTTGGGCCTTCGTCCAGAAACGATGCGGTCAACAATCGTTCTTCTGATCCGTCCGTGCGCATCACCCCGATGTGGAAGCGGCCCTGGTTTTGCTTGGTAAAGGCAATCAGATCGCCGCGCGGCGACCATACCGGCGTGCCATAACGACCCGAGCCAAAGCTGATCCGCGTGGCCTCACCGCCATTCGCGGGCATCACGTACAGCTGAGGTGTACCCGAACGGTCGCTTTCAAACACGATCCGGCTGCCATCCGGCGAATAGCTGGGGGCGGTCTCAATCGCTGGCGTGTTGGTCAGACGAGTGCTTTGCCCCGACGCCAGATCCATTTTCCACAGATCCGTGTTTCCGCCCTGAATCAAGGAATACACGATCGACCGGCCATCCGGCGAAAAGCGGGGCGAAAAGCTCATGGTTCCGTCCTGCGTCTTCAGTTCCTGCCGTTTGACGCGGCCCACATCCAGAACATAGATGCGCGGGCTTCCGCTTTCATAGCTGGTGTACAGCAACCGATCGCCAGTAGGCGAAAAGCGCGGCGCCAGAACGATTGCGGCACTGTCGGTCATGTACTGCACGTTCGCGCCATCATAATCCATGATCGCCAGACGTTTCAGGCGTTGGTTTTTCGGCCCACTTTCCGAAACAAAGGCCACGCGGCTGTCAAAATATCCGCCCTCGCCTGTAATCCGGCTGTACACCTGATCGGCCACTTTGTGAGCCATGCGCCGCCAGCCCTCGGTGGTGCCTGCCAATTGCAGCCCATTGCCCAATTCCTGACCCGAAAACACATCCCAGACCCGGAATCGAACCGTGAGGTTCTTGCCCGAAACATTGACTGCACCCGTGATCAGCGCATCAGCATTGATCGCTTTCCAATCGGCGAACTGAACCGGAGCCTCAAAGCTGCTGACCCGACTGATGAAGGCATCCGAAGAGATCTCGCGAAACAACCCGGTTCCTGTCAGATCAGCGGCCACCACGCGCGAGATGTCCTGTGCATATTGCGCCGCTGACGGGCCATCAGGAACAAAGTTCGGCACCGCAAAGGGCAATGGTTCGATAATGCCCTGGTCCAATTCCAGCCGCAAGGGACTGTTCTGTGCAAGAACCGGCGTAGACATCAGCGTCAGGCCGACAAAGAGGCTGGTCAGAAGTTTCATCATTTGATCCGCATCCTCTCGGGATTGAATGTAATCTCAACATCCTGCCAATAAGCGTATTTGTCAGCAGGCAAGTCATATCCTCTGGCCCCGCAGCGCAAAATCGCGCGCCGGGCGGCCTGATAGGCCTGATTGGCCGCGCCAGCAGACCCACCAGAACTGTCCAGCATCCGAATGCTGCCATCCACAACCGTACCATCACGGTTTAGCGAAAAAGCCACAACGACCACAGTACTCAGTGCATCCGTAGACAAAGAGCCCACATTCCAGCACTTGGACACGGCCAATCGCATCGCGTCCTTCTCGCCGCTGGTAAGCGGTGGGCCGGATGGCTGGGTTCCACTGCCCAAGGCTTCGGCCAGAGCGTCATTGATCGCGGCCTCGTCGGCCTGCGCGTTCGGTTCGGGCGCCGCCTCGGGCGTCTCTGCCACAACGGGTTCGGGCGGTGGGCTTGGGCGGTTCGGACGCACCCGCGGTCGCGGAGACGTAAGCGGAGACTGCTCTTTGGTTTCCTCTGCCTCGGTCACGATCTCGGGGGCCGCTTCTTCCGGCGCGGTCTGATCCTGTTGTTCCTGCTGCACCTCGGCGCCCTCATCCAGTGAAACGGGCGGCGTTTCGAAATCATCCGGTTTTGCCTCGGGCGGTGGTGGCGCTATGGCCTCGGGGGCAACACGATCGGACGGGCGCGGCTGCGCCTCAGGCCCCGGAGGCACAGGCTGTGCGACAGGTTCGACCTCGGGCTCTGTCAGTACCGGCAGCTCATCCGGCACGTCCGGTTCCGGCGGTGCTTCGACGATAACGGGCGCAGGCTCGGGTTCGGGTTCGGCAGGCACGACGGGTTCAGGGCGGGGCTGTTCCTCGACCACAGGTTCTGGCGGCGTGCTATCAGCCTGTGGTTCGGGCGGTTGTTGCAATGCCGCCGGCACCTCTGGGATCTCAGGCGCATCCCGCTGAGCCGTCATGGCCGCGAATTGTTCAGCGGTGATCACGGACACATCCTGTACGGCCATCGGCAAAGGCTCGGACCGGAAGGTGCCGCCGAAAAGCGCCACTCCGATCAGGCTGACATGCGCAATCGCCGAAATCTTGGTGCCGGTATCCACCGTGCGCCCTCACTCTCCACCTTCGTCCAGCGTCGGCCCGCCCGTATCGGTCACAAGCCCAACGTTGGAAAACCCGCCCGCGTTCAGCGCGCCCATGACCTGCATGACCTGCGCGTAAGGAATCGCGCCATCGGCGCGCAGGAAAACCCGGTCACTGCTCCGCTCTGCGGCGATGGCCCGCAGCTTACCGATCAGTTCCTCGCGCAACACGTCTGTTGTCTGGATCTGCACACGTCCATCTGCCGTCAGGGTCACGGTCAAAGGTTCTTCATTGTCACCGGGCAAAGCACTGGCAGCGGTCTTGGGCAGATCTACCGGAACACCGACGGTCAGCAATGGCGCGGCCACCATGAAGATGATCAGCAAAACCAGCATGACATCCACAAACGGTGTCACGTTGATCTCGGCCATGGGTTGCGCGCGCCCGCGACGCCGACCGCGTCTGCGCCCGTTTCCACCCGAGGATTGCTGAACCGCCGCGCCCATTGTCAGCTGTCCAACTGACGCGACAGGATGGTCGCGAACTCGTCGGCAAAGGCCTCATAGCCGCCCACGATGCGGTCACAGTCTGCACTGAGCTTGTTGTAGAAAATAACCGCCGGGATCGCGGCCAGAAGGCCGAGCCCCGTTGCCAATAGTGCCTCGGCAATACCCGGGGCCACGACCGCCAGATTGGTATTCTGCTGTTCGGCGATTTCGATAAACGCATTCATGATGCCCCAGACGGTACCAAACAGGCCGATGAACGGCGCAGTCGATCCAACCGTGGCCAGGATTGGCAGACCTTTCTGCAAGGTCTCTGCCTCTTTCGCTATGGCCACATCCATGGACCGGTCTATCCGCGCGGTCGCTCCGGCAATCAATCCGCCATCATTTCGGTGCGACCTGCGCCATTCGATCATTCCGGCAGCAAAAATCTTTTCAGAACTGCCATCCGGCTGGGTTCCGATCTGCTCGAACAGCTCGTCCAAAGGGTTGCCGGACCAGAAGCTCTCGTCAAATGCCTGCGCCTCGCGACGGGCCGCGCGATAATTGATCAGCTTCTGAATGATGATGCCCCAGGACCAGATGGATGCACCGATCAGCATCAACATCACCAATTTGACGATAAAGGTCGCGCGGGCATACAGCCCCCACATGGAGAAATCGATCTCCTGCGCCAGCGCCAGCGTTTCAGCTTCCATGAACCTGCTCTTTGTTTTTGCCTGACGGCCGTTTGTTTGGCCTTGTTTTGCCAAACGCTAACGCAGTTGGGGCTGAAATGCCAACATAACCACCCCTGACCCGCAAATTGTTACATCAATGCGCGAATCTCTGCCGGAAGCCGGATCGGCCTGCCATCCTTGTTGATGCAAACGGCAGTGACCGAGGCGCGAAAAATCTCGGTCTCGCCGCGCCGGACCAGCTGCGCCATGGTCAGCCGCACACCCGAGATTTCCGTAACTTCGGTTTCGACGATCAGTTCGTCATCGAACCTGGCGGGCGAAAGGTAATCGGCCTCGACCCGCCGCACGACCCAAACAATGCCCTCTTCCCGCATCGCGTTCTGGTCATTGCCCAGATTGCGCACCCAATCCGAACGCGCACGTTCGATATACCGCAGATAGTTCGCGTGATAGACGACGCCGCCCATGTCGGTGTCTTCATAAAATACGCGAACCAGGTAGGTATGTTTCATTGCAGTGGCTCCAACCGGGCAAACAACCTGAGCGCATGAGACGCATCCTGCGCCGAACCCGGCAAAACCGGATCGTAAGCAGCTCGAATCAACGCAGCAATATCAGGGCGAAGGATCGTCGTTTCGCCCGCCACGGCCAGCGGAGATTGCGTCCGAAACGCAGTATCGGACCAAAGCAGGATGGTCTGCACCACCTGGCTCAGCGCCAGCGTTTCCGCCGGTATCTTGGACAACTGCTTGTCCATGCGCAGAAAAACAAAAGCCGCACGGATCACGCCATCTTCCTCGAACCGGAAAATGCGATACTGGTTTGCATCCGCTTCAACCAAGCGCCCGACCAATGGTGCCAGATCGGGGATCAGACGATCAAGATCAGGCACGTCCAGCAGCTCTTGCCAATCCCGGAAGAAGAAGACCATGCAGTTGGCACCAAGTTCGGGGTCGGTTTCGGCCATTTTGTGACCGGCCAAGGTGACAACCGCCTCGAAGGCGCCCTTCACAGTGGACAGCGTTTCATCTTCAACACCAAACACGATCGGCACGATGGGTCGTCCCCAGCGGGCAAACAGAAACTCACCGCTTTCGCGCGTGAACAGCGCCTCAATCTCTTCCGGTGTCACGGTCAGGCCTTCATCTTTTCGAAAATACTCTCGCCGAAGGCATAAAATTTCCAAGCGCAAGCTTCAACCGAACAGATCGCTTTGCCGTTTGGGTGCAGTCATGCCCAGATGCGTCCAGGCCTTTTGCGCCAACATCCGCCCACGCGGTGTTCGCTGGATCAACCCCTGTTGCAACAGAAAGGGCTCGATCACTTCTTCCAGCGAGTCACGGCTTTCAGACAAGGCGGCTGACATCGTTTCGATCCCGACGGGACCACCACCGTAATTCTCGGCGATCAGTTTCAGATACCGGCGGTCCGCACCATCCAGTCCCAAATGGTCCACCCCCAGCCGCGTCAAGGCTCCGTCAGCCAGCTCGCGGGTGATCCGTCCATCTCCTTCGACAATGGCGAAATCCACCACCCGCCGCAGCAGACGTCCGGCGATGCGCGGTGTTCCGCGTGACCTGCGCGCAATCTCGCGTGCGCCCTCATCATCTGCCGGAGCGCCGAGCTTCCGCGCGTTTCGGGTGACGATCTCATGCAACTCGTCCACGGTGTAGAACTGCAACCGGGTCGGAATACCAAACCGGTCGCGCAAAGGTGTGGTCAGCAAACCCATGCGCGTCGTGGCCCCGACAAGCGTGAAGGGTTGCAACTCGATCCGAACCGTTCGCGCGGCGGGCCCCTCGCCGATCACCAGATCAAGCTCGAAATCTTCCATCGCGGGGTAAAGCACCTCTTCCACCGCCGGGTTCAGGCGGTGGATTTCGTCGATGAACAAGACATCCCGCGCTTCGAGATTGGTCAGGATCGCAGCCAGATCGCCCGCTTTCGCCAGAACCGGCCCTGACGTCATGCGAAAATTCACCCCCAGTTCACGCGCCATGATCTGCGCCAGCGTCGTCTTGCCCAACCCCGGAGGGCCATGGAACAACGTGTGATCCATCGCCTCGCCCCGCTGGCGGGCGGATTGGATGAAGATGCGCAGATTGGCGCGTGCCTCGGCCTGACCGATGAACTCATCCAAGCCCTGCGGGCGCAGTGCGCGGTCGTTGTCCTCGGGCAATGGATCGGGGCGCACAGTGGGATCAGCGTCTACCATTCATTCAGCCTTTCGGAGCCAGCAATTGCAGCGCGGCACGAATCAGACCCGCTTCGTCTGCATCTGGGTTGTTGGCGGCCGCCTCGGCAACCGCGGCTGCTGCATCCGACGGCCCATAACCCAGATTGGACAAGGCTGACAGCGCACCCGCTGATGCCGCAGCGGCCCCAGAGGCTGGTTTTGGCGTCCGCTTCCGAGCAGGCGCTGCCTCGACAGGCTCTACAACTTCGATCGAAGGTCCATCCATCGCATCGGTCACCGTGCCACCCATGGCCATCACGCCCGGCGCCTTGTCCTTGAGGTCCAGAACGATCCGCTGCGCCGTTTTCGGGCCCACACCTTTCGCCGCCTTGACCGCCGCCCAATCTCCCAGTGCGATCGCGCGGCTGACACCGTCCGGCCCCAGCGCGCTGAGGATCGCCAGAGAGACTTTCGCTCCGACCCCCTGAACCGAGCACAAAAGGCGATGCCATTCCTTCTCGACCAGCGAAAGAAAGCCATAAAGCTGCATCAGGTCCTCGCGCACGACCATGTCCGTATAGATCGAAACCGCCTCGCCTACACCCGGCAGTGCAGCCATGGTCCGGTCAGAGCAATAGACGATGTATCCCACACCCCGGACATCGATCAGCACGTGATCTGCTGCGCGATAGTCCAGCCTTCCGGTGAGTTTTCCGATCATGCCCGTACCTCTTTCACACGCGCCTGTTGGGTCTTGCCGTAATAGGCATGGCAAATCGCAATCGCCAGAGCATCTGCTGCATCCGCGCCCTTGGGCTGACATCCGGGCAATTGCAGTTTGACCATGTGCAACACCTGCTCCTTTTCCGCGTGCCCGACACCCACGACCGTTTTCTTGACCCGGTTCGGGGCGTATTCCCCCACCGGCAATCCGGCCTGTGCCAGCGTCAGCAACGCCACGCCTCGCGCCTGACCCAGTTTGAGCGTACCGGCGCCATCCTTGTTCACAAAGGTCTGTTCGATGGCTGCCTGGTCTGGTTGATGATCGGCGATGACTTCGACAATCTGGTTGTGGAGAGACAACAGCCGCTCACCCAGATCATCCCCATCCGACTTGCACAAACCGTTGGCCACGTGGCTCAGGCGGCTGCCATTTGATTCGATGACGCCCCACCCCAGGGTCCTAAGCCCCGGATCAATGCCCAGAATTCGCATGTTTTGCCTCGGCCTGCTCGGGTTCTGTGATCTTTTTTCAACGCCTAGCACGAAGCGTGAACATTTTCCAAGCGAATTGACCCAAAGCCTGGAAACGACACACCTATCCCATAGGCGACTCAACACGCCATTTGCGACTTCAAAAAGTCTGAATTCGACACTTTTGTGAACGCGTTTTCACCAATTATTTAAGGGGATTACAGCCTTTTGGAGCATTGCAGGAAACGCATAGGACACATGCAAAAACTGAACTTGTGCGGGCGATTTGGCGGCACTAGATGCCGGGCAGATCGCAAGACCGCAAAGTGAACACCAACCAGAAGGAAACAGGATATGGCTGCACTGGACACCACCCGCTTCGCCTCCACTGGCTCGTTCGGCCTCGTTGGCCGTATCGGCGCATTTTTTGTATCGGCCGTGAACGCCGCCGTCGAATGGAATGACGCCCGCGTTACCCGCAACGCGCTGACCGGTCTAACCGATCGTGAACTGGAAGATATCGGCCTGTGCCGTGGCGACATCGACGCCATCGCCCAAGGTCGCCGGTAATACCGACCACCACTCGCATACGCCCCTTCCTCCTCCCTTGAGGGGCAAACAGAAACACCGCGCGCCCCGGGCACGCGGTGTTTTTCGTCCGAGAACTGAGTCAAAACTGAGATTCAGTATAAAATCTTGTTGAGTTGCACGGCAATCGCCTGCGACACCGGGTCGATCTGCATCACCCAGGCACCTGCTTTTTCGACCGATGTGCCTTCGTTCAAACTGTCGATCCGATATTGGTATCCGGTCGGGCCAAGGCTGGACAAAAGAAACGCCTTGAACGCCACAACACTCAGAAGCGTAAGCAACAGCACCCTGGCCGGCACTGCCGAGCTTACCCGCTGCGGCTTCATGACCACCAGGCCATCCTTTCGCATCGTCGCGCGATAGCCACGGCTCATCTTTTGATGTTTTTTGTTCAGGCGATTAACGCGCTGAGTGAACTCCAGTTGTTTACCCGTCATGGCAGCCTCCAAAAACCGCCCCCCTCGACTTCAGTCAGAAAACGGTAAAAAGAGATTACGACAAAAACGTGGCAAAATTCCACAAAACTCCTGCAAATAGCCTAGTTTGCGCCCTGTTTCATTAAGATTAGGGTCGTCCATTCACCAATCTCGTCCCTATGGGTAAGATTGAATTCATTTTGAGAATAAACGGACACCACATCATCGGCCTGTTCGTTGAGGATCCCCGACAGGATTGCATACCCTCCGGGACGCAGATTCGCCGCGATTTCCGGCGAGAGGGCGACCAGAGGACCTTTGAGAATATTGGCAAAGATCAGGTCGTAGGGCGCGTGCGCCCTGAGATCGGGGTGGTCGAAACCAGCGGCTTCCACGCACCGTACGGAACCGGACATCCCGTTCGCCTTGAGGTTGGCTTCGGCCACGTCAACGGCCACTTCATCAATGTCACTGGCAATGATGTCGCCGTCCCAAACCCGGGCTGCGGCCATGGCCAGAACGGCGGTGCCGCAGCCGATATCCGCCACTTTCGCCGCGGTGAACCCTTCGTCCAGCAATCTGTCAAAGGCCTTGAGGCACCCCAACGTCGTACCATGGTGGCCGGTGCCAAAGGCCATTGCGGCCTCGATCAGCAATGGAATGCGACCTTTGGGCAGCTTGTCGGCATCATGGCTTCCATAGACAAAGAAACGCCCCGCCTCGACGGGCGCAAGCTCGCGTCGTACATGCGCAACCCAGTCGGTTTCCGGCAGTTCTGAAACAACAAACGGTTTGGCGTCGAATGCCGCGGCCAGAACCGCCAGTGCGGTCTCGTCGGGGGCTTCGGTGAAATATCCGCCGACCTCCCACAGGCCGGATCCGTCTTCGACTTCGAACACACCAACGCCGGTTGGCTCTGGCTCCAGACGTTCCATCGCCTCGCCCAGACCTTCGGCGGCCTTCTTACCTGTCAGCGTCGTCAGTGCGGTGAATGTGGGCATTGGGGCCTCCTGTCTCGATTGACACCGCGCCTAGGACGCCGCGCCGTCAAGGTCAAGCGCCGAGACCTATTCCGCAGGGGCCGGAGCGTATTTGGTCAGGATGGTCTCGTTGCCGGGCTCGGGGTGACGCGGGATCAACAGCGACAACAGCAGCGAAACGATCGCCATCGCCGCGGCCAGGCCAAACACAGCGCCCGGCGACACGACCCAAAGCAGGCCAAGCACAGCGGGCAAAAACACCGCCGCAATATGATTGATCGTAAAGGCCACCGCAGCGGTCGGCGCGATATCAGCAGGGTCGGCGATTTTCTGGAAATAGGTTTTCAACGCCAATGCCAGCGCAAACAGCACGTGGTCGATCACATAAAGGATTGCCGCAAGCAGAACACCCCAGCCGAACCAATAGATGCCGCCATAGGCTGCGAACACGATGGCCAGACCGGTATATTCAAATATCAGCGTGCGCCGCTCACCGAACTTTGCCACCGCCTTTCCCAGCAATGGGGCGGCCATCATGTTGATCATCAGATTGATCAGATAAAGGCTGGTGAGCTCATGCACTTCAAAGCCGAATTTCTCGACCATCATGAACCCGGCAAAGACGACAAATATCTGCCGCCGCGCGCCTGCCATGAACTGCAATGCATAATACAGCCAATACCGGCGACGCAGGATCAGTTTCTTGGTCTGCGGCGTGGGCGCATCGAATTGCGGATAGGCGAACAGACAGAACAGTGCCAACGCAGCCGTAACTCCACCCGACGCCATGAATACAAAGTTGTAGGACAGATCAAAGCGATCCCAGGTCAGTACGATCAGCCCATACACCACCATGGTCGCCGCCGATCCCATCGCAACCAGCCATCCCAGCACCTGCGGAGCACGATCCTTGGGCAGCCACTGTAATTGAAGCGACTGGTTCACGGTCTCGTAGTAATGGAACCCGATCGAGCTAAACAAGGTCACAAACAGCAACCCGCCCAGGCTGGGGAACCACGCGGTCACCGCCGTTGCGACACCAAGCATTATCAGAGAGATCATCGCCAGCACCTGCTCGCGAATGAAAATGATGACGGCAATCACGCCAACCGCCAGAAACCCCGGAATCTCGCGCACTGTATGCAGCAGACCGATATCCGCGCCATCAAAGTTCGCCACCTCAATAACAAAGTTGTTCAGCAGCGCGCTCCATGCGTTGAACGCAATGGGCATGGTCAGCGCCATCATGAACAACAGCGTGATGGGGCGGCGCCAGAACGGCAGGCTCTGCGCCTCGGTAAGGGGCATGGGTTTCAGCATGAGACCCCTCTACGCCCATTTCGCTGCTTTGGCGAGAGGGAAGCGGTCTGCGCACAATCACCCTGCACAGATGCAGAGGTCAGTAAAAATTCTGTGGGTCGATATCGACGGTCAGGCGGATATCGCCCTTCAGACGCAATGGGGCGATCCAGCGGGCGATGGCATCCTGAATCGGCGCCCCTTTCGGTGCTTTCACCAACAAGCGCACTCTGTGGCGGCCGCGTATACGCGCAATGGGTGCAGGCGCGGGGCCAAAGACCTGAGCACCGATGGCGCGCAGGCGCGCATCGTTGCGGGCCATTGCATTGCCGATATCGAAGACCGGTCCGACCTCGGGGCCCGACAGCACGATCCCGGCCATGCGACCATAGGGTGGCACGCCTGCTGCCTGTCGACCCGCTGCCTCGGCTTTCCAGAACCCTTCCTCATCACCCGACAGGATGGCCCGGATCACCGGGTGTTCCGGTTGAAAGGTCTGCAAAAGCGCCTGCCCCGGCTTGTCCGCCCGTCCCGCGCGCCCCGCCACTTGCCGCATCAATTGAAACGTACGCTCAGCCGCGCGCAGATCCGCGCCGTGCAGGGAAAGGTCAGCGTCAATCACACCGACCAATGTAAGCTTGGGGAAGTTGTGCCCCTTGGCCACCAATTGCGTACCGATGATGATGTCGGCATCCCCGGCGGCGATCTCTTCAATCTTGGCTTTCAATGCCCGGGCTGAACCAAAAAGATCGGAACTCAGCATCGCGATTTTCGCCTCGGGGAAGGTCGCCTCGGCTTCTTCCGCCAGCCGTTCGATCCCCGGCCCGACCGGGGCAAGCTTACCCTCCACGCCGCAGGAGGGGCAGGCTTCGGGCATCGGCTTGGTTTCGCCGCATTGGTGGCACATCAATCGCTTGAGAAACCTATGCTCGACCATGCGTGCGTCGCACTGATCACAGGCGATCTGCTCGCCACAGGCCCGGCACAAGGTGACCGGCGCATAGCCACGGCGGTTGATGAACAACAGCGATTGTTCGCCTTTTTCGATCCGCTGCTGTACCGCTTGCCGCAAAGACGGAGAAACCCACGTTCCGGGCGGCATCTGCTCGACCCGCATGTCGATGGGCTTCATCTCGGGCAATACCGCCGCTCCGAAGCGCGAGGTCAGGTCAAGCCTTTCGTACTTGCCCGCCTCGGCATTGGCCCAACTTTCCAGCGAAGGTGTCGCACTGGCCAGAATCACCCGCGCGCCACAGATCGCCGAGCGCAGAACCGCCATGTCGCGTGCGCTGTAGTGCACGCCGTCTTCCTGTTTGTAGGACGTGTCGTGTTCCTCATCGACGACCACAAGCCCCAGATCGCGAAATGGCAGAAACAGCGCCGACCGGGCGCCAACGACCAGTTGCGCATTGCCCTGCCCGACCATCCGCCAGACCCGCCGCCGTTCCGTCATGGTTGCGCCGGAATGCCATTCCGCCGGGCGCGCACCGAACCGCGCCTCGACCCGGGTCAGAAATTCTGCGGTTAGGGCAATCTCGGGCAGCAGAACCAAGGCCTGCCGCCCCATGCGCAGTGCCTCGGCCACAGCCTCCAAATAAACCTCGGTCTTACCGGAACCGGTAACGCCTTTCAGCAGCGTGGTGCCGTAATCGCCGGTCCGCTGCCCGGCCTGAAGCCGTTCGACCGCCGCAGCCTGATCCGTTGTCAGGTCTTTCCCGGGAAGGTCCGGATCAAGATGAGGATAAGGCAGGTCGCGCGGGCTGTCCTCTTCGCGCACGGCGCCTTGTTTGACCAACCCTTTGACAACAGATGACGTTACACCCGCCTGCTCGGCGAGTTCCTTCAAGGTAAAAGCCAGCCCGCCATAGTCGCGCAATACCCCCAAAACCCGGGCCCGGGCGTCTGTCATTCGTTCTGGTTGACCTTCACCCAGCCGATAGACCTTGCGCATCGAGGGCGGATCACCCAAGCCCGGTGCCCGCGTCGCCAGACGCAGCATCGCAGGCATGGGTGTCAGAGTGTAATCGGCGACCTTTTCCAGAAACACCCGCATCTCTTCACGCATCGGTGCAACATCTAGAACCCGGATCACCGAGCGCGCCTTGCTCAGGTCAAAGCCGCCCTGCCCCGGCCCCCAAACCACCCCCAGAACCTTGCGCGGGCCCAAAGGAACCTCGACAAAAGCGCCCAGAACGCACCCGCCTTCGGGCGCCTTGTAATCCAGCGTCCGGTCAAGCGGCTGCGTTGTAAGCACCGCAACCAGCTCTCCTTGGTCGAAAAATCCGTTAGCGCTCACGGCATATCCTTCGCAGGGGGTTCCAGCAGGGGTCTCTTTGAGGTAAAGCCATCCGCGACCAAGGCCAACCCATCAAAGGACTGCCCTCATGAAATTCTTCGTAGACACCGCCGAGATCGACGCCATCGCCGAACTGAACGATCTGGGCATGGTGGACGGCGTAACCACCAACCCTTCGCTGATCCTGAAGTCAGGTCGCGACATTCTGGAAGTGACCAAAGAGATATGTGATCTGGTCGATGGCCCGGTATCGGCCGAGGTTGTCGCCACCGAAGCTGACGACATGATCGCCGAAGGCCGCAAACTGGCCAAGATCGCGCCGAATATCGCCGTCAAAGTGCCGCTGACATGGGCCGGCCTGAAAACCTGCAAGACGCTCAGCGACGAAGGCCAGATGGTCAATGTGACACTCTGCTTCTCAACCAATCAGGCGATTCTGGCTGCAAAAGCGGGCGCGACATTCATCTCGCCTTTCATCGGACGGCTTGACGATATCAACCTCGACGGCATGGACCTGATCGCAGACATCCGTCAGGTCTATGACAACTACGGGTTCGAGACCGAAATCCTTGCAGCATCGATCCGGACCGTCAACCACGTGACCGACAGCGCCCGCATCGGGGCCGATGTGATCACCGCACCGCCTGCCGTGATCAAGAAACTGGCCGACCATCCGTTGACGGACAAAGGTCTGGAAACCTTCCTCGCGGACTGGGCCAAAACCGGTCAGAAGATCCTCTGATCCCAGACCCGACCGCGCGGTGCCGAAAGGCGCCGCGCCCGGCCCAACGGCCAAATGCCTGTTCTGTGATCAGGCATGGCGGGCGGGAGCCTCTTGCCACAGCATGCAAGGAAATCCACCCTTGCGTGCATTTTTTCCAAGGCAAATCCGGTCCGGCATGTTATAAGCGCGACAACAAAAAAAGACCGGACGGGACATGAGCAGCACCCCCAAACTCGAGGATAACCTCCGCGCGGCGATTCTGGCCGAGCCGGATGTCGTACTGGACGACAAAGACCTGATGCAGGCGCTTGTCGCTGCCAACGAGCAAGCGCGCGGCGACAACGTGATTGACCTGCGCGGCATTGCGATGCAACGGCTCGAGGCGCGACTGGATCGGCTGGAAGACACCCACCGTTCCGTCATCGCTGCGGCCTATGAAAACCTCGCGGGCACCAATCAGGTCCACCGCGCCATTCTGCGATTGTTGGAACCTGTCGAGTTCGAAGATTTCCTGCGCACGCTGGGCGCCGATGTGGCGGACATCCTGCGCGTCGACAGCGTTACGCTGGTTCTGGAAACAACCGTGGTTCAGAACGATCCCGCAATCGACACGTTGGGCGGGGTCCTGACGATTGCGGAACCCGGTTTCATCGACCGGTACCTGACCATTGATCGCGGCGGTCCTGCGCGGGATGTGATCTTGCGGGAAATCCATCAGCCGAGTCGGCGTATTTTCGGGTCACAGGCCGATCAGCTTCGTTCCGAGGCCTGCCTGAAGCTGGACCTCGGGGCCGGTCGCCTGCCTGGCATGATCGTCATGGCCGCCCGCGACCCGCGGCATTTCACACCGCAGCTGGGCACCGATCTTCTGGCCTTTTTTGCCGGCGTGTTCGAACGCTCGATGCGCCACTGGTTGTCGTGAGCCTGATCTCGCCTGCCTGCCGCGACGCGCTTCAGCATTGGCTGGACGGCCTGAGCGCACTGGCCGGACGATCCGAGAATACGCTAAACGCCTATCGTGGCGACGTCGTCGAGTTTCTGACGTTCATGACCCTGCATCACGCCGAACGGCATGGCCTGAAGGCGCTGGAACGGATCACAGTGTCGGATATGCGCGCCTGGATGGCGGATCAGCGCGGCGCGGACGTCAGCGCGCGGTCTTTGGCGCGCAAACTGTCGGCGGTCAAAAGCTTCTACCGTTGGCTGGCAGAGCGTGAGGGGTTCGAGCCCACCGCCGTTCTGTCCACCCGCGCGCCGAAATTCACCAAGAAACTGCCCCGGCCACTGGCCGAAGATGCAGCCCGCGCCATGATCGATACGGTGGAACTGCAATCCACATCCGACTGGGTCGCGGCGCGCGACGTCGCGGTTGTGACGCTGCTGTACGGATGCGGCCTGCGCATATCCGAGGCGCTGTCCCTGACCGGAGCGGACGTGCCTTTGCCCGCCACGCTGCGCATCGTCGGGAAAGGCGACAAAGAACGGGTCGTACCGGTTCTTCCTGCCGCCCGCGAAGCGGTCGATAGATACCTGAAGTTATGCCCCCATCCACAAGCACAGGACAAAGCCCTGTTTCGAGGCGTCCGTGGCGGGCCATTGAACCCACGTGCAATCCAAGGGGTTATGGCCAAGGCGCGTATGCAATTGGGGTTGCCCTCAACCGCAACACCCCACGCGATGCGGCACAGCTTTGCCACCCACCTGCTGTCAGCCGGAGGCGACCTGCGTGCCATCCAAGAGCTTCTTGGCCACGCCTCTTTGTCGACGACGCAGGCGTATACGGCAGTGGACACAGCGAGGTTAATGAAGGTCTACAACCGCGCGCATCCCAAAGCCTGACGTGCACATGACTCGAAAACCCGGGCTTTTGGTTTGCATCTCGGACGCGCATCGGTCATGACGCTCGCATGACACTCAGATTCAAAGCTCTTTCCGTTCATCTCTTTACTGCAACAGGCGCTGTTTTTGCCATGTTGGCCATGCTGGCCGCGGTCGAAGAGAAATGGAGCCTTATGTATCTTTGGCTTGTCGTGTCTTTCATTGTAGACGGTATAGATGGCCCGCTGGCGCGACATTATCACGTCAAGCACAACGCGCCCGAGTTCGACGGCGTTCTGCTGGATCTGATCATAGATTACCTGACCTATGTGTTCATTCCGGCTTTTGCCCTGTTCAAATCGGGGCTGATGGACGGCTGGACCGGATGGTTCGCGATCATCGTCATCACATTTGCCAGCGCGATGTATTTCGCGGATACACGCATGAAGACCAAGGACAATTCCTTTTCCGGTTTTCCCGGGTGCTGGAACATGTTCGTGATCGTGATCTTCGCACTGGAACCGAATTTCTGGATCATCCTGCTGCTGGTCACCCTGCTGTCGCTGGCCATGTTTCTGCCGCTGAAATTCGTTCATCCCGTGCGCACCGAGCGCTGGCGCAGCCTGACTTTGCCGATGGCGCTGGCATGGACGTTCTTCGCGGGTTGGGCCGCATGGGTCGATTTTCACCCCGAAAGCTGGGCCCATTGGGGGCTGGTCATCACCAGCCTGTACCTGACCTTCGCAGGCATCGCCCAACAGGTTGTTCCGCAGCGCCGCGCCTGACGCAGCGCTGCCCGTCCCGTTTTACAGAACGTCCTGCACCTCGAATTCGGTGCCGTTATGGGTAAAGACGTCGCCCTTTTGCAGACCTGCCATCGCCAGATATATGGGGCTTTGGGTTGAAATACCCATATAGGTTTTGCCATCCACTTCAAACCGCGTTGTTGAAACACACACAACAAATCTGCGGTTGTTGAACTTGATCACAGCTCCTGGCCTGACCGTGTCGGCAAGGCTGAAATCGGTATTTTCGATGACATCAATCTTTGCATGATGCGCATGGACCGGCGCATCAAAGGCAGCCGCCAGATCGGCGTTTTCCCGCGATGCGGCAATGTCATCCTTGTCGTGACCTTCCCGGTCGTCCAACTGGGCATCTTTCAAAAACGCATCGTAATGCGCCTGCGCCGTTGCAAGCTCTTGCGCTTCAAGCGACATCAACCGGTCGATAATGGCCTTCTTGCGGGCTGCACGGTCTTGTTCAGTGGTCATGCAATGCGGTCCTTCAAATTCAGCAACTGTTACAAGTTGTGTCTGCAAAAAGCGGATTGCAACCGAATTTCGACGCTCAGATCAAAAGACCTGCCGCCCGCTCATGCCGCAACAGGGCAACTTTCGTCTCAACACCACCGTCGCCCGAAAAACCGCCCAAGCCATTTGCGGCCAGTACCCGGTGGCAGGGAATGATCACGGGAATGGGGTTTGATCCGCAGGCTTGGCCAACCGGCTGGGCGGGCTGCCCCAATTCTTTGGCGATATCGCCATAGGTGCGCGTTTCTCCAAGCGGGATGGCATAGATCAGGTCACAGACCTGCTTTTGAAACTCTGATCCGTCAATGCGATACGGCAGATCGAAACGGTCAAGCCGCCCTTGATCATAGGCCCTCAACTGGGCGGCGGCTTCGCGCAGCAGCGCAGTCGGCTCACCCTCGTCCCTGCCGTTCCAGACAAGCCGTGTAAGGGCTCCGTCTGTTTCTTCAACACCAAGTCGTCCGAACTGAGTTTCAACGGAAATCATCGCCATGGACCGACGGTTTCAGATCAAAGCACCAAGCACAAGCGCGGGAATGTGCAAGACCACGCAAAACGTCATTTTTGGGCATTGGCGCCATTCGTGATACGCTCCTGCCGTTACTTAAAGAGATTTTGGAGAACGCAATGGGTCGACATTTGATCCTCACGGTACATGGAATCGGTGAACAAAAACCCGGCGAAACCGTCGATCAGGTCGTTGGCGCAGCAACAACCTGGCTGGATGGAAACCCCAGACCACCGATCGAAGTCGAACGCGGCATGATCGAACTGGCCGAATCCACCTTCGACGGAAATCCAAGAAATGCAGAGCTGTTCGAAGTCAATCTGCGCACGGTGACTGACCCGGCTGTTCCTCAGGACAAGGCCCTGTTTGCCGAAGTTTATTGGGCTGATCGCTCTCCGGCCCCGAAAGGAGCGATCAAAACCGTGCTGGACCTGATTTGGGTCGTTCTGGCGTTGGGATATCTGGCGATGGACAATGTCGAGCAAACCCACATCCGCAAAGGCGTTGCCTCGGACCAGCCCAATGGCAGGAATACACTTGCGGCACAGCTGGTACATCTTTTCACATGGATCTTCTTCGGTGCGGTTGCGACGCTGAACGTCTTTTTGTTGATTGGTGCCGCAGCGGTCATGACCGACCGGATACCTGTCTCGGTTTTCCAGAACCCTGCCCTGTTGTTCTGGCTTCTGTTCGGGCTGTACGCCGGCGGGGCCATTGTCGGGCTGGGGCAAAGCCGATCGGCGCCGACCTATCTCAGGCGGGTCTTCTGGCGTGGAATGCTCGCAATGGGAACAGCACTGACTCTGTGCCTGGTCATTGGGCCGCTGGGCCTGAAATTGTGGGTCTGCGTCCCTTCCGACACGGGAAATTGCCCGCCGGCCCTGGAGCAATTCGTGGCGTTTCAGGTTTTTCTGCTGTCCATTTTCTGGGCCACTCTTATCTTCCTGACACTCATTCTTTACGCGTTGTCCGCCTGGACGCTGCAGATCAATGACACACTTTCAGAGCACAGGCGGCTGTACCCCAGCATCTGTGCAGGCATGCTGGTTTTCTGGATGTTCTTCATTTCCGGCCTCTGGTTGACCATAGAGCAATTGCTGGAAACTGTTTCGGGCCTGTCCGACGGTCAGCTGCAACGTCTTTTTGAAAGCAATTTGAACGAGTCCATCGAAACTCTCAGCGTGGCCTTTGTGGCCATCGTTCTGTTGGGGTTCGTTGGCGTCGGGCTTTTTGCAGGTCGCAAAACGTACAAGGCCAACCTTCACACCCGCAGCGGTCTGATCAGCCGGGCGATTGTAAACCGGCTGGCGCAGTGGGTCTTTCTGTTTGGTACAATCGTGCTGGTTCTGGTCACGATCCGAGAGATCGCAGCCAACCAGAGTTTTGAGGCCGCATGCAACGTGGGCATAGGTGAAACCAACCCGATCTCTTGGGCTTTGGACAGGTTGGCCTGTTCGCAAGGCGAGATCGGCCTGATCGTTCTTGGCGCAACTGCGTTGATGTACCGGTTTTCTGATTTTGTTTCCGCCGGGCTGGGCGTTGCACGGGATATCGTTACCTACGCCATTCGTGACAAATGCTATCTGGGAAAAGATCTGGAAACGCGACAACGCAACTATCCGGATCGCAAGGCGATAGACGAACGTTTCTATCGCACGTTGTACTATGTTCTCGATATCTTTCCAGCGGATCATATTACGGTGATATCCCATTCGCAGGGCACCGTGATTGCCACGCAGATGCTTGCTGACCCACGCGTCCAGAGACGCATCGGCGGGCGGACCCTGACACTCATCACGATGGGCTCTCCGGTCACCCATATCTATCAGCGCTATTTTCCCGAGATGTTCACCATCACGGCCAGTCAGTTGAACGCCGCGTGGTTCAACATCTTCCGGCAGGACGATTTTGTCGGAACCGAGATCGAGGGTGGGCTCATTTTTGCAAATCGAAACATCCCGGTCGATCCTGGCGGGCACACCGGTTACTTTACGGACTATCAGGTTTGGAAAGCACTGTCAGATCCTGCCATTGGCTTTGATCTGTTCAATCCAACACCGCAATCTGTGCAGACATAGCCCAAAATGCCCCCCGACTGAATTCGGGGGGGCGCGTTGATTTATCCCAGCGCCTCATTGCAGCGCCCGCAGACGCCCGCATGGGTGTGGCGGCCCACATCAGGCAGGATTTTCCAGCAACGCTGACATTTCTCGCCTTCTGCTTTTTCGAATACGACGGCAACGCCTTCGATTTCCGGCACACGGAACGCCTCGGCCGGGGCGGGATCGCCGGTCACGGTCAGGCCCGAGGTGATGCACATGTCGTCCACGTCGAACGTGGCCAGCAGATCGCGGGTATCGCCATCCTCGACATGCACGATCGGTGCCGCCTCGAGGCTGGAGCCGATCACTTTGTCCTGACGCTGAACCTCCAGCGCGGCAGTCACGGCCCGGCGCACACGACGCACCTTGGCCATGTTGGCCTCAAGCTCGGCATCGCGCCAATCGGCGGGTGTGTCCGGAAAGTCCACCAGATGGACCGAACTGTCGTCGCCCGGGAACCGCTCCAGCCAGACCTCTTCCATGGTGAAGACCAGAACCGGGGCCAGCCAGGTGGTCAGACGGTGGAACAGGATATCCAGAACAGTGCGCGCGGCGCGGCGACGCAGGTTGTCGCCGTCGCAGTACAGCGCATCCTTGCGGACGTCGAAATAGAAAGAAGACAGGTCAACTGTCGCAAAGTTGAACACTGCGCTGAATACACCCTGGAAGTCGAACGCAGCATAGCCCTTGCGGACCTGCTCATCCAGCTCCGCCAGACGGCTCAGCACCCAGCGTTCCAGACGCGGCATATCCGCAGGGTCCACCCGGTCAGCTTCGGTGAAGTCCGCCAGCGAACCCAGCATGAACCGCATGGTATTACGCAGGCGACGATAGCTGTCGGCGGTGCCTTTCAGAATCTCCGGCCCGATCCGCTGATCGGCGGTGTAGTCGGTCTGCGCCACCCACAGGCGCAGGATATCGGCGCCGTATTGTTTGACGACCTCTTCCGGCACGATGGTGTTGCCCAGCGACTTGGACATCTTGTTGCCTTTGGCGTCCAGCGTGAAGCCATGGGTTACTACATTGCGGTAGGGCGCACGACCCTTGGTGCCACAGGCTTGCAGCATCGAGGAATGGAACCACCCGCGATGCTGGTCGGTGCCTTCCATGTAAACGTCGGCGATGCCGTCCTCGGTGCCGTCCTCGCGATCGCGCAGAACGAACGCGTGGGTGGAACCCGAGTCGAACCAAACATCCAGCACGTCAAAGACCTGTTCGTAGTCGTCCGGGTTGGCAATTCCGTCGAGGATCTTTTCCTTGAAACCGTCGGTGTACCAAACATCCGCACCGTCCTTCTCGAACGCCGCCTTGATGCGGGCGTTGAGTTCGGCGTTGCGCAGCAGGTAATCCGCGTCGGTGGGCAGAGCGCCCTTCTTGGTGAAGCAGGTCAGCGGCACACCCCATGCACGCTGGCGCGACAGAACCCAATCCGGGCGCGCTTCGATCATCGAATACAGGCGGTTGCGGCCGGACTGCGGCGTCCACTTCACCAGCTCGTCAATCGACCGCAGGGCACGTTCGCGGATGGTGTCGCCCATCTCGCCCATACCGTCATCCAGTTTGCGGTCGACGGATGCGAACCACTGCGGCGTGTTGCGATAGATGATCGGCGCCTTCGAGCGCCACGAATGCGGATAGCTGTGCTTGATCTTGCCGCGCGCCAGCAGCCCGCCGACCTCGGCCAGCTTGTCGATGACGGCCTTGTTTGCGTCACCCTCGCCGCCCTTGCGGGACAGGATGTATTTGCCGCCAAAGAACGGCAGATCGGCTCGGAACGAGCCATCGTCCATCACGTTATAGGTGATGACCTGTTCCAGCATGCCCAGATCACGGTACAGCTCGAATTCCTCCATCCCGTGCGAGGGCGCGCAGTGGACGAAACCGGTGCCTTCGGTATCGGTCACGAAGTCAGCGGCGCGGAAATCGCGGATGTCGTCCCATTCGCCATTGCTGCCTTCGGCCCCGGCCAACGGGTGAAGCAGCTGAGCGCTCTCCAATTCGTCGGCGGTCACGTCGCGTACACGGGTCCACTGATCGTCGTTCAGACGGGCACGGCCCAATACATCGGCGGCCAGGTTGTCGGCCAACAGGAACTTGTCGCCTAACTTGGCCCAGCATTCTTCCGGCGCGCCGGTGACTTCGTAGAGTCCATAGGAGATGTCTTTACCGTACACGACGGCCTTGTTCGACGGCATGGTCCACGGCGTCGTCGTCCAGATCACCACATAGGCATCATCAAGATCGCCCGCATTCACGACTTTGAACTTCACCCAGATGGTGAAGCTTTCCTTGTCGTGATACTCGACCTCGGCCTCGGCCAGGGCCGTCTTTTCGATGGGCGACCACATGACAGGCTTCGAGCCCTGATAGAGCGTGCCGTTCATCAGGAACTTCATGAATTCGTCCGCAATCACCGCCTCGGCGTGATAATCCATGGTGATGTAGGGATCGGCCCAATTTCCGGTGATGCCCAGACGCTTGAACTCTTCGCGCTGGATGTCGATCCAGCCCTCGGCGAACTTGCGGCATTCCTGACGGAAGTCGACGATGTTCACCTCGTCCTTGTTCTTGCCCTTCTTGCGGTACTGTTCCTCGATCTTCCATTCGATCGGCAGACCGTGGCAGTCCCAACCGGGCACATAACGCGCGTCATGACCCATCATCTGATGGGACCGCACGATCATGTCCTTGATGGTCTTGTTCAGCGCGTGGCCGATATGCAGATGGCCGTTCGCGTACGGGGGGCCGTCGTGCAGGGTGAAGGGCGTGCGGCCCTCTTTCTCGCGCAGGCGGTCATAGACGCCGATGGTCTCCCACCGTTCCAGCCATGCGGGTTCGCGCTTGGGCAGGCCGGCGCGCATGGGGAAATCGGTTTTGGGCAGGTTCAGCGTGTCTTTGTAATCAGGTGTCTGGATCGTGTCGGCGCACATTTGGGGCGTCCTTTGGATGATCTGGTCGTCTATTGGATCGAAGCGGTCGGTGCGAAGTCTCAAACACCTTTGCCCGGCGTCTCAGGAGGTCAGAGCGCCGGGGATATAATTCGAATAATGATGGCCATCCGGTCATGCATGGCGCGCTTATATGACGCCTGCACCTAATGGTCCAGAGGTTCTGCCCGCTGCGGCGAATGGCGCAGTTTTGCCCACCGGTTCAGCCACGCAAGACCGGCCAGCGCAAGGCCCAGCGCCAACAGTGAAAACACCCGGATCAGGCCGCCCAGACCGGCGATGTCGATCAGGAAGACCTTGGCCACCGCCAGCCCGATCACCGCCAACCCTGCCTTGCGCATCAGGTCGGATCGGCGGGCAAGAGATTGATAGAACAGAGCGGCCCCGATCAGCAGCAGCACCAAAGTGTAGGTATACAGTTCCGGCTGGGTGACGCCGTTGCCTTCATACATACCCGCCGCGCCCTGCCAGACGTGACGGATCGTCAAACCCAACCAAACTGCCGCCAACGTCCCTGCAACGGCAAAGCTTGCTTGCATGATCGGTTTCGGCATTTCCCGGATCCTCCAGGCCGAACCGCCGATGGCCAATGCGGGCAACAGATAGGCAACGGCCAGCGTATTCAAAACCGGCGGCCCAAGCACCGGATCCGCATTCGGATCAAACAAGGGGTTCTGGTCCGCCAATGCCAGCAACAGATAGAAAAGGCCATGACCCGCAAAGAACAGAGCAAGCAGGTATCGCAGGTAGTTCAGTTTGCCACCCAACCCGAACCTCTGTACCTGCGCGAACGCAAGCAAAAGCCAGATGACGGCCAACAGACCCAGGCCCCAATGGCTGTTGTCAGCGCCGCCCTCGCCAAAGCCTTCGAGCCAACGCAGCAGCAGCAAGGAAAGCAGGATACCCGCTGTCGCCCAGGCCGCACTTTCCAGCAGCAGCGCCGCCAGAGGGCGCTTCAACGGACGCAAAAGCCACCAGCCCACGACAAATCCCAATGTGGCCACGCCATAGACCATCGCCATCTCGGACACCGGAGCGGAATTGGCCCAGTCCAGCCCTGGATCAAGCACCAAACGCACCGTGACGGTAAAGACACCGGCCCAGATGAACCAGCTCATCGGCGGCAGGATGAACCTGCGGTCCAACGCGGCCGCAACAACAACGCTGGCGACCAAAGCAACCGTAAGCGCCGCCGAGCTGAGCACGATGACGCAGGCAAAGACCAGACACGACAGCATGGACAGGGTGGCCAGTGCCGCCCGTATCCGGTCATCGCCGTCAACGCGGGCAAAGCGTTCAGCCAGAACCACCATCAACACAGCCAGCACAATCGCGTGGAGCGCCCAAGGATAAGCCCCGATTACCGAAGCCGGATGCCAGCCTGTTTCCAGCGCGATGGCCAACATGGGTGCAAAAAGCGCGGCTCCTCCGGCCCAGACGGCGCGATACTGGCTCGCCTTGAATGACCGCCACGCCATCAGAGCCGACATCAAACCTCCCAAAGCGACCAGAACAGTCACCACCATCGGATAGTCGGCCTCGGGCGTTTCCGCGTAAGTGCCCGCAAACCTGTCCAGAACCGCGCCATTCTCAAGCCCGTGAGAGGCGACAAAGACCACCAAACCAGCCGCAGGCAGGACGGTCAGGTCCCGAAGGGCCGGTGCATCCTTGGCCCAGAGGAGCAGAGCCAGAACAAGGGCAAACAACAGGCACACGCCCAACCAGAATTCGGGTTCCGTGTCCGCCCAATGCCAGGACAGGATCACCGTACTTGCCGCGATGGCCCCGGCGGCCAGTCGAGTTGGGAATTCCGGCCAGGGGCGGGCCTTTGGGCGGCGGATCATCTCAGTCAGCATGGGGCCCGCGTGATTTGGCCAAATGCGCCGCACCGGAATGGCGGTTGCCAAAAGCGCCAGCACCGTTGCCGCGATCAGGTATCCCGATTCCGTACTCGGCGCGCCCATCACCAGAAGCAGGTTCGCCGCATAGGCCCCGAACAGTGTCAGGACCGAGATCCATGCCCAGCGCCGTACCGTGTCGATACCCAGACCCAAGACGGCAACCAGCAGGAAATACGCGTAAAGCCACGACGGATCATCGGACGTGCCCCCGACCAGGAAAGGCGCCGCGAAGGCACCGATCAGACCGACCGCAGCCAGCAGCGGACCGTGGAACCACCCCAGAACGAGGCCCACCAGCGCGACAACGACCATCCCTGCCAGTGCCGTTTCGGCACCGATCAGGTTGTACAGCTGGCGCGCGGACAGGATGGCCCCGAACAAAGTGACAAGCCCGGCACCGGAAAAGACCGAGGGCAGATAGGCGGTTGCCACCGCTTCGTCATCACCGAACTTGCGGCGCAGGACTTCTCCTCCGATGATCAGAACCGTGCCGAAACCCAGGGCTGCGACGACACGGGCCGCCGGCGGCAGCAAACCGTTTTCGACGCCGTATTGCACGAGGAAAATACCGGCCAGCGCCAGAGACAGGGCCGAAACCACATAAAACCAGTTCTCGCGCAGCCACGCGCCCAAAGCCGTAAACCTTTCATGGCGAAACACGACAGCCGGAGAAGAAACCTCTGCATCCTGAGCGTCGGCACTGTTGTCTTCCTGCCGTTTTGGAGCCGACCAAGGTGCCGGCCTGCGCGGCTTCTCTTCGGCAGCAGGTTGCGGTGCAGGCGTTTCCTGTTCCGGTTGCGGCAGGACGGTCGCATCGCCTGAGGCCAATGCGTCGATTTGCGCTTCCAGCTGCTCTACCCGGCGACGCAATCGGGAATGCCCGACCAAAAGAGCGATCAATGTCACAGGGATGGCCAGAACTATCAGGCCAACAAGAACAAGCAGCGATTCCAACCGAGTCTCCGATCCTTTTGGAAGTCAGGCTATCTTGAGCCGTCCGAAAGTGACAGTCAGGAAAGCTGTGATCCGATCTAAAGCACCGAATTCGCCGGGCGGGCGATCGTCGGCCTGAAAAGATCCGGGTTCTGCGGTAAGACCTACCGCAAAAACCGTCATCCCAGCGCCGCAAAATTCATGGGTGGAACAGGGACCCGACGAGATACGCGATCAGCGCGGCCAGCCCGCCGATTAAAAACGTCTCGATCCCCGACCGCCACCAGGGGGCCAGTGACCACCGGCTTTTGAGCGCGCCAATCGCAAAAAAGACAGCCATGGTCATCCAGGCCGAGATCGCAAACGCGTTCGGCACGGACGCCAGGAACGGCAGCAATGGGATCATCCCCGCCACCAGAAACGCAAAGAAGGTGGCCAATGCGGCTTTCATCGGATGCGGGTCGACACTGCCCAGACCATATTCACCTTCGATCATCAGGTTGATCCAGTTTTCGTTGCTCGAGGTGATCTCTGCCGTGGCATCGATCAGAATGTCGCCAGACAGCCCTTTTTGCGCAAGGATCTCTCGCACTTCTTCGCGCTCACCATCCGGGTACAACGCAATGTGGCGTTCCTCGACCGCGCGGATGCGGCGAATGTTGTCCAGTTCGGCCTTGGTGCCCGAATAATTGCCCGCAGCCATCGAAAACCCGTCAGCCAGAACATTCGCCAGGCCAAGCGCCACGATAACGAAAGGGGAAAGACCTGCCCCTGCAACGCCTGCCACAATGGCAAATGTGGTGACGGACCCGTCGATGCCGCCATAGACGACATCGCGCAATACGCCGCGTCCGGGCGGCGCGTTGATCCGTTCGGCGATTTCCTGCGGGCTGTGACCGTGATCCGTCATGGCTGGCTCCTTTGACACATTCAGTGTGCCGAAGCGCAGGCCGGGACGCCTTGCTTTGGATCAACCCTTGGAAAACAGGCCCTGCAAGGCGCGCTTGATGATGCCCCGCGTCGAAGGTTTGTGCCTGTCCGAGAACGGCAACGGGCGGCACACCTCCATCGCGGCCACACCCACACGAGCGCTGAGGGCCCCGTTGACCAGACCCTCGCCGAACCGGCGTGACAGTTTGCTCAGAACGGAACCGCCCAGGACAGGCTCCAGCAGATCATCGCCGACTGCAACCGCCCCTGTCGCCACCAGATGCACAAATACACTGCGGGTCAGACGCCAGCCGCCCAGCGTACCCGCGCGCCCGCCATAGATTTCCGCAACCCGGCGGATCATCCGCAATGACGCGGCCAGCGCGGTTATCACATCCGCAAGCGCCAATGGCACCAATGCGGTCACGGTTGCAACTTGCCGGGCCGCGGCCTCGACCTCGCGGCTGGCGGCTTCGTCCAGAGGCGCCAACAGCTCAACTTCAGCAAGCTCCAGCAGAGCCGACGCGTCGAACTGATCCGCCATCCGCTCGGTCAATCGTTCGCGGCCCCAGCGCGTGTCTTCCCGGCCCTTGTAGAATGCGATGATACGATTGGTGACTGCGCGGGCCTGAGCCAGATCGTCCTCTACCAACGCGGTATCTGCGGCCCGGCGCAGGCCATCCACACGGGACAATCGCCCCAATGCGGCCAGTTCACGGATTGCGATCATAAGCGCCACAAGAACCAGCGCGGCGATCAATCCGGTTACGATCCAACCCAAAACAGGTGTTCGCGCCACCAGCGAAGTTGCAAAATCCCACGCGGCCACCGATACGGCCGCCCCGATCACCGCCAGAGCAAGCCCCCAGAACCAGCGTGCCAGAGCCGATGGTTTGCGCGCCGCCAGCCGCGCCGCGCTTTGCATCGCCTGCCCTTGTGGTTGCGCGATGTCCGGCACCGGCGGGGCCTTGGCGACATCGGCAGGGGGCTCATCCGTTTCAAGATCGATCAAAACCGGGCCTTTAGCCATCGATCACATCCTCGCTGCGCCAGACAAACCGTATGTCCGGCAGGTTTTCGTCGTTGTCCGCCCCATCGCTGCGGGCCACCTCGGCAAAGCCGTTACGTTCATAAAACCGGCAGGCTCGGGCATTGTTCTGAAACGCGTACAAGCTCAGCTCTGAGCGGGCCGATTTGGCGTGATCCAGCAATTGCCGACCAATCCCGCAGCCCCGAACCGAAGCATCCAGATAAAGCGAATGGATTTCATGACCGTCGAGCGCCAAAAAGCCAACAACGCCGGCCTCAGTTTCGGCCACGGTCACCCATTCCAGATCAATCATTCGACCACAGAAAGCGATCGTCTCGGCGCAGCTGTGCAATTCAGGCATCCAGTCGTTTTCCAAGGCGAAACCGTGCAGGATCGACCCGATGGTGCCCGCATCCGTCGAGCGCGCGCGGCGCAGAATTATCGTCACAACCGATCTCCGATCAAGAACTGTGCCGCTCTGTCCAGCCGGATATGCGGCGGGCCATCACCGGGTTTCAGCGACAGCTTCGCCGGGGCAAAGGCCATGAAGCCGTAATCTTCGCCCAACCACGCATCAGCCCCGTTTCGGGCCGGACCCAACAGATGCGCTGGATCCTCGGGCAATTCTCCCGGGTAGAAGGCGGCCTGTTTGCCGTTCTCCAACAGGGTACCCCGAACGCATGGCAAGTCTGTCCCGTCGTGGTGGCGCAGTTCTTCGGTCGTGGCACGCAGCGAAGCCAGAGACAGGGCCTCGGTCCGGGCTCCGGCGAAATTCGCCCGATCACGCGCCTCGCGCGTCAACGCCTCGATAATCGCAGTCAGGCGGGGGTGCTGCATGTGGTGCAGGTGGTCCGCTTTTGTCGCCGCAAAAAGTATGCGTTCAACCCTTTTGCCCAGCAGCAATTGGCTGAGCCACGCGTTTCGGCCGGGGCGAAAGGCCGACAGGATATCAGCCATGGCGCGGCGCATATCCTCGACCGCCTGAGGACCTTTGTGAATAGCGCCCAGCGCATCGACCAAAACCACCTGCCGGTCGATGCGCGAGAAATGATCGCGAAAAAACGGTTTCACGACCTGGGCTTTATAGGCCTCGTATCGCCGTTCCATCTCGCGTTGAAGCGTTCTGCGCCGCGACGGGCCAGACACCACCAACGGCGCAAAGGTCAGAACCGGAGATCCGGCCAAGTCCCCCGGCAGCAGGAACCGCCCGGGGGTACAGTCGTAATACCCCGCGTCACGCGCCTGATTGAGATAGGTCGTGAACGACGATGCCAGCGCCTGCGCGGTCGGCTCGTCATGCGCGCCGGACGGGTCTGCGGCATGGGCCTGCCCCAAATACTCGGCGGCCTCCGAGCGGGCCTCGATACGTTCCAGTGTTTCCCGAGACCAGTCTGCATAAGACCTGTCCAGCAGGGCCAGATCCAAAAGCCATTCGCCGGGGTAATCGACGATGTCCAGATGAACGGTGCGCGGCCCCTGCAAGCCGGCAAGCAAGCCGGCTGGGCGGGCTTTGAAGGACAGGCGCAGCTCTGACACCGCGCGCGTGCTGTCCGGCCAGTGCGGTGTCGGACCCGTTAGGGCGGACAGGTGCGTTTCATAATCGAACCGGGGCACGGTGTCATCCGGCTGCGGTTGCAGATAGGCGGCATTGATCCGACCTTCCTGCTGCGCAACCAGCCCGGTCATGCGCCCCCGATCCAGCAGGTTCGCCACCAGCGAGGTGATGAAAACCGTCTTGCCCGACCGCGCCAACCCGGTGACACCCAGGCGGATGACAGGCTCAAAAAACGTCTCGGATACGCTGTCGCCGATGGTTTCGACGCCGCGCACAAGACTGTCTGCCAGTGATGAGATGACCAATCCGTCGCCCCGCAATTATCGTTTCACCCAAGATAGGTAGCGGGTACCGCACATACCAGCGCTTTCGCCCCCTTGCCCGTTCCCGCGCCGCGCTGTACCAGCGGCACATGCCCAGATACGCGTTGAAAGTCGAATACCAGGGGGAACCCTTTGCCGGATGGCAGCGGCAAAAGGATCAGCCGTCGGTACAAGGTGCCATCGAAGAAGCCCTCTCCCGTATCCAGCCGGGTGCGCATACGATTGCGGCCGCAGGGCGCACCGACGCCGGCGTTCACGCGTTGGGTCAGGTCGCCCATTGCGACATGGCCAAGGACTGGGACCCGTTCCGCCTGTCCGAGGCGCTGAACTATCACCTCAAACCGCAGCCGGTGGCGATCGTGGACGCCGCGCGCGTGACCGACGATTGGCACGCGCGGTTTTCGGCGGTCGAACGGCAATACCTGTTCCGCATCCTGATGCGACGCGCGCCTGCAACCCATGACAAAGGGCAGGTTTGGCAGATCAATCATCCGCTGGATGTCGAGGCCATGCAGGAAGGGGCGAACATGCTGCTGGGTCGCCATGATTTCACGACCTTCAGGTCGTCGATTTGCCAGGCGGCCAGCCCGGTCAAAACTCTGGATGAGTTGCGGGTTGAACAGGTTCAGGGCTTTTCCGGCCCCGAGGTTCATTTCCACGTAAGGGCTCGGTCATTCCTGCACAATCAGGTGCGCAGTTTCGTCGGAACGCTGGAACGTGTGGGCGCCGGAGCGTGGACCCCGGAAGAGGTGCGCGAGGCGCTGGAAGCTGCCGACCGTGCGGCCTGCGGGCCAGTATGCCCGCCGCAGGGGCTGTATCTGGCGCGGGTCGGGTATCCGGAACCGGTTTTCGACTGACCTAAATCGCACGCAGCAGCAAACCACTTGCGATCACGGCAATGATCAGCCCGGCCACCAGTTCGATTGTTGGGGCCAGCACCGATGCGAACCGTGTGGCTGAGGCTGAGGCCAGCAGACCTCCGCGAAGGCCAAAGGACGTCCATCCCACCAGTGTCGTCACCAGCGCCGTGCCCAATGCCATGGCAAAAGCCCCGGCGATACCGACCATCGCGATGCCCATCTGCCACGTCAGGATCAGCACGAACAAAGCCCCCGTGCACGGTCGCGCCGCGATGCCCGCAATCAGTATCAGGGCCTCGCGCAGTGAACCCACATTTGCAACTTCTTGCGCAGTCGGGCCATGGCGGTGGCCGCAATCTGAACAGACTTCTCCATCGTGGTGAGGGTGATGCGAGTGATCGTTTTCATGATGATGGTGATCATGGGGCGACGTGGTTCGTCTCTTTGCAAAACTGCGCAAGGACCGGGCCACCAGCCAAAGACCGATAAGGGCGATCGCTCCGTAGCTTATCGGAGCCATGACCTGTTCCGTCGTTCCAACAAGGCTTTCACGGGACATCTGGAACACCAGCACCCCGGCATAGACCAAGACGACGGCCGTCACCGCCTGCCCCAGGCTGGACAATACACTGATCGCCGACAACCGCCAGAAGGCGACACGCCGACCCAAACCGTAACCCCCGATCAGGACCTTTCCGTGGCCGGGGCCGATGGCATGAAAGAACCCGTAGGCGAAACAGACCGTCAACAGCGTTGCCACCGCCTCGGGTTGCTCGGCACGCGCGGCACGCAAGGACCGGGCGATCTGGTTCTGGAATTCTCGTTGCTCCCCCGCAGCCCAGGCCGCAAGACTGTCAAAGCCTCCGCTGCCCCAAAACCAGAGCAGCAGTACAATCGCCAGGCCGACAGGCAGGATCAGGTAGCGGGACATGAAACGCGGATCTCGGTCGCAAAACGTTCACCGACCAGAGGGATGTCATTTTCCTCGAGGTCATAGTCGGCGTCCAGGGTCAGCAGAAAGGCCTGCATCTGGGCCAGTTCGCCGTCGATATTCGGGTCAAACCGGTCAATCTGGCACGCGGCGGGGCCCGTCACGGTCACGGGCCGCGTCACCTCGTAGGCGGTATAAAACGTCTCATCAAACGCTTTCGCAGACAGCGCCGCGGCCGCGACGGAACCGGCCTCCACCGCCCTGAGATGCGTGGTGACAACGCGCCCGTCTTCAACTGTCGCCTGCGCCTCCATCGGGCCCGACAGCGCGACGTGGTTTCCGTCTGCGGTAACGACAAGATCGCCGTTATACCCTTCCACCCACTGCGTATCGAACCCGGTCAGGAACCGTTCTTCGCTTTCCGTCAGAACGCCGTCAGCATCCTGATCCAGCTTCATGTCTTCCAGAACCAGCAACGAGTAGAATTCGTCATACGCCCAGGTCACGCGAACATGGGTCAGTTGACCAGCGTCATCCACGATGAACTCCAGCCCGGTATCAATGAAGACATGCGGGTGGGCGTTGGCCTGCATCGGCAAACAAAGGATCAAAGTGGTTATAAGATAACGCATAGGCTCAAGATAGGTCTCCCTCCGCGTGGCGGCAACGACATTTTCAATCCCGATGCGAAATCCGGCCCAACATCAGGTCGGCGGAAACAGAACCAGTGTTTGCAGCGCTGTGCCCACCGGACCTTGCGTATCAAAGAGGACGGACTGAGACATGCCGATGCCGGAAGGCTGCCAATGCGAAATCGATTTTGAGGCCAGCCAATCCGAAACCGGTTCACGGTGGATATGCACGGTCAGGTCTGTATTCATGAACCCCATTTCAGTGGTCGGCGCATTCCATGAGATACCGTTGCCACAATCTGCCAACGGACACAGGGCCTGTATGGGCGATTGTTCCTCGTCCTGCAAAAGCTGCGGAGTACGCATCCAAATCGTTTTGGGCCCGGCACCCTGTTTTCCCCCTGCGGGATAGCGAATATCGCTGTAATGGGCAAAGCTTGGCAGGTCGTGGCGAATTTCACCTATCGGAAAAGGGCCATCGACAACGTCCTCTATTATCGGCGCATCCATTTCGACATTCGGCACCTGCCCCAGATCGCGCCGCAACAGGTGCATGGTTGTTGCCGTGGCGCACAACGTATCGTCGAGATCGTGCACCGTGACCCGCGTAGTCCCGAGTGTCTTTGTGTGGCGCGTGGTCTCTGCCCCAACGCGAAGCCCGGCCAGCGGGAGCGGCCTCAGCAAATCGACAGTCAGTCGGGTCAGCATCTTCTCGGGGCCGATTTCGGTTTCTGCGGCCCGAACGATCAAGCCGCTGACCGGCCCCGCGTGGCAATGTGCGGCAGACCAAGGCCCGCGCGCGGCATCGTTGCCAACAAACGCCCCGTCCTCGCGCTGATGAAAATAGGTCGTGTTGGTAAAGTCGAGCGCTTCGGCCATGTGATCCTCAGGTCTGTTCTTGCGCAAATCGTTTCAGTTTGTCTGAACCCAGGCGTTCAAACACTTTCCCCGTTCCTACTTTGGCGGCGAAAACGCAGGACAAGCCGGCCTTGCGATCAGTTTCGCCATCACCGCAAGGGAAACATGTATCATCCATCCGAATGACGTCGGCCCCGGTCATATCAGCAACGTCTTGCAGATGATCATGAATTTGCACGGCCAGGCTGAATGTCATGTTTTCGGAAATGTCCCTCTGAAGCACCGGGTCCGGGCTATACTTTTGCCGCAAGGATGGCTTAACTGCCCGGGCCCTGTCCACCGCAGTGACGGGACGTCACCACATCAAACATATGCAGGAGCCGCACATGGCGTTGTTGATCGAAACCGGGCTGTCCAACTGGATAAGTGATGACGAAATTGCCCGCAGTTTACAGGCCGTGTTACCGGATGCGGATATCCGCACCGCCGAAACGTTGGGCAATCCGGATGACATAACGATGCTGGCCGTGGTTGACATGCAACGTGACCACCCGACGCGACTGCCGAACCTGAAACTGGTTCAAAAGCTGGGCGCAGGGGTCGAGACCATTGTCAGCCATCCCGGCCTGCCCGGTCACGTGCGCATCGCCCGCCTGAAGCCTGACGCCCCGGCACAGGGCATTGCCGAGTGGTTTCTGGCCTATATCCTGCGCGCTCAGCGACACATGGCGTTTCACGAAGCGGCTCAAACCCGCGCCGAATGGTCCCCGCGCGCACCGGTTTTTACGCCGGACACCGTGGTCGGTGTTCTGGGTCTTGGCCACATCGGCGCCCGCACCGCGCGGATGCTGCACGCCGTGGGCTTTCAGGTCATGGGCTGGAGCCGGACGCCCAAAGCCATTGAAGGCGTAACTTGCATGCACGGGCAGGACGCGTTGCCCGCGCTTCTTGGCCAATGTGACCACGTTTGCGCCATCCTGCCCTCGACCCCTCAGACCGCTGGCCTGTTTGATGCCCGGATGCTGGCGGCGATGAAACCCGGTAGTCAGTTGCTGAACGCGGGGCGCGGAAATCTGATTGATGAGGACGCCCTCATCGCGGCACTGGAAGCAGGGGTTCCGGGGCATGCCGTGTTGGACGTCACCTCGCGGGAACCTTTGCCACAAGACAGCCCGCTATGGCGCCACCCCGGCGTGACGATCACTCCACATGTTTCAGGCTGGCATCTGGGCGACGCCTTGTCGGATGTGGCTGAAAACTTCCGACGCCTCAGTTCCGGCGTGGCCTTGCTGCATGAAGTCAATCGTGATCAGGGCTACTGAATTCTGAGCTGATAATCAGGGCGTAAGGATCCAATTGCCGTTGCCGTCATTGCAGCGGCGGGTTCGGATTTCCCTGCTCTGATCACCGCCTTCCGGCTGAATCACATGCTGAAGACCAACGCAGTTTCCCTGTACCGATCGCACCCGGATTGTCCCTTTGGAACCCGTGTCGTCATTCTTCCATGACCGTTCCTGGCCCACGGAAGGCGTACCGCTGGTCAAAAGCGCGTTCGAGGCTGCGTTGACCACTTCGAAATCTGCCGGAGACAACCCCATCTCGGCTATGATTCGAGAAAGGGGCTTGGCCTCGACCACAGTGCTCATCAATAAAATGCCGCATGCGGCGATGGCGGTAAAAAATGGGGCATTCATGGCGGCCTCGCAGAGCTGAAATCATTTGTGGTCAAGGTTATACCCCTAACCCGGCAGGGCCAAGCCCCTGACGCGAACCTTCAAAAAAACCCCGGACAGACCTGTCTGCGAGACTTCTCTTCGCACGCCCGCAACGCGGGCGATCCGGGGTGGTTCAGGCATTGGCGGCACAAGAGGGGCTGCGACCGACATTTGCCATGCCCACAGCTCGCCGGTAACACCTGCCCGACGGGGTGGCGTCGCAAATTTCTGACCTTGGGGCTTCACAGGCGGGCCGGAATTTGCTGAAATCCAAGTAAACTCTGATTTTGAGCACTGGAGATTGTTCCATGAAACTACGCCCCGCCCTGCTGGCCGTCGCAGCACTCGCTTCATCCGCGGCCCTTTTTGCATCCCCCATCTCGGCCAAGGAAGAAACCAAATCCGTGTTCGTCATGAGCCGCACCTGGGCGGTGACACAGGTTTCCGATGCGCCGGTTGTCTATCGCGCCACGCGTGACAACAACAACCTCAACCCATTCGGTCCGCCACCGCGCCTGCGCACCGTTCAGGCCATTGCCGCGATTCTGCAGGCAACCGGGTGCAAGCCGATCGTGGCCAGCATGTATCAGAACATCTCGGGCCAGTTTTTCTCGCAGGTCAGCTGCAACTGACACAGCGTCAGATCAGGCATTGAGGTCGCCCGACCGGCCTGCCATAGCTTGCGCATGAAACTCGCAATAAACGGATTCGGCCGTATTGGCCGTACGATCCTGCGGCAGGTTCTGGCCCTGCCGGCAGGGTCAGATATCGAGCTGGTGCTGATCAATGACATCGCGCCGATGGACACCTGTGCATACCTGTTCAAATACGACAGCACATTTGGCCCCTATCCCGGCGATGTGTCCGCAGGGGACGCCGCGCTAATCGTGGATGAGCACTCGATTCCCATGACCCACAGCGCTGATCTGTCCCGCGTTGATCTGTCGGGCGTTGACGTCATGCTGGATTGCACGGGTATCGCCCGCAGTTCGGACGTTGCACGTCGCGGTTTGTCTGCGGGCGCAGGCAAAGTACTGATTTCAGGCCCCTCCCCCGCTGCTGATGTCACCATCGTTCTGGGTGCGAACGAAGACCAGTTGGGCAGCGCCCGGATTGTGTCAAACGCATCCTGCACCACAAATGGGCTGGTGCCACTGGTCAAGGTCATCGACGATATCGGCGGTGTTGCATCGGGGCACATGACCACCATCCATTGCTATACCAACAGCCAACCGATGGTGGATGCGCCGCGCGGCGACCTTGCCCGTTCTCGGGCTGGGGCACTGTCGATGGTTCCAACCACATCGAGCGCGATGCACCTGATCGATGTCGTCCTTCCGCATCTGGCCGGGCGTATCTCGGGCGCGGCTGTCCGCGTTCCGACGGCAAGCGTGTCAGCCGTGGACCTCGTGGTCACATTGCAGCGCGGCATGAGCGCCGAGATCTTCGATCGAGCCCTGAAGAAGGCCGTTGCTGCATCCCCAGTGCTTGGCTGGACTGATTTGCCGCTGGTCTCGTCCGACCTGCGGTCCCGCCCTGAATCGCTGGTTGTTGCCGGGCCCGAGACCCGTATGGTGGGTGAAAACCAGGTCAGGGTCTTTGGTTGGTACGACAACGAATGGGGCTTCTCGGCGCGAATGCTGGACGTGGCCCGCCTTATGGCAGCCGAATAGCCGGGCGGCAACCTCAACACAATTTGGCCGAAAAAATTCTCGTCTCATGTATAATTCCTTTCCCCATCCGCTTTCAGATGCTCTAACCTGAATTCAAAGGGCCGTGCACGACACGGACAAGAGAACTGGAATTGGGACAGTTGGGGCAATTCATGCAAAGGAGCAAGCGGCAATGCCGTCTGGGGCGCTGGCTGATGGCCACAGTTGTGACTTTGGCCCCAACCACGCTGGCGGCGCTGGAAACCTCGCTTTCGGCCCCCGGCGCATCGAAAGAACTGGTTGATCGCCTCAAGGAGACATCCTCGGTAACCACTGCTGAGGAACGCGGCCTCGACACCCCGCTTGAAATCCTCTCGGCAGCCTTGTCGGATTACCGTACGATCGTGCAAATCCTTTACGACGAAGGGTATTTCAGCCCGGTCGTCAGCATCAAGCTTGATGGACAGGAAGCGGCCGAGCTGAGCTCTCTCACGGTGCCTGCACAAATAAACCGTGCTGCGATTACCGTTGAAACCGGGCCAAGCTTCAAATTCGGCACCGCCACTGTCAAGCCCCTGGCCCCCGGAACGGAACTTCCCGAAAACTTTGCCCCCGGGAAACTGGCGACGACCGGTGCCATTCAACAGGCCTCCTCGGCCGGTGTTCAGGGTTGGAGGAACGCTGGTCACGCAAAAGCCGGAATTGCGGGTCAGACAATCATCGCGCGCCACGCCCAAGCCCGTCTGGATGCCCAGATCGACCTTGATCCCGGGCGCAGGCTGACATTTGGCAAGATGTTCATCAAGGGCAATTCAGATGTGCGCCACAGATCCATCGAAAAGATCGCCGGGTTCCCAAGTGGAGAGGTCTATTCCCCTGAGAAAATCCAGAAGGTGGGAACACGGTTGCGCCGGACCGGCACGTTCAACGTGGTCTCGTTGCAGGAACGAGAGACTCCAAACCCCGATGGCACACTGGATTTCGACGCCACGTTCGAAGACCTGCCCAAACGTCGGTTGACCTTTGGTGTCGAACTGGCCTCTCGCGATGGTGTTGATGTGACCGCGACGTGGACCCATCGCAATATGTTCAGGCGCGCAGAACGTCTGCGCTTCGAAGTGGCGGTTCGAAATATTGGCGGTGCAGAGGATATTGATGGCCGGATCGGGTTGCGTCTGGATCAACCTGACCGGCTTGGCCCTGATGACAACACCTTCTGGAGCGCCCTGCTGGAACGCCGCAACACGGAAAACTATAATGTAACGGTGGCTTCGCTGGCCTATGGTGCGCGCCGCACTTTTTCCGACAACTTATATGCCGAGGCATCCGCCGGGTTTCAGCTGTCAGACGCCGACGACGCATATGGCACTGGTCGCAAGTTCAGGTATTTCATCCTGCCCTTCCGGTCTGAATGGGACAAACGCGACAGCAAAGTCAGCGCCACACGCGGATTCTATCTGGACTCGCAAGTCATGCCCTTTGTCGGAATATCCGGTACGGATACCGGCCTCCGCCTTTTCTTTGATGGGCGGGCCTATACCAGCCTGGGGACAGGGGGGCGGATCGTTTTGGCCGGTCGCGCGCAGCTGGGATCTGTGATTGGCCCACCTGCCGATGGCGTCACGCCTGACTTTCTGTTCTTCTCGGGCGGTGCGGGAACCGTTCGCGGGCAACCCTATGAAAGCCTTGGCATTCCGGTCGGGACCGGCATCGCGGGCGGCAAGTCATTTATTGGCTTGTCCGGCGAGATCCGTGGCAAGGTTACTGACAGCCTGTCGCTGGTCGGGTTTTATGACTACGGTGTCGTCGATACATCTTCCTTTGTCGGCAGCGGCGCGCAAGAAGATCACTCGGGCGCCGGTATCGGCGTAAGATATGATCTGGGCGGGTTTGGCCCCTTGCGTCTTGATCTGGCCTATCCTGTCAGCGGTCCCACCGGGGACGGGCTACAGTTCTATATCGGGATAGGACAGGCATTTTGAGACGGTACCTTTCATACCCTCTGCTGATCGGCGCGCTGGCAATCGTGCCTGTGGCCGGACATCCGCAGGAGGACGAAGGCGGCAGCATGATCGAGCGGTTCCTGCAGGATACCCTGTCGGGCGAGGATCAGAACGTTACTGTCAAAGGTCTGCAAGGTGCACTGAGTTCACGTGCCACGATTGCCGAGATCACCGTTGCCGATGACGAAGGGGTCTGGCTGACCATAAAAGATGCCGAACTTGACTGGAACCGACTGGCTTTGATCCGTGGGCGGTTCTCGGTCAATGCCCTGACGGCGCAAGAGATCGACGTTGCCCGCGCGCCTGGCACCACCACCAAAGACACGCCGCCGCCAACCGCAGAGGCAAAAGGCTTCCAACTGCCTGAACTGCCTGTTGCCATCGAAATCGGTGAAATTCGCATCGACGAGTTGGCTTTGGGCGAGCCCCTGATCGGAGTGGCCGCAGAACTGGCGGTTAGTGGCAACCTGTCACTGGCCGACGGGACGCTGGACACCAACCTTGACATCACACGGCTGGACCGGGCAGGTGATGAAATCAAGTTGACAGCGGGCTTTCAGAATTCAAACAGCCAAATTGATCTTGACCTTCAGGTGACAGAGGCAGCGGGCGGCCTGATCTCGACCGCTCTTAAAATGCCGGATACCCCGCCTATCGCGCTGACAGCGAAAGGATCCGGACCGGTGACCGATTTTACGGCCGATATCGGTCTCAGCAGCGATGGTCAGCCTCGGGTGACAGGGCAGGTTCGGTTACGCTCGGCCCCGACTGCCGCGGCCAGTGCGGAAGAGGGCATTGCGTTTACTGCCGATCTCGGCGGTGATTTGACACCTTTTGTCGCTGAAGAAATGGATACGTTTTTCGGTGCCAAAACACAGCTCTATGTGGATGGGCGAACCCAACCTGAAGGTGCGCTGGAAATTGACGAGCTTGAGATCTCGTCACAAGCACTGAACCTGAAAGGCCAGTTACAGTTGGCGGCAGGTGGGCGATTGCAACTCGCGGCCCTGCAAGGACGCATAACGCCGCCGGAGGGTGAAAGGGTAACTCTTCCAGCCTCGGGCGGTGACACGTCCGTTGGAGCAGCACAGATTTCGGCGCTGTACGACGAAAAAAACGGCAATCATTGGGACATGAGCCTGACTGCGAACGCCGTGCAGGCCGAGCAGGTTGATTTGGAGCGCGCGCAAATTACTGCTCACGGGACCCTGGAACAGGGCGCAGTACTAAAAATCAATGGCAACCTGCAGGCCGCGTTGGACGGTATTGACCTGGCGGACAAGGCCCTGAATGCAGCAATTGGCGACCTCGTCACTCTGGATGGCACTTTCGAATATGGCAGTGACCAATCCCTGAACCTGACCGGTCTCGAACTGGTTGGTGCGGATTACGAATTGGGCGTCGACGCATTGGTCAGCGGCCTGTCCACCGGTCTGGCCATCGACGGCACCGCCACTTTGGAAGCCACGGATCTGTCCCGGTTTTCAGAACTGGCCCAATTGGAGCTGGGAGGCCAGGTCTCGGCCCGTCTAAACGGTCAAGGCTCGCCACTGGAAGGCAGTTTCGACGGCAAACTGGAGGTCGAAGGAACCGACCTCTCGACCGGGCGTGGTGACATCGATCCGGTGATCAAGGGCAATACAACAGTAACGCTCGACGCCAGGCGCGGTGCAGATGGCGTAACCATCCGAGATTTCACCCTGATCGGTGATACCTTGCGCGCCCAGGCCGACGGCACGGTAACGACCCCTGATGGCAACGTGACGATCGATGGTCAGGCGACGGTCAATTCCCGAGACCTGTCCGTGTTTTCCGGCCTTGCCGACCGCGAGCTTGGGGGGGCGGTGCAAGCAAAGCTGAAAGGAAAGGGAACCGTTCAGACGCTGGAGTTTGACGGAACGGCCAGCGTATCGGGCCGGGATATCAAAACCGGTCTAACCGAGATCGACCCGCTTTTGGTCGGTCGCAACGAGATCACGTTCGACGGTGCGCTGAGCCAAGAACAGATTGTTATCCGCGACGCATCGGTGAACGGTTCAGCCCTGACCGCCAAGGCCTCTGTTACCATAGACGATCCAAGGAAAGACTTTGCGATTGACGGGCAGGTCAATCTGAACATCCCGGACCTGTCACCGTTTTCCAGCCTTGCAAAACGCGATCTGGCAGGGGCGATCCGAGCGGATGTTGCCGGCAAGGGCGCAGTCGGCAGCAAAGCGTTCGACGTAAAAGGCAATTTGGCGGCGGACGACATCAAAACCGGGATCGACGCCGTTGACGACCTGATCCAGGGGCGAACGAACCTGACCGTGGACGCGATGAACAACGATGAAGGCCTGGATATCCGTACGTTCCAACTGATTGGAACCGCCCTTTCGGCGAATGCATCGGGCAAGCTGAACCGAGACGCCGGCGGTTTGGACTTTTCCGCCAAACTGGATGACCTTGCCCGTCTGTCGCAAACCTTGTCCGGCCCGCTGAACCTGAGCGGGAACGTCGCTCCGACCGGCTCTGGACTGGAAGGCACTGCTCGCCTGGACGGGCCTGACAGCTCTTACGCCAGCCTTCAAGGAACGGTCGGCCAGAATGGCTCGGCTGATGTGGATTTTGACGCCAAACTGAACCGGATCGAGCGGTTCGTTCCCGAATTTCCCGGCACTGTGGCAGCAAAGGGAACGGCCAAACGCGATAACGGTGTCTGGACGATTGACGCCAAGGCGCAAGGGCCTGCCGACATTGACACCACGTTGGCCGGCACTTTTGATGAAACCAGCAGTCAGGCGGATCTGAAGGCACAGGGCGGCATCAACCTTGGGATCGCGAATGTCTTCATCACACCCAACAAGATCGACGGGTCGGCGCGCTTCGATCTGGCACTCAAAGGTGCTCCGGCGCTGGCGTCGCTGAGCGGTTCGGTCACCACTTCGGGCACATCCCTTGCCATTCCGGGTGCTGGTCAGACCATTACAGGGATCAGTGGTCAGGTGGATCTGGCGCAAAGTCGCGCAAACATTACACTGAATGGCGGAGTTCGGGCGGGCGGCAACTTTACCGTCAACGGGCCTGTTGACCTGACCCCTCCGTTCAACGCCCAGATTACCACCACCCTGAACAACCTGGTGCTGACAGACCGGTTGCTGTATGAAACCACCCTGAACGGTCAGATTGCCATGACCGGGGCGTTGGCCGGAAACAGTTCGCTTGCCGGTCAGATCACGTTTGACGAAACCAACATCAACCTTGCCGCCGCGTCCGGCGCGGTAGGCGCGGCACCTATCCCGGACATCCAGCACATCAACGAAAGTCGCGCCGGTTTCGTCACCCGAGAGCGGGCCGGATTGGTCGTGACCGAAGGATCGGAGAAAAGCGCATCCCGTATTGCGCTGGATATTAGCCTGCTTGCACCCAAAGCGGTTTTCGTCAGAGGGCGCGGGGTGAACGCTGAACTGGGTGGTCGAATTTTCATCGGCGGCACTACTGCCTCTGTTGTGCCGTCCGGTCAGATCGAACTGATCCGGGGGAATTTCGACATTCTGGGCCGCAGATTGGCACTGACCAAGGGGATCGTCACGTTGCAGGGCGACCTGACCCCGTATATCGAGTTCGAGTCTTCAGCCAGCACGTCTGACGGCACCGCGACGATCGAAATTGCCGGCCCGCTGGATTCACCTGAGGTCAATGTGTTTTCCGACCCCGAACGTCCGGCTGAAGAAGCACTGGCAATGTTGCTGTTCGGGAACCGGTTTTCAGAAATCTCGCCTTTCCTGATCGCGCAAATGGCAGCATCACTGGCGCAGCTTAGCGGTGCGGGAGGGGATGCAACCAAAGGTCTCCGCGACTCCACCGGAGTCGACACGGTCGACATAGGAGCTTCGGAAAGCGGCGCGGGCCGTTTGGGCGCGGGCGCGTACCTGGGTGAAAACCTCTATACGGACTTCACCGTGAACACCGAAGGTGACACCGAAGTGAACCTGAACCTCGATGTCACGGACAATTTCACCGTGCGCGGTACGGTCGATGGCCGAGGAGAGACCGGCGTGGGTGTGTTCTTCGAGCGTGACTACTGACCACTGACCAACTGTCAAAAAAGAAACCGAGTTGAGCCATCCGTTCATGTCGCACGAGCAGGTGACGGGTGTTCAAATTGTCTTATCGACGCCTGATTCCGATTTCGTTGGTGGTCGCGATGCAATCGCCAGCGCGGAAATTTGCGCGGTGCCGCGGCCAATTGAAAACCCGACGAATTGTCGGAGCAGGTCAGACGGTGCAATCGTTTGAACGACTGCGCGGCAAAGAAAAAAGGCGGCCCCCTTCCAGAGGCCGCCCTTGCTCAGTCTGGCCGCGATCTTACTCCGCTGCCATCGCATCCTCGATCTTTTCGACACGAATGGCCGAGAATTTGAACTCGGGGATCTTGCCGTAAGGGTCGATGGCCGAGTTCGTCAGGATGTTCGCCGCCGCTTCGACATAGGCAAACGGGATGAACACCATGTCTTCGGCAATGGCCCGGTCGGCGCGCACCATGATTTCGATCGAACCACGACGCGTGGTCAGGCGGATCATTTCGCCCGGATCAATCCCCATCAGCTTCAGCGTGCGCGGGTTCATCGAGCAGTTGGCCTCTGGCTCGACCGCGTCAAGAACCTTTGCCCGGCGGGTCATTGAACCGGTATGCCAATGTTCCAGCTGACGGCCGGTGGTGGCAATCATCGGGTATTCATCATCGGGCGCCTCATCAGGCGGGATGACATTGGCCGGAGTGAACCTTGCTTTGCCACCCGCGCGGGGGAAACCATCGCCGAACACAATAGACTGGCCGGGATCGGTTTCGCTGAGCGACGGATAGGTGATCGTCTCGTTTTCCAGCCGTTCCCACGTGATATTGTCAAGCGACTCCATGGTCAGTTTCATCTCGGCAAAGACCTTGGACACATCGGAGTAGTCCCAGTTCAGCCCGATGCGCTGCGCCAGTTCGACCGTGATCTTCCAATCCTCGCGCGCCTCACCCGGAGGCGCCACGGCCGGACGGACACGTTGCACCTGACGGTTGGTGTTCGAAACCGTGCCGTTCTTTTCATACAGCGCCGAGGCCGGCAGAATGATGTCGGCATAGTTCGCGGTTTCGGTCAGGAAGATGTCCTGCACGATCATCAGGTCCAGCTTGGCCAGGGCCTCACGTGCGTGGCCAACATCCGGGTCGGACATGGCCGGGTTTTCGCCCTGAATGTACATGCCCTTGATGTTGCCCGCATAGGCTTGGTCGATGATCTCGGTGACGGTCAGACCCTTCTCGTTCGAGAAATCATCCGATTTCCAGATATTGGTGAACTGCGCGCGAATGCCGTCATCCGTCACCGTCTTGTAGTCCGGCAGGAACATCGGGATCAAGCCGGCGTCTGATGCGCCCTGCACGTTGTTCTGGCCCCGCAGAGGGTGCAGACCCGCGCCGGGTTTGCCGACATTCCCGGTCATCAATGCAAGCGAGATCAGGCAGCGCGAATTGTCGGTGCCGTGGATATGCTGGCTGACGCCCATGCCCCAAAAGATCAGACCAGCCTTGGCTTGCGCAAAGGTGCGCGCAACGCGACGCAGCTGATCCGGTTCGATGCCGCAGATCGGCGCCATCTTCTCGGGGGTGAACTGGCGCAGATGCTCTTTCTCGGCCTCCCAGTTCTCGGTCCAGCGGTGGATGTACTGGCTGTCATACAGTTCTTCCTCGACGATCACGTTCATGATCGCGTTCAGCATCGAGACATCGGCACCGGGCCGGAATTGCAGCATTTCGTCCGCAAATTTGCGCATGCCGACACCGCGCGGGTCCATCACGATCAGCTTGCCGCCGCGCTTGGCGAACTGCTTGAAATAGGTCGCTGCGACGGGGTGGTTCTCGATCGGGTTGGCGCCGATGATGATCGCCACATCGGCATTCTCGATCTCGTTGAAGGTCGCCGTCACCGCGCCCGAGCCCACGTTCTCGATCAGAGCGGCCACAGACGACGCATGGCACAGACGGGTGCAGTGGTCGACATTGTTGTGTTTGAAACCCTGACGGATGAACTTCTGGAACAGATAGGCCTCTTCGTTGGTGCATTTGGCCGAGCCAAAGCCCGCAACGCTGCGCGGGTCTTGGTCGCGCAGGGCCATCAGTCTCGTGGCCGCCAGATCCATCGCTTCTTCCCAGGTCGCTTCGCGGAAATGGGTCGACAGGTTGCCGGGATCAACGTTCAGACCTTTTGCCGGTGCATTCTCGCGCCGGATCAGCGGTTTGGTCAGGCGATGCGGGTGCTGGATATAGTCGAACCCGAACCGGCCCTTCACGCACAGACGGCCTTCGTTGGCGGGGCCGTTGATGCCCTCGACATATTTGACCTTGCCGTCCTTGACCTTGAGGCTGACCTTGCAGCCCACCCCGCAGAAGGGGCAGACGCTTTCGGTTTCGGAATCGTAATCCTTGCTGTCGCCGTGCTGCTGGTCGTCCAGCACGGTGGCGGGCATCAGAGCGCCGGTCGGGCAGGCCTGAACGCATTCACCGCAGGCCACGCAGGTCGACTCGCCCATCGGGTCGTTCTGGTCGAACACCACCTGCGCGGTATGCCCGCGCCCGGCCATGCCGATCACGTCATTCACCTGCACGTCGCGGCAGGCGCGGACGCAGAGGTTGCAGTTGATGCAGGCATCCAAATTGACCCGCATCGCTACATGGCTGTCATCCAGCAGCGGAATCTTCTCGGGCTCTTTCGCCGGGAAACGGCTGTCGCTGACATCGTTCAGCTTGGCCATGTCCCAGAAATGGCTCGAGGCATCGTGCGGCTTCTCGGGCTGGTCGGCCACCAACAGTTCCATGACCATGGCGCGCGATTTCTCGGCGCGGTCGGTGTCGGTTTTCACCACCATCCCGTCAGCCGCCGGACGGATGCACGAGGCGACCAGCGTACGCTCGCCTTCCACCTCGACCATGCAGGCGCGGCAGTTGCCATCGGGTTTGTAGCCCGGCGCCGGTTTGTGACACAGATGCGGGATCACCAGTCCACGGCCATTGGCCGCTTCCCAGATGGTGGTGCCTTCGGGCACGGTGACGTCATCGCCGTTCAGGTTGAAGGTGACGGTCTTGTTTGGGCTTGCATCAAGCATGGCTCTGTCTCCCTCAGATTTCTTCAGCGAAGTGTTTCATGACCAGACGGATCGGGTTCGGGGCCGCCTGCCCCAGACCGCAGATCGAGGCGTCGCCCATCACCTGGCACAGATCTTCCAGCAGATCGGCGTCCCACTTCTCGGCCTGCATCAGCTTCACCGCCTTTTCGCAGCCCGCCCGGCAGGGCGTGCATTGGCCACAGCTTTCGTCCTCGAAGAACCGCAGCATGTTCAGCGCCGCATCGCGGGCCGTGTCCTGATCGGACAGAACCACAACCGCAGCAGACCCGATGAAGGTGCCCAGCGGCTGTAGTGTGTCAAAGTCGAGCGGGACGTCGTCGATGCTGGAGGGGAGAAGACCTGACGACGGCCCGCCCGGTTGATACGCCTTGAACACATGACCTTCGGCCATGCCCCCGGCGGCATCAATCACGTCAAGAATGGTCGACCCTGCCGGCAGCAGGTAGACGCCGGGTTTCGCCACCCGGCCCGAGACCGAATAGCTGCGCAGCCCCTTGCGGCCATTCTTTTCAACCGAATTGAGGATCTCCGGACCTTCCCGGCAGATTTTGGACACCCAGTAGAGCGTTTCCACGTTGTGCACCAGCGTCGGGCGGCCGAATACGCCGACCTGCGCCACGAAGGGCGGGCGGTGACGCGGCAGGCCCTTTTTGCCCTCGATCGACTCGATCATCGCGGATTCTTCTCCGCAGATGTAAGCGCCCGCGCCGCGGCGCAGGTCGATATAGCCTTTCTCGACGATCCCGGCCTGTTCCAAAGCCGCGATCTCGCGCCGCAGGATTTCCAGAACGGCTGGATATTCGTCGCGCATGTAGATGAAGCAGGTCTCGGCCTGAACCGCCCAGGCAGCGATCAGCATACCTTCGAGGAAAGCATGCGGCGTGCGTTCCAGATAGTAGCGATCCTTGAATGTGCCCGGCTCGCCCTCGTCCCCGTTCACGGCCAGGAAACGCGGGCCGTCATTCATGCGGACAAAGCCCCATTTCTTGCCCGACGGGAAACCGGCACCGCCGAGGCCCCGCAGGCCCGAGGCCAGAACCTGTTCCTGGACCTCTTCCCAGTCGCCGCCCTCGCGCAGCTCATTCAGCTTGGTATAGCCGCCATTGGCCTCGTAGGCCGCGAAGGTTTCGTAATCGGGTAGATGAGCATGGGTGTCATCGGCAGCAATAGCGGCCTGCACCTTTTCAGGGGTCGCGTGGTCGATATGGTTGTGCCCGATTTCCAGCACCGGCGCCGTGTCGCAGCGCCCCATGCAGGGCGCGCGCAGAACGCGCACTTCGGACGGGTCCAGCCCATCCTCCAACGCTTTTTGCAACTGCTGCGCGCCAGCCATTTCGCAGGACAGGGAATCACAGACGCGAATGGTCAGCGCGGGGGGCGGCGTTTCACCTTCTTTCACCACGTCGAAATGGGCATAGAAGGTCGCGGTCTCGTAAATCTCGGCCTGGCCGATCCGCATCTCGACGGCCAGCGCGGCGATATGGTCGGCGCTGATATAGCCGTGTGTGTCCTGAATCAGGTGCAGATACTCGATCAGCAGGTCGCGGCGGCGTGGGCGGTCGCCCAGCAGGCGCGCAATTTCGGCCTGCGCTTCATCCGTAAACTGTCGGCCCTTGGGCGTGTGCCGCCCCTTGCCTTTACCTGACTTCCAGACGCCCTTGGGTGCGCCTGATGGCTTGGTGTCTAATGGTGCCATGATGCCCTCCGATTCAGGCCCCGTGTCTCATCAGGCTAGCATATCGTCAAATCGCTTTTTGCAATCGCACGATAACGACATCTTATCACCGTAAAGACGTCACCACAGCGCGCAGTGCCTGAACCGTTGGCAGTTCAGGATCTCGGCTCAGGGTGGCCAAACAGATCGGTTTACTTACAATCGGATCGACCAGCGGCAGCACCTTTGTCCCCTGCAACTCGCCCAGGGCCCGAATAAGCACACGTGGCACAACCGTGGCAGCCAGCCCCTCGCGTGCCATCACCATCGACGCGGTAAATCCGCTGGTTTCGGCGACCACGTCCGGGTGCAGCCCCTGTTCGGCAAAGATACGATCCAGAATACGCCGGTTTTGCATCTGCGGCTCGAGCAGGCTCAGCGGAAATTCAGCCACGCGCGCCCAAGGCAAGGGGCCGGTTTCGTCCGTCATGTGTGACGGAACCAACAGAACATAGGTTTCCTCGTACAAAGGTTGCACCTGTCGCAGATCAGTCCCGATGCTGTCGCCATATGTTATCCCGGCGTCCAGACTTCCTTCGTCCAGCCGGTGTTGAATGGCGGTGGCAGACATGGTTTCGATGCGGGTAACGATGCGAGGATGGGCTTGCCGAAAGCGTTTGGTGAGGCGCCCGGTAAAGGCGATGGCCGTCGGTATCACGCCAAGGATCAGCGTGCCGGTGATCTCGCCCCTGGTGGCCAGCACCTGCTGTTCCAGTGCTTTGGTGTCATCGAGAATACGCCGCGCCCGTTGGACGATCATCTCGCCCTCTTCGGTCAGGCCCTGAAACCGGTTGGCGCGGCGGACGATGGACACGCCCAGCCGATCCTCGAGGTTGCGGATGCGCATGGAAAAGGCGGGCTGCGAAATCCCACACTCTTCGGCGGCCTTGGCGAAATGGCGGTGCCGCGCCAACGCGCTGAGCAGTTGCAGGTCGCGGATTTCGATCATGATTCAAATTTCCAACATCAGGCCAAAGACCACTCTAACTGCATTACCGCACAGGGAAAGCACCGTCTTTCAGCGCGGGCGCGTCGGAAACTGGTGCTTTGTCGTATAAGATTGCCCACCATCAATGGGCGCTGGGAACAAGAAGGCGAGGTACCGCATGACCGCTGTAGACGTATTTCAAAAACTGTTTGACGCGTATGTTGGATGCTACCGATCCCGAAACGCAGCTGGGTGCGCATCGTTTTTCGCCAAAGACGCAGAGCTATACTCACCTTTTGGTCCCGCAGCCAAAGGACGAACGGCCATTGAAACAATACACGCGGAATGGCTGGAGGAAGGTGGCGAGGACAAAGTCATCGAAGTCGTGCAGGCTGGCATAGACGGCCAAATCGGCTGGTGCCTTGCGACTTTCCGCGAAGGAACGACAGATGACGGCACATCTCTCAACGTTTTGTACAGACAGCCGGACGGCGGGTGGCTGATTCGACAATGCAGCTTGAACGAAACCCCCTGATGTCGGCACAGGGCAAATGGCGTCAGGTGTTGAACAGGAAATGCATCACGTCGCCATCCTTGACGATATAGCTTTTCCCCTCGGCCCGCATCTTGCCTGCCTCTTTCGCCCCCTGCTCGCCGTTGCAGGCGATGAAGTCGTCATAGGCGATGGTCTCGGCGCGGATGAATCCCTTTTCGAAATCACCATGAATGACACCAGCCGCCTGCGGTGCAGCGGTGCCGGTGCGGATGGTCCAGGCGCGGGCCTCTTTCGGGCCGACCGTAAAATAGGTTTCCAGTTTCAGCAGGTCGTACCCGGCACGGATCAGACGGTCGAGGCCGGGTTCTTCCAGACCCATTTCCTCAAGGAACATCTGTGCCTCGTCCGCTTCAAGCAGGCTGATCTCTTCTTCGATCTTGGCGCTGATGATGACGTGAGAGTTGCCTTGGGCGGCAGCCATCTCGGCAACTTTCGCCGAGTATTCGTTGCCTTCAGCGGCTTCTTCCTCGGACACGTTGCAAACATAAAGAACCGGCTTGGTGGTCAGCAGCTGCAACATCTTCCAGGCCTTGGCGTCCTCGTCCGAAACCTCGACCAGTCGTGCAGGTTTGCCGCTCTCCAGCATCTTTTGCGCTTCGGCAAGCAGGCGGTCCTGCTGTTGGGCCTCTTTGTCATTGCCTTTCAGCTTGCGCACCAGGTTGGCACGGCGCTTTTCGATGCTTTCCAGATCGGCCAGCATCAGCTCGGTCTCGATGGTCTCGGCGTCGGCCACAGGATCGATGCGGCCTTCAACATGGGTCACGTCGCCATCTTCGAAACAGCGCAAGACATGGGCGATGGCATCGACCTCGCGAATATTTGCCAGAAACTGGTTCCCCAGACCCTCGCCTTTCGAGGCCCCCTCCACCAGACCGGCGATATCCACGAATGTCATGCGCGTCGGGATGATCTGTTTTGACGACGCGATTGCCGCCAACTTGTCGAGCCGCTCATCCGGCACGGCCACATCGCCGACATTGGGCTCAATCGTGCAGAACGGGAAGTTCGCGGCTTGCGCGGCAGCGGTTTTGGTCAACGCATTGAACAGGGTCGACTTGCCCACGTTTGGCAGACCCACGATTCCCATCTTAAAGCCCATAACGGCCTCCTGCATAGAATACGAACGCAGCTTCTATGCAGGTCCGCATCAATGCGCAAGTGATTGCCGGGCGACTTTGTTTGAGTCCCTTCGGCCACATCACGAAATTGTTCTCAAATCGTGTTCTTGTCGGTCCTGAAAAACGAAGGGTAGGATGAACAATTAACATAGCGCGACCAAATTAGATGGCAGAATATAATGGAAAAACTACTTCTTGCAGCCGTACTGACGGTCTCTACACTTGCTACAGCCCAAGCTCAGACGGTTGTTTTTGGTGCCGGGTATTCAGATTTTTCCGAGGCGACGTCCGAAGATCAGGCACTGATCGCTCTCGAGTACCATCACACTCCTTTTCACCAGGCAACTCGGTTCAGTGCTGGCTGGGGTGCTGCGTTTTCTGTGGACGAAGACGGGGATACGCATATCGGTGTGGGGCTGGTCGGACTGTATTCTCTGGGTGAGCGCTGGTTCGTCGAAGGCAGTGTCATGCCGGGGTACTTCAATGCCAGCAACGACCAGAACGACCTGGGCGGAGACTTTCAGATCCGCAGCCTTTTGGGTCTTGGATATAACCTGAACAACGGCAACAGAATGTCATTTGCGATCACGCACAAATCGAACGCCAGCACCAATGATGAGAACCCTGGTGTAAACGCGGTTCTGCTGCGGTACCATCTGGGCTTCTGAGCTATTCCTGCGTTGGCGGGATTGATTTTCGGTCAAAGTTTCTGCACACGGGTCCAAACCCGATTGCAAGGACATCCGATGACCCGTATCGACGCTAAGTTTGCCGCCCTGAAAGCCGAAGGAAAGAAGGCTTTTGTTGCCTATGTGATGGCAGGGGACCCAGACTATGACACCTCGCTCGACGTGGTCAAAGGCCTGCCCGGCGCGGGTGTGGACATCATCGAACTTGGTTTGCCCTTCACTGATCCGATGGCGGATGGCCCCACAATTCAGGCGGCGGGCCAACGCGCGCTGGACGGCGGGATGACGTTGCAGCGCACATTGGATCTGGCGCGCGCGTTCAGGGAAACAGATGACACGACACCAATTGTCCTGATGGGGTACTACAACCCGATTTACAGCCGGGGTGTCGAGGCCTTTCTGGCCGATGCCAAAGATGCCGGTATTGACGGGCTGATCGTTGTCGATCTGCCGCCCGAGGAAGACGAAGAGCTTTGCCTGCCTGCGCAGGCGGCCGGGCTGAACTTCATTCGTCTTGCAACACCTACCACGGATGACCAGCGCTTGCCGCGCGTTCTGCAAAACACCTCGGGCTTCGTGTACTACGTCTCAATCACTGGCATCACCGGCGCGGCCGAGGCGCAGGCAACGGATGTGGCCCCCGAGGTTGCCCGCATCAAGGCCGCTACCGAGCTGCCGGTGATCGTGGGCTTTGGCATCAATACGCCCGAGAAATCCCGCAATATCGCGTCCGTGGCAGATGGTGCCGTAGTCGGATCGGCGATCGTCAGCCAGATCGGTGCAGGCAAACCGGTCGAGGAAGTTCTGGATTTTGTAAAGTCCCTGTCGGATGGCGCTCATAGCGCCTGATCCGGCAGATAACACAACACACTCGAAAGCCTGCCGCAGACTGTTCTGGGGCAGGCTTTTTTGACTGCCCGCCGCCGGGCCAGATCATTGCAGGCTTTGACATGCATTGGTAAGGAAAACGAACCAGTAAGTTCGGAGGTCTGAGTCATGCCTGTGATAACCAATATTGAAGACCTCAGGCGCATTTACGAGCGTCGCGTGCCGCGGATGTTCTACGACTACGCTGAAAGCGGCAGTTGGACGGAACAAACATTCCGCGAAAACAGTTCCGATTTTGAAAAGATCCGCCTGCGTCAGCGGGTTGCCGTTGATATGTCCGGGCGTTCAACTGCCTCGGAAATGATCGGCCAGAAGGTGTCGATGCCGGTCGCGTTGGCCCCGGTCGGGTTAACGGGGATGCAGCATGCGGACGGAGAGATGAAGGCCGCCAAAGCCGCAGAGGATTTTGGTGTTCCCTTTACCCTTTCCACAATGTCGATCAACTCGATCGAAGACGTGGCCGAGCACACCGATAAGCCGTTCTGGTTTCAGCTCTACACGATGAAGGACGCTGACTATGTCAGCCGTCTGATCCAGCGGGCCACGGACGCCGGGTGTTCGGCGCTGGTGATTACGTTGGATCTGCAGATTCTGGGCCAACGGCACAAAGACCTGAAGAACGGCCTGTCCGCACCCCCCAAGCTGACCGCGAAGACCATCGCGAACCTGATGACCAAATGGGCCTGGGGCATTGAAATGCTGCGGGCCAAGCGGCGCGAGTTCGGCAATATAGTGGGACATGTGCAAGGTATCTCGGACGCGTCTTCACTGGGGGCATGGACCGCTGAACAGTTCGACCCCACCCTCGACTGGAGTAAAGTCGAAAAACTGATGGAACAATGGGGCGGAAAGGTGATCCTGAAAGGGATACTCGACGCGGAAGATGCCAAAATGGCTGCCAAGCTGGGAGCGGATGCCATTGTCGTGTCGAACCATGGCGGGCGTCAGCTGGATGGTGCGCTCAGCTCGATCCGGGTATTGCCCGAAATCATGGACGCTGTCAGCAATGATGTCGAAGTGCACCTGGACAGTGGTATCCGCTCGGGTCAGGACGTGCTCAAGGCATTGGCGCTGGGGGCCAGGGGGACGTATATCGGACGCGCATTCGTTTATGGGCTGGGCGCCATGGGTCAGAAAGGCGTCACCACCGCGTTGGAAGTGATTCAGAAGGAACTTGATACAACAATGGCGCTGTGCGGTGAAAAAACCGTTAGCGCACTGGGGGCGCAAAATCTTCTGGTACCAGAAGATTTTGGTGGTCGCTGGCAAGGCTGAGCCCGCGGGAGATTTGGGGCTCTGCCCCCGCCGCCCGTTCCGGGCGTCTCCCCCGGGATATTTGTGGCCAGATGAAGCAGCGGACCCTTCACTGATCTGGCGAAGAACACTTCGGAGCGCGCGGCTGAGCCCCACAAAACGGCAAGCTGTGAATTACCCCTTTCCAAACCGGATGAATCGAGATAAGGACGCGGCTTCACGCGGGTATACAGCCTTGGAGGATACCCGCCCTAACATTGGAGAATTATCATGGCTGGAGAGATTCCTGATCTCGTAGCTCTGGAACGGACGGGGACAGGCAAGGGCGCCGCTCGCAAAACTCGCCGCGAAGGCATGGTTCCGGGCGTAGTGTTTGGCGGCGACAAAGATCCGCTGCCGATTCAGATTCCGTTCAACGAACTGTTCAAGCGCCTGAAGGCCGGTCGCTTCAAGTCGACCCTGTGGAACCTGAAGGTCGAAGGCCATGAAGACGTTCGCGTCATCTGCCGCGACGTTCAGCGCGATGTCGTCAAAGACCTGCCGACACACTTGGACCTGATGCGCCTGCGCCGGACCACCAAGATCGCGCTGTACATTCCGGTTGAATTCATCAACGAAGATGAAGCCCCCGGCATCAAGAAGGGCGGCGTGCTGACCGTTGTCCGCCCGGAAGTCGAGCTGTTGTGCACCGCAGGTGACATTCCTGAGAAGATCACCGTTGATGTGGCCGGAATGAACATCAACGACGTTGTCACCATTTCGTCGGTTGAACTGCCCAAAGGCACCAAGCCGACCATCGACCGCGACTTCGTGATCGCAAACGTCTCGGCACCGACCGGTCTGTCGACAAGCGACGACGAAGAAGGTGAAGAAGCAGAAGTTGCAGTCGACGAAGTCGAAGTCGTCGGCAAAGAAGAAGAATAAATCCGGATCAAACGTCTGGATTTTGAAACGGGGTTCTGACGAGCCCCGTTTTTTTATGGCCAAGACGCGCGGCGCTGGCTGGATTTCCATGGCAATTCCGGGCATCACATAGCCTCGAGGCTACAAAGGCGGAGCTTGGTAATGAAACTCTTTGTCGGATTGGGAAACCCGGGGCAGAAATACGCCCGGAACCGGCACAACATCGGGTTCATGGCTGTGGAGCGGATTGCGGAAGATCATGGGTTTGGCCCGTGGAAATCCAAGTTTCAGGGCGAAATCTCGGAAGGACGGTTAGGGTCTGAAAAAATCCTTTTGCTGAAACCGCAGACCTTCATGAACCGGTCCGGTCAATCCGTGGGTGAAGCGATGCGTTTCTACAAGCTCGCGTCCACAGATGTAGTCGTGTTCCATGACGAGTTGGACCTCGCCCCGGGCAAAGTGCGGGTAAAGGCGGGCGGCGGACACGCTGGGCATAATGGTCTGCGTTCGATTCACGACCATATAGGCGCAGCCTATGACCGTGTCCGGCTTGGGATCGGACATCCGGGCCGCAAGGAAATGGTCTCGGCTTATGTCCTGAGCGACTTTGCGAAATCCGAGAGTGACTGGCTGGACGACGTTCTTCGGGGGGTTTCGGACGGCGCGCCCCATCTGGCGCGGGATGATGGTGGAAAATTCATGAACGCGGTGGCCCTGCGCACTGCTCCGCCCCGGTCGTCCAAGACGACCGCTCCGAAAGCTGAAACCGCAACAAAGGCACCACCGAAGCCACCGGCCGACCAACGGTCGGCCATGCAGAAACTGTTGGACAAGTTCAAATAGCGCCCCGCCCTCTTTCCGTTACGTCGGCGTTGCGAAAGCGGGATGTCCGCGTTCCAATACACGCAAACAAGGGAGGCTATGCGATGCGGTCCATACTGAAGTGGGTTCTGCGCATTGTGCTGGCGCTGGCTCTGGCCGCCGCTGCCGTTGGGCTTTGGAAACGCGAAGAATTACAGCGCCTGATGGCGGTGAACTCTCTGTTTGCCGAGGACAAGATCGTTCACAACTTTTCGCATATGGATGAAGCCTTTCTGACCGTTGATCTGCCGCGTGGAAACGCCCCGACATGGGAATTGCCCTACGGCGAAGGTTTCGATCTTCCGGAAGGCACCGACACTTGGATCAATGAACGCTCGGTCACTTCTTTGCTTATCATGCAGAACGGCAAGATCCGGTTCGAGGAATACTATCTGGGCACCGGTTCCGATGATCGTCGGATTTCGTGGTCAGTGGCAAAAAGTTATCTGTCGGCGCTTTTCGGCATTCTCCTGCAAGAGGGCGCAATCGATTCATTGGATGATCCCGTCGTCAAATACGCCCCCAAACTTGCAGGCAGCGCATATGACAGGGCGACAATTCGGAACGTTCTGAACATGGCCAGCGGCGTCACGTTTGACGAAGATTATCTGGACCCGAAATCTGACATCAACAGGATGGGCCGTGTGATTGCCCTGGGCGGTGAACTGGACGATTTTGCAGCCTCATTGCAGGACAGTTTCGCGCCCCCCAGTGAAACTTGGCAATACGTTTCCATAGACACGCATGTATTGGGCATGGTGATACGCGGGGCGACCGGTCGCAGTGTCGCGGATCTTTTGACGGAAAAAATCCTTCAGCCCCTGGGCCTTGAGCGGGACGGGTATTATGTCACTGACGGCGCCGGTGTCGCATTTGTTCTGGGCGGATTGAATTTCACGACACGTGACTTTGCACGGTTCGGGCAAATGATCCTGCAAGATGGGGAATTGAACGGCCGGCAAGTGGTGCCCGCCGACTGGATATTCAAGGCAACTCAACCCAGCGCCCCGACCGCTCAGGGGAAGATTGGATATGGGTACCAGTGGTGGATCCCGCGCGGCGCCCATGAGGGAGAGTTTCTGGCCCGGGGCGTGTATGGGCAATACATCTATTTCAACCAACCTCGCGGCGTTCTGATTGTGTCTACCGGCGCTGATCGGAAATTCCGCGACACTGGCGTAAACGACCAGAATATCGAAATGTTCCGCAAGATCGCAGAAAGCCTGTAAGGTGTGTTCATGCAGAAGCAAGAAAGTATCAATGTACTCGGCGGCGTTCTGGCGCCCTGCTCACGCAATCCTCTGACCGGGTTCTTTCGGGATGGTGCGTGCAATACCTGCCCCGAGGATCAGGGCAGCCATACCGTATGTGCCGTGATGACGGCCGAGTTTCTGGCATTCTCGAAATACGTCGGCAATGATCTGAGCACGGCTCGGCCCGAGTTCGATTTCCCGGGCCTCAAGCCCGGTGACAGCTGGTGTCTGTGTGCCGGCCGGTTCCTACAGGCCCATGACGAAGGATGCGCCCCAAAGGTTCACCTGGAGGCGACCCATCAACGCGCGCTCGAGATTGTGCCGCTTGATATCTTGCTTCAGAACAAGGCGAATGCCTAGACAGCCATTGCGCCTGGGGCGAGACCTGATCCACGATCCAGTTTCGCCCCAATGTCAGAATGCCATTTGCCAGATCAGGCTGATGCTGTAGTTTTCGAAACCGCTTTCACCGATGCCATCGTAGAACACGTTTGCTGCAAGCAAGCTGTTGTTTTCCAACCGATAGTCGAGGCCCAGATCCGCACGGGCACGAGCGGTGTCGCCAATCGGTGTCACGCCCGGGGCGGTGCCGGTACCCGAAGTCGTGCTCCAAATCCCAGAAAGCCCGCCCGTCAGCATCATCTCTCCTCGTGACACTTGCAACGGGTGGCTGAAATCCACACCCAACCGTGCCGTCGTCAAACTGAAATCCTGCTGTGGAATCAGATTACCCAGGCTGTCGGTATAAGCTTTCTGATCGTCACTGGCATAGCTTACGTCCAGCAAAGGCATCAATGTCAGGGCGCCACGCTTTATCTCACCTGTCACGCGCGACTGGACCAGCCAACGGTCACTGTCGAAACTGTCCTCGTAGGTGCCAAACGGAGAGATGTTGTTGTCGGCTTGGCCATAAAGTACGCGCCCCTCAAGAAACACCGGATGATTGGGCAATTTTGCCACCACATAAGGACCAACCAGCCAGCCCGTACCGTCCACGCTGGCCGGGCCGTTTTCCGTTTCGGCATAGTCGAACTGAAGCATGGCACCGATCAATAGGTTCGAATTGATCTGGCGATGAGCCCCGACAACAGCCAGTGCATAGGAGTTGTCATAATCATCCTGTGAACTCCAGTTGCCGGTCACACTGAACCAGACGGGGCGCGCCGGATCACTGGCGAAATTCAGATACCCCGAGCCCTGCGTAACCGAAGCGTCCAGAACACCCGACCCCGAACGTTGCAGAAACTGGGTCAGTTTCGGCTGGTTCGACACAAGGCTGTTGGCCCGGGCGTTCTGGAACGCCTGAATCTGACGTTGAGCATTTGTCACGGCCTGAAGCGTGCTGACCCTGTTTGATTCAAGGTTCAGATTCCCAGCCGCGTCCGAGAACACCCCTGCCGGAATGAAAAGCTCGATGGTGCCGTTGTTCTGGGGCGTCAAAGTGGCGACATAGCTGGTGCCGGACCCGGTCAGAGTGGCCGTTGCATTGGTGACGGACAGGTCGCCCACGGTGAAATCGGTGCTTGGTTCGCTCAGCGCAATGGTTGCTTGAAACGTTCCGCTGCCGGTCGGCGTCAAGGCCCCGATCGTTGCAGTTGGCTGTGTCGTATCCACCAGAACGCGTGTGTTGACGATTTGGGTGTTCGTTACACCGGACAACGCGATCTCATAGCGGTAAAGTGGCCCGCCGACGGTTTCGCGCGCGGTGAACGTAATCCCCATATACCCGTCTGCCGCATATGTGGAATCCGCGCCATCCTGACTGAGAATGGTTGCGCCGATATAGCCCAGGGAGGCAAGGCCTGCGGGCGTGATCGCACTCTGGTTCAGAATGCCGTTGTTGAAATAGAAACTGCCGCCGGGAACCTGCCCCGACCCCCCCAGCGAAACAAAGGCCGTGCCGGTAAATGGGATATTGTTGAAAAAGATGCTTCCCCCGTTCGGCGTCGGAACCGAGGTTATGATGAAGCCGCCACCAAGAGCCGCACCCTCTTTCGCGCTTCCGATCATGAGTGCTGAAATCAGAAAACAGAGGCACAACAGCCTCGAAATAACGGACCTGACCATTTTACCTCCTACAACACCGCGAGGGCGCTAAACACCAGGGCGCCCGGGCAAAGATACTGTGCCCCGAACCACGTCATCCATTGTCCCATCCATTGCAGAGACGTCCCCTGAACCGGCCGCAACTACGCCAGTTACCCAATAGTTAATTCAAATTGGAGACACTGTATAGAATTGGAAGCAACTCAACTTTGGCGTGCGGGCCACATGGCCATGCATAAACCGCAAGGCAATGGTGAAAAATGCCGGAAAGCGCTTCGAGGCACGTTGTTTTCAGGGAGTCTTCTCGGCAAGACGTCACAACAAGCCGTGACTTTGCAAGTCACGTGTTCAAAATGTGCCGGTTACAAATTCTCAGCTTTGACGGGATATTCGCAACAATCACTGGCAAAGATTGCAACTGGCATCCATCGGGAAACAAATGCGCCGACAATGAATGATCCGGGTCTCCCAGAAACCGGCGATTCCTCCGGCTTCTGTGTTGTCCTCACATGCGCCTTGGCGACGACTTTTTTTGCAGGGCAACCTGCTTTCGGTGGAGATGTCACATGTTTGACTACCCTGCCCGGCCCGACTTGGAAATTCAGGACGTTTTGCCTTGAAAATAGTGCTTTCAGGACCGCTTGAGCCAAGGACGCCATAACAGAGCAACCGGGACATGCCGCCCCGGTTCACACTCAGTCCGCCGTACGGCCTTCGGTGTCTGACATATCGAAGTTCAGATATTTGGCTACGGTCTGAACGTCCTTGTCTCCGCGGCCGCACATATTCATGCAGATCAGGTGATCCTTGGGCAATTCCGGTGCGATCTTCATCACATGGGCCAAAGCGTGGCTTGGTTCCAGCGCCGGGATGATCCCCTCGGTTGCGCAGCACAGCTGGAACGCCTCGAGCGCTTCCTTGTCGGTGATCGAGACGTAATTCGCGCGTCCAATTTCGTGCAGCCAGGAATGCTCGGGCCCGATGCCCGGATAGTCCAGCCCGGCCGAGATCGAATAGCCTTCAAGAATCTGGCCATCGTCATCCTGCAACAGATAGGTCCGGTTGCCGTGCAGCACGCCCGGCCGACCGCCGGTCAGCGAGGCGCAATGCTCCATTTTCTCGTTCACACCTTTTCCGCCCGCCTCGACGCCTATGATGTTGACGTCCTTGTCGTCGAGGAAGGGATAGAACAGACCCATCGCGTTCGAACCGCCGCCGATTGCCGCGATGATCGTATCCGGCAAACGGCCTTCAGCCTTCATCATCTGCTCTTTCGCTTCCTTGCCGATGATCGACTGGAAATCGCGGACCATTGCCGGATAGGGGTGCGGTCCAGCCACGGTGCCGATGCAGTAGAACGTGTCGCGCACATTAGTCACCCAGTCGCGCAGCGCGTCATTCATCGCATCCTTGAGCGTCCCTCGACCCGAGGTCACAGGGATCACTTCCGCGCCCAGCAAACGCATCCGAAACACGTTCGGGGCCTGACGCTGCACGTCATGCGCGCCCATGTAGACGATACATTTCAGACCAAACTTGGCGCAGACAGTGGCGGTGGCCACGCCGTGCTGCCCTGCCCCGGTTTCAGCAATGATCCGGGTCTTGCCCATACGCCGCGCCAAAATGATCTGACCCAGCACGTTGTTGATCTTGTGCGCGCCGGTGTGGTTCAGCTCGTCACGTTTCAGATAGATCTTGGCACCACCCAGATGCTCGGTCAGGCGTTCCGCGAAATACAGCGGCGAAGGTCGACCCACATAGTTTGCCCACAGGTCATCCATCTCGGCCCAGAATGTCGGATCATCCTTGGCCTTGTTGTATTCCTCTTCCAGCGACAGGATCAGCGGCATCAGAGTTTCACTGACAAAACGCCCGCCGAAGATGCCGAAACGTCCCTGTTCGTCAGGGCCGGACATGAAGGAATTGAAAAGATCGTTGGCCATGGGTGTCTCCCTCGTCGTATCTGTTGTTCATAGGTGGTGGCAGCGGGATTTGCCATGGGCAAAACGCATCATTCCACAACCTGAGTGTTTTGACGCCAGACCTGAATCGCCTGTTCCGGCGAGGGCACACCAATGCACGGAAAATGATGAAACCTGTTCACATCCGCCAAACGATCGGCCGCCAACACGGCACGCCTGTGGGGGCCGGATTGGGAAAATGTCAGCATTGCTTCGATGTCTTGCCAGACACTGAACGAAAAATAGATGCCATCCCGCCTGAACAAGTCAGCGTGCAGGCACAATGGGTCGCCTTGCGCCTGCCGACAGGCCTGTCCCGCGCGCCAGAAAAACTCCGGTGCATGGTACCAATGCTTCAAGGAAACGCCCCCGATTGCTGCGAGCATGCTCAAACCCTCTGTTTCGAGGGATACGCAGCAAGATCTTTATCAGATCACCTGAGTGCCGATGCAAAGTCGCGGATCAGGGCCGCATCTTTCACGCCCGGCGCGCTTTCGACACCGGATGACACATCCACCTGCCGGGCACCTGTCATCCGGACTGCTTCGGCAACGTTCAGGGGTGTCAGGCCACCGGCCAGCATCCAGGGTCGCCGCCAGTATTTCCGTCCGGCCAACAGCCGCCAGTCAAAAGCCAACCCGTTGCCGCCCGGCAATTCAGCCTCTCTGGGCGGTTTCGCATCGATCAGCAGTTGATCGGCCACCTCCGAGTAAAGATCGATGGCCGCCAGATCCTCGGCCTCGGCCACTCCTATGGCTTTCATCACCGGCAAACCAAATCGCTCGCGAATTTCGGAAACCCGTTCGGGCAATTCCTTGCCATGCAGTTGAAGCATATCAAGCGGTACAGTCGAAACGATGCCGTCCAATTCTTCGTCAGTGGCATTCACCACCAAAGCCACCTTGGCAACGCCAACTGGGACCAGATGCGCCAGTTCTGCGGCCCGCGAAACATCCAGATTGCGTGGCGATTTCGGAAAGAAAACGAACCCAACATAGCCTGCCCCGGCGTCTGCCGCAGCGCGCACGTGATCCGGTGCGGTCAGACCGCAGATTTTGAACCGAACATCAGGCATAGCGGTCAGGCTCAGCTCGCCTCATCCAGAATGGCGAGTACGTCGTCCTTGCCTTCGTTTTGCTTTTTCTTGAGTTTCTTGACTTCGCGCTCAAGCTTGCGCACTTCGGTTTTCTTCACTGACGCGTCGCGGCGGTGCTTGTGTTCCCGCAGCCATTCCCACAGGAAACCAATAACCAATCCTGCTGCAACACCCCCTAAAACCACCAGAAACAGCGGCAGTGACGCGCTGAGGTTAAAACCCAGAAGCTCGGCCAGAGCATCCGGCATCAGTTTCAGTTCAACGGACTGAACATTGGCAAGAGACACGGAAATCAGGATGATCCCGAGAGCCGCCAGAAAAGCATATCGAAGGTAACGCATCATGGTGTCAGGCTTTACCGTTCAATCGATCCCTGAGCAACTTGCCAGTTTTGAAAAACGGTACACATTTTTCTTCGACCTGCACTGTCTCGCCCGTGCGCGGGTTGCGCCCAACACGTGCGTCGCGTTTTTTTACGGAAAAGGCACCAAAGCCCCGCAGTTCGACACGGTCACCGCGCGCCATGGCATCTGTGACTTCTTCGAATACGGTGTTCACGATCCGCTCGACATCACGCTGATAGAGATGTGGGTTTTCGTCAGCGATTTTCTGAATCAATTCTGAACGGATCATGCGTGATACCCTCCCAGGCAGCCGGTGTGACAGGTCTACTGTTTTGACAGTATAGGAAAAAACCCGGAAGGGGGGAACGGATACTCTGAGTTTTGAGGCTTTATTTTGCCACATTCTCGCGCGAAATTTTATCTGTCAGGCCAATTTCCACACTTAATGCGCGATCAATCCCCTTATTAACCCTGCGGTTCGGAACATATTGATTCGCAACAAAAACGGCCCCGCACTGTCGTGCGGAGCCGAAATTCATGCTTGGGATACTACCTTGGCTCAGTCGCCGGATTTCAACGCTGCACCCAGGATATCGCCCAGCGATGCGCCCGAATCGGAAGAACCGTACTGTTCCACGGCCTCTTTCTCTTCGGCGATCTCGCGCGCCTTGATCGACAGGCCCAGACGACGGGTCTTGCTGTCGACGTTGGTGACGCGGACGTCGACCTTGTCACCGACCGAGAAACGCTCGGGGCGCTGTTCGGCACGATCACGCGACAGATCCGAACGACGGATGAACGACTTCATGCCTTCGTATTCGACCTCGATGCCGCCATCTTCGATCGCGGTGACTTCGACAGTGATCACCGAGCCACGCTTCACGCCACCCACGGCTTCGGCGAACTTGTCACCGCCCAGGGCTTTGATCGACAGCGAGATACGCTCTTTTTCGACGTCAACTTCCGAGACAACCGCCTGAACGACATCGCCCTTGCGGTAGTTCTGGATCGCATCCTCGCCACGCTCGTCCCAGGACAGGTCGGACAGGTGAACCATGCCGTCGATGTCGCCTTCGAGGCCAATGAACAGACCGAATTCGGTGATGTTCTTGACTTCGCCTTCGACCTCGGTGCCCTCGGGGTGGGTTTCTGCAAACACTTCCCACGGGTTGCGCTGAGTCTGCTTCAGGCCCAGAGACACGCGACGCTTGGCGCCGTCGATTTCCAGAACCATGACGTCGACTTCCTGGCTGGTCGAAACGATCTTGCCGGGGTGGACGTTTTTCTTGGTCCAGGACATCTCGGACACGTGCACCAGACCTTCGACACCGGCTTCCAGCTCGACGAACGCGCCGTAGTCGGTGATGTTGGTAACGCGACCCTGATGGACCGAGCCCAGCGGGTACTTGGCAGCAACCAGATCCCACGGATCTTCCTGCAGCTGCTTCATGCCCAGGCTGATGCGGTGGGTCTCTTTGTTGATCTTGATGACCTGAACCTTGATGGTTTCGCCGATCGTCAGGATCTCGGATGGGTGGTTCACACGGCGCCATGCCATGTCGGTGACGTGCAGCAGGCCGTCAACGCCGCCCAGGTCAACGAATGCACCGTACTCAGTGATGTTCTTGACAACACCCTCGACGGTCTGACCTTCGGACAGGTTGCCGATGACTTCGGCGCGCTGTTCGGCACGCGATTCTTCCAGGATGGCGCGGCGCGACACAACGATGTTGCCACGGCGGCGGTCCATTTTCAGGATCTGGAACGGCTGCTTCAGACCCATCAGCGGGCCGGCGTCGCGCACGGGGCGAACGTCAACCTGCGAGCCGGGCAGGAACGCAACTGCGCCACCCAGATCGACGGTGAAGCCACCCTTGACGCGACCAAAGATTGCACCTTCGACGCGCTGGTCGTCGGCATATGCCTTTTCCAGACGGTCCCATGCCTCTTCACGGCGGGCCATTTCGCGCGAGATGACGGCTTCGCCACGGGCGTTTTCTGCGGCACGCAGGTAAACTTCGACCTCGTCACCAACAGCGATTTCAGGGGCTTCGCCGGGATTTGCGAATTCTTTCAGATCAACGCGGCCTTCCATTTTGTAGCCTACGTCGATGATGGCTTGGCCGGCTTCGATCGCCAGAACCTTGCCTTTGACAACAGACCCCTCTTCGGGCGTGTCCATTTCGAAGCTTTCATTCAGGAGGGCTTCGAATTCCTCCATGGATGCGTTAGCCATGTGGCGTTGTTTTCCTTTACAATACGTTTTTGCTGGCCGAGCGGTTGTCTCCGCCGGTCTTGTTTCATGATGTCTTCAGGCGTGATCCGGTGCGCCCCTGAGCAAACAAACACAAAGGGCCGAGGTAACCCGGCCCTGCTCAGAAACGTCATCCGGACGTTGACCGCCCTTGTATCGACAGCGCGCGTATAGGCGGATTCCCCGGTATGTGCAAGGGCAAAGCCCATATTTTCAAGGTTTGGCGGCTCTGTACCCAGGCGCGTTGCCGGTTTTGAAGGTCCAAACCCCGGCATCGCGCCGCAGCATGGCCTGTTCAATTGCGTCCAGTCGCATCAACGCTGCGGAAGGGTTGCGCGCGCCTCCGGCCCGGTTCCAGATTTTTTGCGCAGAAACGGGGCTCCACGGCAAGCTTGCCGAGGCCAACCACTGGCGCAGCCCTGACGGCAGAGAGTCGTAGACCTGCATAGGCGCCGCCTGTCGTCTCCGACGTTTGAGGGTGCTCCGCAAATTCCGGCCCCTTGTTTGCCCTTGTTTCTTGTGTAGTTGCAATACGGTCGCCTTTCGCAATATGTACGTAATTACATTACATAATAACAAGGCAGACGGAAGTAAAAAAGACGGGGAATTTGCGCCCCGCCTTTCCTGCAAACATTCCCTGCGCGACGGGCAGGAAGCAGTCAGAACAGTTGCAGATCCTTTTTACCGCTTTGGATTTCAGCAAAGTTCGGCATGTTTTCGATGACAACAGGGGCTGGCGCCGTGCCCGGCATCGCCACTGTAGGCTTCATTGCTGCCGCCATTCCAAAGGCAGGTTGATCAAGTTCCCCCCGGATATCGCGCAACAGTGTTTTGTGATCCGGCATGGATTTAACGATCTTCGCCAGATCCATTTTCGCGTTCTTCATACCCTGGAACCAAATCGGTTTCTTCAACGGTCGAAGACGATCACGGATGCCTGAACCATAGCCCGTATCATAAACCTGTTTGCCCAAAAGAACGGTCTGATAAACGCGGCTGTCAAACAAAGTGGCGAACTCGATATCGTGGTCCATCGGCAGGCGATACTGCCACAAGTCAAGATTTTCGGCCAACCGATCCGGTATCTTCATCTCGGTGCGCGCATCGATCCAGTATTGGTCATCGGTACGGTTGCCCAACCGATAGTGCAAACAGATGAATTCCAGAACCTCATTATAGAGCTTGTCCATCTGTCGATTGTATCTGTCCCTCAGCGAAGGCTCGATGTCTCGCGTGGGCAAATGCTCGGCGAACCAGCGTATCGCATGGTCAATCATATGGATCGCCGTGCTTTCCAGCGGCTCAATGAACCCGCCGGACAGGCCTATGGCCACGCAATTCTTGACCCAGGCATTGCGCACGCGACCGACGCGCATCGGGATCACGCGCGGTGTCAAACCCTTGCCGCTGTCACCCAGCCACTCAAGGTATTCGTCCGCCGCCTGGTCATCCGTGCGGTGTGCCGACGAATAGACATATCCTGTGCCCACACGGTTAAAAAGCGGCACGCGCCACGTCCAGCCTGCGCCCAAGGCAGTGGATCTGGTGGCGCTTTCGATCTTGTCAGGATCCGGATGATCGATCTGCAACGCCATGGCCCGATCATTGGGCAGGTAGTCAGAGTAATCCAAAAATGGCTCGCCAAGTGCCTTGTTGATGATCAGCCCACGAAACCCGGTGCAATCCACGACCATCTCGATGTCATGGCGGCCTTTTGCCTCGAGCATGAGATGACTGACATTGCCCTGTTCATCCAGTTCAACCGTTTGCACCTCATCCCGGATATGCTCCACTCCGCGCTTCGTGCAGACCCTGGTCAGCATGCCTGCAAACTTTACGGCATCCAGATGATAGGCATAACCAAACCGTTGTTCGAATTCCGGCTGCCCCAACTGACGCGCGCCCTTGCACAAACGGGCCAGATCATCATGCGGCGATATGGACTGCGTGAAATCCCTGTCGCCATTGCCGAAGCGCAGGAAATACTCGGCGGCCTCCAGCCCCTCAAGCATCTGGCCGTGCGCAAAGGGGTTCATGTAGTCGATGCGATTGCCCTTGGCGTCATTGTTCCAATTGCAGAACTTCACACCCAGCTTGAAGGACGCGTTGGTCTCGCGGAAGAAACTCCGCTCTGAAATACCCGCCTGACGCAGCGTGACAGGCATCCGCGGAACCGTGGCTTCACCCACCCCCACGGTCGAGATGTTCGGGCTTTCGATCAGGCAGATTTGCGGTCGATCCTTGGGCGCTGACGTGCGGGAAAACACCATGTCCAGGATCAGCGCGGTCATCCATCCAGCCGTACCGCCACCCACGATGGTGATTTTGTTCAAACGATTGTTCATGTAGTTTTGTCCCTGTTGGCTTGGGAATTTTTTGCTGCGCCCCTGCTTTTTTGCGGGTTGTGTCGCAGCTTTCCCTTTTCGCTGGGAAGAAACTATAACAGCTTTCCTGAATCCATCTAGGGTCTATGACGCACCGGCCTGAAGGCCCGTCCGTGCAACGTCGGCCAATCAGCTGGCGTCACGCCAGTCCCATATTCACGATGCAGTCAGATCTCTTCGCCTTTCTTCAGCAGTTCCTCAATCAACTCACGTTGCAGATCGGTGCTGTCGCCGCCTCCGAACTCTGCCGCGCCGCCGGAATACAGGGTGCCATATGTCCTGGCGATGTTCACAGTCTGGGCCAGCCCCGAGATCAGCTGGTCTTTTTCCAAAAGGGACAATGGGTGGATAAACGCAGCCCACAAGGTGCCATTGGCAATCGCATAACGGGCATCCAGCGTGCTGTCGAAATTGGCCTGCATCATTCGGATCAAGTCTTCCTCCGACAGCGCCTCGGCGCTGCGGATCGGGACCATGGCCCGCATCCGATCCGCATTGGTGTCGGTGATGACCAAAACCTCCACCCCTGCAATCGTCAATTGAAACCCGGGGCCGCTCGGCTCTGCTTCGGGGTCAAGCGCGAAAAGAATGTTGCCCAGCCGTTCATACGTCATCGGCGGCTCGGCTTCGGGTGGGCTTTGCACGGGCTCTTGCGCGGCAAGGCTTCGGGCAATGAAAACAAGGATGAGGGCTAATCGGATCATGATGGCACTCCTGCGGGCATTCTTTCAGCATAGGTACGCAAAACCACACTGACCAAACAAAGCTTGGTGAACGCACCTTCTGGACATTCAGATACTTGTACGATCTGCAACATCTGATGGCCTATCTGCGATTACACGTCCAGCTTTCATCCCCTAACTATGTTTCACCGGTCGACGATCCGATCGACCCGAACCCAGAACCAAGAGGAAACGTGCAATGAAAACTATCGTCTTCACCGCCCTGGCAGCCGCCATCGCCCTGTCCACTCCGGCTTTTGCCGCGGACGAAATCAACGTGTCGAACGGCATCTCAGCCGCAGGTGCCCCGCTTGCCGCACATGGGGTCGATCTGGTTGCTTTGGTCAATGATGGCAACCCGGTCGAAGGCTTCGCCACCCACTCGGCAACCTATGACGGCGCGTCCTATTACTTCACCACCGCCGCCAACCTCGAGGCGTTCGAAGCAAACCCGGAGGCCTACTTGCCGCAGCATGGTGGGTTCTGTTCATTCGGCGTATCGGTCGGCAAGAAGTTCGACGGAGACCCGGATCAGTACCTGGTTGCAGATGGAAAACTGTACCTGTTCCTGAACGCCGAAACCCGCGCGGCCTTCCTGAAGGACGTTCCCGCCACCGCAAAAACGGCGGACGAACAGTGGGCCAATATCAAGAGCATCGCCGTAGGCAAGCTGTAAATGCCGCCCCTGCCTGCGACGTCAGCGCGTCGCGGGCAGTTTTGCGCTGATGATTTCAAGCGCTTTGGCCAATGCAGCCTCGATACTGAGGTCTGTCGTGTCCAGTTGCACTGCATCCTCAGCTGGCTTCATCGGCGCAGCGCTGCGCTCTGCGTCGCGTGCATCCCGCTCTTTGACATCTGCCAGAACCTGTTCGCGCGTCACGTCAGCACCTTTTGCGCTAAGCTCCAGAAACCGGCGTTCGGCTCGCACCTCTGGGCTGGCCGTTACAAACAGCTTCACCTCGGCATTGGGACAAATCACCGTCCCGATGTCGCGCCCATCCAAGACGGCCCCGCCCGAACTTCGGGCAAAGGCGCGCTGAAAATCCACCAAGGCGGCGCGAACCTCGGGGATCACCGCCACTTTGGATGCGGCCTTCGCGATTTCAGCCGTGCGCAGATCACCCTGCTCAAGCTCTTCGGCGGTCAGGGCCTGCGCTGCTTCAAGCGCGCCAAACCCTTCAAGAGTACGCCGCCCAACGGCGCGATACAGCAAGCCGGTGTCCAGATGCGCGAACCCGAAATGCGCCGCAACGGCCTTGGAGATCGTGCCCTTGCCCGCAGCCGCAGGTCCGTCAATGGCGACAGTGAAGCTCACCTGCGCTCTACCTTTGCACCAAGCAACGCCATCAACGGTTCAAAAATCGGGAAGGATGTCGCGATCGGACTACCATCATCCACGCTTACCGGGTTCTGCGCGCCCATGCCCATCACCATGAAGGACATGGCAATGCGGTGATCCAGGAAGCTTTCGCACGTCCCGCCGCCCGGAACCTTGCCGATACCCAACCCTTCGACCGACCACCAGTCGTCACCCTCGTTGACCGTGACGCCGTTGGCGCGCAGACCGCGTGCCATGGCATCGATGCGGTCGCTTTCCTTCACCCGGAGTTCCTTCACTCCGCCCATCATCGTGGTGCCCGTGGCGTTTGCGGCAACCACGGACAAAACGGGGTATTCGTCGATCATCGAGGCCGCGCGTTCAGGCGGTACGTCAATACCCTTCATGTCTGGCGAGTATTTCGCGCGCAGATCGGCAACCGGCTCGCCGCCCTCTTCGCGCTCGTTTTCATAGGTCAGGTCGGCGCCCATCTCGCGCAGCGTCGTGAACAGGCCCGCGCGCGTGGGGTTCAGGCCGATACCCGGCACCAGAACGTCCGAACCGGGCGTGATCAGCGCCGCGCAAACCGGGAAGGCCGCGCTGGACGGGTCGCGTGGAACGGCGATGACTTGCGGCTTCAATTCCGGGCGCCCCGTCAAAGTGATGACCCGGCCTTCAACAGTGTCTTCCACGGTAATTTCGGCACCGAAACCGGACAACATCCGCTCGGAATGATCGCGAGTTGCCTCTTTCTCGATAACCACGGTTTTACCGGGGGCATTCAGCCCCGCAAGCAGAACCGCTGATTTCACCTGCGCCGAGGGCACCGGAACTTCGTACCGGACCGGAGTCGGGTCTGCCGCACCGACGATCGTCATGGGCAAACGCCCCCCCGAGCGGCCAACGGCCTGCGCACCAAACAACGCAAGCGGATCCGTTACCCGCGCCATGGGGCGTTTGTTCAGGCTGGCATCGCCGGTAAAGGTTGCCGTAATCGGCGAGGTCGCCATGGCACCCATGATCAGCCGGACTCCGGTGCCGGAATTGCCGCAGTCAATCACCTGATCCGGTTCGGCAAACCCGCCCACGCCCACGCCATGCACGGTCCATTCGCCGCCGCCATGATCTGTGACTTCTGCCCCGAAGGCCCGCATTGCCTTTGCGGTGTCCAAGACGTCCTCACCTTCGAGCAACCCCGAGATCCTGGTCTCGCCCACAGCCATCGCGCCAAGGATCAACGACCGGTGCGAAATCGACTTGTCGCCCGGCACCTCTGCCGTGCCGGTCAGCGGGCCGCAGGGATGCGAAGTCATCGAGATGGGCGTTCCGTGTCCGGACATGGGGGCTCCTTTTGCGCTATCAGTGCTCAAGCCGATTAGCGAATTGGCACCGGTTGGTCCAGCGGCAATCAGTCATTGCGGCGGAAGGTCAGGTAATGGGGCGTGCGACCTTCACGCAAGGCTTTCTGCTCGTAGCGTGTGGAAATCCAGTCGTCCCACGGCTCGCGCCAATCTGCGGGGCGCTCGGCCAGCCACTCGAACCCGGCGCGGGGGACTTCCTCGAGTGTCTGCCGCACATAGTCGGGGATGTCCGTGGCGACTCGGAAGATCGATCCAGGCTTCAAGACCTTTGCCAAGGGTTCAAGATGTTCCGGCGTCACGAAACGGCGACGATGATGCCGGGTTTTGGGCCACGGGTCAGGATACAGAAGGAAGGCGCGCGATATGCTGGCCTCTGGCAGCACGTCGAACAGGTCTCGGGCATCGCCGGGATGCACAGCAAGGTTATCAACCCCCGCCTGCCGAATTTTGCCCAGCAGCATGGCAACACCGTTGATATAGGGCTCGGCCCCGATGATGCCGATGTCGGGGTTGCTTTGCGCCTGATGAACCAGGTGTTCGCCACCGCCAAAGCCGACTTCCAGCCAGACCGGCTTGCCGCCGAACAACGCGTTCAGGTCCAACGGCCTGCGTTCGGGGTTTGTATCCCAATCCACCGCACCGGGCGACAAAGCCGCCAGATCTTCGTTCAGATAGGTCTTTTGGCTGGGCTTCAGGGTCTTGCCCTTGAAGCGGCCATAGAAGTTTCTGCGCGGGCGTTGTGGGGTCTCGGTGCTCATGGCGGTCGCCATACTGCGCGCCAGAGAACGTTGCAAGGGCGCGCGGTACGCACAAGGAAAAAGCGCGCCCTCCAAGGCGCGCTTTGTGTTGTTCAGATCAGACTGCGGCTTTCAACGCATCGACCAGATCGGTGCGCTCCCAGCTGAAACCCCCATCATCGCTCGGCTGGCGACCAAAGTGGCCGTAAGCAGCTGTGCGCTGATAGATCGGTTTGTTCAGTTGCAGATGCTGGCGAATGCCGCGCGGTGTCAGATCCATGACCTCACCCACAGCTTTTTCGATAACCGCATCCGCCAATTGGCCGGTTCCGTGCGTGTCGGCATAGATCGACAGCGGCTTGGACACGCCAATCGCATAGCTCAGCTGAATCGTGCAGCGTTCGGCCATGCCCGCCGCCACGACGTTTTTGGCCAGATAGCGTGCTGCGTATGCTGCCGAGCGGTCAACCTTGGTCGGGTCTTTGCCCGAAAACGCGCCGCCGCCATGAGGGGCCGCTCCGCCATAGGTATCCACGATGATCTTGCGCCCGGTCAGGCCCGCGTCACCATCCGGTCCGCCGATAACGAATTTGCCGGTCGGGTTGACGTGCCATTCGGTTTCGGCCGACAGCCAGCCGTCAGGCAGGGTTTCGCGGATATAAGGCTCGACGATGGCGCGGATATCATCCGAAGACAACGCTTCATCCAGATGCTGCGTAGACAGAACGATCGAGCTGACGCCGACCGGCTTGCCGTCGCGATAAACGACTGACAGCTGCGACTTTGCGTCGGGGCCCAAAGCAGGTTCGGTACCATTCTTGCGTACTTCCGCCAGTCGCCGCAAGATAGCGTGCGAATACTGGATCGGTGCGGGCATCAGCGCCGGAGTTTCAGTCGTGGCATAACCGAACATGATGCCCTGGTCGCCGGCTCCTTCGTCCTTGTCGTCCGCAGCGTCAACGCCCTGAGCGATATGGGCGGATTGTTCGTGCAGCAAGTTGGTTACTTCGACGGTTTCGTGGTGAAACTTGTCCTGCTCGTAACCGATGTCTTTGACACAGTCGCGGGCGATCTGTTCGATGCGACCCATGTAGTCGTGCAGCTTGTCTTGATCAGACAGACCTACTTCGCCACCGATCACAACCCGGTTGGTCGTGGCGAAAGTTTCGCAGGCCACACGGGCTTCTGGTTCTTCATTGAGAAATGCATCAAGGACAGCATCCGAGATGCGGTCACAGACCTTGTCGGGATGCCCTTCGGAAACGGATTCCGAAGTAAATGTATAGTTCTGTCGGGACATAAATGCGCTCCATTAGGGGTTTCTCCGCCACGCCAGGAAGCCGTTGTGACAGGTCACAGACGCATACGCTCGCTTAAAGATGGGGTCAATCTTAAATTATTTGGTCAGACGACGGATGTTGAACCACGCCAATGCAGCAAGAAACAATAGCAGCCCAAGAACAGGGCTGTCCCCGATGCGGGAATAAACTGTTGGCTGATGTGGCTGCGGCAGGATCGCATCCACGTAACCCGCCTTGCCCAGCGCCAATGAGGCCGTGACCTGACCCAATGGGTTAATCATGGCCGATATGCCGGTATTGGCCGAACGGATCATCGGCAGACCCTGTTCAATTGCCCTCATTCGGGCCTGTGCCAGATGCTGAAACGGTCCCGAACGCGTTCCGAACCACGCGTCATTGGTGATCTGCAACAGAAAGTCCGCCCGACCCGCCGCCCCGTTCACATCCTGCGGGAACACGGCTTCGTAACAGATCAGAGGCAGCGCCCTTCCCAATTTGCCAAGGCCCAAGAGCTCGGGCCCCGGCCCTGCGCTGAATCCATGCCCCGTTGTGGCCGCCATCCCATAAATCCCAAAACGGCCCATCAACTCGCCAAAAGGCACATATTCTCCAAACGGGGCCAGATGGTGTTTGTCATACAGACCGCCCTGCTGCCCGGCTTCATCCAGATAGACCATCGAGTTGAAAATCCTAGGGCCGTCTCCGCGCTGGATCCCCAAAACCACGGGCGTCCCCTGAGCGGCATCCGCAATGGCCGTCAAATACGGTTGCGCGCTGCCCAGCCAGGCTGGAACTGCGGTCTCGGGCCAGACGATCAGGTCCGGTCTGGGCAAAGCGGCGGAATATTCAATCTGACGGGCAAAGAACAAGGGCGCATATGCCGGGTCCCACTTTTGGTGCTGCGGCGCGTTGGGCTGAACAACACGAACTGTGTGCGGGCCTTCCTGAACCGTTGGCCGCATCGACGCATAGCCAGCTGCCAGCGCCGCCGCCGCAGCTGTAAATCCCAGTGGACGGAGCAGTGCCCGCAAGCGTCTTTCCTGAACCAGTGCCGCCCCTATCGGAAACGCCACGGCAAATGTCAGCGCATTCAGGCCATACGGCCCTACCAGAGACAGCAATTGCGCCACGGGCGTATTCACCCAGATTTGCGCCACTCCGCCCCAGGGGAAGCCGGTCAGCACGTATCCCCGTGCCAGTTCGGCCAGCGACAGCGTTGCGATCAGCAAAACGCCTTGCTGCATGGCGGTCGCGCCAACATGCCGCGCCAGTCGAAACGCAACCGCCCAGAACTGGGCGAGCCCGCCGGCCATAAACACCAGCGCAAACGGTGCCATCCAGGCGTGGCGCTCTGCATCCACTTGGAAGGGCTCGATGATCCAGCTGAGCGCATGGGCAAAATAGCCGGTGGCGAAGAACCAGCCGATCCACCCCGCGCGAGCACGAGTTTCACTGGCGAGGAACACCGGAACGATCAAAACCAGTGCAACAACAGTAGCGCCCCAATACCCATGCGGTGCCTGACCAAAAGCGCCGAAGGCGCCCAGTGCGGCGGCGGCAAACAATCTCAACGATAACGGCCAGCCCCTGACAGGCGTCATGCAGAGACGTCCGGCAGCATGACGCGCAACCGTTTGATGCGTCGCGGGTCGGCTTCAATCACTTCGAATTCCGGCCCTTCCGGATGGATCACGACCTCACCCCGTGCCGGAACACGCCCGGACAGCATGAACACCAGCCCCCCCAGCGTGTCGATGTCTTCTTCATCCACATCCTCGTGGCTGGTCAAGGATCTGCCGATCTCGGCTTCGAAGTCCTCAAGCGGCACACGTGCCTGCACAACGTAACAGCCCGGCTTTTCCTGCACCCAAAGCTGATCTTCGTCTGCATCGTGTTCGTCCGCGATCTCACCCACGACCTGCTCGATCAAGTCTTCGATCGTCAGCAGCCCGTCGACGCCGCCATATTCATCAATCACCAACGCCATATGGCGACGTTCGGTCTGCATCTTGGTCAGCAGGACACCGATCGGCATTGAAGGCGGCACAAACAAAAGCGTGCGCAACATGGATTTCAGGTCAAACTTGTCTGCACCGCCGTTGAAACCATGGGTCAGTGCGAAATCCTTGAGGTGAACAAAGCCCAACGGCGTATCCAGCGTTCCTTCATAAACCGGGATTCTGGACAACCCACTGTCCCGGAACACGTCGGCCAGTTCATCCTTGGTGATGGTAGAAGGAACCGCGATGATCTCGGCCGTTGGAATGGCCACGTCTTCGACGCGCATCCGGCGCAGGTTCATCATCCCGTGAGGCCTAGCTGCCGCTGCGCTCTGCCCATTCATCACCGGGTTTTGCTGAGTCTCATGACCCGAAAACGCGTCGAAAATTCGGGAAATAAACCCGCTTTTCTCTTCTGTATCGTTGCCGCTGTCCTGAGGTTGCGCGCTTTGCGCTGCCCTAGAACTGCCGTCTGTTTCGCCCATTACCTTGTTCCAACTGATCGGGTCACATGACCCACCTTATACCTTATATGGGTCATCGATACCCAATTTGCCAAGTATCTCGACCTCAATCCCTTCCATCAAAGCGGCATCGGGGTCACGAATGTGATCATATCCCAGCAAATGCAACGTTCCGTGAACAAGCAAATGGATGACGTGATCATCAATGTCCTTGCCCGCCTCATCCGCCTCACGCGCGCAGGTGTCGAAGGAAATCGCAATATCACCCAAAGGAATTTCACCGGTGAAATCCGGCTTTGGCGGATGGGGCGCTTGCCCGGCTTCGTCCGGGGCCAAATCTTCTACCGGCCAGCTCAGAACATTGGTGGCGGCTGGTTTGCCGCGAAACTCGGCGTTCAGCTCCGAAATGCGCGCATCATCGCATCCCAGAACGCTGATCTCGCAAAGCTCAGGGTCCAGTTCCGCATGGGACAGGACGGCGGATATCGCTTGCCGCGACAAAGCTTCAAGCCCTTGCCACCGGTCGTCTTCGACAGTGAGTTCCAGATTCATCTTATCGCACAACAGCCCTGTGAATGAGCCTTGCAATCAACTGGTTTCGCGGCCCGCATCCGCCTCATACGCTTCGATGATCGCGGCCACAAGCGGGTGGCGAACCACGTCCTTGGACGTGAAATAGTTGAAACTGATGTTGGGGATCGTTTTCAACAGTCTTTCCGCATCCTGCAAACCCGACTGAACGCCGCGTGGTAAATCCACTTGAGACCTGTCGCCGGTGATTACCATGCGGCTGCCTTCGCCCAGACGAGTCAGGAACATCTTCATCTGCATGGTCGTGGCGTTCTGTGCCTCGTCCAGCACTACAAAAGCATTGGCCAACGTGCGTCCACGCATGAACGCCAGCGGCGCTATTTCGATTCGCTTTTCCTCCATCAGCTTGGCCAGCTGCTTGCCGGGCAGAAAATCATTCAGCGCGTCGTACAGCGGCTGCATGTAGGGATCGACCTTGTCCTTCATGTCACCGGGCAGATAGCCCAGTTTTTCACCCGCCTCGACCGCCGGGCGGCTGAGGATGATTCGATCCACATGCCCGCCAATGAACATCGACACGCCCACGGCGACAGCCAGATAGGTTTTCCCCGTGCCAGCTGGCCCGATGCCAAATGCAAGCTCATTTTGAAACAGTGACTGCACATAAGCCTTCTGGGCGTCCGTGCGCGGTTCCACCAGTTTCTTGCGGGTTTTGATTTCGACTGAACCGCCCTTGAACATTTCCAACTGATCGCCGTCGCGGCTGCCGGTCCCCTGTTCCGAACCACCCATCCGCAGTTCTCGGTCCACGTCCGCGGCCTCGACCTCGCGCCCGCCTTCCAATCGCGCGTAAAGCGATTGAAGCACCTCAATAGCCTGCTTCTGGGCGTCTTCATCGCCCATCACGACAAGCTGATTGCCGCGGCGCACGATCTGGACGGAAAGCTTGCTTTCGATGTCGGTCAGGTTGCGGTCGTATTCGCCGCACAGGTCAATCAACAATCGGTTGTCGGGAAACTCTAAAAACGCCTCGCGTTGGGGCATTTCGTCTTGCGGTGGGGTCAGGGCACCGATGGCCAATCCGTTCTCCTGTCTTGGCAGTTCTCCCCGAGCGTAGACAACAAATCTCGGTGGGCGCAAGCCACAGTTTCAAAAATAAGCCCACGGATGACAAAAGCGCCGACCATACAAAAGAAAAAAGCCTGTCAGACGCGCATCAGAACGTATAGTTCAGCCCGAATCTCAAGCCGCCGTATTTCGGTGTGGACTTCGTGGAAAAGCCCGAACCGAATTGAACGTCTTCAGATTTGAACTGGACGTATTCGTATTCGCCGGTGACCGACCAATTGTCTGTCAGCTTGTGTTCGGCACCGATGCTTGCGGTATATCCGCCCCGCCGATCCGATGCCGAAAAGCTCTGTACTGTAGTTCCGGATGTGATGCTGTTGGTTGTTTCAACATCGCCCCACAGGTAACCGACGCTGAAAAAGTACAGAACTCGACCGTTTCGGCTTGTCAGGCCGCTTCGATATTTGAGGGACAAAACGTCAGATATCTCTGCCCCACCCTCAACGTTCGAACCGCCGATCTGGGTTCTGACACTATCGTCCAAGGATCCGAAATCATAACTGACTTCAAAACCATAAACGAAATCACGCCCCCACCTTGAAGGCAGAACACCACGCCAACCACCACGAAAGCCACCGTATGCCCCGGATACGTTCAGGTCGCCAATATCAAACAGTCCGGCGGGTGTTCTCAGACCAAATCGATCGTCCCAGCCTGAGGCGTAGCCGCCAGCAATCCCCAGATAAAATGCACTGACGTCACTGCTGAACTTCTTGGGGCTGATAACGACAGGATCGGTTGTCGTGCTCTTCAGGTCTCCGGCAATCGTCGCGCTGGCAAAAAAAGTGACAACTGAGGCCAAAGGCAAGGTTTTCACTAGGCTCAGGGTCCTGAAGCTGTTCAAGATTGGCACTCGTACCTCCATCACTCCGATCTCGGGATCGGCGAATAATCGTTTTTTTGACGCAAACACGGCGCCTGAAAAAACATGGCTCCTCTCCGAGCATAGTTCCAAGCAATAAATCAAGGGTAAATTTTCGAAACAAACACCAACTATGGTGTCTGAACGGCGGAATCTTACCGACTCAGAGCAGCTCACCCGCCAAAGAATTGGCGCCCGAGTCGGTGATCTGGACCTCTTTCAGATCACCAACGGCAATCTCGGGCCCTTTCACATGCACCGAGTGCAGATACTCGGATTTTCCGACCATCTGGCCCGGCAGGCGACCCGGTTTTTCAAACAAAACGCGGACTGTACGACCGACCATACCGTCCTGAATTTCCCTTTGGTGCCGCGTGATAAGGGCCTGAAGGCGCTGCAATCGATCATCCGCCGCAGCCGAATCAACCTGAGCCCGTTCAGCCGCCGGTGTTCCCGGGCGTGTGGAATACTTGAAGGAATAGGCGTAGCCGTATTTGACCTCTTCAACCAAATCCAACGTTGCCTGAAAGTCCTCTTCGGTTTCTTCGGGGAAGCCGACGATGAAATCCCCTGACATTACGATATCCGGGCGCGCCGCACGAATGCGCTCGATCAGGCGCAGATAGCTTTCTGCCGTGTGGCTGCGATTCATTCGCTTGAGGATACGGTCCGAGCCCGACTGAACCGGCAGGTGCAGATATGGCATCAATTTCTCACAGCTGCCATGCGCCTCGATCAGGTCGTCGGCCATGTCATTGGGGTGCGACGTGGTGAAACGAATACGTTCCAGCCCGTCAACCTTGTTCAGTTCCCAGATCAGCCCGGCCAGGGTCATGTCTCCGTCGGGGCCGGCCCCGTGATAGGCGTTCACGTTCTGACCTAGCAGCGTGATCTCGCGCACGCCGCGTTCAACCAGATCATGGGCTTCGCGGATGATGCGATCCGCGGGGCGGCTGACTTCGGCCCCACGCGTATAAGGCACCACGCAGAAGGCGCAGAACTTGTCGCACCCTTCCTGAACGGTCAGAAACGCCGTCGGGCCGCGTTTGGCCTTGGGACGGTTTTTCAGTTTTTCGAACTTGTCTTCCTCGGGGAAATCGGTGTCCAGCGCCTTTTCGCCCGCACGGGTCCTGGCCTCCATCTCGGGCAGACGGTGATAGCTTTGCGGACCGACGACCAGATCGACCAGCGGCTGGCGGCGCATGATTTCTTCACCTTCGGCCTGCGCAACACAGCCTGCCACACCGATCTTCAGGTCAGGCTTTTCGGCCTTCAGACCCTTGAAGCGACCGAGTTCCGAATACACTTTCTCAGCCGCTTTTTCGCGGATGTGACAAGTGTTCAGCAGAATCATGTCGGCATCGTCAGGCGTTTTGGTTTCGACATAGCCCTGCCCGCCCAGCGCCTCGGACATGCGTTCACTGTCATAGACGTTCATCTGACAGCCATAAGTCTTGATAAACAGCTTCTTCGGTTCGGACATGGGACGGGCCTTTGCATTCGCTGGATCGGCGTCATCTATACGCTTCGAACGCCGCTTGCAATGCGGGCGCAATTACCCGAATTTGGCAGGACTTTCCAGCAAGGCCGGACCAAAAAGCACCCGATGACGTACGATTCCCTCGACCATTTCCTGAAATCGGGACAGGCCGCACTGTCCAAAGGCCCCGTAGCATTGATTTTTGCCGAGGACGACGTGGAGCTGGCCAGCACGCTGCACCATCATCTAAGGCTCGGCTTCAAATCCGTGATCGTCTTTGCCCCGGACGAGTTTCACCTGACAGAGGACCTGTCCGCCAAGGTGCATCGGATCAATTTGAAATGTGTTCCCCGGCTGGTCGTGTTCGAAACCATAAACAGGATCATTCAGGCCGCACCCGGCATCTGGATGTATTATTGCTACAACGCCGAATACCTATTCTTTCCCTACTGCGAAACGCGCAGCGTGGGCGAGATGCTTGTCTTTCATGGTGAAGAGCGTCGCAATGCGATGCTCAGCTATGTCGTTGACCTATACGCCGAGGATCTGACCGCACATCCCAATGGCGTGGCCCCGGATCAGGCCATGTTCGACAGTGTTGGCTATTATGCCCATACCCGCCACGACCCAAGCGGCCAACCGCTGGACCGTCAGGTGGATCTTTCCGGTGGGTTGCGATGGCGGTTCGAGGACCACATCCCCTACGAACGTCGCAGGATCGACCGCATCGCATTGTTCAAAGCGCAAAAAAACCTGGTGCTGAGACCCGATCACACCTTCAACGAACCGGAATACAATACCTATTCCTGTCCCTGGCATCACAACCTGACGGCCGCCATTTGTTCCTTCCGTGCCGCGAAGGCTCTGAAATCCAATGCAGGGTCAACCTTTGACATCCGAAGCTTTCGCTGGCGCAACTCGGTGCCGTTTGAATGGCAGTCCCGCCAGCTGCTGGATCTCGGGCTGATCGAATCAGGTCAGTGGTTCTGAGCCGGCCTGGCGCTGCAACAAGATCGGAAACCAATCCTCGCGCAGGCGCTGTCCCGGCGTCATGTCATGACCGGGAAACGGGGGCGAGGTTCGGCCGGGGCGCTCTACATACCGGGCATCGTCGCCCACCAGCCGCAGTGAAAAGGCGCGGCGACGGCTGTCCGACTGGTTTCCGCGCGCACCGTGCAGCGTGCGATAGTTGAAAGCGACGGCATCGCCGGGCTCCATCTCGAATTCGACGATCTTCATACCTTCGGCATCCGGATCCGGCACAGGAATGTACTGACCTTCATCCGGGAAAAAGCCGTCCTCGGAGACCCATCGTGTCGGCAGAACTTCTTTCTCCCACCGGTGCGACCCGGCGACACACCGCAGCGTCGCCTGCCTGACCGGATCAAGCGGAGACCAGAAGCTGATCGTCTGCTGACCCTCGACGAAATAATATGGGCCGTCCTGATGCCACGGTGTCGCCATCGACGTACCGGGTTCCTTGACCAGCACGTGATCGTGAAACATCTGAACGCGTCTCGATTGCATCAGATCCGCGGCAACCTCAGCTGCGGGAGACGTCTCGATCACGTCGCGGAACTGCGGAATCCGAGTCCAATTGCAGTAATCATCAAAGAAACGACCTGTTTCACCCGCCTTCTTGTTTTCCGAGGCATAGGGACCGGGATCGGCCATATTCACGGCCACACCATCGCGCAGTTGATCCACGTGATCCGCAAACAGCCCTTTGACCAGTACGACACCGTCGGCCTGATAAGTGTCGATCATCTGCTGAGAAACAAGAGGGTGTGGCATCGGAAGCTCCTGAAGTTTTTTTGTTTTTGCCCGGAAAAATGTATTCTGTTCAAATCATATCTTTCGAAGTTATTATTAAGCTCATGTTATATATTTCGCTGCGCCAATATGAATATGTCTGTGCAGTCGGGCGTCACGGCAGTTTGTCGGCGGCAGCCCAGCATCTCAATGTTTCGCAACCAGCCTTGTCCATTGCGCTGACGCGCGTTGAAGCCCATTTGGGGTATCCGCTGTTCGTTCGCCGCCGAGGCGCAGCCATGGCACTGACACCCCAGGGACGTACGTTCATAGACCAGGCCGAGGTCTTGCTGAAAAATGCTGCGCGAATCGAAACGTCCGTTACCTCTGCGCCGGGCACCTCTCGGCTGAGATTGGGCTGCTTTACGGACCTTGCCCCCTTCCTTTTGGCCCCGGCCCTGCAACTTCTCCGCGACACGTTCACCGATATCAACCTTACATACGTGGCCGGGTCCTTCGAAGGGCTGCTGAATGGATTGATCGATGGCCAGATTGACATTGCAATCACATACGATCTGACCATGGATGCGGGGTTCGCCCGTACAAAGCTGTTCGACAGCAGGCCGAAGGCGTTGATGTCCCCGGATCATCCATTGGCGACAACCACGGAAGCCACCCTTGCAGCGCTGGAAGGTTATCCGTTGATTCTGTCTTCGGAAGGATTGTCAGCCCAACACATTCTCGGCCTGTTCCGGCAAAACGGGCTGCGCCCTACCGTCGCGCACCGGGCCGCATCCCTTGAGATTCAACGCAGCCTTGCCGCCCATGGTGAGGGAATCGGGATCAGCTATACCAGCCCACCCAGCAGCGTCAGCTATGACAACAAGCATCTGGTCAGCGTACTGATTGCCAATCCGGACACAGCAGAATCCGTCGTTCTGGCACGGCACGGCACAGGGCCCTCTGACACGGTCATTGAAAAGGCCGAACGTGTTTTGGTGGCCGGGCTGACAGGCGTTTAAGGTCTGTTACTTCTTGCGCAAGCGAATGACGACATCGACAGATGCGATTTCGACACCTTCCGGCGCCTCGGGAAGGCGCTGAATGACCAGCTGATCCGACGGCGCATCACTTAGCCTTGCGTCGTCTTCCCAGTAAAAATGGGGATGATCATGCGTGTTCGTGTCGAAATAGCTTTTCGATCCGTCCACTGTGATTTCTTGCAGCACACCCGCATCGCAAAAAGCGCGCAGAGTGTTGTAGACCGTTGCCAGAGACACCGCATCCCCGTTCGCCTTTGCCGAGTCAAAAAGGCTTTCTGCGGTGACATGGCGATGGCGGCCGTCGCCCACCAGAAGTTCGGCCAGCGCCACGCGCTGACGCGTAGGTCGCAAGCCCGCATTCACCAGCCAACCTGTTGCGATTTCGCGGCTCTGAGGTGTCATTGATCCGATACCCGTTATTGCTGCCTTTATATATAGGGGCGCATCACCGGCAATTACAAATGAAATTCATTCGCAAGATAAGAACCAACACAACATGATGTGGCGCGCCGCTCTTGCAGGACCTTGCAAACGGGTGTTAGACGAAGCCAGATGTAAAGACAGACCCCCGGCAGGAAAGGTGGCAGAATGGCCCAGTTCCCTAGCAGTTTTGACAAAGATGATCTGCTGAAATGCGCTCGCGGTGAGTTATTTGGCCCCGGCAACGCACAATTGCCCGCCCCACCGATGCTGATGATGGACCGGATCACCGACATCTCTGCCGATGGCGGCCTGCACGGCAAAGGCCATGTGTTGGCCGAATTCGACATCACACCCGACCTTTGGTTTTTTGAGTGCCACTTTCCGGGCAACCCGATCATGCCGGGCTGTCTGGGGCTGGACGGGCTTTGGCAACTGACCGGTTTCAACCTTGGCTGGCGTGGATGGCAGGGGCGCGGCATGGCCGTTGGCGTCGGCGAAGTAAAGCTGACCGGCATGGTGCGCCCGGGCCGCAAGATGCTGACGTATAAAATCGATTTCAAAAAAGCGATTCAAACGCGCCGCCTGACAATGGGTGTGGCGGATGGCATTGTCGAAGCCGATGGCGAGATGATTTATGATGTCAAGGACATGAAGGTCGTTCTGTCCGAGGCCTGAGCCTGAACGGTCTGAAACAAGGAGTGCGCACATGCGTCGAGTAGTCGTCACCGGTCTGGGGGTTGTGTCCTCGATCGGGAACAATGCCGAAGAGGTACTGACCTCGCTCAAAGCAGGTAAATCCGGGATCGTGGCCAGCGAACAGATGGCGGAACATGGTTTTCGCAGCCAGATCGCAGGAACGCTCAAGATCGACGTGGCCCAGCATGTGGACAAGCGCACATTGCGCTTCATGGGTCCAGGGGCGGCCTATGCACATATCGCCATGAGCCAGGCGATTGCCGATTCTGGTCTGACCGAAGACCAGATCGTCAATCCGCGCACCGGGCTTGTTGCTGGCTCTGGCGGACCATCGACCAGCGCGATGCTGACGGCGCATCAGACTGTTCTGAAGACGGGCGCGACCAAGCGCATCGGGCCGTTTGCCGTGCCGAAATGCATGTGCTCGACGATCTCGGCCAATCTGGCGACCGCGTTCAAGATCAAGGGCATCAACTATTCGATCACGTCGGCCTGCTCGACCTCGCTGCATTGCATCGGCAACGCGGCCGAACAGATCATGCTTGGCAAACAGGACGTGATGTTCGCCGGCGGCGGTGAAGAACTGGACTGGACGCTTTCCTGCCTGTTCGATGCAATGGGCGCGATGTCGTCGAAATATAATGACACACCCGATAAAGCCTCGCGCGCGTTCGACGAAAACCGCGATGGTTTCGTGATTTCGGGCGGCGGTGGAATCGTTGTTCTGGAAGAGCTGGACCACGCCCTGGCCCGCGGCGCCAAGATTTATGCTGAAGTTACGGGTTATGCCGCAACTTCAGACGGCCACGACATGGTTGCTCCTTCAGGTGAGGGCGGCGAGCGCGCGATGAGACTTGCTCTGAGTACCCTGCCCGAGGGGCGCAAGGTCGGCTATATCAATGCCCACGGCACCTCGACCCCCGTCGGCGATGTGGGTGAGGTAGAGGCAGTGCGCCGCATCTTTGGCGAAGGCAACGTACCCCCCATCTCCTCGACAAAGTCGATGACAGGCCACGCTCAGGGCGCGGCGGGCGCGCTTGAAACTATTTTCTGCCTGCTGATGCTGGAAAATGATTTCATTACACCATCGATCAATGTCGACACGCTTGCCGAAGGCATTCAGCCCGGTGAAATTGCAACTCAAGTGGTTGAAAACGCAGGACTAGACAGTGTCATGACCAACAGCTTCGGCTTTGGCGGCACAAACGGGTCCATGGTTCTTTCAAAGTATAACGGGTGAAAGTAATGTCGGATCTTCTCAAAGGTAAACGCGGCCTGATCATGGGCGTGGCCAATGACCGCTCGATTGCGTGGGGCATTGCCAAGGCCATGCACGAGGCTGGCGCCGAACTGGCATTCACCTATCAGGGCGAGGCATTCGGAAAACGGCTGGAGCCGTTGGCTCAGAGCCTGGGCAGCGATTTCATGGTCGATGCGGATGTCACCGACGACGAGTCTCTGGATCGCGCTTTTGGCGAGTTGGCCGAACGTTGGCCCACCATAGATTTCGTGGTCCATGCTATCGCCTATTCGGATAAGTCCGAGCTGACAGGTCGGTTCCTGAATACCACACGGGCCAATTTCAAGCATTCGATGGATGTTTCGGCCTATTCCTTCATCGAGGTCGCGCGCCGCGCCTATCCGATGATGAAAGACAATGGCGGTTCCCTGTTGACCCTGACTTATCAGGGTTCCAACCGGGTTGTGCCCAACTACAACGTGATGGGTGTCGCAAAGGCTGCGCTGGAATCAGCAACGCGCTATCTGGCCAACGATCTTGGCCCCGATGGCATCCGCGTGAATGCGATTTCCCCGGGGCCGATGAGAACCCTCGCCGGTGCAGCCATCGGCGGCGCACGCAAAACCTACAAATTCTGCGATCAGAATGCACCGATGCGCTCTAACGCCACACTTGAAGCTGTCGGCGGAACGGCTGTGTACCTGACGTCAGATGCCGGTGCCTGCACGACGGGTGAGATCATCCGCGTTGACGGTGGTTTCCACGTTCTGGGCATGCCTCAACCCGAATCCATGTGACCATATCTTTCCCTGCCGCTGCCCAGATTTTACCATCATTAAGCGGCAGGTAATCGATATGAGCAAACTTGACCAAATCATTGCAAATAATGCACGCGTGACGCAAAGCAGGCGAAAGCCCGGCTTTCTCAGCCAACGGGCCAGGGTGCTATTGCTTACGTTGACTTCGCTGTTGCTGGTATTTGTCTTCTTTACGCAGCCACAGGTGCGGGCCGCGTTTCACGCTCTGATAGGGTGAGATCCGGGCCGGACATCCGGCCCGAACCATGTCTCAGTTGACTGAAACGACTTCGATCTCGAAAACCAGATCCTGCCCTGCCAGCGGATGATTTGCATCCAGGGTAACAGTGGCTTCGTTTGAATCCACAACCGTTACAGGCACGGCCTGACCTTCTGGCGTTTGCATCTGCAACTGTGTCCCTGGATCCAGGGGGATGTCGTCTGGAATGCCTTCACGGGGAATTTCCTGACGCATCGCCGGGTTGATCGGGCCGTAGGCGTCGGTGCAGGCAATCTCGACCCGCGTCTTGTCCCCGGTGGACAGGCCCGGCATGGCACGGTCCAGACCCGGGATGATCTGGCCCGACCCGACCACGAATTCCAGCGGATCACGCCCGTCCGAGCTGTCAAAGACTTTGCCGTCCAGCAACGTCCCGGTGTAGTGGATGCGAACCGTGTCGCCTTGTTTGATTTCGGTCATCGTGGCCTCCGGCCGTTCCAAGGGGTTAAGCGGCCAACCCTATAGGTTGACACAATGTTGTAAACCCTCGGCTCTTTCACCCCCTGCGCCGATGTGCCAACCTGCGCGCAATCTAAGGAGGACCATATGCCGATCACGACCTGTGTGTTCGACGCCTACGGAACATTGTTCGATGTTGCCGCGGCTGCCCGACAGGCGGCAGACGAGCCGGGTTTCGAAGCCCTGAAAGACAAATGGACCAAAGTTGCGGGGCATTGGCGTCTGAAACAGCTGCAATACACGTGGCTGCGCGCCGTGGCGGATGCGCATGCGGATTTCTGGGACGTCACCCAGGACGGGCTGGATTGGGCTCTGGAGGCCGCAGGCCTGCAAGGCAACCCGGAACTGCGCCAACGTCTGCTTGATCTCTATTGGGAATTGCAGGCCTATCCCGAAGTTCCGGCCATGCTGAAAGCCCTCAAGGATGGTGGGCTGCAAACGGCGATCCTGTCCAACGGGTCGCCCCCCATGCTGGACGGAGCCGTAAAGTCCGCCGGAATCGGCGATGTATTGGATAATGTTCTGTCGGTCGAAAGCGTCGGCATCTTCAAACCCCACGCCCGTGTCTATGATCTGGTGCAAGACAGGTTTGGCTGCGCACGCGATGAGGTCTTGTTCGTCAGTTCGAACGGCTGGGACGCTGCCGGGGCCAGCGGGTACGGTTTTGTGACCGCATGGGTCAATCGGATTGGTGAACCCATGGATCGCCTTCCCTGGACACCTGCGCATGTGCTGTCCGATCTGACCTCGATTCCCAAGCTGGCAGGTCTCTGATGTCAGAATTCATGACAACGGACGGCAGGCGCATCTATTTCGAAGAGGCTGGCACCGGCACGCCGCTTTTGTGTCTGGCCGGTCTGACCCGAAACAGCCGCGACTTTTCGTTTTTTGCGCCACATGCCTCGGGCCTGCGCATGATCGCCATGGATTACAGGGGGCGCGGGCGTTCGGAATACGACCCCGATTTCATGAACTACAATGTCTTCCGCGAATCCCATGACGCGATTGAGCTGCTCGATCATCTGGGGATCGCCAAAGCAGTCATTCTGGGAACATCGCGCGGCGGGCTGATCGCCATGGCGCTGGCCGCAAGCCACTCCGAACGTCTGGCCGCCGTAGTTCTGAATGACGTGGGGCCAGTTATCGAGCCGTCAGGTATCGCCAAGATAATGGCCTACGTGGGGGCGCAGCCCACGGCCAAAACCTATGATGAAGCCGCCGCCGAATTGAAACACGTAATGGAGCCGCAATTTCCCGGTGTTCCACTGGAAACCTGGCGCAAACAGGCAGAATTTCAGTATGAAATGCGCAAGGATGGGCTGAAGCTGCGATATGATCCAGCCTTGCGCAAGGCGCTTCTTGAACAAGCTGCAAGCGGGGCAGCCCCTGATCTATGGGTGTTCTTCGAAGCCTTGCGCGACATTCCCACCGGTGTGATCCGGGGCGCGAATTCCGATGTTCTGGGCGTGGCCACTCTGGCCGAGATGCGGCACCGACACCCGGGCCTGATCTCGGTCGTGGTACCGGATCGTGGGCATGTTCCTTTCCTGAACGAACCCCAATCACTGGACCTGATACAGAAGGTATTGAAGAACGCCGCATGAGCACATTTGAGATGATCGAAGCCGCCGCAGAGCGGCTGAAAGGACACGTTCGCGAAACGCCGATCCTGTCGTCGCCCTTTCTCGACACGCTTGCGGGCCGCCGGATTTGGGTCAAACCGGAATGCCTGCAACATACCGGCAGTTTCAAGTTTCGCGGCGCGTGGTCGGCCATTTCGGCGCTGGATGAGGGCATACGCCAGCGTGGTGTGATCGCATATTCATCAGGCAACCATGCGCAAGGCGTTGCGATGGCCGCCGCGAAGCACGGGATTGCCTCGGTCATTGTCATGCCGTCGGACGCGCCGCAACTCAAGATCGACAACACCCGCGCGTTGGGCGGCGAAGTCGTTTTGTACGATCGTGCGAATGAAAGACGGGAGGAAATAGGCGAGGCCATCGCTGCCGAACGTGGTCTGACCCTGATCCGCCCCTATGACGAACCGCAGGTCATCGCGGGGCAAGGCACAACCGGGCTGGAAATCGCCAGGCAGGCAGCGAAAATTGGGGTTTCGCAGGCGGATGTTCTGATCTGTTGCGGCGGCGGAGGTTTGACCTCGGGCATTGCGCTGGCGCTGGAGAAACACGCGCCGAATTTGCGGGCGCGCCCCTGTGAGCCGGAAGGGTTCGACGACGTCAAACGATCCTTGGCGTCAGGTCGCATTCAAAACAACAATGCGGCGTCGGGTAACATATGCGATGCGATCCTGACACCGCAGCCCGGCGACATCACCTTTCCGATCCTTCACCGTCTTTGCGGCCCCGGACTTTCTGTCACCGAAGACGAGGCATTGCAGGCCATGGCATATGCCTTTCTGCGCCTTAAAGTCGTGTTGGAACCCGGCGGCGCCGTAGCCCTGGCCGCGGCCCTTTTCCGGGGCGACGAGATCGAAGGCGACGACGTGATCGTCGTCACATCGGGCGGGAATGTCGATCCGGGAATATTTGCTAAGGCGTTGGAATTCCTGACCTGACATGGGTGCGAAAGCTGTGCAAATTGCATCAGGACCGCATGACGACAAGGACCTTTGTCATGATGATCGCTGATCTGGGCGACGTGAAACTGAATTATCGCATCGACGGCCCCACGGACGGTGCACCCATTGTGTTTGCCAATTCCTTGGGAACCGACCTGCATCTCTGGGACGCGGTGCTGCCATACATGCCCGACGGGCTGCACGTCATCCGGTATGACAAACGTGGGCACGGGCAATCCTCGGTGCCCCCTGCACCCTATTCGATGGGCGCTTTGGTGCGGGATGCCGAGGCGCTGCTGGATCACCTTCAGGTTCGCGATTGCGTCTTTGTCGGTCTCTCGATTGGCGGGATGATCGCGCAGGGGCTGGCGGTCAAACGCATGGACCAGATTCGTGCGCTGGTGCTGTCGAACACCGCTGCCAAGATCGCCACGCCTTCGATCTGGCAAGAGCGTATTCAGGCGGTGCGAAAGGGCGGGATCGAGACTCTGGCCGATGCCACGATGGAGCGTTGGTTCTCGCGCGAATTCCGCCGCGCCCAAAATCACCTGCCCTGGCGCGATATGATGGTCAGCCAACCAGTCGAAGGGTATCTGGGCTGCTGTGCTGCCATTGCCGGTACCGACTTTTATACCCCCACAAGCGGCCTGCGCCTGCCCACGCTTGGGATTGCGGGCAGCGAAGACGGATCGACCCCGCCCGATCTGGTGCGGGAAACGATTGATCTTGTTCCCGGATCCCGATTTCGGCTGATCCGCCGCGCAGGACATTTGCCTTGCGTTGAGAATCCCGCGGAATACGCAGAGATCCTGACCGGATTTCTGACCGAAATCGGACATGTCTGAAGGAAAATGACAATGGCGTCCTTCCTGTTGGTCCATGGCTCGTGTCACGGCGCCTGGTGCTGGCGCGACCTGATCCCCGCTTTGGAAGCCCTGGGCCATACCGCCCGCGCCATCGACATGCCCAGCCATGGTGCAGACCCCACGCCGGTGGCCGACGTCACGCTGGACATTTGCCGCGATGCCATTTTGAACGCCTGTACACCCGATACGATCGTCGTCGGCCATTCCTGGGCTGGCTTTCCGATCAGCGCAGCGGCCGAGGCGCGCCCGGATGCGATGCGCGCCTTGATTTACCTGTGTGCCTATGTCCCTCGGGATGGTCTTTCGATGGCGGAAATGCGCAGGCTCGGGCCGCGGCAAACCATTGCGCACGCAGTGGAAAAATCTGCGGACGGGCTTTCCTATACCGTGTCCGTGGATGCGATCCCACAGCTATTTTATCACGATTGCCCGGACGACATCCTGCCATACGCATACGCGCGCCTGTGTCCGCAAGCCATCCTGCCACAAGAAACACCGCTGCCTGTCGGCGCACGCTTTGCCAAAGTTCCCAAGGCCTATATCCGAACAACCGACGACCACACGATACCGACCGAGTACCAGGCAGACATGAGCGCCTGCGTCCCCGAAAATCTTCGACGTACAATCGACAGCTCGCATTCGCCGTTTTTTTCACATCCGCAGGAATTGGCTGAGCTTCTGTCCGGACTGGCGGGCAAACTCTAGCAACCTGCCGCAACGACATGGGGTGTCCGGCGGAACTGTCTCTTCCCTCAGTCGTCGGGCGTGACTAGGGTGCCGCTCACAACTCATTTGTTCAGGTCCCATGCGTCTGCCGTTTTTCTTCATCCTCGGCATCGTCATGATCGATGCTATGGGCATTGGTCTTGTGATGCCGATCATGCCGCAACTGATTGTCGAGGTTCAGGGCGGCACCCTGGCCAATGCCGCGATCTGGGGCGGCGTGCTGAGTACTGCGTTTGCCGCGATGCAATTCATCTTCGGCCCCATTCTGGGAAATCTGTCCGATGCTTACGGGCGCAGAACGGTATTGCTGGTGTCCTTGTTCGTAATGGCGCTGGACTACGTCGTCATGGCCATGGCGGGCAGTATCTGGCTTTTGCTGGTCGGACGTATCGTCGGCGGCATCACGGCGGCCACCCATTCGACAGCGGCGGCTTTCATGGCCGATGTGTCCGGCCCAAAAGACAAGGCCGCAAATTTCGGCCTTTTGGGCGCGGCATTTGGCGTGGGGTTCGTTCTGGGTCCGGTGATCGGCGGATTGCTAAGCGAATTTGGAACCCGTGCACCATTCTGGGCTGCTGCGGGTTTGGCGGCGCTGACCTTCTGCATCGGATATTTCGTGATGCCCGAAACGGTGACCGATGAAAACAGGCGTGCCTTCAACCTGCGACGCGCGAACCCGGTGAACTCGCTTCGCGCCATAGCGTCATTGCCCGGCATCCGGCCGATGCTGTGGGTCTATTTCCTGTATTCGGTTTCAATCTACGTCTATCCGGCCATCTGGTCCTATTTCACGACCGAGCGCTTCGGTTGGTCCGCGCAGATGATCGGCCTGTCGCTTGGAATCTATGGTATCGGCATGGCCGTCGTGCAAGGCGGCCTGATCCGCCCGGCCATCCGGCTTTTGGGCGAGCGGGCAACAATCATCTATGGCATGATCTTTGAAATCATAAGCTTCGCCATTCTGGCCTTTCTGACCAACGGCCTGATTGCACTGCTTCTCATTCCGATTACCGCCATTGGGGCGGTCATCACGCCCGCCCTTCAGGCGATGATGTCAAGGGCCACACCAGATTCGCAGCAAGGCGAATTGCAAGGTGTCCTGACTGCGTTGCATGCGCTTTCAATGGTGATCTCACCGTTGGTGATGACCAGCGTATTCGCGCAGTTCATTCGACCTGACACCCCGCTCTACCTGCCCGGCGCCCCTTTTCTGCTGGCACTCTTGTTGATGCTGGCAGGGTTCCTTCTGTTTAGACGGTCCCGGTCTGTCGTAGCGTAACAACGACACGCAAATGGCGGTTTCTGCCTTGCGAGCCGCCTTTTCTCGCGCCACCGTGAACCCAACGGGAGTGAGGGACAACATGCAAAAAATCAAAGCCGCAGTCTGCCGGGCATTTGGCGAGCCACTGGTGATCGAAGATGTTCATCTGGCCCCCCCTGGCACGGGCGAGGTCGAGGTGACACTGGATGCCGTGGCCATATGCCATTCGGACATTTCCTATGCCGACGGCGCATGGGGAGGGTTCCTGCCAGCCGTTTACGGGCACGAAGCCGCAGGTGTGATCACCGCAGTCGGAGAGGCGGCCGGGGATTTCAAGGTCGGCGACCCTGTGGTGGTGACCCTGATCCGCGCCTGCGGGTCTTGCCCTGCTTGCGCAGGCGGGCAACCGACAATTTGCGAAACACCCTACGACACTGTCAAAGGTCCGTTGAAAACAGGCGATGGCGGCCCGCTCGAACAGGCGATGGCATGCGGGGCCTTTGCCGAAAAGGTCGTGGTAAGCCACCGCCAGATCGTCAAAATCCCGGATGACCTGCCCAAGGAACTGGCCAGCCTGCTGTCCTGCGGTGTGATCACCGGGGTCGGCGCTGCGGTGAATGCGGCAGGCGTGCGCCCCGGTCAGGACGTGGTGGTCATTGGGGCGGGCGGTGTAGGCCTGAACGCAATTCAAGGCGCGCGGATTGCAGGCGCCCGGCGGATCGTGGCCGTGGACATGACCGAAGAAAAGCTTGAGATCGCCAAAGAGTTCGGCGCAACCCACGGCGTCCTGGCCAGCTTGGATCAACCTTGGAAAGCCGCATACAGGGCGCTGGGGGGGCGCGGTGCCGATGCCGTTCTGATCACTGTCGGCGCGGTTCCCGCTTATGATCAGGCTCCGCGCTATCTTGGGCGCGGCGGCAAGGCGATCATGATCGGGATGCCACATTCCGGTGACATGGCCAGCTATGAACCTGTTGTATTGGCAGCCCTGGGCCAGGGTGTCGTCGGGTCGAAAATGGGCGACGTGGTCATTCAGCGCGACATACCCTGGATGGTGGATCTGTATAAGCAAGGGCGGTTGAAACTGGACGAGCTGATCTCGGGCCGCTGGTCTCTGGATCAGATCAACGAGGCCATCGCCGACACCAAAACCGGATCGGCCAAGCGAAATGTGATCCTGTTCGACAGGACCTGACCCACCGAAAGGATTTGGGATGAAACTTCAGGATCTAGACGTCATCGTCACCGCCCCGCCCGCACCTGGCTGGGGAGGGCGATACTGGATACTTGTCAAAGTGACGACCGATACCGGCATCACGGGATGGGGTGAATGTTATGCCTCGTCCGTAGGCCCCGAAGCGATGCGTCATGTCATTCAGGACGTGTTCGACCGGCATATGTTGGGAGAAAACCCCGAAAACATTGAACTCATGTTCCGCCGCGCCTATTCCAGCGGCTTTACGCAGCGCCCGGACCTGACGGTGATGGGCGCATTCTCGGGGTTGGAAGTCGCCTGCTGGGACATTCTGGGCAAAGATCGCGACAGGCCGGTGCATGCGCTGCTGGGCGGCAGGATGAATGACCGGATCCGGGCCTATACTTACCTTTACCCCCTGCCCCAGCACAACCTGAACGATTTCTGGACCTCTGCCGAACAGGCCGGTGAAACGGCGGCGGAAATGGTAAGCCGTGGCTACACCGCCGTGAAATTCGACCCCGCAGGCCCCTATACCATCCGCGGCGGGCACATGCCCGCGATGCGCGACATTTCCATATCCGTCGCCTTCTGCAAGGCGATCCGCGAGGCCGTGGGGGACAGGGCCGATCTGCTGTTCGGCACCCATGGCCAGTTCAACACAGCCGGTGCAATTCGGCTGGGGCAGGCGTTGGAACCATTCCAACCCCTGTGGTTCGAGGAACCTACGCCGCCGGACAATATCGAAGACATGGCCCGCGTCGCGCGCAATGTACGCATTCCGGTTGCCACCGGAGAACGGATGACCACAAAGGCCGAATTCGGAGCCGTCCTGCGCGCCGGAGCCGCCGAAATCCTGCAACCGGCCCTGGGACGCGCAGGCGGAATATGGGAGATGAAGAAAGTCGCCGCCATGGCCGAGGTCTTCAACGCGCAGATGGCGCCGCACCTGTATGCCGGCCCGGTGGAATGGGCCGCCAATATTCATCTGGCGGCGTCCATTCCCAACCTGCTGCTTCTGGAAACCATCGAAACACCTTTCCACGATCAACTGATCAAGGGCTCGATCCGGGTCGAGAATGGCTTTGTCGCCGCCCCGGATGCTCCGGGCCTTGGGATCGATGTCGATGAAGACCTGGCCCGCGCGCACCCATATGACGGAGACGGTTTGCATCTGCAAATGCAGGAAGACCCATGCGATTACGTTGAAGGCAACGCTTTTCAAGGGGGCGCTCCGGCAACCGAGGGGTGACAATATCAATGGCCTTGATGCATATTGGCATCACGAAACGCGACATGACGGTCAGAAAGTGGCACTTAACGAAACCGAACCTCAGGCACACCCAACAGACGCTCTGCCGGACATGAAAGACAATGCTGCACGCGCGGCTGCATTTCTTAAAACACTGGCGCACGAGGGGCGTCTGATGATCTTGTGCCATCTTGGCGGTGGTGAAAAATCCGTTGGCCAACTTGAAGAGCTGCTTCAGCTGCGGCAGGCCGCAGTCAGCCAGATGCTGGCACGCCTGCGCGAGGAAGAGTTGGTCTCGACGCGTCGGGAAGGCAAAACGATCTATTATTCATTGCGCGACGGCGCCACGCAAAAAGTGATCCATCTGCTTTATGATTTGTTCTGCAACACGGACTGCTGATCGCTAATTGGACACATAGCCGGCGATCACCTGCAACAGCTTGAATGCGGTCGCCGCATCGTTTTCCACAACGGCAAGGAATTCTTCTTCTCCGATCCGCAAGCAGGAAAGCTGGGTTTCCGCCACCATGCTCAGCGCACGCGGTTCTTTTCTGATCAGGCCCAACTCTCCGACCAAAGCACCAGGCCCGACTTTGGTGATCAATTGGTCAGGCCCCTGTTCTTGCGGCAGGTACAAACCTGCTTCGCCCTCCAGCACAACATAGGCACCGTCGGTGGGTTGGTCATCTTTCAAGAACACCACCTGCCCCGGCTCGGCATCAAACCAGCGCGCACCAAAGGCCAGCAGGCGCAGCTGCCGCCGATCCAGGCCCGAAAACAACGGGGTTTGTTCCAGAGCGCGCAGTTTCCGCGTCAAATCCGCCGATGCTGCACTGTCTTCCTCCACCTCTACAGGCCCTCCGTCCGAGACCACACGACCTTGCCGGATTTCCACATACATGTCGAATGCACCGGGGTTTTCGAACTGATCATTCAGATAGACAACAGTGGTGTCCGGCAGCAGTTCACGGAGCCGTTTATAGACCGCCACCTGCGTTTTCATGTCGTAGCTGGCCAGCGCATTTTCCAGAATCAGGATGTCAGGTTTCTTGATCGTCGCACGGGTAAAGGCCAAGGGTTCGGCAAATACCGCCGGAAGATTCTGACCGCCCAAAGCAACCTGCACATCATAGATCAGCTCTGTGACCAATGGGCGCGCGCCGTTTTCAGCCAACACATCGACAATCACCTTGCGGGCTTCGTCCGAACGGGAACCGCCAATCTGGCTGACTTTTCCGAACAGCGCATTTTCCATGACCGTCAATCCGGGCGCAAAGACGTTCGGATCCAATGGAACGAAGACGTCTTGCAAACGATCCATCAGTTTCTCGGAATGGCTGTGCCGGAGTTCAAGGATGCGATCCTTCAGTTCATCCGTGAATGCAGGTCCGATCTGTTCGGCAGAGATCACAAATGGCACCGCCAACATGTTGGCAAGCTGTTCGTCATCCAGCCCGTCCGAACCTTCTTTGCGGGTCTGGTCCACCAGATCCACTGCAATTTCATAGGTTTTTGCATCAAGACCAAGCTTTTGGAACAACGGGTGGTCGGTTCCATCGATCCCGAATATCTGGCGCAGCATGTCGATCACATCGCGTGTCAACGCGATCAATGTCTCGTCCAGCCCCAGTTCACGCAACTGTCCGAGAAAAACCTTTTGCTGCGCAAGCAAAGCTTGTGTCACAGGTACACGTGGCGTTGCGAACAGCAGATTTTCAGCCACAGGCAGGGCTGCGTTATAGGTATTCCGGTCGAAGACAAGCGCCTGTTGTTCCAGCCCGGCCTCCCGAACGGCCTGCTGCACGACCGGGCGCAGCTCGATCAGCTTCTTTGCCAGTTCACAATGCTCGGCCGCATCGAAACTTTGTTCGGCGCCCCGTTGGAACAGCGCCGCGCCAAACCCCATTCCATCGATCAACTGCAACCACCAGGCACGCAGTTCTGCGGCGTCCTGAAAGCCGGCCAGAGTTGGGTCCAGCCATTCCGCCCTGAACGGATCGGCACTGTTGCCCGCCCTCAGAGTTTCAAGAAAATCCGGATCGTCCGGCGGGTCAGTCAGCGGTTTGAACCGCATCGGCATCATCACGTTGTCGCCCAGCGTACCCTGAAACATGACAGGGCGTGATGTGACATACCCGATACGCGCGGCGACAACCGCCTGATGCAACTCGGCCAGTTTCAGGTCTCCGATCCGAACCTGGCCAGCACTGGGACGTATTTCCCGTGTCAGCAATTCGCCGATGGCGCGTCGATCTTCCTCGCTGGGGGCGGCGATCCCAATTGTCTTCCCGGCAGGAAAACTGAGGTCCAGATCATCAAGCACCTGATTGCCATCCATGTCGCGCACAGAAACGTGATCCAGCACGATGTCGCCGTTCAGGTGCGGCCACTCGGTAGGTTCACCTTTGAACAAGGTTTCATCATGCATTCCGGCCGGGGCAAAACGGTCAAGAACCACATCCCAGCGCAGCGACATGTCCTGGGTCTGGTTGTAATAGGTCAGCAGTTCCTTCCAAGGTGAGCTGAGATCCTTGTACGCAGCCAATGCGGCAACCAGCGCCCCCAGTGAAACCGAGCCCTGAAGCACCAACAGACCACCAACCAGATAGAACATGAACGGTGTAAGCTGCGAGATGAAGTTGTTCAGGAATTTCATGAAAAACTTCTTTTGATAGATCTCGAAACGGATGCCGAACAGGCGTCCCAATTGCTCTGAGATCATCGACCGGCGAAAACGCCAGCCGCCATTGGTCCGCAGGGTGGACGCGCCCGCTGCGTTCTCGCCGATCTGCGCCGCCAGAACCCGAACCTCCTGAATGCGTTTTTTGTTCAGCAGATTGATCTGGCGTTGCAGCTTGGGGATCAACCAGGCCTGCAAGGGTATCAGCGCCACCGCGGCCAGCCCGAACCAGACACTTTGCAGGAACAGGAAGGAAAGTATGGTGATCATTTGGCCGGCCTGAAGAACCGGCTGGCTGATCGCATCGCCCATCAGGCCGCCCATCGGCTCGCTTTCGGCGGTGATCATTGACACCATTTCACCTTGGCTTACACGCTCGAAATAGGGTTGAGGAAAGCGCAGCGCCCGGCTGATCAACTGATAGCGAAAGCGCCGCAGCATCCGTTCACTCAGCACGCCCTTCATGGTGTTGATGCGCATTTTCATCAGGCCGTGGCACAGCACGGCCGCCAGAAAGGCAAAGCACAGAACGACCAGAAAATTGGTCTGCGACATGGAATAGCCCCAGATTGTCACCTCGGAGGTGGACGACCCGATCGCGTCATTGATTATTCGTTTTGGCAACTCAAGTGTGAGGTACAGCAAAGGAAACAGCGTCGCCGTCACGGCCAGCAGGATCAGCTGTTCGCGCTTGGAGTATTTCCAGATAAAGCGGAAAATTGTGCGTTCTATGGAACCTGCCCCTGCTGCTGACCTTCGACGTGGATTAAACGCAATGCATGCAATTTCAACAGCATGAATCAAATATCATCCAGACAGGATAAGCAAATTTTTCCCTTTTGGAAAATTTCTTGACCGAATGTGAACTAGTTCATTTACGCGTGCCCGTTTTATTGCCTAATGTTGGCGGCAGAACGATATCGGGAGGGTTCTTTTGACTGCCAGTATTGGCGCAGTGTTTCTTATGCTTTGTCTTTTGTTGATCAAGCATATGTTCGCTGACTACTACCTCCAGACACCGAAGATGCTTTCCGGTCGGGGTGAGTATTTTCACTTGGGACGCGCGCAACATGCCGCTGTGCATGTTGTGGGTTCTGTCGTCGTTTTTTTGGTGTTCGGCGCGCCGTTGTCTTTTATTCTGATTGTCGGGGCGCTGGAATGGTTCATCCATTTCAATATCGATTTCATCAAGGCCAGCTATTCAGACAAAAAACGACTTGAGCCAACGCAACCCGCTTTTTGGCGCGCTGCAGGTTTGGATCAGTTGATGCACAACCTAACTTATGTTGCGATGGTTTGGGCCTGGGTTACTTTCGCCGCCGCCTGAACGGTGTCAGGCCGCGTTCTCCGATACGGCAAGCCGATAGGCCCTTAGCCACATCCGATCCAATGCGTCAATCGCAGCAGGGTCGAACCGGTGTTCAACTTCCCAATACCGACCAGAGGCTACATAATATCCAAGATCATCTTCCATTCGCTGCACACTGTGCATGGCTGCAATATCGGGAAGCGGTGCGGCCGTCAGGTCAGATATGTTGACGGATGGAAACACCAGCCGGCTTGGCGCGCTGGACAACCGTACGGTTCTGCACCCCTGAGCGGCTGCGTAAAGTCCCAGTCGGGCGGCCTTCGCTTCAAGCGAACGCAGTGTCACGTCCTCTCGCAAAGGGTCCGCAGTGCCATTTCCGTAAAAATGTGTTCGTCCCGATCCTGAATACATCATGTCGCAACCGGAAAAAGCCAGAACATCCGGCTTCAGGGCTGACAAAGCCCAATAGCCTGCCGTGAAAGCCATCGTTCCGCCGGCATAGACGAACCCGCCATAGTCATTTTGTCTTGGGACGTATTCGTCGGCAGTGACTATGTGTTGAGTGCCAAGAACTTTTCCAGGGCGGCGCTCTGCCGGGAAGTCTTCGGGGTGGATCAGGTAATCCCAGTCTTCTCGGATGCGCCATGCGTTGTTGATGGCGACGATATGCGTGAAAGGCGCGCGCGACCATGCCCGCGCCTCCAGCGCCGATGGGGCGCTGCCAAGGATCAATACGGTTGTCTTTCGGTCGGTCATGGCGGGGCCGGGCTTGTTGACAGCCCCCCATGACATAGACCGTTTGCGAAACGCGACTAGCCCAGAACCGAGAAACTGCTTTCCTCATTGATCGGGCGTTTGCGCGAGTAGAAGCCCACGTCGATTGTCCGCTTGATGTATGGCAATTCGAACTGCAACGGTTTCGCGTCGTGATCGGCGCCACCTTCGCAGTAATCGATCAGTGCCGCCATCATCTTGCCCGCAATCGGCGCATTCTTGTACTGGTTTCCGCTTGAACCACAGGCCATGTAGAACCCCGGCAGGCTGGATTTGTCATAGATCGGAATCCAGTCGGTAGACGCATCATACAGGTCAACCACGCCCCGCGTTTTCGATGGAATGCCAAGGCTGGGCACACGCTGCGCATACCGCATGGCCTGCGTGGTCCATTGATCGGTGAATTCACGATTGTAGTTCACATCGTCCTCGCACCACTGATGCGGATCACATTCCGGATCCTCAGATCCGACAAGGATGTGATTGCCGTGTTCCGGGCGGCAATAGCAGGCAATGTCACTGTCCGAAACGATGGTTCCGTCGTGTTCAAAATCGAACCCTTCAGGGGCTGGAACGTGTACGACCTCTTGCCGCAAAGGCCGGGTTGTGATGGTCATATCGTCCAGAACGCCGGCCATCTTGTTGATGATGGACGAACCAGGTCCTGCCACATTGACCACAACCTTGGCGTGGATTTCCTCGCCCGAGTCCAGCTTGACGCCGGAAACGCGCCCGCCCTCGGTCAGGATTTCCGTGACTTCAGCGCCGGTACGGACCTCGGCCCCATGCTGTTTCGCGGCATCCATCAGGTTCTGGGCCGACAGGGCCGGGTCGGTGACATAACCCGCCTGAGGCCAGTACACCCCGCCCGTCATTTTGCGCCCGTTGGGTTGGCCGAATTCAGGATCGTCCATACGGCGCGCGGGGGCGAAGCTGTCCAGCGAATAGACCGGCAAGCGTTCCAGCACTTTTTCATCTGACCATTCCTCGAACGGGCAATTCAGCTCGGACGAATTGCGCATGTGCTTTTCCAGCATCCCGTTCGCCTCGGTTTTCATGACCAGACAGCCGGTTTCGCGGAACTGCGCAAGGTTGGCGTCTTCCGGCAAGCCAAGATACTCGGCCCAGTCGCGCCAGTAGTGGTAGCCTTCCCAGGCAAACGCGGTTCCATCGAATGTGGAATAATGCATCCGGATAATCGCGCAGGACCCCGCGGTAGAACCGTGCCCGACCTGCGAATTCCGGTCCAACGACAGGGTTTTCCATCCCGCCTTGGACATCTCGAACGCAATGGCCGCGCCGATCACGCCGGTTCCGATGATGATTGCGTCTGGTTGGCTCATGTCTGGTTTCCTTTCCAAAAGCGCAGGGAATACGCGCTGAATTCTTCAACTTCCTCGGGTTTCGGCGCGACGCCTGTGAAGGCGTAGAGGTAATGCGGCACCATCGACAGCCGCATTTCGATAGGTTCATTCAATTGCGCCAGATCATAACCGATCTGCATGTAATACAGCACGCGCGCCCGGGTTTCGGCTTCGATCTCGGAATAGCCGTAGCGGGCGAACATGGCGTGCAGCGCTTCCAGCCTGCGGGCATCCGACTGGTCCAGCATACGCCGCACCTTGCCTGATTTTCGCGCCCAGTCACGTACCGCAAAATCCAGCGCCGTATCGAACAGATCGGTATTCACCACACACCGATGAACGTTGCAGACAGCCGCCGTTATCGTCTCGGCCGGCGCTTCGGCCTGCGCGACCAAGGCGGCGGTGTTGGTGGCCTGCCAACGCGCCAGCAATGCATCCAGCAACTCTTGCCGGGATTTGAAGTACCAATAGAACGACGACCGCGATACTGCCATCCGTTCGGCCAGGTTCAGGACCTTGATCTGGTCCACCCCGTCCGAAATCAGCACATCCATCGCCACGTTCAGCCAGTCGTCACGCGTGACCTTGATGTTGCCGATCAATGGCTCGGCCTCGGGGTCATCGCGATGAAGGATCGGTTTCGGGCTCATTCAACTCTCCGGTGGGGCACCGCCCTCGGCGGTACGACGGGCAATGAACTCATGTAAATCACCTGTCCGATCATTGTCGACAGCGGGCGCCCGGAAGTCGTTCAGAATGCCTTTCCAAACATCCGTTGCCCGATGGTTTGCGTCCACCGACCCGCGCTCGGCCCAGGTGCCGAAATTGGCGTAGTCATGGACATGCGGTTGATAGAACTCAGTGTTGTAGCGCTCCATCGTCTGGCTTGATGCAAAGAAGTGGCCACTGGGTTCAACCTCACTCAATGCAGTTTCAAACCCGATCTCGGACGGCCCTGCCTGCGCACCTGCGCACAGTTCGGCGACCATGTTCAGCACTTCCGCATCGCAGACCAACTTTTCGAAGGAAACCGTCAACCCGCCTTCCAACCAGCCTGCGGAGTGGATGATCACCGTTGCCCCGGCCATAAGGCATCCCCAAAGGCCAAACTGGTTCTCGTTTGCGGCCTGCACGTCGTTGGTGTTTGACGCCGATCCGGCAGCCGACCGCCAGGGCAAACCAAGATGCCGCGCCAGTTGGCCCGCAGCCAATGATGCCTGAAAGTGCGACGGCGTCCCAAAAGCGGGCGCGCCGGACTTCATGTCCACGTTACTGGTGAACGTGCCATAGCAGACCGGCGCACCAGGATTGGCAAGTTGGGTCAAAGTCAGCGCGGCAAGGGCCTCGGCATGGGACAAGGTGATCGCCCCGGCCACGGTGATCGGTGCCATCGCGCCCATCAGGGTAAAGGGTGTGATGATCGACATCTGACCGTGGCGGGCAAAGTCGATCAAACCTTGCGCCATCGGGATATCCAGGGTGCGCGGGCTGTTGGTGTTGATGATCGTATAGCAATGTGCATGGCCCCGGAACGCATCATCCGAAAGACCGCGTGCCGTGGTCAGCATCTCAAAGCAGTCCATCACCTGCGGGGTTCCACGCGAAAAGAAGAACGGAAACTTGTCCGTCAGTTCCATCTGGGCCCGAGTCGTGAAGTAATGGCGCAGATGGGTCGGCACATCCTGCGGTTCGACCTGTGGCGAAATCATCTGGAACACGTCGAAATGATGGGTGAGCTTCAGAAACTCCAGGTAATCCTGACCTGTCGCCGGGCGCCGACCACGCTCAAGGTCGGTTGCGTTCGGCGCGCCGGCTCCGGGTTGAAACACCAGCGCGCCCAGTTCGAGCATAAAATCGCGACGCCGCGAGCCGGCGCGACAGGCGATTGATTTGGGCGCTGACGCGACTGCGGCTTCAACCATCTCGCGCCCGACAAACACCATCTCAGTGTCTTCATCCACCCGCGCGCCGCCCTGTTTGAACAGTTTCCGCGCCTCGGGCAGCAGGGTCTTTACCCCCAACTCTTCCAGTGTCCGCAAGGCGGTGTCATGCATATCCGCGATTTGATCGGCCGGGAACACTTCCATCTGTGGGAAAGGATTCCTGAGCTGGCGATAGTTCACATCGCGACCGGGCTGCGGGGCGGCGTCAGCCCCCCGCCCCCGCCGTCGGCGCCCGCGCTCTGCAGCAGTCATGATCAGCCTCGCATCGCTTTGCCTTCGGGGTCATAAGGTGACGGCGCGATCACACGCGCCGGACGTTCAACCCCCACTACGTGAACGGACAGTTCCGTGCCCGGTTCCGCCTTGTCCCGATCGATCAGGGCCATCGCCAGTGACTTGCCGGTATAGTGCCCGTAGCCGCCCGAGGTTACGAACCCAACGCGTTCGCCATTGGCCCAGACCGGTTCGTATCCGCTGGCATCTGCGTCCAGAGCATCAATTTCCAGTGTCGCCTGAATTTGCGCGGGGCCGTTGCCGTCACGTTCGGCAAGCGCGCCCGCCTTTCCAACAAAGTCCTTGTCCCAGTCGATCCAGCGGTCCATTCCGGTCATGCCCGGTGTGTAGGCTTGCGTGAATTCCGCCGACCAGATGCCAAAGCTTTTTTCAAGCCGTGTTGACAGCATCGCGTTGAAGCCGCATTCGCGGATGCCTTCCTCGGCCCCTGCTTCCAGCAGGATGCGGCGCAGCTTGATATGGTCGCCATAGCGGCAGTTGATCTCGTAGCCCTTTTCTCCGGTCACCGACATGCGGGCGACGCGGGCGCGCACGAGGCCGATATCGAAATCGCCGCACCCCATGAACTTCAAGCCCGAGATATCCTGTTCCGCCAGTTTTTCCACAACCGCCTGTGACTTCGGCCCGACCACGGCAAAGCCGCAATATTCCTCGCCCAAATCACGGATATTGACGCCATCCATCATGTGATCGTCGAACCAGCGCATATGCCAGGCCCGCAGGTAATAGCTGCCCATGATCCACCAGGTCCCGTCGCCCCAGTTCAGAACCGTCAGATCGCCCTTCAGCCGCCCATCCTCACCCAGCATCGGGGCCAGTTTCGCACGACCCGCGCCGGGGAGCTTGGAGGCCATTACCCTATCCAGCCAGGCTTCTGCGTTCGGACCGGAAACCTCGAACCGCGAAAAGCCCGAAATATCCAGCAAGCCCGCACCTTCGCGGATCACTTTGCATTCCTCGGCCACGATGTCATGCGCGTTCGAACGCTTGAGGGTCGGCGTTTCCTCGAACCCTTTCGGCGCGAAATAAAGCGGTACTTCAAGATCCCAGCTGACGCCCCATTTGCACCCTGCCTCGGTCATCGCATCATGCGCCGGTGCCATTTTCAGCGGCCGCCCGGCGGGCAGTTGCTCGTTCGGATAGGTCATCACGAAGCGGCGGGAATAGAACTGGCCCGTCGTCTCGCGGATGTAGCGTTTGTTCTGGGCATAGTCGCCATAGCGCGCCACATCCATCGGCCAGGCATCTGCCTCGGGCTCGCCATGGATCATCCATTCGGCCAGCGTCTTGCCGACGCCGCCGCCTTGCAGAAACCCGGCCATCACCGCGCAGGCGGTCCAATAGCCGCGCTTGCCCGGCACCGGACCGACCAGAGGGTTGCCGTCGGGCGAGAAGGTGAACGCGCCGTTCACCCATGTCTTGATGCCCACGTTCTGGATCGCCGGATAGCGTTCGAACCCCAGCGTCAGCTCGTTTTCGATACGGTCCAGCTGCTCCTGGAACAGCTCTTCGCCATAATTCCACGGCGCGCCGTCCATGGCCCAGTGTTCGTGATCGACCTCATAAATGCCGACCAGAACGCCCTTCTGGTCCTGCCGCATATAGGTGAAGCCCTCAAGATCCACGGTCATCGGCATCTCGAAATCGGCCGCTGCGACCTCGGGCACCGTGTCGGTGATCAGGTAATGGTGTTTCAGCGGAGAAACCGGCAGTTCGACCCCTGCCATGCGCCCCACCTGCTTGGCCCACAAGCCGGCGGCGTTGACCACATGATCGCAGGTGATTGTGCCCCTGTCGGTCACCACCTGCCAGCCATCCGCCGTCTGGATCAGTTCCTCGACCTTGGTTTCCTCGTAGTATTCCGCCCCGCGCTTTTTCGCGGCGGTGGCATAGGCCTGCACGGTGCCTGTGGTGTCGATATAGCCTTCGCGGTCGGCCCACATCGCGCCCAGAATGCCGTCGGTGGACATGATCGGGCAGCGTTTCTGCGCCTCTTGAGGGCTCAGCAGTTCACAGTCATCAATGCCGATGGACTGGAAGATGCGGTAATTGGCCTGCAACCACTCCCACCGCTCGGGGGTTCCCGCCAGCGTCAGACCACCGGTCATGTGCAGGCCGATATTCTGGCCTGATTCCTTCTCGATCTCGCTGAGCAGATCAATCGTATAGGCCTGCAAAGACGCCATGTTCGGATCGGCATTCAAAGCATGAATGCCTCCCGCCGCGTGCCAGGACGACCCAGACGCCAGCCGCCGCCGCTCCAACATGACGACATCCGACCAGCCAAACTTGGCCAGGTGATACAGAACCGAGGCCCCGACAACGCCTCCTCCGATGACCACGACGCGATATTGGGATTTCATCCCGACCTCCCCTGAACAGAATCTGAGGAGACGCTAGTTGCACTGTTCACATCTGTCTAGACATTTCTGTACAGTGCCGATCACAACGCAACCCGGCACGGTTCGGCCGGTTTACAGACTTGCGCTTGGACGAGATTGAATAGCTTGAAACCACGCCAGGGTGGCCGCGTTGTCTTCCGGGATACGCATCTTGATGACGCGGGCGAAATCGACAAAAACGAAAGCCGAGATATCCGCCAGGGAAAACACGTCACCGGCCACAAACGGGCTTTCCGTCAGACGTGATTCCAGCATTTCAAAGAAGGATGCCACACGCTCGCGCCCGCGCTGTGCAAGTTCGGGAATCTGCGCATGATTGGAGGGGCCCGGAATGGCGCGATCCTTGAAGGCGGGATGTCCATTGCGCAAAGCCTCGGCAATCGGTGCCCCGCCCTGATGTTCGACGATCGCGTTCCGCATCAGAACCAATCCTTTTTCCTCGGGGGTTCGGCCCATCAAAGGCGGTTCGGGAAACCGTGCCTCCAGAAATGCCGCAATGCCCAGATTTTCTGTCAGAACGGTTCCGTCATCCGTTACCAGAACCGGGATCGTGGCCCGAGGGTTCACAGCGCGAAAGGCTTCGCTCAACTGTTCACCTTTCGCAATCGAGACCTCACGCGTTTCGATATCCAATCCTTTTTCGGCAATGAACATCCGCGCACGACGGGGGTTTGGAGCAGTGGAGCAATCGTAAAAAATCATGCCGTTACTCCTTTTCGGTCAGCGGCGATATATGAAACAGCGCCCTTCGACGGCGCCTTCGGGCAACGGCATCTCGGTCAGCCCTTCGAAATACATCCGATCACTTGAGACCATCAGCCCGCCCGGAGCAAGCAAAGGCTCGATGAGCGGAGATACAAACCGCGCGAATTTGTCATTCTTTTCGCGATTGTGCCCGCCAAGATCCGCGTGGATCAGGCTGGCTGACGCACCGAACCGTTCAACCGATGCAGGCAGGGTATCCCGGACGTCGCCCAGAATCACGCGATCTTCGGGCGGGGTCGAGTCGGGGTGCGAAGCCACCGCGCGTTCGAACACATAGACCGGGCGGCCATCCATGTGCTGCACAAGATGGTGATACGTACGCCCGTTGCCCAAACCCAATTCGAAAACCGGACCTGTCAAGCCCGCAGTGTGCCGGATTGCGTAATCCAGACAAGCGCGCTGTGACACCATGCGATCGATGAACAGATCCAGACGGCTTTGATTCTCGGACACCGGAAAATATCTCCTTGATACCATTCGAGAGCATAAATGCGCCCGATGCCGTCCTTGATGGCAAAATCTCAAGACTTTGTGTAGCGACGAAGCCCATAGTTTCACGATTTCGCGACATTTCGGCCCAAGAACGGGTTTGACTAGACGGGCGGAACCGCGCGACACTGAACAAAAAATCACGGGGAGTTGAAGTAACCGATGTCATCGAACGGTCAAACGGGTGGAAAACCCGCATGAGCGCGTTGTTGTCCGTAAGAGACCTCAGCATCGGCTTTGGTACGGGCAATTCCGTGGTCACGGATGTGAACTTCGATGTCCAAGCCGGACAGACGCTTGCCCTGGTCGGTGAATCGGGATCGGGAAAAACAATCACATGCCGCGCCGCCTTACGTATCTTGCCCCGCACGGCGCAGATTCGAAGCGGCACGATTACCTTGAACGATTCCAAGGGCATGTGCGAGCTCACCACGGTTTCCGAACGTGAGCTGCGCGACATCCGCGGCAATCGGGTTTCAATGATCTTTCAGGAGCCCATGAGATCGCTGTCCCCGCTGCACAAGATTGGCAATCAGGTCAGCGAGGTTTTGTGGCTACATCGTGGGCTGTCCGAGTCCGCGGCACGCAAAAAGGTCCTGACGCAGTTCGAACGCGTCGGGTTCCCTGATCCACAGCGCGCCTATGACTCCTACCCTTTCGAGTTGTCCGGCGGTATGCGCCAACGTGCCATGATCGCCATGGCCATGGTGTCAAAACCAGAATTGCTGATCGCGGACGAACCGACCACCGCACTGGATGTGACCACGCAGGCGCAGGTTCTGGGCCTGATCAAGGAATTGCAGCGTGAAACCGGCATGGCGCTCATTCTGGTGACTCATGATCTGGGTGTCGTCGCCAACATGGCCGAGCAGGTCGTCGTCATGCACAAGGGACGTATCATGGAGGCCGGCCCCGCCGCCCCGATCCTGACCGCGCCCGCACACCCGTACACCAAGCAGCTGTTTGAAGCCGCGCCGGAAATACCGGATCAGGACGCGGTGGGTATACCGATGCCCGACACGGATCTGATCCTGCAGATGAAGGATGTGTCCAAGACCTACACAATGCGGTCCAGCAAAGGATGGCAATCCGACAAAGCAATCTATGCCTGCCGAGGAGTCGACCTGAACCTGGCGCGCGGCAAGACTTTGGCAATTGTCGGTGAAAGCGGATCGGGAAAGACAACGGCGGCCCGCATCGCCTTGGGGGCTGAATTGCCCGACCCCGGTGGTGAAGTCCTGTTTCGTACCGCCCCCGATGCCGACCCGATCACGGTGCACAACATGACCCGAGCCCAGCGCACAGCGTTTCAGCGCAAGGCACAGATGGTTTTTCAGGACCCTTACAGTTCGCTCAGCCCCCGGATGCGCATTCAGGACGCCATGACCGAACCACTGGAAATCCACCGCATCGGCACAACAGCCGAACAGCGGGACAAGGCCGCCGAGATGTTGCAGCGCGTCGGCCTGACGGGTGATATGCTCAAACGCTATCCGCACGCGTTTTCCGGAGGGCAGCGACAGCGCCTTTCAGTGGCGCGGGCCATGATGCTGGACCCGCAGTTGATCGTGTGCGACGAACCGACCTCGGCATTGGATGTATCTGTTCAGGAACAAATCCTGACGTTGCTGGAAAACCTGCAAGACAGCCTGAACCTGTCCTACCTGTTCATCTCACATGATCTGGCCGTTGTCGCACGGATCGCTGACGAAGTTGCCGTCATGCGTCGGGGTCTGATCGTCGAACAGGCACCGCCCGAAACTCTTTTCTACAATCCGCGCCATCCATACACCAAGGCGCTGATTGCCGCTCAACCCGAACCCGACATCAATCGCCCGATTGACCTTCAATTGGTTTCTCTGGGTGCCGGCGCGCCGGACAGTTGGGATGAAGCCTTTCGTTTCTCGGACACCGTGATACCCTCACTGGTGGAATTGGAACCGGGCCATAAGGTACGTTGCCATGTTTAATACCATTCGCCCTCTGCTGCTGGCTGCTATGCTGGCGTTTTCAGGGATCCTGCCCGCGGCGGCAGATACAATCCCAACACCTCAGGAAAGCGCCTTCTGGAGCGCCGAGGTTGAAAGCGGCAATCTTCCGCCAGTGCAGGAGCGTTTGCCCAAGGACCCTCTGATTGTGGATCTGGCCGCAAAAGGAAGAGAATTCGGGAAACCGGGTGGCACTCTGCGCACCATGGTCACGCGATCCAAAGATATCCGGCAGATGGTTGTCTATGGCTATGCAAGGTTGGTTGGGTTCAACCAAGATTACGAATTGGTACCCGACCTGCTGGCCTCGTATGAAAACGAGGGCAATCGCAAATTTACCCTGAAACTGCGCGAAGGGCACAAGTGGTCGGACGGCTCACCCTTTACCTCGGAAGACTTCCGCTATTGGTGGGAAGACGTCGCCAACAACGAGTTGCTCAGCCCGTCAGGCCCACCCGATTTTCTGATCGTCGAAGGTAAATTGCCCACGGTCACGTTTCCCGATGAGACCACCGTGATCTTCGAATGGGACGACCCGAACCCGAACTTCCTGCAATCTCTGGCACAAGCACGACCGCCGTTTATTTACCGGCCGGCCGCGTTTCTGAAACAGTATCACGAGAAATACGCGGACGCGGAAGAGCTTGCCTTTCAGGTTGAAGATGCCCGGGTCAAAAGCTGGGCGGCGCTGCACAACAAGCTGGATAATCTTTACAAGTTCGACAACCACGAACTTCCCACGTTGCAGCCATGGCTGAACGCCAGTTCGGGCAAGAAAATCCGTCACAACTTTGTGCGCAACCCCTATTATCACCGGATCGACAGCAAGGGGGTGCAACTTCCCTATATTGACGTGGTCGAGATGGAGATCGTCGCCCCCGGTCTTGTTGCCGCCAAGACCAACGCCGGTGAAAGCGACCTGCAAGGCCGTGGCCTTGCCTTCCGAGACGCGTCGATCCTCAAGAAAGGCGAAGCACAAGGCGGATACAAAACGCTGTTGTGGAAAACCGGCGTGGCCTCGCAGATCGCGATCTACCCGAACCTGAACTTTTCTGATGATGTCTGGCGCGATGTACTGAGGGACGTTCGCGTGCGGCGCGCCTTGTCGTTGGCCATCGACCGGCAGACCATCAACCAGGCGCTTTACTTCAAACTCGCACACCCCGCCGCGAACTCGGCTCTTCCCGCCTCGCCCTTCTACAGTGAAGAAAACGCTGCGGCCTGGGCGCAATACGATGTGGATCAGGCCAATGCGCTTTTGGATGAGGCTGGTCTGGATCAGCGCGACAAGAACGGCATCCGCCTGTTGCCTGACGGTCGCCCAATGGAGCTGGTAATCGAAACCGCAGGTGAGCGGCAGGAAGTCGAAAACGCGCTTCAGATCGTAACCGATACCTGGCGTGAAATCGGTGTCAAACTGGTCATGCGCCCGCTGGACAGGGACATCCTGCGCAACCGCGTTTTCGCGGGCAATTCCATGGCGTCCGTCTGGTTCGGTTGGGATGATGGTATTCCGCAGGCGCATACGTCCCCGGCTTATCTGGCCCCGACAGATCAGGTGTTCCTGGCTTGGCCAAAATGGGGGCAGCACTATCAGACCGGTGGCGAAGCGGGTGAAGCCCCCGACATGCCAGAGGCGCAGCGCCTGATGGAATTGGCGCATGAATGGCAAATCGCCACGACCGATGAAGAACGCGCGGCTGTCTGGACCGAGATGTTGAAAATCCATGCCGATCAGGTCTATGCCATAGGCATCCTGAACGGCGCCCCCCAGCCCATTGTGGTGTCAAACCGCCTGCGAAATGTTCCGGAACAGGCTATGTGGGCCTGGGAGCCCGGTGCACATTTCGGCATTCACCGCCCGGACGAGTTCTTTTTCGCCGACTGAGCAGGAGCAGCTAAATGATCATGCTGCGCTACGTGGTGTATCGCTTTTTCACGATGCTGCTGACTTTGTTGGTGGTCTCGGTTCTGGTTTTTGTAATCATCAACCTTCCGCCCGGCGACTATCTGAGCAACCAGATCGCTGAACTTCAGGCCTCGGGCCAGTCGGCAGGTGTCGCAAAGGCAGAGTTCCTGCGCGCTGAATACGCTCTGGACCGTCCGATGTGGGAACAATACCTGATCTGGATGGGATTCTGGCCCGGACCGCATGGGTTTTCGGGGTTGATCCAAGGCAATTACGGGTGGTCCTTTGAATTTGACCGTCCCGTTTCCGAAATCGTCGGCGACACGCTTTGGTTGACGGTTGTGGTCAATCTGGCTGCGATCCTGTTTGTCTATGCCGTCGCGTTGCCGCTGGGCGTTATCGCCGCCGCGCGGTCCCGGACATGGATCGACTATACCTCGGCCTTCGTGGGATATCTGGGGCTGGCAACGCCGAACTTTTTGCTGGCGCTGATCCTGTTCTATTATGGCCACCAGTATTTCAACCTGCCGATCGGGGGCTTGATGGATCCCAGTTTCGAAGGCCAGCCGATGAGCTGGGAGAAATTGAAGTCCATCCTCATCCACCTGATCGTACCGACCTTCGTCATCGGCACTTCAGGGGCATCGGCGATGATGCAGCGTCTGCGCGCGAATATGCTGGACGAACTCGGCAAGCCCTATGTGGAAACCGCCATCGCGAAGGGCATGGCCCCTTCACGGATGCTGACCAAGTATCCGCTGCGGGTGGCCTTCAACCCCTTTGTCGCCGATATCGGCAACCTACTGCCGTCGATGGTGTCCGGCTCGGTTCTGGTATCGGTCGTTCTGGGCCTGCAAACCATTGGCCCTACTCTGCTGACTGCTTTGAAGACGCAGGATCAATTCCTGTCCGCGTTCATCCTGATGTTCGTCGCCCTGCTGACGCTGATCGGCACGATGATTTCGGATATCCTGCTGGTGATGCTGGATCCGCGCATTCGGTATGAGGGGCGCGAGGCATGACTGATCGTTCTGACAACCGCTATGTCGATGACGCGCCGTTTGATCCGCAGGCCTCGATTCAACAGCTGGAACGCGCCGATCTGGATGCCCCCAACTGGGTTCTTGTCTGGCGCAAGTTCAAAACCCACAAGCTGGGCCTGATCTCAGGCATCTTCCTGCTGTTTTGCTATCTAATGCTGCCCTTTGCCGGGTTTATTGCGCCTTACGGGCCAAATGACCGAAACGGAGAGCACCTGTACGCGCCGCCACAATCGGTAAACTGGTTTCACGAGGGTGAGTTCATCGGCCCACATGTCTATCCGATCGTCGCCGAGGCGGACCTTGAAACCTTCCAATGGAAGTTTGTCCCCGACACAGAAGACCCGCGCCCGATCCGGTTCTTCTGCGAAGGCTCTGAATACAAGCTGGCCGGTTTCATACCGTCGGACACACACCTGTTCTGCCCGCCAGAGGGGACAACGCTGTTCCTGTGGGGATCCGACCGTCTGGGCCGAGACATCTTCAGCCGTATTCTCTATGGCGCGCAACTGTCTTTGACGGTGGGTCTGATCGGTATCTCGGTGTCCTTCTTCCTTGGCATCCTGTTCGGTTCGATGGCCGGCTATTTTGGCGGGCGTATCGACTGGACCATCAACCGCGTCATCGAAATCCTGCGTTCGTTGCCGGAACTGCCGCTGTGGCTGGCCCTTTCCGCCGCCGTGCCTTCGAACTGGAGCCCGGTCGCGGTGTTCTTCATCATTTCGATCATTCTGGGCATCCTCGACTGGCCGGGTTTGGCGCGCTCGGTTCGGGCGAAGTTCCTGTCTTTGCGGGAAGAGGAATATGTCCGGGCCGCCGAGATGATGGGGGCAAGTTCGGGCCGTGTGATCCGCAAGCACCTGCTGCCCAACTTCATGTCGCACCTGATTGCATCGGCCACATTGTCGATCCCTGCCATGATCCTGGGGGAAACGGCGCTCAGTTTTCTTGGCCTCGGCCTGCGCGCACCCGCAGTCAGTTGGGGCGTGATGCTGAATGACGCGCAGAACCTCGCGTCGATCGAGATCTATCCCTGGACGGCAATCCCGATGCTGCCGATCATTGTCGTGGTATTGGCGTTCAACTTCCTTGGTGACGGGCTGCGCGACAGTCTCGACCCCTATCAGCAATGAGTCTTCTTGCCACGCTTCCCGCTGCCGACAGCTATCACAGGGTCGGTGCCGGTGTTCTGCCAAGCGCCTTTGCCGTTTCCGAATTGGCCACCGCCAGTTTCGCAGCCGTGGGGCGGGAAATGGCCCGGCTGATCCAGGCGATCAACCTGTCCACGAAGGCACCCGAAGTCTCGATCGATCATCGGCTGGCATCTCTGTGGTTCGGCTATTCCTTCAAACCAGAAGGTTGGGACATGCCCAGTTTGTGGGATACGGTCGCGGGCGACTACAAAGCCGCGGATGGCTGGATCAGGCTGCACACAAACCTGCCCCGCCATCGCTCTGCCGCGTTGAAAGTCCTTGGCACCCGGCCAGAGCGTGAAGCCGTGGCAAATGCTGTCAGGTCTTGGGCGATGTCGGATCTGGAAACGGCGGTTGTTGCCGAAGGTGGGGTGGCCGCTGCCATGCGCAGCCGGACGGAATGGCTTGATCACCCACAAGGCCGCGCCGTGTCGCGCGACCCTTTGATCGGATGGCAGGGACCGCGCTATGTCAATCTGCGCGACAGACCTCGGGCCACCGCTGATCGGCCTCTGGCCGGGTTACGGGTGCTGGATCTGACGCGCGTTCTGGCCGGCCCGGTTTCTACCCGAACGCTTGCAGGGTTCGGAGCCGAGGTCTTGCGCATCGACCCACCTGGCTGGGATGAACCGGGGGTGATCCCCGACATATCGCTGGGAAAGCGCTGCGCCTATCTTGATTTGAAATCCGAAACCGGCCTTGAACGATTGCATGGGTTGCTGGCTCAGGCGGATGTGTTCGTACACGGGTATCGACCCGGCGCGCTGGAGGCACTGGGTCTGACCCGGGCCAAACGTGACGAGCTGGCTCCGAACCGGATCGAAGTCACGCTGGATGCCTATGGCTGGCAAGGTCCATGGTCGACCCGGCGCGGGTTTGACAGCCTTGTCCAGATGAGCGCGGGTATCGCCCATGCCGGGATGGAGTGGGCGAACGCGGACAAGCCGACCCCGTTGCCGGTTCAAGCTCTGGACCACGCGACCGGCTATCTGATGGCGGCTGCCGTCCTGTCCGCACTGGCCGAGGCCGCATCAGGCAATTCCATCATGCACGCGCATCTCTCTCTGGCGCGCACCGCCGAACTTCTGGCCGTGCTCGGCAAAGACGAAGCACAATCCGCGCCCATCACCCCGGCAACAACGGATTACGGCACGGCGACGGAGGCGTCCGGCTGGGGGCCGGGCCATCGCCTCAACCCTGCGCTGAGGGTCGGCGAAGCGACGATGCGCTGGGATTTGCCTGCGTCGAAACTGGGCAGTTCAGAACCTGTCTGGCCGCTCGACGCCAACTGACCATCCGGTACGCAGCCGCGCCCCTATCGATCATCGCCCCCAGGGCCGATATCATCCAGGTAGTCCTCATCGATCGCGGCCTGCACCGCGCCTGTTACCGCCTCACGCTGTTTCGGCGTCAGGTCATCGGCCTCTTTGCCGTCCGCCAACCTCACGGTGACTTCGCGATGAGCGAATTTGATGCCTTCCCGCGCGAACAATTCGCGAATTTCCTGATAGACCTTCTTGCGCACCAACCACTGATCGCCCGGTTTGGTCATGAACTTGACCCGGATGATCATCGCTGAATCCTGCATCTCGATCACGCCCTGGGACTTCAACGGCTGTATGAAGTTTTCGCCGATCACAGGATCGCTCAGCAACTCCTGCCCCAGCTTCTTGATCAGCTTTCGCACCTTTTCCACGTCAGTGTCATAGGTCACGCGCAGCGGCAGTTTCATGATCACCCAGTCACGGGAATAGTTCGTCAGAACCTTGATTTCGCCAAAAGGAATCGTGTTCAGCGCACCAAGATGGTGACGCAGCTGGAAGGACCGGACCGAGATCTTCTCGACCGTTCCCTTGACGTCTCCGATATCGATGTACTCACCCTTCCGAAAGGCATCATCCATCAGGAAAAACGCCCCGGAAAAGATGTCTCGCACCAGTGTTTGAGATCCGAAACCGACAGCCAGGCCAACCACACCGGCACCGGCAAACAGCGGGCTGACATTGATACCAAGTTCCATGAGAACGATCAGCATGATGGTCACGACCACAACGGCCAGAATTGCGCCGCGGAACAATGGCAGCAGCGTCGCCAGCCGGCTTTGCCCGCCTTCCCCGCCCTCATCGCCCAGTTCGGCCTCGGTGCCATCATCTACTTCTTCCGCTATCTTGCTGTCGATCCAGATGCGAAAGAAATGAAACAGGATGTAGCCGATGAAAATGATGACCATTACATCCAGCACGCGTGCAACTGGCAGGTCCTCGCTCCAGTCCGCATCGGGATACCAAATCACCACAAGGGCATAGACACCAATCACAAAGGCCAGAATTCCGGCCACCCGGCGCGCCAGATCCTCATAGGTCAGAAGATACTGTTTGCGCTGTTCTGCCTCGGGCGTTTCCACGGGCTCGGCATCCGCTTCGGCAGCGGCGGTTTCTTCGTTTATCTCGTTGATCTTGCGCGAACGGTCAAAATACCGCTCCAGCACGTAGTTCATCGCACCATAGGCAACGACGACGGACATGAAGATCATATAGCTGCTTGCGATCAGCGGCAGCGGCGTTGGGTTCTCCAGTGCAAGATCAACCGCCAGACGGAACCAGCTGAACACGACATAGACGATCAGTGCAGGCGCCCAGCCGAAGGATACGAACCGCAACAACCACGAGACCTGATCCGGCGCTCTTCCGCCTCGGATCGCATTTGAAATGGCCCGGGCATTGAACAGGATCATCAGAATATTGCCGAAAGCGCCCACCATCGTCAGGCAGCCATAGACCATGGCGTAGACGTTGTAGTTCAGCCCGAAATCCGCAACCCAGGTCGAAAACAGAACAACCGTGATGTCATAGGTCGCGAGTGCCGAAGCCCACAGATACAGCCGCTTGGCGTCCCGGTCCGAGAACGGAGGCAGCCGGTATTGACTCAGGTAAGGTGACAATACCATCCGCCACAGATCGGACACCGTGCGCGACAGGAAGAACGCCGTGAAGATCGCCGTGACCGTGAACTGGATCGAGATATCGTCCGCTTCGCCAAAAAACAGGTATCCGACGATCAGGGCCATGAGCATGGCAAATATCGTCGCTCCGATCCCCATCAGGAACCGGAACAGAAGGAAGGGCATCTTTTCTCGGTAACCCTGCGGTTCATCCTTGATCCGCGCCACGACCCAGCGGCGCGCGATGCGTTTTCCGTATATCTCGATAGACAGCCAGCGGCCCAACAACAGGAACAGGATGTTCCAGCCCAGAACTTCCACATAGGTCTGAATGCGACCGTCCGGACTGGTCTGGCGCAGGATATACTTCACTTCGAACACCGAATACGGCAGCGCCTCAAGCCGTGATTGCATGGACTCACGGAATTTCGAGAACCGCTCCTGCGCCTTCATCAGCTGCGATCCCTCACCCATGGGATTGTTCGAATCGCCCGCCGCATCATCCGCGCCCGCATCCGTACCGCCTGCCGTTGTCACAACCCGCCCGGCGCTGTCGATGACGATCACACTGGCCCCGGCTTCGCTGGCGGCGCGAATTGCGGCAGCCAAGTCGCTTTCCTGCGTAGACGCAGACGAACTGTCCGCGTTGTATCCCGGAATCAAGGATGTTTGCGCTGAAACGCTGACCGGAAGCGCCAGTGCAAAAGCCCACAAAGCCAGAAGTGTTGCGGCCAGAAAGGTATGTTTCATGGGGTTTTGCATCCAGTTTTTCCGATAGCGGTCAGATTACAGAAGGGTTTCAGACAGTTCAAACACTCGGGCGCGCCCTGCTCAATATCGTGTTCGGGCGTGTTGTTGGCGCACTGCCTGATTCCGGATGTTTTCAATCTGGCGAAAATTGAATATGAACGGGATCTGTAGGCCCTGCCCCTTTGCCAGTTCACCGGTTCTTTTGCGATCCCTCTCAAGCCTTGGTGCGACATGACGCGATACCGTCAATATGCTGTTGCCAAATCGCAATGCTTGGAACATTTGCGGAAGAGCAATTCCTCCTTTGGCAAGCGTGACGGGGATATATACAGTAACGCTTGCAAACGCGCGGATTTCGAACCGGGATCAAGAAGACAGGCAACACTATGAGCCTAGGCAAAACCAATTCCAAACCGGGCCGCGCACCGCGTATCCTGTTTTACAGTCACGACACGTTCGGACTGGGCCATCTTCGCCGGTCCCGGGCCTTGGCGGCCGCGATCACGCAGGCGGACCAAAGCGCATCCGCGCTGATCCTGACGGGATCACCCGTGGCCGGACGGTTTACCTTTCCCCGTCGCGTTGACCACGTGCGCCTGCCCGGTGTCACCAAACGCGCAGACGGGTCTTATGCTGCACGCACGATCGGGATGGGCATCGAAGAAGTGACCGAGTTGCGGTCGGGTCTGATTCAAACCGCTGTTCAGCAGTTCGACCCTGATGTGCTGATCGTCGACAAGGAACCGACGGGGTTCCGGGGTGAGCTGCTTCCGACTCTGAACCACCTGCAACAGAACTGCGGAACCAAAATGGTGCTTGGGTTGCGCGATGTTCTGGATGAACCCGAAGTCCTGGCCGCCGAGTGGGCGCGCAAGGAAGCGGTTGAAGCCACCGAACGGTTTTATCACGAAATCTGGGTTTACGGTTTGCAGTCGATTTACGACCCGACAAAGGGGTTGCCGCTGAGCGCCGCGGCACAGTCCCGCATCCACTGGACGGGATATCTGCGCCGCGATCTTGGTCCGGTCGGCGAGCCTCCGCAACAACCCTATATCCTGATCACGCCGGGCGGTGGCGGCGACGGCAAGGCGATGGTCAACCTGGTCCTGTCTGCCTATGAAAAAGATCCAAACCTGTCGCCGCGGGCGGTTTTGGTCTATGGCCCCTTCCTGTCCGGTGAGTTGCGCGAAGATTTCGAAACCCGCGTTGCCGCATTGAACGGTCGCGTCACCGCCGTTGGGTTCGAATCCCAGATCGAAACGCTGTTCGCAGGGGCCGAAGGCGTCGTCTGCATGGGCGGCTACAACACGTTCTGCGAGGTTCTTTCCTTTGACAAACGCGCTGTCATCGTCCCGCGCACCACGCCCCGTCTGGAACAGTGGATACGGGCCTCGCGCGCAGAAGGGCTGGGCCTTGTCCGAATGCTGGATGAAAACCGGGATGGCCTGACGCCGGACGCGATGATCCGCGCCATTCGGGAATTGCCGCACCAATCCCTGCCGTCGCAGGCGATACAAAGCGGATTGCTGGACGGGCTGGACTATGTCACCGACCGCATCGAGAGCCTGCTGACCTGGGAACAGGAACGAGCCACCGGATGACCTCAGATTCTCCTCGATTGGCGGTTGTGGTCAAAGGCTGGCCACGACTGTCCGAAACGTTCATTGCGCAGGAACTTGTCGCCTTGCAGGAGGCCGGGCATCGCTTTGACATCTGGTCTTTGCGGCACCCGACCGATACGAAACGCCATCCCTTGCACGACCGGTTCACAGGACGGGTCCGATACCTGCCCGAGTATCTTCATGACGAACCCAAACGGGTCTGGGCGGCACGGACCCTTGCCCAAACGCTTCCCGGTTACGACAGGGCCTATCGGATCTGGCGCAAGGACTTGAAGCGCGACCCGACACCCAATCGCATCAGACGGTTTGGGCAAGCCTGCGTTCTGGCCGCGGAATTGCCTGCCCGGACGCAAGGGTTGTACGCTCACTTCATGCACACGCCGTCATCCGTTGCCCGTTACGCCGCCATCATGCGCGGATTGCCGTGGAGCTTTTCGGCTCATGCCAAGGATATCTGGACGTCGCCGGATTGGGAAAAACGTGAAAAGCTGCAAGCCGCATCCTACGGGGCGACGTTTGGCGCCACCTGCACAGCCATCGGAGCCGAGCATCTGCGCAGCCTGGCCGATGACCCCAAGCGCGTGGACCTGATCTATCACGGTTTGGACCTGTCTCGCTTTCCCAAACCTCCGACGCGAAAGCTGCGTGCTGTGAATGATCCTTTTCACATGATTTCCGTCGGGCGGCTGGTCGAGAAGAAAGGCTTCGATCGTCTGATCGCGGCTTTTGCATTGCTGCCCGATGACCTGAACTGGCACTGGACCCATATCGGCGGCGGCGCATTGGGTGACGTTTTGCGGGCACAGGCGAACGCAGCCGGCATTGCGAACCGGATCACCTGGAAAGGGGCTTGCGACCAGCCCGAGGTCATCGCAGCAATGCGCGATGCCGACCTGTTCGTGCTGCCTAGCCGCATCGCGAAGGACGGAGACCGCGACGGGTTGCCGAATGTGTTGATGGAGGCCGCGTCTCAGTTGTTGCCAATCCTGTCGACACCGGTCTCGGCGATCCCCGAGTTTATCGAAACCGGAACACATGGGGTTCTGTCCGATGACGCCCCCTCTGCACTTGCGGAAGCCGTGGAACGTTTGTCAGCCAATCCGCAGCAAGCGTCACAGATGGCGCATGCGGCGTATGATCGCCTGATCGCCGAGTTCCGGATGGCCCCCGGCATCGCACGGCTGTCGGAACACCTCAACTCCATGTGCATGGAAAACGCGTAATGGCGCGGGTCGCGTTTTATGCCCCGATGAAATCTCCTGACAGCCCGAAACCTTCGGGCGACCGTGAAATGGCCCGGAATCTGATGCAGGCGCTGACCGCCGAGGGTGATACGGTCGATCTGGCGACCGACTTGCGCATTTATGACAAAAACGGCGACGAAGACCTGCAACAAGCCCTGAGGCGCGCGGCAGAAGATGAAGCGAAACGACTTGTCTCTGACATGCCATCAGATACCGATTTGTGGGTGACCTACCACAATTATTACAAGGCACCTGACCTGCTGGGTCCTTGGATTTGCAAGGCGCGTGGCATTCCCTATGTGCAACTGGAAAGCACCCGCGCATCCAGTCGGTTAAACGGACCGTGGGCTGAGTTCGCCAAGGCGGCGCATCAGGCCTGCGATGCAGCGGATGTGATCTTTTATCATACAGCCAACGACCTGATCACTTTGGAGCGGGATCGCTTTGGCGATCAGGCTTTGGTCGAATTGCCTCCGTTCCTGCCGATCTCGGAACTGCCTCCGGCCGCTACAGGTGGCGCACCCATGCTGACCGTCGGCATGATGCGGCATGGGGACAAGCTGGCGTCCTATCAGATATTGTCCGAGGCCCTGGCGCATTTGACCGGGGACTGGCACCTGAACATCGCAGGAGACGGCCCGGCGCGCAGGCAGGTTGAGGCGCTGATGGCGCCGTTCGGACAGCGGGTGCGTTTTCTGGGTCAGCTTGACCGGGAAGAACTGCAACGCGTCTATCAACAATCATCTCTGCTTGCATGGCCCGGAGTGAATGAGGCTTACGGCATGATTTACCTCGAGGCGCAGGCTGCGGGATTGCCTGTGGTCGCTCAGGATCGGCCCGGCGTACGCGATGTTCTGTCCCCGGCGGCCTATCCATTCGTCGAAAGTGGCGCCAGGGGATTTGCGGATGGCATGCAGGCCCTTTTGTCGGATTCCACGCTGCGCCACACTCTGGGCGCTGCGGCACGCAACTACGTGGCAGAGCGCCACCTGATGCCACAGGCGACCGAGCGCTTGTGGGCAACCCTCCGCCCCCTGCTGAAGGACGTATCATGACCCGGCTTGCACTGCTCCGCCACGGGCACACCCATTGGAACCGAGCGGGACGGATCCAGGGGCGCAGCGACATACCGCTGGACGATGACGCCCGAGCCGAATTGGCGGGCTATGGATTGCCACAGGACTGGGCCGAGGCTGACATCTGGTCCAGCCCCCTGCACCGCGCCAGTGAGACGGCGCAAATCGTGACCGGTCGCGACCCGAAAACCGCGGACGCGTTGACCGAGATGAACTGGGGCGATTGGGAAGGTCAGCGCGGGGTCGACCTGATCGCGGACGCATCCAGCGGATATCGTCATATCGAGCATTGGGGCTGGGATTTCCGTCCACCAAACGGGGAAAGCCCGGCCGAGGTTCGGGACAGGCTTCGCCCCTGGCTGTCCGCGCTGCGGCAGGATACGGTCGCGGTCTGCCATATCGGTATCATGCGGGTCATTCTGGCTTGGGCATGGGGTTGGAATTTCGAAGGACCTGCCCCCTTTAAGATCAAACGCAATCGGCTGTATATCGTCGACATGAAGACCATGACCGCCGACGCCGACCCCGTTCGCCTGATCAAATACGAGGCCCCGCAATGAAGGTGATGATCATCGTCACGCACCTGTTGGGCACCGGGCATCTCAGCCGGGCGCTGACATTGGGGCGGGCCTTTCGGGATGATGGGCACGACGTCATGGTCGTGACGGGTGGCATGCCCGCGCCGCAATTGGACAGCACGGGCATGACCCTGTTCGGCTTGCCGCCACTCAGGTCAGACGGAACCAACTTCACCCGTTTGCTGACCGAAGCCGGCGACGAGGCTGACGCGGCCTATCACGCCAAGCGCGAGGCCGCCCTGGTGCAGGCGGTTAACAGCTTCCAGCCGCAGCTCCTGATCACCGAGCTTTACCCCTTTGGTCGCCGATCACTGTCGGCCGAGTTCGATGCGGCCCTGAATGCGGCAAGCGCGTTGCCTGAGCGTCCCGTCATTCTCGGATCGGTCCGCGACATTCTGGCTCCGCCCTCCAAACCCGCCAAGGCCGAGCGCGCGGATGAAATCGTGTCTCGGTATTATGACGGCATTCTGGTTCATTCGACCGAAAGCGTTACGCCCCTGTCGGTCAGCTGGCCGGTGTCGGACCGATTGGCCAAGCGACTTCACTACACCGGCTTTGTGGCGCCTGCATTGCCCCAACCTCACCCCGACGCGGCGGGCCAGGATGAAATCCTGGTCAGCGCTGGCGGCGGATCCGTCGGGCAACCGATCTTTCGCGCGGCCATCGAGGCCGCCAGAAAGATGCCCAACAGGCGCTGGCGCCTGCTGATCGGTGGAACGGATGCAAAGGCTCGGATCGCGGAATTGTCCCGGATGGCCGAAGGTGCCTCGGTTGTTCTGGAACCGGTGCGGCCGGATTTCCGCCAGATGCTGCCCCTGGCAGCGGCATCGGTAAGCATGTGCGGCTACAACACTGCCATGGATATCCTTCAAAGTGGCACCCCCGCCGTGTTTGTGCCTTTCGACGACGGCAAAGAGGTGGAACAAGGGCTGCGCGGGCGAAGCCTGTCCGATCTGCCCGCAATCGAAGTTCTGGAAAGCAGAGCATTGAGCGGGGCGACATTGGCTCGGGCGGTGGAGCGTGTCGTGGCCGACGGCCCCCGTGTACAACAGGATTTCGGTTTTGACGGGGCCATCCAATCCGTCCACATCGCCAAGCGCCTGCTGGAGCAGCGCACATGAACCCCGACTGGCGCCCACTTGACGTCGAGTTGAACCATTGGCGTGCCGAAAGCTTGCCCTTGCCTGTGTGGTGGCGCGATGATGATGCCATTGCGCCAACACCGCAATTGGACCGCCTTTCCGAGCTGGCCGACAAACTGGGCCTGCCCGTGCATCTGGCCGTCATTCCACGCGACGCGACGCTCGCGCTGGCGGAATACGTTGCCGCGCGCGCGTCTCTTGTTCCGGTCGTACACGGGTGGGCGCATACAAACCATGCGCCCCGCGGCGAGAAGAAGGCCGAGTTTCGGCTCGACCGTCCGCTGGACGTGATGGTGACGGATGCGCAGGCCGGGATGGCGCGTCTTCGGTCCGTGTTTGGTGACAATATGCGACAGATGTTCGTGCCCCCCTGGAATCGCATTGCACCCGAGATGGCCAAGCAGTTGCCAAAGCTGGGATACCGCATCCTGTCCACCACAACGCCCCGCAAATCACGTCTGGTCGCACCGGGGCTTGAGCAGATCAATACCCACCTTGATCCGATCAACTGGCGCGGATCGCGTGGCCTGATCTCCCCCGACGCCCTGATCGCACAGACTGCTGGTCTTCTGCGAGATCGACGCGAAGGCCGTTCAGACAACACCGAGCCCTTTGGCATATTGACCCATCATCTGGTCCATGATCAGGACATCTGGACCTTTACCGAGGCCCTGTTGCGCAAATTGCTGAGCGGGCCTGCCACAGCCTGGGTCGCGCCAGAGAACGAATGAGGACATCACCATGAGCCGATTGGATTCCATGCTGCGCCGACTGACGGCCCAACGCGACGGATTGAACTGGGCGGCCGAGCGGATCAGTGGCCAGCCGGGGGATGTGCTGGATATGGGCCTGGGCAATGGCCGCACCTATGACCACCTGTGTGAAATCCTGCCAGAGCGCCGGATCTGGGTGATGGATCGGGTCCTGCAATGCCATCCGGACAGCACCCCCCCGGCCGAGGATTTCCTGCAAGGTGAGGCTGAACCGATGCTGCTCAGACTGGCGGCCGACGGGCATAGGATCGCGCTGGCGCATTACGATTTCGGACGCGGCATCAAGCACGAGGACGTCGCCGAAGCAGAGCGTCTCAGCCCGCTGATCGCGAAAGTCATGCAGCCCGGAGGGTTGTTGATTTCAGGTCAGCCCCTGGTCGGCTTTGCCCAGATCCAGGGGCCCAAGACAATCGCCCCGGACCGGTACCTGTTCTACACGGCCTGATTACGCCACGCGTCGACCGCGCACCCAGACCGAACTCGGGACGGGTACGCCCGCGCGCATCCGGAAGCGGATGACATCGGCGCGGGCGTCGGCGCGCAACTCGCCCCGCTTCTCCAACCCTGCCGCCCGAGCCGGGGCCAGCGTTACTGTCTTCATCCCCCGCGCCAGGTCGCCCCAGATCTCGCCCAGCCTAACCGCCGACAGCAACAAGGCCGACGGCACATAATCCGAAGACAGGATGTCCAGATACCCAAGCTGGGCCAGCTCGTAGGCAGCAACATTGCCTGAATGCGACCCCCCGCGGATTATGTTCGGCGCGCCCATCATGACTCGAATGTCGTTCTTGTGGCAGGCGCGTGCCGCTTCGACGGTTGTGGGGAATTCGGCCAGACGGATGCCGTGACCTGCGGACACTTTCACCTGATCTTCAGTCGTGTCGTCATGGCTGGCCAATACTGCTCCGAAACGGCGGGCAGCTTTGACAGCTTCGACCTCGTGCAGTGCGCCATTGCGATCTCGAAGCCCTTTCAATTGCGCCACGTGCTGAAGGAACGTATCATCGTCCATGGCATATTTGCCCTTCAGATAGGTCTCCAGCTTGCCCATATCGCGAAACTGACGCTGACCGGGTGTGTGATCCATTATGGACACAATGCCAACCCTGTCTTCCGGTCCAAATTCGCTCAGCTCTTCAACCAGAGTTTCCGAACACAGCTCGGCCCGCAAGTGCAGAAAGTGGCTGATCTTGAGCGCATCCTGTTCGCGCAGATCCCACAACTCCTGCGACAGGCCACGGGCGTATTTCCCATACCGCCGCGCGCCCGACGGTATCGATCCAACCCGCATGGCATCGAACACTGTCGTGATCCCGGCGCCGGCCAATTCCGCATCATGCGCAAGAATTGCGGCGGCATGGGGCCAGTTCACCTGTGGGCGGGGTTGAATGTGACGTTCAAGGTTGTCCGTGTGCAACTCGACAAGGCCGGGGCTGACATAGTCGCCTTCGCAATCTATCGCGCCCGCGGGAACCCTGTTTCCGGTGTCGATTTCAGCGATGGCGTCACCCACAATCCGGACACTGCCGGTTACGGTTTCATTCGGCAATACAAGCGTGGCATTGGCAAGGATCAAGTCTTCTGTCATCTGAACTTCACGCATGTTGAGACCGAGGAAAGCCACGCAAGAGGAGGCCGATATGACATTCACGCGATACGCGATCTATTTTGCGCCGCCCGCGGGCCCGGAATGGGCGAAATTTGCAACCAGCTGGCTGGGTTGGGACATCGAGGCGGGAAAGCCCGTTGCCCATCCGATTGTCGAAGGCATCGACGTTGCAGCCATCACGGAGGTGCCGCGCAAGTACGGGCTGCACGCGACACTGAAGCCACCGTTCAGACTGCGCGACGGCAAAACATTCGATGCCCTGCAAGAGGCGTGCAGCTCGCTCGCCTCCCGCCAACCACCTGTGTCGCTGGATGGCCTCGAGATCGCGCGGTTTGGGCGTTTTCTGGCCCTGCGTCCGCTGGGTGAGACGCGGGCGCTGAATGCGCTTGCCGCGGCCTGTGTTCGGGAACTGGACAGTTTTCGTGCGCCTACCTCCGAGGCCGAACTGGCCCGCCGCCGCGCCGCCGGGTTGACCCCAGAGCAAGACGCCAACCTGGTTCAGTGGGGCTATCCTTACGTACTGGACGCGTTCCGCTTTCACATCACGCTGAGCGGCAAGCTGGACAAACCGACCCTGAGAGCAACTGGGAACGCGCTGCAAACCCATCTGGTCCCACTGCTGCCCCAGCCCTTCCAGATCACGGATCTGGCCCTTACGGGCGAGGCTGAGGACGGGCGCTTCCACCTTATCCATCGCTATGGGCTTTCCGGTTGAAGGTGCGACAGAATTTCGGCAACCGTATCTTCCATCGCACCGGAGTTGTCGATTTCCAGGACCTGGTTCAAACCTTTGGGCAAAGACGTTTGGGCCCGGTCCAGACGCCGCGTCTGTTCCGCCTTGCTTTCCCGCCCTCTTAAGGACAGGCGTTCGGACAGAACCTCGGGCTTTGCCGTCAGGGATATCACGAGCAGATCACCAAACACCTCCTGCGCCTGAAGCAACACCGTTCGTGACAGGTTGACCAGAACGGCCTCGGCCACCTGCCGCTGCCGCGTGATTGTCTTCGGCACACCGTAATACAGCCCATGCGCATGCCAACTCAGCGCAAACGCACCATCCCGTTCCATTCGCTGAAATGTATCGACCGAGACCCGGTCGAAATCTTCGCCGTCTTCGCCTTCGGGGCGGGTAATCACCCGCCGCAGCCGCTGAACACCCGACGCCCGGGCCACCAGCGCGTTTATTACGCTATCCTTTCCGACCCCCGAAGGACCCACGACCGCTATGACCGGAGCAAGCGTCATGCAGCCATCCCCGGCGTGTAGTCCGAGACATCGACCTCGCGGTCACAGACCCGTTCGCGTGCGTCGAGATCGTGAAAAATCCCGACAATCGTCACGCCCTTGTTCTTGGCCTCTTCGATCAGGGACAAGACGGTTTCCCGGTTCTGCGCATCCAGGCTTGCGGTCGGTTCATCCAACAGCATTGCCGGATATTCATGCGCAAAGCCCCGCGCAATGTTCACTCTCTGCTTTTCGCCACCCGAGAAGGTCGTCGGGCTGAGGGTCCACAGACGTTCGGGAATATTCAGCCGTTTCAGCAACCCGGCTGCCCTGTCCATTGCCACTTGCCTGTCACAGCCCACGGCCAGCAGCGGCTCTGCCACAACGTCCAGCGTCGGCACCCGAGGCACGACCCGCAGGAACTGGCTGACATAGCCCAAGGTGTCACGACGCAGCAACAGGATCTGCCGCGGTTCAGCCCGGGCCACGTCCAACCCTGCGACCAGCACCTGACCAGAGGCCGCCAGATAGTTGCCGTAGATCACACGCATCAGCGTGGATTTGCCTGCACCCGACGGCCCGGTCAGGGCGACGCACTCACCCGGTTCCACTTTCAGAGACGCGCCTTTCACCACCGGGATCGTGGCGCCGCCCTGATTGTGCAGGGTGAAGCTTTTGCTGACGTCAACAAGTTCAATCATCGCTTCATCTTTCTCCAAAGCCTCAAACCTGCAAAACGCTGGACACCAGCAACTGCGTATAGGCATGTTGCGGGTCGTCCAGCACCTGATCCGTCAACCCGGCCTCGACCACGCGACCGCTTTTCATCACCATCAACCGATCCGCCAGCAGACGCACCACGGCAAGATCATGGGTAACGATGATCGCACTCAACCTCATCTCACGCACGAGTCCGCGCAACAAATCCAGCAAACGCGCCTGCACCGACACATCCAGACCACCGGTCGGTTCGTCCATGAACACCAGCCGAGGACCTGTCACCAGATTGCGCGCGATCTGCAAACGCTGCTGCATCCCGCCCGAAAACGCGCTGGGGCGGTCATCGACGCGGCTCTCGTCAATTTCGACCCGGGCCAGCCAGTCAATGGCCTTGCCCCGAATGCTGCCATAGTGGCGCCCGCCGACAGCCATCAGCCGCTCGCCAATATTGCCTCCTGCGCTGACAGACATCCGCAACCCGTCGCGCGCGTGTTGATGGACAAAGGCCCAGTCGGTGCGGCTCAGCATCCGGCGCTCTGGCTCGGACATTGTAACCGTATCGACCGGGCCGTCTGCACGGGTATCAAAAACCACCTGCCCGGCGTCAGGCTTCAGAAGACCGGCCATACAGTTGAGCAAGGTCGACTTGCCGGACCCACTTTCACCAACGATTCCCATTACTTCTCCGGGGAAGAGATCAAAACTCACATCCGCGCATCCGATCCGGCGGCCATAGCTTTTTTTAATGCCTTTGACTTGCAGCAGAGGGGTCATTGCGCGTTCCCTTCGGCCAATCGACCTGCATGGCCCGCCTCGCGGCGTGACCGGCAGTAATCCGTGTCGGAACAGACAAACATCCGGTTGCCCGCGTCATCCGTGATGACCTCATCCAGATAGCTGTCTTCGGCCCCGCACAGGTCGCAGGGATGATCGGCCTTGGTGGCCTCGAACGGGTAGTCCTCGAAATCGAGGCTCACGACTTTGGTATGCGGGGGTACCGCGTAAATCCGCTGCTCGCGCCCGGCACCAAACAGCTGGATCGCGTCCATCTCAAGCTTTGGATTGTCGAATTTCGGAATTGGGGACGGGTCCATGACATAGCGTCCAGCCACGTTCACCGGATAGGCATAAGCGGTCGAAATCGCCCCGTGCTGGCTGATATCCTCGTACAATTTCACATGCATCAGCCCGTATTCCTCAAGACTGTGCATCTTGCGCGTCTCGGTTTCGCGCGGTTCCAGAAAGCGCAGAGGTTCCGGAATCGGCACCTGATAAACGATGATCTGGTCTTCGCGCAGTTTTGCCTCGGGGATGCGGTGGCGGGTCTGAATGATTGTGGCCTGTTCCGTCTTTTCCGTGGTGGCGACCCCTGCGGTGTTTTCAAAGAACTTGCGGATGGATACCGCGTTGGTGGTGTCGTCTGCGCCCTGATCGATCACCTTGAACGTATCCTCGGGCGTCAACGTCGCGGCTGAAACCTGTACGCCCCCGGTACCCCAGCCATAGGGCATCGGCATCTCGCGGCTGGCAAACGGCACCTGATACCCCGGTATGGCCAGGCCTTTGAGGATCGCCCGCCGGATCATCCGCTTGGTTTGTTCGTCCAGATAGGCGAAATTGTACGCGCTCATAAGCAGCCTCTTTCTGCAAGAGCGCGTTCAAGCGCGTGCGGCGCGGTGAAGTGGATCCCATCCATGCCCACCGCACGCGCGCCTTCGACATTGTGCAGCCCGTCATCGATGAAAATGCAGTTCTCGGGTGAAAGCCCGGCCCGCTTGCACAGCAGATGGAAAATCTCTGGCTGAGGCTTCAAAAGCTTCTCCTGCCCAGACACGACGGTGACACCAAACACTTCGCCCAATTCGGGATGTGCCCCCACGCCGACAGGCCAGGTTTCCGCTGACCAATTGGTGATCGCGTGAACCGGAGTGCCTTTCTCTTTCAGGCGGTAAAGCAGGCGCCAGCTTCCCTCGATCTTTTGCGGAACGGTTCTGGCATAACGTTCAACGTAAACACTGAGGCGCTGCCGATCTTCCGCATTTTCCAGTTCAGCGGCCAGATCGGCGAACATCTCTCCTCCATCGGCCCGCAGGTTGCGTTCGGGGAAATTGATGCGCGCCAGGAACTCTGCCACCGCCTCGCGGCTGCCCATCTCCTCCAGCCATGCCAGATGCGGATCCCATTTGACCAGAACGTTTCCGATATCAAAAACGACGGCTTTCATTCCATGGCCTCCTCTGACATGCGCTCTTGGGCCTTTCGGCGCAGTTTGCGGACCAGTTCCAGCTCGGACTGGAAATCGACGTAATGCGGCAGCTTGATATGTTCGAGAAAGCCGGTGGCCTGAATGTTGTCTGCATGGCTCAGGACAAATTCTTCATCCTGCGCGGGCGCGCCCACGTTGTCTTCACCCAACTCTTCCCACCGCAAGGCCCGATCGACCAGCGCCATCGCGATGGATTTTCGTTCAGACTGGCCAAAGACCAGCCCATAGCCCCGCGTGAACTGTGGCGGTTCCGTTTTCGAACCAGTGAACTGGTTCACCGTCTCACATTCGGTCAGCTCGACCTCGCCGATATCGACGGCAAAGCCCAGCTCGGGGATGTCCAGCTCAACCACGACCTTGCCGATACGCAATTCTCCGACAAAGGCGTGGTTGCGGGCGTAACCGCGCTGGGTCGAATAAGCCATGCCCAGCACAAAGCCCTCATCCCCACGAGTCAGCGACTGAAGGCGCACCGGGCGGGTGGACGGGAACTCCATCGGTTCACGGGTCAGATCGCCCGGAACGTCATCGCGGGCAGGTTCATCCTGAATGATACCCTCGCCTTTCAGGAATGCGGTAATATGTGGCATCGGTTCCAGCCGCACAGGGCCTTCAGGCGCCTTTGGAACTTCGCCCTCGGCCGCCAGCTTGAAATCCAGCAATCGGTGGGTGTAGTCGAAGGTTGGCCCCAGAACCTGACCACCGGGGGCATCTTTGAACGTGGCCGAGATCCGGCGATCACAGGCCATGTCGCCGGTTTTGACGGGGTTGGAACAGCCGAAACGAGGCAGGATCGTGCGGTAAGCGCGGACGAGGAAAATCGCCTCGATCAGATCGCCGCGCGCCTGTTTGATCGCGAGCGCAGCAAGGTCGGGATCGTATAACGACCCCTCGGCCATGACCCGGTTCACCGCAAGGCTCAACTGTTCACGGATCTGCGCAAGGCTCAGTTCCGCGACATCTGTCGCACCGCGGCGTTCTTCGGCAAGCCACGCATGGGCATTCTCGATGGCTTTTTCGCCCCCTTTGACCGCGACATACATGGCTTACCCTTTCGACCTGATTTGCGTGCTACGCGGCAGAGCCGCGACCGCCTCACCGCAGGTGAAGAAAAAATCACACCCCAAAGGGTAAAGCAGCGCATTGCTCTGAAGACCCGGAACATCCGGCAGAGAAAGCCGCGCCGTGTCCCGGATGCCGGGGCCGCTCAGAACCGCACCGTTCTGCTCCAGCCGCCTGCATTCCACAACAAGCGTCGCGGACCGGTCCGGGTATTCCGGCGTCCCGATACGATAGGTGTTGAGCGGCGCCAGTGCATTCCACGTACCAAGGACAAAATCAGCCTCTTCCGCCGCCACTATCGGTGCACCCGTGTGAAAGGTCAGCCATTCGCGCACCACTTCGGTGTCGGCTTCACCCGCCAGGTGAACGTTTGTCTCGGCGTCGCAAAGCGTCAGAAGCAGCGTGCCGGCCGCAACGGACAGGGGCGCAGGTGGTTCACAGCCAGTCAGGGCGCGGATTTCACCCGGACGCGCCATGACGGTCATGGCCGCGCGGAATGCATATGCCGCGTCGACAGGTGCGTCTTGAAAGCCCCCCGAGAACCGCATTTGATCCGGCATCAGTCTTCCCCCCGAGCCAGCGTGAAAAACTCGACCTTGGTGGCCGCTGCCTTTGCGGCGCGCGCTGTCTTGATCGACTGCATTTGCAGCCTCAGCGGATCAAGCAGCCGTTCCTGCAAATCATCCGCAGCGGCCGTCTGCATCATCGCATCAATCAATGCCGCCGCTTCTGCCTTGGATTTCGACCTGCCCTGAACATATCCGTGACCGACCGTACCATCCTGCAACACGACCGAGCAGCGCGTAACGGTCATTTCGCCCAGGTTGAACAAAGCGCCGGTTCCTCCGATGCGGCCACGCACCATGACACCACCCACTTCGGGCCTGCGCAGCCATTCGAAACTCGGACAGTCCCGAATGCCGTCCCACAGCGTCATCAGGGCGGCGTCCGGCGCGCGCGCCAGCAGACCCATCCATTCCTTCCGGGCGTTGATCCCGATTTCCGTCTGGTTTGCCATCAAAGCCTCTTGGACAGGTTGTCTACATGAACTATACAACTAGACAAATATTAACCGACAGGTTGTCAAAACGCAATCTGCGACCGTTTGAAGGTTTGGTGAAATGAGCAAAACGCCGATCTGGAAAAGTATTGCCCTGCGCCTGACCTCGGACATCGCCGAGGGGCGCTATCAAACCGGAGATCGCCTGCCGACCGAAGCCCAGCTGGCCGCCACCTACGGCGTCAACCGCCACACGGTACGGCGCGCTTTGGCTGACATGTCTGATCAGGGTCTGGTGCACGCTCGGCGCGGTGCGGGCGTTTTTGTTGCGGCACGGCCAACGGATTATCCGATCGGCAAAAGGGTGCGCTATCACAAGAACATCTCGGCCAGCGGCAAGATACCGGGCAAGAAAATCCTGGCTTTGACCACGCGCATCGCCGATGAAGCCGAAGCCGAAGCTCTGGGTCTGAACAAGGGTGATCCAGTGCATGTCTATGACGGATTGTCCCTGGCAGACGGGCAGCCCATAGCCCTGTTTCAAAGCGTTTTCCCCGCGGTACGATTTCCGGATATCTTACAGACATTGACCGAAACCCAATCCGTCACCAAAGCGCTGCAAGCCTGCGGCGTCAGGGATTACGTCCGCGTGTCGACTCGCCTGACCGCGCGCGGGGCGACCGCAACGCAGGCGCTGCAACTTCAATTGTCTGAAGGTGCTCCTGTTCTCTTCTCGGTCGGCATCAATGCCGACCCGGATGGACGGCCAGTCGAGTACGGCCGCACGGTTTTCGCGGGTGAGCGTGTAACGCTGACCCTGAACGAGGCATAAGCGAACACAGGTTCTCAGCCGCATCCGACCGCCGGTCCCAGGTCTCAGCCCATCGGGTCAGATGCCGCGCGGTGAGAGTTTTGTGGCAACACGGCGTTTGCGGGGGCTATCCATCCCACCGGCGCAGGGGTATACGCATCCGCGACTCTTCAGCTGAAACGAGGCCACCATGAGCTTTGACCGCACCATCAAGATCGCGCCGTCTATCCTGTCCGCCGATTTCGCCAATTTCGGACAGGAAATTCAGGCCATCGAAGCGCAGGGCGCCGACTGGGTTCATGTTGACGTGATGGATGGCCATTTCGTTCCAAACCTAACCTTTGGCCCTCCAGCCGTGAAAGCCTTTCGCCCGCATGTGAAAACGGTGATGGACGTTCACCTGATGATCACGCCGGTCGATCCCTACATCCAGGCCTATGCCGATGCCGGAGCGGACATTCTGACCGCACATGTCGAAGCTGGCCCTCATACCCATCGCACCTTGCAGGCCATTCGCGGCGCCGGAATGAAAGCCGGCGTTGCCCTGAACCCCGGCACCCCAGCCGAAGCGGTCGAGCATCTGCTGGACCTCACGGATCTGGTTTGCGTGATGACCGTGAACCCCGGCTTTGGGGGCCAGAAATTCATCGACATGACCGGCAAGGTCAAAAAACTGCGTCAGATGATCGGTGATCGTCCGGTGCATATTGAAATCGACGGTGGCGTCGACCCGAAAACCGCTCCGCTTGTGGCAGCGGCAGGTGCGGATGTGCTGGTGGCCGGTTCCGCGGTGTTCAAGGGCGGATCGGTTTCAACCCCACAGGTCTACGGAGACAACATCCGTGCCGTCCGAGCAGCTGCTGAATCAGCACTGTCCTGATAAGCAATCACCAGCGGCTGTCAGCCGCTGGTATGGATCACAGCCCTTGTCAAGCAAGGACTCCAGTCCGCGCGGAACGCGCCCAAAAAAGGCGCTCTGCCCGTTTCCTTGACTTTGCGGTTGAGAGGATGACAGACGCGCATCACCACCCTTCATCAAACCCAATTGGCGGGAAACATCCCACCTTGACGCTCTTGTTGAGAACCCGCGTGTATTGGTGAGGTTCGCAGGACTTGGCAGAGGGCGAAATGCGACCAGGACCCCAATACGGTTTGTAAAATGGGTGATGAGCCACCGCGCAACGTAAAAACCGATAGACCCTACCCAGTTTCAGGATCGTTTTGGGATTGACCCAGTTCCGCCAACTCGCTCCAAACCGCATCCGGAATAGCCCAGTTGGCCCATTCGAATGTTTGGTCCACATGTTGCGGCCATGTCGCCCCGCAGATTGTTGAAGCAATGTCTGCGTTCTTGACTGAGAACTGCAACGCAAGCGCCCCCAACGGTACATCGTAACGAGAACAGATACTCTCAACTGCACGAACCGGGCCCAGAACGGCTTCGGTCGCCTGCTGATAGACGTAATAATGATGAGCAGAACTTCCCTTGGCCAAAATTCCTCCGGAATAGGGCGCCGCATTCAGAACCGCCACACCATTGGACCGCGCAAGCTCGATCATTGGAGCGGAGTTCACGTTGACCACCGTATGCCTGTTGTGTGTCAGAAGGACGTCAAACTCGCGATCACGCAGCATCGGCATCAGGACGTCAATCCGGCCGCCTGCAAGCCCCACTGCCTTCGCCAGACCTTCTTCCTTGATCCGGAACAGCTCATCAAGTGCACCGCCGGTGCCGGTCACTTCCGAAATATCTGCAGCGTATTCGGGGTCATGTAGATGGAGAATATCCACCTGTTCCACCCCGAGGGCCTGAAGACTTGCTTCAAGTGACCTTCGCGCTTGTGTCGCATCAAACCTGTTGCTCTCCATGTCCCGGTCCAGTTTCGTGGACAGAACCCGGCCTTCAGGCCACCCCCCCAGTTCACGAATGACTTGCCCGATACGCTCTTCACTTCGACCCATCGCGTACCCACGCGCTGTGTCAATGAAGCCATCCGGGCGCTGGAGAATTGCCCTTATTGTGTCCAGCGCACGGCCTTCGTCTACCTCGTACCCATATATCTGAGGTATGCTTCCCAGGCCTGTTGAACCGAACCCTATTTGCGGCAGCCTGACTCCAGTCCGGCCGATTTCAACATGCTTGGTCATCCCACCATCCTCCCCTACAGGACATTTCTGACTGCAATTGTGTCGAGGGTCGCCGTTCAACGCAAGCTTGGCGTATTGGCATGCTGTCTTGAAATCGAGGCAAGCATGGCATTTGAGTCCTAACAAAAAGGGCGCCCCGCGGGGCGCCCTTTCCGTCTGATCAGTCGCTTGCGCGAATTACTCGATGATCTTCGACACAACGCCGGCGCCGACGGTGCGGCCGCCTTCGCGGATGGCGAAACGCAGGCCGTTTTCCATCGCGATCGGCGCGATCAGCTCAACGCCGAACGACACGTTGTCGCCGGGCATGACCATCTCGG
>NZ_WVRB01000005.1:0-250018 GCF_013110685.1 Ruegeria sp. HKCCD6157
CGTTGCCACCGCCATTGCCGCCACCGTTGCCACCGCCATTGCCGCCACCGTTGCCGCCACCGTTGCCACCACCGTTGCCGCCACCGTTGCCACCGCCGTTGCCGTTACCATTGCCGCCAGCATTGCTTCGGCCTGCACTGTTTCCACGAGTGGTAGAGGCACTCTGAGCGTTGTTGCTTTTGGATTTGGTTGAATTGCGTGCGGCTTCAGAAATCTCGCGCCCCGTACTTGAGCGGTTCGAGACGACTGTGCCGGTTTCGGCGTTCACGATCACGCTGACGATTTTCCCGCCCGGCTTTTTGACCAGGATACGATAGTAAATCTTGTCTGTTTTGAATGCGCGCGCATCAACAGGTGTTCCGCCGTATGCTTTTTTCACGCCTTTGATCACACGGTTCAGCCGTATCGCACTGCCTGACAACGTCGCCATGCGCAGTTCAGACTGTTTGAGTTCGCGTGCATCTGCCGCCGCTTGCCCACCAGACAAGACAGTCAGCAAAGCTGCAACCAGAAAAAACGTTTTGGCCTGCATAACACCCTCAAACACCTTCATCGAAGACTACTAGGCCAGACATGAACCGATGATGAACAAGCAGTTAGCCCTGCGTTCAAGCGACCTAAAGTTAAATCAGTGGCAACGGTTTTGATTCGACTGCGAGTCAGACTGCCGAAACACCGTGGTCAACCTCAGCGCGCTGATTGCCATTGCTGGAGGTTTTGAGGAGATTGAAAATGAAAACCACCAAGTGCGGACTGCTGAAAGCTTCGACGATCGCGATTGCCTTGTTGGGGTCCACGGCCATTGTAGCCACCGTCGCAGCTCCTGATTTTGCTTATGCCAAGCCGGGCAACGGTAACGGTAGCGGCAATGGCGGTGGAAACGGCAATGGCGGCGGAAACGGTGGTGGTAACGGTAATGGCGGCGGCAACGGCGGTGGTAACGGTAATGGCGGTGGGAATGGCAACGGCGGTGGCAATGGAAACGGCGGTGGGAATGGCAACGGCGCCCAGGGAGATCGCGGAGACAAAAGCTCGGCTGGGAATGGTGGCCGTGGGAAAGGGGCCGACAAAAGCCGTAGCGGGGCCAAGGCCGGGATATTCGGACAGGGGAAAACAAAATCGCAGTCTGCTCGGTCTGGTACCAAAAAAGGCGGAGGGTTTTCTCTGAAAAATCTGTTCAACGGGAAAGGCAAAGCTCGCAATACAGCAACCAACTCAAGGGTTGCTACGACAACCCTTCAAACGCAAAAGACCAAGGCGCAAAGAACGGTTCGCCAGAATGTGATTTTAAAAGAGTCCAAGCGCCCAGTTGCCCGGGCAAAAGGCAATCGTATGGCTGCGCTGCTTGGTGCAGATCCCTCTGAGTTGGGCGCACTGAACGCCGCCAATGCAAGCCCAACGGCCCTGGCCAATGCAGCACCCAATTCGCGGGTTGGCAGAATTGCCACGTACCGAGACACAGTGCTGGCCGGAGAGCCTTTGCGGGAGGAACTGGAAGAACAGTTGGAGTTTCTTGAAGGGCTGGAAGAACCAGAGCGGACAGTTCAAGAAATCGAGGATGACTTGGAAGTCGCAGTAGGTGAGGTACAAACCAACCAGGATACGGTCGCAGAACTTGAACAAGCTTTGGAGGATGCGGGCGGTAGTGATCCGGATATCGAAGCGCAGCTAGAAGAGGCCCAAGCCGAATTAGATGCTTCGATTGATGAAGCCCAGACTCTGAATGACGAAAGACAGGCAGCCATTGAATACAATGAAGCCGTTGAAGAGGTGGAAGAGCTAACTGAACTTGTCGAAGAGCAAGATCTGGCCGAACGTGAGGCACTGGAAGCCGCTGCCAACAAGCCTGTTACGGATGCAGTTGAGGAACAGGTTAAAGCGCTGCTGGGGCTTTGACCTGAGGCTTCTCGGCAATCGCCAGTCTCCACTTCAGGACGAACTGAAAGCTGGAGCGTCGATAAGCCTTTCGGATACTAAGTTGGAAGGTAGATTCAGTCGGCCTGATAGGCGCAAGCTCTTGATGATTGCGATGCGCAACAAGAAAACCCCGCCCCAAGCTGGGACGGGTTCCTGTTACAATTCAGATGTTTAGGGCGAAAGTCGAGAATTGTCGGGGGGGCCGCCGAATTGCCTTCAGACGTTTTGGTGAGCCTCGGATAGCCGCTTGTTTTTTGTGATCTCTGTCAGTGCATTTTCGATAGGAGGGAAGCGGCTATTGCTCGAATTCATCGCGGTTTGCAGGCGCTCTTCAGCAGATTTGCTAGAGGTCCGCATCGCAATTTCAGTGCTGCGATCTTCAGTCACAAAGGCAGGTTTGACCATTTTGTTCCCCTTGTTTCCGTCAAACGATATACGTCTCGTTCGATCCAACTTGGTCAGTATGCGCAAAGTTGTTTGAACCTAATGAGAATACACTGTTCATGTTCGGTTAATGTTGTTTACGAAATAAGAACAAAGGATTGGCCTGGCCGGGCGCCACTTCAATTGCCCCATTCCAACTTGACGGTTTCTAAGGTCGTTAGATGAGAATGTTGTGCCAAGCGAACCATAGCTTCACAGCAGAAGACTTCGGCAGTAAGCCAGTCTCCGCCGATGCATTGGTCAAATCCCGAAGATGATCATAATTGGAAAGATCAGTTAAAGGAGGCGGAAAAGATGAAAACGGCTTTGGCAATCACGGCGACGGTGTTCACTATGCAGGCCGGGCCCTTTGCGGGTGCGAGTTTTGACATCCAGTCTCTTGATTTTGGACAGAGTATCGGGTCGCACAATGCACTGCAGCCTGTTTTCGTGAAATCAAAAGCAGGTAACTGTCCTCCGGGTTTGGCCAAGAAAGCAGTGCCGTGCGTTCCGCCCGGCCAAGCTAAACGATACCGAGTCGGGGATTTCATCTACAATGGGTATGTTCGCATCGACAATCCTAGCCGATATGGCCTGCGGCGAAACGGCTACTATGTGCGTGCCGGAGACTATGTTTACCAAGTGAACCGGGAGACACACGAGGTGCTGAACCTAATAGGGGCAGTGGTCGATGTTCTTAATTGATTGCATACTTTACGATCAATCACTGCTCGGATTGACGCCTTTGGGTTGTAGGTGAAGCACGGGAGTTTGGGCTTTTCGAGGCCGTCATAGGCGAAGCAGCATCACCGTTAATCTTACCCTGTAACGTCATTAGGGAAGGTCCAGAGCCTACTTTGAATGTTCCCTCACAAGTCTGTCGTCGCAGCCCGCTTTCCGATCATGTGCCGCAGTTCTAGGTTCTAGGCTTCAGCGAATTCACCAGATGCGCAGGAAGCCGCCGCTAGCTGCATTGCGATGCAAAGAGACCATTTGAATGTCTGGTCTGCGGACATAGCACTAGTTCGCTGCGTTTGCTCGAATGTCGGCAATCTGGCCAACGCTTGGACTAGAATCGAGCTTTCAGCGAGGCCTTCGAATTTTGCCGGTCATTCGCAAGCCATCACGAATGTTAAGTCCCATCATCGTTAGGTTGGCCGCCCCGGCGACTAGTTCAATCACCTGAACCGTGTAAAAGGTGCTGTCGAATTCGCCAGCGGCGGCTTTGCCTGCAAGAAACCAGGCGGCAGGTACGAGGATCAGCAAGCCGTTGAGCGCAATGATCGGCATACGGGTCTTCTTTGCTGTCGTCAGTGCATCTTTGCGTTTCCGACCCATTGCCATGCCCGATCCGCCAGCAATCGCCATTGCCGGGATGAGGATGAACATGCCTTTCAGGATCAATGCCTTGACGGTCGCGACTGTTTCATGGCTCGCAAAGAGTTCGCTGGTGGCCGTTGACGTCCAGAAGAGGAGGATCATCACAAAGCCGATGCCGCCCGCGATGGCGTGAATCTTTGTTTTCATAGCGGTTCACTCAAATTGGCTTTTGGAAAGGATTACGTCAGGCCGTACAGCAATTCAGCACCGCAACCTTCTCGAACAGGTGGGGTGCGGTCACAGCGCTTGAAGGATAGTGGCTGAGCTGCTGCTGAAACTCGGGGTTGGAAAACGCGGCGCGGAAGTCCGCAACAGACTCCCAGACCGCGTAGTTCAGGTACATGCTGCCGTCGCCAACGGCTTTGTGCAGTTGGGTGCTGATGTAACCCGGTTGCTTCTTCATCCATTGGGCATCGCACTTCCAAGCTTCTACCAAGGCGACTTGGTCAACGAGATCGACTGTGAAGAGATTGACGAGAACGACAGGTCCAGCGTCGATGTCCAATTGCCGTTCAATGGGAAACTCCGGGTCGAGGGGTTTGAAACTTACCATTTCGGTGCTCCTTGAAAGTAGCTTCGTTTTGGTGTCATGTTGTCATATTTAGGAAGTATCAAACATAATGACAACACGTTGTCAAATGAAATGAGGAATCGACATGCCGGATGCGCGAAGGACTGAAGAAGGAGAAGCCGTGACAGCGCTGATACTGGATGTGTTTCGGTTGAACGGTCGATTGCAGCTTGCCGGCGATCGCCTCGTAACAGAACTCGGTCTGACAAGTGCCCGATGGCAAATCCTTGGCGCGATTGCTTATTCGGATCGGCCGGAATCCGTTGCCTGGCATGCACGGACGATGGGTGTTCACCGGCAGGGCATACAACGGATCATCAATGAATTGAGCAAAGAAGGCATCGTGGAGTTTCGGCCAAACCCGCACCACAAACGTGCGCATCTTGTTGCTCTGACGCAAAAGGGGCAGGAGTTGTACGAAGCCGCAATTGCGAAGCAAATCCCATGGGTCAATGAACTCTCGGAAGGCCTGTCGCCAGATGATATTGCGACAGCGCAAAATGTTGTTGGTCGTCTCAAGGCACGCCTCGAAGAAACCTCAACGCGACAAGATCAGAGTTCGACCCAAAGCTGACACTCGTACAGAGTGCAGCATCGGACGTTCTTGGGCTCGGTGCGGTCATTCGCTCGATTCAGCTGACCGTCTGCATTGTGGGCATAGCTGTTGTTCGCACGTCTGTCCGAATGTCAGCTAACTTTCGCAGACCGCCCTCATAGTCCCGAACGGCGGCGGGTTGAAATGAGTTGTGCGCGCCTCATCACAACTCGTTCTATTCGATGCTTAATTATGTCGAGAATTCAACCCTCACCGCGTCATCTCAGGCAGTTTGATCCTTTGGATCTTACCTGATGGGCCTTTCGGCAACTCTTCCAGTAAATAAACCGTGTCTGGAGATTTGAACGCGCCGAGCCTTTGGACACAAATCTCGACAAGTTGTTCGGACGACAACGTGGAGCCATCACACAATTTAACGGCCGCCTCCACACGTTCACCATAAGTTTCGCACGGGCGAGCAAAAGCGGCGGCTTCAATTACGTCAGGATGCGAATACAGTGCTTCGTCGATTTCACGAGGGGCAATGTTTTCCCCGCCCTTGATAATCAGTTCCTTCAGTCGACCGGTGACAAAGAAATACCCGTCGTTGTCGATATGGCCCAAATCACCTGTTCGAAGCCACCCTTCCGAGGTGAAGGTTTCGCCGGTTGCGTCGGGGTTCTTGAGATACTCGCGCATAACATTTGGTCCACGCACAGCGATCTCGCCTTGCAGATGAGGTGGTAGAGGAGTCAGATCAGGCGACAGGATGCATGCCTCATTGCCAAACGCCTTGCCCGGTGAGCCAATTTTGCGAATACCCGGCGGCAATGGGTTCGATAGTATCTGAGCGGCGGTTTCGGTTAGGCCCATGGTTTCAACAATCGGCACTTCGAAACGGGCTTCGAATGCAGTTTGCACATCGGGTGCAAGCGGGGATGACGCTGAACGGCCGAAGCGTAACCGATCCCGGGTGTCGGATGCCGGGGTTATGTCAGAGTGGAGCAGGTGCGAGATGATTGTCGGCACGACAGAGAACCATGTCGCCTTCGCCTCTTCGCACTGGTCCCAAAACTTGCTGGTTGAAAACTTCTCGGCCACCGCCAATGATCCGCCAGAGACCAATGCGCTTATGACCGTTACGCACAAGCCGTTGATGTGGTAAATTGGCAATACGCAGAGACCGCGATCGCTTGGCGTCAACCTGTGGGCCACGGTTGGTGTCCAACCGCCTGCCAACAAGCTCGCGTGGCTGTGCACGACACCTTTGGGGCGTCCTGTTGTCCCCGATGTGTACATTAGCAGTGCGTCGTCTGCTGGCTCAAGCCGGTGCAATACCGGGGCTTTGTTGTCACCGGCTTCTGTGAGCCGAGACATTCTCGTCGGGCTCACCCTTTCGAACAAATTGACCTGTGTCTCGCCGACAAGTGCAATGCGCGCTTCGCAGTGATCCAGCGCATATCCTATAGCTTCGTCTCCCGCGACGAGGTTGATCACCGTCGCACGGAACCCGCCGTAAAGCACTCCGTAAAGGCATTCGATTGCCTCGCGACCGTTTGGCTGCAGGATAGCGACGCTCGTCCCTTTATTCAGTCCCAACGCCGTCAATTGTTGCGCAAGTTGTTTTGCTTTGCTCTGCAAATCCGACCAGGTCAGCGCAGGCTCGCCGTCAAAAAACAAATAGGCGTCGCGATCACCGTCGGTGCTTGCCCGGTCATCTAGCCAGTCGCGGACGGTGCCGTTTGGCGGCGTATGATCATCCACCTTCATTCCCCTGCATCCGCCCAGTAGTCTCCGAAGATGTCTTCGACGGTGGGTTCGATGGGTGGAATTTCCCGAACGATCTTGGTGGTTTGGATGAAGTGCTTCCAATGCAGGTTCTCATCAATTGCATTGCCCCCCCAACTGCCGCATCCCATCGAAAGCGAGAAGGGCATGCCGTTGTTGAATGAGCCACCGGTCGCGAAAGTGTGCGCCTGATTGACGATGACACGGCAGGTTGGCATCAAGGCACCCAATGCCACCGCACGCGCGTCATCTGCGGTGTGAATGCCGATGGAATGCCCTGCCCCTTGATAGTCCAGAATGCGCGCCGCGATGGCTCGCGCGTCCTCGTAGTCCTTCGCGCGGTAAAGCGCGGCAACGCGGCTTAGCTTTTCGCCGGACAGCGGATGATCCGGGCCGATGCCTTTAGTTTCGACCGCAAGGAACTTTGTGTCTTCGGGCACCTGATCAGACAGACCTAACGCCGCAATCATCTTGTCGGCATCCTGCGCGATGACCTCTCGGTTCAGATGGCCGTCGGGCCAAAGCTTCGAAACAATCTGAGCTTCGTCTTCCACCAGCGCCCCACCTTCATTGGCGAGCGCCGCAATGAAATCCTCATAGATCGCGTCCACAACGATCATCGAGTTTTCAGACGAACAAGAAGTTGCGTTGTCGAACGTCTTGGAAGCGGTAATTTTTTGAGCAGCAGCCTTCAGGTCGGCGGTCTCGTCAACGATAACCGTAACGTTGCCTGCGCCCACGGCCACAGCGGGTGTACCGCAGGTCTGGGCACGATGGACATTGTTCTGGCTGCCTGTGCAAATCACCCTGTCGCACAGCTCCATCATGGCCTGAGTTTTAGCCTTGGAGCCGGGCGCGGAGACCATCTGAACAAGATCATGATTCAGCCCCAGCTTGTCAAATTCGGCATGAATGTTGGACAAAAGCAACTCGCAGCTGGCCATACCTTTGGGCGAAGGGGCAACAACCACCGCGTTGCCACACTTCAATGCGTTAATGATGTTGTTGGCAGGCGTGGCTGCAGGGTTGGTTGAGGGCACCACAGCGCCCACCACCCCGATGGGGCGCGCGATTTCGGTGATGCCAGTGGAGGCGTCGTTGCTGATAATCCCGTGCGTTTTCACGCCCTTGATGTCGCGCATCAAGCCAAGTGTCTTGCGATGGTTCTTAATGATCTTGTCGGGCACATTGCCAAGCCCAGTTGTCTCGACCGCAAGTTCGGCCAAAGCCCGATTGCGAGAAGGCTCCATAATCGCCCAAGCGGCAGCTTCGGCAGCGCGGTCATAGCGCCTTTGGTCGGCACCCGTCTCGTAAGCTTTCTGCGCGGCGCGGGCTCGCGCCACAACCGTGCTCAATTGAGCAAAATCATCATGTGCATTCATCGCGAAATTCCTATGGAAGAGGATAGGGCTCGTGTCGCCCCATCCAGTACTCTGCCACTCGTTAAAGACCTGCCAGAAGCTCTTTCAGAGTTTCCTGACGTGCAGCCCACATTTCCTGAACCTCTTCACGGGTCATGATGTGCATGGGCGAACCGCCTGCTTTCATTTTGCCCGCCACACGCGAGTTCTTGAACATCTCGGGCACGGTTGCGGCCAGTTTGTCGATGACCTCTGGCGGCGTGCCTTTGGGCACCATGACACCGCGGAAGTTCACGCTGGCGTTGTCGATGTCAAAGCCCTGCTCTTTTAACGTCGGGACGTCAGGCAGGAACTCATTGCGTTCCAGATCAAACACGCCAAGGATTCTGACGTTGCCCGCTTCCTGAGCACGGAATGCGTCTGACAGATTATTCACGCCGCCCATGACGTCACCCGCTATCACGGCTTTCATTGCTGCCGCACCGCCGCCTTTGGTCGGGATGTATGCCATTTTAACACCTGCTTCTTTCTCAAGTTGCAAGGCGGCAATGTGGTGTCCAACAAACAGACCTGCCCCAGAGAACGTCAGTTTCCCGGGGTTTTCCTTGGCGTAGGTGACCACGTCCTCCATGGAGTTGAAGGGGCTGTCCTTGGCCACCACAAATACCGCGGGGTCAGCGCCCCAGTTGGCGATCGGTTCGAAGCTGTCCGCCGAGTATTCGACACCGCCCTTAATCGACTGCGCAATGAAATGCGGAATGTTGTATGCCCCGAGCGTATAGCCATCAGCCTCGGCCTGGGTTGCAAACCAGTTCCAGCCAACCCGCCCACCAGCGCCGGGTTTGTTGATGATCGCAATGGGCATGCCAAGCGCATCTTCATTACCTGCCGTCATGGTGACAATGCGGGCCTGGAAGTCGGTGGCCCCGCCAGCACCATAGCTGACCATCATCATGATGGGGCGTTCCGGGTAATCCTCGGCGATGGCCATGCCACCGGTCAGGGACATTAGCGCCAACGCGGCGCCTGCCAGTAAATGTTTCATGTTAGATCCTCCCTTGGATTTTTGATCGCCGCTTTGCGCGGTCTTTTTCAGAAAAATATCTCTCGCGGTGTGTAGACTTTGAGCAGCAGGGCGAAGAGCCCGTACATCACCGCCAGAAACCCTGCGGTGATGATCAAGCGCTTGACCCAGGTCTTGGCTTCGTCATGTGGCGCCGGGTCGTAGAAGCTGAGAAGCAAGAAGAACGTGATCGTACCCGCGGTGTAGAAACCCAACGCCTTGGCGGCCCAGAAAATGTAGACAAGCGAGATGGTCAGGCCTGGCAGAAGCCACACGAGATCTTTGCGCGAAACGCCATTTCCCACCTTTGTCCAACCAAGGATCGCTTTGACGAATGTCCACAATGCCAAGACGACGAAGACGGTCGAAATCAAACGCGGAAACAGGAAGGCTTCGGCAGGCTGTTGCGTATAGCTTACCCATGCCACCCACATCCCGACCGCCGCAATAATGCCGGACGCCACAATGTGTTGAATGCGTGGAAGACTGATTTGGCTCATCCCATGATCTCCTCTTTAGAGGTGTAGCGACGGCTGCGAAGTTCCATCCAGACCGAATAAGCAATTGATGCAATCACGATGGCAATTAGGACGATGTTCAGCGTGCCAGTCAGGAAATAGCTCGCCATCCCGTCAGTGGCTCCGGCAATCATTGACCCTTGGATGAAATTTGCTTCGGCAATCGGTCCAAGGATCAGGCCAAGCACCAGCGGCGCGGCCGAGAAGCCGAAGCGTTCAAGGAAGTACATCATAACGCCCAATGCGGCCATGACGTAAACGTCGCCCATGCTGGACTGGACCGAGTAGCTGCCGAAGACGGCGAGCCCCAGAACAACGGCCGCCATGACGCTTTGCGGCACCTGTGCAACCCGGGCGGCAAGGCCAGCCACATAAAGGCCGAAGATGCACATGAGCACCTGACCGATCAGCATCGAGTTGATAAAGGTCCACGCCACATCCGGATGATTGTCAAAGAGATCGGTGCCCGGAAAAATTCCGTGGATCAGCAGACCACCCAGCAGCACTGCTGCCGTGGGTGAACCAGGGATCGAAAGCGTCAGAAGTGGCACAAGGCTTGGGCCGACCATGGCGTTGTTCGCGCTTTCTGCTGCGATCACACCTTCACTGTGGCCCTTGCCAAATTTATCGCGTTCCGGGCTGAACTTTTTGGTTTGGTCATAGGCGACAAGACCTGCGATTTGACCTCCGACGCCTGGAACAAGCCCAATGATCGAACCTGTGATGGTACCAATGCTAAGGGCGCGAGGGCGGCGCAGAAGCTCGCGCACCGCATCCATGATCGAATGTTTCTCGACCTCGATCACTTCAGCATTTGCTGCTTTGCGGCCTTTTGCGAACATGGTCAGTACCTGGGGAATGGCAAACAACCCGATGAGCGCCGCAATGATGTTGATACCGCCACCCAATGCTGGGTGAAAAATAAACCGCTGCGCGCCCATGATGTCGTCAAATCCGATGGTCGCAAGCCAGAGGCCGATGCAACCGGACAGAAGGCCCTTCACCACCGAAGCGCTGTCCAGCGAACCGATTACAGTGACGCCAAGGATGGCGAGCCAGAACAGGTGACTGGGACCGAATGCCAGCGCCCACTGCGCCAGAACGGGTGTCAGGAAGATCAACAGCAGAACACCAATCACGCCCCCGACTGCCGAAGCTAGGAAGCTGAGCTGCAACGCTTGCGCCCCTTTGCCTTGCTTGGCCATGGTGTGACCGTCCAACGTCGTGGCGATGTTTGCAGGTGCGCCGGGAATTTTAAGAAGAATGGCGCTGACCGCGCCACCTGCCACTGTGGATGTATAGGCCGCTCCCAAAAGGATTAGTCCCTGAACGGGTGCCAGGTGGAAGGTGAAGGGGATTAAAAGGGCCACTGCCATTGTCGGTGATAGTCCGGGGGTTGCCCCCAAAATCAGCCCACCAATCGTCCCCAAAAGCAATAAGCCAAAAGAGATCGGTGTGAAGACATCTCCGAAGTAATAAAGGAATTCCAATGTTCCACCTGATGGTTTTCTCACGTTGACATCACAGGCTAAGAGATGAAAATAGTTTTGCAAATGTTTTCATTTATTAGCCGACAAAGTGTGAATAATGGCTCGAAAACAAAAAGATAAACCTGATATTGTCGCTGTTGCGAAAGCGGCAGGGGTGTCCATCTCGACGGTCTCACGAAGCTTCAATCACCCTGATCTTCTCAAACCGGCGACTCGCAAGAAGATCGATCGAGCGGTTCAGAAACTGGGCTATATTCGCAATCGCGCGGCGCAGGTGATGCATGGGCGGCGCAGTGGCACCATCGGACTGGTCGTGCCAACAATTGACAACGCGATCTTTGCCGAATTGATCCAGTCCTTCTCTGATGGGCTCGATCAGTACGGATTCACGATGCTTATTGCATCTCACGGTTTCGATTTGGATCGCGAATACAAAATGCTGCGCAAACTGATGGAACACCGTGTCGATGGGCTGGCGCTTATCGGGCTGGAACACTCAGACGCCACCCTTCAACTGATCGAACAGCAGGGGGTGCCAACTGTTGCAATCTGGAACTATGCCGACGACGCACGATTGTCTTGCGTAGGGGTCCAGAATTCAGAGGCTGGCAGCTTGGCCGCGCGTCACCTGTTGGATCTCGGCCACCGCGACATCGGCCTTGTCTTTCCTGACCTTGCTGGAAACGACCGAGCTCACGATCGGTTGCACGGTGCTCTTTCAGAGCTGCGGCGGAAAATGATCGAGGTGCCTGCAGAATGGCGACTGCAAGCCCCCTACAGCATTGCGGACTCAAAACGCGCTAGCCTGTCATTGTTGGGTAAGTCTCCGCGCCCCAGTGCCATTTTGTGCGGTAACGACATTATTGCTCAAGGCGTGCTTTATGCCGCGAAACACTTGGGCATTGCTGTGCCTGGAGAACTTTCAATAATGGGGATTGGCGATTTCAAAGGATCGGGAGAATTCGAACCGTCACTCTCCACCATCCGCATCCCGGCCAAACGAATTGGAGCTTTGGCCGCAAAGCAAATAGCGGACGCCGTTACTGGAATAAGCACGGGTCCAACGGCGACAAAGTACGAACTCAGTGTATTAGTTCGGGATTCCACCGCGACTCCATCTGGAATGGCAAACATCTGAAACGGTCCTGAACATCTTGGCGAACACAGCTTGCCACTTGGAGCGATCACTGATGGTGCCAAGCAAACTTCTTTTAAGGTCCGCTGCACCGAGATTGCCTGACATTCGTGCAAATAGCAGCAATTGTTGAAATGGGCTCGAGGCAGTCATCCAAAGGTTTTTGTCGGATGCCGGCTAAGCGCCGCTGCAGTAAGTGCAGAACCCTTTGCTTCCATCAGCTTTCTCCTCTTACTCCATAAACGAGAGTACGCCCAATTGTGATACGCGGTGAGTTTTTTGGAGTGCTCAAGAAAAGTCAAACGATTGACCGCTATGGGCTCAAAGCAGTCGTTTGCTAAAACCGGCGTGAGTGTCAGTTACAAGTATTTAACCAACGTTCTGTCGCATGACACGTTGCGCTATCCGCGCTTGGTATCCGGCTTTGTGTGGTATGTATTTTGGTATCTTTTATCAAGAACTGAATAAATTATATACTTAACATGAGCTTGTAGGTTTAATTATGCTGACTTCGTCTCCGCCATCCAACTTCCTTTATCTTTCTGTTCGGGGAGATTCAGCCCGAAGATGGCTGGGCCCCAGATATCCTGTTTTGCATTGGATTCTGCGATTTCTCGAAAGATCGGAAAGCGGCGGCGGGGCTTGGTGTCCAGCGCGATCGTAGCCCTTTCTATCCCGAATATTCCCAATCTCTTTCAGAACAGGGCAAAAAGCCTGTCAGAATGACCGGTCACGATCCGGTAACGGCGTCGTGCGAATCGTTGTTTCCGTCGATCGGGAGAGCAACATGCCGCAACATTTCGTTCCGTCTGAACGCTGGCAGGACCTGGAAAAGCCCAATCTTGGATTGAACCGGGATCAGTGTCCTTCGAGCGCGCCGATTGGTGCCCGAGACAGGGCGGCCGCAGAACATAACGGCGAAGCAGACCTGTTTGCCGGGACTTGGCCCACGAGCTTTTCGAAGGGCTTGCGGCATGACGAAAATGGTATCGTCGACGCGCAGGTTTATACCGAATTTCTGGAAGAAGTGGCTGACCCTACCTGCACCGACAATCATGGAAACAGGCTGACGCTGTTTGACACGCCAGCCTATTCCGGGCCCTTCCGCACCGCGCCATCAGAGGGTGGTGAATTTAGATGGCGTGCGTGGGAAGGGCCAATCCTGGGTCATCGGTTGGGGTTCAATGGATTGGACGCCGGCGGTTTGGGTATCGCTCCGGCGCCCAGGCTTGGGTCAGATGAATTGGCGGCAGAGATGGCCGAACTCTATGCGATGGCCTGTCTGCGGGATGTGCCCTTCGAAACCATTCGGGATAGTGCCGAGGGAACCGACAAGGTGCTTGGCGCCCTTGGCCGGTTGGAGTGGTTCCGCAAAGACGGTTGCCCAAAGGATGCCAGCGGCGGCGAGATCGGGAAAGTACCGGCGGCGCGCCGGGTTCGAGATGGCGAAGGTCTGTCTTCGCGAACTTTGTTCCGCGGCTCGGGCCAAGGCTGTTCGGACGGGCCTTACGTGTCGCAGTTCCTTTTGCAGGGGTACGACCCGCTGACGTCAGACGCGGCGCATGTGCAAGGGCGGTGGTTGGCAAATACAACTGCGCCAAGGGCAATGCCGTTTGGTCCATTTCGGGTTGACCAAAGAGTTGCCCCACAGGCCGTAGGCGTGGACTATTTGCGGGACTGGGCCGAGTGGCTGGACGTTCAGAACGGCGCGGACGCGACCGGCGAACAAGTCTTTGAAGCCTGTGGCCCGAAGTTTATTGAAACACCTCGCGACCTTGCTACCTATGTGCATTTTGACTCGATCTATCAGGCTTTTTTCAATGCCTGCCTGTTGATGTTGGGCCGCGGGTTTCAAGCAGATGACGGTCTGCCCGAAGTCTGGAATTCCCGTGCGGAGGATGGCGGGACCCATTGGGGCGGATCGCACGCGCTGTCGATGCTGGCAGAAACTGCGACCAGGGCAATGCGGGCCGTGCGACGCCAGACCTTTCAGGTGCACAACCGCGCCCGTCCTGAAAAGCTGGGCAGCGTTGCAACTCTGGTGGCGAATGGTCATGGCGCGGTGCTTGGGGCAGCGGAACCGTTTGCCGCAGCCCATCTTGAGAAATTGGAAAGCGCCGCCTGCGAAGATTTCAGTCTTGTGGAAGCCATATCCGCCGCGCCGGCCACTAAGCGGTTCGCCCACAACGCGGTTTCTCATAAGGGGCTGCCACAAATCGATCGCAACCTGCTGTTGCCTGTTGCTTATCCCGAGGGCTCGCCAATGCAACCGTCCTACGGGGCGGCGCATGGCGCAGTTGCCGGGGCGTGCGCGACGCTGCTCAAGGCGTTCTTCAGAACACATGCGCTGGACGGGTCCCGGGTATCTTTGGCAGAGGCGGGTATGGAGCGCGTCTTTGTTCCTGCTCCGGGTGGCAGGACACTGGTTGACTCCGTGCGGCCAGAGGACAGCGCAGCGAAACTTACGCTGAATGGCGAGCTGAACAAGTTGGCTGCGAATATCGCGATCGGGCGCAATTTTGCAGGGGTACATTTCTACAGCGACTATTTCGACAGTATCCGAATGGGTGAACGCGTTGCAGTGGGCATTCTGGCCGAACAGATGGCGAATTTCCGGGGGGGCGCGAAAATGTCGCTTGAAACATTTGATGGAGATCGCCTCAACATCGTTGGCGGTCGTTCTTGCGGTAGCGAAATCCACATTGTGAACAGTACGCCCGAATTGTGGTGGACCCGTCATTTGCCCGAACAGGCGGGGTGGGCAGGATGAAGCTATCAGGCCCCATGACAGGTCGGTTTCCATGATGCTTCCTTGTTCGTCACCGGTGGCGATCGCCCCGTCGGAATTGAAACCCTGCGGGCATCGACCGCTGACTTTCCATTCTAGTGTCTCTGAAGCCCAACGGTGTTCTTTGATGTCTGTATTCCAATCGCCGGGACTTGCTGATCAAGGCGTGAACGACGCCACCCGGTCCGCGTGGAATTCGACCATTCAGTACATATTCGACGTGCAGGGCGTCAGCCCGTTTCTGGTCATGGATCCGCGTGACATCGAGGCGGGCCAGCCTTCGAATGGGTTCAGATGGCGCGCCGATCCGCGGGAACCGCGGGACTGTCTGGGCGATGAGCTGGCGGCGCGCGTGTGTGACCAAGGCTGGCCCGGCAGGGTTGAGCTGCACAATGAATATCTTGAATACACGTTGGTAATGCGACCCGATACCAGTGGCAGACTGCGCCCGAAGCGATTTGTGGCCACTACCGAGTTTGTGGAGTGGTGGCAGTTCATGGCGGTGTTCGATTTCGATCACTTCCTGTCGGTGGTCGCATCGGTGACCGGGCGCTTCTACTCCTGCAAGGATCTGTTTGAAGTCTCACGGTCGGTATGGACGTCGATGGATGTGTCCGAGCGTGCAGCCCGCTTTCACAAAAGGCTGGTGGGTAGGGATCACGCGCATCCGCCGGAACATCCGTTGAATATCCAGCATGCCCTGTTTCTGGCCAAGGGTACGAACCGTTTGACCGATCTGATCCAGACCATGCATTTTTCTTCCTTCCCGTATCTCGTGAAGGACGGCGAGAGCAACCGGCGCGCCCGGCTTGAAGAAGTTCTTGATTTCGCGAACCGGCAGGATCTGTACTGCGGGCATGCAGGGTTCCGCCTGGTGAGCGATACGCTTGAACTGGCCGCGGGGAAATGTGGCAAGTCACCAGCGGGTCGGGCGATGGCATTCTCTGATCCGCTTGGGCTGTATATTCAGGCATTCCATACATCACGACTGTTTGTGGGTGCGGGCAGGGTGCCTCGGGGCTGGGTCCGGTTCAGTCGCGGTGCGCGGGGAATGCACATGCGCCTTGAATTCGGGCCTGCCGACGACGATCCCCGGTTTTTGGATGATACCACGCTGGGAACAGGCCCTTCGGCGCGCCCTGTCTCGGGCTATGCTCTGGCCAGCCTGATCGAGGTCGGCCCGATGATCACATTTGCCGCCAGGCCACGCGTGATCACCCGTGTCGAATTTGTTGAAACTCCGCATGTTGATCCGGGGCGGGTTGTCCGCAGCCTGCCCGAGACCGAACGTTGCAGGCAGCTTTTGGAATTCGCGGACCGTTGCAAGGCAAAGACCAACGGCGACACGACACGCTTTCCCAGAGACGGATCCTGACCAGTGCTCAAACTGCTACGGCTTTGACCACCGGCAGGGGAATTTCAGGTGCGGTCATGTCAAAAACCGCAACCGGACGACCAAGGGCGCGGCTTGCCGCTGTCAATACCGTCGTCAGCGACGGGTTCGGGCTGTCCCACGTCCGCGTGTCGAACAACCGCGTCGGAGCAACAGGCCGGTCATTCTGCGCGCCGCGATAAAGCCGGAACAGACGGGCCTGTTCGGCATCCATGCCGTGATCCGTTACACCGTTGTGATCAAGCATCACCATGTTGCGCCAGGACACCACCGCCTCGGATGCTGCGTGCCAGACGCCCTGCTCCAGATTTGCGGAAAGCGCCGATCCATAGGTCGGCCTGCCGCCATCCGCATCTGCGCAGACCGCGCGCAGCAGAAGGCCGATGCCCGGAACTTCGAGGACGTGAAGGCTCAGTTGCCGCAGTTGGACGTGCAGCCACTGCGTCAAATCACGGGGCAGGACCGTGTCCGGCGCCAGGTGGTCAAACCTCTGCGACCCAAGAGCGTGTTCCAAACACTCCAGCGCCGCCCACAGCGCGGCGGCTTCATGTGTCGGGCCAGCCGCGGCACCTTTCGAAGTGACCTTTCCGTCACTGCCCGGAACACCCAGTGCAAGCGCGTCGTTTGGCATCACATGGGATGCGCCATCCGACGCAATCAGGCTTTCGCGGGTTTGTGGTGCTTTGGCACTGTATTGCAAGGCATAGCGCTCGATCGCTTCGAACCCGGCCAGCCGCGCCGCCTCTTTTGGTGTGCGGCCGGTGCCGAAAGACACGCGATGGCCCATCCCGCCCTTGGGGGGCAGAGCTCCGTCGCGCAGCTCGATCAAGCGAAAAGCCGCGTGGATCGGCGCATCTTTGGGGAATTCGGCAAACGAGGGTTTGGAAATTAGCCGAGCAGTTTCAGCGCGTTCTATCAACGTGTCGGTCATTTTCATTTCCGGATAAGCATATAACGGGGTATACAAGTGGGCATTGTTGTTTGAGAAGGAGATTTTACATGGCTCGTTTGGCAATCAACCCGAATTATTCGTTGAAAGACTTGGGGTGCGAAGTTCTGAATGCCGCGCGCGGCCGTGCGCTGGGGTCGCAAGATGATCAGGACGCGGCGGAACGCAAAATTCAAGAAATCCTTGCGGACAGTGGTAATCCAGAGGTCAGGTTTGTCTATGACACCAAGGATCTGGTTCATATCGTTGTTCCGGACCTGAGTGACAAGCAGCCGGAACCGAACCCCGATCACGAGTCATGGTGCTGCAAACTGGCCTATGAAGCGATGGGCGGTATCGTCATATTTGGATGCAGCGGTTAACGACAACCCCCGAACGTTTTTGAGGGCCGTTAGTGACTGAGGCAAAAACCAAGGTTTTTTTGACCGGACCGTTTCAGATTGTCCGTGACGACGGTCAGGATGTGACGCCTCGGGGCACCAAAGCGAAAGCTCTTCTTGCTTTGGTGCTTCTGTCGAAAAACGCGATACGCAGCAGGGCTTGGTTGCAGGACAAGCTCTGGAGCGAGAGTTCGCCCGCACAAGGCGCGGCGTCGCTGCGCAAAGAGCTGAGTGTTCTCAGCAAGCACTTTTCCAAGCACAAACTTGATATTCTTGAAATCACCCGTGAAACGGTGTCGGTCAATCTGGCAGCAGTCGAGGTTGATCTGTTTGACGAGCAGCTTAGTTCCGATCGGGCTGAATTGCTGGAAGGGTTGGACGTTGCCGAACCCGAGTTCGAGGCATGGCTGACGGTTGAACGGCAGGCCTATTGGGACATCGATACAGACTCAGACGGGCCGGTTCTGGCGGGCCGTGGTTTGCCGGTGCATTGGGGGCGTTTGCGTCCAGCGGTTGTGGTTGAGCCTTTTGAAGTTGTCGGGGAAACGCCGGATATCAGCATCGCCGCCTCCTCCATACGAGACGAACTCATGTTTCTTCTGGGCACAATGTCCGACGTGATCGAACTGCGTGACGCGCGCAGGCAGGAAAGCCCGGTTGAAGGTTATGTTCTCAGCGGCAGCGTGGTTGGCGCGGAAGGTCTGCGGGTGGCCGCTCAATTGACGTCAACCGCGGATCAGGTGTGCCTTTGGACACAGCGGTTCCGCTTTCGTGCGAAGGAAACATTCGACGCGGTCGAAGAAATCGCCATGAAGGTCGTCGAGGCGCTCCAACTGCGATTGCGTGACGGGTATTGGTCAGAAATCTGGTCTGGCCGTGCCACTTCGACCGAGGCCTGGTCTGCGTTCCAGAAAGCGCGCATATTGGAAAGTCAGGCAACGGAAGACGGGTTGCAGGATGCCATCCGTCAATACCGCGCCTGTCTCGAGTTTGACCCCGGATACCTGCCGGCACGTGTGGCGATCGGTTTCTGTCATTTGGACATGATCCGCCTGGGTATGGATGCAAACCCGGCCGAGACGCTGGCAATGGTAGAGGCCGAATGCAAACAGTTGCGCAACCTGAACCCGACTGACCCGTATTGCTCGGCCCTCCATGCTTTTACCCACAGTGTTGCCGGCAACACGTCAGAGGCTTGCAGCTTGATGCTTGCCGTCGTGGAACGTTTCAGCGGAAGCCCGGAATTGTTGGGATATTACGGCATCCTGTTGGTGTATGATGACCGGGCCGAAGAAGGTGTTTCGGTCTGCAAGAAAGCGTTGGCGTTGACGCCGCATCCGCCCATTTGGATCGAAGCAAATCTGGCAATTGCAATGATGATGACCGGGGACAAGGCCGCGTGGCAGCATGCCCATAACGTGTTGCGGGTTGATCCCGGACGCGTTCGTCCCAGGGTCGTGCTGTGCATGCTGTCCGCCGCTGCCGGGAACCATTCCCTGGCGCGTCGACATGCCCGGCAGATTCTGGAATTGCAGCCGGGCTTTTCGGCCGAACGCTGGGCCTGGCCCGGCTGTTTCAAGAACAGGCAACACTACGAGAAAGGCGTGCGGCTGTTGTCGGCGGCTGGTCTGTGACGGGTCGTCAGGTTTCTTCCAGCACCTTGCGGGCCACGCGAAAACACTCCAGCGCCTGAGGAACACCGCAATAAATCCCGACCACGTGGATGATGGCGCGGATTTCTTCCTTTGAAACCCCGTTGTTGATGGCGCCCCGGCAGTGGATTTCCCATTCATGCATCTTGCCCAGTGCACCGATCATAGACAGGTTCATCATCGACCGGGTCTTGGCGTCGATCACGTCGTCGCCCCACCCAAACCCCCAGCACCAGGCCGTCATGGCTTCTTGAAACGGGCGGGTGAAGTCGTCGGCGGCAGCAAGGTTTTTTTCCACATACTCTGCGCCCAGCGTGTTCTTCCTTTGCTCGAGCCCTTTCAGAAACAGGTCTTCGTCGAAAATGTCGGCCATTGCGGGTCTCCGGTGTGTCAGTGTGTCAGGCGGTGTCTGTAAAGGTGATCGTAATGCGGTTTCATCCTGCGGTGCACCTGTTTCACACGGTCTGGCGCGTCCGCGATGTCGATATGCGTGCGGGGCTGCGGGGCAAGCCCGGTCGATTTCGCCAGTTTGCCATGGAACGATCCGCCGTCCCACCAACTGAGGGCGGACGGATCACCGCCCGGTTCCCATGTCAGCGCCTCTTGGATGAATGGGATTCCCACCGCGTCACAGAAGGCCCGGGTCATGCCGTGTGGGTCTTCCAGCAGGTCATCGCTGTCAATGACCGGCGGCGGAGTTCCGTTCAACGCCGTCAACAGATCGAACAGCGCGCGCTGTTCGGGAAAGCCAACCTCGCCTTCGGCAAAGTCCGGCCATTGCTTGTACATCGAAGTGATGGTCTTGGCCGGGTCCCGGATCAGGAAGGCGTGGGTGAAATGCGACAGAAACTCGGCATCCCACATGTGGTTGATGTAATGCGGAAAATCCTTTAGGAAGACCGGCCCCCGTTTCGCCCGCTGCTGAATGTCCTGCCACACGCTGTCCAGTGTCAGGCCCGGCGTTGTCACATCACCCGGTTGGAACCGATGCCAAAGCGGGTCTTCACCCTGATACCACGCCTCGCCAAAGGGCTCGTGCAGGCAGTCGAGATCACCGCGTTGCCGCATCATCCACTCGAACGCGGTTGACGTGGATCTGGGCACGGCCCAGAGCGCGAGGATTTTGTGCATGGTCATGGCCTCTCGAACAACTCAAGACGTTTCAGCAATTGCCCGTGCGGTTTGTCGGGTGCGATACCGAGGGATTTGAAGATGCGCCAGTAAAGCGCGATGTCGTGGCCGATCACCGGTTTGCCCAGCGCGCCTTCAAGCGTGTCGGCCAGATGCAGCGGGCGCTGGGGCAAGCCACCGGGTCCGGTGCGGAAATTGCACATGCCATTGATCAGGATCGCTTCGGCCCGAGGTGCCTTGTCGGCCACATATTCAAAGCTTTTCAGCGCCAGATCGCCGTCAAAGACCCAGCGACAGGAATTGACGTCTTCCTGACTGTCGAACCAGCCCTGATCGTGGAAATTCCCGGCCCAGACCACATCAAACCCGGCTTCTTTCAAGAAACCGACCGTGCCCTGCCACCATTCCGGCCAATGATAGGCGGCGTTCAGGGCAACCTTTTCGACATTCAGGTCACGCAATGCCTCGACCATGGCATATCCCGCCATGTGAAAGCGGGTGCCATATGTGTCTGACAGGTCTTCGCAGTGTTGCCGAACGCCTTCCACGCCCAGCCCGCAGGCATGGACCCAGTTCGAACCGACCTGACCGCAGACATCCACACCGTTGCGGGACATGCAGTGCACGAAGTCTTCGAGCATGCCAAAGTTCTGTTTCCGCTGATCCAACCCGTGCACATAATCTGGCACATGCAGCATCCACCCGTGAACGCCCACCGTTTCGGGGCACATGCGCAGGAAATCCGATGGCGCGGCGTCAAAATCGAACGGCGGGCAGGTGAACCCGACCTGATGAGGGAACAGTTTGTGTTCCGGGCGCCAGACTTCAGGCATCAGCATCAGCGTGCAACCTCGGCCACTAATCCACCGCCTCGCGCATCCATTGCTGAAGCCGCGCGATGGAATGTTCCGACATCACCCCGCAGCCCGGATCCAGAACAAGCGGTCCGGGGCGATAGCCCCGCGACTTGAGCCCGCGATGAACGGATTCCACAAGGCGGATGTCTTCCTCGACCGTGGTTTCACGGTCCTGTACCGCCAGTTGCCGGATGACCGCACTGTCCGAGCCGCCCTCGGTGTACCAGCCGCGCCAGACGGTGCAGTGATCGGCATCAACCGCGCGCCAGTGATAGGTGTTCAGCACGTTGCCGGGATAACACTGGAACGAGAACATCGGCCACAGGAACCACGATTGGTAATCGCCCGCGTGCGGTACCGACAGGTCGATGGGGTAGGTCATCTTGTCGAGGCTCTGGCATTCCGTCGTGTGACGCAGGACGTAGCCGCCGCCCGCGTCCGGCTGAATGTCATAGGTCTCGGGTTTGACCACACCTTCGGCAAAGGTCGGGTGATTGGTCGGGCAGTGATAGCATTCCGAGTAGTTCTCGACACTGACCTTCCAGTTGCAGTTTTCGGGGATCTCGACCCATTCCAGCGGTTCCAGATCGTCGATATGCGGAACGAACGCGCGGATTTCCTCGCGCACGCCGGGGTACCATTCATCCATTGGCGTGGCGTCGTCATCGAGGTTGACGAAAATGAAACCGTTGAACACTTCGGTGCGCACCGAGGTCAGGCAAATGGCGCTGCGGTCGAACCCCGGGACGGATTTGATGTTGGGTCCGGCGCGCAATTGACCGGACAGCTCATAAGTCCAGGCGTGGTAGGGGCAGACGACGACACGCGTGTTGCCCGCGCCGGTGACCATTTCATGCGCGCGATGCTGGCAGACGTTATAGAATGTGCGGATTTCGCCGTCGCGGCCGCGAATGCAGAACAAGTTCTGGCCGGCGATCTCAAACGCAAAGTAGTCCCCCGTTTCCCGGACCTGCGCGACATGGCCCGCAAACTGCCACGTTCGGGACAGAAGCCCCTGCATTTCCTTCTCGAAAATAGCAGGATCGATATAGTATCGCGCGTCCAGTGAGTGGGTCAGGGGTGCGTTCATTCGGGCTCCTCCGCGTAGAGGCCAAGTTGGTGTCTGCGTTGGTGAAACCGTTCCACCCGCTCGACGATCTCATCGCTGGACACTGCGATCACGAAGGACAGCAGAGTTTCCAGCAAGGCAATCGTTGAAACGGAGGACGGAAAGAATTGCGGCGTGTCGGCGGCGACGACAAAACCATGATGGGCGTTCAGGATCACCGGGCTGGCCGGGCTGTCGGAAATACCGATGACGGTCAGACCCTGTTGACGAGCCAGCTTGATCGCCTCGATGACTTCGGTGCGATAGGGGTGGCAGGTGATCGCGATCAGCACGTCCTGTTCATCGGCCCAGGCCAGATCATCCACCGGGGTCGAGCCGGGGCGGGGAATCGCGTGGAACTGCTTCATCCCGGTTGACGCAAGATAAGTGAAATTGCGCGCGTTCGAGTTGTTGACGCCGACGCCCAGCGTGAAGATCTGGCGGCAATTCCAGATATCCTCGGCAGCGGCTTTCAGAGTTGCGGCATCGATCCCGGCAAAGGTTTCTTCGATATTGCGGATCGCCGCACCCACCATATCGGCATAAAGCCCACCCAGTTCCCCTGACTTGCCAATGTCCTGCAACCAGCGCGCGCGGTCTGGAAACGACACGTTGCCCCGTCGAATCGCTTCGCGGAAGGGGGCCCGGAAATCTTCATACCCTTCGAAGCCCACCTGCCGGGCCATGCGCACGAAAGTATTGGGTTTGACCTTGGCCGCCTCGGCAATCTCGCGCACGGTTGAAACCCCAACATCCGTTGGGTTTTCCAGCACGTACCGAGCGGCTTTCTGCGCCTCGGGGGTAAGGGCGTCCCACTCCTGGCTCAGGCGGTCCAGAACGATTGATGATACATTTGTGTCATTCATGATTGACGATGGTACATTTGTGGAATTAGCCTGTCGAGCAGAAACGCGACTCGGGAAGAGGAAAAATCATGTCCGAGAAGAATCTGCCGTCACACGCCCGCGTGGTCATCGTGGGCGGAGGTGTCATGGGGGTCGGTCTGGCCTATCATCTGGCGCATGAAGGGTGGGGCGCTGACACCGTCCTGCTGGAAAAGGCCGAGCTGACCAGCGGCAGCACCTGGCATGCAGCGGGACAGATCACGCATTCGACCTCAAGCTTTGGGCTGGGAAAATGCGTGGATTACAACATCGGGCTGTACTCCGGCCGGTTGGAGGCTGAAACCGGCCAACCGGTCACATGGCATGGCTGCGGTTCGTTCCGTCTGGCCTATACCGAGGATGAGATGGACTGGCTGCGCCACACCTTGTCGGTTGGTCGGTCTCTGGGCTTCAATATCGAGCTTGTCGGCCCCGAAAAGGTGGCTGAACTGCATCCGTTCTACAATCTCGAAGGTGTTCTGGGCGCGCTGCATACGCCGGATGACGGGCATGTGGACCCGACCAATGTGACCATGGCCATGGCCGCTGGAGCTCGGCAAAAAGGCGTTCGCATCTTTCGCAGCTGCCGTGCCACCAACATCACGCAGGCCGAGAATGGCGAATGGGTGGTTGAGACCGAGCAAGGCACCATCACCTGCGAGCATGTGGTGAATGCAGGCGGCACCTATGCAAGGCAAATGGGCGAGTGGTCGGGGCTGCAACTGCCGATGACCTCGATGACGCACCATTACTTCGTGACCGAACCGGTGCCTGAATTCCAGAACCTGGACACCGAACTGCCGGTGATCCGTGATGACCGCAAGGTCTCGGGCTATATCCGGATGGAGCAGCAGCGCGGTCTGATCGGGATTTACGAAAAAGAGAACCCGAACTCGGTCTGGCATGATCGCTGCCCATGGGAATACGAAAACTGGTTGTTCGACGCGGATTACGACCGGGTGATGCCGTGGCTTGAGGAAAGCCTGAACCGGATGCCGATCTTTGCCGAACTGGGCATTCAGCGCGACGTGCACGGGGCGATCTCGCACCCGCCGGATGGCAACCCTTTGATCGGACCAGCGCCGGGGGTTCGGAACTATTGGTGCTGTTGCGGGACGCAGATCGGCATCGGCTGGGGGCCGGGTCTGACCCGCGAACTGGCGCGGTGGATGGTGCATGGTGCTGCCGATATCTCGATGCGCGAATTCGATCCGCGCCGGTTCGGCAGCTATGCGACCAAGGATTGGCAGGTGATCAAGGCCGAGGAAGATTACTGCCTGCGCCATGAAATCCCCTTTCCGCATTTCAACCGTTTGGAGGGGCGACCGATCAAGCCGTCGCCGCTGCATGAGCTGCTGAAATCCAAGGGCGCGGTGCATGAAGAAGTGTATGGTTTCGAACGCCCCCGCTGGTTTGCGCGGGAAGGTGTGGAACAGCGCGATCACTACTCCTTCCGCCGCACCCCCGCCGACGACATGGTCGCGGCCGAGGTCAAGGCGGTGCGCGAGAGCGTCGGCATCATGGATGTCACCGCCTTCACCAAGGTCGAGGTTTCGGGGCCGGACGCCTATGCCCTGCTTGATCGGCTGACCGCCAACCGGATGCCGCAAAAGGTAGGCTCGATCACGCTGACCCATATGCTGAACTGCCGCGGCCGTATCGAATTGGAGACCACGATTGTCCGCATGGCCGACGACCGCTTCTATCTGGTTTGTGCGGCCTTCTTCGAACAGCGCCTGCTGGATCATCTGGCGCAGCAGCGCGCGAATGAGGATGTGCAGGTAAATGCCCTGTCCGCAGACTGGTCGGCCCTGTCGCTGAACGGTCCTCGATCGCGGGATGTGCTGGCGCGCTGTACCGATGCCGATCTGACCAATGCCGGGTTCCGCTGGCTTTCCGCGCAGGAAATCACCATCGCCGGTCACAAGGTCTGGGCCTTCCGCATGTCCTATGCCGGTGAACTGGGCTGGGAACTGCACATGCCGAACGCCGCCTGCCTCGACGTCTACAACGCGCTTTGGGCGGCAGGTGAGGCGCGTGGCATCACCGACTACGGCAGCTTTGCCATGAACGTGATGCGAATGGAGAAGGGCTTCAAAGGCGCGGGCGAGTTGACCAACGAGGTCACTCTGGCCGAGGCCGACGTGCTGCGTTTTGCGCGCACCGACAAGGATTATCTGGGCAAGGACAAGACGCTCAACACCGACCTGCCCTGGATCTGTGCCTATCTTTCAATTGAACCGGATGGAGAGATTGATGGGCATGGCGGAGAGGCGGTGCTGCTGGACGGGCGCGTCGTCGGGTCCACGGCGTCGGTCGCTTATGGCCACACCGTCGGCAAGATTTTGGCCTTTGCATACCTCAAACCCGAAGCGGCCAAGGCCGGGACACAGCTGGAGGTCGTGATCCATGGCCAACCCCGTGCCGCCCGTGTTCTGGACAAACCTGCTTACGACCCCGACAGTTTGCTGCCCCGCAGTGACGCCATACTGGAGACCGCTTGATGAGCCTGCCCGATACGATGAGAGCCATGGTCACAATGGGCCATGGTGGTCTGGAACAGATGGTGATGCAGGAAGACTGGCCGCGCCCCGAACCCGCGGCCGGTGAAGTTCTGATCAGGGTCGCAGCCTGCGGCCTGAACAATACCGACGTCAATACGCGGTCCGGCTGGTACTCCAAGACCGTCACGGATGCGACCACCGGTGGCGCATTCGAGGAAGTCGGTGAAGAAGACCCGACATGGGGCGGCAACCCGATCACCTTCCCGCGCATTCAAGGCGCAGATGTCTGCGGCCGTATCGTGGCCGTTGGCGAGGGCGTGGACAGCGCTCGTATAGGCGAGCGTGTCATCACGGATGGCTGGCTTCGAGATCCAGCTGATCCCGGCAACATGAACAAGACAGGGTATTTTGGTTCGGAACGCGATGGCGGGTTCGCCGAATATACTACGACTCTGGCGGTCAATGCGGTGCCGATCACTTCGGAACTGTCGGATGCCGAACTGGCCACATTCTCCTGTTCCTATTCTACCGCCGAAGGGATGCTGTCCCGTGCCAACGTGACGGAAAAAGACACCGTTCTTGTGCCCGGTGCCTCTGGCGGGGTGGGTGGTGCTTTGGTTCAATTGGCCAAACGCCGTGGCGCGCGTGTGATTGCAATGGCATCCGAATCCAAACACGCCGACGTCGCCGATCTTGGCCCCGATGTGATATTGCCCCGCACACCTGAAGATCTGCGGTCGGCGCTGGGCGACGAGAAGATCACCGTGGTCGCCGATGTGGTAGGTGGCCCTTACTGGCCGAACCTGATCGACGTACTGGAGCGCGGCGGGCGCTACACCTGTTCGGGGGCCATTGCAGGTCCGATGGTCGAACTTGACCTTCGGACGTTCTATCTGCGCGATCTGACCTTCACCGGTTCGACCGTGATCGGACCCGAGGTCATGAAGAACCTCGTGGCATATATTGAAGCCGGCGAAATCAAGCCAGCTCTGGCCGCAACCTATCCTTTGGAGGAGTTGCGGGAAGCGCAAGCGGCGTTCATCGCCAAACAGCATACCGGCAATATCGTGGTGGTGCCATGACGTTGGATGATGTTCTCGAGGCGGCCCGCCAATTGCATCAGGCGCATCCTGACCTTGCCGCGTTTGCATCATGGCCGGACGATCTGACGCCGACGGGTTTGCAGCCTGCTCACATTCCGGCGACCGATCTGTTGGGCGATTTTGGCCTTGATGGCGTGGCGCCAACCCGCGATCTGGTCGCGGCGATCAAGGCCAGCGCGCATCTGGCTCAATGGAAACACACATATACCGAAGAGGAAGTCGGTGCGGATTTCCTGAATCGGTACGGGTATTACGAACTGTTCGGACCGACCGGGCATTTCCACTCGACCCAATTGCGCGGCTACGTGGGATATTGGGGCGCGGGGCTGGATTATGACTGGCACAGCCATCAGGCGGAAGAGCTGTATCTGACCCTTGCGGGCGGAGCGGTTTTTCGCAGCGACGAGGATGAAACCTTCGTCGGCCCGAACCAGACACGACAGCACAAAAGCTGGCAAAGCCACGCCATGACAACGACGGACCAACCGATCCTGACCTTTGTCCTGTGGCGAGGCGAAGGGATGGGCGACCTGCCCAGAATGGACGCCGCATGAAAATCACCCGCATCCGAATTTACCAGACCGGGCTTCCCTATGTCGGCGGTACCTATGCCTGGGGTGCGGGAAACGCGATTGAAACGGCCATCGCATCGGTGGTGGTAATCGACACTGACGCGGGTTTGCGGGGCTGCGGTGAGTTCACGCCCTGTGGCGAAAACTACATGGTGGCCCATTCCGAAGGTGTGGCTGCGCTGGCGCGTCTTGTCGCCGGCAAACTGCTGGGCGAGGATCCGCGTCAGGTGGGGCGGATCGAGCACTTGATGGACCATCTGGTACAGGGGCATGGCTATGCCAAGGCTCCGTTCGATGCGGCATGCTGGGATATCCTGGGTCAGGCGTGTGATCAGCCGGTCTGGATGCTGTTGGGCGGCAAGCTGACGGATGGCGCGCCAATGTACCGGGTCGCTCCGCAGAAAGCGGTCGAGGAAACCGTGGCCGAGATGGACCGGTACCGGGAACAGGGTTATCGGCAGTTTCAGATCAAAGTGGGCAGCGACTGGGCCAGTGACATTGACCGGATACGCACCACTGTACCGTTGCTGAAACCCGGCGAGAAAGCCATGGCCGATGCAAATCAGGGCTGGCGCGTGGACGATGCGATCCGCATTGCACGCGAGACCCGGGATCTGGATTTCATTCTCGAACAACCTTGCCGCACGTATGAGGAATGCCAGCAAGTGCGCCGGATTGCCGAGCAGCCATTGAAGCTGGATGAATGCGTGACCGGGATCCATATGGCCCAGCGTATCGTCGCAGACCGGGGGGCAGAGATTTGTTGTCTCAAGATCTCGAACCTTGGCGGAATCAGCAAAGCCCGACGGGTACGGGATTACCTGATCGACAACCGCATCCCTGTGGTCAGCGAAGACACCTGGGGAGGAGAGATCACGTCTTCGGTTGTCGCCCATTTTGCGGCGTCGACCCCGCCTGAATACCTGCAGAACACCACGGATCTGATGAACTACAACACGCGATCCACGGGCGTCGGCGGTCCTGTCGTGAAAGACGGAAAGCTATATGCAACCAATTCGCCGGGATTGGGTGCAACCCCCGATTTTGAAAGCCTCGGCGCACCCGTGGCGGAGTATGCGCTATGAAGATTGAAACCATTACCGTTTTTCAGGTCGATTTGCCGCTCGAGCATCCCTATTGGCTTTCCGGGGGGCGCCTGAAGTTCGAAACGCTTGATGCGACGCTGGTCAGGCTCGAAACCGATACCGGTCTGATCGGCTGGGGCGAGGGCACGCCCTGGGGGCACACCTATGTACCTGCGCACGGGCCGGGCATCCGGGCCGGGATCGAAACGATGGCCGCTTTCATCCTGGGCCTTGATCCGCGTCGCGTGCTGGACGTGGAACGGGCCATGGATCTAGCCTTGCCCGGGCATCTATATGCCAAAAGCCCCATAGATATGGCCTGCTGGGATATTGCCGGTCAGGCGGCGGGTTTGCCGATTGCCGATCTGATGGGCGGCGGATCGCGGACACCGCGCCCGATCGCGTCCTCGGTCGGGGCAAAAACCGTCGAGGAAACACGCGAGGTCATGGAGCGGTATCGCAGGCGCGGCTATGTCGCGCATTCGGTGAAGATCGGCGGTGATGTCGAGCGGGACATTGCCCGAGTGCGGGATGTGGAAAGCATCCGGCAGCCCGGAGAGATTGTTCTTTATGATGTCAACCGTGGCTGGACGCGCCAGCAGGCCTTGCGGGTGATGAGCACCTGCGAAGACCTGAACGTGATGTTCGAGCAACCCTGCGAAACACTGGATGATATCGCGGCGATCTCGGGGCTTCATGCGTCCCCTGTGTCTGTGGACGAGTCCCTTGTGACCTTGCAGGATGCCGTCCGGATTGCCCACGATGGTCTGGCCCAGATATTCGGGATCAAGCTGAATCGCGTGGGTGGCCTGACCAAGGCCGCGCGGATGCGCGATATCGCGCTGGCCCATGGGATAGACATGTTCGTGATGGCCACCGGTGGAACGGTTCTGGCCGATACCGAGGCGCTGCATCTGGCCGCCACGATCCCAGATGACCGTTGCCACGCGGTTTGGGCCTGTCAGGACATGATCACGGTTGATGTTGCAGGTGGTCGAGGGCCCCGCAACGTCGATGGCCATCTGCATCTGCCCGAAGCGCCGGGGCTGGGCGTGCATCCGGACGAAGCCGCATTGGGTGATCCAGTAGGAGAATATGCTTGAGAATTGACAAGATAACACTCTGGTCCGTCGATCTGACAAGCCATGAAACCTATCACATGGCCGACGGCAAGACCTGCGCGACCGTGACGTCTCATATCCTGCGCCTTGAGACGGATACAGGTCTGACAGGTTGGGGCGAGGTCTGCCCGATCCCGCATTATCTGCCCGCCTATGCAAATGGAGTACCGGGGGCCATCGCTGAAATGGGTCCCGAGATTCTCGGGATTTCACCAATTGGGGTCGACGCACCGATGCGAAAGCTGGACGGGTTTCTGCAAGGCCACAGCTATGCGAAATCGATCGTCGACATTGCACTGTGGGATCTGTTCGGCCGCGCGGCGGGGGTGCCGGTTTACGCGTTGCTGGGCGGGCGGACACGGGCGGATATGCCGCTTTACCATTCGATCACATGTATCGCGCCGGACGAAATGGCGCGCATTGCCAAGGCAGCCTTCCAGACGGGCATTCGGCAATTCCAGGTCAAGCTGGGTGTCGAGGGTGATTGGCAAGCCGACGCCGAGCGGCTGATCAAAGTGCGCGAAGCCGTGGGAACCGGACCGCTTGTGTATGGCGACTGGAACTGCGGCGCATCGCGCCTTCAGGCAACGCGAACCGGGCGCGCAGTGGCGCATCTGGATATGATGCTGGAACAGCCCTGCAAAACACTGGAAGACTGCGCCGCTGTTCGTCAGTCGACGGGTCTGCCCATGAAGATCGACGAAAACGCCTTTGATCTTGCATCGCTGATGCGGGCGCATGAGTTGGGTTGCATGGACGCGGTGGCGCTGAAACTGTCGAAATTCGGCGGTCTTTCGGCAATGCGCCGCGCACGCGATCTGACCGTGCAGCTGGGTGCCGAGATTTGTGCAGAATGCACCTGGGGATCGGATATCGTAACGGCGGCTTCGCTGCATTTTGCGGCTTCGACCCCGCATGGATCGCTGATGAACACTTGCGACTTGTCCTCTTACGTTGCTCCGCGCCTGTGTCCTGACGCACCAAACCGTGAAAACGGCCGGATTGCACCGCCCGAAGGCCCGGGTTTAGGTGTAACACCTGACCTCGAAATTCTTGGTGCCCCGATTTTGGAGATTGATTGAGATGCTGAAGATCCAGACACAGTCCGAGTGGATAGCACGCGCACAAGAGGTTCTGCCAGCTGGCGGTTTCGGCAACTTCGATCCGGGCATCATCATCGCCCGTGGCGAGGGCAGCCATGTCTGGGACGAGGACGGGAACGAATATATCGACTATCTGATCGGGTCCGGTCCGATGTTGCTGGGCCATGGCCACCCCGAGGTGATGGAAGCGGTGCTGGAGCAACTGCCCAAAGGCATGACCTTCTTCGCCAACAACAGCAAAGGCATCGAACTGGCCGAGGCCATCATCGAAGCCGTCCCCTGTTGCGAGCAGGTGCGTTTCGTTGCCTCTGGGGGCGAAGCAGACATGTACGCCATGCGGCTGGCGCGCGCCTATACAGGGCGCGACAAGATCCTCAAGTTCGAAGGAGGGTATCACGGAATGAGCGCCGAGGCGCAGATGAGCCTGGCCCCCAGCCGCCGGGTCAATTTCCCGCAGGCCGTTCCCGACAGCGCGGGTATCCCCCAAAGCGTGGCCGAGCAGATGCTGATCGCGCCTTTCAATGATCTTGACGCGGTGGCGGCGCTGCTGGACGAACATGATGATGTCGCTGCGATCATGGTCGAACCCTTGCAGCGGATCATCCCGCCCGAGCCGGGGTTTTTGCAGGGCTTGCGGACCTTGTGCGACAAATTTGGTGTGCTGCTGATTTTTGATGAGATCGTCACCGGGTTCCGTCTGGCTTATGGCGGCGCACAAGAGCGATATGGCGTGACCCCGGATATCTGTACGCTTGGCAAGATCACCGGTGGTGGCTTCCCTCTGGCGGCACTGGGTGCCAGCACCGAGATCATGAAGCATTTTGACAAATCGAAGGTCGGAGACCAGGGCTGGCTGATGCAGTTGGGCACTTTGTCCGGCAACCCCATAGCCTCAGCGGCGGGGCTGAAGACGATGGAGGTTTTGCGGCGCGACGGCACCTATGAACACCTGCGCTCGATTGGGAGGCAGTTGCAGCAGATGCAATCGGACGCTTTGACTGAGGCGGGCATCGCCCATCGCATCTGCGGTGACGAGACCTTGTTCGACATTTATTTCACCAAGGCCGAATGTCGGGATTATCGCAGCGCAAACCATGATGATCCGCAGCGCAATGCAACTTACAATGCAACCTTGCGGGCGCACGGGGTCTTCAAGGCTCCGGGCAAACTGTACCCGTCGCTGGCGGTTACCGAAGCGGATCTGGAACAGACCAGTGAGGCCGTTCGTCACGCCGTTGACGCGATTTCCTGAAGGCGGGTCTGGCACAACGCAATCTGGCACAACGTAAACGGGTCGCTGTTGAACTCAACAGCGACCCGCTACCTTTGGAAGCCGGGGGTCAGCCTCGCCCCCTCGAATACTGATTAAAACACCGGCAATCTGAAAACTTTTCGATACTTTCGAGACTGGCCCGACTTCCTCTTCGGTATGTCACAGTAATGCCGGATCGCGCCGCCTGCTACAGTGATCAAGTTCACACTAAACAAATTTATTTTGATTTTTTCCATTCGAATAGATCAGGTCCCGCCTGTTCAAGCAGTTCAGCCGCCATCGCGCGGGCCATCTCGGGCCCATCCTCGACGGGGCCGGTCATATCCCTGCTGGCGGTTTCCGTTCCGTCCGGGCGCAGCACTTCGCCCCGCAACCTTAGGGTGTTGCCGTCAAGTTCGGCAAGGCCGGCGATCGGGGTTTCGCAGGACCCGTCCAGCGCGGCCAGCAATGTGCGTTCAGCCGCCAGACGCCATCCCGTTTCGGTGTGATGAATCGCGTCCAGCATTTCGGCCGCGCGCATGTCGTCGCTGCGCCGTTCGATGCCGATGGTGCCCTGCGCGATCGCTGGCAACATGTCGTCAGGGGAAATGGCGCTGGCCGGAACCTCATCCATTCCCAAACGGCGAATGCCTGCCATTGCCAGAAACGTGCAATCGGCAACCCCGTCTTCAAGCTTTTTCAGCCGTGTCTGCACGTTTCCGCGAAACTCGACCACTTTCAGATCCGGCCTCCGGTTCAGCAGCTGCGCCCGCCGCCGCAAGGACGAGGTGCCCACAACGGCGCCTTCGGGCAGATCGTGAATCGAGCCCAACCGCGGAGATATGAAGGCGTCGCGCACATCCTCGCGCGGCAGAAAGGTATCCAGGACCAGCCCTTCGGGTTGTTCAACGGGCATGTCCTTTGTTGAATGCACGGCGATGTCGATCTCGGCGCGCAGCATCGCCTCTTCGATTTCCTTGGTGAACAGGCCCTTGTTGCCGATTTCCTTCAGCGGTCGATCCGCGTCGATCATGGCGCGATTGTCACCGGTCGTCTTGATCACTACGATTTGGAACGCATCCTGTGGCAGATCGAACGCATCGCTCAGACGCTGTCGCGTTTCATAGGCCTGAGCCAGAGCCAGCGGCGAGCCACGAGTGCCGATTCTGAGGGGCGATGCGGGGGTGGGCAGGGTCAAAGTCATGTGCACAGCTTTAGTCGCGTCACATTGCCCTGACAATGGGGGCTGAGCTTGACAAATTGCCGCCGAAGGACGACCCGTTGCCAAAACCTGAATGCTGGGGACAAACATGGCCGAGACAAAGAAGCTGCTGCGGGCGCTGGCGGGCGAAGTACAGGATGTGCCGCCGATCTGGATGATGCGTCAGGCGGGTCGGTATTTGCCGGAATACCGGGCCACGCGTGCTCAGGCCGGAGATTTCCTGTCACTGTGCTACAATCCTGAACTGGCAGCGGAAGTTACCTTGCAGCCAATTCGGCGATATGGGTTCGATGCGGCGATCCTGTTTGCCGACATCCTTCTGGTGCCACAGGCGCTGGGGGCTGATCTTTGGTTCGTGACAGGTGAAGGCCCGCGTTTGTCCACCATCACGCAGCAGGCCGAGTTTGATGCGTTGAAGCCTGTTGACGCGATTCACGAGACATTGTCACCGGTTTACGAGACGGTGCGCATTCTTTCGCGGGAATTGCCGTCGGAAACCACCTTGATCGGATTCGCAGGTGCGCCGTGGACTGTGGCTACGTACATGATTGCAGGGCGCGGCACGCCGGATCAGGGTCCCGCGCATGCGCTGCGCGAAGGTGATACCGCTTTGTTCGAGGCGCTGTTGGACCGCATCACCGCGGCGACGATTGAATATCTGTCCGCTCAGATCGACGCCGGTGCCGAGGTGGTCAAGATATTTGACAGTTGGGCGGGGTCTTTGAAGGGCGAAGCTTTCCGAAAATACGCGGTCGAGCCGTGCCGGGTGATCACGCAGGCCATCAAGGAACGTCACCCCGGTATCCCCGTGATTGGATTTCCGCGGGAAGCAGGCGACGGGTATGTCGGGTTTGCAAGGTCGACCGGCGTGGATTGCGTGGCGCTGGACAATTCCGTGTCGCCCGAATGGGCGGCTGAGAACGTGCAGATTGATGGCTGTGTACAAGGCAATCTGGCGTCGTCGCACATGGTTACCGGCGGGCAGGCGCTGGTGGATGAGACCCGGCGCATCGTTGAGGCGTTTTCCACGGGGCCGCATATTTTCAACCTCGGCCATGGGATCACTCCGGATGCCGACCCGGACAACGTTCAGCTGATGATCGACACGGTGCGCGGCGGGTAGAACGCGTGGGAGGGGGCCAGCCCCCTCTTGGCCGCTGGCCAATTCACCCCCGGGATATTTCTGGCCAGATGAAGAGTGTGTCAGGTGCGTTCTGGCGCTTGGAGTTCGTTCAGGATCTCGGCGGTGTGTTGTCCGCGCGCCGGGCTGGGCTTTGGTTGCCACTGGTGTGTGGAGAAGCGTGGGGCGGCGGCGGCCTGTAGGGTGCCGTCAGTCTGGCGCCAGGATTGACGGGCTGCATTCATCGGGTGGGCTGTGGCCTCGTCGGGGCTGAGTACCGGTGCGACGCAGGCGTCTGACCCGTCGAACAGTTTGGCCCAATGGTCGCGCGGCCTGGACGAGAAGATTTCGACCAGGCGCTGGGTCAGGTCGGGCCAGAGCTTGCGGGTGTACTGCTGTTGGAATGCCCGGTCCCGGGACAGCCCCAGGATTTCAAGAAATCGGGCGTAGAATTTTGGTTCAAGGCATTGGACCGAAACAAATCCGCCGTCCGCGCAGGTGTAGGTTCGGCTCCAATGCGGACCGTCCAACAGGCTTTGGCCGCGGGTTTCAGACAGGTTTCCGGTTTGGCGCATAGTCATCAGAAGGTTCATCATATGGGCCGAGCCGTCGTAGATGGCGGCGTCGACCACGGTGCCTTTCCCGGTTCTTTGTGCGTTGATCAAACCTGCCAGGATGCCCGCGACAAGGTACATGGCGCCTCCGCCGATATCGCCGACCAGGGTTGCAGGGGTTTGAGGCGGCTGATCCGGGAGAGAGGCGTACCAGAGCGCACCGGACAAGGCGATGTAGTTCAGGTCATGCCCAGCCGTTTCGGCCAGCGGGCCATCCTGCCCCCAGCCTGTCATGCGGCCATATATCAGCTTTGGGTTGCGGGTCAGGCAAAGATCCGGGCCAAGTCCCAGCTTCTCCATCACGCCGGGGCGAAAGCCTTCGATCAGTGCGTCCGCCGTGTCAATCAGGCGGCGGGCGGTCGCCAGATCTTTGGGATCCTTCAGATCAAGCGCGATCGATCGTTTGCCGCGGTCCAGAAGCGAGCTGTCCGGCATGCCCGGTGTTACTGCCTGGCCTTTGCGGTGGATCGTGATGACGTCGGCGCCCAGATCGGCTAGCTGCATGGCGGCAAACGGGCCGGGGCCCAGCCCTTCGATTTCGACTATGCGTATTCCATTCAGCATCGGCGCCCTCCGTTTTGGCAGAGTTTGCGGGTGGGTTGACGGATTGCAAGTTGGAATTGAGCATGGTTCTGACAACCATTACAGAATGCGCAGCACGTTGCGCGAAATTGACCTGTTACAGGCTGGTTCCGCGCGATAGGGTCTCGGTCGGAACGGGGAACGGATATGACGACCATTTTGTCCATCAAAAACCTTCGCAAGTCTTACGCGGATGGGTTCGAGGCGCTGAAAGGTGTGTCTCTGGATATTGAAGAGGGTGAGATACTTGCGCTTCTGGGACCAAATGGCGCCGGAAAGACAACCCTGATTTCGACGATTTGCGGAATAACGGCTCCGACCTCGGGGGTGGTCACGGTTGGCGGACATGACACCCAGTCCGATTATCGCGCAGCGCGCAGGATGATAGGGCTTGTACCGCAAGAGATCGCGTTGGAACCGTTTGAAAAGGTCTGGAACACGGTCCGGTTGTCGCGTGGGCTGTTCGGTCTTGGCAAGGACAACGCGCGGATCGAAGAGATTCTGCGCAAGCTGTCTCTGTGGGACAAGCGCAACAACGCGATCAAGGAATTGTCCGGCGGCATGAAGCGGAGGGTGCTGATCGCCAAGGCCCTGGCCCATGAACCCCGGGTGCTTTTTCTGGACGAGCCGACTGCCGGAGTGGATGTCGAGTTGCGCAAGGACATGTGGGAGCTTGTGGCGGAACTGAAACGGGACGGTGTCACCATCATTCTGACCACACATTACATTGAAGAAGCAGAAGCGATTGCGGATCGTGTCGGCGTCATCGACAAGGGTGAGCTTTTGCTGGTGCAGGACAAAGACACACTCATGTCGCAGATGGGAAAAAAGCAGATCGAAGTCATGCTGACCGAACCCATCGACCGAATTCCCGATAGTCTGGTCAGCCACAATCTGGCCCTCAACGGCGCGGGTGATTGTCTGATCTATACCTACGATACCCATGCGGATCGTACCGGCATAACGACCTTGCTGAATGACGTGTCCGAGGCCGGGTTGGTGTTGCGCGACGTGCAGACTAGGCAATCAAGCCTGGAAGAGATTTTTGTCAATCTGGTATCTGGAGAGGCCGCATGAACTGGACCGCGATCGCTGCCATCTACCGGTTCGAAATGGCCCGTTTCTTTCGCACTCTGGCACAGAGCTTTCTGTCGCCGGTTCTGTCGACGTCGCTTTATTTTGTGGTTTTTGGCACCGCCATCGGCAGCCGTATCCAAGAGGTCGAGGGCGTTTCATACGGTGCGTTCATCGTGCCGGGGCTGATCATGTTGTCGGTGGTGATGCTGTCGATTTCGAACGCGTCGTTCGGAATTTACTTCCCCAAGTTTCTGGGCACCATCTACGAGCTGTTGTCCGCTCCGGTCAATTTCATCGAGATCGTGATCGGATATGTCGGAGCCGCCGCAACCAAGGCGTTGTTCGTGGGGTTGGTGATATTGGTCACCGCGACGTTTTTCGTCGATATTCGGATCGAGCATCCATTCGCCATGGCAGCGTTTCTGATCCTGTCCTGTCTCAGCTTTTCGTTGCTGGGATTCATCATCGGCATCTGGGCCAGCAACTTCGAGCAGATGTCGCTGGTGCCGCAGTTGGTGGTGACGCCACTGATCTTTCTGGGGGGTACGTTTTATTCGATCTCGATGCTGCCGCCATTGTGGCAGACCATCACGCTGTTCAATCCCGTGGTCTATCTGATTTCGGGTTTCCGCTGGTCCTTTTACGGGCTGGCAGATGTGCCGATCGTTTTCAGCCTTCTTGCCATTGTCGCGTTTACAGCTCTGTGCTTGGCGGTTATCGGCTGGATATTCAAAACCGGCTGGCGCATTCGCAGCTGACCCTCGCCAAGGCGTTGCATTTTTGCCCATCGGGTGTGTGAATTTGGTTCACGTCGCGTTTAACGCCGGCAGAGTCCCTTGTTTACGGGTTGGGGGCACTCTACATCGGCACCCATGAAGCTCAGCCTGCCGTTCGTAAAAAAGCACCCTTGCGTGGCCGTTGTCCGTTTGTCCGGTTCCATTGGAATGGCGGGGCGTGGGGCGCTGAACGACACAACCCTGGCCCCGGTTCTCGACAAGGCGTTTCGAAAGGGTAAACCTGCGGCTGTCGCGCTCGAGATCAACTCTCCGGGCGGGTCGCCTGTACAAAGCTCTTTGATTGGCGCCCGAATTCGGCGCTTGTCGGAAGAGCTGGACGTGCCCGTGATCGGGTTTGTCGAAGATGTTGCGGCATCCGGAGGGTATTGGCTGGCGGCCGCCGCGGATGAGATCTGGGCCGACGACAGTTCGGTTCTTGGCTCGATCGGAGTCATTTCGGCAGGTTTTGGCGCGCATGTTTTCCTGGCGCGGCAGGGGTTCGAGCGGCGCGTCCATACAGCGGGCAAATCGAAATCGATGCTGGATCCCTTTTCGCCGGAAAAGAAAGAGGATGTGGCGCGCTTGCAAGGGCTGCTGGGTGACATCCACGAAAACTTCATCGCGCATGTCAAAGCCCGCCGAGGTGACAAGCTGGATCACAGTGCCGATCTGTTCACGGGTGAAGTCTGGCTGGCGCGTCGCGCGCATGAACTGGGTTTGATCGATGGTATCGCCCATCTGAAACCCAAAATGCAGGAACGCTTTGGCGACAAGGTCAAGTTCCGCCGTTATGGCTTGCGCAAACCAATCTGGTCGCGGTTCGGGGCCAACCTGGCACAGGATGCCATCGCCGGATTAGAGGAGCGTGCGGCCTACGCGCGTTTTGGTTTGTGACGTGATCATCAAGGCTGTCACACTTTTTCTGATTGGCATGGGTGTCCTGGCGATGTTCGGCAAACTGCGCTTTCCGGGGCAGAAGAAACTGAGTTCCGCCAAGTGTCCGCGCTGCGGACGGTTTCGCATAGGCAAAGGCCCCTGCGCCTGCGAAAAAGGAGGTCGGACTTGATCACCACTTGGCTGCTGTCTGGTCTTGGGCTGTTGATCCTGCTGCTTGCAGGCGATGCGCTTGTGCGCGGTGCTGTAAACCTGAGCCTGCGTCTGGGTGTTCCGGCGTTGATCGTCAGCCTTACGATTGTGGCCTTCGGCACGTCTGCGCCCGAGTTGCTGATCGCCATCAGCGCATTGAAAGAGAACGCGCCCGGTATTGCGCTGGGCAACGTTGTCGGATCGAACACGGCCAACATCCTGTTGGTTCTTGGACTGCCCGCATTGCTGGCAACGCTTCACACAAGTGAATGTGACAGCCGCAGGAATTACGTCTTCATGCTGATGGCGACGGTTCTGTTCATCGGGCTGGCTTTTTGCGGAACATTCACCTTCTTCAGCGGTCTGATCCTGCTGGCGGCGTTGAGTCTTGTCCTGATGACTGCCTTTCGTGAGGCAAAAGCACATCGCAAGGCCTGCGGTGAGGCTTGCGCGGATGACGACGAGCTTGAAGGCTTGGAGGAAGCCGACCCTGACATGCCGTACTGGAAGGTATCGATTTACCTGATCCTGGGGTTGGTGGGGCTTCCGATGGGTGCGCACTTGCTTGTCGACAACGCGACCGTCATCGCAAGAACCTATGGGGTCAGCGAAACGGTCATCGGCCTGACCCTGATAGCGGTTGGAACCTCTTTGCCCGAACTGGCGACGACGCTTATGGCGGCATTGCGCAGACAGGCCGATGTTGCGCTGGGAAACGTGATCGGTTCGAACATGTTCAACCTTCTGGCCATCATCGGGATCGCAACCTGGTTCGGCCGTATTCCGGTCGATCCGGAATTCCTTCGATTCGATCTGTGGGTCATGCTGGGCGCATCGCTGCTGCTGGTTCCGTTTGTATTCCTCAAACGCGACATCTCGCGCGTCTGGGGGTTGGTGTTGACTTTCCTTTATGTGCTTTATGTCATCGTACTGCTGGTGTGATCTGACCAAACGAGGTGAAGCATGACCCGAGCCCTAGTCACCGGCGCCGGTATTCGTCTGGGCCGGGCCATGGCACTGTATCTGGCAGATCGAGGTTTCGATGTGGCCGTGCATTACGTCTCATCCGAAGGCCCGGCGCAGGAGACGGCGGCAGAGGTACAGGCCCTGGGCCGAAAATCCGTGACCCTGAAGGCCGATCTGCTGGACGAAGCTCAGGTTCAGGGGCTGCTGCCCAAAGCGGCCGAGGCGCTGGGCGGGCCGATCACGTTTCTGGTGAACAACGCATCGATCTTCGAATACGACAACATCCGCACGGCAACCCGGCAAAGCTGGGATCGACATCTCGACAGCAACCTGCGCGCGCCCTTTGTGCTGACGCAGGCCATGGCAGGTCAGGGGCTGAGTGCTGGAACAGATGAAAATGGCGAACCGCTTGCAACCGGCCTTATCGTCAACATGGTGGACATGCGCGTGCGTAAACTGACGCCCGAGTTCATGTCATACACCATCGCAAAAATGGGTTTGTGGGCACTGACCCGAACGGCGGCGCAGGCGTTGTCTCCGACGATCCGTGTCAATGCGATCGGGCCCGGCCCAACGATGCAAGGCCACCGCCAAAGCCAAGAGCATTTCCAGGCACAGCGTTCAAATACCGTTCTGGAGCGGGGATCCAACCCGTCTGACATAACCGCTGCGCTTGGGTACTTTCTGGATGCACACGCGGTCACTGGACAGCTGTTATGCGTGGACGGCGGTCAGCATCTGGGTTGGAAAACTCCGGATGTTCTGGGTGTAGAATAAGTAATTCTGCTGCAAGTTTTGCACCGCTCGCAATTGTGTTACACGCGCGTTACAAAAATGTCTTTTTTTTCATACACTTGCTAAGTATACAAAAAAATAACATTTAAAAACAAGTACTTGATAAGTTGCCTATTTTTTGTGCAAGTAAAGGAAAAGGCAAGGAAACAAGGGGATTTCCGATCTTCCGGAATTTTATCTTCACACTTATCCACAGAAACAGTGGATTTGTTTTCTCTTGATCTGGAAGGCGTGAGATTGCAGCCATTGCCAGAGAATCATATCTCAGGATCATGACCACCGACAGCGAATCATCCCCCACCGGCTATGCCTGCATTCAGCGCTATGTAAAAACGCTGGACAGTTCTCCGGGCGTTTACCGCATGCTCGATGCAGACAGCCGGGTTCTGTATGTCGGCAAAGCCCGAAATCTCAGGGCACGGGTGTCGAATTACACACGGCCGGGTCATTCGGGGCGGATCGAAAAGATGATCGCCGCGACGGCCTCGATGATGTTCCTGACCACGCGAACCGAGACCGAGGCCCTGCTGCTGGAGCAGAACCTGATCAAGCAGCTCAAACCTAAGTACAATGTACTGTTGCGGGATGACAAAAGCTTTCCGAACATACTGGTCGCCAAGGATCATGACTTTCCGCAGATCAAGAAACACCGAGGGGCGAAGAAGGAAAAAGGTGCCTATTTCGGCCCCTTCGCCAGTGCCGGTGCGGTGAACCGGACGCTGAACCAGTTGCAAAAAGCGTTCCTGCTGCGCAACTGCTCGGATTCGATGTTCGACAGCCGAACGCGGCCATGCCTTCTGTATCAGATCAAGCGGTGTTCCGGGCCGTGTGTCGGCCTGATCTCAGAGCAGGATTACCGTGAAAGCGTGAAGGACGCCGAACGCTTCCTGTCGGGCCGCTCGACCAAGGTGCAAGAGGAACTGGCCGAGCAGATGATGGCCGCATCCGAGGCGATGGAGTTCGAACGTGCCGCCGGTCTGCGTGACCGCATCCGGGCTCTGACGCAGGTGCAGACCTCTCAGGGCATCAACCCGCGCGGTGTGGCCGAGGCGGACGTGATCGGCCTGTATATGGACAGCGGTCAGGCCTGCGTGCAGGTGTTTTTCATCCGTGCGAACCAGAACTGGGGCAACAAGGATTTCTATCCCCGCGTCGGCCCGGATGTTTCACCTGCCGAGGTGATGGAGGCCTTTCTGGGCCAGTTCTACGACAACAAGGAACCGCCGCGTCAGCTGATCCTGTCGGACGGAATCGAAAACGTGGATCTGATGCAGGATGCGCTGTCTGAGAAAGCCGGGCGCAAGGTCGAAATCCTTGTGCCGCAGCGTGGCGAAAAACAGGAACTTGTTGCCGGTGCCTTGCGCAACGCGCGCGAGGCTTTGGCCCGCCGCATGTCGGAAAGTGCCACGCAGGCCAAGTTGCTGCGCGGGCTGGCCGAGGCGTTCGATCTGGATGGTCCGCCGGGACGGATCGAAGTCTATGACAACTCTCATATTCAGGGCACCAATGCTGTCGGCGGCATGATCGTGGCCGGCCCCGAGGGGTTCATGAAGAACGCTTACCGCAAGTTCAACATCCGCGGAGACGACCTGACACCGGGTGACGATTTCGGCATGATGAAAGAGGTGCTGAACCGCCGCTTCACCAGACTGCAAAAGGAAGACCCGGACCGCGACAAAGGGTTGTGGCCCGATCTGTTGCTGATTGATGGCGGCGCCGGGCAGGTAAGCGCGGTGCATCAGATCATGGTCGAACATGGGGTCGAAGACATTCCCATGGTCGGCGTCGCCAAGGGGGTCGACCGCGACCACGGCAAGGAAGAATTCCACCGGATCGGCCAGCGCCCCTTTGCGCTGAAACGCAACGACCCTGTGTTGTATTTCATTCAACGTCTCAGAGACGAAGCGCACCGGTTCGCCATCGGCACCCATCGTGCGAAACGCGCCAAGGCCGTGGGTGCAACGCCGTTGGATGAAATCCCAGGGGTAGGTGCCGCGCGCAAGCGTGCTCTGTTGACCCATTTCGGCAGCGCCAAAGCCGTCAGCCGGGCCAATCTGGCCGATCTGAAAGCGGTCGAAGGGATCTCGGCGGGGTTGGCGCAGAAGGTTTACGATTTCTTCCACGACAAGGGCTAGGCCTGCCGGCCCCGCCAGAGGATGTAAAGACCCGACGCGACGATCAGCGCGCTGCCGATCCACATGTTGGGATCCAGCTTCTCACCAAACATGGCTATGCCAAGCCCGATGCCGAACAACAGCCGGGTGTATCTGAACGGGGTCACGGCGGACACTTCGCCTGTGCGCATCGCCTTCATCAGTGACGCATAGGCCAATACGCCCATCAGCACCGCACCGATCAGATGCAGGCTGGTGTGAAGGCCGACCGGTGCAATCGGCGCGCCCTCCCAGAACCGATAGGCCACGCCGGCCACGATGATGCTGAGGAAGCCGTAGAACCCCAGGACTTCGGTTCCAAGCGTGGCAGGTGCTGCGCGGCTGGCCAGATCACGTCCGGCAAATCCCAGCATTCCCAGCACCGCCAGTATCGACAGCAGCGAAAAGCTGTCTCCGGTGGGTTGCAGGATGACGACAACGCCGATCATGCCGACAAAGATTGCGCTCCAACGCCGCCAACCGACTGTCTCGCCAAAGAACAACGCGGCGCCTGCAACAACGACCAGAGGCGTGGCTTGCAGAATCACCGTGGCCGAAGACAACGGCGTCAGTGCGATGGCCAGAACATAGAACAACCGACCAAAGACCTCGAACAGCACCCGAATTTTCATCGGGCGGGACAGAACGTCAGGTTGCAGCAGCCGCTGCCCACGGGCCCGGGCCACCGCAGCGAAAATCACCGACCCGCCCGCGCCGAAAAGAACCAGGACCTGCCAGATCGGCAGCGCGGCTGAGGCTGCCTTCAGCAACGCATCCTCCAGCGCAAAACCGGCCATCGCGGCGACCATCCAGAGGCTGCCGATCATGTTCGACCGTGTGTCGGTTTGAATATGCGCTGTCATCTGGTGCTTTCCGGCTGGGCTTGCGCGGCAATCTGACCGCAAAGCCGGGAAAGGCCAAGAGGTACTGTTCTGAGACGTCGGGCCTGCGGCGCTTTGACCAAGCGTTTGTGAGTGATGCAGTTTTTTGTCTGATTGGCTTTTCTGTCCCGGACCGGCGATATAGGGTCCAAGCCATGAAGTGGAATTTGCCTAATCTCCTGACCGTCCTGCGCCTGCTGGCCGCGCCCGGGCTGGCAGTCATGTTTCTGTATTTCACCCGTCCCTATGCGGACTGGTTTGCACTGATCCTGTTCCTGTCAGCGGCGATTACCGATTGGTTCGATGGGTATCTGGCCCGCGCATGGAAGCAGGAGACCAAGATCGGAGCGATGCTGGATCCGATCGCCGACAAGGCCATGGTGGTGATCGCGCTTATGATCCTTGTGGGCTATTCGACCGAGCACTGGACGCCGTGGCTTGTCCTTCCTGCAACCGTGATCCTGTTTCGCGAAGTCTTTGTCTCGGGCCTGCGGGAATATCTGGGCGATGTGGCCGGGACGCTCAAAGTCACCAAACTGGCCAAATGGAAGACCACGGCCCAGATGATCGCCATCGCGGTACTGTTTTCGCAGGGTATCTTCGAGCACTATGCCGTGATGGCGAGTTTTGGCATGGATGCCGAGCTGGTCGAGCAGATCATTGCGGGTCAGGTCGAAGACGTGAACCATCTGCGCCTGAATGTCGATGGCATGTACTGGGCGGGTCAGGTCGGGCTGTGGCTGCTGTGGATTGCGGCAACGCTTACATTGATCACCGGTTATGACTATCTACGTAAAGCCATGCCTCATCTGAAGGAGAGCTAACCGATGGATGTTCTGTATTTCGCCTGGGTGCGCGAACGCATCGGCTTGCCAAGGGAAAAGGTCGAAACGCAAGCGGCCACGGTCAGCGAATTGGTGACTGAACTAAGCGCTCGGGAAGAGCGCTATGCCGCGGCATTTGCCGATCTGTCCGCGCTGCGCGTTGCGTTGGATCAGGAGCTGTCGGATTTCGATGCGTCGCTGGCAGGTGTTCGGGAAGTTGCGTTTTTCCCGCCGATGACGGGCGGTTGACCGATGCGGATCGCGGTTCAGGAAGAGGCATTTGATCTGGGGGCCGAGGCCAATGCCTTTGCTGCCGGGGATGATTCCAACGGTGCCATCGTCACCTTCACCGGCGTTGTGCGTGACCTGGCGAGCGGTGATCTGGATGTGATGGAGATCGAGCACTATCCCGGTATGACCGAACGCGCCTTGACCAAGATCGCCGAAGAGGCGCAGGCGCGTTGGGCATTGGGTGACGTGCTGGTCATACACCGTTTTGGACGCTTGGTTCCGGGGGATCGCATCATGATGGTGGCCACGGCGGCTCCGCATCGCAAGGACGCGTTCGAGGCGGCCGAATACCTGATGGATTACCTGAAATCCCGCGCGCCGTTCTGGAAAAAGGAAATTACCTGTTCCGGTGCCGAATGGGTTGCGGCCAAAGATCAGGACGAAGACGCTCTGACCCGCTGGTAGCGTCGCGCGACCACCGCGGTGGTTCTGGAATCCGAACGGTTTCAATTCTTCTCTGGACGCCGGCTCACGAGCCTGCGCTAAATCTGCGCAAGTGAATCAAGAGGATGGCGGCATGCATGACGGGCTGAGAAACAAGGGCCTAGCGACACGGGCAATCCACGCAGGCGAGGCCCCGGACCCGGCCAGCGGTGCGTCTGCGCCGGCCCTGCATATGTCTTCGACATTCGTCACGGATCAGGTGGCGGGGTTTTCGGCCCACGATCTGGAGGAAGAAGCCCCTTATCTTTATGGGCGCTGGGCCAATCCCAACGTCAGGACGCTGGAAGCCAAGATCAGCATGTTGGAAGGCACCGAAGATTGCCTGTGTCTGGCGTCCGGTATGGCGGCCGCCACCGCCATCTTCCTGACGTTCCTGTCTGCCGGGGATCATTTGATCGTTTCCGACGTCTCTTACGCGGGCGTGGCAGAGCTGGCGCGGGACACGCTGCCGCGTCTGGGGATCCATGTCAGCACGGTCAACATGTCCGATCTTTCGGCGGTATCAGCAGCCATCAGGCCGAACACGCGTCTCATCCACACGGAAACACCCGTGAACCCGATCGGTCGTCTGACCGATCTGGCATCGATTTCAGCAATTGCCAAAAGCGCGGGGGCGTTGCTGTCCTGCGATGCGACTTTTGCGTCTCCGCTTGGTCAGCCAAGCAAAGAGCTGGGCGTTGATCTGATCATGCATTCGGCGACCAAGTATGTCGGCGGGCACGGTGATGCCATCGGTGGTGCGGTGGCCGGGCGAAAGGACCTGATCGCGAAAATCCGCACCGAATCCGCGATCCACCACGGCAGCATCATGTCCCCCTTCAACGCGTGGATGATCGCGCGGGGCATGGCCACTCTGCCGCTGCGGATGACAGCGCATCAGGCAGGTGCCACCGTCGTTGCCGATTGGCTTGAGACACGCGCGCGCGTGACCAGAGTGATCTATCCGGGGCTGAAGTCGCATCCCCAATACGAGCTGGCCCAACAGCAGATGCGCAACACATCCGGCATGATCGCTTTTCAGGTGGGTGATCACGCAACAGGCGAGGCACTGGCCCAGCAGATGATCGATAAACTCCGGATCGTTCACTATGCCGTGTCGCTTGGCCACCATCGCAGTCTGATATTCTGGATGGGAACCGAAGCTTTGATGCAATCGTCCTTCCGATTGGAAGGGGCGCAATTGGCAAGTTACCGGGATTTCGCAGGCGACGGCGTGTTCAGGCTGTCGGTTGGACTGGAAGACTCCGAAGATCTGATCGCAGACTTGGCGCAGGTCCTGTGAGCCGTCCGGGAAGGCGGTTTCTCAGTCGGCGTTGTTGATCCGACCGCGCATTTCCTCGGCCTCTTGCCGCGCGGCGCGCAGACCGTCCATGGCCGCGGCCAGCTCTGCCTCTGTCTGGGTCAGCTGATTGGTCAACTCGGCTTCACGTTGCTGAAGATAGGTTATGGCCTGATCGCGGGTTTCTTCCGCTTCGTGCAGTTCCTGGCTCATGCGATCCAGATCGGCAACGTCGCTTTGGCGGACGCGGGACAGGCGGTGTGCCAGCCAGTTGGCAAACCAGCCCATGCAGAAGGCCGCAAACAGAATGACGGCTGTGGCGATGATGAATTCGGTTCTGTTCAACTTACTGGTCCTCTGCGTCCGTGTCTGGTGCGGTCGATTCGGTCTGATCCGTTTCAGGCGCGTCAGCCTCGGCCTCAGCCTCGAGCGCTTCGAGGCCTGTTTCGGAGGCTTCGACCGGCTCGGGACGAATCAGCCGGAACTCGATCCGCCGGTTGGCTTCGCGGCCTTCTTCGGTGTCGTTGTCCGCGATGGGCTGTGTTTCACCGTATCCAACGGCAGTGTAGCTGCTGGTGGGAATGCGCCGCCCGCGCAGCTCGTTCAGAATCGATTGCGCCCGTGCCTGGCTGAGCTGCTGGTTCATCTCTTCGCGGCCCTGGCTGTCCGTATGGCCCTGGATCTCCAGCCGGATCGGCCCGCAGTCACGCAGGATGTCGGCGATCTGGTTCACCGTATCGCGCGAGTCGGATGCGATCGTTGCCGATCCGGGTTCGAACGCAATTTTGCTGACGGATTGAATTTCGGCGATCTGCGCTTCGCAGACTTCAGGATCGGGCAGCGCGTCTTCGGGCTCTGGCGGAGGCTGATAGGTGATCGTCAGAGTGAATTCCTGCCCTTCGCCCAGCTTGTCCGACAACTGACCTGCGATACGGGCTTTGGCATCCTCTTCATGGCTGAGGCCGGTCAGTTCGACCGAGCCTGGTGTTACGGTCAAGGCCCCGTTGTGAAGCTGGGCCAACGCCTCGAGGCCGGCCAGAACACGCACCGGCCAATCTGCCGGAAGCCCCGGCGCGATGCGGGTCGCGGTATAGACCTGATCCGAGCCGAAGGCCGCGCGGGCATAGCTGTCGACCATGTCCCGCAACGTTTCATCCCCAAGACGCCCTCGCAGTTGCACAAGCCCTTCGGGGCTTCGGGTCGCCGAGAACTCAACGGGTCCGGTCTGTTCGCTGGTTTCAGGTTCCGGCAGCACAGCATGCAGGGCAAAGACCTGAGGCAACGCTGTTTCAAGTTCACCTACAACCCGGTCGAACAAGGCTGGATCCGTGCCTTGCGCCGCAACCAGGGTAATGTCCGCATCCGACATCGTGACCGAACCTTTGCCGATTCTGGCCAGTGCCTGAATGCTCTTCTCGGCGGCTTCGGGCCAGCGTGGCGAGGGCTCGCCCAGACCGATGGTGCAGGAATATGTTCCCGACAACCCGGCATCGCGCGCAGCGGTCACGATCTGGTCGCGTGCCTTTGCATCCTGTGCCGAACAGGCGTCAAATTGCCCACCGTCTTCGTTGATCAGAAAACGCAGCGTAAAGGGCGTTATGACGGGACGAGGTGCCGAGATCGCCAGCCCGATCCGCAGGCTGGGCGGCGCGGCGCGGGTCAGATCGCGTTCGAGACGTTGTTTTTCCTGTTGGCTGTCCGCAATGGCGGTGATTTTGACCAAATCGGCGTTTGCGGAAATTTTGGCACGCGGCAGGCTCGCCAGCGCCTCGATGGCATATGATATCGCGGCATCCCAACCGTCGGGCTTGGGGTAATCCGCGGTTTCCATCAGGTCCGAAACTGCGATGTTGCGGTCGAGTTTGCTCAGCCTTCTGATCAGGTCATCTCTGTCTTCGCTGGCCGGGATCAGGCCGATGATCGAGATGCCGTGATCGTTGCGCAGAATTTCCGCCGAAAAGCGCGGCGGCGCCAGGGCAGAGGTTGCTTCGACCTCCATTTCATCGATTACGCGGGACGCATCGACCTCAGTTCCGGCTGCGGTCAGTGCGTTGAATCGTGTCGCCTCATCGGGTGCAATCCCGGTCAGGACCACGCGCAAGCCGTCTGACTCGACCTCGGCCCAGTCGTGTCCTTTGAGGTCAAGCGCCCGGCGCACGGCGAACTCCGATGTCTCTTCGATCTTTGTGACGGCATAGCTGGCTGCCAAAAGCGACAGCCCGGCTGATACAAGAAAGATCAGGGAAACAACGATAAAATACGGCAGACGCATGTTTGGGTTTGACACTCCTCAGGCGGTTGGGCCGATCTTTACAGGCCGCGTTCAGCAGGTGCAATCAGAGCAACAGGGCGACGCAGAGGAAGATCAGCGGAATCAAGCCAGTGTCGCGGTTGAGCCTGAACAATTGCAACAGTCTGGCATTGTCTTCGATGTCCAGCGCGCGGAGTTGCCACATCATGTGCCAGCCCATTGCCCAAGGCCCACAGAGCGCAACGCCCAATGCCAGCATCGAGGCATCCGGCACCCCTGCATCGACGATGGCCAGCCCCATAAGCGACACGGTCGCCACCAAAAAGTACTTCAGCCACCGCGCTGTATCAGCTCCGAACAAACGAGCAGTTGATTTGATGCCGATCAGTTCGTCATCCTCGGTATCCTGATGCGCATAGATTGTATCGTAGAACAGGGTCCACGCGATTCCAGACAGGTAAAGCGTCACCGCTGGCCATCCCACGGAACCGCTATGCGCCGCCCAGGCCAGAAGGGCGCCCCAGTTGAAGGCCAGCCCCAGAAACACCTGAGGCCACCAGGTAAACCGTTTGGCAAACGGATAGATCGTAACGGGCAGCAGGGACAGAACACCCATTGCGATTGCCGCCTGATTGAAGCTGAGAAGGATGCCAAGCGCCAGAATGCATTGCAGGACCATCCAGACCGCGGCCTGCCGGACACTGACCTGACCCGAAGGAATCGGGCGCGAGCGTGTGCGTTCGACCTGCCCGTCGAATTCCCGATCCGTAATGTCATTCCACGTGCAACCGGCGCCCCGCATCAGGAAGGCCCCAAATGCGCATCCCATAGCGATCCACAGATCTTCCCAACGCGGCTGACCATCATGCAGGATCGCCAGCGCCAGCCCCCACCAACAGGGTATCAGCAGCAGCCATGTCCCGATGGGTCGGTCCGCGCGGCTGAGGCGCAGATAGGGGCGGGCAAAGGCCGGGGCACGGGAGTCGACCCAGTTGCCGCTGACGGCATCGGCGACTTGACCATCTGGTGTTGGGGCATTGCCTTGCATATGTAGGGTCTCATGAGTGCGAAGATCAGACTGTATGTAGAGCAGCCCTTGGGTCAGGGGCAATCGGTTCCTTTGACGCGCGACCAGGCGCACTACCTCTTTGGTGTCATGCGACTTGCAGTCAAAGGGCAGGTCGCCCTGTTTAACGGGCGGGACGGAGAGTGGTTGGCCGAAGTCTCCGAGGCGGGAAAACGCGGCGGGAAGCTGACCTGTATCGAACAGACGAAACCGTTGCAGTTGCCACCCGATCTGTGGTTCCTGTTCGCACCCATAAAAAAGGCCCGCACCGATTTCATCGTGGAAAAAGCCGCCGAAATGGGCGCGGCGCGTATCCTGCCGGTGCAGACCGAGTTCACCAATTCCGAACGCATTCGTCAGGACCGCCTGCAGGCCCATGCGGTCGAGGCGGCCGAGCAGTGCGGCGGAACCTTCGTGCCCGAGGTTGCCGATTTGCAGCGGTTGGATCGGCTGCTGGATGCATGGCCCGAAGATCGTCAACTGATGTTCTGCAACGAAGCCGAGGTTGGATCGGCCCTGCGACTGGCCGCCAATGAAAAAGGACGGCCCTGGGCAATTCTCATCGGCCCGGAAGGCGGGTTTTCGGACCAGGAACGCGCGCGTTTGACAGGGTTGCCATTCGCGCATGTGGTCAGCCTTGGCCCTCGTATCCTGCGGGCCGACACGGCAGCGGTGGCTGCATTGACCATGTGGCAGCAGGCGCTGGGGGATTGGGCGTGATCCAAGAAGCCTCGCCGTCTGATGCCCCGGCCATTGAGGCGTTTTTGGCCAAACATCCCGATACTTCCATGTTTCTGCGCAGCAACCTGTTGGCGCACGGGATTGGATTTGGAGACGATGACCACTCCACCCGGTTCTTCATTTGGGGGCAGGATCGCATCCAAGGCGTATTTGGCCTGACCAAAAAGGGCTACCTGATGGCGCAACTGCCCGATTGTTCGCCAGAGGCCGCTCAGGCATTTGCGGGCCGGATCGCAGGTCAGATCGTTCTGGGCATGACAGGGGCTGCACAACAGGTTGAGATGATATTGGACGCGCTAGGGCTTGGACAGGCCTGTTATCGCCTGCATCATGATGAACCCCTGTACCGCCTGGATCTGGGCGAAATCCCAGAGGCACCGATTCCATTTCGTGCCCTGTCCGAGGCAGACCGGCCGTTACTGACGCGTTGGTTTGCGGATTACTTCGAGGATACCGACCAGGCCAAAGGGCAAGAGGCGCGTGAAATGGCCTCCGATCGGATCACCACCGATATTCAATCAGGCAGGGCGATTGTCATGCTGGAAGACGACGCCCCCGTAGCCATGGCCGCCATCAATGCATCAGTCCGGGATCAGGTTCAGGTCGGCGGTGTATTTGTGCCGCGCGAGAACAGAAATTGTGGACTCGGGCGCAAGGTCACAACAGCTGTGTTGCAAAAGGCGAGGACCGACGGCGCGAACGCGGCCATCCTGTTCGCCAACAATCCACCTGCCGCGCGAGCCTATGAAGCTATGGGGTTTCAGCAGGTCGGCTGGTATCGGATCGCCCTGTTGCAAACACCACAAAAGGTGCTGTCATGAGTTTCATCCGACCCGAGGCAAAACTGGCCCTGTGGCGCTGGCGCGAAGTGCTGGTTGCCGGGTTTGTCCTGATCCTCGGTTTCAGCTGGATCAACGGGCCCGGTGGTCTGCTGGGGTGGATCGGCTGGCTGCTTGTCGCTGTCGCAATCGCCCTGGCGGTGATCGGGGTGCAGCGCGCGCGGTTCAGAACCGGCACTGGCGGACAGGGTGTCGTGACCGTCGATGAAGGTCAGATCACCTATTTCGGCCCACTGGATGGCGGCATCATCGCCATGCGCGAGATTGAGCGGCTGGCGCTCGATCCGACCTCGACGCCGGCGCATTGGGTGTTGGAACAACCGGGTCAGACGGTGCTTCACATTCCTGTGAATGCGGAAGGGGCCGAGGCGCTGTTCGATGTCTTCTCGGCGCTGCCGGGCCTGAAAACCGAGCATATGCTGGCCGAACTGAACGGTGGATCGGCCCATCCGGTCGTGATTTGGGAGCGTACGCCCTCGCGCCCTCCACACCTTCGGCTGCATTGACACCGGCGCGGTTTGCCCCCACGACTGGCCAAAAGACAGACACATCAGGATCGGAGCACGGGTCTCATGTCCATCCCCCAGTCCGGCGGCGGACCAATCGAACGCCATGAGCAATTGGCCGAATATCTGGAGTCGGGCTGCAAGCCCAAGGCAGACTGGCGCATCGGCACCGAGCATGAGAAATTCGGCTACTGCAAGGACACGCTGAAACCGTTGCCGTTCGAAGGTGCGCGATCCATCGTGGCGGTGTTGGAGGGCCTGCGCGACCGGCACGGTTGGGCCGAAGTCCGTGAAGCGGGTCATCTGATCGGTCTGGAAAAGGATGGCGCCAATGTCAGCCTGGAGCCGGGCGGCGCGCTGGAGCTGTCGGGGGCTCCGCTCGAGACCATCCACGAAACCTGCGATGAGGTGAACACCCACCTGCGCGAGGTAAAGGACATCGCAGATGAGATCGGCGTGGGTTTTATCGGTCTGGGCGCTGCTCCGATCTGGACCCATGACGAGATGCCGTTGATGCCCAAGGGCCGCTACCGGCTGATGAACGACTACATGGAGAAGGTTGGCACCATGGGTCGCGCCATGATGCGGCGCACTTGCACCGTTCAGGTCAATATCGACTTCGGGTCTGAAGCCGACATGGTGCAGAAACTGCGCGTGGCGCTGGCCTTGCAGCCGGTGGCAACGGCGTTGTTTGCGAACTCGCCCTTTTTCGAGGGCAAGGTAAATGGCCAGAAAAGCTGGCGCAGTTACATCTGGCGGCATCTGGACGATGCGCGTACGGGCATGCTGCCTTTCGTGTTCGAAGACGGCTTTGGGTTCGAGCGTTACGTGCAATACGCGCTCGATGTTCCGATGTATTTCGTCTATCGCGACGGCCAGTATATCAATGCGCTGGGCATGTCTTTCCGCGACTTCCTGAAAGGCGAACTGCCCGCTCTGCCGGGTGAAACGCCCACGCTCAGCGATTGGGCCGACCACCTGACCACCGCCTTCCCCGAGGCGCGGATCAAGAAATTCATGGAAATGCGCGGGGCCGATGGTGGCCCATGGCGGCGCCTGTGCGCCTTGCCCGCCTTCTGGGTTGGCCTGACTTACGATCAGACGGCCCTGGATGCGGCTTGGGATCTGGTCAAAGGCTGGGACACCGAAACCCGCGAGGCGCTGCGTGTCGCAGCTGCCAAAGACGGTCTGCAAGCGAAGGTCGGCAAAATCAACATGCACGATCTGGCGCGTGAGGTTGTGGCGATCTCCGAGGCCGGCCTGAAAGCCCGCGCCTATCCCGGTGCCGGTGGTCTGGTGCCGGACGAGACCCATTTCCTCAACGCGCTCAAGGACAGCATCCAAAGCGGGAAAGTGCCTGCGGATGAGTTGCTGGAACACTACAACGGCGACTGGAACGGTGATCTGACCCGGATTTTCCCCGAATACAGCTATTGATCCGCCCGGTCCCGCTTGCATTCGCGGGGCTGGCCCGATAGCAGGTTGGCGACCAAATTCAGAGGGCGTCATGGACGATCTTAAGGCAAAATATCTGGGCCAAATCGCCGAGGCAGGCGACGAGAACGCGCTTGAGGCGATCCGCGTCGCCGCCGTCGGCAAAAAAGGCGAGGTCGCGCTGAAGATGCGCGAGTTGGGTAAAATGACGCCCGAGGAGCGCCAGGTGGCAGGCCCCGCGCTGAATGCCCTGAAGGATGAGATCAACGCGGCCCTGTCCGCCAAAAAGGCAGCCCTGGCCGATGCTGCGCTGGATGAGCGTCTGCGCACCGAATGGCTGGACGTCACCCTGCCGACCCGCCCGCGCCGTCAGGGCTCGATCCACCCGGTCAGCCAGGCAACCGAGGAACTGACCGCGATCTTTGCCGAACTGGGCTTTTTGGTGGCCGAAGGGCCGCGGATCGAGACCGACTGGCACAATTTCGACGCGCTGAACATCCCCGGCCACCACCCCGCGCGGGCCGAGATGGACACGTTCTATATGCACCGCGCCGAGGGCGATAACCGCCCGCCGCATGTGCTGCGGACACACACATCTCCGGTGCAGATCCGGTCGATGGAGAAACAGGGCGCGCCGATCCGCGTCATCTGTCCGGGCGGCGTCTACCGCGCTGACTATGACCAGACCCACACGCCGATGTTCCATCAGGTCGAGGGGCTGGCGATTGACAAAGACATCTCGATGGCGAACCTGAAATGGGTTCTGGAAGAGTTCGTGAAGGCGTTCTTCGAGGTCGGCGACGTCGAGCTACGCTTCCGCGCCTCGCACTTCCCCTTCACCGAGCCGTCGGCCGAGGTCGATATCCGCTGTTCATGGGATAACGGTCAGCTGAAGATCGGCGAGGGCGATGACTGGATGGAGATTCTGGGCTCGGGCATGGTCCACCCCAAGGTGATCGCCGCCGGTGGCATCGACCCCGAGGTCTATCAGGGCTTTGCCTTCGGCATCGGCATCGACCGTCTGGCGATGCTGAAATACGGCATTCCGGATTTGCGGGCGTTCTTTGACAGCGACCTGCGCTGGCTGCGGCACTACGGGTTTGCAGCGCTGGATATGCCGAACCTGCATGGTGGTTTGTCGCGGTGAGCTTTTTTGTAGCTCTGGTGAAGTAAATGCAGTTTTCGATTTGGCTGCCATTTCTTGGGGCAATAATTGGTGCTTCGATTCCGGTTCTACTGGGTGCACTTTTTTATTCTTCCCAGAAAAGGGCGGATCGTCGAGAGCAGTTGCACGACGAAAAAAGGCACGCTTATCGAAACTTCTTAAAGTGCTTGCAGCAACTAGGTATGGCATCTTTATTGAAAGCAAGGACACCAGAAAAAGAGCTCTCTCAGGAGATCACGGAAGAAGCGCTTACAGCTTTGTTCGTGCTCCAATTGTATGCGCCTGACGAAATTGCCGACAGTGCCGGTAAATTAGTATCTCAAGCAATAGATCTCACATTGGAAGATCGCGTTTTTGCAAAAGATAGACGCACACTTACTAAGGCCATGCGAGCAGATCTATCACGCTAGCGGATTGGCTGGATCGCGCGGGGCAAAGGCCGAAAGGCCTCGCGCTATCGCCAGACCGCCCGGACGGGCTGGCGATTTGTCTCCGCCCGCGCACCGCTCGAACAGCGCGCGGATTCGGCTGGCATAAAGTGCCCAATACAGACCAAGGATCGCCATCCCGCGGTCTGGCGACGGCGCGGCTTATTACACTCCCCCACGGGCTTGTGACGTGACAGTGCGGAAAGTACCGCTAGGGTCGGGAGCATGATCTATCGACTGATTTGCCTTTTTCTGCTGGTCGCAACACAAGCCCTCGCCGTGGATACTTGCCATGGCGAGACCGCCTGTAACCTTGGCGAGCGCTCATACCATGTGCTGGAACCGGACGGGTGGGACGGCGAAACGCCGCTGCCGGTACTGCTGCACTTTCACGGATGGGCGCGGCAGGGGGATGTTGTGGTCAATCATCAACGGATCGCGGGCGCGACCAAGCTGCGTGGCGTTTTGTTGGTGGCGCCGAACGGGCTGGGCAAAAGCTGGGATTTCTGGACCTCGGACACTGGCGATGTGCCTTTTGCCGACCGGGTGCTGGAGGACGTGGCCAAGCGCTATCCGGTTGATCCGGACCGCATCTATGTCTCCGGCTATTCTTTCGGGGGCGCGATGGCGTGGCGCTATGTGTGTCAGTCGGGCAATGATGTTGCTGCGTTGCTGGCCGTTGCGGGCTCGATCCGTCAGACGGAAGACTGCCCCGAAGCCCCGCGCGAGGCGCGCCATGTGCACGGCCTGAGCGATACGGTGATGGATTTTCCATACGGCGCAAATGGCGATACCACCTATCCGGTGGCGCTGTGGCGGGAAAAGTACAACTGCAACGGCGGCACCCCGCGCGGCGATTGGAGCGTGAGACCGTTCCTGACGCTCAGCCGGGTGGAATGGGCCGATTGTGCGCAGGGGCAGGTGGTGCTGGACACCCATCCGGGCGGGCATTTCATCCCGCATGGCTGGATCGGGCGGCAATTGGACGAGCTTTTGGGCCGCACCCCCACCTATCCGTGACCCGCAGCGCTTGCACCTTGGCGCATTCTTTGTCATTGCCTGTGCCGACTGGATATCTGCCAAAAAAGGCCCCGAGCAATGAAATTCACTCTGTCCTGGCTGAAAGACCACCTCGACACCGATGCGTCGGTTGATGAGATCACTGAGGCGCTGACCGATCTTGGCCTTGAGGTCGAAGAGGTCATCAACCCGGCTGACAAGCTCAAGGACTTTACGCTGGGCTATGTGAAACACGCGGAAAAACACCCTGACGCCGACAAGCTGCGTGTCTGCAAGGTGGACACGGATGAAGGCGAGTTGCAGATCATCTGCGGCGCGCCCAACGCCCGCGAAGGGATCACTGTCGTCGTCTGCAAACCGGGCATGTATATCCCCGGTCTGGACCTGACGATCAGCGTCGGCAAGATCCGCGGCGTCGAAAGCTTTGGCATGATGGCGTCCGAGCGCGAGCTGGAGCTGTCGGACGAACATGACGGTATCATCGAATTGCCCTCGGGCGAGGTCGGTGACAGATTCGTTGATTGGCTTGCCGAGAATGACCCGTCGAAAGTCGATCCCGTGATCGAGATCGCGATCACTCCGAACCGGCCGGATGCTCTGGGCGTGGAAGGCATCGCGCGTGATCTGGCGGCGCGTGGGATCGGCACTCTGAAACAGCGCGACTACGTGCCGGTGCCCGGTGATTTCGAAAGCCCGATCAAAGTATCGATTGACGAGGATACGCTGGATGGCTGCCCGCATTTCACGGGCCGGCTTATCAAGGGCGTCAAGAACGGCCCCAGCCCGCAGTGGTTGCAGGATCAGTTGAAGGCGATCGGGCTGCGTCCGATTTCGGCGCTGGTGGATATCACCAACTATATGACATTTGACCATAACCGCCCGCTGCATGTGTTTGACGCGGACAAGGTGCAGGGCAACCTTCGCGTTCATCGCGCCAAAGGCGGTGAAACCCTGGTGGCGCTGGACGAGAAGGAATACACCCTTCAGCCCGGCATGATGGTCATTTCCGATGACAAAGGCCCGGAATCCATCGCAGGCATCATGGGCGGTCAGGAAACCGGCTGCACCGAGGATACTGTGAATGTGTTTCTGGAAAGCGCGTTCTGGGATCATGTGCAGATCGCGCTCGCGGGTCGGGCGCTGAAAATCAATTCGGACGCGCGGTATAGGTTCGAACGCGGCGTGGACCCTGAATACACGCTGGAAGGGCTCGAGCACGCAACCCAGTTGATTCTGGACATCTGCGGTGGCGAAGCATCCAAAGTGGTCGAGGCGGGCAAAGCGCCGAACCACGCGCGTGCGTACAAGCTGGATGCCGAACGGGTGCAGTCTCTGGTCGGGATGGACATTCCCGAAAGCGAGCAACGTCAGACGCTGACCCGTCTGGGTTTCCGTCTGGAGGGCGAGATGGCCCACGTGCCAAGCTGGCGCCCCGATATCATGGGTGAGGCCGATCTGGTGGAAGAGGTCGCACGGATCGCCTCGTTGACCAAGTTGCAGGGCAAGCCCTTGCCGCGTGTCACCGATGGTATTCCCAAGCCGGTGATGACACCGACTCAGCGCCGCCAGTCCATGGCGCGCCGCACCTGCGCCGCGCTGGGTTACAACGAATGCGTCACCTATACGTTCATCGATCAGGCTTCGGCTGCTTTGTTCGGTGGCGGGGATGACGTGACCATGCTTGAAAATCCTATCTCGTCCGAGATGAGCCACATGCGCCCGGATCTGCTGCCCGGATTGTTGCAGGCCGCGGCGCGCAATCAGGCACGCGGATATGCCGACGTCGCCCTATTCGAAGTTGGCCCTGTTTTCCATGATGGCGAACCCGGCGACCAGGAAACCCAGATCGCCGGCCTGCTGGTTGGCCGCAACGGCCCCAAGGATGTGCACGGGGCCTCGCGCCCGGTGGATGTCTTTGATGCCAAGGCGGATGCCGAGGCCGTTCTTGCGGCGATCGGATCACCGGCCAAGGTACAGATTCTGCGCGACGGCGATGCCTGGTGGCATCCGGGTCGTCACGGCAAGATCTGTCTGGGTCCAAAAAAGGTGCTGGGTGTTTTTGGTGAGCTGCACCCGCGCGTGTTGCAGGCGATGGATATCAAGGGTCCGGCAATGGCCTTTACGATCTGGCCCGACGAGGTTCCCTTGCCCCGCAAGTCCGGTGCCACACGTGCCGCATTGGAATTGCGTGACTTGCAAGCGGTTGAACGTGACTTTGCCTTTGTCGTTGATGAAAACGTCGAGGCGCTGACATTGGTGAACGCGGCGGCAGGTGCCGACAAAGCGCTGATCGAAGATGTGCGTGTCTTTGACGAATTCATCGGTGGCAGCCTGGGTGAAGGTAAAAAATCGCTGGCCATAACGGTACGTTTGCAACCGACAGAGCAGACGCTGAAGGAAAAGGACATCGAAGCGGTGGCCGAAAAGATCATCGCCAAAGTCTCCAAGGCGACCGGCGGTGTTCTGCGGGGCTGATGCAGGGCCGCCTCCGGCGGGAGTATTTCAGAAAAGATGAAGGGGCGGTGGCGCCCTTTCCGCGATTACGGAGGACGAAAGATGCTGAACGTGTACCTCTCTGGCGAAATCCACACCGATTGGCGCGAACAGATCATCGACGGCGCGCAGGGGTTGGACATCACATTCAACAGCCCGGTGACTGACCACGCGGCCAGCGACGATTGCGGCGTTGCCATTCTTGGGGAAGAGCCGAACAAATACTGGCATGACCACAAGGGTGCGATGGTCAACGCGATCCGGACGCGCAAGGGCATTTCGGATGCTGACGTTGTGGTTGTCCGGTTTGGCGATAAGTACAAACAGTGGAACGCGGCTTTTGATGCGGGCTATGCCGCAGCGCTGGGCAAATCCGTCATCGTGCTGCACGGCCCTGAGCATCAGCACGCGTTGAAAGAAGTGGATGCAGCTGCGCTGGCCGTGGCAGAAAAGCCCGAGCAGGTTGTTGAAATCCTGCGGTATGTGCTGACGGGCGCACTGCCGGGCTGAGTTTTGCGAAGAGGGTGCCAATTTTTTGGCACCCTTCCAATCGTGAAACAGATTAAGCGCGTGCGGGTATGGCCTTGCCGCGCTGCACCGCCGGGCGCTGCATGAAACGGTCGACATAGGCGACGACATTGGCGTAGTCGTCCCAGCCAACAACCTCTTTCGCGCCGTAGAAGTCCAGAGCATTCAACCAGGGGGCAAGAGCGATATCGGCGATGGAGAAATCGCCGGCGATCCAGTATTTCCCTTCCAGTTGCGTATTGACCACGTTCAAAAGGCGTTTGGCCTCGTTGACATAGCGTTCGCGCGGTCGGGGGTCTTCGATTTCGCTGCCCGCGAATTTGTAGAAGAAGCCAAGCTGGCCAAACATCGGCCCTACGCCCCCCATTTGGAACATCAGCCATTGTGTAATGCGATGCTTGTCCGCTGCGCTTTTTCCCAGCAACTTGCCTGATTTCTCGGCCAGATACAGCAGGATTGCCCCGCTTTCGAATAGGGCCAGCGGCTCACCGTCCGGCCCGTTGGGATCGATGATGGCTGGGATTTTGTTGTTTGGGTTCAGCGACAGAAACTCGGGGCTTTTGACATCCGCATCCGATAGCGTCACCAGATGGGGCTCATAGGGCAGGCCGGTTTCCTCCAGCATGATCGACGCCTTGACGCCGTTTGGAGTCGGATAGGAATACAGTTGAATCTTGTCCGGGGATTGCGCGGGCCAACGCGCCATGATCGGGTGAGGTTTATTGTCCAGCATTGGGGGCTCCTGCTTGGCTGTCTGTGTAACAGCTAGGGGCCACGCCTGATTTATTTAAGCCCTTGGCGATGTGCATTTCCGGTCAGGCCGTGTTTTCTGGTGAACAAAGGGGAAATCCAACGCAACTCGCACCTAGACCGGAAGCCAAACTTGGCTCACAATCTGGTGACCCCCGCGAAAACCTCGCGGGTTTCTTGCTGTTGAAAGGAGATGGGCGTGGATGAGGTCGTAACACAGGTGGGCGCATTTGCCCCGCTGATCATGAGTGCCGTCAAGGCGCTTGTCGTTCTGATCCTGGGCTGGATCGTGGCTGGTGCAATCGGGGGCATGGTTCGCCGCAGGATCAATTCGACGCCGCATATTGATCCGACGCTTGGGAACTTTATGGCAAGCCTGATCAAATGGGCCATTCTCGCCATGGTTCTGGTTGCCGTTCTGGGCATCTTCGGAATTGAAGCCACCAGCATCGTCGCCATTCTGGGTGCCGCGTCCCTGGCTATCGGCCTGGCGCTTCAAGGCACGCTCAGCGATCTGGCGGCCGGTGTGATGCTGGTTGTCTTCCGGCCTTACAAGCTGGGTCAATTCGTGGATATCGGCGGCACGTCAGGCACCGTAAAGGACCTGAACCTGTTCACCACCGAGCTGGTGACGCCGGACAACGTGCAGATCATTGTTCCGAACGGTCAGGCATGGGGCTCGATCATCACGAACTACTCTGCCCATGACACGCGTCGTGTCGATCTGGTATTCGGAATCGACTATGGTGACAGCGCGGACAAAGCCATGCAGGTCATTCTGGATGTGGCCAAAGCGGACAGCCGCATTCACAGTGACCCGGAGCCCTGGGTTCGGGTTACGAACCTTGGTGACAGCTCGGTGGATTTGACGGCACGGCTGTGGTGCTCGGCGCCAGACTATTGGGATGTCAAATTCGAGTTGACGAAAACGATCAAGGAAGCCTTTGACGACAAGGGTATTTCGATCCCTTATCCGCATTCGGTGGAAATCCAGAAACAGGGGTGACGGCTCCCGCCCGTCGATCGGGCATTCGAAAATGCCCTCCTCCCGTTGGGCCGGGCACCGCGCAAGAGCGCGGTGCCCTTTTCTTTGTTCAAACCATCGCTTTGAGTCCGACCGCGCCACGCCTGTGGCGTGGCGCTATGCCCAACGCTGGAAATCGCTTTTCAAAAGCGATTTCAGGGGCGGGAGTGTTTACGACTTGACGATCACGTTGGGCGAGACGACGTCGATACCAAGGGCCTTGCCGACCGCATAGTAGGTCAGCTTGCCAGCGTGGACGTTCAGACCTTCCAGCAGATGCGGATCGTCCTGACACGCCTGTTTCCAGCCTTTGTCCGCCAGAGACAGCATGAACGGCATCGTGGCGTTGCCCAGGGCGATGGTCGAGGTGCGCGCCACCGCGCCCGGCATGTTGGCAACGCAGTAATGCATGATGCCGTCGACATCGTAGATCGGGTCGGCATGGGTGGTGGCTTTCGACGTCTCGAAGCACCCGCCCTGATCGATGGCAACATCGACAAGTACGGCACCGGGTTTCATCGTCGACAGCTGTTCGCGCGAGACAAGTTTTGGGGCCGCGGCGCCGGGGATCAGAACGGCACCGATGACCATATCGGCATCCTGGATCAACTCGGCCGTGGCACCAGCGGTCGAATACTGGTTCTTGAAGGTTCCGCCAAAGACGTCGTCCAGATAGCGCAGCCGCGGCAAGGAACGATCCAGAACGGTGACATCCGCGCCCATTCCGGCAGCGATCTTCGCCGCATGGGTCCCGACGACGCCACCGCCGATTACGACCACTTTGGCAGGGCCGACACCGGGTACGCCACCCATCAGAACGCCGCGCCCGCCATTGGCCTTTTGCAGGGTCCACGACCCGACCTGAGGGGCCAGACGACCGGCGACTTCGGACATAGGTGCCAGCAGGGGCAGGCCGCCGTTCGCGTCGGTCACAGTCTCATAGGCGATTGCGGTGCAGCCCGATTCCAGCAGGTCATGCGTCTGATCCGGGTCCGGAGCCAGATGCAGATAGGTGAACAGCAACTGCCCTTCGCGCAGCATCTTGCGTTCCACGGCCTGGGGTTCCTTGACCTTGACGATCATGTCGGCGGTAGCAAACACCTCTTCCGCAGTGTCGATGATACGCGCGCCAGCCGCGACATAGGCGTCGTTGTCAAATCCCGCGCCGATGCCTGCGCCGGATTCGATCAGGACTTCGTGACCCCGTGCAACTGCTTCCTGAGCAGCATTGGGCGTCATCCCGACGCGGAATTCCTGAGGTTTGATTTCCTTGGGGCAACCGATTTTCATGGGGTTCTCCGTACATAAACTGCTTAAATTATGTGCATTTCGCAGTGCAATTTCTGTGAAAGAAAACGTGTCAGTACATTTTTCTTTGGAAGAATATCGCGTAATATACAAAAACCTTGCAAAGGAATTGCATAAATGAGCTTGGATACGACTGATCGAAAGATTCTGGCGGCATTACAAAAAAACGGCAGGATGTCGAATTCGGAATTGTCTGAACAGGTCAACCTGTCTCCGTCGGCTTGCCACCGGCGTGTTCAGCGGCTGGAGGTTGAAGGCTACATTCGCAACTACGTGGCGCTGCTGGATGCGCGGAAGATGAACGTGCCGACAACGGTCTTTGTCGAGATCACGCTACAGGGGCAGGCCGAAGAGGTTCTGGATGCGTTTGAAAAGGCGGTGGCCCGGATACCGGATGTGCTTGAATGTCATCTGATGGCCGGTACGGCGGATTACATTCTGAAAGTTGTGGCGGAAGACACCGAAGATTTCGCCCGCATCCATCGGCAATACCTGTCGCGCCTGCCCGGGGTTGCGCAAATGCAAAGCTCGTTTGCCTTGCGTACCGTGTTCAAGACCACTGCCTTGCCGGTCTGATTGTCATAAAGGCCCGGGATAGGTGAACAGAAAAAGGTGGATCAGGTTGAACCCGAAATGCATCATCACAGGCACCCACAGGCGCCTGGTTGCATAGTATCCCAATCCGCAGGCCAGCCCGAGAATGGAAGCAAAAACCACCAGCGCCGGACCCCCGGCGACATGGGCCAGCCCGAACAGCAGGCTGGCTGCTATTACACTGCCAACGGCCCCCAGGCGCGGGGCGATGGCCGATTGCAGATAGCCACGAAAGAAGGCTTCTTCTGTCAGGCAAGTCAGAAACAGGTTGGACAGGGCAAATACCAGCCACCAGGGCGGGACCGTAAATTCCGGCTGCACCGCGCCGAAGGAAAGCCCCAACAGAAACAGCCCCGGCAGGAGCAGCAACCCTGCCAGCAAGGCCGTGCGATTGATCTGCGTTTTGCCGCGCAGCATCCCGGGCCAGGCCAGAAGAACGGCAAAGAAGACCATCGGTTTGTCCAGGTTCAGATGCAGGGTGAAACTGGCACTTCCCGCGCCTGCCTGTACCTGATCCAGAATTTTCACATTTTCGAATCCCGGCAGCAGATGTGCACCCATCACCAGACACCACAGGATCAACAACAAGTGTCCGGCGACAGCAGGCCATCCTTTCAGATGGGGCAGCAATGAAGCTCCGACCAGACCAAAGGCCGCCGCAGCGATCGCCATGGGTGACATCAATCTTGTCACCGAGGCAATGCTGATGAACAACGCCAGTAACGACAAGCCGATGCCTGTCCGCCGGGTCAGCACCATCAATTGCGCTGATATCAGAACAAGCCAGGGCCAGATCGCGGGCATCACGGAAAGAAGGAAAGTCACAATCGCCTCGTCTTTGTCATGCGCACCGTGATGCCGCACCAAAACGAGGCAATGCAAGCATCCGTGGCCAAGTGCCGTGCATTGCGTCAATTCAGACGCTTGTATCCCGCGGGACAGATGTACAAATTCAGGTGAAAGATCATATTCCCGCGCTGGACCTGATTTGCAGGTACGACAACAGCGGCAGGCCTCGTGACCCTCGCATCAATTTATCTGGTGGCATCAGGTTGTTACACGGGCCCGATATGGTCCGAACCCGAAGACCGAGAAGGAGCTGACCTTGGACAACGAAAACACTGGCGCCCCCAAAGACTGGCTGGAAGCCGAGCTGGAGGACACGCTGGACGAAGATTTCGAGATAGAATTCAGTGAACCGATGCTGTCGATGGAAGTCCGGAAAATCTATCGGGAACAGCATCCGGACATGTTGGATCGCAAGGTTTACTTCCGCAATCTGCTGCGCCTGCAAGCCGAACTGATCAAGGTTCAGGACTGGGTACAGCATACCGGGGCCAAGGTCTGTATCCTGTTTGAAGGCCGTGACAGTGCCGGTAAAGGGGGCGTGATAAAGCGGATCACCCAGCGTCTGAACCCGCGTGTCGCGCGCGTGGTGGCATTGCCGGCACCCAGCCGCCGAGAGCAAAGCCAGTGGTATTTCCAGCGTTACGTACCGCATCTGCCGGCGGCGGGCGAAATCGTTCTGTTCGACCGCTCCTGGTACAACCGGGCCGGCGTCGAGCGGGTGATGGGTTTTGCGTCCGAGGACCAGGTTGAACAATTCTTTCAGGACGTTCCTGAGTTCGAGCGGATGCTGGTGCGGTCAGGGATCATTCTGCTGAAATACTGGTTCTCGATCACGGACGAGGAACAGCAGTTGCGATTCCTCATGCGTATTCACGATCCGATGAAGCAATGGAAGCTGTCACCGATGGATCTTGAATCCCGCATCCGCTGGGAATCCTACACAAAGGCCAAAGAGGATATGCTTTTCCGAACGAATATCCCCGAGGCCCCGTGGTACATCGTCGAAGGCAATGACAAAAAACGCGAAAGGCTAAACTGTATCGAGCATCTTTTGACAAAAATCCCGTACGAGGACGTGCCTCAGGAAAAGGTCAATCTGCCCGATCGCAAGTACAACCCGGAATACGAACGCCGCGTTTTGCCGGATGAGCTTTACGTACCAAAGATCTATTGAAGCAATATCAGGCTCTGAGCCGGAATATGCGAGGCCGACACGGCCGGCCTCGCACAGGGTCAAATGATCAGGCTGCATCCATCATGCAGTCAAAGTGGAAGAAGTTGACTATTGTGATGTCACAGTCATCGACGTCGGCGGTTTCGGTGCCCGCAGGCTCGGATTCCGTTTCCGGCGTGGCGTCGGCGGTCGGCATCATGTCGATATCATCGGTGTCTGCCACGTCCGTGTCGCCGTTCATATCGTCACCCCAGTTGAACTCGTCAAACTGCGCTTGCAGGTTTTCGAGGAAACTGGCGATTTCATCCAGGAAGGCCTGAACGTCAAAGCAGAACGTCTCGGCCTCACCCCCGTCAACCACGTCCACGTCCGGCGTTTCGAGTTCCGGCTCTTCGGTCTCGGTGACGTCGGTGTCGGGTGTTTCGGGCTCCGGTTCCTCGGTCTCGGTGACGTCGGTATCGGGCGTTTCGGGTTCCGGCTCTTCGGTTTCGGTGACGTCGGTGTCGGGTGTTTCGGGTTCCGGCTCTTCGGTTTCGGTGACGTCGGTGTCAGGTGTTTCGGGTTCTGGTTCTTCGGTTTCGGTGACGTCGGTATCGGGTGCTTCGGGTTCTGGTTCCTCGGTCTCGGTGACGTCGGTGTCGGACGTTTCGGGCTCCGGCTCTTCGGTTTCGGTGACGTCGGTATCGGGTGCTTCGGGTTCTGGTTCCTCGGTTTCGGTGACGTCGGTGTCGGGCGTTTCGGGCTCCGGCTCTTCGGTTTCGGTGACGTCGGTGTTGGGTGTTTCGGGCTCCGGTTCCTCGGTCTCGGTGACGTCGGTGTCGGGTGTTTCAGGTTCCGGCTCTTCCGGAACGGCAACTTCGTCCGGTGTGGTTGGCGGAACGAGCGGTGTGTTCGTATTGCCGTTGTCCAGCATGACTGCCGCGTCGGTTGCGGCAAAGTTCTGGGTGACCATCACCGCATCAAAACCCTGCATATCGCCGGTTTCGATGCCGATCCCGATATACTTGAAATCCGGGTTCAGAATATTGGCGCGGTGGCCCGGGCTGTTCATCAGGTTCTGGTGCAACTGAGCCACGTCATCGCTGATGCCGGGCTGTCCGCGTTCGGACTGCCATGCGATGTTTTCGCCGGTCCGCCAGTTGCCCTCAAGATCGAACCCGGCGTTTTGCATCCGCTGAGTCGCACTGGAACCGCCCGAGCCGGTGTGGCTGAACGTGTCTGTGTCCAGCATCCAGGTGCTGTGATCTTCGGATGAATCGTTCAGCTGTGTCTCAAGCTGAAGCGGGTTGAGCCCGCGGGATGTGCGTTCCTGGTTTATCAGCTCCAGCATCTCGCGTTCGAATGTACTTGCAGTCGACATTTTTGCCTCCGTTTGTGTTTGTGCCCTTCCGGACGGGCTCACTTAGAGGTCGGGATATCGACGGTGGTAGAGGGTGTTTCACCTCAGGCGAGTTTTGGCAACGCGATGCTACCGATGCGGGATTCGCTGCGCTGCAAAATGCCGGGCAAAATGTTGCTGGCGAGGAAATGGCGGCTTGTCGCACAGCCGGTACCACGAGTCGGCGGATTGAAACCGATCGCCGAAACGACAAACCCCCGGGCGATGCCTCGGGGGTCGTCAAATAGTGTCATCCAAAGCTGGACGAGACCAAAGGTCTTAGAGCAAACCTTCGCGCTGTGCTTTCTTACGTGCCAGTTTACGGGCACGACGGATCGCTTCAGCCTTCTCGCGCGCTTTTTTCTCGGACGGTTTCTCGAAATGTTGCTTAAGCTTCATTTCACGGAACACGCCTTCGCGCTGCAGCTTTTTCTTCAGGGCACGAAGCGCCTGATCGACGTTGTTGTCGCGAACACTAACCTGCATGTGGTTGTCACCACCTTTCTAGATAGAGTTGCAAGGAAATTGCAGGAGTTGGCCGTATAGCAAAGCCGCTCTAACTTGTCTAGTACTGGGGCCGACAACCGGAGAACCGCCATGACGACCACATATGAAGATGCAAAACAGCAGCTTTTGGATGCGATGCTGATCCATGTTCCCTTCGATGGGTGGTCGGAATCCAGTTTTCGCGCCTCCATTTCCGATTGTGGTCTGGATGACGGCCTGGCGCGCGCGATCTGTCCGCGCGGCGCGGTTGATCTGGCGCTGGCCTACCACGCGCGCGGCGATCAGGCGATGCTGGACCGCATCAAGTCCGAGGACCTGAGCGGGCTGAAATTCCGTGACAGGATTGCCGCTGCGGTTCGGTTCCGGTTGCAGGCCGTCGAGGACAAAGAGCTGGTGCGCCGGGGCATGACACTGTTTTCCCTGCCGACACATGCAGCAGATGGTGCCAAGGCGGTTTGGCAGACCTGCGATCTGATCTGGGATGCGCTGGGCGACACCTCGGATGATGTGAACTGGTACACGAAGCGGGCCACTTTGTCGGGTGTCTATTCCTCGACGCTGCTGTTCTGGCTGGGCGATGACAGCCCGGATCATCAGCGCACGTGGGAGTTTCTGGATCGCCGGATCGCTAATGTCATGGAGTTTGAAAAGTTCAAGGCACAGTTGCGCGAAAACCCGGTGTTGAAACCGTTTCTGGCGGTTCCGAACTGGCTGGCGGGTCAGGTGAAGGCTCCGGTAAAAATGCGGGCCGATCTTCCGGGGATGCTGAACCCCCGAAAGTAGCGCGTCTTGGTGCTGGGCCTTGGCCCTGATGCCTGTTAGGCATTGGGCAAAGGAGGTGCCTATGACCCAGATGATGCGCGCTGTTGAGATCACCGAACCGGGTGGTCCCGATGTTTTGCAACTGACCGAGCGTCCGATTCCCGAACCGGGTGCAGGGCAGGTCGTTCTGAAAGTGGCCTATGCCGGGGTGAACCGCCCGGATGCGTTGCAGCGCGCGGGCGCTTACGATCCGCCGCCCGGTGCCAGCGACCTGCCGGGGCTTGAGGCTTCGGGCGAAGTGGTCTCGGTCGGGGCCGGGGTCGAAGGACTGTCCGTCGGCGATCAGGTCTGCGCGTTGCTGCCGGGCGGCGGCTATGCCGAATATGTCGCCACCCCTGCGGCCCATTGCCTGCCGGTCCCTGCCGGCATGGGACTGAAAGAGGCGGCCTGCCTGCCCGAGACCTTTTTCACCGTCTGGTCCAACGTGTTCACCCGGGGCGGGCTGAAAGCAGGCGAGAGATTTCTGGTTCATGGTGGCTCGAGCGGGATTGGCACGACGGCCATCCAGTTGGCCAATGCTTTTGGGGCCCGCGTTTTTGCCACCGCAGGGTCGGATGAAAAATGCGAGGCTTGCGTCAAATTGGGTGCGGAAAGGGCGATCAACTACCGCGATGAGGATTTTGTGGCCGTCATGCGGGCCGAAGGCGGGGCAAACCTGATCCTCGACATGGTCGGAGGCGACTATATCCCGCGCAACGTCAAAGCTCTGGCCGAGGATGGGCGGCTGGTCCAGATCGCCTTCCTGCAAGGCCCGGTGGTCGAGCTGAACTTTGCCCTGATGATGGTCAAGCGCCTGACCCTGACCGGCAGCACCCTGCGCCCGCAAAGCGATCTGGCCAAGGCCCGGATTGCGCAGGACCTGCGCGAAGCTGTCTGGCCTCTGCTTGAGGCTGGCAAGGTTGCGCCTGTCATGGACAGCGAGTTTGATCTGGCCGAGGCTGCCGCCGCCCATGCACGCATGGAAAGCTCGGGCCATATTGGCAAGATCGTCCTGAACGTCGCGGGCTGAACTCTGCGCGCGCGGGGCAGACCCGCGCGTTCACGCAACCGCGCGGCGGTACAGGTGCCATGTGGCATGACCCAGAACCGGCATCACTATGATCAGGCCCAACAGCATCGGCAGGGCACCCAGAAACAGAAGGGCCGCCACGATGAACCCCCAGGTCAAGATGACGCCGGGGTTGTGACGCAACACGCGAAACGACGTCACGACCGCCACCGGCAATCCGACTTGCCGGTCCAGAAGCAACGGAAAGCTGACGACGCTGATTGCCAGAGCGCAAAGAGCGAATACGAAACCAACGGCGAGTCCGACAACCATCATGGTCCAGCCGGCAGTCGTCGTGAAAGCCTGCTTGGCAAAAGTGCCAAGTGACGCGGGGGCTTCTGGCCCCATTGTATGCGTGTAAATGCTCTGCGCCACCATCAGCCAGATCAGCAGAAGCATCACCAGATAGAAGCCCAAAACCAGAATTGCGCCGAAAGCCGGAGAGCGGAATACACCGAACGCATCCAACCAATGCACCGTGCTGCCTTGTTCTCGTTTGCGGCTGATCTCATACAGCCCCACAGCTGCGACTGGACCGATCAAGGCAAAACCGGCGATCAGAGGCGCCAGAAGGGGCACCATGTTGACGTTCAGGGCAAAGCCGAACATCAAAAGCCCCGCAATCGGGTATATCAGCACAATGAATATGGCATCCGCCCGTGTTTCGACAAAGTCGTGATACCCCGCCTTCAGACAGGCGCGCAGATCTTGCATCGTCAATGTCTGCACCATCGGCAAATGCTTGGTATCTGCGCTTCCGAGTTTTGAAACGCTATCCGAGACATGATCACTGGCCGCCCCCAGATTCTGGGCCGCCCAACTGATCGGATTTCCGATTGTTTTAGCCATTTTCATCCCCTTTCCTGGCGAGATTTGCGCCGCGGAATGGATCCGGCATTAAGTTGTCCGTGGCCGGACCAGCCGACAACGCCTGATCGCAGTATAGCACAGTTTGGCGGAATCCTGATCAACACTCTGATATCTGACGATTGCTCCGCATCGCAGTCATGTTAGCTTGATGTCAGGCAAGAGGAGGTCAGGATGCAGACAACAGCGAAAACGGTGGTATTGCACGAATTCGGCGGGCCCGAGGTTCTGCGGATCGAAGACAGGCCATTGGGCGACCCCGGACCGGGTGAAATACGTATCCGTCATCATGCCTGCGGTCTAAACTTTATCGATGTTTATCAACGCACTGGATTGTACCCCCTGGAGCTCCCCCATGCTTTGGGGATGGAAGCGGCGGGTGTCGTCGAGGCCGTCGGGGAAGGGGTAACGCACCTGAAACCCGGTCAACGGGCCGCGTATGCCGCAGCCCCACCCGGCGCGTATTGCGAGGCCCGCGTGATGCCTGCGGCACAGGTGTGCCCTTTGCCGGATGGCATCTCTTTCGAAGCGGCTGCGGCAATGATGTTGAAGGGTTTGACGGTTGAATACCTGTTTCACCGAACCACTCCGCTGAAACGCGGGGATACGGTGCTGTTCCACGCAGCGGCGGGTGGGGTCGGACTGATCGCCTGCCAATGGGCGAAGTCAGAAGGGATCACTCTGATTGGCACGGCGGGAACCGACGAGAAGTGCAGCCTCGCCCGGTTCAACGGGGCCGCGCATTGCATCAACTACCGCTCTGAGAATTTCGCCGAACGGGTGGCCGAGATCACCAAAGGCAAGGGTGTGGATGTGGTCATGGATTCCGTGGGGGCGGACACGTTCGAAGGATCGTTGAACTGCCTGAAACCCTTGGGAATGATGATTTCCTTCGGCAACGCCTCAGGGCCGGTGCCGCCATTCGATATCGGTGTTCTGGGCAAGAAAGGATCGCTCAAGATTACCCGCCCCACTTTGTTCACCCATATTGCGGACCACTCCGTCTGTCAGGCAATGGCGCGCCGCTTGTTCGGCAAGGTCGAGGGCAGAGAGGTCAAGATCCACATCGACCAGCGCTTTGCGCTGGATCAGGTGGCCGATGCACATCGCGCGTTGGAAGCGCGGCAGACGACCGGCAGTACGATTCTGGACCTTTGATGCGAAACCCGGCCTGTCAGGCCGGGTTCAACTTTATCCGGAGTGCCGTTCAGAACCGGTAAGAGACACGAACCTGCAATGTGGTTGCGTCGACATCCACATTGTTTCCGTTGAAGTTATCGAATTCGTGGTACAGAAGTTCTCCGCCAATACTCACATTTGGGGCCACGATCTGTTCATAGCCTGCGCCGATGAACCACCCGTCATCACTGCCCAGGGTGTCGGTGCCCGCTTCGGCGTAGCCTGCCGTGCCGTACAGCAAACCTTGCGGGTTTACCTTGTAGCCGGCGCGCGCCTTCAACCGCCAGACATCTTCGACAGTTGCGGCGCCGGACAGGCCCACGTCAGTCCAGTCATAGTCAAATCCGCCGCCAACGACCCAGTCGCCCAGATCATAGTCGTAGCCCAGGATGATACCACCGATCGCGCCATCGCCATCGACACCGGACAGGCTGGTGTCTACATCGGCATAACCCAGTTGCAGACCGCCATAAAACCCGGTCCAGTTGCCCGAGGATTGTGCCATTGTCGATCCCGCGACCACGGTTGCGACAGTAGTGATGAGAGCCAATTTCAAAGTCATCTCATTTCCTTTCGATTGTCACTCTGCTCCAGTGAAATTCGGTTCACTTATGCAGACAGTTACGATCCGCGGACGTCATCGGATCAGTGATACCTACGAACCCCTGCCCGAATTTTGCCTCTGAAACGTGACAAGACACGCCGGGGGCCTTTGAAATCGGGCACTTCTGATACTGATGAGATAGGTAGAGATGAGAGGTCTTCAAACGATATGCGGCAGCGGAACATTCCGCCGCCGACACAGCTGAAGATTTAGGCGGATTATTGCTTTTGCAATTCAGCAGGGGTCTTGTCCGCGATGTTTTCCCAGTTTGCACTTGCGCTTTCGATAAAGCCCGGGATGTCGCCTTCCCAGCGTTCCTGGATGTCTTCCGACAAGTTCAGGTACAGTTTGTTGTCGACGATTTTCCAGTGGTTCGGGTCACCGTCGAACTTGAAGCCCATGGCTGTACCAAAGGCACAATAGCCGCCGTAGGCAGGCAGGTAAGCTTCCGGGTTGGCTTCGAAGGCGGCTTTGTTTTCCTCGGACGAGAAACGGTACAGCGCATCGTCGTGTAGCGCGGTGATGCGATAGTCGCCCTTGGTCGCTTCACCGACGGTGAAATAGGCAACCGGGTCATAACCCTGCATGGCCAGACCGGTCGAGCTTGCGTTGATGTCCACTCCAGCGGCCAGTGCGGATGTTGCCAGTGCAACGGACAGAGCGACGCCACCGATCAGAGATTTAAACTTGTTCATTGTTCCACCTTTCGTGAAAGGAGCCTCGTCTGTGTGCGGATCGAAGGCCCCGGATTGTTGTCCTGTGTGGCCCGTAATTGACCGTCACGACAGCGATCTGGGAAGCAGGCGGATCACGTTCAAAACAATGAATCGTGATTGTGCGTCAGAGAGGAACGTCTGTTCAAAAATGCAGGCCTGACATTACGCGTCCGGTTCAAAATCCAGAACAAACGCGATGACTTTGCTGGCCGCCATTTCACAAGGCCTCAGCAGCGCGCCGCTGATGCGTGTCTGATACAGATTCATGCTGATATAGTCGGTGCCGCCCAGTTCGCGTGCAACCAGCTTGTGGGATTTCCCCTTTGCCATCTGTTGGCGCACGACGACATAGCGCCGATTCCCCGATGTACCGGCAAACCTGCCCTCGGGCAGTGCGAAAAACGCGGAAACGAAAGCGTCCGGCGGTGTCACGATTTTCCGATTTTCGGTTCAGTCCCGGCCTTGATCCGTGCGACGTTGGTGCTGTGACGCCAATAGATCAGAAGGGTCAGGATAATCCCAAGGATAAAGGATTGTCCGTTTGTCAGAACCAGCACCCAGGTCGTTGAAAGCGCGGCCGCGGCCAGTGCTCCGACCGAGGATATCCGCCAGATCGCCGCCGCCACCAGCCAGCTGAGACAGCACGCAACTCCGACGCGCCAGTCCAGCGCCAGCCAGAGGCCCAGAAAGGTGGCCACGCCTTTTCCGCCCTTGAAACCCAGCCAGATGGGAAAGCAATGACCCAGAAAGGCAAAAAGGGCTGCGATCTGCGCGGCGTCTTCTCCGGCATAAGCACGGGCAATCAGAACCGCCGCCGCGCCCTTGGCCGCGTCGAACAGCAAGGTCAGCGCCGCGGCGGCTTTGTTGCCGGTGCGCAGGACATTGGTTGCGCCGATATTTCCGGATCCGATTTCGCGCAGATTTCCCAGCCCCATGACCTTTGCAAGCAGCAGGCCGAAGGGAATGGAGCCCAAGAGATATCCAACCACCGCCCACTGGAGCAGTTCGCTGGTCGAGTTGTCGATCGGGGGCATTAGGAACTCCGGAACACTTCTTTACCTGCAACATAGGTCGAAATGACCTTACCTTGCATCCGCTGGCCGTCAAATGGCGTGTTCTGAGATTTGGATTTTAAGGCAAAGCGATCAAGCACAAAAGGCACATCCGGGTCGAACAGAAGCAGATCCGCCGGCGCGCCTTCCGACAATCGGCCGCTTTCCAGACCAAGCCGTTTGGCCGGGTTCAATGCCATCACCCGGAACAGGGTCGGCAGGTCCAACTGGTCGGCATGATACAGGCGCAATGCCGCCGGCAAGAGCGTTTCCAGCGCCACCGCGCCCGAGGCGGCCTCTTCAAACGGCAGGCGTTTGCTTTCTTCGTCCTGCGGCGTGTGCATCGAACTGATCGTGTCGATCAGGCCGGTGCGCACCGCCTCGATCACCGCCTGCCGGTCATCCTCGGACCGCAGCGGAGGCTTGACCTTGAAGAAGGTACGATAGTCGGCCACGTCCAGTTCGTTCAGCGTCAGGTGATGGATCGAGGTGCCGGCAGTGATGTCCAGCCCGTTGCGCTTGGCCCGTTCCAGCGCGGGCAGGGCGCGGGCGGTGGTGATTTGGTCGGCGTGATAGGCCGCGCCCGTCATTTCCAACAGCGCGATGTCACGGTCCAGCCCCATGCGCTCGGCCATGGGCGAGACCGCAGGCAATCCGCGCAGGGCGGCGAATTTGCCGCTGGTGGCCGCGGCGCCATGGCTCAGGCCCGGATCTTGCGGGTGGGCAATCACCAGCGCGCCGCAGGATTTCGCATAGGTCAGTGCGCGGGAAAACACCTTGGTATTGGTGATGACGTGATCGCAATCGGTAAAGGCCACGGCGCCTGCGTCCTGCAAGAACCCGATTTCCGTCATCTCACGCCCTTCGCGCCCCTTGGTCAGCGCGGCCATCGGCAGCACGTTGACCGGCGCATCCGCCTGCGCGCGCCGGGTCGCGAATTCCAGCGTTTCTGGCGTATCGACCGCAGGCAGTGTATCCGGGCGGGTGACAATGGTGGTGACACCACCGGCTGCGGCAGCGAGGCCTGCAGACTTGTAGCTTTCCTTGTGCCGTTCGCCCGGCTCACACACCTTGACGCCGATATCGACGATGCCGGGGGCGAGGCACTTGCCCCCGCAGTCGATGACCTGGGCGTCAGCAACGGGCGCGTCGCCGTTGCCCTTGCCGTGAATGAGGCCGTCGGCAATTTGCATCCAGCCGGGACTGTCCGTGCCGGTTTCAGGGTCGATCAGGCGGGCGTTGGTGAAGATCAGGGCGGTCATGTATGGGTCTCTCGGGCTTGGGTCAGCGCGGCCAACGCGGCATCCGGGTCGGGCAGATGGTCGAATCTGAAAAAGGGGTGGCGGTTAAAAACCACCGCTGAGGGCACAGTGCGGAAATTCAGGAACCGGTTGATTTCAAGTTTTTTGGTTTTCAGTTCTTTGTTGACTTGCCACGCGTTCTGCGGCGTCACAACATAAACGCGTTGCGAGCGAACAAAGCGGTCCGCCCACATCACGAATGCCAGCACGCCCGTGCAACTGAGCAGCTTCCAGAAATCCCGCACCGAGTCGACAATCCACGGGCTGGCGAACCACGCCAGACCGACAGAGCCGATCAGAATCCTGTAGGACCAACCCAGATGAGGTGGGAAGAAACCGTTATGCGGCCGCCCGAACCATAGAACCTGTTCGCCCTCTGGTATCTTGTCGCGCCACCATTCGTCGCTCATCCCATCGCCCTTTCAATCGCGGCTTTGGTGGCGGCCGGGTCTGACTGGTATTTGATCAGATGCTTGTCGCCGGTTTTGGTGACAACCTGGACGAAGCTGCCCATGATATTCACGGCGGTGATCTGGTTCAGCGGCACGCTGCGTCCGCCGGGACCGGTCAGCGCGGTGTCTGACAATTGCCAATTCGAGACCAGTTCTTCCGAGGCCAGATACCACGCGCGTATGCCGATGGCGGCCAGGCCAGCTGGGGCTCCGGTCCAGACGTAAGGATTGCCGATCAGCCACAGCACGGCCATTGCACCGGCCATGGCAACGGCAGCCAGCCATGCATTTGTGCGGATATAGGCCCCTTTGTCCGGGGCGAAGATCACAGGATCAGCCATAAGATGCCTCCGATGACCACAAGCGCGACCAGTGCCAGAATGGCAGATCCGACGCGGCGGGGGGTGTCACCCGCTGTGACGGTTTGCGGGGCGGAAAAGGGTTTGGCGCTTTCGGTTTCGATGATCCCCCCGGTCCAGTTCGTGGCCTCTTCCGTGAACAGGCCGATCAGGCGCAGGCGCGGATCGGGGTTCAGCGTCGCCGGGTGTCCGTTGAAAGCCGCGCTGCGAAGGACCATGACCCAACCGTCGACAGAGGCCAGAGCGTTCCGGTCCAGCTGGTCCGCAGACACGCCGCAGCCCTCGGTCATGTAGCCGTACAGGCCGAGCTCTTCGAGGTCGGAGACCGGGAAAATATCGATATGGCTGGAATCCAGCCCGTCGACCCCAAGCACCTGATCGGCGGCACCCGGTTCGCGCAGGAACTTCGCCTCTTCCGGGCGCATGTCCAGCGTGAACAGGCGCAAAACGCCGCGTTCGTGGGGGGCGACGGTCAGATCGTTCATGCGGCCTCGCGCAGGTTGCGGGCCAGCATATCCATCGCGGCCATGCGGACGGCGACGCCCATTTCCACCTGTTCCTGAATGACGGATCGGTTGATGTCGTCCGCCAACGTGCCGTCGATCTCGACCCCGCGGTTCATCGGGCCGGGATGCATCACGATCGCGTCCGGCTTGGCCTGCGCCAGTTTTGCGGCGTCCAGACCGTAGCGGTGGTAATATTCGCGTTCCGAGGGGATGAACCCGCCATCCATCCGCTCTTTCTGAAGGCGCAGCATCATGACGACGTCAACGTCCTTGAGGCCCTCGTTCATGTCGTCATAGATTTCGGCCCCGAACTCGGCGAACTGGCTGGGCACCAGCGTCGGCGGGCCAATCAGGCGGATGCGGTTTTCCATCTTGCCCAGCAGGATCAGGTTCGATCGGGCGACGCGGGAATGGGCGACATCGCCGCAAATGGCAATGCTCAGCCGGTGCAGGCGACCTTTGGCGCGACGGATGGTCAGGGCGTCCAGCAGGGCTTGCGTGGGGTGTTCATGTTTGCCGTCACCGGCGTTCAGAACGGCGCAATTGACCTTCTGCGCCAGCAGATCGACCGCGCCGGAATGCGGGTGCCGCACCACCAGAAGATCCGGGTGCATCGCGTTCAGCGTCATCGCGGTGTCGATCAGGGTCTCGCCTTTTTTGATCGAGCTGGCCTGCATCGCCATGTTCATCACATCCGCACCCAGACGCTTGCCCGCCAGTTCGAAACTGGCCTGCGTGCGGGTCGAGTTTTCAAAGAACATGTTGATCTGGGTCAGCCCCGACAGAACGTCGGAATGCTTGGTCGACTGGCGGTTCATGTCGACATAGGTCTCGGCCAGATCCAGAATGTCGGTGATATCGGATTGCGACAGATGCTCGATGCCAAGAAGGTGACGATGGGCGAAACGCATGGGCGGGCTCCTGTCTGACAATCGCGCCGCTTATAGGAAGCCGGGCGGCGCAAGGCAACCTAAGGTTCCGTACCCTCAGGCAGTTTTTCGCAGCCGCCTTCGGGCAGGCATTGCTGGCCCGGCTTGCACCATTTGCCATAACCGCAGTCGATGGCCTTGATCGGTACGCAGCCTTGATGCGCCGAGCATTTGAAACCGGGGCGGCATTGTGATCCGGTTTCCTCGCACAGGAACCACCCCGGACGCGAGCAGCCCCCGCCGGGCAGGCAGGCCGAACCGCGCGCGCAGGTTCTGCCATCAGCGCATGTGGTCGGTGGCGTCGTATCCAGTTCCGGTGCGCTTCGTTCACACTCGCCACGGCCATTGCAAAAACTGTCGCCCGGACAATCCAGCCGCGATGCGCATTTGTTCAGGCCTGCGGGCGCACATCTGAGTCCACCAGCGACGCAGCGTTCGAACGGACCGCAACTGCGCCCGCCGCCGCAATAGGTGCCGCCCAGTGGAATGCAATGGCCATCAAAACTGCATCTTTGCCCGCCTGAACAACATGTGCTGCCACATTTGAACTGACCCGCACGGCACTGCCCGTGTTTGTCATGAAATGTGGCCCATGCCGGATCATCGGTGACAACCAGCACTAGTCCAATGATGAGGAATCGCAGAAATCTGAGCATCGCATGCCGATGGTCGGCGCGACAGAGCGACCGATCAAGCCCTATTCGCTTTCCCTCAGCCCTCAGGCGGGTAAGTTATCCCTATGGAATCGGGCTTGGACTATTATTCTGCGCGGGCGCTGCTGGAATGGCAGATCGAACTGGGCGCGACCGAGGCAATCGGTGATGTGCCGGTTGACCGGTACGCTTTGCCCGACACCTCGGCCAAACCCAGGAAACCGGAAACGCCCCCCGCCGCCCCGGCAAAGCCAAGGGATGTGGACCCGGTAGCAATCGCGGGATCCGCAGCACGGGGCGCGGGATCGCTGGATCAGCTGCGCGCAGCGATGGACGCGTTCGAGCATTGCGAGCTCAAGCGCGGCGCGCGGCAGTTGGTCTTTGCCGACGGGACCCCCGGCGCGCGCGTGATGATCATCGGCGAGGCGCCGGGTCGCGATGAGGATCGCGAGGGCAAACCCTTTGTCGGCCGTGCGGGTCAGTTGCTGGACCGGATGCTGGCGGCAATTGAACTGGATCGTCGCGAGAACGTCTATATCACCAATGTGCTGCCATGGCGGCCGCCGCAGAACCGCGACCCCAAGCCCGAAGAGATCGGGATGATGAAGCCGTTTCTGGAACGCCACGTGGCCTTGGCCAGACCCGAGGTTTTGGTTGTGATGGGGAATATCAGTTGTCAGGCGGTGCTGGGCAAACGCGGCATCACCCGCCTGCGCGGCAAATGGGATCAGGCAATGAATCTGCCGGTGATTCCGATGTTCCACCCGGCTTACCTGCTGCGGCAACCGCAGATGAAACGGCAGGCCTGGGCGGATCTGCTGGAACTGAAAGCGCGGCTGCGAGGTGCAACATGAAGGTTCTGGCATTCTCTGATCTGCACATGGCGCGCAACCGGGCAGCCGATCTTGTTGCCGCCAGCGCCGAGGCTGATCTTGTCATCGGTGCCGGTGATTATTGCAATTCGCGTCAGGGGCTGGACCAAGCGATGCAGATGCTGTCCGGCATTTCGGCCCCGCTGGTCCTGATCCCGGGAAACGCGGAAAGCGCAGAAGAACTGGGCAATGCGGCCCCGGACGGTGTTCATGTCCTGCATGGGTCTGGCATGACCATAGACGGCTTGCGCTTGTTTGGTCTTGGCTACGGCGTACCACCGACTCCGTTCGGAGACTGGTCCTGTGACCTGACGGAAGGTGAGGCGACCGAGATGCTCGACCGGTGTGAAACGGCTGATGTCCTGATCGTTCATTCTCCGCCCAAAGGGTATGGGGATCAGACATCGCAAGGCCTTTCGGTCGGATCGACTGCCATACGGGATGCGGTGGAACGCCTTCAGCCGGGATTTGCGTTCTTCGGTCATGTGCATGAAAGCTGGGGCTATCGCGGGTCCTTGGGGCGAACGCATTTGGCCAATCTGGGCCCGATGCCAAGTTGGTTTGAGGTGGATGCGTGATCGAATTCCAGACTTTGCTGGTCTTTGTTCCAGCGGCACTGGCACTGAACCTGACGCCCGGTGCTGATATGATGTTCTGCTTTGGCCAAGGGCTGCGATCCGGGGCGTGGCCTTCGGTATCGGCAAGCGCCGGCGTGTCCGTGGGTTCGATGATTCACGTGCTGCTGGCAGGGCTTGGGCTGGGCGCTGCGGTGTCGGCGCTGCCCTGGCTTTTCGAAGTGATCCGCTGGATGGGTGCCGCTTACCTGATGTATCTGGCTTGGGGAGCGGTCCGGAACGGCGCTTCGACAGGGGATGCGCCTATGCGGTCGACGCGCATGGCCTTTCGGGATGGGTTGTTGGTCAACCTGACCAATCCCAAGGTCATTCTGTTCGTGTTGGCGTTCATACCGCAATTCGTCGACCCGACTGCGGGATCGGTTCTGGTGCAGTTCCTGATCTTTGGGCTGATCATCTCGTTTGGCGGGTTCTTGGTGAACGGGCTGGTCGGAATTTTTGCCGGCGGGGCAGGCAAGGTGCTGATCGGCAACCCGCGCGCCTCGCGTATTATTGGTTGGGTCACAGGGGGTATATATTCCGCCCTCGCGATCCGGCTTGTCATGATGGAAAGGGCCTGACGCAAGATGTCACGCATTGACGAAACCAAGGAGTTCATCCCCGTCAGAATTGCCGTTCTGACCGTTTCGGACACCCGATCGATGGACGAAGATCGCTCGGGGCAGACATTGGTGGACCGGATCGAAAAAGCGGGCCATGTTGTTGCGGATCGCCAGATCATCCGGGATGAGCGCGACCAGATCGCCGATCAGTTGCGGGCATGGGTGGCTAATGAACAGATCGATGTCGTGATCTCGACCGGTGGAACGGGTCTGACGGGGCGGGACGTGACCGTCGAGGCGCATCGGGACGTGTACGAAAAAGAGATCGACGCATTCGCTACTGTCTTCACCATCATTTCGATGGAGAAAATCGGCACTTCGGCGGTGCAGTCCCGTGCAACCGGGGGGGTTGCGGGGGGAACATACCTTTTTGCATTGCCCGGCAGCCCGGGGGCCTGCAAGGATGCGTGGGATGGGATTTTGGAAAAACAGTTCGATTACCGGCATCGCCCCTGCAATTTTGTGGAAATAATGCCCAGATTGGACGAACATCTGCGACGGAAGTAGACTGGTCGTACGTTCAATTCCGTATAACCGCTTTGTGGCTTGGCATAATTCGTGATCCGGCTACATGTTGTGGACGGCAGCTTGGTGCAACCGGGGTAACTGTTTGATGCGATTTCTACGGCAGAGTCTTGTCGGTATCTTTCTGGCGTTCCTGACGCTTGCTCTGCTGTTTATTGCCGCGCAGATCATCATGGGTGCCGTTCAGGACGTCCTGACGCGTGAGGACCAGGCGCCCGCCGCCCGCGAACGGGTCTTTGCGGTTGCCGTACGTCAGGCCGAAGCGGAAACCGTAATCCCATATCTCGAAGCATTCGGAGAGGTCCAGAGCCGGCGCAGACTTGAATTGCGCGCGGCACTGGGTGGCCGCGTTGTCGCCCTGGCAGAGGATTTCGTGGATGGCGGAACGGTGACTGCCGGGGAAGTTCTGGTTGAACTGGATCCGGCGGATGCCCAATCCGCGCTGGATCGGGCCAAGTCCGATCTATTGGACGCACAATTCGAAGAACGTGATGCCGAACGGTCTTTGCTGCTGGCGCAGGACGAATTGAAATCGGCCGAGGCGCAAGCCGAACTGCGGGAACGGGCGCTGCAACGGCAACGCGATCTGGAGTCCCGAGGGGTAGGCGCCGCCGCCAGCGTGGAAGAGGCGGAACTGGCGGCTGCTTCGGCACAACAGGCTGTGCTGGCGCGCCGTATCGCGCTTGCACAGGCTGAATCCCGCGTCGATCAGGCAACGACGTTGTTGGCGCGGGCGGTGATCGCCTTGGAGGCAGCCGAACGCGATCTTGACGATATGACCATTCGGGCCGGATTCAGCGGTACGCTGACCGATGTGACGCTTGTGGAAGGGCGGTTGGTGTCGGCGAATGAAAAACTGGCTGAACTGGTTGATCCAAACGCTCTTGAAGTGGCGTTCCGGGTGTCGACGGCACAATATGTACGTCTGTTGGACGAGAATGACAGGCTGATCAACGCACCGGTCACGGTTTCTCTTGAGGTGACGGGCACCGATCTGACCGCGACTGGTCATATCAGCCGCGACAGCGGTTCTGCGGGCGAGGGTCAGACCGGACGTTTGATCTATGCGCGTCTGCAAGAGGCATCCGGTTTCAAGCCCGAAGATTTCGTCACCGTCTCGGTTCAGGAACAACCGCTTGCCAATGTGTTCCGCTTGCCGTCTTCGGCATTGGACGCATCGGGAACGGTTCTGGTGCTGGGTACGGATGACCGTCTGGAAAGTTTGCCGGTGCAGCTTGTCCGCAGACAAGGTGACGAGGTTTTGCTGCGGGGCGAAGGGTTGGAAGGGCGCGAGGTTGTCATCGGACGCACGCCGTTGCTTGGATCTGGCGTGCGGGTGCGGCCCTTGCGGCTTGAGGCCGGGGCAGACCCGGGTATGGTCGAACTGTCAGATGCGAAACGCGCTGAACTCGTGGCCCGGGTCGAGGCCAACGAATCCATGCCTCAGGATGAAAAAACTCAGGTTCTCGGTCAGTTGCGGGAAGCGCGCGTCCCTTCATCTCTGGTGCGGCGCATTGAAACCAAGGCCGGGGGCTGAGCGTCATGATGCGCGAGATACCTGGCGCAGCGGGTGGCCTTCTCAGTTACTTCACACGGCACCGGACGGTCGCCAATTTGCTGCTGCTGGTGATGCTGGTTCTGGGTGCAGCGGCTATCCCGAACATGCGGGCGCAGTTCTTTCCGGATGTCATTCTGGAACGGGTTGATGTCACCGTCTCGTGGGAAGGTGCAGGCCCCGAGGACATGGATGCCGGTATCGTGCAGTTGTTGGAACCTGCGCTGCTGGCCGTTGAAGGGGTAACCAGTACCGAGGCCAGTTCCCACCCAAGTTGGACCCGCGTCAGACTGGAGTTCGAGCCGAACTGGGACATGTCCCGCGCGGTCGAAGACGTCCGGACCGCCATAGACGGTGTGACGGATCTGCCCGAAGGCTCGGAAGAACCTGAAATTCGACGCGGCGCTTGGCGGGATCGGGTTACGGATGTCGTTATCAGTGGCCCCACCGACACCAATCAACTGGCGAAGCTGACGGATGAGTTCATCAACCGCTTGTTCTCGGCAGGGGTTACGCGAACCGAAATCAGGGGCATTGCCGCGCCCCAGATCATTGTCGAGATCACCACGGCGCAATTGATCGCAAATGACATCACCATGGAAGAGATCGCGTCGGCGATTGCGGCCGAGGTCAGCACCGATCCCGCTGGTGAGGTTGAGGGCGCAGGTGCGCGTATCCGGGCCGGAACCGAAAAGCGGACCCCGGAACAGATCGAAGACATCGCGCTGCGGACCTTTGCCAACGGGTCGAAGCTGAAGGTCGGTGATATCGCCAGGATTCGGGTCGAAGGTGTCACACGGCATCGCAGTTATTTCGTCGACGACGATCCGGCCATGTCCATCCGGGTTGACCGGTCAAACCTGGGTGATGCGATAGACATCCAGCACAAGGTCGAAGATGTTGCCCGTGAAATGCAGGCCAGCTTGCCCGAAGGTGTGAAGATTGAGCTGATCCGCACTCGCGCCCAGGCCATAACCGACCGATTGAACATCCTGGTCAACAACGGGTTGATGGGTCTTGGCCTTGTCGTCTGCCTGCTGTTCTTGTTCCTCAACGCGCGCATCGCTTTCTGGGTTGCGGCGGGTATCCCGGTGGCGATGTCGGCCGCAATCGCATTGATGTATCTGGGGGGCTTGTCGCTGAACATGGTCTCGCTGTTCGGCCTGATCATCACGCTGGGCATCGTGGTTGATGACGCCATCGTGGTAGGGGAACACGCGGATTTCCGCGCCCGGCGTTTGGGTGAGCCGCCCGTTGTGGCAGCAGAACGTGCGGCGCGGAGGATGGCCATGCCGGTGCTGGCTGCGACTGTCACGACGGTAATTGCGTTTTTCGGCCTGACCCTGGTGGGCGGACGTTTCGGAGAATTGATCCGCGACATTCCCTTTACGGTGATCGCCGTTTTGATCGCTTCGCTGGTCGAATGCTTTCTGATCCTTCCCAATCACATGGCGCACGCCATCGCGCATTCGGCCAAGGAACACTGGTATGATCTGCCCAACCGGGTCGTCAATCGTGGTTTCCGTTGGGTTCGGGATCACCTGTTCCGTCCCTTGATCGCCTGGGTGATATGGGCGCGCTACGTCGTCGTGGCGCTGATGATCGCGGTATTGGCCAGCCAGGTTGCGCTGTTCATTCGCGGCGACGTGAATTGGCGTTTTTTCAATGCACCAGAGCGAAGTTCGGTGACCGGCGGCTTTATCATGCGCGAAGGTTCGACGCGATCAGATACGCTGGAAATGATGCGCCTTCTGCAACAGGCGGTCAATGACCTGGGCCAGATCTATGAAGAGCGTCATGGGCGCAATCCGATCGACTATGTCCTGGCCGAGGTCGGCGGCAATGCCGGGCGTGCGCTTGCTGCGGCTGACGGCAAGGACGGCAGTGTGCTGGGAGGCATTTCGATTGAATTGATCGACGCCGATTTGCGCCCATATTCGAGTTTTGAGTTTGTGGGTGAGCTACAGGATTTCGTACCGCGTCACCCCAAGGTCGAAGTGATCAGCTTCCGTGGTTGGCGGTCCGGCCCCGGCGGCGATGCTATCGATGTGCAATTTTATGGTTCGGACGTAAATGTCCTGAAAGCCGCATCAGAAGATCTGCAAACTGCGCTGTCGAAGCTTCCCGAAGTCTCGGCGCTTGAGGACACTTTGACATATGACAAGGAAGAGTTCATCCTGGACCTGACTGCACAGGGAGAGGCGCTGGGTTTCCGGATTGAAACGCTTGGTCGCGCCCTGCGCAATCGCCTGAACGGTATCGAAGCGGCGACTTTCCCGGACGGGCCACGCAGTGCCGAGATCCGTGTGGAACTGCCTGAAGGCGAACTGACGGCTGATTTCCTCGAGCGTACGCTCATGCGGTCTCCTGACGGGGTTTACGTACCGCTGGCCGACATCGTTTCGGTCGAGCGTGAATCCGGTTTCTCGACGGTTCGGCGCGAAAACGGTCTGAGGGTTGTTTCGGTCTATGGCGACATTTCCGAGGATGACCCGGCACGCGCGGCTGAAATCGAACGGGCGATGCAGGAAGAAATCCTGCCGAATATCGCTGCCGAACGGCAAGTCGAGTGGCGCATGTCGGGCCTCAGCGAACAGGAAAATGAATTCCTTGCCGAAGCCCGCACCGGTTTGATCCTGTGCCTGACAGGTATCTACCTTGTTCTGGCCTGGGTGTTCGCCAGCTGGACACGGCCTGTGGTGGTCATGGCAATCATACCTTTTGGCCTCGTTGGTGCGATCTGGGGCCACTACATCTGGGATGTGCCGCTTAGCATGTTCACGGTGGTCGGGTTGCTGGGCATGACGGGGATCATCATCAACGACTCGATCGTTCTGGTGACGACGATAGATGCGTATCAAAGAGACCGTGGTCTGGTTCCGTCCATTGTCGAAGGTGCAGCGGACAGGTTGCGTCCCGTGATGTTGACCACTTTGACCACGGTTCTTGGACTTGCACCGTTGCTTTACGAAGGCTCGCAACAAGCGCAATTCCTCAAGCCGACCGTGATCACGCTGGTTTACGGGCTTGGGTTCGGGATGTTGCTGGTTCTGATCCTGGTGCCTGCCCTGTTGGCGATCCTCAATGACGTGGCGCGTCCTATGACAGCCATGCGCCGTGCCGCGCGGGCACCCGACCGGGTGGTTCGCGGGGCGCTGGCGGCAACCGGGGCCGCATTGGCTGTTTGGTTCGGCCTGACGATGATTTGGCCCGCGGTTACAGGCGCACCGCTTGGCGTGCTGCAAGGCCTCTATGCGGGTGGAGATGGCATTGCGGTGCTGCGAATGGGGTTGGGTGCATTCCTGGCCGGGGCAATTCTGATCGTGGTCCTGAGCGTGATCCTGTCAGGTTTGCTTTATGGGCGGCTGACAAGATCGGCCGATGCCTGATCCGCGCGGATCGCGTGTTCCAAAAGGTCGATGACCCGCGCGCTCATCGGCAGGTCGCCCCGGCGTATCTGCTCGATAGCGAACCAGCGGGCATCCAGCGCGTCGTCACCAGCCTGTGGTTTGCCGGAGAGATAGCGGCAAGCAACGCCGACCAACAGGTAATGGGACAAAACCTGACCCGCCTTGTCGTGACGCAGCAGATCCAGATTTCTCAGGTAATGAGACGGTTCCGCAATCACCGAGGTTTCTTCCCGCAACTCGCGCTGCGCCGCCTGCAAAACGGTTTCACCCCACTCTACATGGCCGCCGGGGAACCCCCACAGCCCTTTGTCCGGCTGTTTGCTGCGCTGAACCAGAAGAACCTTGTCCCGATGCAGAACAACCGCCAACGCACCGATCTTGGGGGATTGGCTCATGCATTCAGCCCGCGCTACAGCCCAGAATATCCACCGCGTGGTCGGATCCCAGAACGGTGATCCGGATCTCGGATCGGTCCAGCGCAAAAGGTGCACCTGATGTGTGAATGATTTCCGCTTCGGCCACCAATGTATCCCCCTGCCTCTGAGATACGGGTTGCGAGGCCCATAGCAAAGGATTGCCGGGTTCGATCACGGCGACTTCTCGACCACCCGCGGACGGCATCGTCATCCGTGCCTCGATCCGCATCCCATCTTTCGTGGGCGTCAGATTGCAGGTGGTCTTGGTGACACGGGCTTCGCGCGCGGAATAGGGTCTTTGCGCCATCGCTGCGGCAATCGCCGGGTTGCGATCAGCTTCGGCGTCCAGCGTGTGGTCGAAATCCAGGCGTTCCGGGATGCAAACGTCTTTGCAGACCCCCAGATCCATCCTGCCTTTCAGACGGACCGGTTTTGCCGGGTTGCGCGGAGTGACCTTGATGGGCAGGACCAGCTGATTTTCATAGCCAATCGATTGCAGGCCATTCTGGTCAAAGACCTCGGGCGAGGGCCAGATGATTTCCACCTGGCCGACATTGCTGGATCGCTTCCAGTCGAACTCGGGCGGGATGCCGGAATCTCCTGGCGCGCGCCAGTAGGTCTTCCAGCCATCCTTGAGCGTCAGTTTCAACGCGGACATATAGGTGCCGTTGGTCGTCCGTCCACCATCCAGAACATCCAGCCGAACCACGTTGTCCAAGTCTTGCGCGGCAACTGGGACGGACAGGCTCAGACACGCGAGCGCGGCGACGGCGGTGGGTTTGATCGGCATCTTCATACCCCATAAATGCGCGTCGATGGCGCGGATTCCAAGTCACGATCCGGTCACCGCGCTGAAATCTGTCGAAATACGGGTTGGTCTCTTGCAAACCGGGGTGCGGCAGGGCCATTGTTGACGTGAACTGACAAAGAGATGACGGCCCATGGACCTGACCGGAAAACTGTTGATTGCGATGCCCGGAATGGGCGATCCGCGATTCGACCATTCGGTGGTGTATATGTGCAGCCATGGCGACGATGGCGCCATGGGATTGATCGTGAACAAGCCTTCGGATCTGCGAATCAAGACGTTGCTGGGGCAACTGAACATCGCCTGCCGTATCCCGGTGATCGGAGAGCGCCTTGTGCATTTCGGTGGCCCGGTCGAGATGTCGCGCGGATTTGTCCTGCACAGCGCCGATTATGAGGCCAATCTGCATTCGATGCATATTTCCACGGATTTCAGCATGACGGCGACGCTGGATGTGCTTGAAGATCTGGCCTCTGGCAGCGGACCACTGAATTCGATGCTGACGCTGGGCTATTCCGGCTGGGGGCCGGGTCAGCTTGAGGACGAAATCGCGATGAACGGCTGGCTGACCACCGAAGCGACGACAAAACTTGTCTTCGACGTGCCTGATGACGAAAAATGGGAAGCTGCCTTGGCGACGCTCGGGGTGGACCCTCTGACGTTGTCCGCCAGCGCAGGCCGGGCCTGATCAGCTGTCGCGCGGCGCAGCGGCACGGCGCAACCTGTCATTGATTGCAGCTCCCAATCCGGTGTTCGGGATCGGAGATACGGCAATGGGTCGGCCGGTCTCGTTCAATCTGTGAAGGGCTGCAAAGAGGTTCGCGGCCGCCTCGGTCAGACGTCCATCGACAGACAGGTTCAGGTCGCAATCCACTGGCCCAAAGCCCAGCAGAACCTCATCCCCGTGACGCGCAGTGGCGTTCAGGCGGACCGGGGCGTCGGGCGCATAATGCGACTGCAACTGCCCCGGAGCGGTCAGCAGATCGCCGGATTGGTGCAGGTGCAGGTGCATGTTCAGCACGCTTTCGATCCGGTCCAACGCAACGCCGCCAGGACGCAGCAATGTGGGCTCTCCGGCCAGACCCACAATGGTGGATTCCAGACCCACCGCACAGGGGCCGTCGTCCAGAACAGCCGCGATCCGTCCGCCAAGACCGGACCACACATGAGCCGCCGTCGTGGGGCTGATCTGACCCGAGGGATTGGCCGAAGGGGCCGCGACCGGCCCGTCAAAGTCGGCCAGCAGCGCACGCGCCGTCGGATGCGCAGGTACCCGCACGGCCAGAGTGTCCAGCCCGGCGGTCACCAGCGAGGAAACCCCGTGCCTTTCGCGCAACGGCAAAACCAGGGTCAGAGGACCGGGCCAGAAGGCCTGTGCCAGCTGCTCGGCCAGATCCGACCATTGCACAAAGCGCTGGGCCGCTTCGACCGAGGCGACATGGGCGATCAGCGGGTTGAAGCTGGGCCGTCCCTTGGCCTCGTAAATCGATGCGACGGCCTGTCCGTTGCGGGCGTCGCCGCCAAGGCCATAGACCGTTTCGGTCGGAAAAGCGACCAGAAGACCCTGGCGCAAAAAATCGGCAGCCTGCGCGATGCCGCCGGGATCTGCCGTCAATTCCTGTGTGCCGGATGAGATCATATCTGATGACGCCGCGTTTTGGTTGCCTGGAACTTGAGGTAAGGTACGTAATCGGTTCAGGCCCACACGCTTACCGGCGCTTGCATTTGATTCCAAGCCCGCCGATGTATTCTGATCCGTTAGACCCCGAGAGAAATCATGCCATATCGCGCCCCAATCTCAGATTATCAATTTCTGCTGGACCATGTCGTCGGGTTCGACCAGGTCGCCGCCACCGAGACTTTTGCAGATGCCAGCGCTGATGTCGTCACTGCCATCCTGACCGAAGCGGCCAAGATGAGCGAAGAGGTTCTGGCCCCGTTGCAGCGTGCCGGTGATCTGGAACCGGCGCGGCTTGAGAATGGCGTGCTCCGCAGCTCTCCGGGTTATGCCGATGGCTGGAAGGCGATTGCCGAAGGCGGGTGGATCGGGATCAGCGCTGATCCCCAATTTGGCGGAATGGGCCTGCCGATGGCTGTCACCACTGCCGTGAACGAGATGATGAGCGCCGCTTGCCTGTCGCTGCAACTTGCTCCGCTGATGGCGCAGGGCCAGATCGAGGCGTTGGAACATCACGCCAGCGACGAATTGAAGTCGCTGTATCTGCCCAAAATGATTTCGGGTGAATGGTCTGCTACCATGAACCTGACCGAAGCTCAGGCCGGATCGGATGTGGGCGCGCTGACCTCGAAGGCTGAGCCAAATGGTGATGGCACATACTCGGTGACCGGGCAGAAGATCTTCATCTCCTGGGGCGACAACGACTTTGCTGAAAATGTCTGCCATCTGGTTCTGGCCCGCCTGCCGGACGGTGTGCCCGGCACCAAGGGCATTTCCTTGTTTCTGGTGCCGAAATACATCCCCGATGCGGATGGCAATCCCGGCGTGGCCAACGACCTGAAGGTTGTTTCCGTCGAACACAAGATGGGCCTGCATGGCTCTCCCACCTGCGTGATGCAATATGACGGCGCCAAAGGATGGCTTGTCGGTAAGGAACATGGCGGTATGGCGGCCATGTTCACCATGATGAACAACGCCCGCCTGGGCGTGGGTGGCCAAGGTGTGGGCGTTGCGGAAGGCGCCTATCAGCATGCTTTGGCCTATGCGCTGGAACGCAAGCAGGGCAGGACGCCTTTAGGTAAGATCATCGATCATGCGGATGTGCGTCGCATGATCATGGATATGCGCGCCGATATCTTTGCAGCTCGGGCGATTCTTCTGGCCAACGCGACCGCGATTGACATGGCGAAAGCCACCGGCGACGCCGATTGGGCCGCGCGGGCCGCGTTGTTGACGCCAATCGGCAAGAACTTTGGGGCCCGGACCGGGATACGCGTGGCCGAAACCGGCGTACAGGTGCATGGCGGCATGGGCTTTGTCGAAGAAACAGGCGCGGCGCAATACTCCCGCGATGTTCGCGTGACCGCGATTTACGAGGGAACCGACGGCATTCAGGCCATGGACCTTGTTGCGCGCAAAATGATGGACGGGGGCGAGGCGGCGTCGAACCTTCTGGACGAGATCGAAGAACAGGCCGAGCACGCGCGCACGACGATGCCCGATCTGGCCGGTCCAGTGTGGGAGGCAACAGAAACCCTGCGCGAGGCAACCGAATGGTTGGTGGCACAAGACGACATGAACGACCGATTTGCAGGCGCAACGTCCTATCTTCAGGCGTTTGCCCGGGTTCTTGGCGGGCATTATCACCTGTCCGCGGCACTGGCTGATCCGGAAGGACCACGGGCCAAACTGGCGCGCTACTACATCAACGCCTTGTTGCCCGAGCATTCCGGGCTTCTGGCGCGGGTGCAAAGCGGCGCGGATGACCTCTTTTCGCTCAGCCCGGATGAGTTGGCGGCGTGATGGACGGGGATCGCGTATCGGGGATCAGATATCCGTGGGCGGAACCGCCTGCGCCGGGTGAAGCCGTCGAAGTTGCCGAGGGTGTGCTGTGGATGCGCCTGCCTCTTCCGATGGCGCTGGATCACGTCAATATCTACGCGCTGGACGATGGCGAAGGTTGGACGGTGATTGACACCGGGCTGTCGTCGAACAAAACGCGGCGTATCTGGGAAACCCTGATGGGCGGGCCTTTGAAAGGCAAACCGATCACCCGTGTGGTGGTGACGCACCATCATCCTGACCATGTCGGCAATGCCGGGTGGTTTCAGTCGGAAAACGGGGCCGAGCTGGTCACAAGCCGCACCTCATGGCTGTTCGCGCGGATGCTGACGCTGGATGTGCAGGAGACATGGCCGCAGGAAACGCTTGATTTCTATCGCAACGCCGGCATGGCACCCGAGGTTCTGAAGGCGCGGATGAAGGATCGTCCGTTCAACTTTGCCGACACGGTTTACCCCATGCCGCTGGGCTTTGCTCGGATCAAGCAGGGCGACGTGATCCGAATGGGAGGGCGCGACTGGGATGTTCATATGGGCAATGGCCACGCGCCGGAACACGCCACCTTCTGGAGCCGTGACGACAATCTGGTGTTGAGCGGCGATCAGATTCTCAGCTCGATCAGTCCCAATCTGGGCGTCTATGCCACGGAACCGATGGCCGATCCGGTTTCAGCGTGGCTGGAAGCCTGCGAGCGGTTGCAGACGCTTGCTCGGCCCGATCATCTGGTTCTGGGCGGGCACAAGCTGCCGTTTTCGGGCCTGCCGCTGAGGATGAAACAGCTGATCGACAACCATCACGGCGCGTTGGACCGCCTGTTGAAGCATCTGGATCAACCCAGAGCGGCCGCAGATTGTTTTCTGCCACTGTTCAAACGCACGATCCGCGAAGGCGAATATGGGCTTGCGCTGGTTGAGGCGGTTGCGCATGTGAATCATCTCTACCACATTGGTGCGGTAACCCGGACGCAACGCGCTGACGGGGCATGGCTGTATCAGCGCAAAGGGTAGAAGAATGCAGGACCAGATCGAAACCTCGGCCGAGGCCGCCGAAGCCGCCGCTTTGCCGCGGTGTCACGAGGTGCACGCGGATCCCAATGCCGAATCCGGAGCCAAGGACCTGCCCGAGGGGTTGAAGAAGCCTGTTGTCAACAAAAGCCCGGCGCAATGGGCTTACGAGCGTCTGATCATGTATATCCAGAACTTTGAAAAGACGCTGGACGGCAATCACGAAGTCGCCATGGGCTTTACCGGTGGCGATGCCGGCGTCATGCGGATCGAAGGGATGGGGTATTTCGACCCCGACATGATCACCTTTTACGGATCCGACGGAACCGGGGCCCGCACGCAATTGGTGCAGCATGTCAGCCAGTTGAACGTGATGCTGCGCGCCCTGCCCAAATCGGTCGAGGACAAACCCGCCAACCGAATCGGTTTCCGTCTGGCGGCGGATCTGGAAGACAGCTGACTTGCAATTCACGCTTGCGCGCCTTTGAATGACTGCATCAGTCCGGAGGCGCCCACGTGACAAGATTTTTTCAAGCAGTAACACATGCCTATGCAGGTGCCTGGGAACGGCGCCGGGTCTTTGTGCCAATCTATGTCGCAGTGCGCTTGCTGCTGGTGGCGCTGATCGCGCCGGGTGTGGCTGTGGCTGTCAATCTGGCGGTCTCTCTGTCAAATCAGACCGCTCTGACCGATCAGGACATTGCGATGTTCCTGCTGTCTCCGGCAGGGTTCATCGCGGGTGTTGCTGTGCTCAGTCTGTTCTTGCTGGCCGAGGTTCTTGTGTTCGCGGTCATGGCCGGGTCCTTGCGTATGGGAGAAAACGACCCTTGGCGCGCAGGCAGTGCGGCACTGGCACTGAACCTGTCCCGCTTTCCGGCGCTGTTCGGATTTGCCGTTCGGTTCATCCTGCGCGTTCTGCTGCTTGCCTTGCCGTTTGTGGCCGTCGCGGGGGTGATCGCATGGTGGACGCTGACGGAATATGACATCAATTATTACCTGACATTCCACCCTCCGGCCTTTCAGGTGGCCGTGGTTCTGATCGGGCTTGTCGTTCTTGCGTTGGCATGGGTGTTGATCCGCCGTCTGTCGGGATGGGCGCTGGCGTTGCATCTGGTCCTGTTCGAGGGGGCCTCACCACGCGGAGCATTCGCGAAAAGCGAACAAAAGATGGAAGGCAAGCGCGGGCGTTTGAAGATCGAGCTTGCCCTTTGGCTGGGACTGCGGCTTGTGATTGCGGCTTTGATTGCGGCGGTGGCCAGTCTGTTGTTTGCGGTTGTGCCCTTGCAGGAAGGCGGCAGCCTCAGACTGGCATTGATCCTCAGCCTGATCATTGCGGGGCTTTGGTCCCTGGCGGGCTTGGTTCTGGCGGCCACGGCGCTGGGCGCATTGGCGGTCTTGCTGGACGGTTTCTTTGAAGCTGAGACCAAGGACGTTCCCCATCCCGAACCCCGAAGGATCCGCGTGCCGGTTCTTGTCACTGTCGCGGCGGCCTTGGCCGCGTTGGGCGTTGGCTTCTGGCTTGGGCAAAGCTTGCTGGAACGCGTGCAGGCGCCGGATCAAGCCGAGGTCATCGGCCATCGGGGCGCTGCGGCTTTGCGACCTGAAAACACAATGGCCTCGGTCCTGAAAGCGATAGAAGATGGTGCGGACTGGGTTGAGATAGACGTTCAGGAAACGGCGGACGATGTGGTTGTCGTGGCCCATGACAGCGATTTCATGAAATTGGCCGGCGTCAACCTGAAGGTCTGGGATGCGACCATGCAGGATGTGGCTGATATCGACATCGGAAGCTGGTTCGGACCGGAATACGCCGCAGAGCGGACCCCGACCCTGCGAGAGGTACTGGAAGCGGCCAAAGGTAAGTCGAAGGTTCTTATCGAGCTGAAATATTATGGTCACGACGTCGATCTGGAAAATCGGGTGATCGGCCTTGTCGAAGAACTTGGGATGCAGAACGACGTTGCCACCATGTCGCTGAAATACCCGGCCGTGCAAAAGATGGAAAAGTTGCGGCCCGATTGGCGCTCTGGTGTGCTGGCGGCCACGGCCATTGGGGATCTGTCGGGGTTGGAAGGTGAATTTGTCGCCGTCAATGCAGGCATGGTTACACCCGGGCTGATCCGCAAAGTGCAGGACGCTGGTAAGGATATCTATGTCTGGACGGTGAATGATCCGTTGCAGATGTCCAGGATGGCCTCGATGGGTGTGGATGGTTTGATTACCGACCGCCCGGCCATGGCCAATGAGGTTTTGCGCATACGCGCTGAAATGGGGCCGGGCGAGCGGCTGTTGCTGTGGCTGGCAACCACCTTTGGATTGCAGGTCGATACAGAGGTGATGCGCGATGAAAGTCCTTGATATGGCGCTGTTTCTGTCTCTGCTACCACTGTCGGCATGGGCACAGGATCTGATGCGCGGATTTGAGATGCCGGGCCACCGTGCCCTGATCGAGCAAAGCGAGGGCGCCGAACTGACGCCGTTTGAAACCGATGGCTGTTCAGGCGGGTTGTCAGCCAGTTGGCGCTGGGTGGCAAAGCAATTCCCACAGGTTGGCGCGCTATATCAAGAGCACCCGCCGTGGGAGTACTGCTGCGTCATCCACGACCGGGTATATCACAATGCGGGCGGTGCAGAGACAGCCAACGAAAGCTATGAGGCACGTCTGGCAGCGGATGACGCCTTGCACGCCTGTGTGGTGCAGCACGGAGACAACCATGCCGAGGACTATGCCGACCAGTACGACATGTCGCCTGAACAGATTCGCAGCGTGCACGCGATCACTGCGGATGCAATGTACGGGGCGGTGCGATTCGGTGGCGGGCCGTGCAGCGGCCTGCCCTGGCGGTGGGGGTTCGGGTATCCCGGTTGTTCGGTTCTCAAGTAACAGCGTCCTGCGCGCGAATGACGTGGTGACAGGCGTTCTGTTTTCTATTATCCAACAGATCAATCACGCGAATTGGGAATCTGAGACTCATGGCTGAACACAAGCACGGCGAAATGGACATCACGGTCCAAACCAAGACATTCAACGGTTTCATCAAGGCCACCACGTGGTGTGTGGTCGCCATTGCCTTCCTGTGCCTGTTCCTGGCGGTTTTCGCCTCCTAATCGTTTCGGGGGCTGACTTGTTTAGGATATTGATTGCCTGCTTGCTGGCAGCGACAGTGGCGGGCTGCGCCAATTCGAACCGTCCACAGGCGGATCGGAACGAGATCGTGTCCCGGTCCTACCGTGATCCGGGGCCAGCGACCCTGACGCTGTACACAATGATCAACACACGCACCGGATCGGGCGCGCATACGTCGCTGATGATCTCGGGCAGCGAGCGTGTGATCTTTGACCCTGCCGGTTCGTTCCGGGCGGATGTGGTTCCGGTGAAGGATGATGTGCTTTACGGCATTACCCCGGCGGTCGAACGAGCTTATCGCAGCTCGCACGCGCGCGAGACGCATTATGCCCGCATACAGACTATTCAGGTGAGCCCGCAACAGGCTGAAATCGCCTTGCAACTGGCAAAGCAATCCGGTCCGGTCGCCGGAGCGTTCTGCACTAACTCGACTTCTCAACTGTTGAAGCAGGTGCCGGGGTTCGAGCAGATTGATGTGACGTTCTATCCGGTTAACCTGTCGGAACAGTTTGCGCAGATTCCGGGCGTCGTGACCGAAGAATATCGGGAAAATGACGATGCGGATCTGCAAAAAGGTTTGGCGGCAAACAATGCGCGTCTCAACCAGCTCGACGCTGTCTCAACTCAGTAGATAAAGCAGACCATAGAGCGTGGCGGCCCCGGAAAAGATGGCCGCTATCACGTTTTTGCTGATCACTCCGACCGCCAGGGCAACGGCTGCCGCCGACATACGTGGCAGATCAGGCTGCCCTTCGGTGGCAGAGGGCCAAACGACCAGCGGTGCGATCAATGCGGGAAGGATGGCCACCGCTGTATATCGCAGGTGACGCAGCAGCCAAGGCGGCATCGGGCGATCACCCACAAAACCGATAAAGACAAAGCGCAGCGCATAGCTGCCGATGGCAAGCCCGATGATAATGGTCCAGATGGTGACGGAATCGGGCTGTGTCATTGTCGCGTCTTTCTGCGTTCGAGAATCAGTTCCGCCTGTGCTCCGGCAACCATTCCAGCGCATCCGGCGATCAGCAGACCCAGATTGAACGGGATTACGACGGTCAACAACGATACCGCGATGGCCACAAGGGCCGCGACCACATGTGCAAAGGTCCGCATCATCGGCCCTATCATGGCCAGAAAGGTGATAGGCAGGGCAAAATCCAGCGCCCAGCTTTCCGGTATTTGCGCACCCAGCACCGCGCCCAGATAAGTGCTCAGAATCCAAAGCGGTGTGATCGGCGTGACAGAGCCCACGAAATAGGACATGCGTAGTGGCACTGACAGGTCGGGCTCTTTCTCGAACCGCACGATCGAGCAGGCATAAGATTGATCCACGGTCAGATATGCCGCAAAGGCACGCTGCCACATGGGCGCGGAACCCAGGTAAGGTGTCAGTGATGCGGAATACATCGCCATACGCAGATTCACGGCCAGCGCCGAGATTATGATGATCACGGTCGGGGTGTTGTCTTGCAACAATTGCAACGCCGTGAATTGCGCGGCACCTGCAAAAACGGTCGATGTAAAGGCCATCGTCTGGACAAGGGTCAACCCGGCTTCGGTCGCAAAAACACCAAACAGAAGGCCAAAGGGCACGGCGACGAAGATAAACGGCGTCCCGTCCCGAAAACCTTTCCAGAAGTATGACTTGGATGTGGCAGAGGCCATGGCTAAATCCTATGGTGATTCATGCAGCAGTAACTGTCTTGGGAAGGGGTTGCAATTGGCCACGGAATTCGATCTGTCGGACTATCTTATCGCCCCTGATCCGGGTGCGATGCGCCTAACCCGAGCGGTCGAGGGTGTGGACCAGAACGGTGAAATCAGCCAGATATCCGTGGTCGAGGAACGCCCGCTGACGATCTTCCTCAATTCGCAGGAAATCGTGACGGCGATGACGATTGGCGACTATCCCGAATATCTTGCGCTGGGCTTTCTGCGCAATCAGGGGATGCTGCTGTCGGATGACGAAATCACGCGCGTGGAATATGACGACGATCTTGAAACCGTGATCGTCCGAACCGCGCGCGAAACATCGTATGAGGACAAGCTGAAGAAGAAGACCCGCACCAGCGGGTGTGCCGTGGGTACTGTGTTTGGCGACATGATGGAGGGCTTGGAAGACGTACAACTGCCGCAGGTTCAGGTGCGCACCTCCTGGCTGTATGATCTGGCCTCGAAGATCAACCGCACTCCGTCGCTGTACCTCGAGGCCGGAGCGATTCACGGCACGGTCCTGTGCCGTGAAAACTGCCCGCTGGTCTATATGGAGGACGTGGGCCGCCACAACGCCGTCGACAAGATCGCAGGCTGGATGCTGTCAGAAGGAGAGAGTGCGGCGGACAAGATCCTCTATACTACTGGTCGTCTGACATCCGAAATGGTGATCAAAACGGCGATGATGGGGATTCCGGTACTGGCTTCCCGCTCGGGCTTCACCGCCTGGGGCGTCGAGATCGCGCGCGAGGTCGGGCTGACGCTGATCGGGCGGATGCGCGGCCAGCGCTTTGTCTGCCTGTCGGGTGAGGATCGCCTGCTGCGCGACGTGGACCCGTCAACCGTAGCGATCGAAGACAGGAAACACCGCCGGAAAAGTGCAGGATGATTTTGGAAACCCTTAGACTTTTTTTCCTGTTTGTTGTTGCAGTCAGTATCTTGCCGCTGAGCATTCTTGCTGCGCGAAACTACGCGCGCAGCAAACGAGCAATCGTAGAGGGCATGGCACGGTTGGACGAAGAAATTTTGGATCGATTGGGGTGGGAGGCAAGAGAATACATCGGCACATTCGACCTGTTTGCCCCATTCCGGATGGGATGGGCAGCTTGGGGATTGGCGGTGCAAAAACAAAGCGCCGTGTTGCAACGTACCCTTCTTCAAGGTTTGCCAGCCTCAGTCGTTTTGCCAAACGAAATCAGACGATCACTTCGCAGGTATCGGTGCTTTTTCTGGTTGTTTTTCGCGCCTGTGGCGGTTTTGGTGCTCTTTTTCGCTTTCATTCGCTTGAGCCATGTCTTGGCCGACTTTTCCGGACTTCCTGTGAGCCTGTGTTTCATTTTGCTTGGTGCGGGTAGTGGGGTTTGGATTTTTTCACCGCTGGAGAAATTCCAAAAATGGCCGGAGATCGAGGACCCATCATGACGAAACCGCTTGGCGTCATTCTTGCAGGCGGGCAGGCCACACGTATGGGTGGTGGCGACAAAGGTTTGCTGCAGATCGGGGGGCAGAGCCTGCTGTCCCATGTGATTGACCGTCTGTCCCCACAGGTAAGTGGGTTGGCGTTGAACGCGAATGGCGACCCTGAGCGCTTCGCTGATCTGGGCCTGCCCGTCCTGCCTGACACGATCGAAGGGTTTGCCGGGCCTCTGGCCGGTGTGCTGGCCGGGCTCGACTGGGCGGCAGAGCAGGGGGCGGACTGCATCGTGACAGCTGCCGCGGATACGCCATTTTTCCCGCGCGATCTGGTTACGCGACTGACGCAGGCTGCGGAAGGGCAGGTACACCCGTTGGTCTTGGCCACCACGCCGCGTTCGGGCGACGAGGCGCTGAAATCCGGTGGTGGCAAGCGAGTCAACCGACACCCGACGTTCGGGCTTTGGCCCGTGGCGCTGCGCGATGATCTGCGGGCGGCGCTGATGGACGGGTTGCGCAAGGTGGTGCTGTGGACCGACAAACATGACGGGCGCGAGGCATTGTTCAACGCCGACCCGTTTGATCCGTTTTTCAACGTCAACACGCCTGAAGATCTGGATCGTGCCCGGACACTGTTGGAGCAGGCATGAGGGTCTATGGCGTCACGGGCTGGAAGAATGCCGGCAAAACCGGGCTGATGGAACGGTTGGTGGCCGAGATCACCAGCCGGGGCTTTACGGTCTCTACGGTCAAGCACGCGCATCACAGCGTCGATGTGGATCAGCCAGGCACCGACAGTCACCGGCACCGCGTTGCGGGGGCCAGCGAGGTGCTGCTTGCCTCGGGGCAACGCATTGCTTTGATGCAGGAATTGCGGGGCGCGCCTGAACCGCCGCTGGCCGAGCTGCTGGCGCGGCTCTCGCCGGTCGATCTGGTGCTTATCGAAGGCTTCAAGCGCGAGGACCACCCCAAGATCGAAGCGTATCGCGCCGCGGCGGGCCATGCGCTGATGGCACCTGAAGATGCCACCATCCGCGCGGTGGCCAGCGACACTCCGCTGGACTTGGACCGCCCGGTCTATGATCTGGATGATAGTGCCGGGATTGCTGACTTCATCCTGAAAGAGGTCGGTTTGTGAGCCTGTTCCAGACCTTTGCAATGGTGGATTGGTCTGGCGGAAACGACACCGGGCCGACCCCGCGCAAGGATGCGATCTGGGCTTGCATTGTACGAAACGGAAAAGCGCTTGACCCCGAATACCTGCGTAACAGGCGGATAGCCGAGCAGAGGTTGGATGCTCTGATCCGCGCCGAACTTAAGGCCGGTCGCCGCCTGCTTCTTGGGTTCGATTTTCCTTTTGGATATCCTTGCGGCTTCGCACGGGCGATGACCGGAACGGACGATCCGCTGGCGTTGTGGGACTGGTTCGACCAACAAGTCGAGGATTCTCGGAAGGCCAACAACCGCTTTGATCTGGCGGGTCGGATCAACCTTCAGTTTGGCGGCCGTGGTCCGTTCTGGATGAATGGATTGCGCCGAGAGATTGACGGCCTGCCGCGTACCAAATCGGACTATTCCAACCCGTTCCCGAACCGTCGTGTCGTTGAGACTCTGGCAAAAGGAAGCTTCACCTGCTGGCAGATGGCAGGGGCAGGCGCGGTTGGTGGCCAAGTCATGATGGGGCTGCCGATTCTGAACCGGCTTCGCCACCGGTTTGCCGGGCAAATCTCGGTCTGGCCGTTCGAGCCGTTGGATAAACCTGTCGCCTTCGTGGAAATCTGGCCGTCTTTGACCCTTGGCGCTGCACCGGATGGGCGGATCAAGGATGCCTGGCAGGTTGAACAGGTCGCCTTGACTCTGTCGCGTTTGACAGAGCAGGAGTTGGATGCGCAATTGAACGTCTCAGCGGCAGAGGAAGGTTGGATATTGGGTGTGCCTCAGGACAAGCCGAACATAGCCCCGCCCCCGTTGCGGAACGATTGCTTCGCGTTGCCCGCCGGGGTCAATTGGACACCGGTGGATGAGGCGCTGGCCTGTTTGCGTGACAGGCTGCACCCGATTACCGCATCTGAGACGATGGCGCTGACCCGGGCATGCGGGCGCGTTCTGGCTGGGGATGTGGTCGCCCGACGTTCGAACCCGCCGCAACCGAATACGGCCGTGGATGGGTACGGTTTTGCCGGTCCCGCCCCTGATGGCCCGCAGATCATGCTGTTGATTGACGGGCGCGCGGCGGCAGGGATCCCGTTCGACGGTGTCGTGCCTGAAGGTCGGGCCTTGCGCGTGCTGACGGGGGCGGCGCTGCCCGCCGGTGTCGACACGGTCATTCTGGAAGAGGATGTCACGGTCAAGGACGGCCACATAGCCTTCCACGGCCCGTTGAAGAAAGGCGCCAACACACGGCACGCGGGAGAAGATGTGACCGCAGGCGATATCGCCCTTCCTGCCGGGCGCAGGCTGACCCCTGCCGATCTTGCCCTGCTGTCTGCCGTGGGGATTGCCGAAGTCAACGTGCGCAAACCGCTTCGCGTGGCCGTGGTCTCTACGGGTGATGAATTGGTCGAAGCCGGAGAGAGCGCTGGTCCAGGTCAGATTTTCGACGCCAATCGCCCGATGCTGCTGTCATTGATCGAACGTATGGGGTTCGTGCCCGTGGATATGGGGCGTGTTTCGGATGATCGGGACGCCTTGCGGGATCGATTGGATCAGGCCGCGGAACAGGCGGATGTGATTTTGACCAGTGGTGGCGCGTCAGCGGGTGATGAAGACCATGTTTCGGCCCTGTTGCGTCAGGCCGGAGCGATGCAGCACTGGCGCATTGCGTTAAAACCCGGGCGGCCGCTGGCTTTGGGTTTGTGGTCTGGCGTGCCGGTGTTTGGCCTGCCGGGAAATCCGGTTGCCGCCATGGTCTGTACGTTGATTTTCGCGCGTCCGGCCTTGGGGCTGATGTCCGGCGAAGGCTGGGCTGAACCGCAAGGTTTCGAAGTGCCTGCCGCCTTTGAAAAGCGCAAGAAGCCCGGTCGCCGGGAATATCTGCGCGCCCGAATGCGGGATGGGCGGGCCGAGGTCTTCCACTCGGAAGGATCAGGCCGGATCAGTGGCCTCAGCTGGGCTGAAGGGTTGGTTGAAATCGAGGACGGCGCGCGCCATGTCAAACCCGGCGATATGGTCCGGTTCCTTCCGTATGGAAGTTTCGGGTTGTGACGGTCACGATTTCCAGAGGGTTCGCCGATCGGGAACGCGCGCAAGCGGCGGCACTGTTCTGGCAGGCATTTGCGGCCAAGCTGGGCAAAGTCATGGGGCCGGACGAAAAAGGATTGGCTTTCTTTGAAATCGCATTGAACCCGGATTTCGCGCTGGTTGCACGGGATGAAACGGGCCGGATGCTGGGTCTGGCAGGTTTCAAGACACGTGACGGCTCTTTTGCGGGGGGCAATATGTCTGTTCTGGCGCAGGTCTATGGCTGGTTCGGGGCGACTTGGCGCGCCTTGGTTCTGAGCGTGCTGGAGCGCGAACTGAAACCGGGCGTGTTCCAGATGGATGGCATTTTTGTCGCTGCCGAGGCGCGCGGCAAAGGAGTGGGCACGGCATTGCTGAATGCCATCAAGTCCGAGGCCCGCAACCGCGACATGTCAGAGGTTCAGCTTGATGTCATCGACACGAACCCCCGCGCCCGCAGCCTTTACGAGCGCGAAGGATTCCAGCCCATGGGTCAAGAAAAAACCGGACCGCTGAAGTATCTGTTCAATTTCAGCAGCGCGACCAAAATGTCGTGGATTGTCGGGCCGGATTAATCAAACGTGCCCGCCACGCGACCCAGCAACATGAATGCGCGGGCCGTTCGGGTTTCACCCAGTTCACTCAGTTCCGCATCGCTTGCCGTGGGTTCGAACTCGGCCATCATCTTGTCAAACCGACGCAGGAAATGGTGCGCGGCGTCGCGGAAAATCGGATCCTGTTTCATCCGGGCTGCCGTCAGCGCAAGTGAGGATCTGTCGCGTACACCCCCCAGTGCCGCCACGGCGCGCCCGCGTGTGCCCTGGGCGAACTGGCGCCAGATTTCTGGCCGGGCCTTGTCGGGCCGCAGGTCATCCATGTAGATGCCTTCCTGGCTGAGCAGCGTCAGAACATCCTGTGAAGCTTGCACAAGCTGTGCCGTCTTGCGGTCCTTCAATGCAACACGCAGCGCATTGAACCCCTCGGTGTCATCCTGCGTTTCGGGGAAGTTCAGGGCGCGGATGAAAACTTCGGTACTCAGCGGCGGAGTGATCTCTTCCGCAGGTGTGCCCAGTTCCAACGAGGTCTGGTCGCCCGGAGCGGAACTCTGCGCGGTCGTGGCAGAGCGCGCCGTGCGTTTGGTCGAGAACGTTGCCAAGGCGTCTTCGGTTTTCCGTGTGGCCGCAGCGATTTCATCCAGCTTTTTGGTCACCGCAGGTTCATAGGTGCTGGAGGCGCGCTGCTGCTGCGCCACATAGGCCTGCCGGATCGCGTCGATTGCCGTTTGCAACCGCGCGCTTTCCTCTCGCATCACCCGGCTGGCGCGCATCGCGGTGGCCGCAACCCAGATCATCGCCACGGGCATGAACACGGCCAGAAAGGCGACGACAAAGCCACCGTTCTGCCCCTGTCCGGGCAGCACGAGAAAGACGACCGACACCACCAGCCAGATCAGGCTGAGCACCAGTGCAACAATCTCGATTTCGGTGACAGCCGGAGACTTCGGGCGATCATAGATGCCCAGCGACGTCGGCTTTTCGGTTTCCGGGTCAGGTTTTGGCCCCGACATTACATGCGCTCCGGTCAGGCGTACTCGATACTCAGGATTTCGTAAGAGCGCACGCCGCCGGGTGTGCGCACTTCGACACTGTCCCCTTCATCTTTGCCGATCAGGGCGCGGGCGATAGGGGATTTGATGTTCAGCAGGCCGTTTTCGATATTGGCCTCGTATTCACCAACGATCTGCCAGGTCTTTTCTTCATCGGTATCTTCGTCGACCAATGTGACTTTTGCGCCAAACTTGACCGCACCCGACAATTTTGCCGGATCGATGACATCGGCCAGCGACAGAATACCTTCCAGTTCCTTGATGCGACCTTCGATGAAGCCTTGTTTTTCACGGGCAGAATGATATTCGGCGTTTTCCTTCAGGTCGCCCAGCTCGCGCGCCGAGGCGATGGCTTCGATGATCGCCGGGCGTTCAACGGATTTGAGGTTCTTCAGCTCAGCCTCGAGCGCGGCATTGCCCGCAGGCGTCATCGGGATCTTTTCCATACTCTCTACGTCCACGCATAAATTGAGTCGCCCCGCCGCACAGGAGCGTCGGGGCGAATGTTAGATTGGCAGTTACCTGACCCAAATGCCACGTGAATTGCAAGAGGTGACAGCGTCAGCAGCGATCAATTCGCGACTTCGCGCCGTTTTGATTTGGGGTGGGGCCTGTGCCGATGATCGGGATGCCGCGACCTGCGCCAACGCTGCGATGGGGTGCAAAGCCAAATCATCTCAATCATATTGCACCACTTCGAACTCGATCCCGTTGTCATCGCGGAAATAGAACCGGCGCCCTGGTTCGTAATCGGCATGGTTGTGGGGCTCGAATCCTGCCTTGCGAACCTTGTCTTCGGTGGCATCGATGTCTTCGACCAGAACACCCACGTGGTTCAGCCCGCCGATTACATCATAGCTGCTTTCATCCGACTGCTTCGGGTCGTCAGGTTTGTACAGTGCCAGATACGTATGGGCCGAGCCGACATGCACGGTGTATCCGCCGGCAATTGCGGGGCCCTCCCAGCGGGTTTTCCAGCCAAAGACCTTTTGCATCCAATCGGCCGAGGCCTTCGGGTCGCGGACAGTGAAGTTGGTGTGTTCAAGCGTCGCCATCATGGGATCTCCTGTGTTTTTTGGCTTGTCCCGACTCAGCGTAATTTCTAAACCTAACTTTAGGTCAAGGAATTTTTTGTGAGGGTTGATGGCGGTATCAGAGGGGCTGGCGATTGGCGCATTGGCCCGGCGCACAGGTCTGGCCGTGTCGGCCATCCGGTATTACGAAGCACAGGGTCTGATTTCGCCCTGGCGCAACGCGGGCGGACAGCGGCGCTATCAGCGGGCCGATATTCGGCGGCTGAGCTTTGTCATGATTGCGCAGCAGTTCGGCCTGACCCTGCCGGAAATCCGTCAGGTGCTGTCGGGCCTGCCGGGAAACCGCACGCCGACGCCCCAGGACTGGAAGGCGATCAGCGTACAGCTGAGGGCCCATCTGGATCAGCGAATCGACACCCTGACGCGGTTGCGCGACAATCTGGATGGCTGTATCGGATGCGGGTGTCTGAGCCTGCCGAAATGCGCGCTTTACAACCCCGATGACCGGGCAAAATCGCATGGTAGCGGTCCCAGATACCTGATGGGGGACACACCGGAAGGTTGATGTGTCGAATAGCGCCCTTGTTACGCCGTGTTTCGATTGACCAATGTCTTTGTGACCATGTAATCAGCCGTGAAACAAAATTGCGCAGATCATGCGGTGACAGCGCCAATTCGGAAAGTTAGCTAAGGAGCCCGCGATGGCCGAGATTGAACGCGAAGCGATGGAATACGACGTGGTGATCGTGGGTGCAGGTCCTGCGGGCCTGTCTGCGGCCATCCGTCTGAAACAGCTGGATGCCGACCTGAACGTAGTGGTTCTGGAAAAAGGTTCGGAGGTTGGCGCGCATATCCTGTCAGGCGCGGTTCTCGACCCCTGTGGTCTGGATGCTCTGATACCGGACTGGAAGGAAAAAGGCGCGCCGCTTAATGTGCCCGTGAAAGACGACAAGTTCTACATGCTGGGTGAGGCGGGTCAGGTCCGTATCCCGAACTTCCCGATGCCGCCCCTGATGCACAACCATGGCAACTACATCGTTTCGATGGGCAATGTCTGCCGCTGGATGGCGGAACAGGCCGAAGAACTGGGTGTCGAGATCTTCCCGGGCATGGCGTGCTCGGAAATGGTCTATGGCGAAAATAGCGAAGTCAAAGGCGTGGTTGCCGGTGTCTTCGGTCTGGAACCAGACGGTTCCTATGGCCCCAACACCGAACCGGGGATGGAGCTGCACGGCAAATATGTCTTCCTGTCGGAAGGTGTCCGTGGGTCGCTGTCCAAGGAAGTGATTGCCAAATACGATCTGTCTGCCGGCAAAGAGCCGCAGAAATACGGTGTCGGCATGAAAGAGATCTGGGAGATCGACCCTGCCAAGCACAAGGAAGGAAGCGTGACGCACACGATGGGCTGGCCGTTGGGCAGCAACGCTGGCGGCGGGTCCTTCATTTATCACCTTGAAAACAATCAGGTTTACGTCGGATTCGTGGTTCACCTGAACTACAAGAACCCGCACCTGTACCCCTATATGGAGTTCCAGCGGTTCAAGCACCACCCGATGGTGGCCGATCTGCTGAAAGGCGGCAAGCGCGTGGCCTACGGCGCCCGCGCGATTACGGAAGGCGGCTATCAGTCGATGCCAAAACTGGTTGCTCCGGGCGTGGCGCTGTTGGGCTGTTCGGCGGGCATGGTCAACGTGCCGCGCATCAAAGGCAACCACAACGCGATGCTGTCGGGCAAAGCTGCGGCCGAGGCTGCTTATGACGCCATCAAGGCCGAGCGTTCGGGCGATGAACTGACGGTTTACGAGACCGAAGTTCGCAATGGCGCGATTGGTTCCGACCTGAAAAAGGTTCGCAATGTCAAGCCGATGTGGTCGAAATGGGGTCTGACCGCCAGCCTGATGCTGGGTGGTCTGGACATGTGGACCAACACGTTTGGCTTTTCGCTGTTCGGCACGCTGGGTCACGGCAAGAACGACGCGGAATCGACCGAGGATGCCAGCAAGCACCAGCCAATCGATTACCCAAAGCCGGATGGAACGCTGTCCTTCGATCGTCTGACGAATGTCTCGTTCGCAGCGACGAACCACGAGGAAAGCCAGCCCTGCCACCTGCGTCTGGCCGATCCGGAAATCCCCGTGAAGGTCAACCTGCCGAAATACGATGAGCCGGCGCAGCGGTATTGCCCGGCCGGTGTTTATGAAGTGGTCGAGGATGAGAGCGGTCCGCGATTCGTCATCAACTTCCAGAACTGCGTTCATTGCAAAACCTGCGACATCAAGGATCCCAGCCAGAACATCACCTGGACCACACCGCAGGGCGGCGACGGTCCAAACTATCCGAACATGTAAGCAAAAAACGGGCAATGGCGGCGCTGTGAAGGCTCTGCCATTGCCTCTTGCCTGCCGAAGCCCTAGCTTACCCCTCAGTCAACGATAGCAAGGCAGGATTTCGGTGTTTTCCCTGGTTCGTCGCGCGGCTTTGTCCGTGCTGTTCATGTCGTCGGTCGCAGTTCCGGCCTATTCGGAAACGGGTGCCGGGTCATATCTGGCCGGGCGGCAGGCGATTTACGAAAACGACTATTCTGCCGCTGAAAGGTACTACGCTCAGGCCCTCAGGTTTGATCCCCAAAATGCGCTGTTGCAGGAAAGTGTTGTCGTCGCGCGCATCGCTTTGGGGGAAGTGGCGCGCGCGCTGCCGATCGCCCAGCAGATCGAAGAAGCCAACCTGCCCAGTCAGGCTGCGCGTATGGTGATTTCGGCCAATCTGATCGCCGATGGGAAATTTGACGACCTGCTGGCCCGTGACCCTGAAACACAGGGAGTTGGCCCCCTTGTTGACGGCCTGATGATCGCCTGGGCCCATCTGGGACAGGGTGAGATGACGAAAGCGATGGAACAGTTCGATTCCGTCGCCACACAGGATGGTCTCAGGGAATTCGCGCTTTACCACAAGGCGATGGCTTTGGCGTCTATCGGTGATTTCGAAGGCGCCGAGGCGATACTTGCGGACAATGATGGAACGGTTGCCCGGTTCTCTCGTCGTGCCGCCTTGGCCCGCACCGAGATTCTGTCGCAGCTGGATCGCAACGAAGACGCCATTCAGTTTCTGGACGATGTGTTCGTGGCGGGCAGTGACCCGACCATCGAGGCGTATTTGAGCCAGTTGGCGGCGGGTGAAACACTGCCGTTCACCCATGTCCGATCCGCTCAGGACGGCATGGCCGAGATTTTTTTCACCGTCGGTGCCGCATTGAACAGCGAAGCTTCGGCCGATTACGTTCTGCTGTACGCACGCTTGGCCAGTTTCCTGCGCCCCGATCATACGGATGCCATTTTGCTGAGCGCGGATCTGCTGGACAACTTGCAGCAATATGATCTGGCGGTTGAGGCATACCGCCTGGTCCCGGCGGACAGCAACGATCACCATGCGGCCGAATTGGGCCGCGCCGAAGTTCTGGACCGTTCGGGAAAAACCGATGCGGCCGTCGAGGTGTTGCAGAACCTGGCTGCGCAAGACCCTGATTTTCCGGGTGTGCATGTCGCTTTGGCAGACTTGCAGCGCCGACAGGAAAACTATGCCGCTGCCGTGGCCTCTTACGACACTGCGATCGCGCTGACGGACAGCGCGGCGGGTGGAAATTGGTTCCTGCATTATGCTCGCGGAATCAGTCATGAAAGGCTGAAGCAATGGGATCAGGCCGAAGCTGATTTCCGCCGGGCGCTGGAACTGAACCCGGATCAGCCTCAGGTTCTGAATTACCTGGGGTATTCGCTGGTTGAGCGCAAAGAAAAGCTGGATGAAGCATTGGATATGATCGAGCGCGCAGTAGCTGCGCGTCCGGACAGTGGCTATATCGTGGACAGTCTGGGTTGGGTTCTGTTCCGTCTGGGGCGTTACGACGAGGCCGTCGAACACATGGAACGTGCGGTTGAGCTGATGCCGGTGGATCCGGTGGTCAACGATCATCTGGGTGACGTCTACTGGGCTGTCGGCCGCGCGCGCGAGGCCGAGTTTCAGTGGAGCCGCGCCTTGTCCTTCATCGACCCGGAAGACACGGACGGCGAAGCCGATCCGGATCGAATCCGGCGCAAGATCGAAGTCGGGCTGGATGCCGTTCTGGCCGAAGAAGGTTCGGAGCCATTGAAAGTCGCCAATGGAAATTAAGGCGTTTGCGCCCGCCAAGATCAACCTGACCCTTCATGTGACTGGCCGTCGAGACGACGGCTATCACCTTTTGGATTCGTTGGTTGTATTCGCCGATCTGGGTGATCGGCTGACATTCACCCCCGGCCCCGAATTGTCCATGGACGTTCGCGGCGAGTTTGCCGGCGGAGTCCCCACGGACAGCCGAAACCTGGTCTGGAGGGCGGCAGAAGCTGTCGGTTGGACCGGTCATATCCAACTGACCAAGTCCCTGCCCCATGGGGCGGGCATTGGCGGAGGGTCGTCTGATGCTGCGGCCACGCTTGGGGCCCTGGCAGATCAGGGCCACGACCTCCCGCAGTGCCTGCCGTTGTCATTGGGGGCGGATGTCCCCGTCTGCCTGGAAGGTCGGGCGACAAGAATGCAGGGCATTGGCGATCGTTTGACGGCGGTGAACCTTCCGCACCTGCCCGCCCTTTTGGTCAACCCGAATGTACAGGTGCCCACCGGTGCCGTTTTCAACGCGCTGGCGTCCAGAGACAACCCGCCAATGCCTGAAAGCGCACCTGAGTTTGAAAATGCCGATGAGTGCGCCCAGTGGCTGCGCAATCAACGCAACGATCTGCAAGTGCCCGCCATGAACGTCGCACCTGAGATCGAACAGGTTTTGGACGAGTTGACGATGACCAATTGCGCGCTCGTGGTGCGAATGTCAGGGTCAGGATCAACCTGTTTTGCGCTTTATCCGACGATGAAAGACGCGCATTTTGCGGCCTATGAGATCGGCGCAGCCCATCCTGATTGGTGGTGCCGCGCCACACAGCTCAATTGAGACGTGAAACCACGTAATCGGCCAATTCGCGCAACAGGCTGCGAATCTCATGATCCGGCAGTACCTCCAGCGACGCCTTGGCTTTGTTGGCCCAGCCCAAAGCGTCTTGCCGGGTTTCTTCCAGCGTGGCGTATTTGTTCATCAGACCCAGCGCCTGATCCAGATCCCCATCCTGTTGGCGGCCCTTTTCGATCGTGCGCTCCCAGAAGGCGCGTTCTTCCGGCGTGGATTGCGCCACGGCTTTGATGACGGGCAGGGTCAGTTTCCGTTCACGGAAGTCATCGCCAACATTCTTCCCGGTCGCTTTGCTGTCGCCCTGATAATCCAACAGGTCATCGGCAATCTGGAACGCGATGCCCAGTGAATCGCCATAGTCGAAAAGCGCTTTGACCTGCTCTTCCGAGGCACCTGCGATCACGCCGCCCACTTCGGTCGCGGCTGAAAACAATGCCGCTGTCTTGCCGCGCACGACCTGAAGATAAACGTTTTCATCCGTGCGCAGATCGGTTGCGGCCGTCATTTGCAGCACTTCGCCTTCGGCAATGGTTGCAGAGGCATTGGCCAGGATATCCAGAACGCGCAGCGAGCCCGTTTCCACCATCAACTGGAAACTGCGTGAAAACAGGTAATCGCCAACCAGAACGCTGGATTTGTTGTCCCAAAGCAGATTGGCGGTCGGGCGGCCCCGTCGCTGTGCGCTTTCATCCACGACGTCGTCATGCAGCAGGGTGGCGGTGTGAATGAACTCGACCGTCGCAGCAAGGCGCACATGGTGGTCGCCGGAATAGCCAAACAGGCGTGCTGCGGCCAGTGTCAGCATCGGGCGCAGGCGTTTTCCACCTGCTTCGACCAGATGCCGCGTCACTTCCGGGATGCGTGGCGCATGGTCCGATGCCATCCGCGTGCGGATCAGCCCGTTCACGGCCTCCATCTCGCCCGACAGAATTTCAGCCAGACGCTCATGCGGTTTTGAGATCATGTCGACGGTCATCACACTCCTGATACAAGGCTCGACTTTCGCCTCGCCTTGCCCTTACATCCATCCCCATGAAAGAACTGTTGCGCAGTACCGATCCGACAATCTTGGCCTTTGCATCCGCTCTCCTTGAGGGCGAGGATATAGACTGCTTTCAGATGGACGTAAATATGAGCATCCTCGAAGGTGGTATCGGGATCTTCCCCCGTCGACTGATGGTTCGGTCCGAAGACCTGACCCGGGCCGAGCGTGTGATGCGCGACAACGAGATCCCGCTGGGCCGATGATGCGTTTTGACGACAATGAATTGACGTGCAACGATTTCCTTGGTGGCCGGGTGCGATTGCTGCAACCTGCGTCAGGTTACCGCGCCGGAGTAGACCCTGTTTTGCTTGCGGCATCCGTCCCTGCAAAGGCCGGGCAATCCGTGCTGGAACTGGGATGTGGCGCGGGGGCTGCCATTCTGTGCCTGTCCGCGCGGGTGCCGGGGCTGCAAATGGTTGGGATCGAATTGCAACCGGCCTACGCGGATCTGGCCCGCCGCAATTCGGAAATCAACAGCTGTGATCTGGATGTGATCGAGGCTGACCTGAACGCTTTGCCTGATGACCTCCGACAGCGGCACTTTGATCACGTAATCGCGAACCCGCCCTATTACCGTTCTGGGGCGCATAGCCCCGCCAGCGACACAGGGCGGAGCATTGCCCTGGGTGAAAATACGCCTCTAATTGACTGGATCACCGTGGCGGCCAAACGCCTTGCCCCTCGGGGGTTCCTGCACATGATCCAGAAAGCCGACCGTCTTCCCGATATGCTGACGGCTTGTGAAGGGAAACTGGGTTCAATCGAGGTGCTGCCGCTCAGCGCGCGGGTGGGCCGCGAGGCAGAACTGGTCATCCTGAGCGCCCGCAAAGGGGGACGCGCGGCATTTCGCCTCCATGCGCCTTTGATTCTGCACGCCAGTGAGCGCCACGAAAAAGACGGTGAAAGCTATACCGAGGCGGTCTCAGCCGTGCTTCGACAGGCCGCTCCGTTGCCTCGGAACTTGTGCCATCGGCAATGACCAGCCGAATTTGTCGGATTTGTTACAGATTCTGTGCGTCTGCAGCGTGACAGGGTGGAAACGATGTGGTCAAATTCTTACGTGACATACAGACACATAAACAAGGAGGATCGCAATGAGCGTGAGCGCACATCTGACGGAACTGAAGAAAAAGCACGAATCTCTCGGTCTAGAAGTGGAACAAGCCCAACGCTCGCCAGGTATCGATGATCTCCATATTGCTCAGTTGAAAAAACAGAAGCTCAAGCTGAAAGAAGAGATCGAACGCCTGTCCGCTTAAGTTTTCAGGCTGGCGCGGGCCGCGATCAAGGCCCCGCCGGTGATCAGAAAGGCAGCGATCGCAAGCCCCCAGGACGGGGTCGCGATCCCGGCCACCACCAAAGCAAGGGTCGACAATAACGGGGCCGCATAGGATGAGGTTCCGAGGATTTGAATGTCGCCTTGCTTGACGCCAATGTCCCAGACGTAGAACGCCAGCCCGACGGGCCCAAGGCCGAGTGCCAGCACCGACGCCCAGCCCAGTGCCGTATCGGGCAGTACAGTATCTTCCACAGCCAGATGCAGCAGACCCGAAGCCAGTGCAGCCGCAAGGCAGAATACTGCGACGGAACTGGTCGGCGTGCCCTCCAGTTTGCGTGATAGAACGGAATAGCCCGACCATGTCAGTGCGCAAAGCAAAGCCAATGCGTATCCGGGCAGGTATTGGGCCTGAAAGCCCGCGCCGCCACCCCCGGCAATGATGACAGCGGCCCCTGCGAATCCAAGGCAGGCCCCGATCAGGTGGCCGATACGCAGATGTTCACCCGGAAGCAGGCCTGACAGAAGCACAATGAGCAGAGGCCAGAGATATGCGATCAGCCCGGCCTCGGCAGCCGGCGCCATGCGCAGGGCCGAAAAATACAGCGCGTGATAGCCAAACAGGCCCAATGCGCCAAACAGGTAGGTCGTCCAGGGGACTTGCTTTAGATCGCTCAGACCACCTGTCGCCGTCGCCCAGACAAGCCCAAGCGTACCACCAATCGAAAAGCAGATCGTGTTCAGCAGCAGGGGCGGCGTGGGTGCCGACCCGACAGTGAACAACGCCAGCAAGGCCCATAGCAAGACAGCCACGAAGCCGATGGCCGTTGCGCGCATTTTGGTCATGGGCGGGAAACCTCTTCAATCGGTATGATTTTGAACTCATCCGATATATGCGCGGTTTTTTCAATCTCGGTCAGGAACCAATCGCGAAACGCCGCGATCTGAGGTTTCTTTTCAGCCCCCGGCAGGCACAGAAACCGGAACCGGCCTTGTGTTTCCAGGGCCACCTTGAACGGCGCAACCAAGCGGCCTTCGGTCAGGTCCTTGAGAATCATGGCGCGTCGCCCCAGTGCCACGCCGACACCGGCAACAGCGGCATCAATCGCGTGATCGGCATTGGAAAAGTGCGCGCCATGGGTCGGAGTAAAATCCACCCCCACGGCACGGAACCAAGCGGGCCAATCGCAAGGCGGGGTCAGAAAACTGATCGAATCGTCATGGATCAGCGGGGCCCCTTCAAGGCTTTCCGGCGTGGTGAATTGTTCCGCAAGTTCGGGCGTCATTACAGGGGTCAGCCATTCCTTTCTGACGGGAACGGAATACAGCCCGTCATCGGCCGAATTCCCGAAGCGGATGGCGACGTCCACGTCGTCCCGTTCCAGATCCATGTTGCGCAGCGTGGCCGAGAATTTCAGATCGATCTCGGGATGCGCCCGAGCAAATTCGTAAAGCCGCGGCGCCAGCCACTTGGCGGTCAAAGCTGGGCCCGCGGTGACGGTCAGGCTTGTGTCATCTTCCTGTCTGCGCACCGCACGCCATGCGGCTTGCAAGGTGGCAAACCCTTCTGCCGCACCAGGCGCAAGGGCACGGCCCGCCTCGGTCAGTTCTACGGCGCGGTTCAGACGACGAAACAGCGGCCTACCAAGGTGTTCTTCAAGCGACTTGATCTGAAACGACAGGGCAGCTGGCGTCACATGCAGCTCTTCCGCCGCCTTCGAAAAAGACATGTGCCGGGCTGCGGCGTCAAAAGCACGCAACGCGGTCAGCGGAGGCAGATAGTCACTCATAGTGAAGAAAAACTTAACTGAAGTCTCAAGAAAGCTCGTTTGTCGTGTTTGTTTTTAACAGCCATATTCACATCAGGTCAAATAAAACTGATTTGAAAAGGAGACTGCCATGATCGAGATGACGACGAATCCCGCCGCCCAGATGGCGATCCTGCGTGCCCACCAAGAGCGCAGCAGGGTGGTCTGGCAGTTTTGGGGATGGATATTCGGTTCCCGCTGATCGCAGCGCGCGCGTTCTTACGGGATCAGAAAGGGCCGGCCCAAAAGGACCGGCCCGTTTTTTGTTCACAAGTCTGGATCAGACGAAGAATTGCGCACCGTTGGCCGAGATCGTCGAACCGTTGATGAACTGCGAATCGTCCGATGCCAGGAAGACCACGCAGCGGGCGATTTCCTCCGGCTCACCCAAACGGCCGGCCGGGATCTGGCCAATGATGGACTCGCGCACCTTCTCAGGCACTGCCATGACCATTTCGGTTGCAATATAGCCGGGGCAGATCGCGTTGGCAGTGATCCCCGCCCGCGCGCCTTCCTGCGCCAGGGATTTCACGATGCCCAGGTCGCCTGCCTTGGTCGCTGCATAGTTCACCTGAGCGAACTGGCCTTTCTGACCGTTGATCGAGCTGATGACGATGACACGGCCGAACTTGCGCTCGCGCATGCCGGGCCAGATTGGGTGCACGGTGTTGAACACGCCAGTCAGGTTGGTGTCGATCACGTCTTTCCACTGATCCGGTGTCATTTTGTGGAACGGTGCATCGCGGGTGATGCCTGCATTGGCGACGACCACATCGATGGGGCCAACCTCGGCTTCAACCTTTTCGATGCCCGCTTTGGATTCGTCATAATCCGCGACGTTCCACTTGTAGGTCTTGATCCCGGTTTCTTCGGTGAATTTTGCGGCTGCTTCGTCGTTTCCTGCATAGGTGGCCGCAACGTTATATCCTTCGGCTTTTAGCGCCTTGGAAATTGCTGCGCCAATGCCGCGGGAACCGCCGGTTACGAGTGCTGTTCGTGCCATTTATGACTCCTTCAATTTTAGTCGTCTTAGTAATGCTGTTACTCTGAGAGATGGTTGTGCGCAATATTGTTTCGTTTTGAATCTCGGTTTCCGGGCGGCAATATCGTCGCATCCAAGGGTTAGAACCTCAATGTAACAAAAAAAGGCGCCCACTGGGCGCCTAATTCTATTTGATTGTCAAAGCGCTTAGTCGCGCTCCACACAAAGGGCAACGCCCATGCCACCACCGATGCACAAGGTGGCCAGACCCTTTTTCGCATCGCGTCGCTTCATTTCGAACAACAGGGTGTTCAAAACACGGCACCCCGAAGCACCGATCGGATGGCCGATGGCAATGGCGCCGCCGTTTACGTTCACGATCGACGGATCCCAGCCCATATCCTTGTTCACCGCGCAAGCCTGCGCGGCAAAGGCTTCGTTGGCTTCGACCAGGTCCAGATCGTCTACCGACCAGCCTGCTTTTTCCAGTGCCTTGCGCGATGCATAGATCGGGCCGACGCCCATGATCGACGGGTCCAGACCGGCGGTCGCATAGGACGCGATGCGCGCCAGAGGTTCGATTCCCCGCTTTTCGGCGTTTTCGGCTGACATCAGCAGCGTCGCGGCCGCACCGTCGTTCAATCCCGAGGCGTTGGCAGCTGTGACCGAACCGTCCTTGGTGAAGGCCGGACGCAGTTTGGCCATCGCCTCCATGGTTGCGCCATGACGAATGTATTCGTCCTTGTCCATCACGATGTCGCCCTTACGGGTCTTGATGGTGAAGGGCACGATTTCGTCTGCGAACTTGCCGGCCTTTTGGGCTGCTTCGGCCTTGTTCTGCGAAGCAACGGCGAATTCATCCTGCATCTCGCGGCTGATCTGCCATTTCTGTGCAACATTCTCGGCAGTCTGACCCATGTGATAGCCGTTGAAAGCATCCCACAAGCCATCGCGGATCATCGTGTCGATATACTTCATGTCGCCCATCTTGTGACCGGCGCGCAGCGCGGCGGCGTGGGGTGACAGCGTCATGTTTTCCTGACCACCAGCAGCGACGATTTCCGCGTCTCCCAGCTGAATATGCTGGGCGCCCAAAGCAACGGCGCGCAGGCCCGAGCCACAAACCTGATTGATGCCCCATGCGGCGCTTTCCTGTGGCAGGCCGGCATTGATATGCGCCTGTCGCGCGGGATTCTGGCCTTGGGCGGCAGTCAGAACCTGACCCATAATGGTTTCGCTGACTTCGCCTTTTTCCACTCCGGCGCGCTCGACAACTGCTTCCAGAACGGCAGCGCCCAGATCATGGGCAGGTGTGTTCGCAAACGAACCACTGAAGCTGCCAACACCTGTGCGTGCGGCGGATGCGATTACTACGTTGGTCATATGATCAGTCCTTTACCGTCATGGGCCAGCGGAATTTCTGACGGCGCAGGTCGAAAGGTGTCCTTTCGAAACAAGAGCGCCCCGTGATCCCCCGCTCAAGTACTCTTGCAATAGCGTAACGCTGCACATGCAGCAACGGGCAGCTTGTCTCAGTGTCGGAAATGGTAGGAAAATGTCGATGAACAGGCAATCAACTGACTGTTTTTGATCTGTTTTCCAGCTTCCAGGGTTCCACGACACTGGGTGCGCCATACAAGAATCCTTGCAGGCAATCCACGCCACTTGCCACCAAGAAAGCGGCATCCTCCTGCGTTTCAACCGATTCGGCCGTAACCAGAATTTCAAATTCACGGGCCACTGCAATCAGGGCCCGCACCAAAGTCTGGTTGTCGGGATCGTTGCTGATGCCCCGAACGAACTGTCCATCGATTTTGGCTGCGTCGAACAGAAACTCGCGAAAATGGCGAAAGCTGAAGTTGCTGGCGCCAAAGTCATCCAACGCAAAAGCGATGCCGCGATCCTGCAAGCGGTCCATGAAGTCGACAACCAGCTCAGGCACCTGCATGGCCGAGCTTTCGGAGATTTCGAGGATCAAGCGTTCGCCCAATCCGGCGTCTCGTTTCAGGAATCTGTCCAGTACTCTGGACCAGTTGGAATAACCGATCGAACGAGCAGACATGTTGATCGACAGGCGTATTTCCGGGTTCCTCGCCAATGTGCGCAACCCAAGCTCCAACGCGACGCAGTCCAGATCGCGGCCGATAGGAGTGTTTTCGACCTGAGGCATGAATTCTCGCGCCGGGATGACGCGGCCGGTTTCGTCCAGAACCCGAATGAACCCTTCGTAAAACGCGACTCGGTACGGGGCGTGCGCCTGTATCACCGGCTGAAAAGCCAGTTTGCATTGCTTATGCTTCACGGCATCGGTTGCCATCTGCACAACCGAACGATCCCGCGTCGAAACGGCCGCATTCAACGGGCTGTCCGACCCCTCAGGCAGATTTGCCAGTTTTTTGTTTCCCATAAGCGCGGATTCCCATGTGTCCGGGACAGGTGTCCGGTCACAGTCTCGGGGCAAAGAGATGAATCTGCGGTTAAGGGTTCGGAAAAATTTCCGTCTCGCGGGCTCAGCGGGTGGATTGCCACGCGCGCGTCAAAGAAGCTGCCGCTCCAAGTATCGCGCCCATCGCACCTAGGGCCATCATTGCAAAACCCAACGCGATTAGGGCTGCAACGGCGCCCCCAAGGGCTGCGAGCATGGCCATCAACAGGCCGAACAGGCCGAAAAATGTTGAAATGGTTGCCAAACGATTCATACCGACCCTCGCTTACTCACACACACGTCTGTTGACTGATATGGCGCTGAATGACCGAGATTCAAGGCACAAGCAGGGTTCAGCCGGCCGTTTCAGGCCTGTTCTGCTTGTCCGCTGGGCAGTTTTTTGTCCAGATGCTCAAATCCTGGCGTTCCGCGGTCTTCCGGGTGGCGCGCCAGATGCTTGGCCTTGATCTGTTCCGAACTGTCCCGGCTGCCGTCATGGCTGTACCCAGGTGGGGCAAAGCAGTAGGCCAGCCGCTGTTTCAGGGTCAGACCCGGCTGGGTCGCGTCGCGCCAGATGGCCACCCATTCGTGAAAGGCCACCCGCAGGGGATTGAAAGTGCCGATATTGTGCACAAGGCCATAGTCCACCCGGTCGTCCTCCTGCTCGGGGACGAAGGTGCCGAACAGCATGTCCCAGATGATGAACACCCCGGCATAATTGCAATCCAGATAGCGCGCGTTGCGGCCGTGATGGGCGCGGTGGTGACTGGGGGTATTCATTACCGCCTCGAACCAGCGGGGCATCTTGCCGATGGCCTCGGTGTGAATCCAGAACTGATAGATAAGATTGAGACCACCGACGAACAAAACCATCGCAGGATGGAACCCAAGCAGGATCAGCGGGGCGCGTACGACCATCATGAAAGTGAACGTATAGGTCCAGGTCTGCCGCAGCGCGGTCGTCAAGTTGTAGTGCTGCGAGCTGTGATGGTTTACGTGGCTGGCCCAGACCCAGCGGATGCGATGGCCAAAGCGGTGGACCCAGTAGTAACGCAGATCGTCCAGGACAAAGCACAGGATGATAACCGGAATTGACGTACCCAGGTTCATCGGCGTGATCTGCCAAAGCCACATGAAAAACGCGTAGGCGATAAAGCCCAGCAAAAAACCCGATGCGATGTTTCCGGCCCCCATGATCAAAGAGGTCACCGCATCGCGTGTTTCATAACGCCCGCCTTTGCCTTTGACTGCGATCCACAGAAACTCGGCCAGAATTGCTGCGATGAAAAAGGGAACGGCCCATTGTACCGCATCGGGAAAACTCATTTGGTCTGTCATGCGGGCTCCATCAGGTCACGCCAGTGATGGCGTTCGAAATCGTCCAGTCGGATGAGTGTTTTGGGTACCGAGAATTCGTGAAACAGAATCTCAAAGCCTTCCGGATGATCCAGAAGATCATAGTCCACCAGATGCCGGGCCACGGTGTCGGCCCCGAAGGACCAAAGCAACCCATTGCCCGAACTGGTGCGCACCACCGCGGCGTGGCCATCATGGGAAACCGTGACGTCGACCACATCATCGTCCGGAAAGTGACGTGCCCATTGTGATCGTGCAATGTCGGGCGTAAGCCTTACCTGCTGCGACCTGCCGGTGAGATGCAATAACAGGGTGACACCAGCTATGCCGCCGACGACCAGCGCCAGTAGAATTTCAAGTGGCATTCCATCCTCCTGAGCGCAGAGTGCAAAGGAGTTGAAACTCTGTCAAAGGTGGCGTAGCGTCAGCTGTTTTCCAGCCGTTCCAGTATCTCGTGTTGCACCACACGTTCGACGAAGGGCACCAGCCCCTCGGGGCCGGATGTACGATCCTTCAGGTGGATGCAGATATCCGGGCGGCGGGCGGCAATAATGCCCACCATTTCACCACGGATCGTGTCGTCAAGCCCCGCGCCCAGGATGGCGCAGGCAATCCGGGGCTCGGCATCCAGCTGTTTCCGAACCTCGTCCGTGTCATGTGCGCCCAGCCACTGAATCGGCAGATGATCCAGTTGCCGTGCCACGTCACCGATTACATTTGGCAACCGTCCAATCAGCAGTACGACGGGTTTCATCATTGCCTCCATTCCAAACAATATACCTGCCCTGTCCGGCAGGGCAGGAACAGTATATCACGCGATTGAAAGGGGCTGACGCCTTTAGTTGTTGATCGAATAAATGGTTGTTTTGCCCTTGCCTTTTTCGCGGGTCATTCGGGCAGTGGCCCCGTCAATTTCCCAAAGCTGACAATCCGTGCCCAGTGCCTTGCCGTCCAATACTCCGTTTCGGCACCAGAATTTTTTGTTCCAAACCCAGGTTCCGCTGAACTTTTTCCCACTTTTGAGTTTGGCTGAAATCGTGCCATCAGCATTCGCGACAAAAACATTGCCTTGTTCGTCGGTCAGCTTTTTCCCAACAATATCGGAATTGAACTGCTTTGCGGTCTTGATCCGTTTGTAGTCCGCATGTGCGGTGCCAGCGATTGCCAATGTGCCTGCAACAGCAAGGAATAAAATCGTATGTTTCATAAAAAACCTCCCACTCTTAATGCGTGGGAGGGTACCATAATTCCGCAAATTTTTCTAAATGCGTTAACTTTCGGCGCCAACAAGCGTCGAAATGATCGCCTTCGCACTGTCCGAGTTCCATTCGGCGTCGCCGATCAGCCGGGCGATTTCCTGCCCTTCGGGGTTCACGATAACCGTGATCGGCAAGGCGATCACGCCGAACTCACGGGCAGCGGCCGAGCTGGGGTCCTGGTGACGGGGCAGGTTGGCGATGCCGTTCTCTGCAAAAAACTTTTTGATGCCGGCAGACGAGTTGCGGCCCGTGGCCAGTGTCAGAACCTGAAACTTGTCGCCGCCGAACTCTTCCTGAAGCTCAGCGATCTGAGGCATCTCTTTGCGGCAAGGCGCACACCAGGTGGCCCAGAAATTCAGCAGCACATACTTGCCCTCATAATCGGCAAGCGTGCCGACGCCGCCGTCATCTTCCAGCTGGAATTCGATTGATTTCGCGGGTTTCGGTTCCTTGTGCAGGATCAGACGTTTCAGGCTGTCTTCCCGCAGAGGGGCCAGCGTCTCGGCATCGGTCGCCAAGGCGGCATTTGCACCCAGCGCAAGGGCCATATAAAGGGGGATCAAACGAAATAGGCGCATATCAACTCCGGGTTTTCTTACATGACCGATCAATCCTCGAACCAGATGTGGGGCGGCCGCTTTGCCGCCGGTCCAGACGCGATCATGGAGGCAATCAACGCCTCGATCGGGTTCGATCAGCGGATGGCAGCCCAAGACATCGCAGGCTCGCGCGCCCATGCGGCCATGCTGGCAGCCACAGGCGTCATAAGTGATAGTGACGCCGAAGCCATTCGGGAAGGGCTGCTCACCGTTTTGTCAGAAATCCAGAACGGAGAGTTCCAGTTCTCGACCGCGCTGGAAGACATCCACATGAATGTCGAGGCCCGTCTGAAAGAGATCATCGGAGAGCCCGCAGGCCGTTTGCACACAGGCCGGTCACGCAATGACCAGGTCGCAACCGATTTCAAACTCTGGGTTCGTGATCAGCTGGACGCCGCTGAGAGCGGCTTGCTGGCCCTGATCCGCGCGCTTTTGGCGCAGGCCGAGGCCGGGGCCGATTGGGTCATGCCCGGCTTTACCCACCTGCAAACGGCGCAGCCGGTGACATGGGGCCATCACATGATGGCCTATGTCGAGATGTTTGGCCGTGATCTGTCCCGCGTTCGTGACGCCCGCGCCCGGATGAACGAATCGCCACTGGGTGCTGCGGCGCTGGCCGGAACGTCCTTTCCCATCGACCGCCACATGACGGCACAGGCGCTGGGCTTTGACCGGCCTGCCGCCAACTCGCTGGACGCCGTCAGCGATCGTGACTTCGCGCTGGAGTTCCTGTCCGTGGCCTCGATCTGCGCCGTGCATCTGTCTCGGTTTGCCGAGGAACTGGTGATCTGGTCCTCGGCCCAGTTCCGTTTTGTCACCCTGTCCGACCGGTTCTCGACCGGCTCGTCGATCATGCCGCAGAAGAAAAACCCCGATGCGGCAGAGCTGATCCGTGCCAAGGTGGGTCGGATATTTGGCGCCAACACGGCGCTGATCATGGTGATGAAGGGCCTGCCGCTGGCCTATTCAAAGGACATGCAGGAAGACAAGGAACAGGTCTTTGATGCCGCCGACAACTGGATGCTGGCGCTGGCGGCGATGGAAGGCATGGTCAAGGACATGACCGCCAATCGCGACAGCTTGGCCGCTGCGGCGGGTTCGGGTTTCTCGACTGCAACTGATCTGGCCGACTGGCTGGTGCGGGTGCTGGGCCTACCCTTCCGAGACGCGCATCATGTTACCGGATCGCTGGTGGCCATGGCCGAGAAGAAGGGCTGCGACCTGCCGGATCTGACGCTGGACGACATGCAATCGGTCCATGCCGAGATCACAAATGACGTCTACTCTGTCCTTGGTGTCGAAAATTCTGTAAACTCACGCCAGTCCTATGGTGGCACGGCCCCGGATCAGGTGCGTGCTCAGGTTGAACGATGGAAGGCAATGGTGTGATGACCGTGCTGCGCGCGATTCTGATTGCAGGGTCCGGCCTAATGCTGGCCGGATGCGGAGCCGACGGTGAACCCGTTCAGCCGGCGCCCGCTCAGCCAACTGTCAGTGCAACCGTCGGCGTTGGCTCTGGTGGAGCGTATGTAGGCGGTGGCGTAGGTCTAAGCCGTGGGCCGCTGGGGATTTACCTGGGATTCTAAGCCACTTTCATATTGCGCATCGGTTTTATATCCACCAACGTGAGGTGGCATGTCGGTGCGCATGTCATCCAAAGAAAAGATACTGAAATGAGAACACTAGGACTGTTTCTGGTATTTGCGGCTTTGACGGCTTGCGAACCTACATCGGCAAGACGCCCGGAACCTGCGGCAGAGCCCAAGCAATCGGGCACCGGAGTTTCGATCTCGGGCTATGGCAGGGTTGGAGTTTCGACCCGAAATTAAACTTGGTTGATGGGTTCGGAATCCATTGATTCGAAGCCATCTTCTGGTCTAAGCGCGCAGTCATGGATCATTTTCTCTACCGCGACGGCGCGCTTTTCGCCGAGGATGTCCCTGTCTCCGAAATCGCTGCCGCGGTCGGAACGCCGTTCTATGTCTACTCTACAGCAACCTTGCTGCGGCATTTTCAGCTGTTCGACGATGCGCTTGACGGCACGGACCACCTTGTCTGCTATGCGATGAAAGCGGCCAGCAATCAGGCGATCCTGAAAACTCTGGCACAGGCGGGCGCGGGGATGGACGTGGTCTCGGGCGGGGAATACCTGCGCGCCAAGGCGGCGGGCGTTCCGGGCGACAAGATCGTGTTCTCTGGCGTAGGCAAAACGGCGGATGAGATTCGTACCGCGCTGACCGGAGGCATCCGTCAGTTCAACGTCGAATCCGAGCCCGAGATGGAAGTGATCAACGCCGTTGCACTGGAATTGGGTGTGGTTGCTCCGATCACGGTCCGGGTGAATCCGGATGTGGATGCCAAGACCCATGCCAAGATTGCGACCGGCAAGTCCGAGAACAAATTTGGAATACCGATTTCACGCGCGTCAGAGGTCTATGCGCATGCGGCCAGCCTGCCGGGTTTGGAAGTGATCGGTATCGACGTCCATATCGGCTCGCAGCTGACGGAACTCGAGCCATTCGAGCTGGCCTATAGGAAAGTGGCCGAACTGACCGAGCAGTTGCGGGCTGAAGGCCACAACATCCGTCGTCTAGATCTGGGCGGTGGATTGGGCATCCCCTATACCCGCTCGAATGACGCGCCGCCGCTGCCGGTGGAATACGGCGCATTGATCAAGAAAACACTGGGCCATCTGGGCTGCGAGATCGAGATCGAGCCGGGCCGCCTGATCGCAGGCAATGCGGGGCTGATGGTCAGTAAAGTGATCTATGTGAAGTCGGGCGAAGGCCGTGATTTCCTAATTGTCGACGGCGCCATGAATGATCTGATCCGCCCGGCGATGTATGAGGCGCATCATGATATCGTCGCGGTGCAGGAACCGGCGGCAGGCGTGGAGCAGCAAGCCTATGACATCGTGGGCCCGGTTTGCGAATCCGGTGACACTTTTGCCAAACAACGCAACATGCCGCCGCTGAAATCGGGTGACCTGATCGCCTTCCGCAGCGCGGGTGCCTACGGCGCGGTGATGGCCAGCGAGTACAATACCCGCCCGCTGATCCCCGAGGTTCTGGTCAATGGTGATCAATTTGCAGTCATTCGTGAACGACCAAGCTTTGACGAAATCATAAACCGCGATACCATACCTTCATGGCTTTGACGCGATGACCGCGCGGGCCTAACCCCGGAGGCTCGTCTTGTCCGACCGTTCAAACCTGCCCATTCCGCGCCTGTCCGTGTGGCTGACCCATGTCGGCATGGTGGCTGAACAGGTGCTGCGCGCGTTCTGGCCGGCGTTCTCGATCGTACTTGTTCTGCTTGCGGCTTTGATGCTGGGGCTTCAAGACGTTGTTTCCGTGGAATTTGTCTGGGCGGTCGGCGCGCTGTCCCTGGGGTTGTTGTTGACGGCCGCGGTGCTTGGCCTGAGGGGTCTCAAGTTGCCTTCGCGCGCCGACGTTTTGGTGCGGCTGGATGAGACCTTGCCGGGACGCCCAATTCAGGCCTTGATGGATGATCAGGCCATCGGTGCGGCCGATCGGGAATCCGTGGCGCTGTGGCAAGCCCACAAAGCCCGGATGGCGCAACGGGTCGCAACGGCCGAGGCCGTGAAACCAGATCTTCGGCTGGCATCGCGAGATCCTTATGCACTGCGCTACGCGGCGTTGCTGGCTTTTGTCGTGGCGCTGGTTTTCGGCTCTTTGTGGCGCGTGGGGTCTGTGGCGGACATGGCCCCGGGCACTGCCGCCGCCGGGCAAGGGCCGACTTGGGAAGGATGGGTCGAACCCCCGCGCTATACGGGCCTTCCAACGCTGTATCTTGCGGACCAAACGGATGCAGAGCTTGCCGTTCCCAAAGGCAGCCGCGTTACCTTGCGGCTGTATGGTGAGGTCGGGGCACATAGCCTGACGGAAAACAGCTCGGCCCTAGGGGCCGAGGCGGCGACCGACCCCGAGCAGGAGTTCGTGGCAGAACGCTCTGGCCAGTTGCGCATCGACGGGCCAGCGGGGCGGGAATGGGCCGTTGAGATCATCGACGACACGGCACCACAGATAGCCGTGGCCGGATCGGCTGAGGCCGAAGCGGGCGGGCAGATGAAGCTGCCATTCGTCGCAGGAGATGACTATGGTGTGGTTGCAGGCTCTGCCTTGATCGAACTGGATCTGGCTGCCGTTGACCGCCGCTATGGTCTGGCGGCAGAGCCCGAGCCACGTGAAGCGATCGCGGTTGAACTGCCTATGCCGATCACCGGCGACCGGGCGGATTTTGCAGAAGATCTGATCGAGGACTTCTCGCAACACCCATGGGCGCATCTGCCGGTCCGGATCACCTTGATGGCCACGGACGCGGCGGATCAGCAATCGTCTTCCGAACCTTATGTGACCGACCTTCCGGCCCGTCGGTTTTTTGATCCGCTGGCCGCGGCGGTGATTGAACAACGGCGCGATCTGCTGTGGTCGCGGTCAAATGCGCCTCGGATCGCGCAACTGCTGCGGGCTGTATCGCATCTGCCAGAGGACCTGTTTCGTTCGGAAACTGCCTATTTGCGTCTGAGGGTCGTGCTGCGGCGGCTAGAGACCTTTGATCAATACGGGCTGAAACCCGAACAGCAGGCAGAGATCGCCCAGGCTCTCTGGGATCTTGCGGTGTTGATCGAGGACGGCACGCTTGCGGATGCGCTGGAACGGATGCGGCGTGCGCAGGAACGTCTGACCGAAGCAATGAAGAACGGGGCCAGCGACGAGGAAATCGCGGAACTGATGCAGGAATTGCGCGAAGCGACGCAGGATTACCTCCAACAGCTGCAACGGTTGGCTCAGCCAAACGGCGAAGATGGCGAGCGTCAGCAGGGCCAGAACGGCGAGTCCCTGCAAATGACGCAGGATGATCTGCAACGCATGATGGACCGCATTCAGGAGCTCATGGAACAGGGCCGAATGGCCGAAGCCCAGCAGGCGCTGGAAGAGTTCCAGCAGATGATGGAAAACATGCGTGTGACTCAGGGTCAGAGCGGAGGGCAGCAGTCCGAAGGTCAGCAGGCCATGGAAGGTCTTGCGGAAACTCTGCGCGAGCAACAAGGGCTGAGCGATCAGGCCTTCCGTGATTTGCAGGAACAGTTCAACCCAGGCGCTCAATCCGGTGAAAGCCAGGGCAATGAGGGACGCAATGGCGGGCAAGGCCGGGGGCAAAGCCACGAAGGTCAGGGCGGTCAAGGGGAAGGCTCGGATCAGGCTGGCGAAGGCCAGCAGGGTCAAGGCACACTTGCGGATCGGCAGCAAGCGCTGAGAGATGAGCTGAGCCGCCAGCAACAGGGGTTGCCCGGTGCCGGTACGCCCGAAGGCGACGCCGCGCGCGAAGCGCTGGATCGGGCCGGGCGCGCCATGGACGAGGCGGAACAGGCCCTGCGTGGGGATGATCTGGCCGAAGCCATCGACCGGCAATCCGAGGCGATGGAAGCCCTGCGCGAAGGGATGCGTTCGTTGGGTGAGGCGATGGCGCAGAACCAGCAGAATCAGCCGGGTCAGGGAACGCAGGATGGCGATATGCAAGCCAACAACCGCGATCCGCTGGGCCGAAATCCGGGTGCCGCCGGTTCGATTTCAACAGATGAGAATTTGCTGCAAGGCGAAGACGTGTATCGGCGCGCGCGGGAACTGCTGGATGAAATCCGGCGCAGAACCGGGGAATCGGACCGTCCTCAGATCGAGTTGGAATACCTGAAACGTTTGTTGGAGCGGTTCTAGACCTCAGTTCTGGGTACCGGATCCAGCCTGTGCCTCAAGCCAGATACGCGCCTGATCCACAAGCGACACGTATGAACTCAGCAACGGGTCGGCCTGAGGGACCGCTTCGCTGATCTGTTGGGCATTTCCATAGATCAGATACAGAACCACGCCGATGATCAGCATCAACGCGAAGCCGCGTAGGAATCCGCCCGATTTGCGGGGTGGCTGCGGGACCTCTTCCGGCTCATCTGATCGCATGGTTGAATTGATGGCTTCGACATCCGGCAGCGCGTCTTTCTGCCCGGCATCGACAGCGGTTTCCGAAGCCGAAGGCCGCTTGGGGCGCACCTTGGGTTCTGGCGGCGTATCCAGCCCCAGATCGGGCTGGCTTTCGAGGCTGCTGCCTTCCTGCGCCCGCAATTCCGCTTCGCGGGCAGCTTCCTCTCTCAGAATGCTGGCGACGGACGGATCGACATTCCCGGTGGGCGCGGCGGGTTCATCAATTTCTGGCTTGTCTTCGGATACCGCTTTTTCAACAGGTTCCGGTTCAACGCCCTGCGGAGCGTCGACCACGTCGGGCGATGCGTCATCCTGTTCAGGGGTTTCCGCTTTTTCGTCCGGTGCCTCTGCGGCTTCGGCAGGGTGCTTCGCTTGGAACCAGGTCTGATCGCAGTTGGAACACTGTACGTCGCGGCCTTCCTCGGGGATGACCTCGTCAGGAACCTCGTACTGCGCGCTGCAATTCGGACATGTAAGACGCATGCTGCCTCCTCGGCCGGGCGAAGGGCCGATAATAGTTTTTTCAGGAATGATATTCGGTTAAGACCCAACAGCAAAGAGCGTTTTCGGTTTCGCGGGTCAAGTGTCACCAATTGGACTCGGTAGAGCCATTGAAACCATCACCATGCTCGGGCAAGAAGAGCGGCAAAATAACGGGGGCACGTGTGATCGAGCTGGAAAATGTCAGCTACACCTACGGTGGCGGCGAATTGCTGAGTGATGTCACGGTACAATTGCAGCCGGGTTCGTTTCACTTTCTGACCGGGCCTTCCGGGGCGGGCAAGACCACGTTGCTCAAGCTGTGCTATGGTGCCCTGCTGCCGAGCTCAGGGCGGTTGAGCGTGTTTGACCAGGATATTTCAACGCTTGATCGCGACCAGCTGGCCGTAATGCGTCGCCGCGTTGGTGTCGTGCATCAGGATTGTCAGTTCCTTGACCACATGACGCTTGCAGAAAATGTCGCGTTGCCACTGATGGTGTCCGGGCGTTCCGAAACATCCGAGCAGGAAAACCTGACCGAGCTGCTTAGCTGGGTGGGTCTTGGCGCCAGGCTCGAAGCGCTCCCGCCTGAACTGTCCGGCGGCGAGCGGCAAAGGGCCGCTCTGGCGCGTGCCGTCATATTGTCGCCTGACGTGGTTTTGGCGGATGAGCCGACAGGCAATGTTGACTGGGAAATGTCGCAACGGCTGCTGCGTCTTCTGATCGAACTGAACCGGATGGGCAAAACCGTCCTGATCGCCACCCATGATCTGAGCCTGATCCGCGCGGCCAAAAGCCAGGTACAGGCCCGTGTCTTGCGTATTTCGCAGCGCAAGCTGCAACTGGCGGGGGCGGATCTATGATCAGTCCTGACCTCAGAAATCTGTTGCGCGGTGACAAACGGGCAGACCGGGTTGTTCCCCCAACGGGATACACGGCGCACCTGACCCTGTTTGTCGCGGGTGCGATGGCGTTTCTTGCGGTATTCGCCCTGGCCCTGTCTCTGGCGTCGGGGCGCATTGCGGATCGCTGGGCCTCGGAACTGGCCGGCGCCGCAACCCTGCGCATCAACGCGCCAGCGGAACAGCGTGCAGCCCAGACCGAGGCCGCGCTGACCGTTCTGGGCCAGACGCCTGGCGTGGCCTCGGCCCGTGCTTTGACGCAGGAAGAGCAGGCGGCGTTGCTTGCCCCGTGGTTCGGGCCGGATCTGCCGCTGGATACGCTGCCCGTGCCGCAGCTTATCGAGATCATTGAAACCGAACCGGGCATCGACGCGGCTGGGTTGCGTTTGCGACTGGGGGCCGAGGTGCCGGGTGCCGTACTAGATGATCATACGCGGTGGCGGGAGCCTTTGGTTGATGCGGCGATGTCCCTGCGTCGTCTGGGGTGGATTTCGATCCTGCTGATCGGCGGTGCGACCGCTGCCATGATTACCCTTGCCGCCAACGCGTCGCTTGCCGCAAATGCCCAGATCATCGAAGTGCTGCGCCTGGTCGGTGCACGCGATGGGTTCATAGCGGGCGCATTCGTAAGGCGGTTTGCATATCGCGCATTCTTTGGGGCATCGGTCGGTACATTGCTGGGCATGACCGGTGTTCTGATGCTGCCCGAAGCCTCGGAATCGGGTGGTTTTCTGGCTGGCGTCGGCTTTCAGGGCAAAGACTGGGCGTTGCCGGTTCTTATTCCGATCCTTGGTGCCATGGTCGCGTTTTTTGCCACCTGGGCTGCGGCCCGACGCAAATTGAAGGAGCTTTCCTGATGTTGATGGCTGTTCAATGGGTTCGGTCATTGATCTTCATGATCGTGATCTACGCCTGGATGCTGATCCTTGGCATTGTCTTTCTGCCCTATGCACTGTTTTCCAAGGCTGGCGCCCTGAGGGCGTGCAAGACCTACGCGCGCAGCACCATGTGGCTGGCTCGTTGGATGGTTGGCATTCGGTGTGAAGTGCGGGGTGGGGTCCCAACGAATGAGGTGGTCATAGCCGCAAAACACCAGTCGTTTCTTGATATCATCATCATTTTTGATGCCATTCCGCACGGCAAGTTCATCATGAAGCGCGAGCTTTTGTTTACGCCAGTCATTGGAATGTATGCGCGGCGACTTGGCTGTATTCCGGTCAATCGCGGCAAGCGCGGTGCTGCCGTGACCAAGATGGTCAAAGATGTGTCGAAAGAGTTTTCGGAACCCGGGCAGCTTGTGATTTACCCGCAAGGGACACGTGTGGCGCCCGGTGCGAAGAAACCTTACAAGGTTGGAACAGCCGTTCTTTACGAAGGGCTCGGCTTTCCCTGCGTTCCGGTCGCGACGAATGCTGGCGTTTTCTGGCCCCGAACGGGTGTCATGCGCAAACCGGGCCTTGTGATCGTCGATTTCCTCGACCCAATCGAGCCGGGTGTTGGCCGGGACGAATTCCTTGCCCGGCTGGAAGATGTGATAGAAACACGTTCCAACGAGTTGATGCGGGAAGTGGGGTTTGATCCGGATGGAGCATATTCGTGACATTGAAACGCTTGAAGCTTTGTATGGTCGGCCCGGTGCTCCGTCCTTGCGAAAGGTCGTTAATCAACTGACGCCTCTCTATCGCAAGTGGATCCTCGCATCGCGCCTCTGTGTGCTCAGCACAGTCGGCCCTGAAGGTGTGGATGGCAGCCCTCGGGGCGATGATGGCCCGGTGGTTAAAGAGCTGGATGCGAATACGCTGGCTCTGCCGGACTGGCGCGGCAACAACCGTCTGGACAGTTTGCGCAATATCGTGCGCGATCCACGTGTTTCGCTGATGTTCCTTGTTCCGGGGTCCAACAACGTCGTTCGGGTGAACGGGTTGGCGCGGGTAACGGCGGATGAGACCCTGCGGCATCAATTCGAGAAGGTCGGCAAACGCCCGGCGACCGTTATCGTCGTTGAAATCGCCGAGATATACAGCCAATGTGCCCGTGCTCTGATCCGGGCGCGTATCTGGTCAAGCGGTGATGAAAGCGGCGATCTTCCCACGATAGGCCAGCTTCTGTCCGAGGCATCAGACGGCGCGGAAGGCGGCGCGCGATATGACGAGGAATGGCCTGCACGCGCCGCAAAAACGATGTGGTAGATGTGGGTGTCGGCTGTGGTTCAAACCGCAGCGGCCCCGATCCTGGATACTTTTTCCACCCAGCGATCTACGCTGCCGGGCTTGGGATAGCTTGCACCGGAAAAATAGGTGAAACGCGTTGGTTTGAAGCCGACGAACCCAAGAATCTGGTCCCGTACCTGACGGATTAGCGCCTGCCGGTATATCAGGCGCATGAACCATCCCGGCGTGTCTGACGTCAGGATGACACGCGCGGTGCGCCCTGTCAGCATCGGGGCCGGAAACCCGATCTTGGTAGTGTTCCGTGTGTCAAAGGTTCGCCCCGGAATGAACATTCGGTCGATCAGTCCTTTGAGTTTGGCTGGAAGGCCGCCCCACCACATGGGGGTGGTCAGGACCAGATGGTCGCTCCACTCAAAGTCTTGCAGCACTTGTTCCAGAACCGGCTCAAGTGGTTTGAAGTCGTGATAATTGCCCTGACCGAAATCAAAATCGAATTGCAGATCGCTCAGATGAACCAACCGTACATCGTGCCCGTTTTTGCGGGCCGCGTTCCTGTACGTTTCGGCAAATGTGCGTGACAGGCTGCTTTCTGCGGGGTGTCCGTCAAGGATGAGAATCTTTTTCGTTTGCATCGGGTATCTCCTGAAAAAGTGACCGTGGTCAATTTATAGAATCAAAAAGTGACCGAGGTCAATAAAAAATTTGACCACGGTCAGAAATTATGCGATTGAGCCATATGCAAAAGACAATTCAGAAACGTACGATCAAGACCCGCGCCAAGCTTCTTGCGGCCGCTGAAGAGGTCATCCGCAATGGCGGATATGAAGCGTTACGGGTGGAAGAGGTCGTGAAGGCCGCTGGGGTCGCGAAGGGCACCTTTTTCGCGCATTTTCACGACAAGGATGCGCTGATGGAAATTCTGATCGCAGACAAGCTGAACGCCTGTCTGGATCTGGCCGAGGCCGGAACGCCACCCAAAACTGTTGCAGAAATCGTCACTGCGCTGGAACCGGTTCACAGTTTCATGACGTCCGAGCGATATGTATTCGATCTGTTGATCAGGTATTCCGGTGCGACGGCTGTCGCCGAAATAGGACCGGTGGCCTATTGTTTTGAGCGATATTTCCGCATCGTGATGCTGTGGCTCGAAGACGCAGAGGTGCGCAAGGATGTGCCACCCGAGTTATTGGCCGAAGGTGTGCAGGCCTTTGCCATTCAGGCCATGTCACTAAGATTCTGTGCGTTGCATTCCGCGACGACATTCACCGACAGGTTGGAGACCTATCTGGATGCCTGGTTGACCCCGACAGGCTGATCGCTGTCGGGATCAAGGTTGTCAGCTGGGGATCGGGCCGTCGCCGCAAGCCAGAGCGGCCTCGCGTACAGCCTCGGAATAGGTCGGATGCGCGTGGCAGGGTTTGACGTGGTTCGGCGCAGCCGATGAAAGGTCCGGTGGACCTTTCACGCGTCAAACGGGCGGAGCCCGACCTGCCTAGCTGTGGATCGGACCATCGCCGCAAGCCAGTGCGGCCTCGCGCACGGCCTCGGAATAGGTCGGATGCGCGTGGCAGGTCAGGGCCAGATCCTCGGCGGATGCGCCGAATTCCATCGCCACGCAGACCTCATGGATCAGATCGCCTGCTGCGGGGCCGATGATATGGGCGCCCAGGATACGGTCGGTTTCCTTGTCGGCCAGGATCTTGACGAACCCGTCAGAGGCAAAGTTGGCTTTGGCGCGGCCGTTGCCCATGAACATGAACTTGCCGACCTTGTAGGCACGGCCTTGTTCTTTGAGCGTCGCCTCGGTTTCACCGACATTGGCGACCTCGGGCCACGTATAGATCACACCCGGAATGACACCATAGTTTACATGGCCATGCTTGCCCGCAACCTGTTCCGCGGCGGCCATGCCTTCATCTTCGGCCTTGTGCGCCAGCATCGGGCCTTCGATCACGTCACCGATGGCGTAGATGCCCGGTACGTTGGTTTGCCAGTCCGCACCCACCTTGATCTGGCCGCGCGGGGTCATCTCGACGCCCAGAGCGTCCAGCCCCAGACCATCGGAATAAGGTTTGCGCCCGGTGGCCACCAGCACGGTATCGGCGTCGATCACATGCTCACTGTCGTCCTTGAGCAGCTTGTATGTCACCTTCGCCTTGGTCTTGGTTGCTTCGGTTTTCTGCACCGCGGCACCCATGATGAAATTCAGCCCCTGTTTCTTGAGGATACGCTGGAATGTCTTCTGTACTTCCGGGTCCATGCCCGGCGTGATTTCCTTGAGGAACTCGATCACCGTCACCTCGGCACCCAGGCGGCTGTACACCGAACCCAGTTCCAGCCCAATCACACCCGCGCCAATCACCACCATTTTCTTCGGGATCTTGCCCAGAGACAGCGCGCCGGTTGAGGTCACAACGACTTTCTCATCCACTTCGACACCGGGCAGCGAGGACGGTTCGGAGCCTGACGCAATGATGATGTTCTTGGTTTCATGGATTTCATCGCCAACCTGAACCTTGCCGGCCGCAGGGATCGAGCCCCAACCTTTCAGCCAGTCGATCTTGTTCTTCTTGAACAGAAACTCGATGCCCTTGGTGTTGCCCTCGATCACCTCATCTTTATAGGCCTGCATCTGTTTCCAATCGACCGAAGGCGATTTGCCCTTCAGGCCCATTTTGGCAAAGTTGTGTTCGGCTTCATGAAGCTGATGGCTGGCATGCAGCAAAGCTTTTGACGGGATGCAGCCCACGTTCAGGCAAGTGCCACCCAGTGTTTCGCGTCCCTCGACCACAGCGGTTTTCAAACCCAGTTGAGCGCAACGGATCGCGCAGACATAGCCGCCGGGTCCGGCGCCGATTACGATGACGTCATAGTTTGCCATTACATTCTCCTAAACCGACCGGACGATCCGGCGCTTTCCCGACCCGATCTGGCGGGTCGGGAATATCTATTGTCAAACGGGTTCCAGCAGCTTGATCGAGATATGCGCAATGCCGCCGCGTTCATGGTGCATTGCCAATTCTTCGGATCCGAAAAATGCCTTGGCCTTGTCCAGGTTGATCACCTCGAACATCGCGATCGCATGGTCCTTCTGATCGGGATCGCGCCAGACATGCAGGTCGCGGATACCCGCGGCCTTGCGCATTGGCTTGTCCTCGCGGAACACTTTCAGCCAGGCGTCGAAATCGGCCACATCGGCCTGCCAGAGTACATGTGTCGCCATGGTTACAGATCCATCAGCAGGCGGCGCGGATCTTCAAGCGCCTCTTTCACGCGAACCAAGAAGGTTACCGCGCCCTTGCCGTCAACAATGCGGTGGTCATAGGACAGGGCCAGATACATCATCGGGCGGATCTTGATCTCGCCATTGATGACCATCGGGCGTTCCTGGATCTTGTGCATGCCCAGAATGCCGGATTGCGGGGGGTTCAGGATCGGCGAGGACATCAGCGAGCCATAGACACCACCGTTCGAGATGGTGAACGTGCCGCCCTGCATCTCAGCCATGCTCAGCTTACCTTCGCGGGCGCGTTTGCCCTTTTCGGCGATAGCTTTTTCGATGGCCGCAAAGGACATGCTGTCAGCATCGCGGATGACCGGTACAACCAGACCCTGTGGCGTGCCAGCAGCCACACCCATGTGAACGAAGTTCTTGTAGACGATGTCCGTACCATCGATCTCGGCGTTGACTTCGGGAACCTCTTTCAGCGCGTGACAGCAGGCCTTGGTGAAGAAGGACATGAAACCCAGGCGCACACCGTGCTTCTTCTCGAACTGGTCTTTGTACTGATTGCGCAGGGCCATCACCTCGGTCATGTCCACCTCGTTATAGGTGGTCAGGATCGCAGCGGTGTTCTGCGCATCCTTCAGGCGCTTGGCGATGGTCTGCCGCAGACGGGTCATCCGTACACGCTCTTCGCGGGCTTCATCTTCGGCAGCAACCGGTGCGCGCGGAACCTGAGCAACGGGTGCCGGCGCAGCCGCCGCAGGTGCAGGGGCCGAAGCAGCCGCAACCGCCTTGGCTACATCTTCCTTCATGATGCGACCATCGCGACCAGTGCCGGTGACCTGATCGGCTGACAACCCGGCCTCGGCCATCGCCTTTTCGGCAGACGGCGCATTTGCAACATCCTTGCCGGTGCTTGCCGCAGCAGGAGCCGCAGCAGCAGCTGCCGGTGCAGGGGCTGCGCCTGCGGTCGCGCCCGAGATGACTGCCAGCTTTGCGGTTGCATCAACGGTTGCACCTTCCGGCGCGACGATTTCCGCCAGAACACCCGCAGCCGGGGCGGGTACCTCGACCGAGACTTTGTCGGTTTCCAACTCACACAGCATCTCGTCCTGCACGACGCTGTCGCCGACTTGCTTGAACCAGGTCGAAACAGTCGCCTCTGTCACGGATTCGCCAAGCGTGGGCACCATCACGTCAACCGACCCGCCCGATGCAGAGGGTGCGGCCTCGGGGGTTGCTGCGGCTGTTGCCGGGGCAGGCGCGGCTGCACCTTCACCGGCAGCAATCGTCGCCAGCAGAGCATCGACACCAACCGTGTCGCCTTCGGCGGCCACAATCTCACCCATCACGCCAGCTGAGGGAGAGGGCACTTCGACCGTCACCTTGTCAGTCTCCAGCTCACACAGCATCTCATCCACGGCGACTGCATCACCGGGCTTTTTGAACCATGTTGCAACAGTGGCTTCGGTGACCGATTCGCCAAGCGTGGGAACACGAACTTCAATCGTCATCGCTTATTTTCCTTCGAGGCTCAGCGCTTCGTTAACCAGCGCTTCTTGTTGGGCTTTGTGTTGGCTGGCCAGGCCCGTTGCGGGCGAGGCCGAGGTTGCGCGACCGACATAAGCCGGACGGGTATGTTTCGCGCCGATCCGGGAAAGAACCCATTCGATATTGGGTTCAATAAAGGTCCACGCACCTTGGTTTTTGGGCTCTTCCTGACACCAGACCATTTCGGCATTCTTGAACCGTTCAAGCTCGTTGATCAGAGAATGCGCCGGGAAGGGATAGAACTGTTCGATCCGCATCAGATAAATGTCGTCGATGCCGCGAGCATCGCGTTCCTCCAGCAGGTCGAAATAGACTTTACCGGAACACATCACCACGCGTTTGATCTTGTCATCCGCCACCAGCTTGGTGTCGGAATTGCCCTTCTGGGCATCATCCCACAATACCCGGTGGAAGCTGGATCCGGTGGTGAAATCCTCTGCGGTGCTGACTGCCAGCTTGTGGCGCAGCAGTGATTTCGGAGTCACCAGGATCAGCGGCTTGCGGAATGTCCGGTGCAGTTGGCGGCGCAGGATGTGGAAATAGTTCGCAGGCGTCGTGCAGTTCGCCACGATCCAGTTGTCCTGACCGCACATTTGCAGGAACCGCTCCAGCCTTGCCGACGAATGTTCGGGGCCTTGCCCTTCGAACCCATGCGGCAGCAGACAGACCAGGCCGGACATCCGCAGCCATTTCGATTCACCCGAACTGATGAATTGGTCGAACATGATCTGCGCGCCGTTGGCGAAGTCCCCGAACTGGGCTTCCCACAGGACCAGCGCATTTGGTTCGGCCAGCGAGTATCCGTATTCGAAGCCGAGCACTGCATATTCGGACAGCATCGAGTCGATCACTTCGTAATGCGACTGACCTGCGCGAATGTTGTTCAGCGGGTAATACCGTTCTTCGGTTTCCTGATGAACGAATCCGGAATGGCGTTGGCTGAAGGTGCCGCGCGTGGCGTCCTGCCCTGCAAGGCGTACCGGGTAGCCCTCGGTCAGCAGGGACCCGAAGGCCAGCGCCTCACCAGTGGCCCAGTCAAAGCCTTTACCGGTTTCAAACATCTGTTTCTTGTGCTCAAGCAGACGACCAACCGTCTTGTGCATGGCAAATCCGCTTGGTGCGCGGGTAAGGGCATCGCCGATTTCGGCCATGGTTTCCGGCGTGATCGCCGTCTCGCCGCGCATGTATTCGTCTTTGTTCTTGTCAAGATGCGACCAGCGCCCATCCAGCCAATCGGCCTTGTTGGGTTTATAGTCCTTACCGGCCTCGAATTCGTCGTTCAGATGAGCCTGGAAGGCCGCCTTCATATCCTCGATCTCACCCTCGGGGATCAGGCCATCCTTGACCAAGCGTTCCGTATACAAGGACAGCGTGGTCTTATGCGTCTTGATCTTCTTGTACATGATCGGGTTGGTGAACATGGGCTCGTCGCCCTCGTTGTGACCAAACCGGCGATAACAGAAGATATCCAGAACCACGTCCTTGTGGAATTTCTGGCGGAACTCGGTCGCCACCTTGGCTGCATGAACAACCGCCTCGGGGTCATCCCCGTTCACGTGGAAGATCGGCGCCTCGACCATCAGCGCGATATCCGTCGGATATGGGCTGGAGCGTGAAAAATGCGGCGCGGTGGTAAAGCCGATCTGGTTGTTCACCACGATATGCATTGTCCCACCGGTGCGATGCCCGCGCAGACCGCTCAGGCCAAAGCCTTCGGCCACGACGCCCTGACCGGCAAAGGCTGCATCGCCGTGCAGCAGAATGGCCATGACCTTGGTGCGGTCCGTGTCGCCCAACTGATCCTGCTTGGCGCGGACCTTGCCCAGAACCACAGGGTTCACCGCCTCAAGATGCGACGGGTTCGCCGTCAACGACAGGTGCACGCTGTTGCCGTCGAACTCGCGATCGCTTGAAGCACCGAGGTGGTATTTCACGTCGCCCGAACCATCCACGTCTTCGGGTTTGAAACTGCCGCCCTGGAATTCGTTGAAAATGGCGCGGTACGGTTTGCCCATCACATTGGCCAGAATGTTCAAACGGCCCCGGTGCGGCATCCCGATCACGATATCACTGAGGCCGAGCGCGCCGCCACGCTTGATGATTTGCTCCATCGCCGGAATAAGCGCCTCACCGCCATCGAGACCAAAGCGCTTGGTGCCCATGTACTTGACGTGCAGGAATTTCTCAAAGCCTTCGGCCTCGACCATCTTGTTCAGGATAGCTTTGCGGCCTTCCTTGGTGAACTGAATTTCCTTGCCATAACCCTCAATGCGCTCTTTCAGCCAGGCGGCCTCTTCCGGGTTCGAGATATGCATGTATTGCAGAGCAAAAGTGCCGCAATAGGTCCGTTTCACGATCTCGACGATCTGCCGCATCGAGGCGACCTGAAGTCCCAGAACGTTGTCGATAAAGATCGGGCGATCCATATCGGCATCGGAGAAGCCGTAGGTTTTGGGATCCAGTTCCGGATGATTGCTGGCCGCGCGCATGCCAAGTGGGTCAAGGTTGGCGGCCAGATGGCCCCGGATCCGGTAGGCCCGGATCAGCATCAGCGCCCGCAGACTGTCCAGCACCGCGCGCTTGATCTGGTCATCGCTGACTTCGACACCTTTGTCGGCGGCCTTTTCCTTGATCTTCTTGCCTGCGGCCTTGGCGTCAATCTCGGCCCACTCGCCGGTCAACGCACCGGTCAGATCATCCGCTGGCATGGGCGGCCAGTCCGTGCGCGCCCACGAAGGCCCTTCGGCCTCGCGCTGCACATCAGGCGCGGCGTCACCCATGGCCTTGAAGAACTCGACCCAGGCAGCGTCTACCGCACCGGGGTTCTTGGTGTACTGCGCATAAAGCTGTTCCAGGTATTCGGCGTTATGCCCCTGCATGAAGCTCGAGGCATGAAAGGCAGTATTGGGCGAGTGTTCGGTCATTGGGCTACCTCATGTGGGTTGGGACCGTATTGATTGGTGCCTGGTTGACTGGGGCGGGTCAGCCACCACAGCACCAGGAGGGGCGACACCACCAGAACGATAAGTGTCGGGATGACGATCAGCAATGTTGCGCGGGTAAACAAAATGTCGAGCGTTCCGCCATGCTGGAAACTCGAGGCGATCCCGATACCAAAGATCAGGACGGCAAAGGCCCCAAGGACCAGCAGGATCGGCAGCAGAGCGTACAGCCCACTGCGCCCGGTATCGTGCATCCGCCGCCACGCAACGGCCAGATGCGGGAAGAAGACGATCAGGCCGACGATGCTCTGCACCGGAGCCGAGGACGTTGCGGTGACAGATTTCACCTCATCGCTTTCGGTGATCGCGACCTGAGTGAAGAACTGCCAGTCGATGATGCCGGCGATGATGTTCCAAATCACGATGAACAGGAAAAAGAACCAGTATTCGGGCCGCGAGGCACGACCTGAGAAGGTGAAAAACTTGGAGAAACAGGTGCGTATGGCGTCGGAGAAGGTCATGCGAAGCCCTCTTCACGTGGCACCCCAAATCGATTTTTGTCTGGGTCGGAAGCAACCAGCATCAACCCGATAACATTGGACGCAACCAGCGCGCTTGTCACTATCGCGATTAGGAACACTGGAACAAAAAGAAAGATGACCAGAAGAAACAGGAGAATCGGTCCGCCGATCAGCAACCCGAAGCCAAGAAAGACATGATACCCCAGCCAAACGATAAATACTGTTGCGAACGGATAGAGCGCTTGATGCCCATCTTCGCCAGTATCCTGCAGCCGTCTGCACATTGCCGAAAGCAGGGGCAAAGACGCGGCGGTGATCACCAAAAGCCTCGAGGTGCCCCAGTTTACGAGAACGCTCCAGTCAAACAGTAATGCGGCGGAGATCGGCAAAACAATTGCAATAGGGGCAAACCACCAAAACTCAGAACGCGACGCTCTGCCCGAAAAGACAAATGTCTTTCGGATGCCGGTCGATATGGCTTGCTTTGGTCCCATCGTTACTGTTCCGCCCGGAATTGCCAAAGGCAAACTTCAGGATTGATGGGCGGGCGCGTCTCGCCCACCCCCGAGCCGGGCGTTGCCCCAAAAGCATATGCCCGGTTCTTGGTCACTTACCCAATCGCTTCCAGCACGGCTTCGCCCAGCTGCGCCGGGCTTTCGGCCACGACGATACCGGCCGAGCGCATGGCTTCGATCTTGTCTTCGGCGCCGCCTTTGCCACCGGCGACAATCGCGCCTGCGTGGCCCATACGGCGGCCCGGAGGGGCTGTGCGGCCTGCGATGAAACCGGCGGTCGGCTTCTTGCGGCCCTTCTTGGCCTCATCCGCCAGGAACTGCGCGGCTTCTTCCTCGGCCGAGCCACCGATCTCACCGATCATGATGATCGACTCGGTCTCGTCATCGGCCAGGAACCATTCCAGCACATCGATATGCTCGGTGCCTTTGATCGGGTCGCCGCCGATACCCACGCAGGTGGACTGGCCCAGACCCACATCGGTGGTTTGCTTGACGGCCTCATAAGTCAGAGTGCCCGAGCGGGACACAACGCCGACCGAGCCGCGCTTGTGGATATGGCCGGGCATGATGCCGATCTTGCAGGCGTCGGGTGTAATCACACCGGGGCAGTTCGGGCCGATCAGGCGGGATTTGCTGCCTTCCAGCGCGCGCTTCACCTTCATCATGTCCAGCACCGGGATGCCTTCGGTGATGCAGACGATCACTTCCATCTCGGCATCAATCGCTTCGAGGATCGAATCCGCAGCAAACGGCGGCGGCACATAGATCACGCTGGCATTGGCTTCGGTCACGTGCTTGGCCTCGTGGACCGAGTTGAATACGGGCAGGCCCAGATGCTCCATCCCGCCTTTGCCGGGGGTGACGCCGCCGACCATCTTGGTGCCATAGGCAATGGCCTGTTCGCTGTGGAATGTACCCTGCGAGCCGGTAAAGCCCTGACAGATCACTTTGGTGTTTTCGTCGATGAGGACTGCCATATTGTCCCTTTCTCTAGGCGGTGTTGGATTGATTGGGTTCAGTCGCCGGCAGAACCTGCGGCGCGTAGGTAATTTTCTCGAGCGTGGCACGTCCCAGGGCCAGGTTGGCCGTCGTACGCAGGCCGCTGCTGATTTCAGCGATGCCACGCCTTGCTTTTTGCCGGATCAGGGGCCAGCCTGTTGGCCGCGCGCGCGGCGCACCCATATTGTATTCGCCGGGCGCTTCGTTGCCCTGTTCGACCATGGCCGGGATCACCTGATAGATGTTGGTCTGGCGCGCCGCCGGCGAGGCGGAAGGGTTGAACAACAAACCATCCAGCGTAATGTCAAAGGGTTTCTGGGCCAGGAAGTGCCGGGCCGCTTCGCGTGTAAGCGCATAAGCTGCACCACCAGGATGGCGCGAGCGCATCAGGCGCAGTTCCCGCCCCAAATGGGACAAACGCTTGCGTCCAAGTGCCACGTAAAGCTTCGTGCTGCGCCAGCGTTCGAACCGGACGATATCGGCATCTGTGGGCCACCATGAGGCATCATTCAGCCAGTCTGCCAGTTCCGGTGTCAGAAACACATCATCCTCAAGGATCAACGCCTGTTCCGCGCCCGAGGCGATCAGCGCCTCCCATGCTTTGGCATGGCTGAGGGTGCAGGCCATGTCCTTGGTATGGAAATAGCCCCACGGCCCCTCGGCCCGACAGTCGCGCAGGAAATCCTCACGGGTGGCGGCGTCGCAATCAACAGCATTGACGCGCGTCGCCGACAGGCCTGCCTTTTGCAGCTCCTGCTCCATCAAACGCGCCCGCCCTGTGGCGCGTTCCAAGCCTATGAGGAAGATGGGGATGGTCATCAGATCGATTGCTTCTTTCGGCCTTGCGCGGCAATGCTTTTCAGCTTGGTTTTAGCCGCGATGGGGCGGGCCCGAGGCCAGCCCCACTTGAACAAGCTTAACCCTTGACCGCTTTCACGATCTTCTCGGCGCCGTCTTTCAGGTTGTCCGCCGCGATCACGTCCAGGCCAGAGGTGTTGATGATCTCTTTGCCTTTCTCGACATTGGTTCCTTCCAGACGCACAACCAACGGAACCTTTAGGCCGACCTCTTTCACCGCGGCCACGACGCCCTCGGCGATCACGTCACAGCGCATGATGCCGCCGAAGATGTTGACCAGGATGCCTTTGACCTGCGGATCGCTGGTGATGATCTTGAACGCCTCGGTCACCTTCTCTTTGGTGGCGCCGCCACCCACGTCGAGGAAGTTGGCAGGCTCGGCACCATAAAGCTTGATGATGTCCATCGTCGCCATGGCCAGACCGGCACCGTTGACCATACAGCCGATCTCACCATCCAGCGCTATGTAATTCAGGTCGTATTTGCTGGCTTCCAGCTCCTTGGGGTCTTCCTCGGTCGTGTCGCGCAGCTCGGCGATGTCGGGGTGGCGGTAGACCGCGTTGCCGTCAAAGCCGACCTTGGCGTCCAGCACCTTGAGATCGCCGCTGTCGGAAACGATCAGCGGGTTGATCTCCAGCATCTCCATGTCCTTCTCGACGAAGGCTTGATAGAGCTGACCCATCAGTTTGACGCATTGCTTGACTTGCGGGCCTTCCAGACCCAGCGAGAAGGCGATGCGGCGACCGTGATACGGCATGTAACCGGTGGCCGGATCGACCGAGAAGGACAGGATTTTCTCGGGCGTTGCGGCGGCCACCTCTTCGATGTCCATGCCGCCCTCGGTCGAACAGACGAAAGAAATGCGGCTGGTTTGACGATCTACCAGCAGGGCCAGGTACAGTTCGCGCTCGATGCCCGAGCCTGCTTCGATATAGATGCGGTTGACCTGCTTGCCTGCCGGACCGGTCTGATGCGTGACCAGAGTACGGCCCAGCATCTTTTTGGCTTCTTCGGCGGCTTCTTCAACCGATTTGGTCAGACGAACACCGCCTTTTTCACCGGCGTCGGCCTCTTTGAACGAACCCTTGCCGCGACCACCTGCGTGGATCTGTGCTTTGACAACCCAAAGCGGGCCGTCCAGCTCACCTGCTGCGGTTTTGGCTTCTTCGGCGCGCAACACGGCGCGACCATCGGACACCGGTGCGCCATAGCTGCGAAGGAGGGCTTTGGCCTGATATTCGTGAATGTTCATCGAAACTGTCCCGTCTGACTGCGTTTAATCGTTATAGGGGTGTCTAGCGGGCAAGTTTAAAGGGTTTTTTGATGCTCGATGGGTTTTTAGCGAAGATTTTCAACATTTGTGATCACGGGATTTTAGGGTGTGATCACAAAATTTCTGATGTGGCAAAACGATTCGAAAAAACTGCGCAGCGTCAGAAAACCACATTCGAAAAAAGGGATTTGCGGCGTTTGCGCCAACATTTGCGACCGGGACATGCGCGGGCCAAACGAAAACCGGCCCTGAAACGGGCCGGTCTGTTATTCGGAGTTCAGGGTTGTTTTACGCCAGCGAGCTGTCGATGCCCTTGCACGCGTCGATCAGACCCTTCACGGCGTTCACCGAGTTGTCGAACCCTGCCTGCTCGTCTTCGTTCAGCTTGATGTCAACGATACGCTCGACGCCGCCAGCGCCGATCACAGTCGGAACACCGACATAGAGCCCGTCTACGCCCAGTTCGCCGTTGCAGTAGGCCGCGCAGGGCAGAACGCGTTTCTGGTCTTTCAGATAGGCTTCGGCCATTTCGATCGCCGACGTTGCAGGCGCGTAATAGGCCGAACCGGTTTTCAGCAGGCCAACGATTTCGGCGCCGCCGTCACGGGTGCGCTGCACGATGGCGTCCAGTTTCTCTTGCGTGGTCCAGCCCATCTCGACCAGATCAGGCAGCGGAATACCGGCAACGGTCGAGTAACGGACCGACGGCACCATGGTGTCGCCGTGGCCGCCCAGAACGAAGGCGGTGACGTCGCGCATCGAGACGTTGAACTCTTCCGACAGGAAGTGTGCAAAGCGCGCGGAATCAAGCACCCCTGCCATGCCGCAGACCTTGTTGTGCGGCAGGCCCGAGAATTCGCGCAAGGCCCAGACCATCGCGTCCAGCGGGTTGGTGATGCAGATAACGAACGCTTCGGGTGCGTGGGCTGCGATGCCTTCACCAACCGACTTCATGACTTTCAGGTTGATGCCCAGCAGATCATCGCGGCTCATGCCCGGTTTGCGGGCCACGCCTGCGGTCACGATGCAAACATCCGCGCCAGCGATATCGGCATAGTCGCTGGTGCCTTTCATCGAGGCGTCGAACCCTTCCGAAGGGCCGGATTCAGCGATGTCGAGCGCCTTGCCCTGAGGCAGCCCGTCTGCGATGTCAAACAGGACAACGTCACCCAGTTCTTTGACAGCTGCGAGATGTGCGAGCGTGCCGCCGATGTTCCCCGCGCCGATCAGCGCAATCTTGGGTCTGGCCATTTGGAATTTCTCCATATCCGGTCGGTATTGAAATCGCGGTTGTGCTAGTCGTTAAAACGTCAATAGGCAAGAGTTCTGCGACGTGGCATACAACCGCATACTGTTTGCAGGCCCCGCTTTGATTGCGCTAAACGGCCTTTGAGACAAGCCAAAACCGGGACTGTCACATGTTCGAATTGAACTTGATGTTTTTTGCCGTGGCGATCCCTGCCGTGATCTTTGCCGGTATTTCAAAGGGCGGTTTCGGTTCCGGCGTGGCCTTTGCCTCGTCGTCGATTCTGGCCTTGATCCTGACGCCCGGGCAGGCTTTGGCCCTGATGCTGCCGATCTTGATGGTGATCGACGTGGCCACTTTGGGTCCCTATTGGAGGCGGTGGAGCTGGCCGGATTCCCGTCTGCTGATCCTTGGCGCCGTGCCCGGTGTGGCGATGGGTGCGTGGCTTTATCGTGCAACAGATGATGATCTGTTGCGTCTGCTGATTGGTGGCATCTCGGTCGGGTTCGTAATCTGGCACATCGCGCAGTCGAAAGGGTGGGTGCGCGGGTTTGCCAGGCGACTGCCGCCGTCTTCCGGTTTGTTTGCCGGGCTGGTCGCGGGTTTCACAAGTTTCGTCAGCCATGCCGGTGGCCCCCCGGCAGCGGTCTATCTATTGTCGCAACGCCTGACGAAAACGGAATTTCAAGCCAGTACGGTACTGGTTTTCTGGGTGATCAATATCGCGAAATTCATACCTTATGCGTATCTGGGTATGTTCACATGGCAGACGTTATGGGCGGATTTGCTGCTGACACCCTTTGCGATCCTGGGGGCATGGCTGGGCGTCCGGGCACATTTCATGTTGTCCGAACGCCTGTTCTTCGGGCTTGCCTATGTGCTGCTGACGCTCACCGGCAGCAAGCTGATCTGGGACGCGCTTACCTGATCAGGCATTGGGTCGCAGCGCCTCGGTCACCTCTTCAAAAGCCTGACCAGAAGCCACAAGGCAGGTGATCCCGTTGGGCAACGTCACCGTGATCGTCCAGCTGCCGGTTTCGTTCGAGGCAAAAAGCTCCATGACGGCGCCTTTCCGGGCCAGTCCCAAACCCCTGCGCGTTTCGCCATAGGCCTCGTGCAACCGTTCCAGTACAGCTTCTCTGGGCGCACAGTTTTGACCCTGAGCATGCACATGTTGCGCGGCCAGGACCATGATCCCAAGCCCCATCGTCATCTTGAACACCGTCTTTCGCATCCCGTACCCCTTTTTGATTCCAACTGCCGATCAGGGTGGGTGGCAAGGGACGAAATCCGGTTAAGGGAACGCACGTTGCGTCGGGTTTGCTGCGGTGCGGCGATTTTGTGCTTGAACTTTCCTGCAAAAAATGTCCCATTCCGCGCAACTTTATTTCAATGGGAGTGGTCCATGGATCCTCGTCTGCGCCCCTATCGTTCGGTTCTCTACATTCCTGGTTCGAGGGACCGGGCCCTGGACAAGGCCCGTTCTTTGCCTGTGGATGCGATCATCTTCGATCTGGAAGATGCAGTTGCAGCGGACGAAAAAGAAAACGCTCGCGAAACGCTGAAAGGGGCCTTGGCCGCTGGGGGCTATGGTGCGCGGGTCAAGATCGTCCGGATCAATGGGCTGGACACCGAATGGGGGCGTGCCGATGCCGAGGCGGTGCGCGACATGGATGCCGATGTTGTCCTGTTGCCCAAGGTGAATTCGGCGGCTGACGTGGATGCTCTGGCGGCGATCACCGGAGAATTGCCGATCTGGGCCATGATGGAAACGTCGCGCGGAATGCTGAACGCTGCCGAGATCGCCGCGCATCCGCTGATGGCCGGGTTCGTGATGGGCACAAACGATCTGGCCAAAGAACTGCAAACCCGCTTTCGTCCCGATCGCCTGCCGATGATGACTTCGCTGGGTCTGTGCCTGTTGGCCGCCAAGGCCGAAGGGCTGATCATCATCGATGGCGTGTACAACGCATTCAAGGAAGCCGAGGGTCTGGCCGCCGAGTGTGCGCAGGGTCGCGACATGGGCTTTGACGGCAAAACACTGATCCATCCGGCCCAGGTCGATGTGGCCAACACGGCCTTCGCACCATCGGATGACGAGATCGATCTGGCCCGCCGCCAAATTTCGGCATTCGAAGAGACCGAAGCGCAAGGGCAGGGTGTTGCCGTCGTGGATGGCAAGATCGTTGAAAACCTGCACGTTGCAACGGCCCGTGAAATTCTGGCAAAAGCAGAGGCGATTTCAGCTTTGCAAGCGGGGTAAGCCAGCATGGGCTTTGTTCTTCTGATTTTGGGCGTGGCGCTGTGGTGGGCCGCGCATCTGTTCAAACGCGTGGCGCCTGAACGCCGCGCCGCGATGGGCGACGGGGGCAAGGGGGCAGTAGCCCTGGCGCTGGTCGCGTCGATCCTGTTGATGGTGTTCGGCTATCGCATGACCGACTTCATTTATGTCTGGGCGCCGCCGACCTTCCTGATTCACGTCAATAATCTGTTGGTTCTGATCGCGATTTTCATGATGAGCCCCGCGGGCACAAAAGGCCGGGTGCTGAACAAGCTTCGCCATCCGATGCTTGGTGGATTCAAGCTGTGGGCCTTTGCGCATTTGCTGGTGAACGGAGATCTGGCCTCGATCATCCTGTTCGGCGGTCTTCTGGCATGGGCCGTGGTCGAAGTTGTTGTGATCAACAAGGCCGAACCCGACTGGACGCCCGGTGAACCGGGAACCTATGGCAAGGATGCGATGTTCTTTGTGGCGTCGATCGTGCTGCTGGTGATTATCGGATATATCCACGGCCTGGTCGGACCGTCTCCGTTTGGCTCATGAGGACCTGACCCCATGGCGAAACTCTATCGTTTGTTGACCGAAGAAGACACGTCAGCCTTCTGCCACAAGGTGTCAGATGCGCTGGCGAAGGGATGGGAGCTGCACGGCGACCCGTCCTATGCCTTTGACTCAGCCAACAATGTAATGCGGTGTGCGCAGGCTGTGACCAAAGAGGTCGAAGCCGACTATTCCCCCGACATGAAACTGGGACAGCAGTAATGGTAAAAACAAATCCGGGCCGATTTTTCGAGGATTATTCCGTAGGGCAGGTGTTGCAACACGCCGTGCCGCGCACAGTGACCGAGGGCGAACGCGGTTTGTATCACGCGCTTTATCCCGCGCGTCACGCGCTGTATTCCTCGGACGAATTTGCCCGGGATTGCGGTTTGCCGGAAAGTCCGCTTGATGATCTGGCGGCGTTTCATCTGGTTTTCGGTAAAACGGTTCCGGATGTCTCGTTGAACGCGGTAGCCAATCTTGGTTATGGCGAAGGCCGTTGGCTGAAACCCGTCTATGCCGGTGATACCCTGCGATCTGTGTCCGAGGTGATTGGCGTCAAACAGAATTCCAACGGGAAAACAGGTGTCGTCTGGGTCCGCACCCGTGGATTGAACCAATTGGACGAAGTCGTCATCGAATATGTCCGTTGGGTGATGGTGCGCAAGGCAGACGTGAATGCGCCAGCGCCCGAAACGGTTGTTCCCGAATTGAAGAAGGCCTTGACGCCCCAGGATCTGATCGTGCCCGAAGGTCTGGATTTCTCGAATTACGATTTCGCTTTGGCCGGTGAAGCGCATCGTTGGGGCGATTATGAAATCGGAGAGAAAATCGACCACGTGGACGGCGTCACCGTGGAAGAGGCCGAACACATGCTGGCCACGCGATTGTGGCAGAACACCGCCAAGGTGCATTTCGACCTGACGTTCCGCCCGGAAGGCAGGTTGATCTATGGCGGGCACGTGATCTCGATGGCGCGGACATTGTCGTTCAATGGGCTTGCGAACGCGCAGATGATTGTCGGCCTGAATGGCGGCGCGCATGCCAATCCGTGTTTCGCGGGCGACACGATCAAGGCCTGGTCCGAAGTTCTGGATAAGGCAGAAACCGGTGTTCCCGGCGTGGGTGCGATCCGCCTGCGTCTGGTGGCGACAAAGGGTGGCGATCCGTTCGTTTTGAAGAATGACGAGGGCCGGTATTTGCCGGATGTGCTTCTGGACCTCGACTATTGGGCGCTCATGCCGCAATAGGCGTGCTGACGGTAATGTGAGCCATTCGCGTGCAAGCCGTGCTAGGCTTGCAACATGCATATTCTGCGCGCGATATTGACCAGCGTTTGTCTGGCGCCGGCGGCTCAGGCCTGCGATCTGGCGCTGGCCCTGGCGGTTGACGTTTCCGGCTCTGTCGACGCCAGCGAGTTTCGTATCCAGATGGACGGGCTGGCCGCTGGTCTGCGTGACCCGATCGTGTCCGAGGCATTGGTTCGTGGTCAGGCGCAGTTGATGCTGGTGCAATGGACCGGGTCGTCGCGCCAGCAGGTCACGATCCCCTGGACCCGAGTTGACAGTTTCGCGGCGCTGGATCGTTTTGCCGATCAGGTTGCCGAAGATCCACGCATCTGGCGGAACTTCTCGACAGCGATTGGCGAGGCGCTGCACACGACGCTGGACGCATTTGAGTCCGTTTCCGATTGCAAACGGCGACTGATCGATCTGTCGGGGGACGGCGTATCCAATGAAGGCGTCGAACCGACGCAAGTTCACGCGGCTTTGCGCAACCGCGGCATTGTCGTCAATGCGTTGGCCATCGAAGAAAGTGAACCGGACCTGACGGCCTATTTCTTTGAGAATGTCATCGTGGGTGAAGGCGCTTTTGTCGTTTCGGCCTCGGGCTTCGCGGACTACCCGGAACGAATTCGCAAGAAACTGCTGCGCGAAGTGACGCAGCAAACGGCAGGCCTGAAATGACAGTCAGGAGATTCGTGATCACATGCCTTTGGTCTTGAAATCGCTAACATTGATGAAGGGGAATGTTAAATGTGATCACGACAATATTTTGTGTGATCACATACCGGAATAATCCGTCAAATTGCGCTGAATTTAGTGGTTTTTGCACCCGCAGCACGTGACAGTGTCGCAAAAAACAGTAAAACGTTCGGTAGCCAACCGAAAAGGAGCCGCCATGGCCGATGTAAATCGGGGCAACCGCCCACTTTCGCCGCACCTGTCGATCTATCGTCCACAGCTGACGTCGGTCACATCCATCCTGACACGCATCACCGGAAACGCGCTACTGCTGGCGGCGCTGCTGATCGTCTGGTGGTTTCTGGCCGCAGCAACGTCGCCCGAGGCCTTCGCCGTTGCGAACGGAGTGATTACTTCGGTGCTTGGCGATCTGGTGATGGCTCTGTCCGTTTGGGGTCTTTGGTATCACACGCTGGCCGGTGTACGGCACCTGATCTGGGACAATGCGATTGGGCTGGACCTTCCCACAGCGACAAAGCTGGGCTGGGCCGTCGTCATCGGATCGGTCGTGCTGACCCTTCTGACCCTTGTCATCGTCGCGTGATTGGAGGCCTTACATGCGTTATCTGACCGACCGCAAACGCGCCACTGGCCTTGGCTCGGCGAAATCCGGCACCGCTCATTTCTGGGCGATGAAAGTCAGCTCGGTGGCTCTGCTGATCCTTGTGCCTTTGTTTGTTTTCACCTTCGGCCCGGTTCTGGGTCAGCCGTTTGACGTGGTACTTGAATACTACTCGCGGCCCTTCCCGGCCATCGTGGCAGCACTGACGCTGGCGGTTGGCTTCAAACACTTCGCAGACGGTGCGCAGGTGATGCTTGAAGACTATGTTCACGGCACGCTTGAGAAGGTCCTGATCATTCTGGTGACCTGCCTGTCCTACGGTGCGGCCGCGGCCGGCATCTTCGCCATCGCGCGCATTGCCCTTTAATTCCCGGAGCTGAAAGAAATGGCTGCATACGAATACGAAACGCATGAATATGACGTGGTCGTTGTCGGCGCCGGTGGGGCCGGTCTGCGGGCGACATTGGGTATGGCGGAACAAGGCCTGCGTACGGCCTGCGTGACCAAGGTTTTCCCAACCCGTTCTCATACCGTGGCCGCGCAGGGTGGCATTGCCGCGTCGCTGTCGAATATGGGCCCCGATCATTGGCAATGGCACATGTACGATACCGTCAAGGGCTCGGACTGGTTGGGCGATACCGACGCGATGGAGTACCTCGCCCGCGAGGCGCCCAAGGCGGTCTACGAGCTGGAGCACTATGGCGTTCCGTTCAGCCGGACGGAAGAGGGCAAGATTTATCAGCGCCCCTTCGGTGGACACACCACTGAATTCGGAGAAGGTCCTGCGGTACAGCGCACCTGTGCAGCCGCCGACCGGACCGGCCACGCGATCCTACATACTCTGTACGGACAGTCGCTCAAGAACAACGCCGAGTTCTATGTCGAGTATTTCGCCATCGACCTGATCATGTCCGAAGACGGTCAGTGTCAGGGTGTCGTCTGCTGGAAGCTGGACGATGGCACCATGCATGTCTTCAACGCCAAGATGGTGGTGCTGGCTACGGGTGGCTACGGCCGTGCCTATTTCAGTGCGACCTCGGCCCATACCTGCACCGGTGATGGCGGCGGCATGGTGGCCCGTGCTGGGCTGGCCTTGCAGGATATGGAATTCGTTCAGTTCCACCCCACCGGCATCTACGGTTCGGGCTGTCTGATCACCGAAGGCGCGCGCGGCGAGGGCGGGTACCTGACAAACTCGGAAGGTGAACGGTTCATGGAGCGCTATGCGCCCCAGTACAAGGACCTCGCACCGCGCGATTACGTTTCGCGCTCGATGACCATGGAAATCCGCGAGGGACGTGGCGTAGGGGCCGAAGGGGATCACATTCACCTGAACCTCAGCCACTTGCCTGCCGAGGCTCTGGCGGAGCGCCTGCCCGGCATCTCGGAAAGCGCCAAGATTTTTGCGGGTGTGGATGTCACCAAGGAACCGATCCCGGTTCTGCCCACCGTGCATTACAACATGGGCGGTATCCCCACGAACTATTGGGGTGAGGTTCTGAACCCGACTTCCGACGATCCGACTGCGGTCGTTCCCGGTTTGATGGCCGTTGGCGAAGCCGGTTGTGCCTCGGTCCACGGTGCGAACCGACTGGGGTCGAACTCGCTGATTGACCTTGTGGTCTTTGGCCGGGCGGCAGCGATCCGGGCTGGCAAGGTTGTCGACGCCGAATCCCCCAACCCGGTTCTGAACCAGGCGTCGGTCGACAAGGCGTTTGACCGTTTTGATGCGGTGCGTAACGCCAGCGGTTCAATCCCAACCGCTGATCTTCGGCTTGAGATGCAAAAGACCATGCAGGCGGATGCGGCCGTGTTCCGAACCGCCAAGACCATGGCCGAAGGCGTCGAGAAGATGACGGCGATTGCCGCAAAGATGGACGACCTGAAGGTCACAGACCGTTCGTTGGTCTGGAACAGCGATCTGATGGAAACCCTTGAACTGACCAACCTGATGCCAAACGCGCTTGCCACCATCGTCGGCGCCGAGGCCCGCAAGGAATCCCGAGGGGCCCACGCGCATGAGGACTTCAGCGAGCGTGATGACGAAAACTGGCGTGTTCACACGGTCAGCCGGGTTGAGGGCAGCAAGGTTGAGCTCAGCTATCGTCCGGTCATCGTTGATCCGCTGACGACCGAGGACCAAGGCGGTATCAGCTTGCAGAAAATCGCGCCCAAAGCGCGGACGTTCTAAAGGCTGGTCAGGAACAGGGGCGAGATGGCAGAGTTTTCTTCGACCGATTATTGGCAACGCCGATATGAGCGCGGCAAGACCTCGGGAGCGGGGTCTTACGGGCGTCTTGCCGTCTACAAAGCGAATTTCATCAACACGATGGTCGAGATGGAAGGCGTGGACTCGGTTGTAGAATTGGGATCGGGCGACGGAAATCAGGCGCAATTGTTTGATATCCCGAAATATACCGGTCTTGATGTCTCGGACCTCTGCGTTCGTCGCTGCAACGAAGTTTTTCGATCCCGCCCCAATTGGGTGTTCAAAAACGCCGATTCCGAGGTTGAGCCGCATGACGTTTCTCTTTCGCTGGATGTCATTTATCATCTGACCGAAGACAGCGTTTTCGAGAACTACATGCGGCGGTTGTTCGGGCTGGCAAAGCGTTTTGTCGTTATCTATTCGTCTGATTTTGACCAGAACCCTTCCAACCAGCATGTGCGCCATCGCCCGTATTCCCTGTGGGTTGAAGAATTCATGCCCGGCTGGCAGCTCTATTGTGAAGAAGAGAACCCGTTTGCCGTCAAAGGGCATGCGCATGCCTCAAAGAACAGCTTTGCCGCGTTCAAAGTGTTCGAGCGGAGTTGAACGTGTGACTGGCGCAAGCACCATATCGACCCGGAAAGCCAAACAAGCCGCTTTTGATCCAGTCACATTCCGGAAGGGCGTTCAAAAAAGCGCAAGTCATGGTGAAATCCCAGGCGCATCGCGGCATATGCCTTGCTGGTGCTTGCAATGACGGTCGAGAAACTCCAATCCGGGCAAAGCGATCCCAAGATCATCCTGATCGGCTTGAACCGCTGCGCGACGACCTCGTTTCACAAGCTGTTTCAGAACAACGGGATTCCTTCGGTGCATTGGGAAGATGAACAGGGTCTAAACCTTGCACACCGCATGGTAACCAATATTGCCATGGGGCGCAGACCACTGGATGGGTTCGGTGCCGTCCGGGCCTTCACCGATATCGCCTTTGTCAATTCGCGCTTCATGCTGGACGGCGCGCGGTTCTTTCGAGAGCTGCACGCGGCTTACCCCGACGCCTATTTCTTGCTGAACACGCGCAATCGCGATGACTGGATCGCATCACGTGCCAACCATTCCGGCGGTAGGTACCTAGAGCGATGCTGCAAGGCCAATGGACAGACGGCCGACGAGGTAAAACGGGGCTGGGCGCATATGTATGACGTGCACCATTCCGAGGTCGAAGCTTTCTTTGACGACAACCCGCGCTTTCTGCGCTTTGATATCGACCGGGACGATCCGCAAAGCCTTGCGGATTGGCTTTCGCCGGATTTCGACGTGAACATCGCCCATTGGGGGCATTACAACCGAGGGGCGTCTGAATGCGCCCGGACAGGCTGAAAGGCGGCCTTGTGCTGAATGGAGAATTGACATGGTTCAACTGACCCTGCCCAAGAATTCCCGGATTACCACCGGCAAGACCTGGCCAAAGCCGGACGGCGCCACGAACGTGCGCAAGTTCCAGATCTATCGTTGGAACCCCGATGACGGGCAGAACCCGCGTGTCGACACCTATTTCGTTGATATGGATACGTGTGGTCCGATGGTGCTGGACGCGCTGATCAAGATCAAAAACGAGATCGATCCGACCCTGACGTTCCGCCGGTCTTGCCGCGAAGGCATCTGTGGATCTTGCGCGATGAACATCGACGGGATCAACACGCTGGCCTGTATCTATGGCATGGATGAGATCAAGGGCGATGTGAAAATCTATCCGCTGCCGCATATGCCGGTGGTCAAGGACCTGATCCCTGATCTGACTCATTTCTATGCCCAGCATGCGTCCATCATGCCGTGGCTGGAAACCAAAACCAATCGCCCTGCGAAAGAATGGAAACAGTCCATCGAAGACCGCAAGAAGCTGGACGGTCTTTATGAATGCGTGATGTGCGCCAGCTGCTCGACCTCATGCCCCAGCTACTGGTGGAATGGCGACCGTTATCTTGGCCCCGCGGCCTTGCTGCATGCCTATCGCTGGATCATCGACAGCCGGGATGAAGCCACCGGTGAACGTCTGGATGAGCTGGAAGATCCGTTCAAGCTCTACCGCTGTCACACCATCATGAACTGTGCCAAGACCTGCCCGAAAGGTCTGAACCCGGCCAAGGCGATTGCCGAGATCAAGAAGATGATGGTCGAGCGCGCGGTCTAAACACAGGCCCGACTTGCGATTTTCGCATGTCCATCTTGCAAAATTGGGCGATGCAGCCCCGGCTGCATTGCCTTATTTTTTGGGCAGGGAGGAGTGATGAGCTTTAGTCAGGATCACTCCAATGAGCAAAGACACATCCGAACGGAAAACCGACGCCCAAAACGCGCTGGAACTGCTTGAACAGGCATGGGCCTATTACACGCCCGAACCCGCGAAGTCTGACAAGGAACCAGAGCTTTTCGAATACGCAAACGCAGCCTGATACAGGCGGCAAGGCTTGCAAACTGACGGTTTATCGGCAAAGCAGAGGGATGCCTGTTCTTCTGCTTCTTCTGGCGGCCGGCGTGTTTGCCTATTTCCTCTGGCGCTCGCGCCATTCCGGGCTGACACGTGATTGCAGGTGGCGGCAGGACAAGAGCCACGGCATCTGGCGGTGCAGCTTCTGCGGTGCCGAAATCACTGCACTGGACCAACCTTTGCAGTGTTTGAAGGCGCGTGATCCCTGAAAGATAGGGCTTTCCGAGGGCTGAATAATGCGCCACTCTGCCCGGCATGACCGTTTCAGAAAACACTCTCCACCCTCCTGAAGACGCCGAAGCCCGTCGCGCGGTTGCTCCTGTCATCTGTTACCCGAACGAGGCATTGCCGCGACCGGATGTACCTTGGATGAAGTCCCTTCGAGCACGCGCAAGCAAAACGGGCGAAGTGCTGGTGCCGCCACGCGATGCGCGTTGTTTTGAAGTGCCTGCCGGCCATTTCTTTCGCATCACTTCCGTCGAGGGGCCGCAGGTTGGCGATCTGAACCTCTGGAACCGAAACGACCTTTCAGAACGCTTCTATTCCGGAAAAACCCGGGCGCTGCATGGCACGCATCTGACCACCGGAGAGCGGATGTGGTCCAGTTTTCCTCATCTGCGCCCGATGGCCACGATTATTGCGGATACGCTGGAGTGGTACGGGATCGATTCCTATGGGGGGTCGGTTCATGACGTCATCGGTACGCGATGCGATCCGTATACGGGCAACCTTTTGTCCGGTACGCAATACCACCATTGTTGCCATTCCAACCTGACCCGCGCGCTTGCGGATCACCTCAATATTCCGCTGGCCGAAGCCGAACCAGCGGTGCACGACGTACTGAACGTTTTCATGTGTACCGGTTTCACCCGCGACACGGGTCAGTACTTCATGAAAGCCTCACCCGTGCGCCCCGGAGATTTTCTGGAATTTTTTGCCGAGATTGATTTGCTGGGCAACCTCAGCGCCTGCCCGGGCGGAGATTGTTCCTCGGAGCATTCCTCGGACACGGCTGCATGCTACCCCTTGCTGGTCGAGGTGTTCGCGCCTGCCAATGGTGATTTGAAGGGGTGGGACAGCCCTGCGAGCAATGGTTATGATCGCTCGCACGGGCGTTAGCAACGGCAGGCACCCGGCTCCTCGTGCCTGCCCACCATCAGCTGTTGGGGAACGCAGTCTGAAGCGCGATTTCCACCATTTCACCAAAGCTGCTTTCACGTTCTGATGATGGCAGAGCCTCTCCGGTCAACAGGTGGTCGGAAACAGTGAGAACGGCCAAGGCGCGGCATTTGTGGCGCGCCGCCAGGATGTAAAGTTCGGCCGCTTCCATCTCGACCCCCAGAATGCCGTGACGCACCATCTGTTCATTGAGATCTGGACGCTCGTCATAAAAGACATCTGACGAGTAAATTCCACCAACATGGGTCGGCGTTCCCTTGGCGGCAGCCGCCGTGGCGGCAGCTTGCAGCAGCCCCCAATCGGCGCAGGGTGCAAAGTTCAGCTCTTTCATGATGCCGCGCGACGGCGTGCTCAGCGTGGTTGATGTCATGGCCAGAATAACGTCACGAATTTTGACGCTGTCCTGCATCCCCCCGCAGGATCCGATGCGGATCAGGGTTTTCGCATCGTAATCGCGGATCAACTCGTTTACATAAATGGAAAGAGACGGCATTCCCATGCCGCTTCCCTGAATTGTTACGGGGTTTCCCTTCCAGTTTCCGGTAAAGCCGAGCATTCCCCGAACGTTATTGACCTGTTTGACATCGTCCAAAAACGTTTCGGCCGCCCATTTCGCCCGGTAGGGATCACCGGGCAAAAGAACGGTTTCAGCTATTTCGCCTTTTTCGGCGCCAATATGAATTGTCATTTTCAAAAACGCTCAGATTAGATTTCCAGATCAGAAATATCCACGCCTGCGGCCAGCGCGTCATGCACCCATTGAGGTTTGCGGCCGCGTCCGGTCCAGGTTTGATCGGGATTTTCCGGATTACGGTATTTAGCCTTTGTTTTTGTTGGCTTAACGCTGCGCGATGCTTCTCCGGACAGTTCAGACAAAGAGAAGCCGAATTCTGCCGCAGCCTTTTCTGCGGCTTTCAAAGCTTCCTGACGTTCGCGTTTTTCTGCCCTGATCAAAGCGTTTTCAATGTCATTGCGCAAAGCCAAAAGGTCTTTGCGTGACATATTCTCAAGATTGATCCCCATCATTCTTCTCCATCAGATAATAATTACGGTGCACATGAGCGCGCACCGTAATTCCAAATACCTGCTTATTCCATCCCGAATTTTTCAGAGACGGAAACAGGAGAAAAAGTGCCTTGCAGCTAATTTACTCTGCGGCGAGGTTCCGCGGATCCGCCAGAGTAACAATATCGCCCATTATCGAATTGAGTTCGAAGTTTTTCGGGGTGTAGACCTTGGCCACACCCATGGATTTCAGTTTTTCGGCATCTTCGTCCGGAATAATGCCACCCACCACGACTGGGATATGAGACAACCCCGCCTGCCGCAGACGTTCCATGACGTCATTGACCAGTGGCAGGTGGCTGCCGGACAGGATCGACAATCCAATGACATGCGCGTCATCTTCGCGAGCGGCCGCAACGATTTCTTCGGGTGTCAGGCGAATGCCCTCATAGCTGATGTCCATACCGCAATCGCGGGCACGGAAGGCGATCTGTTCGGCACCGTTGGAATGGCCGTCCAGCCCGGGTTTGCCTACAAGGAACTTCAGACGCCGGCCCAGCTTGTCGCTGACGGCATCAACGGCGGCACGCAGGTCGTCCAGCCCTTCGGTCTTGTTCGAAACAGACCCCGAAACACCGGTTGGGCCGCGATAGGTTCCGTAGACTTTGCGCATTTCTTCGGCCCATTCGCCCGTCGTCGCGCCGGCCTTTGCGGCGGCAATGGACGGTTCCATGATGTTTGCCCCGGTCTGTGCCGCTTCGCGCAGCGCGGCCAGGGCCGCTGCTACGGCCGCTTCGTCCCGTTCTGCGCGCCACGAATTCAGGCGGTCGATCTGTTCTTGTTCCACGGCAGGATCAACAACCATGATGCCACCGTCTTCGGTTTGAAGGGGTGATGCCTCGCCTTCGATCCATCTGTTCACACCGACGACAACGGTTTCGTTGCGCTCGATCCGGTTCAGGCGTTCAGCGTTGGAATCCACCAGTCGGGACTTCATGTATTCGATCGAAGCGACCGCGCCGCCCATCGAATCCAGGTTGGCCAGTTCGGCCCGCGCGCCTTCTTTCAGCTCTTTTACCTTGGCATCGACAGCGGGGTTGCCATCGAACAGGTCTTCGTATTCCAGCAGATCGGTTTCGTAGGCCAGGATCTGCTGCATCCGCATCGACCACTGCTGGTCCCACGGGCGCGGCAGACCGAGCGCTTCGTTCCAGGCGGGCAACTGCACCGCTCGGGCTCGTGCATTCTTCGACAGGGTTACGGCCAGCATCTCGATCAGGATGCGATAGACGTTGTTTTCGGGCTGCTGCTCGGTCAGACCCAGAGAGTTCACCTGCACGCCATAGCGGAATCGACGGAATTTCGGATTTTCAACACCATAGCGTTGTTGCAGGATCTCATCCCAAAGATCCACGAAGGCACGCATTTTGCACATTTCAGTGACAAAGCGGATGCCAGCATTCACAAAAAAGGAAATGCGACCGCAGAGCGCCGGGAAATCCTCGGCAGGTACACGTGGGCGCAATTCGTCCAGCACGGCGATGGCAGTGGCCAGGGCATAGGCCAGTTCTTGCTCTGGCGTCGCACCCGCCTCTTGCAGGTGATACGAGCACACGTTCATCGGGTTCCATTTCGGAACATTGGTATAGCAATACTCGGCCACGTCCGCGATCATCTTGAGCGACGGCTTGGGCGGGCAAACATAAGTGCCGCGGCTCAGGTATTCCTTGATCAGGTCGTTTTGAACCGTGCCCTGTAGTTTGGATGCATCCGCGCCTTGTTCCTCGGCGACGGCGATATAAAGCGCCAAAAGCCATGGCGCAGTGGCGTTGATCGTCATCGAGGTGTTCATCTGCTCCAGCGGGATCTGGTCGAACAGAACCCGCATGTCGCCCAGATGACAGACCGGCACACCGACCTTGCCGACTTCTCCGCGGGCCAAGGTGTGGTCGCTGTCATAGCCTGTTTGCGTGGGCAGATCGAAGGCCACGGACAGGCCGGTTTGGCCTTTCGCAAGATTCCCCCGATAGAGCGCGTTCGAGGCTTTGGCCGTGGAATGACCGGCATAGGTTCGGATGAGCCAGGGGCGATCTTTCTGCGTCTGCGTCATAGCGGGGCCTCGCGTTTCAGTGGGCAATAAAATTTCGTCTTGAGGTTCTAAAGCGCAATTTTCGGGACATGTCAATTCGCTGCGTTGCGGCATGCCGCAATTGTTCAGATTGTGGGCGGCTGTGATTGGTGGCAATCTGCCGCCATGACGCAAACCGTGGAACTTCCGCTTTGGCTTTTTGTGCTGATCGTGGTCTTTGCCATGGTCACTTTCGCATCGCATTTCCTGTTTCCGTCGGTTCGCTGGTTTTTCCGTCGCAGGTTGGAACGCGCGGTGGCGCGACTGAACCAGCGCCTTCAACGCCCAATCCAGCCTTTCAAGCTGGCGCGTCGACATGACATGATCCAGCGCTTGATCTATGATCCGCAGGTTGGCCAGGCGGTTCAGCAACATGCCCGTGAAACCGGCATGCCCGAGGCCGTCGCCTCGGAGCAGGCACGTCGTTATGCCCGAGAGATCGTTCCGTCCTTTTCGGCCTTCGCCTATTTCAGCTTTGCGATCCGGCTGGCCCGCTTGCTGAGCAACACATTCTACGAGGTACGGCTTAGCTATCAGGACGAAGAATCCGTCAGGAACATTGATCCCGAAGCTACGGTTGTCTTTGTCATGAACCACCGGAGCAACATGGATTACGTTTTGGTCACGTATCTTGCAGCCCGGCATTCTGCGCTGTCTTATGCTGTCGGAGAGTGGGCCCGGGTCTGGCCGCTCAGCCGATTGATCCGGGCGATGGGGGCGTATTTTATCCGGCGCAAGTCCGGCAGCGAACTCTATCGTCAGGTTCTGTCCACCTATGTGCGCCACGCAACCGAAGCCGGCGTAACTCAAGCCATGTTTCCAGAAGGCGGGCTGAGCCTGACCGGGGCCATTGCGCGCCCCAAGCTTGGACTGCTCAAATACATTATGGATGGAACATCGCCACAAGGGCGCGATGTGGTGTTTGTCCCGGTTGCCCTGAATTACGACCGTGTTTTGGAAGACACCATCCTGACCCGCGCGGCACTTGGAACAGAGCGGCGGTTTCGCGCGCGGATCGGCGTCATCACGCGCTGGATAGTGAAACAGATCTGGCGTCGTTTGATCGGCCGATACAAGCGGTTCGGTCTGGCGTCCGTCCGGTACGGCAGGCCGATCTCTCTCAAGGAATTCCGGGCCGAGGGCAGCGACGACATGATGACGGATTTGGCCCGGGCGCTGATGCAACGTATCCAGCATGCTATTCCGCTGGTGCCGGCACCAGCGGCCTGTTTGCTGGTGCGCGACAACGGCCCGATGTCTGAAGAAGACGTGCTGTCACAAATTCGACAGATGATGGAGCGCGATGACCCGCAGACCAAGGACAATTCGCAGGCCATATCAAATGCTTTGGATCAACTGGTTGAACGCCGGATTCTGAACCGACAGGGGAACATGCTGTCCGTATCGGGTCAGCGCGGCGATCTTCTGGACTATTACGCCGCATCCGTCCCGGCGGGTTCAGGTGAATGGGTTTCTGCATCCGCAAAATAGCTTTCTGCAACCGCTGGGTCATAAAATTACAATATGGTGCCAAAAACGGTTGCAATATTACTCAGCGCCCAATATTCCAGTCTGTGAAGCGCGCGATTCTGCGTCGCGGCAAAGGCACTGAACAGAGGAGGCCGGCATGGCTTTGGACACCGAAAGTGGTATCGCGTCGTACGAGGCACCTGAAAAAGATCTGTATGAAATGGGTGAAATCCCACCCATGGGATATGTCCCAAAGCAAATGTACGCTTGGGCCATTCGCAAAGAACGTCATGGTGAGCCGAACACCGCCATGCAGCAGGAAGTTGTGGATGTTCCGACCCTGGACAGCAACGAAGTGCTGGTTCTGGTTATGGCCGCAGGGGTCAACTACAACGGCGTCTGGGCCGCTCTGGGGCAGCCGATCAGCCCGTTTGACGGCCACAAAGCACCCTACCACATCGCGGGTTCGGATGCGTCGGGCATCGTTTGGGCCGTTGGCGACAAGGTGAAGCGCTGGAAAGTTGGCGATGAGGTTGTGATCCACTGCAACCAGGACGACGGCGACGACGAGGAATGCAACGGCGGTGATCCGATGTATTCGCCCAGCCAGCGGATCTGGGGCTATGAAACACCGGATGGCTCGTTCAGCCAGTTCACCCGCGTGCAGGCACAGCAGCTTATGCCGCGCCCCAAGCATCTGACATGGGAAGAAGCGGCGTGCTACACCCTGACGCTGGCAACCGCGTACCGGATGCTGTTTGGCCACGAACCGCACGATCTGAAACCGGGTCAGAATGTCCTGGTCTGGGGTGCGTCGGGCGGTCTAGGGTCCTACGCGATCCAATTGATCAACACCGCAGGCGCAAATGCGATCGGTGTGATTTCAGACGAAAGCAAGCGTGATTTCGTTATGGGTCTGGGCGCCAAAGGCGTTCTGAACCGTCGTGACTTCAACTGCTGGGGTCAATTGCCCACGGTCAACACACCGGAATATGCCGAATGGTTCAAAGAGGCCCGCAAATTCGGCAAGGCGATCTGGGACATAACCGGCAAAGGCAACAATGTTGACATGGTGTTCGAACACCCGGGTGAAAGCACTTTCCCGGTGTCGACCTTCGTTGTGAAAAAAGGCGGTATGGTCGTGATTTGCGCTGGAACATCGGGTTTCAACTGTACATTCGATGTGCGCTACATGTGGATGCACCAAAAGCGTTTGCAGGGCTCGCACTTTGCTCATCTGAAGCAGGCGGCAGCCGCGAACAAGCTGATGGTCGAGCGGCGCCTTGACCCCTGCATGTCCGAAGTATTCACGTGGAATGACCTGCCCGAGGCCCATATGAAAATGCTGCGGAACGAGCACAAGCCGGGCAATATGTCCGTTCTTGTTCAGGCGCCGCGTACGGGTCTGCGTACCCTCGAGGAAGTCCTGGACGCAGGCTAACAACCCGCCAGGGTTGTAGACAAAAAACGCCCGCGAATCACCTTGCTGGTTCGCGGGTGTTTTACGTTTTTCAGTCCCCTGACGATCTTTCAAATGCTTGCAATTTTTCCCATCGCTATTTTTGGGGAGTAGAAACCGGCGAATAGGCCAAAAAAGATCATACATGTTATGGTTGTGTTAACCCTTCGTTAACTGTTTCAGAGAGACCCTGATGGCGCAAAATGAGTGGATATTGGACGTATTGTCGGACCTCAATGCTTTCGCCGTTGCGAATGGTTTGAGCGCGCTTGCAGAGCAGCTTGATGACACAAGACTGATCGCGGCTGCCGAGATTGCGTCCATGAAGAACGAGGCACGGGCGCCCGCGGATGGCAACGAAGGTCGATTTGGGTCAAATCCTTCAGGATTTGGAAAACACCAACACGCTTGAAGAACTCAGCGCCGTAGCTGAGCGTTTGCGGGACGCGTTGAACGTCGAGCACCTGACGTATCACTGGGTTGACGGTGCCGGAGATCAATACGGCTACACCACCTATTCAGACGCCTGGGATGAGCGCTACAGGGAAAAAAACTATCACCGTATCGACCCTGTGATCTTGGGGTGTTTCCAGCGGTTTCATCCGGTTGACTGGAAGTCGTTGGATTGGTCCGGCAAGGTGGCAAAGGCCTTCCTTCTGGATGCGCAAAACCATGGCGTTGGCAATCAGGGGTATTCAATCCCAATTCGGGGTCCAAATGGTCAGTTTGCCTTGTTCACGGTCAACCACAGTTGTGATGATCAAACCTGGAAGAACTTTATCTCGACTTACGGGCGTGATTTGATTCTTGTTGCGCATTACATAAATCGCAAGGCGCTGGAGTTTGAAAAAGACAGACAGCCGGACTGTCCGCGCAGCTTGTCGCCAAGGGAAATCGACGCGATCACACTTTTGGCGTTGGGATACAGCCGCGCCCAAGTGGCCCATTCCCTGACGATTTCCGAGCATACGTTGCGCGTTTACATTGAAAGCGCGCGCTCAAAGCTGGGCGCACATAACACAACCCACGCAATCGCCACGGCACTCAGCCGGGGATTAATAGTGGTTTAAGAGGCGAACGGCCTCCACACGCAAAATTAACCACGACTCTGTACTCCCTTCGTTCCTGCACAGGACGACAAGGGGAACAAGTCATGTTGCGTTATCTATATGCCGATGAGTTACACAGATTTCCGACTTTGGCAGAGGGGATGTTCAAAGATCGTGCGGATCAGTTCAAGACCCGGTTGGGGTGGGATGTCCACGTCAACGAGAAGGGCGAAGAGCGGGACGAATACGATGATCTCAATCCGCTTTATGTCATCTGGGAAGAGCCGGATGGCAGCCACGGAGGGTCGATGCGTGTATTGCCTACGACCGGTCGGGTGATGATCAATGAGGTTTTTGGTCATCTGAATGGCGGCAAGCCGATTTGCAGCCCCCTGATCTGGGAGGTCACCCGGTTCTGCCTGTCCCGAACAGCCAGCCCGCATACTGCCGGCGCCATCATGTTGAGCGGCGGTGAAATGATGGAAGGTTTCGGCCTGACGCATATCGCCGGCGTATTCGATGCAAGGATGATCAGAATCTATCGCCTGATCGGGTCCTCGCCCGAGGTTCTGGGAACCCAGGGCAGCGGGCGCGATCAGATTTCAGTCGGATTGTGGCCCTATTCCGCGGACGACTGCAACCGGGTGGCCGAGCGTGCGGGCATCCCGCGCGACCTGTCTCGGATGTGGTTCAAGGCCGCATTCGGGCCGAAGAAACAGCACCGGTTCGCCCTGTCCGCTTAAGTGTCGGAAAACGCTAATCCACATCTGGTGGTGGTCGGCGCGGCCCTGTAGGGTCGCGCCATGTCCTTGCCGAATGTAACGTTCTCAGATGATCAGGCCGCCGCGTATGACAGCATCGCCGAGATGCTGCGGGCAGCGGGTGTTGATCTCGAAGATGATGCCCTTCTGAAACTGCCAGGCGCAGGAAAATCTGGTGTGATGGCCGTGATCGGCAAGGCCGGATCGGGCAAAACGCTGCTGTTGGCCGAGCTGTACAAGGCACTGGCAGAGACGGGTGTTCAGATCGTGTCCGGCGATTATGAAAGCCGCAAATCGAAAGACAAGCGCAGCCTTGCCATCCTGGCCCCGACGAACAAGGCTGCAAGCGTTCTGCGATTGCGCGGCGTGCCTGCGACCACGATTCACCGCATATTGTACACGCCGGTCTATGATCCGGAATACGAGCGTATTGCGGAATGGCTGGCCGGCAATGACGAACGCCCCGATATCGAAGGTTTGACGGATGAAGCCTTGGATCGTGCGGCTGCTTTTTACCAAAACAACAAATCTATCCCCGGGGCGCTGGCCGCCGCCGGTTTGCGAGGGTCGGATTTCATCACCGGGTGGAAGCGCCGTGACGAACCGCTGGATATCGGGTTCGTCGATGAGGCGTCGATGCTGGATGACCGCCAGTTCGATGATCTCAAAGAGATTTTCCCGACTCTTCTGTTGTTCGGCGATCCGGCTCAGCTGGCACCGGTAAATCAGTCCGGCAGCATGGTGTTCGAGGCATTGCCCGAGCCCAGGAAGCTGACACTTCAGCGCGTGCACCGCCAGGATGCAGACAACCCAATTCTGGATCTTGCGCATGCGCTGGCTGACCCGGCAATGGGCTTCGAGGATTTCGAGCGACTGATCGAAGAAACAGCCCGTCGGGATGATCGGGTTGTCTGGGGCCAGCGGGTTGAGGTCGATCTGATGGCCCGAAGCCCGGTTCTCGTCTGGCGCAACGCCACGCGCATTCGTTTGATACAGGCCTTCAGGCAAGTTCACGGCGCACCGGATACGGAATTGCTGGAAGGTGAACCGCTTATTTGTGATGGGATCGAATTGCCCTTGAAACATCGCAAGAAACGGCTGGACCTTGAGGCGCGGGGGCTGATCAAAGGAGCTCAGGTGGTATATCTGGGGCCGGGACGAAAGCCGGGGTTCTCGCGTCTTCACGTGATGGGGGCCGAAGACCCGCAGGTCAGCGCCGCGTCCATTGTTCAGATCGAAAAACCGGACGAGGAAGAGCCGTTCATTCCCTATGCCGCCCGCATGGGGGCGACCTTTTTGCACGGGGCGGCAGTGACGATCCACAAGGCGCAGGGGTCACAATGGGATACGGTTCAGGTGTTCGCTCCGGATCTCTATGCCGCCGCTCGCATGGGCCGGACCGAGGCCGGACAGCCATTGTGGAAGCGTTTGGCATATGTCGCGATCACACGCGCGCAAGAGCGGCTGATCTGGGTGGTGCGCAATCGCCTGGCGAAACCCACGCACCCCCTGCGTGTGGATGACTTGAGGGCGATTCCGGCGGCTTCGCTGACATTGGAGGTGGAAGAGACATGAAATCCATCATCGTAACGGGTGCCAGTTCAGGTATCGGCCGGGCAACGGCCCTGCTGTTTCTGTCCCAAGGGTGGACGGTCGGGCTGTTGGCGCGCAGCAAAGACAAACTGGAAGCTCTGGCAAAAGAGCATCAGGCAGCCATCGTCCTGCCTGCGGATGTGACCGACCCGAATGCGGTTGAACGGGCTTTTCGGTCTTTTGCAGACCGGACCGGGCGGCTGGATGTTCTGTTCAACAACGCCGGGATCTTTGCGCCGGGCGGCACGATCGACGAGATCGCTCTGGACGATTGGTATCAAAGCGTCAACGTGAACCTGAACGGCATGTTCCTATGCGCGCGTGAAGCTTTCAAAATCATGCGTCACCAAAACCCGCAGGGCGGCCGGATCATAAACAACGGCTCGATAGCGGCACATGTTCCGCGCCCGAATTCGGTACATTATTCGGCCACAAAGCACGCCATTACAGGGCTGACGCGCAGCCTTTCGCTGGATGGGCGTCGCTTTGGAATTGCCTGCGGGCAGATCGATATCGGAAATGCGCGTACGCAGATGGTTCAGGGCCTTGTGGACGCGGCGCAAGCCGCGGGCGAGACACCAGACCCGACGATGGGGGTGGAAGACGCCGCGCGCTCGGTCCTGCATATGGCAAGCCTGCCGCCCGAGGCCAATGTGCAGTTCATGACCGTCATGGCCACGACCATGCCCTATATCGGCCGAGGGTAACGGTTACTTTTCTCGCAACAGCCGGAAGGCTGTCGAGGCGCCCCAGCCTGCCGCAATCGCTATGACCAGCGACATCAGACCGTACCAGACGGGCTGCTGGCGGGACATATTGTACAAAAAACGTTCCAGGCCGACTTTCCGGACATCAATGATCGCTTCATATTGCGAGACGACCTCTCCGCCACGGGTCAGGAATATCCGGGCGGAATAATCGCCTTCGGTCAGATCGGCGGGCATATCGATCGAGGTGCGGAACAGGGTCTGTTCATCCACTGCCACGGTGTTTTCACGGATCGAATACAGGTGCTCGTGTTCTCGAATTCGTATTACGGCATCTGCAAAATCCTGTGCGCCCCGGATATGCATCGCGGCACCGACCGAGCGGATCGCGCGTTCGATCGAAATTCGGTAACGCAGGTCTTCGGTGTCGGACAGGATGTCGTCAAAGGGTCCGCTGGTTGCAACGGCGTAAAAGCTGGGTGCAAGGTCGACAAGAACACTGTCGGTGTTCACCCAGATCCCAAGCTTGCGTTCCTTGCGTCGCACGGTGACAGGCTCGGACGGACCCGCAACCGCGACGATGACTTCGACCGGAGGGCCGGAAGGGATTGGGGTTTCCCGCTTGATGGCCCCAAAAATCAGAAGCTCCGATCCGTCGAATGTCGCGGTGATGGCAACCCGGTCCTGGCTGAGACCAAGGACAACCTGTTCTTCCGCTGCCAAAGCGGGCGTGCAGAACAAGCACAGGGCGGCAATAAGCGAACGCAGCATCCTCAGTGCCCTCCGCCGCTACCAAGTGAGTAGAGCTCGGCGGGTTCGATAAGCAGATCAAGTGCAAGCTTGCCACATACGGCCAGCACCAGAGCGGCAAGCAGCACGCGCAATTGTTCCGCCGGCATCCGGGCTCCGATCACGGTTCCGATCTGGGCGCCAATGACGCCGCCCACCAGCAACAAGACCGCCAGAACAACATCAACCGTATAGTTGGTGGTGGCGTGCAGCATCGTGGTGAAGGCTGTCACAAAGATGATCTGAAACAGCGACGTGCCGACAACGACCTTGGTCGGCATACCCAGCAAGTAGATCATGGCAGGGACCATGATAAAGCCGCCGCCAACGCCCATGATCGCCGACAAAACCCCAACGCACAGACCGACCAAGGCCGGCGGGATGACCGAGATATACAGGCCCGAGGTGCGAAAACGCATTTTGAAGGGCATGGCATGGACCCAGCCCCGCTGCCGGCGCTTGGCAGGGGCCGCGCCGCCTTTCTTGGCTTTACGCAGGGCCCTCAGGCTTTCGACAAACATCAGGCTGCCAATGACGCCAAGAAAAACAACGTAACAGAGTGTCACCAGCAGATCGACCTGACCCAGGCTTTTGAGATAGTTGAAGACAACCACGCCCAAAGCGGCCCCAACAAGCCCGCCAACCAGCAATACCGTTCCCATTTTTAGGTCCACGGTCTTTCGTCGGAAATGTGCCAGAACTCCGGAAAAGGATGATGCGACGATCTGATTGGCTTCGGTAGCAACAGCCACCGCCGGCGGAATACCGATGAAGAACAGCAGCGGGGTCATCAAAAAGCCGCCACCGACACCGAACATTCCGGACAGGATGCCAACCATGCCGCCCAACCCCAACAAGAGAAAGGCGTTTACTGAGACTTCGGCGATGGGAAGGTATATCTGCATGGGCTCTTCTAGTCGCACTGAGTTGAGAGGCGCAACGCCATAGCGTCGCATTCGCCTAAATATTTAAAAAATTGAATGTGACTAATCGGCACATACGACCAGACCTGCCTGTTTGCGCTGATCGGGTCTGCGGGCAACTGCCAGTTTGCAGGAAGGTACACACTCATACCCTCTTAGAACGGTTGCGGCATGCAAAATCAACTCTGCATGCCGCTCCGCAGCGAACAGGACTGAAACTCAGTTCGGAACTGGCCTTATCAGCGCTCCTTGACGTAGGGTTCTCCGCCTGCCCGAGGCGGGATGGCTTTGCCGACGAAGCCGGCAAGGATCACCACCGTCAGAATATAGGGCAGGGCGTCCATCACCTGCACGGGAATCACGACGCCACCCAGGTCGATATTTTGGAACCGCAGCGCGATCGCTTGCAGCAGACCAAACAGCAAGCAGGCCCACATGGCATGCCACGGGCGCCACTTGGCAAAGATCAGGGCGGCCAAGGCGATAAATCCACGACCGGCGGTCATTTCCTTGACAAACCCTGCCTGCAAGGCCGTAGCCAGATAGGCGCCTGCGATGCCGCACAGCACACCACAGATGGCGACGGCGGCGAACCGCAGGCCAACCACCGAGACACCGGCGGTGTCCACTGCGGCCGGGTTCTCACCCACCGCCCGCAGGCGCAGACCGAACCGGGTGCGATACAGAATCCACCAAGTGGTCGGAACCATCAGGAACGCGACATAAACCAGGATCGAGTGGCCCGAGAGCAATTCGGAATAGATGGGACCAACAATTGGCACACCGCCGAGGGACTCGGCGAATGGGAAGTTGATCGGTTCGAACCGGCCCCCGCCAAACAGGGAGGGTGTCCGACCACCTTGCTGAAACCAACTTTGCGCGACCAGGACGGTCAGGCCCGAGGCCAGAAAGTTGATGGCCACGCCCGATATCAATTGGTTGCCCCGGAAGGTGATCGACGCCAGCCCGTGCAGGCCCGACAGCAACAAAGAGGATGCGATACCAGCCAGCAGGCCCAGCCAAACCGACCCTGTGACAGCTGCGATTGCAGCCGAAAAGAACGCTGACATCAACATTTTGCCTTCGAGGCCGATGTCGAAGATCCCGGCCCGTTCCGAAAACAGACCGGCCAGACAGGCAAGCAGCAGTGGCGTGGACAGGCGAATAGTCGAATCCAGAACCTGAATGAGGGTTACAAAAAATTCCATCACTCAGCCCTCTTCCGCATACCCAGGAAAAGTTTTTCAAGCGGCATTCGCACCATGTTGTCCAATGCGCCGGTGAACAGGATGACCAGGGCTTGAATGACCACGATCAGTTCCCGCGGAATCGAAGCCCACAGCGCCAGCTCGGCACCGCCCTGATACAGAAATCCGAACAATAGCGCGGCCAGAAACACACCAAACGGATGTGAACGCCCCATCAGAGCCACGGCGATGCCAATGAAACCCGCGCCCTCGGTCGAGTTCATAACAAGTCGCTCGGCTTCGCCCATGACATTGTTGATGGCCATCAGCCCTGCCAGCCCGCCGGAAATCAGCATCGCGACAATCGTGATGCGCACAGGTGAAATACCGGCATAGACAGCGCCGGTCTCGGAATGGCCGTAAGCCCGGATTTCATAACCCAGACGCGTGCGCCAGATCAGTGCCCAGACTACGACGCAGGCAAGCAATGCGATGAAAAAGGTGATGTTCGCCGGGGCGCCGCGGAAAACAACGTTCTCGGCAGTCGAGAACATCTCCTGGAAAGAGGGCAGATGCACGCTTTCAGAGAACCGCGCGGTGGCCGGATCCTGCGACCCTTGGGGCCGCATGACATTGACCAGCATGTAATTCAGGAAAGCAGCGGCGATGAAGTTGAACATGATCGTGGTGATCACGATATGGCTGCCACGCTTTGCCTGAAGATAGGCCGGAATGGCTGCCCAGAGCGCGCCGAATAGCATCGATGCCGCACAGGCGGCAAGCAAGGCAATGCTCCAATGCGGCCAGTCGACATAAAGACAGACCATGGCCACGCCCAGCCCGCCCAGCATCGCCTGACCTTCGCCCCCGATGTTGAACATACGGGCATGGAAGGCGACGGCCACCGCAAGACCGGTAAACATGAAGTTGGTCGCGTAATAGAGCGTATAGCCCCAGCCATAAGTCGATCCCAGCGCACCAGTGACCATCAATTTGACGGCCTCGACAGGGTTTTCGCCGATGGCAAGGATGACCAGCGCCGAAAGGATTGCGGCCAGTATCAGACTGATCAGGGGGATCAGAATGACATCGGCCCATTTAGGCATTTTTTCCATGTTACGCGGCCTCTCCCGCAACACCGGCCATCAGAAGGCCCAGTTCTTTTTCATCTGTCTCATGGGGCAGGCGTTCTCCCATGATATGTCCGTCAAACATCACCGCGATCCGGTCCGAGAGCGAGAAGATTTCTTCCAGTTCGACCGACACCAGCAGGATTGCCTTGCCCTGATCACGCAGCGCGACAATCTGTTTGTGAATGAACTCGATGGCGCCGATGTCCACGCCCCGCGTGGGTTGCCCGACCAGCAGCAGGTCAGGGTTGCGTTCAATCTCGCGGGCGACAACGATTTTCTGCTGATTGCCGCCCGAGAAACTTTTGGCTGCCAGCCAGGGATTGGGCGGGCGGACGTCGAATTTTTCGATCTTGGCTTCGGTATCGGCGCGCAACGCCGCGTTGTCCATGAAGATACCGCGTTTATAGGCCGGGTCGCGGTGATATCCGAAGGCCACGTTTTCCCAGGCGTGGAAGTCCATGATCAGGCCTTCGCGCTGTCGGTCCTCGGGCACGTGGGCGATGTGATGCGCGCGGCGGGCCTGACCATCTGATCCGGCTCCACTCAGTGCCAGCGGTTCGCCGTTCAGCTTGATCGAGCCCTGCCCAGGGCGCATTCCACCAAGAACTTCCAGCAGTTCGGATTGACCATTGCCGGCCACGCCGGCGATGCCGACGATCTCACCTGCGCGCACGGTCAGGTCGATGTTTTTGACCCGTTCAACGCCCGCCGAATCAAAAACGCTGAGATTTTCGATCTCGAGAATGGGTTTGCCGGGCGTCGCGGGCACTTTGTCGACTTGCAGCAGAACCTTGCGGCCGACCATCAGTTCGGCCAGCTCCTCGGGGCTGGTCTCGGATGTTTTGACCGTGGCCGTCATTTGCCCGCGCCGCATAACCGATACCGTGTCGGTGTTTTCCATGATCTCGCGCAGTTTGTGCGTGATTACGATGACTGTTTTGCCCTCGGACCGCAGTCGGTCGAGAATGCGGAACAGCTGATCGGCTTCGGCTGGGGTCAACACGCCGGTCGGTTCGTCCAGAATCAGAATTTCGGCCTTGCGGTACAGCGCCTTCAGGATCTCGACCCGCTGCTGCATCCCCACGCCGATCTCGTCGATGCGCTTGTCGGGATCGACGAACAGTTCGTATTCTTCCTCGAGCTCTTTCAGCTCTTTGCGGGCTTTTGCCAGTGATGGCGCCAGCAACCCGCCATCCTCGGCGCCCAGTACGATGTTTTCCAGAACTGTGAAATTTTCCACCAGCTTGAAATGCTGGAACACCATCCCGATGCCCGAGGCGATGGCCGCCTGGCTGTCCGGGATGTCGGTCTTGGTCCCATTGATCCAGATCTCACCTTTGTCGGCTTTGTAAAAGCCGAAGAGAATGCTCATCAACGTGGATTTGCCTGCGCCGTTTTCACCGATGATCCCATGGATCGAACCGGGTGCAACGCTGATCGAGATGTCTTTGTTGGCCTGAACTGGCCCAAAGGCCTTGGATATCCCTTTGAGCTCAATGGCTGGGACGGTCATGTCTTGCCCTCAACTGCCGAGAAAGCCATCCAGCTGTCTGCCCGGATGGCGAAGTGGGTGGCGAGGCAGAAGGCACTCTCCCGCCTCGCGCGTTATCAGAACTGCAGCGCCGGGCAGCTGTCGTTCTCGTAATAGCTTACAACTTTGATGTCGCCGTTGATGATCGCCTTGCGGGCTTCGTCGACGGCGTCGCTCATGCGAACCGAAACAAGCTCTTTGTTGTTTTCATCCATGGCAACACCAACCCCATCTTCGGCCAGGCCCATGATGAAAACCCCGGTTTCGACATTTTCGCCTGCTTTCATCGCTTCATAAACAGCGACGTCCACACGCTTCAGCATCGAAGTCAGCACTTTACCCGGGTGCAGGTGATTCTGGTTGCTGTCCACACCAATCGACAGGATGCCTTCGTCAGCCGCAGTTTGCAGAACGCCAACGCCGGTGCCGCCGGCCGCGGCGTAAATCACATCAGCGCCCTGGCTGATCTGAGCTTTTGTAAGTTCTGAACCTTTTACCGGATCGTTCCAGGCAGCAGGCGTTGTTCCTGTCATGTTGGCAACAACATTGATGTCTGGGTTCACGGCCTTCGCGCCCTGGGCATAGCCGCATCCGAAATGGCGAATCAACGGGATGTCCATGCCTCCGATGAAACCAACGGTGCCAGTTTTCGACGCCATGGCGGCCATCATCCCGACCAGGTAGGACCCTTCGTGCTCGGCAAAGCCAATCTGGCGGATGTTTGGAGCGTCCAGCCAAGTCACGTCAACAGCGACGAATTTGGTGTCGGGGTAATCACTTGCAACAGCGGCCAGGGCATCGGCGATTCCGAACCCCATGGTGATGATCGGATTTGCACCGGATTCCGCAAAACGGCGCAGGGCCTGTTCGCGCTGCGGCTCTGCCTGAATTTCGATTTCCAGATACTTGCCGCCGGTTTCATTCGCCCAGCGCTGCGCGCCGTTATAGGCGGCCTCGTTAAAGGACTTGTCGAACTTGCCACCCAGGTCAAAGATCACCGCCGGCTCGGCCAGAACCGCTCCGGCTGACATTGCGACGGCAGCGGCAGCACCCATCAAGGATTTCATCAGGGTCATTTCAGTCTCCCAATATTATTTTGTTGGCACAGGGTCAGATTAGCCCCGTTCACCCACTTTTAGCGAGCATAACTGTTGTGATGGCGGGTATTAAGGGGGTTTGCAACCACCATGGTCAACTGATTTCTGACCAAATGGTCTAAAAAACGGGCGATTGCCGTTGGGGCAGGCCGCATTCCATTACAAGTGCATCAGTTTTCTGGCCCGTTTCGCGCGCATAATACACCTTGCGCAGCCCGCACTGCCGATATCCGCATCGATTGTACAGGGAAATGGCCGCAATGTTGTCGGCGGCGACATCCAGAAAGGCACGCTTTGCCCGCAAATCGATCGCCTGGTCATGCCATTCCTGCATGAGTCGAAGTGCCAGGCCTTGCCTTTGAAACGAAGGGTGGGTCGCAATTGTCAGCAACTCGGCTTCGCGCGCTATCACCTGAAACAGTGCAAAGCACCGGGAATCTCCGACGGCATGAGTAAAGCGGTTTTCAAGAAGGGCGGCGAATTCATCTTCTGTCCAGCCGCGCGAGTGCGAAAACGCTGCGGCATGGGTCGATGCCATCTCGTGCGGTGTCATTAGTTCAGCAGAACAGGGGGGGTATCGCGGGACGGAGCCGCGTCGGCGGGCCTTACGTACAAAGGTGCAGGCGGCAAGCTGGTACGATCCCAGCGCCGCGCGGCCAGCCGGGCGATGGCTTGTGCCAGCAAGGCAGGGTCAGAGCAGGAATACAACGGCCCGCCAAGTTCCGCTTCGGCCCGGGGCAAGAGACACGGATCGGCACCGGGCATTTTCACATAAACCTGGTCGCGCGGGGCAGGGATCGCCGGTATCTGCCCGTCTTCCGCCAGCTCACGCAGGGCATCGAAGCCGGAAACTCCGACCGCAGGGATTTCAAGCCCAAGTGCAAGACCCCGCGCGGCCGAGACCGAAATACGGATGCCGGTGAAGTTGCCGGGCCCAATCCCAACGCCGATCGCGTCCAAACCGGCCCAATCACAGCCGGTTTCCGCCAGAACGTCTTCCAACAGCGGAATCAATCGTTCGGCCTGTCCGCGTGACATCGCTTCGGCACGGGACGTCACGATTTCGCCATCGCGCAACAAAGCGGCCGCGCAATGCGCGGCCGATGTGTCAAACGCCAGAATCGTCGGGTTAGACGGCAACAGGGCGAACCTCGGTCACTTCCGGAATGTAATGGCGCAGAAGGTTTTCGATACCCATCTTCAGGGTCAATGTCGAAGACGGGCAACCCGCGCAGGCCCCTTGCATGTGCAGATAGACGACGCCGCGATCAAACCCGTGGAACGTGATATCACCCCCATCCTGAGCCACGGCAGGACGCACACGGCTGTCCAGCAAATCCTTGATCTGGTTGACGATATCAGCGTCCTCACCAGAGTGCTCGGCATGGCCCGAGGCCCCGGCGGAATCTGCGCCCATAACAGGTTGCCCGGATTGATAATGCTCCATCACCGCGCCAAGAATGGCCGGTTTGATGTGGTCCCACTGAACGTCATCCGATTTGGTGACGGTGACAAAATCGTTGCCAAAAAACACGCCTGTCACACCGTTGACGGCAAAAATACGTTTGGCCAGAGGTGATTTTTCGCCCGCGTCCGCAGTTGGGAAATCCGCTGTTCCAGCTTCCAGCACCGTTTGGCCGGGCAGGAATTTCAACGTGGCCGGATTGGGGGTGGATTCGGTCTGGATGAACATGAGGGCGCTCCGTCTGATGTGCTTCTGATATGCGCGCAGGCGCACGGGAAGTCAAGATTTGGAACGATTCTAAATTGTCGAGGCGTATTCTAATGCGTCATCCAGACGGTCATCGCCCCAGAACAACTCTTCCCCGGCCAGAAAACTTGGTGCACCAAACAGACCAAGCGCCTTGGCGCGGGCAGATTGTTCGAACAGGGCCTGTTTTATGTCCGTGTCCCCTGCGCGGTTCATCACGCCGCTGTGCAGCCCTGCCTCGTCGAGGCAGGAGGCCAGTACGCTGTCCTCGGAGATATTCTGCCCGGCGCCGAATTCGGCGCGGAAGACGGCCCGAACAAACGCCGCCCGTTCCCGATGATCCTCGATGGCCAAAACCAGACGCGCTGCCCTGAGCGAATTCTGAGGAAACGGATCAGGCTTTGCAAAAGGAAGCCCGCGCGCCTTGCACAGACGTTCCATATCGCGCCACATGTACCGCCCTTTGGCCGGATACAGGTTGAAAGGCGAGGTGTGCCATCCTTGATCCGCGAAAATCGGGCCCAACAGGAACGGGTGCCATTCTATGTCAACGCCCTTGTCTTGCGCGGCCGCTTCGATCCGCATCGCGCTGAGGTAGGAATAGGTCGAGGCGAATTCGAACCAGAACTGTATCGTCTTCGCCATCGCCGCGCCTCAGGTTATTTCTTCCAGTTTCTCTTTGCTCAGATTGCCCGGAACGATCGTGATCGGAATCGGCAGGCTCCCCGAATTCTTCGTCAGTTGAGTCACCAACGGACCGGGACCTTTCTTGTCGGTCCCCGCCCCAAGTACAAGAACACCAATCTCGGGATCGGACTGAACATGTTCAATGATCTGTGCCACGGGATCACCTTCGCGAATGGCCAGTTCCGGTTCCACGTTCTGCTTGTCCCGCATCCATTTGGCAAACACTTCGAAATGCGCATGGATACGTTCGCGGGCTTCTTCACGCATGGTTTCGGCCACACCGATCCAGTGATTGAACTCGTCGGGCGGGATGACAGACAGGACCGTCACACCACCTCCGGTATGGGCAGCCCGCATTGCGGCAAACCTCATCGCGTTCAGGCATTCGCGGCTGTCATCCAGAACGACTAGGAACTTACGCATGGGTATCCTCTTTAGGTTTCCGGGATCATGCCCGACCGATCGCACGCTGGCAACTCGGGCAAGCCTGGGGCATAGTGCTATCGTTCACTTGCAGCCCAATCCCAATAAAGCGCACGCGCACGGCGAGCAACAGGACCCACCTGAAATTGCGTTTCCTCCAGCGCAGTTACCGGTGTGACCTTGCTCATGTTGCCGGACATGAAGACCTCGTCGGCCTCGTGGAAATCCTCGAAGCTCAGGACCGTTTCGTGGACCTTTACTCCATCTGCGCGCAGGTTTTTGATATGCCGTGCTCGGGTAATTCCAGCCAGGAAGGTTCCGTTCGGGATCGGTGTAAAGACTTCGCCATCCTTCACCATGAAGATGTTGGCCGTCGCCGTTTCCGCCACATGCCCCATCGCATCGGCCACCAAAGCGTTGGAAAAGCCTTTCGAGCGCGCCTCTTGCAGCATGCGGGCATTGTTGGGGTAAAGGCACCCCGCCTTGGCGTTGACGACCGCGCTTTCCAGAACCGGGCGGCGGAAGCGCGTGGTCGACAGAGTGGCCGACGCGGTTTCCGGGGCCATCGGGATTTCTTCCAGGCAGATGGCAAAACCGGTGCTGTTTTCCTGCGGGACAATTGCCGTGCTGTCACCGTCGATCCCCCAGTACATCGGGCGAATGTAAACGGCTGTGTCCGGGCTGTAGGCCTGCAACCCTTCGCGTATCAACTCGACCATCTGTTCGGTCGTCATGGTCGGCGTCAGCATCAAGGCTTCGGCTGACCGGTTCACCCGCGCGCAATGGGCATCCAGATCCGGGGCCACGCCGTCAAAATATCGCGCGCCGTCAAAGACCGAAGATCCCAGCCAGGCGCCATGGTCCGCCGCGCGCATGATGGGTGCGTCCCCCTCATGCCATTGGCCTTGAAAATAGGTCCGGATGTTCGTGCCGGTTGCCATGACGCCCTCCTTTGATTCAGGCAAACCCTAGGAGGGCGTCAGGCGAAGGTCCAGTGCAATCAGCGTGATGCGGCGCCGACCATGCCAACGATCTCGTAGGTCTTTTGCAGGATCGGAGCAGCGATTTCACGTGCGCGCTCGGCGCCCCGGGCGAGAATCCGGTCGATCTCGGCCTGATCCCCCATCAGGCGTGACATTTCGGTCGAGATCGGAGCCAGTTTCGCCACTGCCAGATCGGCCAGCATCGGTTTGAACTCACCGAACTGCTTGCCGCCTACTTCGGACAGAACCTGTTCGATGGTTTGATCGTTCAGGGCCGCGTAGATATTGACCAGGTTACGCGCCTCGGGGCGGTCCTCGAGCCCTTCGGCCTCTGACGGCAGAGCATCAGGGTCGGTCTTGGCTTTGCGGATTTTCTTGGCAATCGCTTCGGCGTCATCCGTCAGGTTGATCCGGCTCATGTCAGAAGGATCGGATTTCGACATCTTCTTTGATCCGTCCCTCAGGCTCATGACCCGTGTGGCCGCACCTTCGATCACCGGCTCGGTGACGGGAAAGAAATCGACGCCGAAATCGTTGTTGAACTTGATGGCGATGTCGCGAGTCAGCTCAAGATGCTGTTTCTGGTCTTCCCCGACCGGTACGTGGGTCGCGTGGTAGATGAGGATGTCCGCAGCCATCAGAGCAGGATAGGCAAACAAGCCAAGCGAAGCGTTCTGCTGGTTCTTGCCGGCCTTGTCCTTCCACTGGGTCATGCGCTGCATCCAACCCATACGAGCAACACAGTTAAATATCCAAGCCAGTTGCGCGTGTTCCGGCACTTGGCTTTGATTGAACAAAATCGATTTTTCGGGGTTTAGTCCAGAAGCGATGTAACCGGCACAAAGCTCCCGCGTTGCATGCTGCAACTCGATTGGATCTTGCCAGACCGTGATTGCATGAAGATCGACCATGCAATAGATGGTTTCAAATTCCTCGCTTTGCATTCTCACCCAGTTCCGAAGCGCACCGAGATAATTGCCGAGGTGCAGGTTACCCGAAGGCTGTGCGCCGGAAAACACGCGGGGCGTGAACTGGGTCTCGGTCATCAAAGGGAACTCCTGTCTGGAAAAATCAGCCCCCGTCGCTTACCCATGAGGCAAAGGGACGTCAACAGCCGCGAAAGGCCATCCCAATGAGCAGTGAGCATTACACACCCGCCGTAAACCCGTTGCCGCCCGTTGTGGTGGCGCTGGTTCTGTTCATCATCGGCGTCGAACTGGCCTTCACGCTGGGATCGCGCGGTTTGATCGGAGGGCCGGCGGCCGTGGGCTGGCGTCTGGACGCGATACAGCACTATGCCTTCTCGGCGGATATTTTCGATTGGATGGTGCTGAACGGGCGTTGGCCGTTCGAACATCTGGTCCGGTTCGTGACCTATCCCTTTGTATCCGCCAACTTTACGCAGGCGATTTTTGTCTGTGTCTTCGTTCTGGCGATGGGAAAAATGGTTGGTGAGGTTTTCGGTGGTGTCCCCATGCTGCTGATCTTCGTCGTCTCGGGGATTGGCGGCGCGTTGAGTTATGCCGTTTTGCTGGACCCACGCTATCCCCTGATCGGAGGGTTTCCTCCTGTTTATGGCCTGATCGGAGCATTCACGTGGTTGTTGTGGCGCAAACTGTCGCTTGTGGGGACAAATCAGGCAAGGGCGTTCCAACTGATCGCCGTTCTGATGGGCATTCAGTTCCTGTTTGGTCTGATCTTCGGCGGAAACGCGGAATGGGTCGCCGATCTGGGCGGGTTTGCCACTGGCTTTGGCATGTCATTTCTGGTGGCGCCGGGGGCCTGGGCCCGGATCGTCGGGCGCATCCGCCGCGATTGATCAGGCCCGGCGCAAGGCGCGTTTGAACTCTGACAATCTGAACGCTCCCAGGACATGACCAAGACAGAAATACGAGACGGCGGCGACCACGATCAGGACCAAAAGCGCAAGATAGCGCCAACCGGGAATGTCCAGCGTCCAACCCAAGAAGTGGATCAACGCAAACAAGACCGCGCCCATACCGACCGAGGCCAGAACGATCCGGCCCGCACGTGCCCTGAAACGGTCATCGAAACGCGCTTCTTCGCCCATACGACGTGCGCCGATCGCCAGAAGAACAACCATGGCCCAGCCGGCAGTTGACGCGGCAATCGCAGGGGCGATCCAACCCACCAGCGGAAATAGGCCAAACGCCAAGGCCGCGTTCACGACCATTGCGACTACCGCATAGCGGAACGGGGAACGCGTATCTTCGCGCGCAAAGAAAAGGGGTTGCAGCAGTTTTTGCAGCATGAATGCAGGTAGACCGATGCCATAAATCGCGACCGCCAGCGCTGTCGCAGCGGTATCCTCGGGACTGAACTGTCCCCGTTCGAACAGCACCGAAACCAGCGGGTTCGGGATGATCAGGAACGCCACGGTCGAGGGCAACGTCAACAGCAGCATGAATTCCCCGGCGCGGGAAAACGCGTTGCGGGCCCCTTCTTTGTCGTCGGCGCGCAGGCGGCGGGACAGGTCAGGCAGCAGGACAATGCCAATGGCGATTCCGACGACGCCCAAAGGCAGTTGGTACAGGCGATCCGCGGCAAACAGCCAACTCACGGCCTTTTCGGTCTTTGACGCCACCAGTTGTCCGACCACCAGATTGACCTGCGTAACCCCCATGGCCAAAGCGGCGGGAACAGCGATGCGGACCATCCGGCGCATCTCGGGCGTCAGGTGGGGCAGGCCGGGGCGGATACGGATACCTGCACGTTCGGTCGCCACCCAGACCAGCACCAGTTGTGCGACGCCGGCGACCGGAATGACCGAGATCAGCCATCGTATCACCTCGCCGCCAGAGATGGCCCCGGCGATCAGCGCGGTGCAGGCAAAGATGTTCAGCAAAACAGGTGCCGCTGCGGCCGCTGCGAACCTGCCGGTGGCGTTCAATACCCCCGAAAACAACGCCGCCAAGGACATGAAAAGGATATACGGGAACACGACATAGCCATAGTCCACGGCCAGATCGAAACGTTCATCCCCATGGAACCCTTCGGCCGTCAGCCACACCAGACCCGGCATGAAAACCATGGCCAGCCCGACCAGCGCCAGAACGGCCACGGCCAACAGGTTGAACGCATCCTGCGCGAACCCCTGGGGGTTCTCGTCCGCCTCCAGCCGTTTCGAGAACATGGGCACAAAAGCAGCGTTAAACGCACCTTCGGCGAAAAAGCGGCGGAACATGTTCGGCAGGCGAAAGGCCGCGACGAAAGCATCCATCACCGGCCCGGGGCCGATGAAGGCGGTCAGCAGAATTTCCCGCAGAAACCCCAGTATTCGACTGGCCAGCGTCCAGAAGCCGACCGTGAACAGGCCTGAAAACAAACGGATTTGCTTCATGAGGCCGCACGCTCAGCGCCTTCGGTGATCGCCTTGCGCAGCTTGGCCTCAAGCCCACGTTGCTTGCTTTCCGAATGATATTTCAAGCCGAACATATCCTTGACGTAAAACGTATCGACTACCTGTTCGCCATAGGTCGCGATCACGGCATTGGCGATGTAGACATTCGCTGCGGCGAGGGTCCGGGTCAGATCAAACAACAGACCCGGACGGTCGCGGGTGTCCACTTCGATGATCGTGTAAATTTCAGAGCCGTCATTGTCGAAGGTGATATGCGTTGGAACGTTGAAGGCACGCTCGCGCTTCTTAATCTTGTCGCGTGATTTCAACGCCTCTTTTGCGACCACTTCGCCGCGCAGTGTCTTGTGAATCATCTGCGTCAGACGTGGCAGGCGCGAGGCTTCAAACGGGTGTCCCTCTGCGTCCTGAATCCAGAAGGCATCGGTAACGTAGCCGTCTTTGGTGGTATAGCTGCGAGCATCCACAACATTCGCGCCGACCAGGGCCAGCGCGCCGGCGATGCGCGCAAAAATACCGGGGTGATCGCCCATCGCAAAACAGGCTCGGGTTGCGTCGCGATCCTCGTCCGGTTGCAGGCGGATCTCCATCGCGCCGGGGTCGCCGCTTTGTTCCAGCGCACGCAGCATGTTCGCAAACTCGACATGTGTGGCCAGATTGAGACCCTGCCAATACGGGTCGTAGTGGCGCCCCGTCTCGGATTTGAGGTCGGCCTTGGACCAGGCTGCCAGTTCGGTGCGCAGGGCTTTCTTTGCCTCGGCGCCGCGATTGGCGCGGTTGAGGTCCTCCATCCCGGTTTCCAGCGCGCGCTTGGTTTCAGCGTGAAGGGCACGCAAAAGCGTGGCTTTCCAGTTGTTCCATGTGTTCGGCCCCACGCCGCGAATGTCGCAGACGGTCAGAACGGTCAACAGGTCTAGCCGTTTGACGGTTTGAACTGCCTTGGCGAAATCACGCACTGTGCGGGGGTCTGAAATGTCACGTTTCTGTGCCATGTCGGACATCAGCAGGTGATAGCGCACCAGCCATTCGACCGTTTCCGAATCTGCTTTGTTCAGGCCCAGTCTTGGTGCCACCTTGCGCGCGATCTGTGCCCCAAGGATCGAGTGATCCTCGGGTCGCCCCTTCGCGATATCATGCAGCAACAGGGCAACATACAGCACCTTGCGATTGACCCCACCTTTCAGAATCGAAGAGGCAAGAGGCAGCGATTCAATCAACTCTCCGCGTTCGATCTGGGCCAGATTCACGATGCACTGGATGGTATGCTCGTCCACCGTATAGCTGTGGTACATGTTGAACTGCATCATTGCCACGATGGGCTCGAACTCGGGCAGGAAGGCGGATAGTACGCCCAGTTCGTTCATCCGCCGCAAGGCTCGCTCTGGGTTGCCGTGTTTCAGCATCAGGTCCAGAAAGATGCGCCGCGCCTCTTTGTCATTGCGCATTTCGTCGTCGATCAGATGCAGATTTGCCGCCACCAGACGCATGGCATCCGGATGGATCAGCATTCCCGTTCGCAAGCCTTCTTCGAACAGGCGCAGAAGGTTTACCTTGTCGGACAGAAATTTGTCAGGGTCCGCTACGTCCAGACGACCGTGAACAACCCGGTATCCCGCTTTGACCCGCCGGCGCCTGCGGAAAATACGCTCCAGCAAAGGTGCGCCTTTCACGTGCAGCGCCTCAAGCTTCGTCAGAAAAATCCGCGTCAACTCGCCGACACGCGTGGCTTCGCGGAAATAGCGTTGCATGAACACTTCGACCGCCCGGCGACCGGCGTGATCCTCATAGCCCATGCGCGCGGCAACCTCGACCTGCATGTCAAAAGTCAGTTGCTCGGTGGCGCGACCCGTCACCAGATGCAAATGCGAACGAACGGCCCAAAGAAATTCTTCGGCCTGAACGAAAGTCTTGAACTCTTCCGGGGTGAACAGACCCAAAGGCACAAGTTCGGCCACGTCCTGAACGCCATAGATGTACTTTGCGATCCAGTAGAGGGATTGGAGGTCGCGCAACCCCCCTTTGCCCTCTTTCACATTGGGTTCGACCTTGTAGCGCTCTCCCTGTTTCAGGTGACGCTCATCTCGTTCGTTCAGTTTGGCTTCGATGAATTCCCGCTCGGTTCCTTTGAACAGCTCGGTTTTCAGGCGTCGCTCAAGCTCGTCGGCCAACGCCTTGTCGCCCGCCAGATAGCGTTGTTCAAGCATTGCCGTGCGGATCGTGAAATCCTCGGTACCCAGCCGAAGGCAGTCTTTGATCGTGCGCGAGGAATGCCCGACCTTAAGCCTGAGATCCCAAAGAATATAAAGCATCGATTCGATGACGCTCTCGGCCCAGGCGGTGATTTTGTAGGGGGTCAGAAACAGCAGATCGACATCCGAAGACGGCGCCATTTCACCGCGCCCGTATCCGCCAACGGCCAGTACGGCGATCTTTTCACCTTGTGTTGGCGTCGCAAGCGGATGCAAGCGCGTGCTGGAGACCAGCATTGCGGTTCCGACCAGCTGGTCCGTCAGGTAGGTATAGGACCGGGTCAGCGCGCGCGCGTCGAACGGACGTTCGCTGAAGGCATCGGCAATGGCTTTGCGACCCGCTTTCTGAGCGTCGCGCAGAATGCGCACTGTTTCAGAACGCATTTTGCTGTTGTCAGAGCTGGTCTCGAACACCTCGGCCAGCGCATCATTGACGCTGACGCTGTCAAAGATGTTTTCGGCAGGGCAAATTAGCGCGCCATCCGGCGCCATGGTCTCGCCCGATCGCTCAGAAACCGGCACCAGAGAAGCTTTGCGGGGCAGGGTCAATCACAACCACCTGTTTATTCTGAATCGTCGCGACGGCAAGGCCGCGTTCATTGGTGCCGTTCGGGCGGAGGCGGAAGATACCGCCAACACCTTGGAAACCGGCATTTTGGGTCAGGGCAGCACCGGTCAGAGCATTGGATTTGCCCTGGCTGACCAAAGCACCAATCGCCGCTATTCCGTCATAGGCCAGACCGCTGATCGGATGAGGCGCTTCTCCATATGTCGCGTTATAGCGTTGACGATAGGCTTGGGCCTTTGACGGGTCGGGCAGGGCGAACCATCCCCCTTGCACGCCCGGCAGCTCCAGTGTTTGCGGGGGGATATCCCAACGGGTTAGACCGATGAATTGTGTCGTCGCCGGAGAAACGCCGGCCTCAGGCAGCAATTGCGAGAAAAGTGGCAAGGCACCCGCTGTCGTTGCCGTCATGAAAATCGAGTCCGCCCCTGTCGAATCGACGGTGGCCTTGATGGTGGGAACCGAGTTGATGACACCCTGTTGCGACCGGTCGTATCCGACCGTTCCCGCATTGTTGACCCGGCTGTTTGCCAGAGCATTGGCGATGGCAGCTTGCCCCACTTGCCCCGCGGCATCATTGCTGTGCACGATAACCGTGTTCGTTTTGCCTTGCCTGCCCGCATAATTCATCAGCCGGTTGGCGGTGTTTTCAAAGGTCGGTCCAAGTACAAATACATTGCCACCCGCAATGCTGGTGTTGTTCGAGAACGAAAGAACATTCACGTTATTGTTCAGTACGGCCAGTCCGGCAGCGTTTGCCGCCTGGGCGTAAACAGGGCCGACAATGATCTTGGCGCCTTCGGCAACGGCCTGCTGGGCCACCGCTGTCGCCGTGGTCGGGTTTCCTGCCGTATCGTAAACACGCAGGTCGATTTTGACGTTAGGCAGATCGGACATTGCCATACGGGCCGCATTCTCAAGGCTCTGCGCCAGCGCGGCGTCGCCCGAGCGGGGAACCAGCAAAGCAACCGGAACAGGATTCGACGTGTCAATCGAAGGGCCACCCCCAACGCCGCCCGGCTCACAAGCGGCCAGAAATGCTGCGGTCGTCAGGGCAATGGCGGCTTTCGCCAGCTTGCTTACGGGCTTGCAAACGGTAAACATCTAAATGAAAACTCCCTGATCCGGCGGCTGTGAATGCTTCTGTTCTGTTGAGCCGCGATAATAAACGTCACGCTGTGAGGGTCCAGCTTTGAATTTCCAAAAGATCAGATTGGCTGCGGGCCTGTATTTTGTTGCCACTCCGATCGGAACCGCGCGCGATATTACGCTCAGGGCGCTGGATGTTCTGGCCTCGGCTGATGTGATAGCGGCGGAGGACACCCGGAGCCTGCGGCGGTTGATGGAAATCCATGGCATCCCCCTGGAGGGTCGGCATATCCAAGCCTACCATGATCACAGCGGCGCCGGGGCGCGTGGCAGACTTATGGATGCCCTCGCACAGGGACAATCGGTCGCCTATGCATCCGAGGCGGGTATGCCGCTGATCGCTGATCCGGGATATGATCTGGGCAAACAGGCGGCCGAAGCCGGGCATATGGTGACCTGTGCGCCCGGGGCATCCGCTGCCATAACAGCGCTGACCCTGGCGGGCCTGCCAACGGATTCATTCTTTTTCGCAGGTTTCTTGCCCAATGCATCGGGCGCACGCCGGACCCGGATTGAGGCTTTGAAAAACATACCAGGCACCTTGGTGTTCTATGAATCCCCGAAACGCGTCTCGGCCAGCCTTGCAGATCTTGCGGAATGCCTGGGGGCAGATCGTCAAGCGGCCTTCTGCCGTGAACTGACGAAAAAGTTCGAAGAAATCCGTCGTGGAAGCCTGGCCGATCTGGCGGCGGAAATTCAGGAAAAACCGGTCAAGGGTGAGATCGTTTTGCTGGTGGATCGCGGCCATTTGCAAAGCGTTAACGAATCCGACGTAGAAGAGGCTTTGAAACGAGCTTTGGAAACCCACTCGGTTCGGGACGCAGCGGATCTTGTGTCAGAAATGTATGATCTGCCGCGCCGACCTATTTACCAGAAAGCTCTGAAACTGGGAAAGGGATGACATGGGGCGGCGTGCAATTCAGGGCTCGGTTTCCTACCAGGCGGGGCAGTCGGCCGAGCTTCGGGTCGCCTCGGACTACGAGCGCCGGGGGTTTGCAATTGCGCATCATCGGTGGCGGGGTGCCGGTGGTGAAATCGATCTGATTGTGCGGGACGGCGATGGGCTGGTGTTCATCGAGGTCAAGAAAAGCTCCAGTTTCGAAAAAGCTGCAGCCCGGATCAGCCAAAGACAAATCGACCGAATCTGTGCTTCAGCCGCGCAATACCTGGAAAACGAACCGGGTGGGCAATTGACCAATGTCCGATTTGACGCGGCACTGGTAGATGGCACTGGCGCGGTTCAAATCATCGAAAACGCCTTCGGTCACGCCTAAGCCCCATTGAACCCTCAGGCCTGCTGGGCCATGTATCTTGCGTGAAACTGAGGGACACGACATGAAAATCGCCTTTCAAATGGACCCGATCGGGGCCGTGGACATCAACGCCGACAGCTCATTCCGTCTGGCGGAGGAGGCGCAGGCGCGCGGTCATTCGTTGTTTTTCTATGGGCCGGATCAGCTGGCCTATCAGGAAGGTCGTATCACGGCGCGCGGCCATGACATGACCGTGCAGCGGGTCGCCGGCGATCCGGCGGTTCTGAGCCCCGAACGTGAGGTTGACCTGGCCGATTTCGACGTGGTCTGGCTGCGTCAGGATCCACCCTTTGACATGCATTACATCACGTCCACCCATCTGCTGGACCGCCTGAAAGGGCAAACGCTGGTGGTTAACGACCCGTTCTGGGTTCGGAACTATCCTGAAAAACTGCTGGTTTTGGATTTCCCTGACCTGACGCCGCCGACAACGATTGCCCGTGACATAAAAACGATCAAGGCGTTCAAGGAAAAGCACGGCGATATCATCCTAAAGCCGCTTTATGGCAATGGCGGTGCGGGCGTGTTCCGACTGGATGCCAATGACCGCAACCTGACCTCTCTGCACGAGCTATTCACGGGGTTCTCGCGCGAGCCTCTGATCGTGCAAAAGTTCCTGCCGGATGTCAGCAATGGCGACAAGCGGGTGATCCTCGTGGACGGTGAACCGGTTGGCGCAATCAACCGGGTGCCGGCCGCGGGCGAAACGCGGTCAAACATGCATGTGGGCGGACGCCCGGAAAAGATCGGGTTGTCAGAGCGTGATCTGGAGATCTGTGCCGCCATCGGACTGTTGCTGAAGGAAAAAGGGCAGATTTTTGTCGGGATCGACATCATTGGCGACTATCTCACCGAGATCAACGTGACCTCGCCGACCGGTATTCAAGAGCTGGAACGGTTCGACGGCGTGAACATTGCCGAAAAGATCTGGCAGGCGATTGAAGCCAAGATCTAAGCCATCACGCGGGCGCTGATGCGAAAGCTCAGCGCCTCTGCGACATGTGGCCTGCGGATGTCGGCTGAGCCGTCCAGGTCGGCGATCGTCCGCGCCACCCTCAGAATGCGATGAAAGGCACGGGCCGATAGGCCGAACCGATCAGCCGCCTTCAGCAAAACTGCTTTTCCTTCTGCATCGGGTGTTGCGATCTGTTCCAGAACTTTGCCTTCGGCGTCGGAATTCTGACGCATCTCTGGCATTCCCCGAAACCGGTCTGCCTGTATGGCGCGGGCGTTTTCAACCCGCGTGGCAACTGTCGCCGAGCTGTCGCCGGAAGGGGGCAGATCAAGATCGGTGAAGCCCACAGGCGGAACTTCGATCCGCAGGTCGAACCTGTCCATCAAGGGCCCCGAGATACGGTTCAGATAGTCCTCGCCGCAGCCGGGTGCGCGAGAGCAGGCGCGCGATGGATCCGTCAGGTAGCCGCATTTGCACGGGTTCGCGGCGGCCACCAGCATGAAGCGGCAGGGGTATTTCACATGGGCATTGGCACGCGCCACCATGACTTCTCCGGACTCTATTGGCTGGCGCAGGGTCTCCAGAACCGTACGCGGAAATTCGGGGAACTCATCCATGAACAGCACGCCGTTATGCGCCAAAGAGATCTCACCGGGCTTGGCACCTTTGCCCCCGCCGACAATGGCTGCCATCGAGGCCGTATGATGCGGTTCCCGAAAAGGACGCGTGCGGTTGATGCCGCCTTCATCCAGCAACCCGCACAGGGATTGGATCATCGAAGTTTCCAACGCTTCGACTGCGGTCAGCGGAGGCAAGATGCCCGGAAGCCGTGCAGCCAGCATGGATTTGCCCGACCCCGGCGTGCCGATCATGATCAGATGGTGACGCCCGGCTGCCGCTATTTCCAAAGCGCGTTTGGCGCGTTCCTGCCCCTTTACATCGCGCAGATCCCGCACGCTGGGCGTCAGATTCACCTCGCCGGGTTGTGCCGCGGGCAAAGGGGACTGTCCCGAGAAATGGCGGACAACATCGCCCAGGGAACCCGCGCCGATAACCTGAGTGGCGTCGACCCATGCAGCCTCGGCGCTGGAGGCTTTGGGACACAGCAACATGCGATCTTCGGACGCGGCCGTCATGGCGGCGGGCAGGGCGCCGACGACAGGTACCAGAGATCCATCAAGCGACAACTCTCCCAGTGCGACCGTTCCTTCGGCGGCATCGGCTGGGATGACCTCGAGTGCCGATAACAGCGCGACTGCGATGGGCAGGTCGAAATGGCTGCCTTCCTTGGGCAGATCGGCGGGAGACAGGTTGATCGTAATTCGTTTCGACGGCAGAGCGATGGCCATCGCGCTCAGCGCGCTGCGGACACGGTCGCGGGCTTCGGACACGGCTTTGTCGGGAAGGCCAACGATGGAAAAGGCCGGCAAGCCGGGCGATACGGCACATTGCACCTCGACCGGGCGGGCTTCGACGCCGTGAAAGGCAACAGTGTGGGCGCGGGCGACCATGGCAGTCCTGTTCTTGGTTAACAGGGTGTTGCTGCCATGATTGTGGTTTAAGAGTCGTTAACAGTTGCGCGCAATGCAGCGAATTTTGGCCACGCGTCGGGATCGGCAACGGTTTTGTCGCGGCAGAATGGATTGCAGAAGCCCCAGCATTTGCCATCCAACTCCAGAAACTCCGCGACGGGTTTGCCGGAATACGGGCAAACTTGGTTGATTGACGGGCCGGAGACCGGCTTGGCGGTTGAAACCCCTCCGATCGGCCAGGGCTTGGACGGCAAATCCTGACGATAGGGAAAAGGGTCGTATCTGACAGTCAGGCCCATTGCGCGCCATTGTCTGACGGCGGGGTCTGACAAAAGGTCCAGGCAATAGGTCCGGTTCGCCTTGGAAACTGGCAGCCCATATCCGATGATCCGCGCTGCGACAGGTGTGTAAAACACGTCCGCCAGCGAATACGTGCCAAACAACGGGCCTTGTTCCGCACCGGACACTTTGCGCGCATGGTCCCAGAGTGTTTCGATGCGAGCCAGATCTGCCAGTGTTTCATCTGATGGGTCGAAACCCTGCCAGACGTGGCGCAATTGCATCGGGCATTCACCCCGCAAGGCAACAAACCCTGCCACCATCTCGGCGCACAGCCAGCGGGCGGTTGCCCGGGCGACGGGATCTGATGGCCACAACCCGGCATCAGGGTGGCGCTCGGCCAGGGTTTCAGCCATGGCCAGGCTTTCGCCCACCACAGTTCCTTCCGGCAGGCGCAGGGCAGGCACAAGTCGCGCTGGGGCCAAGGGCTCCATATCCTGTGCCATTGTGCCCGAATACAGGCCAATCATGTGGCTTCTGTAGGGCAGGTTGAATTTCTCAAGCATCAACCAGCCACGCATTGACCAGCTGGAGAAGAGGCGGTCGCCGATATACAAATCATATGTCATACGCAGACGATGCCGCAGGTTCGCAGTTCGGTAAAACATTGATTTGTGAGGGGTCTGTTCACGGAAGGTGATTGATTGTACCGACGGACCACCTGTCTGCGTCGATCAGGATATCCGTCACCGACAAGTTGTCGATTCGGTGTGAAAAAGTCTGTTGTCCGTCCAGATCAAGGGCGCGCTGCACCTGAGTTAGGATAACGCCGAAATGCGCGACGATGACCAGATCGCCGCCTGAATGTGCTGAAACAAGCGTGTCGATCGCCGCGTCGACCCGATTGCGGACGTCGTTCCAGCTTTCACCTTGCGGCGGGCGGACATCGCCGGGGTTGTCCCAATACGCAAAGGCCAGTTCCGGGTCTTCGGCTTCGATTTCGGCAAATCCGCGCAACTCCCAGTGACCAAAATGAATTTCCCGCAAGCCCGGATCATGAGGAAGGCGTTGACGTTGACCTTGTATGGCCGTGGCGGTGTCAACTGCCCGTGACAGATCGGACGAGATCACAAGCGCCTCGGGCGGCAAATGGTCGTTCAGACGTTTCAGTGCGGCTGTATCACTCAGGTCGGCGGGCAGGTCGGACCAGCCGACCATGGTTTTCGCGTGCGTCGGCCCGTGTCGAACAAGGTGAAGGCGCGTCACGGCAATTGCCCTTTCAGAACCAAGGGCAATCCGGCGGTGATCTGCACCACCAGATCGGCCTGCGCTGCAAGTGCGATGTTCAACCGCCCCTGGGCTTCGCGAAACCGGCGGGCCAGGGCGTTGTCCGGGACAATACCGTGGCCAACTTCGTTCGAGACCATCACGATTTGCGCGGGGCATGCACGAAGGGCGTCAAGCAGGGCGGTTTGTGCCGCTTCCAGATCGGTATCAGTCAACAGGTGGTTGCTCAGCCACATGGTGGCGCAGTCAATCAGGCAAATCTGATCGGGCGACAACGTGGCCAGAACCGGCCCCGGATCGAAGGGTTCTTCAACCGTAGTCCACCCGTCGCCGCGTTGTTCAAGATGGCGCTCAATCTTCTGGCGCATCTCGTCATCAAACACTTGTGATGTCGCAAGGTAAACTCGGCTTTTCCCCTGAGAAACAACCAGTTCTTCGGCGAAAACCGACTTGCCTGACGCGGCCCCACCCAGAACCAAGGTTAAATCCGGCGACACAGTACTTACCTATAGTTGATCCGTTTGGTGCTGTTTTGCGTAATGGTCATAGGTCGGCAAAGCAAGTCTGACCAGTACCTGCAAACAGGGGAGAGGTTTATGGCACTGGATAATGCGACGGACTTTTCGATGTCCCGGCAAGCAATGAAGGCCGAGCTGCTGGATGCGGAAACCGAACTGAAACTGGCTTATGCCTGGCGTGATGAGCGTGATGAACAGGCATTGCACCGTCTGATCACCGCCTATATGCGTTTGGCGATTTCGATGGCGGCCAAGTTCAAGCGCTATGGCGCGCCGATGAATGATCTCATTCAGGAAGCAGGCCTTGGCCTGATGAAGGCCGCAGACAAGTTCGATCCAGATCGCGGCGTGCGGTTTTCGACCTATGCCGTATGGTGGATCAAGGCAAGCATTCAGGACTATGTCATGCGGAACTGGTCCATGGTTCGGACCGGGTCAACCTCATCTCAAAAATCGCTGTTCTTCAACATGCGTCGAGTTCAGGCCCGGCTGGAACGGGAAGCCGCCACCGAAGGGCAGGAACTGGACCGCCACCAGTTGCATCAGATGATCGCCACGGAAATCGGTGTGCCGCTGCGCGACGTCGAGATGATGGAAGGTCGTCTGTCCGGCTCTGATTTTTCGCTGAATGCGGTGCAATCCGCTGATGAGGATGGGCGCGAGTGGATCGACGCCCTGGAAGATGACCGCGAGCAGGCAGCCGAAGCAGTTGAACACAGCCATGACACCGAACAATTGCGCAAGTGGCTGTTGACGGCGATGAATGCCTTGAATGATCGCGAGCGTTTCATTGTGCGCGAGCGCAAGCTGCGAGACCCCGCGCGAACCCTGGAAAGCCTTGGAACCGAGCTGGGTCTGTCAAAAGAACGTGTGCGTCAGCTTGAAGCCGCAGCCTTCGCGAAAATGCGCAAGAACCTTGAAGCCCAGTCGCGCGAGGTGCAACACTTCATCGCATGAAACAGTTTGCGATTCTTGTGTGCGTTCTGGGTCTTACGGTTGCGGCAGCGCGACCGGGGCTGGCAGAGCGGCTTGTTCCCGCTGATGCCATGTCCGCGATGCGGGACGCCGATGTCGTGATATTGGGGGAAGTTCACGACAACCCGACGCATCATCTGGTGCAGGCCGAAGCGCTTGAAGCTGTTTCACCCTCGGCCGTCGTCTGGGAAATGGTCACGGAAGAGGGCGCGCAGAGGCTCGCGCAGAAAGCTGTGTCCAACCCGGAAGAACTGAGCCGTATTCTGGAATGGGCTGAAAGTGGCTGGCCGCCGCTCAGCATGTATTATCCGGTGTTCGAGGCATCAGGCGCGCCGGTTTACGGGGCCATGGTTCCGCGTGCTGCCGCGCGTGCCGCGATGGAACGCGGGGCCGCCACGGCGTTGGGTGCAGACGCGGCGCGTTATGGTCTGACGGTGCCTCTATCGCCCGAAGAACAGGCCGCGCGCGAGGCCGACCAGTTGGCGGCGCACTGCGATGCGCTTCCGGCTGAAATGTTGCCCCAGATGGTTGCGATCCAACGATTGCGCGATGCTGTGCTGGCCCGTGCCGTGGTCCGTGCGATGGACGAAACCGGGGGTCCGGTTGCCGTGATCACCGGAAATGGTCATGCGCGAAAGGATCGGGGCATACCGACCTATCTTGCGCGCCTCAGACCTGGTTGGAAAGTCGTGGCCGTCGGACAATCCGAGGATGGAGTGATCGACGGAGAATTCGATATCGTTATCGATAGCCCCACGGCCGAGCGCGAAGACCCCTGTGCGGCATTTCAGGTTCAGAATTAATCGCTGGAACTACCTGCGGGCCTTGCCTAATGTCGGGGCCGACCGGGACGGGAAGGGCTGAACATGCTGTCATCCAAACGCATTCTGCTGATTATCGGTGGCGGAATCGCGGCCTACAAATCACTGGACCTGATCCGCAGGCTGCGCGAACGTGGCGCGGACGTAACCCCTGTATTGACGCGCGCTGCGGAAGAGTTTGTGACACCGCTATCCGTATCGGCTCTGGCAGGAGAAAAAGGCTATCGCGATCTGTTTGACCTCACCGATGAGGCCGAGATGGGGCATATCCAACTGTCCCGCTCTGCGGATCTGATCGTTGTGGCCCCCGCAACGGCGGATCTGATGGGCAAGATGGCCGCAGGGCTGGCCAACGATCTGGCCTCGACCCTTCTGATGGCCACAGACACACCCGTTTTGTGTGCGCCCGCGATGAATGTGCGCATGTGGACCCACCCGGCAACACAGCGAAACCTGAAGCAGCTGCAAGCGGATGGCGTGCGCTTTGTGGGCCCGAACGAAGGCGACATGGCCTGTGGCGAATACGGTTCGGGGCGCATGTCCGAGCCGCTGGAAATTGTCGCGGCGATTGAGGCTCGGTTGTCTGCGGGGCCCTTGGCGGGCAGGCGGGTGCTGGTGACGTCCGGCCCGACGCATGAACCAATAGATCCGGTCCGGTATATAGCCAACCGTTCGTCCGGGGCTCAAGGTGCCGCCGTGGCCCGGGCGCTGGCGGAGTTGGGCGCCGAGGTGACCTTTGTGACCGGCCCGGCAGACGTGCCGCCCCCGGCGGGCGTGCGGGTCGTACCTGTCGAAACCGCGCAACAGATGTCTGATGCGGTTGATGCAGCTCTGCCCGTCGATGCCGGAATATTCGCGGCTGCGGTCGCGGACTGGCGTGTCGCCAGCGCATCGGACAAGAAGCTGAAGAAAAGCCGCGACGGCCTGCCGGTACTGGAATTCGCCGAAAACCCGGACATTCTGAAACGAGTTTCCGGGATGGGCGCGAACCGTCCGCCGTTGGTTGTCGGCTTTGCGGCCGAGACGGAAAATGTGATCGAACACGCCACGGCCAAGCGCCTGCGCAAAGGCTGCGACTGGATCGTCGCCAACGATGTCAGCCCTGCAACGGGCATTATGGGCGGGTCGGAAAATGCGGTCACCCTGATTTCGGACAACGGGGCCGAAGAATGGCCCCGTATGGGCAAAGACGAAGTTGCCCGGCGTCTGGCGGCGAAAATCGCGGACGCGTTGGCAGGCTGAAGGAAAGGCAAGGGCATGGTTGCAATCCGGGTGATCCGCGAAGACGGGGCAGACCCTGCCGTGGCACTTCCCTCTTACGAAACCTCGGGGGCGGCCGGCGCGGACGTGCGTGCCAATCTGCCCGGCGGCGCGCCGATTACGCTGGACCCCGGTCAGCGGGCGCTGGTGCCGACCGGCCTGCGCATTGAAATCCCGCAAGGGTATGAGGTTCAGGTTCGGCCCCGCTCGGGCCTTGCGTTGAAACATGGGATTACACTGCCCAACACGCCGGGCACCATCGACAGCGACTATCGTGGGCCCTTGGGCGTGATCGTGATGAATGCGGGCCAGGAACGGTTCGAGATCGCCCACGGAGATCGTATCGCGCAGCTTGTGGTCGCGCCGGTGGTGCAGGCCAGGTTTGAACTGGCTCAGGCGCTGGGCGAAACCGATCGCGGGGCTGGCGGTTTCGGCTCGACCGGGCGCGGCTGATGCTGTTGGTTTTCATCCTGGCTGCGGGGCTTTGGGGTGTCGGTTATATCGCCGGCACGTCGAAAAAAGCGCGCATGGTTTCCGTGAGCGTGTTGCTGGCCGGCGTCATACTGTCCCATCTGATCTTGCCGGATGGGCACCCTCTTCGCGAAGCAACGGGTGGGTCTGCGGCGCTTTGGCTGATCCTCGTGGGTTTCGCGGCGCTGGCTTTGCTGTATGGCAGAATACTCAAAGCCTTGCGTAACCGCGCAGTTTCAACTTCGGAACCGGAGCCCGACATGCCCTCGGACCGATTTACCGAGGCCGAGCTGGACCGCTATGCCCGCCATATCGTTTTGCGCGAACTGGGTGGGCCCGGTCAGAAAAAACTTAAAAAAGCCCGCGTACTGGTGATCGGCGCAGGTGGTCTGGGTGCACCTGCGCTGCAATATCTGGCGGCTGCGGGTGTCGGCACGATCGGGATCATCGACGATGACGTTGTCGAGAATGCCAACCTGCAACGACAGGTCATTCACCGGGACGCGGATATTGGAATGCCCAAGGTCTTTTCGGCGCAGCAGGCGATGGAGGCGCAAAACCCGAACGTCGTTGTTCTGCCCTATCACCGCCGCTTGAGCGAGGAAATCGCCACCGACCTGTTTGCAGACTTCGATCTGATTCTTGACGGGACCGACAATTTCGAGACCCGGTATCTGGCCAACCGAACCGCCGTCGCGCTGGGCAAACCGCTGATATCGGGGGCTTTGTCACAGTGGGAAGGTCAACTGAGTGTGTTTGACCCGGCCAATGGCAGCCCCTGCTATCAGTGTATCTTCCCAGAGGCCCCGGCCCCAGGTCTGGCCCCTTCCTGTTCCGAGGCCGGAGTGATCGGCCCGCTGCCGGGCGTGGTTGGGTCGATGATGGCGGTCGAGGCGATCAAGGTAATAACGGGCGCCGGCATGGCGCTGCGCGGCGAGATGCTGATCTATGACGCGCTGTATGGCGAAAGCCGCAAGATTGTTCTGACCCGCCGGGACGATTGCCCTGTTTGTGGCATGGCAAACGATTAACCTTTCTTTACACGGGGTGGGTGTTCTGGAACACCCGGCCATGGCGACATAGCTATGGGATCAAAGGAGATCCGCATGACCAACCCGATCCTGTCCAATTGGACCACACCGTTTGAAATCGCCCCTTTTTCCGATATCTCGGATGATGATTTCTCGCCCGCACTGGAGCAGGCGATGAAAGAGCATAACGCCGAGATTGATGCGATAGCTGCAAATCCGGATACCCCCACATTCGCCAACACGATCGAGGCGCTCGAGGCCGCGGGTGGGCAACTGGACAAGGTCCTGTCGGTGTTCTTCACGATTGCGGGCGCGGACAGCAACCCAAAGCGGGAAGAACTGCAACGCGCGTTTTCCCCCAGGCTTTCAGCGCATTTTTCGGGCATTTCTTCAAACAAATCGCTGTTCAAGCGTGTTGCCGACCTATGGGCACGGCGCGATGATCTTGACCTGACCGAGGAGCAGGCGCGTGTTCTGATGTTGACCCACCGGGGTTTTGTGCGTGCCGGCGCGGCCTTGGAGGGGGACGAAGACGCCCGTATGCAAGAGATCAAGTCGCGCCTCGCGTCGCTGGGCACGGCGTTTACCCAGAACCTGCTGGCGGATGAGCGGGACTGGTTCATGGATCTGACCGAAGAGGATCTGAACGGCCTGCCGGATTTCGTCGTGGACGCGGCACGTGCCGCGGGGCAGGAGAAGAAAGCCGAGGGACCAGTGGTCACCTTGTCACGGTCGCTGATCGTGCCATTCCTACAGTTTTCGCCCCGCCGGGACCTGCGCGAAAAAGCCTATCGTGCCTGGGCCGCGCGCGGTGCCAATGGGGGCGAGACCGACAACCGAGACATCGCGGCCGAGATCCTGGCCTTGCGCGAAGAGCGCGCCAAGCTTCTAGGCTATGATACGTTCGCCGACTACAAGCTGGAAACCGAGATGGCGCGCACGCCGGATCGGGTGCGTGAGCTGTTGATGCAGGTTTGGGAACCGGCCAAGTCCCGCGCCGACGCCGACGCGGATGTTCTGACGCAGATGATGCAGGAAGACGGCATCAACGGCCCGCTGGAAGCCTGGGATTGGCGGTACTATGCTGAAAAGCGGCGCAAGGCGGAACATGATCTGGATGAGGCCGCGTTGAAACCCTACCTGCAACTGGATCGCATGATCGAGGCTTCGTTTGCCTGCGCCAACCGGCTTTTCGGGCTGGAATTCAAACCGTTGGACGTACCCCTCTATCACCCGGATTGCCGGGCTTGGGACGTTACCCGCGACGGGCAGCATGTTGCCGTATTTATCGGAGACTATTTTGCACGAGGGTCCAAGAGGTCAGGTGCCTGGTGCAGCGCGATGAGGGCGCAGGCCAAATTCCCAAAGAAGCAGACACCGGTTGTCATCAATGTCTGCAACTTTGCCAAGGGGGATCCCGCCCTGCTGTCCTATGATGACGCGCGGACCCTGTTTCATGAATTCGGCCATGCCCTGCACCAGATGCTGTCCAACGTGACATATGAAAGCATTTCGGGCACGTCCGTGGCGCGCGATTTCGTAGAATTGCCCAGCCAGCTTTACGAACACTGGCTGGAAGTGCCCGAGGTTCTTGCCGAGTTTGCGACCCATGCGGAAACGGGCGAGCCGATGCCGCAGGAAATGCTGCAAAAGGTGCTGAAGGCGGCCAATTTCGATCAGGGATTCCAGACGGTGGAATATGTCGCCTCGGCCCTTGTTGATCTGGCCTTCCACGATGGCGAGGCGCCGACAGATCCGATGGCGAAACAGTCAGAAGTTTTGGCCGGGTTGGGGATGCCGAAGGCCATTGGAATGCGCCACGCTACTCCGCATTTCGCACATGTCTTTGCAGGCGATGGCTACAGCTCGGGGTATTACAGCTATATGTGGTCCGAAGTGATGGATGCCGACGCCTTTGCCGCCTTTGAAGAGGCGGGAGGTGCCTTTGACCCCGAACGCGCCAAAGCGTTGGAGGACAACATCCTGTCCACTGGCGGTTCGCGCGAGGCAGAAGACCTGTATCTGGCGTTCCGGGGAAGATTGCCGGGGGTTGACGCCCTGTTGAAAGGCCGCGGTCTGATCGCGGCCTGAAATCAGTAGCCCAAAGCGCGATCCACCAGGTGCACGAAGGGCTCTCCGGCTTCGCCGCGCCGGATGTTTTCGCAAATGACCTGCGCGGCTGTGGCCGGGCGGGTCTCGGACGCGATATGAGGGGTCACCGTCACGTTCGGATGTGCCCAATACGGATGATCGGGGGGCAGGGGCTCGACCCGGAACACATCCAGCGTCGCGTGACCGACCTGACCCGCGTTCAAGGCATCCAGCAGCGCATCGTCATCGATCAGAGGTCCGCGACCCGGGTTGATGATCCGCGCGCCCTTGGGCAGCAGGGCCAGCGTTTCTGCATTCAACGCGTTTTCGGTGGCAGCGGTGTCAGGCAGCAGCAGAGCCAGTATCTCGGCCTGGGAAAGCGCGTCACGTAGACCGTCAGGACCATGCAGGCAATTTACGCCGGGGATGTCCTTGGCGGTGCGGCTCCAGCCTGTGACCGTGAAATTCAGCGAGGCCAGGGCGCGGGCCGCGGCCTCGCCCAATGCGCCGAGGCCCAGAATGCACACTTTGCGCTCTTGCGCCAAAGGCGGGGCATCCGGGGCCCAGACGCCATCCTGGATGGTGATGTGGCGATCCATTCCCAGATGATAGCGCAGCACATGGCCCACCACCCATTCGGTCATACCCTGCGTCAGCCCGTGATCCACCATTCGCGCCAAGGCGACGTTCAGCGTGTCATTGTCCGCGATCTTTTCAACCCCGGCCCAGAGGCTCAGAACCGCCTTCAGGCGTGTAAAGGGCGAAAAATCCAGTAACCCGCCATTCGGAGCGTAGACAACGTAATCGACCTGATCCGGGTTAAATTCCGTACCGAGCCGCGCCTCAACGCCGGCTTCCGCAAGGTATCGAGTGAGCAGCGGTTCATAGACGGGCCACAGGGCAGGGCGCGCGGAAAACAGAACGTTTACGGGCATCGGGAGCCTTTCAGATCAGCGGGGACGATGGATATGAGCGCTTTGGACGATGCCGAACGCGGCCATCAGCACCAGCATGGCCGATCCGCCATAGCTGACCATTGGCAGAGGGACGCCCACAACCGGTGCCATGCCCATCACCATCGACATGTTGACGGCAAAGAACAAGAAGAAGTTCAGCGCGATGCCCAGAGTAACCAGTGACGAGAACCGATCCTTGGTGGCCAATGCGGTCGCCGTGCAGAACACAAGGATCAGGGCATAGAGAGTCAAGAGCGTGATGCCACCGACGAACCCGAATTCCTCTGCGAGGGTGGTGAAGATGAAATCGGTGTGTTTCTCGGGCAGGAAGTTCAGCCGGGATTGCGTACCCTGCATGAAACCGCGCCCGTTCCAGCCCCCGGAACCAAGGGCGATCTTGGATTGCGTGATGTGATACCCGGCACCCAAAGGATCGGTAGAGGGGTCAAGAAACGTGTCGATCCGGCGGAACTGATAATCCTTGAGCAACTGCCATTCGGTCCCGCGACTGTTGAACACGGCGGCGATCAGGCCCACGACGGCGGCAATGACGGCCGCAAAGTAAGCCCAGTGGACACCCGCAAGAAACATCAGCCCGCCACCGGCAGCCAACAGCAGGATCGACGTGCCGAGATCCGGCTGCTTCAGAACCAGCAGGGTTGGTAGGACAATCAGGGCCACGGGAATAAAGACCCACAGGGGGCGCGATGTCTTGTGCGATGGCAGCCAGTCATAATACGCCGCCAGAACCATGACTAGGGCCACCTTCATGACTTCTGAGGGTTGCAGGCGCATGAACCCAAGGTCGATCCAACGCTGCGCACCCATGCCGATGGTGCCGAACAATTCCACGAATACCAGCAACGCGACCGATCCGAGATAGGCCAGCACGGACATGTTGCGCCAGAACCAGATCGGAACCAAAGCAATGATGAACATCGCGATCAGGCCAAGCCCGAACCGCTCCATCTGCGGTTCTGCCCAGGGTGTCCACGACCCGCCGGCAACCGAATACAGCATCAGGAACCCTGCGCTGGCCGTGCTGATCAGCAACAGGGTCAGCGGCCAGTTCATGTACAGGAATTTCCGAAACCCCGACGGCGTGGATTTCACGGCATATTCAAGATAGCTCATGCGCGGTCCTTTCCATCGGGACGCGCTTTGGGGCGACGGTCGCCCTCGAGCCGTTTTTGCTGTTCCTTGATACGCTCGCGGTCGGCAACCGGATATGCCTCAAGCGGTGGAGTACCGTTGTAGAGCGCCTGAAGCATGATATCGCGGGCCACCGGTGCCGCCGCCTTGGACCCGCCGCCGCCATGTTCAACGACCACGGCAACCGCGTATTTCGGATTGTCATAGGGCGCGAAGCAGACGAACAAGGCGTGGTCGCGACGTTCCCATGGCAGGTCTTCGTTGCGGATCACGCCGGCGGCACGCTCGGCCTTGGTGATGTTCCGAACCTGGCTGGTGCCGGTTTTGCCGGCCATGCGGAACTCGTCTGCGATGATGCGGCTGCGATAGGCCGTTCCCCGCCGATCGTTCGAGACCGAGTACATGGCCTTGCGCACCTGTTCCAGATTGTAGGCGTTGATGTCCAGCGGCTCCCCCGCGCCCGAAGGCTGCTCGACACCGTCGATCGAACGCACAAGGCGCGGTGTCACCGATCGGCCGGTGGCGATACGAGCCGTCATGACGGCCAGTTGAAGCGGTGACGCCAGCATGAACCCTTGCCCGATGGACGCGTTGGCCGTGTCGCCCACCAGCCAATCCTGACCGTGTGTCCGCTGCTTCCATTCCTGATTGGGGGCAAGTCCAGCGGCAACCGCCGACATCGGAATATCGTGCTTGACGCCCAGCCCCAATTTACGGGCCATTTCGGATATCTTGTCGATGCCCACCCGCAAAGCCACGTCGTAGTAATAGACGTCGCAGCTTCGTTTCAGCGACAGGTTCAGATCGACCGTACCATGCCCGCCGCGCTTCCAGCAGTGGAACCTGCGGCTGCCGACCTTAAGGTGCCCGGGGCAATACACTGTGTTGCCGGGGCCTATCACGCCGGCCTCCAGCGCGGCCAATGCGGTGACCATCTTGAACGTCGACCCCGGAGGATAAGTGCCTTGCACGGACTTGTTGGCCAGAGGGCGATACTTGTCCCCCGTCAATGCCCGATAATCAGCGACCGAGATACCGCGCACAAACAGATTTGGATCGAAACTGGGTGTAGAGCTGACAGCGCGCAGGTCCCCGGTTTCGCAATCCAGAACAATTGCAGCCGCGCTTTCACCTGCCAGCCGCGCTTGCGCATATTGTTGCAGGTCGGCATCGATCGCCAATTGCAAGTCCGCACCCGGCTGACCTTCCTGCCGGTCCAGCTCGCGCATGACGCGCCCTGTGGCATTGACTTCGACACGCTTTGCGCCGGCTTTGCCACGCAAAGCAATTTCCTGCTTGGCTTCCAACCCGACCTTGCCAATCTGAAACCGAGGGATTCGCAAAACCGGCTCGGGGTCTTCGAGCTTGCTGAGATCGTAGTCGCTGACTGGGCCGACATAGCCGACGATATGGGCAAAATCCTCATAGCGTGGGTATTGACGTGTCAGGCCGACCTCGGGCGTCACACCCGGAAGGGCCGGGGCATTGACTGCGACTTTCGAGATGTCTTCCCAAGTGACCTGATCCGCCAGAGTGACCGGTAGGAACGGCGCTGATCGGCGCATTTCGGTCCGGGCGCGTTCGATCTCATCGTCGTTCAGCGGGATGAGTTCCGACAATTTGGCAATCACCTTGTCGACGTCACCTGCGTCTTCACGCACGATGACGATGCGATAGGATGGTGAGTTCTGACCGATGATCTGACCATTGCGGTCATAGATACGTCCACGGGTTGGCGGGATGAGTCGAATGTTGATGCGGTTTTCTTCGGCCAGCAGGCGGTATTCGTCGGCCTGATCCACCTGCATGAAACGCATCCGTGCGGCCAGCCCGCCGATAAAAGCCGCCTGCAAACCGCCCAGCAGCAGCGCCCGGCGTGGCAGGCGTTTATAGGCAAGGCCCTGCGACTTGGGTTTGCGTTGTTTCATGCTCCGCCCCCTACGGCTCCGCCATCAGCAGCAGACAGGCGGTGGACGCCGAATACGCTTTGGCTCAACAGCACGATGAACGGGTAGAAGGCGATTGTCAGCACAAGTTGAATCACGACTGGCCACAAAGCGGCCTGCTGCACAGACAAGATCGACAAAACGACTCTGTTCGTCAAAAAGACCATGGCAATCACCACACCGACGGACATCCATTCTCCGACAAATCCAGTGTCCTTCATACCCGGAGCGGCAGAGCGCAGATAGGCGGTGCCAAACACCACCAGCGCGGCCAGAAGGCCCGGCGGGCGTTGCAGCAGCAGATCTGCCATCAGCATGACGAACGCGACCAGCAGGGTGGGCACATAATCGGGGCGCCGCAAAACCCAGGCAAAGGTCAGCGCAATCAATACATCAGGAAAAGGCCAGCGATCCGGTTGCGCATCAAGCGGCAGCAAGTGCATGAACAGCACGACAAAGGCCAGCGCAACGTAAAGGCCGCGCATGGCCCAGTTGTATGAGGCGGGCCTATCCATCGCTGACCTCATCCGGTACAAGCGCAGTTTCGGGCCGAGTTGGCCCGACGATCCCACCCGGATCCTGAATCGGCGGGGGCGAATGGAAGCGCAGAACGCGAAGAAACTCGAGCCGTTCAAAATCCGCTGAAAGGCGAACGCGCAGGCGGCCGCCCGGATCCGCGGCGATCTGGCCGATCAAAAGGCCTGCCGGAAAAACACCACCGTCACCGGATGTGATGACCCGATCACCGGGGCGGACCAGCTCTCGGTTTTCCAGGAACTCGACCACTGGGGCCGGAGTATTGTCTCCTTTGATCAACGCGGTCTGGCCAGAAGGCTGAATCGTTGCCGGAATGGCACTGGTGGCATCCGTCACCAGGATCACCCGAGCCGTGTCTGGCCCGACGCCGGAAATTCGGCCAACCAGCCCGATTCCATCCATCGTGGCCCAGCCATCAACGATCCCGTCGCGTTCCCCCACATTCAACAGGACGGACTGCCGGAAGGGTGACCCGCTGTCGGCCATCACAACACCCGTGATGTATGTCAGGCGCGGGTCGAGGCGGACATTGTTCAGATCCAACAGACGCGCATTTTCCTGCTCCAACTGCAGTGCGGCCTCTTTCCAGGCACGCATCAGGCGCAGTTCGCTGCGCAGCTCGCGGTTCTGCTCGCTCAGACGCTGGTAGCTTTGGAAATCGCGCACAAGGTTCACAGCGGCAGTCACCGGCACCATGGCCCAATCCATCGACGGTACGACCGCGTCCACCACCTGCGCGCGGAACCGCTCGACGCGTGGGCTGTCGATCCGCCAGACCAGAAAGATACCCAGCAAGCACAGGATGACGATCCCCAGCAACAAGCGGCGCAGAGGGGTCGTGTAGTCATCGCGCTGTGATCGGTCTTTTGCCACAGGTTACCTTCCCGTGCTGCTCGTGCCGAATTCAGACTGCCCCAAAAAGGTGCGCGCCTCAGCTTTCGTAGTCAATCGCGTGGCGCAGCTGTTTTTCGTATTCTAGCGCCTTGCCGGTGCCCAAAGCCACACAATTCAGGCTTTCGTCCGCGATGGACACGGCCAGGCCAGTCTGTTCGCGCAGGGCCAGATCCAGATCACCCAGAAGCGCGCCACCGCCGGTCAACATAACGCCGCGATCCACGATATCGGCGGCCAGATCAGGCGGAGTGGTTTCCAGCGCAGTCATCACCGCTTCGCAGATCTGCTGGACGGGTTCCGACAGTGCCTCGGCGACCTGGGCCTGGCTGATCTCGATTTCCTTGGGTACGCCGTTCAACAGGTCACGACCCCGGATATGCATTGACTGGCCGCGGCCATCATCAGGCATCCGCGCCGTGCCGATGGTGGTCTTGATCCGCTCGGCGGTGGATTCACCGACCAGCAGGTTCTGCTGGCGACGCAGGTACGAGATGATGGCTTCATCCATGCGGTCGCCACCCACGCGGACCGAGCGGGCATAGACGATGTCGCCCAGCGACAGAACCGCCACTTCGGTTGTACCACCACCGATGTCGACGACCATGTTGCCGGTCGGGTCGGTGATCGGCATGCCCGCGCCGATGGCGGCGGCGATCGGTTCGGCGATCAGGCCGGCGCGGCGGGCACCAGCGGACAGAACCGACTGACGGATCGCCCGCTTTTCAACGGGTGTCGCGCCATGGGGGACGCAGACGATGATCTTGGGCTTCGAGAAAGTCGAACGCTTGTGAACCTTGCGGATGAAGTGCTTGATCATTTCTTCGGCTGTATCGAAGTCAGCAATCACACCTTCGCGCATGGGGCGGATGGCTTCGATAGAACCGGGCGTCCGGCCCAGCATCAGCTTGGCATCTTCGCCGACAGCCAGAACTTTCTTCACGCCGTCCTTGACGTGATAGGCTACGACCGAAGGCTCAGACAGGATGACACCGCGCCCCTTGACGTAAACCAGCGTGTTCGCCGTTCCAAGGTCGATGGCCATGTCCGCTGTGAACAGGCCGCCCAGATTGCCAAAGATCCCCATGTTTCCCCTGATCCTGTATGTCGGTTTTTCTACTGCCCGCGACTCGACGGTTCCGGGACGGATGACTTATAGGGTGCCATCACGCCCGGTAAAAGGGCTGATTCCGCGACAATCAGCACCTTTCCGCCTTATTGAATGGGACTTTAGAAGGCAAAATGCTCTCTTATCAACACATTTACCACGCCGGGAATCTGGCTGATGTCCAAAAGCACGCATTGCTGGCCTGGGTGCTGAATTATTTGACGCAGAAGGACAAGCCGCTCAGCTATGTCGAAACGCACTCCGGGCGGGGGCTGTACCAGTTGGACGCGGACGAATCCATGCGGACGGGCGAGGCGGCGGCAGGAATCGCGCGCGCGCAACGAGAAGGGTGGTTTGGCCCCGGACATCCGATGGCGCGGGTTCTGAAAAACATACAGGCCCGGCACGGCGACGCGGCCTATCCGGGATCGCCGATGATTGCAGCACATCTGTTGAGGGATCAGGACAGCCTGCATTTTGCCGAGCTGCACCCCCAGGAACATGCCGCGCTGTCTTTGGCAATGTCACCGTTCGGGGCGAAGGTGTATCGGCAGGACGGGTTTGAACTGGTGCAATCCCTGCTGCCTCCGACGCCGCGACGGGGGCTTTTGCTGATTGACCCAAGCTATGAGGTGAAGACCGATTACGATCGACTGCCCGGAGTGATTGCCAAACTGCACCGGAAATGGAATGTCGGGGTGATCGCCCTGTGGTACCCGGTTCTGACGGACAAACGCCACGCCCGGATGATCGCGACGCTTGAAGCGCAAAACTTCCCCAAGGCCATTTGCCATGAGGTGACATTTCCACCGGTGCGCGAAGGGCATCGGATGGTGGGATCAGGGATGTTCATTCTGAACGCACCATTCGGCATCGAGGAAGAAACGACACGCCTGTCGCAGCTGTTTGCAGGTCTCTGAGGCCAGCCAAAGAAATGCAACCGATACTCCCGCCCTGTTTGCCTGCATCAGAGATGCCGTCAAACATGTTGGGCCCGGCAGCGCGCCGCAGGCGCGCTGCCGGGCCCAAAGCTGCAAGGGTGCTCGGCGCAGCCGGGCAACCGCAGGTGCGGGAGCCCCTCATCGCGCCACTTTGGATCAGGTCAGGTCTTTGTAACTGATTTCGCGGGCATCCGCGCCCGGGCCGGTCTTTTCCCGGCGCACGATCAGGCGGTTCAGCGCGTGGATATAGGCTTTGGCCGAAGCCACGACGGTATCCGTGTTCGCTGATTGACCCGTGGCGATCATGCCATCTTCTTCCAGCCTGACCGAAACCGTGGCCTGCGCATCGGTGCCTTCGGTCACCGCATGAACCTGATACAGCTGCAAACGGGCCGTGTTGGGGTAAATCGCACGGATTGCCTTGAAGGTCGCGTCTACCGGCCCGTCACCGTGTTCAGTTGCGATGACATCCTTGCCGTCGACTTCCAGCTCGACCGTCGATTCCGCCTGCCCGCCGGTGCCGCAGGTGACTTTCATCGACACCAATTGCAGATAGTCGTCCGCCTCATCCAGGGTCATCAGCGCAATGAGATCGTCGTCGAACACTTCTTTCTTGCGATCCGCCAAATCCTTGAACCGCACGAAGATGTCTTTGAGTTGATTGTCGCCAACTTCAAAGCCCAGCGTTTCCAGTTTGTCGCGCAGAGCGGCGCGGCCCGAGTGTTTGCCCAGAGGCAGGGATGTGCCCGACAGGCCGATATCCTCGGGGCGCATGATCTCGAAATTGTCGCGGTTCTTGAGCATGCCGTCCTGATGGATGCCGCTTTCGTGGGCAAACGCGTTCTTGCCGACGATGGCCTTGTTGAACTGCACGTTGAAGCCCGACACCGTAGCGACCCGGCGCGAGATATGCATGATCTTGGTCGTGTCGATCCCGGTGTGGAAGGGCATGATGTCATTGCGCGTGCGCATTGCCATCACGACCTCTTCCAGGGCGGTGTTGCCGGCGCGTTCGCCCAGGCCGTTGATGGTGCATTCGATCTGGCGCGCACCACCGATGACCGCCGCCAGCGAATTCGCCGTCGCCATGCCGAGGTCGTTGTGACAATGGGTGGCAAAGATCACCTCATCTGCGCCCGGAACCGTTTCGATCAGGCGTTTGATCAGGTCCGCTGATTCCAGCGGCGCAGTATATCCCACGGTGTCGGGGATGTTGATGGTGGTCGCCCCGGCCTTGATCGCGATTTCGATGACGCGGCACAGGTAGTCCCATTCGGTCCGGGTCGCGTCCATCGGCGACCACTGCACGTTTTCGCACAGGTTGCGCGCGTGGCTGACCGTTTCGTGGATTTTGTCAGCCATCTCGTCCTGTGTCAGGTTCGGAATGGCGCGGTGCAGCGGAGAGGTGCCGATGAAGGTGTGAATGCGGTTCTGTTCCGCGTGTTTGACCGCCTCCCAGCAGCGGTCGATATCGGCGAAATTGGCGCGTGCCAGACCGCAGATACGGGCGTTCTTGGCGTTCTTGGCGATCTCGGATACCGCTTTGAAGTCACCTTCGGATGCGATCGGAAAACCGGCTTCGATGATGTCGACGCCCATGTCATCCAGCAGCTCGGCAATCTCGAGCTTTTCGTCATGGGTCATGGTCGCGCCGGGGCTCTGCTCGCCGTCGCGCAAAGTGGTATCGAAGATCAAGACACGGTCTTGGTCGGTCACGTTGGTCATGGGAATCTCTTTCTTGTCTGTCCTAAAGCCTGTTGGCGCGCTGGCGTCCTCCTCTGAGCGGGCGCGCCGGATGGCACGCTCAGAGGCGGATTAGGATCAGTAGGCCACGCAGAACCGCGCCGCGAGGGGCGGCTTTGGCAAAAGGGATATCTGCGCAGTTGATCATGGGTTTGAGGTTATACAGACGCCGCCGGGAATGAAAAGAACCAATTTTCGACAAGTTGCGGCGTAGGGGGTTGGAAATTCCCTGTCCCTTGATTGATCCGTCCATGCCGCTAGCTGGTCGCAGATGGATACTGCTTTGATCATTGGTGCGTCCGGCGGGATCGGTGCGGCCGTACGCGAGCAATTGGAGGCGCGGGGCGTTGCGGTGACGTGCCTCTCGCGCTCTGTCGAGGGGTTCGATCTGATGGAACCAGATCGAGCAAGCCGGATGCTTGAACGCCTATCGGGCCCGTTCGATCTTGTTCTTGTCGCTTCCGGGGCGCTGGAGATTTCAGGCAATGCGCCCGAAAAGACCATTCGATCTGTTTCGGCAAGGGCAATGATGGACCAGTTTGCTCTGAATGCCGTTGGTCCGGCGTTGGTGCTAAGCCGGGCCCATCAGTTGTTGCCGCGGCAGCGGCGTTCGGTATTTGCTGTATTGTCCGCGCGGGTCGGGTCCATTGGCGACAATCGGATGGGCGGCTGGATCAGCTACCGCGCGGCCAAGGCCGCGGTCAATCAAATCGTCCACACTTCGGCAATAGAATTGGCCCGGACACACAAACAGGCGATATGTGTTGCGCTGCATCCCGGTACGGTCAAAACAGAGTTTACTCGGAAATATCTGGGACGGCATCCCGCCGTTGAACCCGGTGAAGCCGCGCGCAACCTGTTGTCCGTGATCGGCGGGTTGCGCCCGGCGGATACCGGTGGGTTCTTTGACTGGGCCGGAAAACCTGTTCCCTGGTGAGCGATCATTCGCCAGACGGATCTGGTTGTGCCGTCTCTGAATCCGGGTCTGTCTGCTGTGCCGGAGCGTCTGCGCCGCCCTGCCGGTCCGGGGTTTGATTCGGTAAAACACCGTTTTCCCAGATACCGGTTTCTTCTTGCCCGTTGGCATAGCGCATGGTTCCGCTGCCCTGCCTTTTGTTGTCGACAAAGTTGCCCTCATAGACGTCGCCGTTCGAATAGGTCGCAATGCCTTCGCCGTTGATTTTGCCCTCGGACCAGTCGCCGACATATTTGAACCCGGCAGGGGTCACGATTTCTCCTTTGCCGTGACGCTTTCCGTTCACGAAGTCCCCGGTGTATACCGTGCCGTCAGAGTATGTCGCCTTGCCTTTTCCCTGACGAACCCCGTTGACCCAGTCTCCGTCATAGATCGAACCGTCCGCGCGGGTCATCACACCCTTGCCGTGGCTTTGCGCGTTTTTGAACTGACCCTTGTAGATCATGCCGGTGGCATAGGTCGCCGTACCCTGGCCTTCGATGACGCCGGCGATCCACTCACCCTCGTAAGTGGAGCCGTCGGGATAGGTGATGCGGCCGTTTCCTTCCGCCAGATCGGCCACGAAATCGCCCACGTAAACCGAACCGTCGGGATAGGTCAGCTCACCCAGGCCTTCTATCTGACCCTGGTTCCAGTCGCCGGTGTACACAAAACCATCGGTTCCGGTGAACGTGCCTTTGCCATGGCGGCGATCATCGACAAAATCGCCCTCGTAGACGTCCCCTGACGCGTGAGTTACTTTGCCTTTGCCCTGACGGCGCCCCTGCACAAGCTCGCCTTCATACACATCACCATTGGCATAGGTCAGGCGACCTGTCCCGGTGATCTGGTCCTGGGTCCATTCGCCTTCGTATACCATTCCGTCAGGCATTGTCTGGGTGCCCGTGCCATCGCGCAAGCCGGCGTTGACATCGCCTTCGTAAACGCTGCCATCGGCATAGGTAATCGTGGCCTTGCCTTGCCGCTGACCGTCCACCCAGTCGCCATCGTAGACATACCCATCGGGAAAGGTCAGTTTGCCCTTGCCGTGCCGTTGTGCGTTCCTGAACTCACCCTCATAGCGCGAGCCATTGGCAAATTCAGCGATGCCCGTGCCATTGATGGATCCGTTGGACCATTCACCGTCATAGCTGCTGCCATTGGCGTAAACGATCTTGCCGCGCCCTTCCGGCTGACCTTTGACGAACGCGCCTTCATAAACCGATCCATCCGGGTACTTGGTGACGCCCTGGCCCTGAATTTCGCCTTCCACCCACTGGCCGGTGTATTCGAACCCGTTGGGCAGCCGATACGTACCCGTCCCGTGGCGCAGGCCATTCTCATAAGTGCCCTCGTAGACGCCGCCCACCTCGTCATCCTTGACGATAATCGTGCCGTCCTGCGCAACAGCGGTCGCAGCTGCCAGGCTCATGGCCACAGCCCCAATTGAGTTTCGGATCACGTTCATTTTGGTCCTGCCTGCCGGATCATCGTTGGTTGCATCCCTGGGCGCAAAACTAGGATACCGTCGCGGGCAGGGCAACGGGTTTTGCCGCATTGGCCTTTTACTCGCGCGATGATCTGCTAAATGGCAATAGGACTGACGAGGCAAGAGGGCAGCATGGCCGACCGTTTCCGCATCACTCTGGCGCAACTGAACCCGACCGTAGGGGACATCGACGGCAATGCGGCCAAGGTCGTTGCTGCGTGGGAACAGGGCAAGGCGGCGGGGGCCGATCTGGTGGCGTTCCCCGAGATGTTCATCACCGGATACAACACGCAGGATCTGGTGCTGAAGCCTGTGTTTCATCGCGCGGCCATGGATGCGGTCGAGTCTCTGGCCGCGACATGCGCCGATGGGCCCGCGATTGCCCTGGGTGGTCCGTGGGTCGATGATGGCAAGTTGTACAATGCCTATCTGATCCTGAAGGGGGGGCGGATCACCAGCAAGGTTCTGAAGCACCATCTGCCGAATGAGACTGTTTTCGACGAAGTGCGCCTGTATGATGCGGGTCCTCTGGGCGGTCCGTATTCGGTTGGCAACTTCCGTATTGGCAGCCCCATCTGCGAGGATGGCTGGCACCCGGATGTTGCGGAAACGCTTGAGGAAACCGGGGCCGAGTTTCTGCTGATCCCCAATGGGTCGCCCTATTTCCGGAACAAATACGATGTACGTCTGAACCATATGGTCGCGCGCGTGGTCGAAACGGGCCTGCCGCTGATCTACCTGAACATGGTCGGCGGGCAGGACGATCAGGTCTTTGACGGCGCCAGCTTCGGTCTCAACCTGGGCGGAGAGCTGGCCTTCCGGATGCCAGTATTCGACGAAGTGGTTTCTCAGGTGGATCTTGAGCGCGGCGATGATGGCTGGCGCATTGTGCCGGCAGAAATCGTGCCTCAGCCGGATGTGTGGGAGCAGGATTATCGCGCGATGGTGCAGTCCCTGCGGGACTATATTGGCAAGACCGGCTTCAAAAAGGCAGTTCTGGGACTGTCCGGAGGGATCGATTCCGCGTTGGTGGCGACCATCGCGGTGGATGCCATCGGGGCCGACAATGTTCGCTGTGTGATGTTGCCGTCGGAATATACCAGCCAAGCGTCATTGGACGATGCCGAGGCCGTCGCCAAGGCGCTGGGTGTGCACTATGACCATGTGCCGATTTCGGAAAGCCGGGCTGCCGTCACCAACACGCTCGCTCCGCTATTTGTGGGGTTGGACGAAGGCTTGACCGAGGAGAACATTCAGTCGCGCCTGCGCGGGCTTTTGCTGATGGCGATTTCGAACAAGTTTGGTGAAATGCTTTTGACCACCGGCAACAAGTCCGAGGTCGCGGTGGGCTATGCCACGATCTATGGCGACATGAATGGCGGCTACAACCCGATCAAGGATCTGTACAAGACCCGCGTGTTCGAAACCTGCCGCTGGCGCAACGCCAATCATCGAGACTGGATGATGGGGCCTGACGGAGAGGTCATTCGCCCGTCCGTCATTGACAAACCCCCCAGCGCCGAACTGCGCGAAGATCAGAAGGACAGTGACAGTCTGCCGGACTATCCCGTACTGGACGCGATACTTGACATTCTGGTCGATCAGGATGGCTCCATCGCGGATTGCGTCGCCGCCGGATTTGACGAGGCGGACGCGCGAAAGGTCGAGCACCTGATCTATATCAGCGAGTACAAACGGTTCCAGTCCGCTCCGGGCACGCGCTTGAGCAAGCGGGCATTCTGGCTGGACCGGCGGTACCCGATCGTAAATCGCTGGCGTGATCGTCACTGAAATCGAAGCCAAGCCCGTCAGATCGGAAACAGTGAAGTTTCCGTGTTGTGCATTGTTCCTTGATCGAGGGGCAAAGCCCGTGCAACCGAGCGAAAAAGGCCATCCCTGGCTTGCTTGGGTGACATTTTTCTGACACATTTTTGCTTGGAAGTTGCCCAATGTGGGGCGGATGCGACGCATTGTCGTTGATGGCGAAGGCCGAATGTGGCGAACGCAGCGTATCCGGGGTTGGATGTCTGAGTGAATGGTTTGGTGTTAAAATGTACGAGGATTATGAAAGATCGCTTCATGCGCCTTTGAAATGGCGCACAATGGAATCTCCGCCGCAAGAATTGGATGAAGAAAAGCTGGATGCAGCAATTGCCGATCTGTTGAATGAGCAGCGGCAGTCGGAAGATCAGAAAGCGGCCATGTTGCGGCCAGAGTTTCCGCAATTGCTTCCACAGGAAGACGTATCCGCGCAAGCGGCGCTTAAGGAAAACCGGTTGTCCGCGATCTTGCGCCAAAAATGGGCGGAACTGTCCGGCGCAGCTTAACCTTCGGCCCCGCGCTTTAAACCTCAGGCGTCTGGGTCACAGATGCCGAAAATCGTATGTTGCGGTGGCAGTTTGTATTGCCCATGCTTTGTCTTTTGGTCTCCATAGCGGTCCAAGCGACAGAGTAAGGCCTATTGATGACCACGCCCAAACCAACTCCTGTAGAACCTGATCTTGCCCTGCCCAAAACCGTTGATGTCGTGGTCATCGGCGGCGGAATCATCGGCGTTTCAACCGCGTTGGAACTGGCAGAGAGGGGCGCTTCGGTTCTTGTGTGCGAAAAAGGGCAGATTGCAGCCGAACAAAGTTCACGCAATTGGGGTTGGGTCCGTCTTGGGATGCGGGACCCAAGAGAGATACCCCTGATGCAGGAATCGTTGCGCATCTGGCAGACGCTCGATGACCGGCTGGACCGCAAGACAGGTTACACCCGATCCGGTATCCTTTTTGGCGCATCCGGCAGGCGGGATGCCGGCAACATGGAACGTTGGTTGCACCATGTCGAAGGATTGCAGACCGGCGCGCGGATGGTTTCGGGCGGTGAGTTGGCAGACCTTTTGCACGGCAACCAATCGGGCTTTGAAACCGCTTTGTACATGCCGCAGGACGGTCGTGCCGAACCGCAGTGGACAGCCCCCGCCATCGCCGAAGCTGCGCGGGCTCGGGGCGCAGTGATCATGACGAATTGCGCCGTGCGCAGTGTGGACGTTCAGGCTGGACGTATCGCTGGTGTTTTCACCGAGCGCGGCAAAGTTGCCAGCGGCCGCGTCGTTCTGGCCGGGGGTGCGTGGTCGCGCCTGTTTGCAGGCAATGCGGGGATCGAACTGCCGCAGCTGAAGGTTCTGAATACGGTTCTGCGCACATCCCCCATCGCAGAGGGGCCCGAGGTGTCGTTGTGGTCGGATGATTTCGCAATCCGAAAACGGGCCGATGGCGGTTACACAATTGCATCCGGCCATGAGAATACCGTGGACATCGTGCCGGACAGTTTTCGATTGGCGATGCAGTTCCTGCCGGCTTTTGTGCAGGAGTGGAAATCTCTGCGCTTTCGCTTGTCCAAACGCTGGACGATCGAAGCACAACAGGACCGGAGATGGCTGCCAACCGATGTGACGCCGTTCGAAAAGTGCCGGATCCTGGACCCTGAGCCGTCTCAAAAAGCACTGCGACGCGCCTGGGCCAGTGCATGCAAGGGATACCCCGCTGTGCAAACAGGCGAGATCGTACAAAGCTGGGCAGGTATGATCGATGTGACGCCGGATGCGATTCCCGTCATCTCGGGCGTGGATGATCTGCCGGGAATGTACATTGCCACGGGGTTTTCAGGCCATGGCTTTGGAATCGGCCCCGGGGCGGGGCGGCTGATGGCTGATCTGGTTGCCGAAACAACGCCTTGCGTGGACCCGGCCGCCTTTCGCCTGTCGCGGTTCAGTGACGGTTCAAAAGTGCGGCCGGATCCGGGATACTGAACGCTCAGCCCATCATCTGGTAGCTGACCGGGACAAAGCGAAAGCCTTCTCCACGGGTCTCAACATACCCGGCGCCGGGGAAGGGCATGTGATAGCCGACCATTGGCACCTTGTCGGCAGCCAGCATGCCAAGAACATCGCGGCGTGCGGCAGTGGCTGCGGCCTTGTCCATGTCAAACCGGACTTCCCATTCGGGATGGGCGAAAGACCAGACATAGTGGTTGGCCAGATCCGCCGTCAGCACCAGACGTTGCCCGTTGCTTTCCAGATGGTAGACCGTGTGGCCCGGTGTGTGGCCATGAGCGGCCACTGCGGTAATGCCCGAGGCAACCTCGCCCCCGTCTTCGACAAAGGTCATTTTCTCGGCCAGCGGTGTGACTTTTTCAGCGACCAGATCGCCCACACGATTGCCTGCGTCCTGCGCAGCCCAGAAATCATATTCCGGAGATGCCGTCACGTAGCGCGCATTGGCGAAGGTGGGCGCGCCTTCGGTGGTCATGCCACCGATATGGTCAGGGTGCATATGCGTTATCACGACCACATCGATCTGATCCGGGGTCACGCCCGCATCTGCCAGCGCGGCCTGTATGCCACCTTGCCCCAGACCGGTATCAAACAGAACCAGCTCTGATCCCGTGTTGACCAGTGAGGGGGTAAAGAAAAACTGTGCGACGTCTGCCGGAATGAAGTTTTCAGCCGAAACCTTGGCAAATTCTTCGTCCGTCGCTCCGCCCCCAAAAATCTCTTTGGCTCCGTCGCGGGGAAAGCTGCCATCCAGCAGGGTCGTGACCGTGAAATCGCCAATATGAAATGACCTGGCGATGGTCGAGTTTGCTTTGGTTTCCGGGCTGGCGGCCAAAACCGGGGCGGCCGCGGCTGCAAACGGCAAGGCGGCGGCACTTCCCAAGGCAGCGCGGCGTGTTAGTTTCATTGTCATCTTCGTTCTCCCTGTCAGGACATCATTGGTTCAGTTAGGGCGTCGAGAGGCTCTTGCCAGTTTATACGCCATTCAGATGGGGTGCATGGGTGAATAATACGTGTTAATTTTTGTTCATGGCGCGATCAGACAACAAGACAGTTCCGACAGATCAAAGCGTCGAGAATTTCCTGAGAACGGTTCAACCGGCGCGCCGTGCTGAAGACGCGCATCAGCTTGACAAATTGTTTCGCGCCACCAGCGGGTTCAAACCGGTCATGTGGGGCCCGTCGATCGTCGGGTATGGCCGCTACCATTATCGCTACAAATCGGGTCGTGAAGGCGACTTTCTGGCAACCGGTTTTTCGCCGCGCAAATCAGCTTTGGTGATTTACATCATGCCGGGTTACGCAGATTTTGCGGATCTCATGGCCAGATTGGGAAAGCACAAGCTGGGCAAGTCCTGTCTGTACGTCAACAAACTGGCGGATATCGACACGGGCGTTTTGCGCGAACTCATTCGCGCCGGACTGGACGACCTCGACAGGGTGTGGCCGGTGAAACCGTTCTGAATCACCTGATGGATCAAGCGGCGGCTGGACAAAAACGCCCCCATGTGACAAGAGCCGCGCCAACAGGAGACACCCATGACAACCACCCGTTTCGCCCCGTCGCCCACCGGTTACATCCATGTGGGCAACCTGCGCACCGCCCTGATGAACTATCTGATTGCCCGCAAGGCAGGCGGTACGTTCATCCTGCGCATCGATGATACCGACCCCGAGCGGTCGAAAGAAGAGTATGTCGATGCCATCAAGCAGGACCTGGAATGGCTGGGTTTGCATTGGGACCGGGTCGAGCGTCAGTCGGACCGTCTGGACCGCTATGCCGAAGCGGCCGACAAGCTGCGCGCGATGGGTCGTTTGTACGAAGCGTTCGAAACGCCGACCGAGCTGGATCTGAAACGCAAGAAGCAACTGAACATGGGCAAGCCGCCGGTCTATGACCGCGCTGCGCTGAACCTGTCCGAGGCCGAGAAAGAGAAGCTGCGCGCCGAACGTGGCAACGGCGTCTGGCGCTTCAAGCTGGATCATGAACGTATCGAATGGAATGACGGCATTCTTGGCGACATCTCGATTGATGCGGCTTCGGTTTCCGATCCGGTTCTGATCCGTGGCGATGGCCAGGTTCTCTATACGATTGCGTCGGTTGTGGATGATACTGAAATGGGCGTGACGGATGTCGTACGGGGTTCGGACCATGTGACCAACACGGCGACGCAGATCCAGATCATCGAGGCGCTGGGCGGGCGTTGTCCGCGTTTTGCCCACCATTCTCTGCTGACTGGTCCGCAGGGTGAGGCATTGTCGAAACGGCTAGGCACGCTGGCCTTGCGCGATCTTCGCGAACAGGGTGTGCAACCGATGGCATTGCTGAGCCTTATGGCGCGTCTGGGCTCGTCTGATCCGGTTGAGCTGCGCTCGGAAATGGCCGAGCTGATCGAAGGGTTCGATGTAAACCGGTTTGGCGCCGCGCCGACCAAGTTCGATGTACAGGACCTGTTTCCGCTGACCGCCAGGCATTTGCAATCGCTGCCGCTGTCCGATGTGGCCAGTGCCGTTGCGGATGCAGGTGTTCCAGATGAATTGGCAGAACCTTTCTGGGCCATGGCCCGCGAAAACATCACCACCCTGGCCGATCTCAAGGGCTGGTGGGAGCTGTGCCGTGATGGGGCCGATCCCCTGATCGCTGATGAAGATCGGGAATTCATTGCCCAGGCGATGGCTTTGCTGCCCGAAGGTCCGTTCGATGGTGATACGTGGGGCACCTGGACCAAAGCCGTGAAAGAGGCAACCGGTCGCAAGGGCAAAGGCCTGTTCATGCCACTGCGCAAAGCGTTGACCGGCATGGAGCGCGGCCCGGAAATGGCTGGGCTGATGCCGTTGCTACAGGTGATCCGCGCGCGCGGCTAACGTGGTGGCACACCAATTTTCTGGGCCACGTCATCGGCGTGGCCCATTTTTGTTACGCCGGCTGTACGAACCGCACCGATAAACTTGTCAGGCGGTCATCGATAAAATCACGTTCGACAGGTTTGAGTTGCTGATGGCGTGGATAACGCGGTTCGGCGCGATCATTCAGGATCGGGGCATCCCAGCCTGTTGTCGTCTCAAAGAAACGATCCGCGCCGTCTTCGCCGAACGCCCGCAAGTAACCCTGCACGACAACATCGATATAGCTGAGCAGCAACGGGTGGTGATTGCTGGGCTGGCTGTGCCGATCCTGCGGGACGGCGTAGACAGCTATTTCGACATCGTGCGTCAAGGGATGTGAAACCGACTGCGTTGCGGGAATTCGGTCATACGCCCATTCCCGTTCATCCAGCGCGGCCCAGTCATTATTGGGAACATGCGCAATCATGCCTTCGATCTCTGACTTCGGGTCGGGCACGGCAGTCAGAAACGCCACGGGTCGCAGATCGGTATGCCGCCATGCCCGCCGCCAACCCTTCAGTCGCGCGGGGCGTGGATCGGGGAAATCATGCGTCGCGAGGTTCACGAGGCTGCCATAGCCAAAGAAATATGGGTCGGCCATCCAAGAAGTGTCCTTTGGGTCGATTGATGTATGTCAAACCGCTTTTTTCCCGGACATGCAATAAGGTTGCATCTTGAATTTAGGGAGGCCCTCATGCGGATTACCAAAAGGACGAATATCGCTGTGCGCCTGTTGATGTATTGCGCAGCTCACCCGGACAGGCTGGTCACGAAATCCGAAATCGCCGAAGTGTGCAACATTTCGGAAAACCATCTGGCGCAGGTGATCAATCAGCTGAGCCAGCTGAACTATCTGAGCACGCAGCGCGGTCGAAACGGTGGCATGTCGCTGGCGCGCCCCGCGGATCAGATCCGCATCGGTGCGGTGTTCCGGCATGTTGAAGGGGCTTTGCCCATTGCCGAGTGTTTCGCCGACGCTGACAACACGTGCCCGCTCACGGATGCCTGCCGGCTGAGGCTTGCGCTTCAGGACGCGGCAGAGGTGTTCTATGCGTCCCTCGACGATGTTACCCTGGATGCGCTGGTATGTGACAATGATCCGCTGCTGAGGCTCTTGCAGCCCGTGGCCTGCGTGCGCTGATTTCAATCGCTCGCGCGCAATATGCGCGCCGGACGCACCGAAAGTGGACGCAGGGCAAATGCCAGCCCAGCACATACCGTGACGCCTATCCCGGCCAGTACGATGCCGAAGGCCGATGACCAGATGACCGTGAACTCTGTGTCGAAGATGTAGGTGGCAACGGCCCAGCCGCCCAGAATGCCAACGAACAGCGCGACGCATCCCGCGGCGGCCCCAAGCAGAACAGATCGCAGGCCAAAGCTGCGCAGGATACTGCCACGATCTGCACCCAATGTCCTGAGGATCGCTGCTTCGTATCTGCGGGCAGGTTCGCCCGCCGCCGCTGCGCCGATCAGAACCAAAAATCCGGTCAGTAGCGATACTCCTGCACCGTACGAGGTCGCTGCGGCGATACCTGCCAGCAGGCCCGAGACGCGATCAATGGCGTCGCGCACCCGGATGGCCGTGATATTGGGGAACTGGCCCGCAAGATCCCGCAGGATGGCCGCCTCGGCCTGTTCTTCGGCATAGACCGTCGCGATAAAGCTGTGCGGCGCACCGGCCAGCGCAGAGGGGTTCATCGACATGACAAAGCCCATTCCCGCGGTAGAGAAATCCACCTCGCGCAGGGACGTCAGCTCTGCCGTGATGTCACGCCCCAGGATATTGACGGTCAGTTGGTCGCCCAGGTTCAGGCCCATCTCTTTGGCTTCTTCTGCGGAAAAGCTGACTTGGGGTGCACCTGCGTAATCTTCGGCCCACCATTCCCCTGCGGTCAGGCGTGCGTTCGGCGGCGGTTGAACCGAATAGGTCACGCCGCGATCCCCTTCCAGCACCCAGTGATCTCCGGCCACGTCCCGAGCGGGCCGGCCGTTGATCTGCGTGATGATCCCGCGCAACATCGGCGCGCTTTCAATGCGGCTGACCGCGGGGTCGCTTTGCAGGCGTTCGGTGAAGCCGGGCATTTGATCTTTCTGGATGTCCACAAAGAAGTACGACGGCGCAACATCCGGCAGGTTGCCCGAAATGGCGTTGCGCAGGGTCCCGTCGATCTGCCCGACCGCAGCCAGCACCGACAGGCCCAGCCCCAGTGACAGAACCACAGATCCTGCACCTTCGCGTGGGTCCGAGATGGCCGACAACGCCCATCTGACTGTGGGTCGCCCCCGGGCCAACGAAGTCCCAGCCCGGGCCAGTTTGCGAATGGCATAAGCGGCGAGGGTCAACAGCGCCAGTGCACCGACAAGCCCGCCGCCGGTCCAGACAGTAAACCGCGTCGAGCCGCTGAACCATGATGCCAGGGCGATCAGCAACAACAGCCCGGCACCGGTTGCCACGACGTAAATCAGACGTGGAAAGGGGCGGGCCGAGCTCAGCGCGTCGCGAAACAACGTCGCGGCGCGCACATCTTCGGTGCGGGCCAATGGCCAAAGGGTGAACAGGAACGCTGTGAGCAGACCGTATATTGCTGCCTCGATCAGCGGCTGTGGATAAAGGGAAAACACTGCTGGAACCGGCAATTGGCTTTCCAGCAGCGGGGCCAGAACAAGCGGCGCCAATCCACCCAGCGTCAGGCCGATCGCGATCCCGAAGACGGACAGAACGCCAATTTGAATCATGTAGGTTTGAAAAATGGTGGCGCGATCGGCCCCCAAGGTACGCAGAGTCGCAACCGTTTCTGTCTTCTGCGCCAGATAAGCACGCACGGCGGCAGAAACGCCGATGCCGCCGACGGCAAGCCCGGACAGCCCGACAAGGACAAGAAATGCACTCAGGCGATTGACAAACTCGGATATCCCGGGGGCACCGTTGCGTGCATCCGTCCAGCGCATTCCCGTGCCTTCGAATGCCGCATCAGCCCTTGCGGATACCTCTGAAACATCTGCGTTCCGGGGCAGGATCATCCTGTACTTTGTCGAAAACAGCGTTCCGGGTTCCAGCAGACCGGACGCCTGCAACGCCTTGGTTCGAACCAGAGTGCGCGGCCCAAGGCCAAACCCATCCGCCGCGCTGTCGGGCTCGTCCAGCAGGGCAGCCCTCAGGATGAATTCTTGCGTCCCAAGTGAAAACCGATCACCGACGGACAACCCAAGCCGGTCCATCAGCACAGGTTCCATCACGGCCCCGGGCAAGCCGAAACTGCCGTTCAGGGCGTCTTCCAGCGGGATCTCGGGTTCCAGCCGTACCGAGCCGACAAGTGGGTACGCGTTGTCGACTGACTTGACCTGAGTCAGCGCTCGTTCCGGACCTGTCGCGCCGGGCACAACGGCCATCGAGCGGAAATCGACAACCTCGGACATCTGGACGGATGTCTGTTGCATCCAGGCGCGCTCTGCCTCATCGGCAAAACGATAGGTGAATTCAAGTTCGGCATCGCCCCCCAGCAGCGAGGCCCCTTCTTGCGCAAGCCCAGCCTGTATGGCCTGCCGCACCGACCCGACGGCCGCGATGGCGGCGACCCCCAACGCCAAACAGGCCAGAAAGATCCGAAAACCGCTCAGGCCTCCGCGTAGCTCGCGGCGGGCGAGCCGCCCGGCCATCCGCAGGCTCATTCCGCGGCCTCCTGCCGGGTCTCTTCGGCGATCCTGCCGTCACGCAACCGAACGACCCGATCACATCTTTCGGCCAATGAATGGCTGTGGGTCACCAGAACCAGGGTTGCATCGTATTTCCGGCGCAGACCAAACAGCAAATCAACAATTGCGGCCCCGTTGGTTTCGTCCAGGTTCCCGGTCGGTTCATCAGCCAACAGGATTTTGGGGCGCGGCGCAGATGCTCGTGCCAAGGCAACACGCTGTTGTTCTCCGCCCGACAGTTGCGCCGGGTAATGATCGCGACGGTGCGACAGGCCAACGGCGTCCAGCTCTTGCTCGGCCCGGTCGAACGCATCCTTGTGCCCTGCCAGTTCCAGTGGGGTTGCCACGTTTTCAAGCGCGGTCATCGTCGGGATCAGATGGAAGTTCTGAAACACCACCCCCATACTGTCGCGCCGAAACCGGGCCAGAGCGTCCTCATCCATGTCGGTAAGGTCTTGACCCAGCGCCATGATTTGACCGTGCGTCGCCTGCTCCAACCCCGCCATCAACATCAGCAGCGAAGACTTGCCCGAGCCAGAAGGCCCGATAAGCCCCAGCGTCTCGCCCTTGTTCACAGTCAACGTAATGTCATGCAGAATATCGACCCGCCCGGCATTGCCATCCAGGGACAAAGCGGCATCTTGGAGGGCGAGAACAGCAGTCGTCATGGGTCTACCCGAAAAAGGAGCGGTCTTTTGGGATATGGAGCGATCACCACGTTGCGCAAGGCTTTGATGGCAGGCCTTTTCACGTGGTGCGGTTTTGCGGCCACAGCCGAACAAGTGGTGATTGCGGCTTTGGGGGACTCGCTGACTCAGGGCTATGGGCTGGTGGAGGAAAGCGGGTTTGTTCCACAGCTTGAACGCTGGTTGCAGACGCAGGGCGCGGATGTCCGCGTCATCAACGCAGGCGTTTCGGGTGACACGACGGCGGGCGGGGCCGCACGTGTGGACTGGACCCTGACACCGGATGTGGATGGCATGATCGTTGCCCTTGGCGGCAACGACCTGTTGCGGGGGATCGACCCTGCCGTATCAAAGGCCAATCTGCGCAGGATCCTTGACGTGGCGCGGGGCGTGAATGTACCGGTTCTGCTGATCGGTATGCAGGCGCCGGGTAACTACGGGGCCGATTACAAGCAAGCTTTCGACGGAATGTACCCAGACTTGGCGAAGGAGTTCGACGTCCTCTTCGCCGCCAGTTTCTTCGAAGGGCTTGCGGCCGAGGGCGATCCCGGTGCGGTATCGCAGTTCATGCAGCCGGACGGAATACATCCAAACGCGGATGGGGTGGCAAAGATCGTTGAATCACTGGGGCCGTCCGTTCTGAAGCTTGTTGATCAGGCGGGGCAAGCGGAATAGGCGCCCATCCATGGGCACCTAGACGACCGTGACAACTGTTCCGATCGGGACCCGGTTGTACAAATCGATCACATGCTCGTTCAGCATTCGTATGCACCCGTTGGACACCGCCCGGCCAATGGTCTGCGGCTGCGTCGTGCCGTGGATGCGGAAATAGGTGTCGACACCGTTCTGGAACAGATACAGCGCGCGCGCGCCCAGCGGGTTATCTCCGCCGCCGGGTTGGACATAGTCGTTGTCCTTGAATTTGGCGTAAGCGACGGGATCACGTTCGATCATCTCATCGGTCGGGCGCCAGGTCGGCCATTCCTTTTTCACATCGATGGTGGCCGTGCCGGTAAACTCCAACCCCGCTTTGCCGACGCCGCATCCATAGCGGATCGCCTTGCGAGGTTCCGTGACGAAGTAAAGATAGAACGACCGGGGCGCGACCAGCAGCTGACCAGGTACGAACTGTTTCTTGATGCGCACGAATTGCGGTGTCGGATCATACTCGACCGCTTTTTTGGCGCTGGCGATGCCCGGCAACATGCTGGCCGCCGTTCCGGCCAGAAAAATACGGCGTGTAAACATCGAAACCCTCGTCGAATGACCAATGAAACTGAAACCAATTTCATCATGATACGATATTTGGTCAATTCTAGGGCAGACATCACGTGGACGTGATGTGTCCTGCCTGCCACCCGAGGTGGTAGCGGGAAAGGGGCGAGGGGAATCCCCTCACCCGATATCAAGCTCAGGCCAGCTGGATGCTGTCGGCGCTTTCGCGGCCGTCACGACCGGCGCGCAGCTCGTACGTGACTTTCTGGTTGTCGGCCAGACCGGTCAGGCCCGAACGTTCGACAGCCGAGATGTGTACGAATACATCTTTGCCGCCCTCTTCCGGTGCGATGAAGCCGAAGCCTTTGGTGGTGTTGAACCATTTTACGGTGCCTGCTGGCATATCCGTGTCTCCTGTTTGAGTGCTGCCCACGGAGTTGCGGCAGCCTGGCGTCGTCGGTCTGTATCGATAGACTGACTGCCGATGAAGGAGACAGTAGGTCGAATAGAAAAACGTAAGCTCTTTGCATATGGCATCGGGGCGGGGGTGTGACAAGGGATTTTGTTTGATTTGTGCAGGGGCATGAGGGATTTCCGCCGTGTCCACAGGCCCGGGGAGGCTAGTTTTCTTTCACGGTGCCGCAGCCTTGCCCAGCATCGACGAACAGGTTGGACGGTCGCTCTTAGTTATCACTGATGCCGTGCAGAGTGGTGTTCATGTCACCAGATGGTCACTGCCTTTTTCACTGCAATGCAGGGCGCGATGCGGGTTGTGTCAATCGCGATCGCTTTCCCGTTCAGGCGTGGGCGATCAAGCCAGTCACGATCGGGATGAAGGCACCTGAGTCGCGCCTGCCTTTGCACCGGCAGAATACCGGTTTGTGACGCGCGCATTCTCTGTCAACATCACGCCCGAGAAAGTCGTCGCGATGGATGGAGCCTGTCCCGCGCCATACGCCTGCCGTTGACGCAAGGCATGCGCTGCGATTTCAGAAACGAAAGTGCCGGGCATGCCTGTTACCCATAAAGTGCGCGGGCCTCGGCAAAGGACAAAAGACGACGGTTCTTCTCGTCCCACAGGTGAAGCCGCGCATTGGCGAGGCTTTCCCGGATGGTCATCCGGTTGCTGTTCGCCAGTTCTTCATGATCGCGCAGCACTTCGGTCAGACGATAGAACGGAATGCGGCTGTAGAGGTGGTGTACATGGTGGATGCCGATATTGGCACTGAACCACTGCAACACCGAGGGCAGGATATAGTGCGAACTTCCGTGCAGCGCCGCTTCATGCAGTTGCCAGTCTGCATCCGCGTCCCAATGCGTGTTCTCGAACTGGTGTTGTACATAAAACAGCCAAACTCCGGCCGTTGCGGCAATCAGAGTCGACGGCAGGAAGATCAGCAACATCGGCATCAGCCCGCCAAAATAGTAGATGGCCACAAGGGCAACCAGAATCGCAAGATTGGTCGCCATCGCGCTGACCCAGAACCTTACGCTGTCTGTCAGACCCAGCGGAAGGCGGTTTTGAAACAGAAACAGATAGCCAGGGCCAAGCACGAACAGAGTAATAGGGTTCCGGTACACGCGGTACCAGAACCTGTTCAGTGGTGTTTTGGCGCGGTATTCAGCCACGGTCAGGGTGTGGACATCGCCCATCCCGCGCTTGTCCAGGTTGCCGGAACTGTTGTGATGCGTGGAATGCGTGCGGCGCCAGACATCATATGGTGTCAGTGTCAGAACTCCGATGCCGCGCCCGATCCAGTCGCTGACGGCCCGGTTTTTGAAGAATGCGCCGTGCCCGCAATCATGCTGGATGGCAAACAACCGCAACAGAAAGGCCGCATTGAGGGCGGAAATCACAAAGGCCAGCCAATAGCTGACTGAAAGTGACATCCAGGACAATGCCCACAGTCCGAAAAAGGGGACAATGCTTACGCCCAGCTCAAAAGCGCTGCGCATTTGGTCCGGTTCGCGATATTTGGCAAGCGTTGTTACCCAGTCACGTGCGGCGGTGGTCTCCGGCTTGTCGCGGAGCGAGAGAGAGGGTTCAGTCATACGCCTGCCAGTCTAGTGTTTGTAGGCCACCGGATAGACGACCACCCCGACATAGCAAGCGGTTTTTCTTAAAGGCGCTGCATTTCACGGTCACTTTTCGGTCAAAGGCCGGCAGAGGTGCCCTTTGCGTAACACCTGGCTCAAGACCTCATGCCGGCGTCCCGGGGCGCAGGGCAATCTACAGGCTTGTCAAGTGCGGTTATCGGGCCTATACGCCTGCGGTGGCTTTCCGCCACGAGAATCAAAAACCAAGAAATGCCGTGTTTGGCCCATCACGCTTCGGGGTCATATCCGGCTTAGGAGAAGCGACATGAAACTGAACGAACTGCGCGACAATCCAGGCGCCAGCCCGAAACGCACCCGCGTTGGCCGTGGTCCGGGTTCCGGCAAAGGTAAAATGGGTGGCCGTGGTATCAAAGGCCAGAAATCCCGTTCGGGTGTGGCCATCAATGGCTACGAAGGCGGCCAGATGCCATTGTACCAGCGTTTGCCCAAGCGCGGCTTCAACAAGCCGAACCGCAAGGAATTCGCCGTTATCAATCTGGGTCTGATCCAGAAATTCGTCGACGCCGGCAAGCTGGACGCTTCGGCTGCGATCACCGAAGACGCTCTGGTTGCGTCCGGTCTGGTGCGCCGCAAGCTGGACGGTATCCGCGTTCTGGCCAAAGGCGAAATCAGCGCCAAGGTGAACCTGGAAGTGACCGGTGCTTCGAAATCTGCCGTCGAGGCAGTCGAGAAAGCGGGCGGTTCACTGAAGGTCACAAAAGCTGCTGCGGCAGAGTAATCGCTTGTGAGCGGGCAAAGACCCGCTTACATAGACCTCAGAGTTTTCCAAGACGCCGTCCGAGCCGGAAAACGGTTCCGGGCGGCGTTTGCATAAGAGAGACCGATTTATGGTATCAGCAGCAGAACAAATGGCAGCCAACACAAGCTGGGCTGCTTTGGGCAAGGCCACCGATCTGCGCAACCGCATCCTGTTCACGCTGGGTTTGCTGATCGTCTATCGTCTGGGCACCTTTATTCCGGTGCCGGGGATTGACGGAGCAGCTTTGCGCGAATTTATGGAACAGGCGGGGCAGGGCATCGGCGGCATGATTTCGATGTTCACCGGCGGGGCGCTGGGGCGGATGGGTATCTTTGCCCTCGGCATCATGCCTTACATCTCGGCCTCGATCATCGTTCAGCTTCTGACATCCATGGTTCCCGCGCTCGAACAGCTCAAGAAAGAGGGCGAGCAGGGGCGCAAGAAGATCAACCAGTATACCCGGTTCGGCACCGTGGCTCTGGCCACCGTTCAGGCTTATGGTCTGGCCGTTTCGCTGGAATCGGGCGATCTGGCGACTGATCCGGGGCTCTATTTCCGCATGTCGACCATGATCACGCTGGTTGGCGGCACAATGTTTCTGATGTGGCTGGGTGAACAGATCACTGCACGCGGGATCGGCAACGGTATCTCTTTGATCATCTTCGTCGGCATCATTGCCGAGGTTCCGGCTGCTCTGGCGCAGTTCTTTGCAAGCGGCCGCAGCGGTGCGATCAGCCCTGCCGTGATCGTCGGCGTGATCATTATGGTCATCGCGGTCATCACCTTTGTGGTGTTCATGGAGCGCGCCCTGCGCAAGATCCACATTCAGTATCCGCGCCGCCAGGCCGGTATGAAAGTCTACGAAGGCGGCTCAAGCCACTTGCCGGTCAAGGTCAACCCTGCGGGTGTTATTCCGGCGATCTTCGCCAGCTCGCTGCTGCTGCTGCCGGTCACGATCTCGACCTTCTCGTCCGGTGCTGCCAACGGGCCGGTCATGTCGTGGCTGCTGGCCAATTTCGGCCCCGGACAGCCGCTTTACCTTCTGTTCTTTGCCTCGATGATCGTGTTCTTCGCCTATTTCTATACGTTCAACGTGTCGTTCAAACCGGATGATGTGGCGGACAACCTGAAAAAGCAGAACGGTTTTGTGCCCGGCATCCGGCCCGGCAAGAAAACCGCCGAGTATCTGGAATACGTGGTCAACCGCGTGCTGGTGCTGGGTTCAGCCTATCTGGCGGCGGTCTGTCTGCTGCCCGAAATTCTGCGGGGCCAGTTTGCCATTCCGTTCTATTTCGGCGGCACCTCGGTTCTGATTATCGTCTCTGTGACCATGGACACGATCCAGCAGGTCCAGAGCCACCTGTTGGCGCATCAATATGAAGGGCTTATCGAAAAGTCCCAGCTGCGCGGCAAAGGCAAGAAACGCGGCAGAAAGGGAGCTGCTCGTCGATGAACATCATTCTTCTGGGCCCCCCGGGGGCAGGCAAGGGAACGCAGGCGCGTCACCTGGTAGAGACCCGCGGGATGGTGCAGCTCAGCACCGGGGATATGCTGCGCGAGGCCAAGACCAGCGGAACCGAAATGGGCCAGAAGGTTGCTGCGATCATGGACGCGGGCAAGCTGGTCACCGATGAGATCGTGATCGGCCTGATTGAGGAAAAACTGACCACCGAAAAAGGCGCCGGTTTCATCTTTGACGGCTTCCCCCGCACGTTGGCGCAGGCCGACGCGCTGTCGGCTCTGCTGACCAAGCTGGGCCAGTCCCTGCACACCGTGATCGAGATGCGCGTGGATGACGATGCTCTGGTGGAGCGGATTACCGCACGGTCAACCTGCGGCGGATGCGGTGAGGTCTATAACGACAAGACCAAGCCGATCCCGGCTGACGGCAAGTGCACCAACTGCGGCAAGGAAAATGACTTCGTTCGTCGCGCCGACGATAACGAAGACAGTCTGCGCACGCGGTTGATGGAGTACTACAAGAAGACCTCTCCGCTGATCGGCTATTACTATGCCAAGGGCGATCTGCGCCCCGTGAACGGGCTGGCGGACATCAAGGAAGTCACGGCGTCGATCGAGGCCATTCTCGGCTGATTTCAATATGGGCTTGACGGCACCGCCAAAAGCCCATATCGACCCCCATCCCTAAAGGGAATCAAGACCGCGTGCGGGATTCGTCCCAACCGCCCCGACCACCTCGAATAATGCTGAACCCTCTGGCCACACTGCCACGGTAAAGCGTTGTGAAAAAAGGTTCTGGAGTTACGGAACCGCAACGAAAAGGAAAGTGACACGTGGCACGTATTGCCGGCGTAAACATCCCGACTGCAAAGCGGGTACCTATCGCCCTCACATATATCACCGGTATCGGAAACACCTCGGCCAAAGCGATCTGCGAAGCCGTGGGCATTGAAGCGCACCGTCGCGTCAACGAACTGTCCGACGCCGAAGTTCTGGCCATCCGCGAGCACATCGATGCAAATTTCACCGTTGAAGGTGACCTGCGTCGCGAAGTTCAGATGAACGTCAAGCGCCTGATGGACCTGGGCTGCTATCGCGGTCTGCGTCACCGCCGCAACCTGCCGGTTCGCGGTCAGCGTACCCACACCAACGCTCGTACCCGCAAAGGCCCTGCAAAGGCCATCGCTGGTAAGAAGAAATAAGGGAGGGTCTGACCGATGGCACGTGACAAGACTCGCGTTAAGCGCAAAGAGCGCAAAAACATCGCATCGGGCGTTGCCCATGTGAATTCGACCTTCAACAACACCAAGATCCTGATCTCGGACGTACAGGGCAACGCCATCTCGTGGTCGTCTGCCGGTACCATGGGCTTCAAGGGATCGCGGAAATCGACCCCCTACGCCGCTCAAATGGCTGCCGAAGACGCAGGCAAGAAGGCGCAGGAACATGGCGTCAAGACGCTGGAAGTCGAAGTTCAGGGCCCCGGTTCGGGCCGTGAATCGGCACTGCGCGCGCTGGCTGCCGTGGGCTTCAACATCACGTCGATCCGCGACGTGACACCGATTGCTCACAACGGCTGCCGTCCGCCGAAGCGTCGTCGCGTCTAAGCGATTTTGAATTGAGCTGGGGCTGTGTTTCTGCACGGCCCCAGCACGTCATTTTGAACCTCGGGCGTCTGCACCTTGTTGGTCATGGGGCGCGGACAGGAATGGAGGGATTACATGATCCACAAGAATTGGGCAGAATTGATCAAGCCGACCCAGCTGGAAGCCAAGCCGGGCAATGATCCTGCACGTCAGGCCACACTGGTTGCCGAACCGCTGGAGCGTGGCTTTGGTCTGACCTTGGGCAACGCCCTGCGCCGCGTCCTGATGAGCTCGCTGCAAGGTGCGGCCATCACCAGCGTCCAGATCGATAACGTCCTGCACGAGTTTTCGAGCGTGGCAGGCGTTCGTGAAGACGTCACCGACATCATCCTGAACCTCAAGCAGGTTGCCCTGCGCATGGAAGTCGAAGGCCCCAAGCGCCTGTCGATCAATGCCAAAGGCCCCGCAGTCGTCACCGCTGGCGACATCAGCGAAAGCGCCGGTATCGAGGTTCTGAACCGCGATCACGTCATCTGCCACCTGGACGATGGCGCTGACCTGTTCATGGAACTGACCGTCAACACCGGCAAGGGCTATGTCTCGGCCGAGAAGAACAAGCCCGAAGACGCGCCTATCGGCCTGATCCCGATCGATGCGATCTATTCGCCGGTCAAAAAGGTCGCCTATGACGTTCAGCCGACCCGTGAAGGTCAGGTTCTGGACTATGACAAACTGACCCTGAAGATCGAAACCGACGGTTCGATCACGCCGGAAGACGCGCTGGCCTTTGCCGCTCGTATCCTTCAGGATCAGCTGTCGATCTTCGTCAACTTCGACGAGCCGGAATCGGCAAGCCGTCAGGACGAGGACGATGGTCTGGAGTTCAACCCGCTGCTGCTGAAGAAGGTGGACGAGCTGGAACTGTCGGTCCGTTCGGCAAACTGCCTGAAGAACGACAACATCGTCTATATCGGCGACCTGATCCAGAAGACCGAAGCCGAGATGCTGCGCACCCCGAACTTCGGCCGCAAGTCGCTGAACGAGATCAAGGAAGTACTGTCCGGCATGGGCCTGCACCTGGGCATGGATGTCGAGGACTGGCCGCCGGACAACATCGAAGATCTGGCGAAGAAATTCGAAGACGCGTTCTAAGCGCGTCTTCCCCAATGCCCGGCCCGAAGTGGGAATATCCGGGGACCAAATGGGCATTTCCGCCCCAAGGAGAGCCGGTGACACGCATCGCCGGCCAGACAAAGCAAAACGCAAGATAGGAATTGAAAAATGCGTCACGCACGTGGTTACCGCCGCCTGAACCGTACTCATGAGCACCGCAAGGCGCTGTTTGCGAACATGGCTGGCTCGCTCATCGAGCATGAGCAAATCAAAACGACTCTGCCCAAGGCAAAAGAACTGCGCCCGATCGTTGAAAAACTGATCACTCTGGGCAAGCGCGGCGACCTGCACGCCCGCCGTCAGGCCGCGGCACAGCTGAAAGAAGACAAAGACGTCGCAAAGCTGTTCGAAGTTTTGGGCCCCCGCTACGCCGAGCGTCAGGGCGGTTATGTCCGTATCCTGAAGGCTGGCTTCCGCTATGGCGACATGGCACCGATGGCGATCATCGAATTCGTTGATCGTGACGTCGACGCCAAGGGCGCGGCCGACAAAGCCCGCGTTGCCGCCGAAGAGGCAGCAGACGAAGAATAAGATCTGACCTAAGGTCACGGTCGAACCTCCGTTCGGGAAACCGGACGGAGGTTTTTTCGTTATGGCATGTCCGACATGTTGCGGGGCATACCCGACCGCCGACTTGCAATTCAGATTTTGTGTCAGCATATCTGGGCCAATCGCAAAAAACGGAGCCACCATGATCCGCGTAATGCTGACCCTTGTTGCCTTGACCTGCGCGACGCAAGGAATGGCCGAAACGAAAGTTCCGCAGTCACAGGCCGAGATTTCGTTGGGATTTGCCCCGGTCGTGAAACAGGCATCACCGGCGGTTGTGAACATCTATGCCAAGATCGTCCGGCAGGGCCGGGCAAGCCCGTTTTTCTCGGACCCGTTCTTTCAGGATTTCTTTGACCGGGGGTTCGGCGAACCACGTCAGCGGGTTCAAAATTCGTTGGGTTCCGGGGTTATCCTGTCTGACGATGGGTATGTTGTTTCCAACTATCACGTGGTCGGATCCGCGACCGAGATCCGGGTTGTCACGACGGATCGGCGCGAGTTTTCGGCCGAGGTTGTGCTGGGCCATGAGGAAAGCGATATCGCGATCCTGCGTTTGAAGGAGGCCGAAGACCTGCCCTACCTGACCCTTCGCGATTCCGATCAGGTCGAGGTTGGAGAGCTGGCGCTGGCCATCGGAAACCCGTTCGGGGTGGGGCAGACGGTATCGTCCGGCATCATCTCGGGGCTGGCGCGCACGGGCACGGCAACCGGGAATGGCCGCGGATATTTCATCCAGACGGATGCGGCAATCAACCCGGGCAACTCCGGTGGGGCGCTGATCGATGTGAATGGCCAGCTTATCGGGATCAATACCTCGATTCTGACCCGATCGGGTGGGTCAAACGGAATAGGCTTTGCCATCCCCGCCAATCTGGTGGCGCAATTCCTCAAGCAGGCGCAGCAGGGAAACGAAACCTTCGTCAGCCCGTGGGCGGGAATGTCGGGTCAACACATGAGCGCGGATATCGCGGAATCCCTTGGTCTGGCCATCCCGTTGGGCGTTGTGATCTCTGATCTGCATGAGCTCAGTCCTTTGCGCGACGCAGGGTTCAGAGTGGGAGACGTGGTAACCCATGTGGACGGGGATGAGGTCAATTCACCCGCCGAGATGAAGTTTCGGATGTCGGTCGCCGGAGTGGGCGGAACCTCGGTTCTGACCCGTCTGCGCGGCGACCAAAGTGAAGATGTCGAGGTGGCGCTTATCAAAGCCCCCGATGTTCCGGCCGCCGAAGAAACGACGTTGAATGACAGAACCGTTCTTCCGGGGTTGGTGGTGTCCCGGGTCAATCCCGCGGTGATCACCAGGATGGGATTGTCGCTGTCGCTGACCGGTGTCATCGTGGTGGATCCCGGCCCGTATGGCGGAAGGGCGGGATTGCGAACCGGTGATATTCTTGAAAGCATCAATGCCGATGAGATCCAGCGCCCTCGGGACGTTGAGACCGCGCTGACCGATCCGGGCCGTTACGTGCAGATAGGTCTGGTGCGCGGGGGGCGGTCCGTCTCTTTGCGGTTCCGGCTGTGACCTGTGAGTGATCTGTTCGATACCGGGGCGGCAGAACCTGCCGCTTCTCCTCGCCGGCCTCTGGCTGACCGGTTGCGGCCTCGATCCCTGGCCGAGGTGATCGGGCAGGAGCAGGTGCTGGGCCCCGAGGCCCCTCTGGGTGTCATGCTGGCGGCAGGCAGTTTGTCCAGCCTGATCTTCTGGGGCCCACCCGGAGTTGGAAAGACCACGATTGCACGGCTGTTGGCACAGGAAACCGATCTGCATTTCGTTCAGATCAGTGCGATCTTCACCGGTGTGCCGGATCTGAAGAAAGTCTTCGAGGCCGCGAAGATACGCCGCGAGAACGGGCAGGGCACCTTGTTGTTCGTGGACGAGATTCACCGCTTCAACAAGGCTCAGCAAGATGGGTTTCTGCCCCATATGGAAGACGGGACCATCCTGTTGGTCGGCGCAACCACCGAGAACCCGTCATTCGAGTTGAATGCCGCTGTGCTCAGCCGGTCGCAGGTGCTGGTGCTGGAACGGTTGAGCCTTGCCGATCTGGAGCGTCTGACCCAGCGGGCCGAGAAAGAGTTGGGCCGCGCGTTGCCATTGACGCCTGCCGCCCGCGATGCGTTGCAAGAGATGGCCGACGGCGACGGTCGGGCTTTGCTGAACCTGATCGAACAGGTTTCGGCGTGGAAGGTGGACGCGCCGCTGGCCCCCGACGCGCTGTCAACGCGTTTGATGCGGCGAGCTGCAAAATACGACAAATCCGGTGATGAGCATTACAACCTGATCTCGGCCCTGCACAAATCGGTGCGCGGATCTGACCCCGATGCGGCCTTGTATTGGTTCGCGCGCATGCTGACCGGGGGCGAAGATCCGCGGTATCTTGCGCGCAGGATCACACGCATGGCGGTCGAGGACATAGGCCTGGCCGATCCGCAGGCGCAGGCCATTTGTTTGCAATCGTGGGAAACCTACGAACGTCTGGGTTCACCCGAGGGCGAGTTGGCGCTTGCTCAAGCGCTGGTCTATCTTGCCCTGGCGCCAAAATCCAACGGCGCCTATGTCGGCTACAAGGCGGCAATGCGGCTGGCCAAGCAATCCGGCAGCGAGCCACCGCCCAAGCATATCCTGAACGCGCCGACCTCTTTGATGAAGGATCAGGGTTACGGCGCGGGCTATGCCTATGACCATGATGCCGAGGACGGGTTTTCCGGTCAGAACTACTTCCCCGAGACGATGAAACGCCCGGTTTTGTATCAGCCGGTCGAGCGCGGTTTCGAGCGTGAACTAAAGAAACGCCTCGATTATTTTGCCAAGCTGCGGACACAGCGGAACAGCTAGTAACGTAGGGTCAGTCGTAAAGGTTCCGCCGCGTCACAGGCGACAGGATTGAAATTGGACGCTTCCCTTGGGTCAACGCTTGCAGGGGAGGGCTTGATATGCCGGTTTCAATCGAAAAATCCGAAGATGTCTGGACCGTCATTCATGACAGGCCGGATGCGCGGAACGCCGTTGATACGAAACATGCCGAGGCTCTGGTTGAGGCATTTCTGAGTTTCGAGGCCAGTTCGGCCAAGGCTGCGGTATTCTGGGGCAAAGGTGGCAATTTCTGTGCAGGGTGGGATCTGAAACTTGCCGCATCGCTGGCCGATCCCGAACGGCGCGAGGCGTATTTCGACAAACATGGCTTTCCCATCGGTTCGGCCCCGTCAACGCTGGGGCCCATGGGGCCGTCGCGGCTGGAGCTTTCGAAACCTGTCATCGGCGCGATAGAAGGCGCGGCAGTGGCCGGAGGAATGGAGCTTGCCTTGTGGTGCGATATCCGGGTCATGGCGGAAACGGCTTACTTGGGTGTGTTTTGCCGCCGCTGGGGGATTACCCTGATGGATGGTGGTTCGGTCAGGTTGCCGCGTCTGGTGGGGCAGGGCAAGGCGTTGGAGATTGCTCTGACCGGTCGCAAGGTCGAGGCGGAGGAGTGTTACAGAATTGGGCTGGCGGAAAAGGTCGTTCCACATGGCACAGCACGAAAGGCGGCTGAAGACATGGCACATGATATCGCCCGTTTCTCGCAAGAGGCCGTTCGGGCAGACCGCCGGTCGATCATCGAAACCCGTGGAATGCCGGTTCGTGACGCGCTGAAGGTTGAATGGGCCAACGGGTTGGATGCCATTCGCCGCGAAGGAACCGCTGGTGCGGCCCGTTTTCGGGATGGAGCGGGGCGGCACGGCGACTTCTCGAACATCTGAGATCCAAAGCCTGATACCTTGACTCTTGCCGCGTTGCGCGCGACAGACGCCCATGATTTCTGGGACACGGATAAACACGCAATCCGGGCGGATCACCCGCGCGGAAAAAGGGGTAATGGCATGAGTGGCGTGCAGATGATTACAGTCGCCGAAGGGGATGGGGACCAGCGCGTGGATCGCTGGCTGCGCCGCCTGTTTCCGCATGTCAGCCAGGGGCGCATTGAAAAGATGTGCCGCAAGGGAGAATTGCGTGTTGACGGTAGCCGTGCCAAGGCCTCGACCCGGTTGGAGGCAGGGCAGGTTGTTCGCGTGCCGCCTTTGCCGGACGCTGATCACAAACCGGCTGAGGTCAAGCATCACATCTCGGATGCGGATGCCAAGATGATCCAGTCCTGCGTGATCTACCGCGACGATCACATTCTGGCGCTGAACAAGCCGCATGGTCTGCCGGTGCAGGGCGGCAGCGGGCAGACAAGGCATGTTGACAGCCTGTCCGAAGCGCTGCGGTTCGGCTATGACGAGAACCCTCGGCTGGTTCATCGATTGGACAAGGACACCTCAGGTGTTCTGCTGCTGGCCCGCACGCGTGAGGCCGCCAAGGGTCTGACGGCCGCTTTCCGTCACCGCGATACGCGCAAGATCTACTGGGCGCTGGTTGCCGGTGTTCCAACGCCTTACCTAGGGGAGATCAAGACCGGCCTTGTCAAGGCGCCCGGTCATGGCAAGCACGGCGAGGGTGAAAAGATGATCCCCGTGCATATGAACGAAATTGAAAGCACTCCGGGCGCGAAACGCGCGCATACGCATTACGCAACACTCTATCGAGTTGCCGGCCGCGCCGCCTGGGTCGCGATGGAGCCGATCACTGGACGTACGCACCAATTGAGGGCGCATATGGCCGCAATCGGACATCCGATTATCGGCGACGGAAAATACGGTGGTTCGGGTCAGGAAAACCTTGGCGACGGATGGGGTGCGCAACTGGGTGGGATCATCAGCAAAAAGCTGCATCTGCACGCACGGCGGCTGTCCTTCCTGCATCCGGTGACGCGGAAACCAGTGACCGTGACGGCGCCCTTGCCCGAGCATATGAAGCATAGCTGGGACACGTTCGGATGGAGCGAGGATCTGGCGGCTGACGACCCGTTTGAGGCGCTGCAATGAGCGCACCCTTGCGGCTGGTCCTGTTCGACGTCGACGGCACTCTGGTCGACAGTCAGGGCAGCATCGTTCATTCCATGACCGCCAGCTTTCAGGCCGCTTCCGTGCCGGTTCCGACGCGAAAGGCGATCCTGTCCATTGTCGGCTTGTCGCTGCCGCATGCCATCGCCCGGTTGGCGCCGGAACAGCCTCTTTCGGTCCAGAACGATCTGGTCGAAGGGTATAAGGAGGCCTATCACGCCCATCGTCTTGAATTGGGCGCGGCAAGTTCGCCGCTGTACCCCGGTGCGCGCGAGGCGATTGAAGCGATGCATGCCATACCCGAAGTGCTTCTTGGCGTAGCAACCGGCAAGTCGCAGCGCGGGTTGGACGCATTGATCGAAGCCCACGGGCTGGAACCGTATTTCGTGACCCGGCAGGTCGCGGATCACCACCCGTCAAAGCCGCATCCGTCCATGGTGCAGACCGCATTGGCGGAAACCGGGGTCGATCCGGCCTGTGCAGTGATGATCGGCGACACGAGCTTTGACATGGATATGGCTGCGGCCGCCGGTGTTCGCGGCATCGGCGTCACCTGGGGCTATCATGACCGATCGGCTCTGACCGCAGCTTCTTGCATTATCGAAACCTTTGACCAGTTGCCCAATGCGCTGGCTGGGATGTGGGATTGAAAGATGAGTGACTGGAAACCGAAACGCTTCTGGAAGGACAGCACCGTTGTCGCGGTTGATGGCGGCTTCACCGTCGAACTGGATGGCCGCAGGGTCAAAACACCCGCCAAGGCAGACCTGATCCTGCCAACCCGCCCCATGGCCGAAGCGGTGGCAGGGGAATGGGACGCGCAGGAAAAAGAAGTTGATCCTGCCGTGATGCCGTTCACCCGTTCTGCAAATGCAGCGATTGACAAAGTCCGCATCCAGCACGGGGAAGTGGCCGACATGCTGGCCGACTACGGTGATTCCGATTTATTGTGTTATCGCGCAACCCACCCGCAGGAGTTGCAGGATCGTCAGAGCGCCGAATGGGATCCCGCCCTGGATTGGGCCGAGACCGCGCTGTCTGCCCGTCTGGTTCCGGTTGCGGGCGTCCTGCATCAACCGCAGCCGGAATCCGCCTTGGCGACATTGCGTTCTCGGGTGCACGGGCTGGATGCGTTCCAACTGGCCGCTTTTCACGATCTTGTCAGCTTGTCGGGGTCATTGATTCTTGGCTTTGCGGCCGCCATGAATTGGCGCAATCCGGACGAAATATGGCGCATTTCAAGATTGGATGAAACCTGGCAAATTGAACAATGGGGCCATGACGAAGAAGCCCATCAGGTTGCCGAGGCCAAGAAAGCAGCCTTTATGCATGCCAAACGCTTCTTTGACATATCGGTTTGATCCTAAATTCCGGTTTTTTGAGCAAATCTGTAAACAGCTTGGGGCCTGATCCATCGATTTCGATGATCCGGCCCTTGACGTTTGTTTATGAATACGCCCAAACTCGGTGCCACTAAAGGGGAGACACCTTTGGGGTAACCTATCCGGCATCCACTTGCCGGGCAGAGCCGTCTCGGACGGGGCGGAAAATCAGGAAGAGGTAAAAATGAAAAAATCCGTAATCTTGGGCGCGGCAACGATTGCCGGTCTTGCTGCTGGCGCAGCCATGGCAGGGACCGTTGACGACGTTAAAGCACGCGGCAAGCTGAATTGTGGTGTGACCACCGGTCTGGTTGGTTTTGCTGCGCCCGACGCAAATGGCGAATGGCAAGGCTTTGACGTATCGCTGTGCCGCGCCGTTGCTGCTGCCGTTCTGGGTGACGCCAACGCCGTTGAATTCGTTCCGACCACTGGTAAGACACGTTTTACCGCTCTGGCCTCGGGCGAGATCGACATGCTGGCAAGAAACACCACCTGGACCTTCAGCCGCGACGTCGACCTGAAGTTCGAATTCACCGGTGTGAACTATTATGACGGTCAGGGCTTCATGGTTCCCAAGGCGCTGGGCGTCAGCTCGGCCAAGGAACTGGACGGCGCCCGTGTCTGCATCCAGACCGGCACCACCACCGAGCTGAACCTGGCCGATTTCTTCCGTGCCAACAACATCAGCTACGAGCCGGTTCCGATCGAAACCAACGCCGAAGCGCAGCAGCAGTACCTGGCTGGTGCATGTGACGTTTACACCACTGATGCATCGGGCCTCGCCGCAACCCGCGCCACCTTCGAAGCGCCGGACGAGCACATCCTGCTGCCCGAAATCATCTCGAAAGAGCCGCTGGGCCCGCTGGTCCGTCATGGCGACCACGAGTGGGGCGACGTTGTTCGCTGGACCCTGAACGCACTGATTTCGGCTGAAGAGCTGGGTGTGACCTCGGCAAATATCGACGAGCTGAGCGCCGGCACCGACAACCCGGAAATCAACCGCCTGCTGGGTACAGAAGGCACTCTGGGTGAAATGCTGGGTCTGGACGCCGACTGGGCGGCCAAAGCGATCAAAGCTGGCGGCAACTATGGTGAAATCTTCGCCAAGAACATCGGTGAAGAAACACCGATCGGCCTGGCGCGCGGCCTGAACGCACAGTGGACCGAAGGCGGCCTGCTGTACTCGCCGCCGTTCCGTTAAGGCATCAATGGAAGAGGGCGCGGGGCAACCTGCGCCCTCTTCTACAATAAATTGCTGCGGGCAGATGCAGAGCGGGGAAAACCTCGCCGAAATGAAACAGCTCGCAAGCCACGGGGATCCCAAAATATGTCGACTATGACTGACCCACCGAAAGCTGATTTTCGGTTGTCTATGCTCATAAACGATACCCGCTATCGCTCTCTTACATTTCAAGTGATTGCGGCCATCGTCATTGCGCTTTCCATTTGGTATCTGGGCAACAACCTGATCCAGAACCTCAGGGCCGCAGGGCTCAATATTTCCTATGCTTTCCTCGGCGATTCCGCCGGGTACGACATCAACCAGCGTCTTGTTGAATATGACAGTCAGTCATCGCATGCACGCGCGGCACTTGTCGGTTTGCTGAACACATTGCTCGTGGCCTTCCTGGCCTGTATCACCGCAACGGTTTTCGGTGTGATCGCGGGTGTTCTGAGACTGTCGAACAACTGGCTCGTGTCGAAGCTGATGGCAGTATATGTCGAGATCTTCCGGAACATCCCGGTTCTGATCTGGATCATCATCATCTTCACGATCATGACGGCCGTGCTGCCGGCGCCCAGCGCGTTCCGGGGGGAAAGCCCGACGTCTTCAATGCTGTTTGGGTCCTTCGCCTTTACCAATAGAGGCATTTATTTTCCCCGTCCCGAGTTCGCCAATGGCCTGTTTGCATCGACAGCCCTGAACTGGTTGCTGGTCATCGCCGTCTTGATCGGATCGTGGTTCGTCAGTGGCGAAGTCGAAAAACGCGCGACCAAGAAGCAGGAAGAAACTGGCGAGCGCCCCGCGACGCTGTTGCCGAAACTGGCAATCTGGCTGGTGCCTTTTGTGCTGTTGATGATCATCATGGGCCTGACCTGGGATGTCCCCGAGCTGAAGCGCTTTAACTTCAGCGGTGGACTGAATGCCGGTGGTCCTTTGATTGCGCTGTGGTTTGCCCTGTCGATCTATACCGGTGCCTTTATCGCGGAAAACGTGCGTGCGGGTATTCAGGCGATCAGCAAAGGTCAGACCGAGGCGGCCGCCGCGTTGGGCCTGCGTCAGGGACGGATCATGAAACTGGTCATCCTGCCCCAGGCATTGCGGGTCATCATCCCGCCGCTGATCTCGCAGTATCTGAATATCACCAAGAACTCGTCTCTCGCGATTGCCGTTGGATATGCGGATATCACCGCAACACTCGGTGGTATTACCCTGAACCAGACCGGCCGGGCGATTGAATGCGTTCTGCTGCTGATGTTGTTCTACCTCACGGCCTCGCTGCTGATTTCGACGGGGATGAACATCTACAACGCTTCCGTCAAGCTGAAGGAGCGCTGAGCCATGAGTGATCAAGCAACAAACCCGATCGCCTTCGTGGCCGAAGGCACCATCCCGCCCTCACCGCCGCCGGCAAATGAGACAGGCGTCATCAAATGGCTGCGCGAGAATCTGTTTTCAGGGGTCGTCAATTCGATCCTGACAGTTCTGTCGCTGATCCTGATCTACATTCTTCTCAAGAATACCTTGCCATGGATTCTGAACGGAGTGTGGAATGCCAACTCGCTCGCGGAATGCCGCGAGATTCTGGGGGACAAGACCGGAGCCTGTTTCGCGGTTCTGACGGAACGCTGGCCGCAGCTGATCTATGGGTTCAAGTACCCCGTCGATGCCTATTGGCGGCCGAACCTGGCCTTTGTGCTGATGCTGGTAGCGATTGCGCCGGTGCTTTTCTTTGACTTGCCTCGCAAGATGCTGTTGTTCACTGCGGTCTATCCCTTCCTGGCTTTCTGGCTGATCTGGGGTGGCACGATCCTCGTGCCTCTGGTTGCGCTTGTTGGCTGCATAGCCGCCGGTGGTGTCTTCCAGAAGCTGGGCAACAACAACTTTGCCGCCGGGTTCTTCGGCGCAATTGTGACGGCACTGGTCATCTGGAACGTCGGAGGGGCCCTGATCCCGGAAGGCGCATCAGAGAATGCGTGGCTGACGGCCGTTCCCAGCCGTGACTTGGGCGGTTTCATGCTGAACATGATGCTGGGCGTAACCTGTGTGTCGCTGTCGGTACCACTTGGGATCGCACTGGCCTTGGGGCGACAGTCGAACATGCCGCTGATCAAGTGGGTCTGCGTCATCTTCATCGAGTTCATCCGCGGCGTGCCTCTGATCACGCTGCTGTTCGTGGCTTCGGTGATGCTGGCCTATTTCTTCCCGCCTGACAGCACGGTCGACCTGTTCCTGCGCGTGGTGATCATGATCACCATGTTCTCGTCCGCCTATATCGCCGAGGTGATCCGCGGCGGTCTGGCAGCGCTTCCGCGCGGGCAGTACGAGGCCGCAGACAGTCTTGGGTTGGATTATCCGCAGGCGATGCGGCTCATCATCCTGCCGCAGGCGCTGAAGATCTCGATCCCCGGGATTGTGAACGTGGCCGTGGGCCTGTTCAAGGATACTACACTGGTTTCGGTCATTTCGATGTTCGATCTGGTGGGCATGATCCGGGGACCCATCCTGGCGTCGACCGAATGGAACGGCGTCTACTGGGAGCTTCTGGGCTTTGCCGCGCTTCTGTTCTTCGTCGTCTGCTACGGCATCTCTCAATATTCTCAGTGGCTCGAGCGTCGCCTTGCCACAGATCATCGTTAAGGAGTTCAACACATGTCTGAACTTGCAATCGACCGCGAAATCGACCGCTCCAAGATGCAGGTGAGCGACGAGGTCGCCATTGAAATCAACAGCATGAACAAGTGGTACGGGTCCTTCCACGTGCTGCGCGACATCAATCTGACCGTCAATCAGGGCGAGCGGATCGTGATCGCGGGCCCGTCGGGTTCGGGCAAGTCCACCCTGATCCGCTGCCTGAACGCGCTGGAAGAACACCAGCAAGGCAAGATCGTGGTGGACGGGATCGAGTTGTCGAATGACCTGAAGAACATCGACAAGATTCGCTCCGAGGTCGGAATGGTGTTCCAGCACTTCAACCTGTTCCCGCACCTGACCATTCTGGAAAACTGTACGCTGGCCCCAATCTGGGTGCGCAAGACGCCCAAGAAAGAGGCTGAAGAGCGGGCGATGCATTTCCTGGAAAAGGTGAAAATCCCCGAGCAGGCTGACAAGTTTCCCGGTCAGCTTTCTGGGGGTCAACAGCAGCGTGTGGCGATTGCCCGTTCGCTCTGCATGATGCCACGGATCATGTTGTTCGATGAACCGACATCGGCGCTGGACCCCGAGATGATCAAAGAGGTGCTCGACACCATGATCGAACTGGCCGAGGAAGGCATGACCATGCTGTGCGTGACGCACGAGATGGGTTTTGCCCGTCAGGTCGCCAACCGCGTGATCTTCATGGATGCCGGTCAGATCGTGGAGCAGAACGAACCCGAAGAGTTCTTCAACAACCCGCAAAGCGAGCGGACCAAACTGTTCCTGAGCCAGATTCTGGGTCACTGACCTGCACAAAGGCTGAAAGAATGAAGGCGGGGTATTGCCCCGCCTTTTTCTATTCGATCAACTCACGCGGGATGGTGAACCCCAGCACCGTCCCGGTTTGCCATCGGACCTCGGCCCAGCCGCTTATGTCGAATGACATGACGGTTGTTGCACAGGTTGGATAGTCGAAAAAGCGTATATGATTTGGCGGTTGTCGCACCAAACGGTTGGCAAAATCGGCGATCCCGGGATTGTGGCCCAGCATCAATACCGCCGGTTCCGTAGCACCTGAAAGTTCCCGCAGCATGACTTTTGAATCAGCGTGGTAGAGCGCGCTGTGAAAGCTGACTTTATCGGCCTGCAAACCCATGCGGTCCCATGTCTCGCGGGTGCGGGTTGATGTAGAGCTTAGGACTTCATCCGGCAGCCAACCGTGGTGACGCAACCAAGCAGCGATGGCCGGGGCTGACTTTCGTCCACGCTTGTTCAGCGGGCGGTCATGATCGCCAAGACCCGGGCTATCCCAGCTGGATTTCGCATGACGTGTCAGAATCAGAATTCGGGTCATGACGGATGAAAGGCTTTCATGTGATGGGCCGATTGTTCCGGGTCGCGTCCTGCGCCCGCGCTCAGAGGGCAGGCTAGGCGGGCCAGACACCCGCCCGCCATACAGGTTTGACCTTCAGCGGTGCCCAGATGGTCGTGGCATGCAGCGACGTCATAGAACTCCTGCGCGTTCAGCGCGCTGACCGGACAGGTCGTCGTGCAAGGTGCGGCGCAGCTTTCGCAAGGCGACACGCCGGAAGGGGCCGGGATGGCGAACTCTTCGGCAAAATGCAGTGCGCCCCGATAGGAAATCATCATCCCAACGGTATCATGCACCAATGCCCCGACCGGGCTGCTGAACGTCCGCCCAGATTTGAGCGCCCAGTCAATGAATGGCGTGTACGGGGGGCCGCCGAACGGAAAATACGCCTGTGCGCCCAGCCTTTCGGCCATCCGACCGACGATCCTTTGCGACCATCGGTCAACGGGGTCGTCCTGGTGCCATTCCGGTGAGGCCTTCAGTACGGGCCAGAATTCCGGCCCGGCCCCCAAGAGGATCAGCGTACCGGTTTCGAGGTCTTTGGCTGCAACGTGGCGAGGATGCAGCGCGCCCATGACCAACAATCCAGCATCACGGGCGGCGTTTTCAACCTGTTCATAAGGCGTCGCGTCAGGATCAGAGGAAGGCTGTGCAAGATGTGTCATGTCTCCTCCTCCTCTCTTGCGGGGATCAGTCCGGGCGTATCAGCGACCCGGCCCCATGTTCCGTGAACAGCTCCAGCAGCACGGCATTGGGTGCGCGCCCATCAAGTATGACGACAGCCCGAACGCCGCTGTGCAGGGCGTCCAGTGCGGTTTCTGTCTTGGGTATCATACCGCCTGCAATGGTGCCTTCGCGGGTCATTTCCCTTATCTGACCGGCCTTGAGTTCGGTCACGACATCGCCCGCCGCGTTCTTGACACCGGAAACATCCGTCAGCAGCAACAGACGGTCTGCCTTGAGCGAAGAAGCGATTGCTCCGGCTGCCGTGTCACCATTGACGTTGAATGTTTCACCGTCGCGGCCTGCACCAAGCGGGGCGATGACCGGGATTACGTCATGTGAAAACAGATCATGCAGGATCTTCGGATTCATCTCGGCAGGGGTGCCGACAAAGCCCAGCGACGCATCCGTCTGATCGCAGACCATCAGGCCTGCGTCCTTGCCAGACAGGCCTACGGCTGATCCGCCCTGATCATTGATTGCCTGTACGATGCGCTTGTTCACAAGCCCGGACAGAACCATTTCGACCACTTCAACCGTGGCCTTGTCGGTCACTCGTTTTCCGTTCACGAATTCGGATTGAATGTCCAACTTGCCCAGCATTGCATTGATCATCGGACCACCGCCGTGAACGACCACCGGGTTCACACCCACCTGGCGCATCAGAACCACGTCCCGGGCAAAGCTTTCCATCGCCTCGTCGCTGCCCATGGCGTGTCCACCAAGTTTGATGACGACGATGGCTCCATCGTAGCGCTGCAGATAGGGCAGGGCGCTGTTGAGTGTGGCTGCGGTGGCGATCCAGTCCCGGTTCATATCTCGTGTCTTCATAGCTAAAGTCCTTCTGGAAAACCGTGTTAGGACCTTTGCCCCACGCTGCCAAGGGCGAAGCTATTCCAGATGCGCAATGATGGACCGCAGGGTCGCGATGCCATCACCCTTTTCGGAAGAGGTAAGTACAATTTCCGGAAAAGCCGCGGGATGTTTGGACAACGCGGCCCGGGTTTGCTCCAGCACCTTCTCGCGATCCTTGGCTTTGACCTTGTCTGCCTTGGTCAGAACGCATTGAAATGTCACGGCGCTGGTGTCCAGCAACTTCATGATTTCGTCATCGACCGGTTTTACCCCGTGGCGCGAGTCGATCAGGACAAAGGCGCGGCGCAGTGTCTGGCGCCCGCTGAGATATTGTTTCAGCAGCTTCTGCCACTTCTCGACCACTTTCACCGGGGCGTTTGCATAGCCATAGCCCGGCAGGTCCACGAGATAGAGTTCAGGGCCTTGGGTGAAAAAGTTGATCTCTTGCGTGCGGCCAGGCGTGTTGGATGCGCGGGCCAGACCCTTCGTGCCGGTCAAGGCATTGATCAGGCTGGATTTGCCCACGTTCGAACGCCCCGCAAAACAGACTTCCAACCGGTCAGGGGCGGGAAGGCCATTCATGGCGACAACGCCTTTGACGAACTCGGACGGGCCTGCAAACAGTTTGCGGCCTCGCTCAAGGGCGAATTCATCCGGGTCTTCGGCCAGGGGGAAGGGAAGCGTGGTCATAGCACCTGCACCTCATCGTTGACGCGGATTTCGCCGCCCTGAACGACCTCGGCGTAAACGCCGAAATCCTGATGGTTCCAGCTGTTCAGGGCGCGCAGGGTGCCTGCGTCCCTCTCACCGGTTTCGGGATTGGCGGTGGTGGCCATACATCGCGTGATCCGCTCGCGTACGCGAAGCACGGCCTCGCCAATGCGCACGTCCCGGCCCAGCCAGTCAAACTCATCCCATAACGGCAGACCTTCGAACCAGATATTGCCGCGCCATCGAAGAATGGACAGAGTCCGGCCCAGTTTCTGTTCGACTGCGCGATGCGATGCCATGTTGCACAGGCTGATCGATGGAAAGTCGCTGTCCGTCATACCGCGCCCCGGAACCCGAACGATCCGGGCTGATGCGGCCCGGTCCGCAGGCATAAGTGGCTTTACCCAGTCCAGAAAAGCCTCTTGTTCGGTGTCCGGCGCAAAACCGAGATCCGGTCGCTGCGGGTGGCGCAATGTAACCCGGTCGCCCTGCAATTCGGCCGAAATGGCCATCAACTGAGGCGCTTTTGAACCGCGGCTGAAATTGAAACAGGGTGCCCATTCCGAACCATCGGTTTTGGCGGCCTCATGAGCGACCGCCCAAACGCGATCCCCGGGCATGGTCTGCCCGGGGATGAGTGTGACTTGGCTCAGGGCTTCTCGCCCATGGCTTTTGATCGGGTGGCGCCAAAGGCTTGAGACCGTTCCGCTCATTTGTTGTCCGTTTTTGGCGTCCGCTTGAAACCGGACTTTATGTTTCCGAATACATCCGGCTTATAGCCCTGGCTGCGCATGATCAGATATTGCTGTGTGAACGTGATCGTGTTGTTCGCGATCCAGTACACGACCAGACCACTGGCGAAACCACCCAGCATGAACATGAAGACCCAAGGCATCCAGGCAAAGATCATGGCCTGTGTCGGGTCAGTTGGCGCCGGGTTCAGTTTCTGCTGCAACCACATCGAAATACCCAGCAGCAGTGGCAGAATACCGATGAAGATCAGCGCCATCAGGCTTTCGGGTGCAGGTGCGGCCCAAGGCAGCACGCCGAAGAAGTTGAAGATCGAGGTTGGGTCCGGCGCGCTCAGGTCCTGGAACGGGCCGAACCATGGGGCCTGACGCAGTTCGATCGTCACGAAAATCACCTTGTACAGCGAGAAGAAGATCGGAATCTGCAACAGAATTGGCAAGCAGCCTGCGGCAGGGTTCACCTTTTCCTTTTTGTACAGCTCCATCATGCCCTGCTGCATTTTCTGGCGATCATCGCCTGCGGCTTCTTTCAGGGCTTCCATTTGCGGCTGCAATTCCTTCATCTTCGCCATCGAGACGTAGGACTTGAAGGCGAGCGGGAACAGGATGGCCTTGATGATCAGCGTCAGGCCGATGATTGACCAGCCCATGTTTCCAATCAGGGCGTTGATGTTGTGCAGCAGCCAGAAGATCGGCTTGGTCAGAAAGTAGAACCAACCCCAGTCGATGCTGTCGATGAACTTCTGAACACCTTCTGCCTGATACTCCCGGATGGTTTCCCACTCCTTGGCACCGGCGAACAGTCTGGTCGTGACCTCTTCCGTCGTACCGGGCGCGACTGTCAGTGTCGGCAGCACCGTTTCCGTTTGATAGATTTTGCGACGTGAATCGTATTTGGCAGCGGCCTTGAACGCTGCACCCTCGGCCGGGATCAGGGTGGTCATCCAGTAGTGATCCGTGAACCCGATCCAGCCGCCTTCTTTGACCTGATAGACCTCGGCCTGTGCGCGTTCATTGGGGTCGATATCGAAATCGCGCACATCGCCATAGTCGATCTCATCCAGAACGCCGTCAGACATGACCATGACGCCTTCGTGAAGAATGAAGAAGTTCTTCAGGCCCGGCAGATCACCGTCTTCGCCCATGCCGTGGCGGGCCAGAATGCCGTAGGGGGCCATGCCGACTTCGGCGTCCGTGGTGTTCTCGACCGACTGGGTGACCGAGAACATATAGTCTTCATCAACCGCAATGGTGCGGCGGAAGGTGAGGCCGTTTCCATTGTCCCAGGCCAGCGTGATCGGAGTGTCAACACCCAGAGTTTCGCCCTGCTCAAGCGTCCAAAGAGTGTTCGGGCCGGGAACGTCCGTGACCGACAGGCCCGCGCCGGGGGCCCAGCCATAAAGGGCATAATAGGCAGAGTCACTTCCAACCGGGGACAGAAGTTCGACGATCGGAGAATCCTCGGCCAATGAAACCTTGTAATCCTTCAGCGACAGCTCATCAATTCGGCCACCGGCAAGCGACAGGCTGCCCGTCAGGCGGGGCGTGTCGATGCTGACGCGGGGCGCCTCGGGTTCGGCTTCGGCCTCAGTGGCGCTTGCGGTTGCTTCGCCGACCGTACCGGTATCAGCGGCGCTGGGCGTCTGAACCTCATTCCCTTCGATGCTGGCGATTTCAGCCTGTTCCGTGGTTGGTGTGGGTTCCGGCGGGGGGAACAGCACGAACCAGACCAGGATCACGAGAAAGCTGAGCGCGGTTGCGAGGATGAGATTCTTGTTCTGATCGTCCATCTGGGACAGCCACCTTGAGCAGTGAAAGACACCCGCAGGGTTCAACAGAGTGCAGGCCCAAAGGTCAAGCGGAATCGCTCGTCATTTCGTCACGGATTGGTCTTCTGTGGCGCAGTTTCCGGTTCTTCAGCCGGTTTGCCGCCCGATTTTGGGCATTCCGTCAATCTTGTTGCAATGAGACGTGATCCAGCCCTTGGTTTTTTCGAAAGGCATGGGCTTGCCGATGCCAAACCCCTGAACATGGTCACATCCCAATTGCGCCATCAAGGCGTGCTCCCCGGGTGTCTCGACCCCTTCAGCAAGGGATTCCAGGTTCAGCCGTTCTGCCATGGTCAGAATTGCGCTGGCCAACTGCTGCTGGCTTGGGTCCTGGTCCGCCTTTGTCACGAAAGAGCGGTCGATTTTGATCCGGGACACGTTGAACCGCTTGATTGACGCGATCGAGGCATGCCCTGTGCCGAAATCGTCCAGATCAATACAGCACCCCATTGCGGCCAAGCCCGTGACATTGCGGGTGATTACGTCATCCGGCCCTCTCGAAAACACGGTCTCCAATACTTCGACCGCCAATCTGTCCGGGGTCAGATCGCATTGATCCAATTCCCATTTCAGGCGGTCGATCAGCCCCGGGTCACGCAATTCGTCCGACGAAAAGTTGATGCCGATGCGTGGTACGGTCAGACCGGCGCGATCCCATTCGCGCATTGCGCAAAAGGCGTGATGCCGCATCGCCTGCCCCAGTTTGCCCATCAACTCCGCCTGTTCGGCAAAGGGCAGAAAGACATTGGGACCCAGCACTCCTTTTTTCGGGTGTTCCCAGCGGGCCAGAGCCTCGAACCCGGACACGCGCCCGGTATCCGTCGAGATCTGCGGTTGAAACCATGGACGAATTTCACCGCTTTCCAGCGCCGCATCAAATTCCTTGCGTAGATTGGTTCTGACCTGAGCCCGGCGACGTGTTTCGGACGAAAAGGCACGAATCGTCGACGGCCCGTTTTGCTGTGCTTCTTGCAGCGCGTTGTTTGCAGCGTTGCACCAATCCGTCGCGGTGCCGTCGGGGACATTGCTGCTGAGGCAGAAACCGATAGAGCAGGACAAGTAAACTCCGGTTCCGTTCAGCATGATGGGGTCTTCGACCGCGGATTGCATTCGTCCCGACATGTGAATGCAGGTTTCCAGATCAAGCTGTTGCGCCGGGTGCAGAACAACCATCATCTTGTTTCCATCGATCCGGGTCGCGGAGTCACTGGCGCGGATCATGGACATGACACGAAAGCAGAATTGCTGTGCCACATGGTTTGCTGCTGCTTGGCCATGCAGTTCAAGCATTTGCGTATAGTCGTCCAGGATTACAGCGAAACAGGCCGACGTTTCACCGCTGCGGCGACTATCCGAGAGCACCTCAGCCAGAACGGTTTCGAACTGGTAATTCGGCAGCAGGCCACCCTGTTGCCGTTTCCTGTCTGCCGGGTTGGGGGCCATTGCGCCTATACCGGCAATCATCAGGGGCAAGCCCAGGGCCACCGCGACCAAAGCGCGTTCACCGCCAAGCCAGAACGCCCCCAGGCTTGTTGCCGGAACAAAGGCAAGAACGGCTGGGCCGTATGCCACATTTCTCAAAGCTTCAATAATACGGTCGACGAAAGGATGATTCCGCATCGGGTCCTGACCTTGGGCATGAATGGTGTGCCGAGCCTAGGAAACCAATCTGAGTCAGTCGTTAACGCAGAAGCGGTATTTCTTCCAAATTTTCCGCTTTTTCGTCAGAGTTTACGGAAAGATTAACAAAATCAAAGAGTTTTGCATCCAAAAGGTGCGACGGGCGCGCATTTGTTAACGCGCGGAACATAACCTGCCGCCGGCCGGGACTGTTCTTTTCCCATTGATCGAGAATCTGTTTGACCTGCTGCCGTTGCAACCCGTCCTGACTGCCGCACAAATCGCAGGGGATGATCGGATATTGCATGGCCTTGGCAAATTTCTCGCAGTCGGCTTCGGCGACGTGGGCAAGCGGGCGGAAGACAAAAAGATCTCCCTCTTCATTCACCAGTTTCGGTGGCATGGTGGCCAGACGGCCTCCGTGGAAGAGGTTCATGAAAAACGTTTCGAGAATATCGTCGCGGTGGTGGCCCAGCACGACGGCGGAACAGCCTTCTTCCCGGGCAATGCGATACAGGTTGCCGCGGCGAAGTCGCGAGCACAGGGCGCAATATGTTCGGCCCTGCGGGACCTTGTCCATCACAACAGAGTACGTGTCCTGGTACTCGATCCTGTGTGGCACACCCATGCGGTCCAGAAACTCTGGCAGGACCGTTGCCGGAAATCCGGGTTGTCCCTGATCCAGATTGCAAGCCAGAAGATCGACAGGCAGCAATCCGCGCCATTTGAGTTCGTAGAGGACGGCCAGCAGCGTATAACTGTCCTTGCCGCCCGAAAGGCAGACAAGCCAGCGTGGCGGTTTGCCGTCCTTGTCGTGGGCGGACGGGTCCACCATCCCGTATTGTTCGATCGCTTCGCGGGTCTGGCGCACGATGCGTTTGCGCAGTTTTTTGAACTCGGTGGTCGAGGGCGCGCCGGCAAAGAGCGGGTGGATATCATCTGCATCATCAAACATGCGCAGCCCCTACAGCAGATGGCGCAACCGGGCAAGTGGCGGGTCAGCCAAGCCGCGCCAGCAGGGCGCCGGTATCCAACCCGGCTACTGCTCCGGGAATGCGGCCGCTGTCACCGGAAAGACGTGTGGCAACAAAGCCATCAGCCACAGCGCCGGGCGCATGGCGCAGCAATTGCGAGGCTGTCAGCAGCAGAGCCGTACGTTCAGCGTACCAGCGCGCTTCGGCCTCGGGCGGCGGACCGGGCCAGCGGCTGCGATGCGCGGTCAGAGCTGCGTCATATCTTCTGTCCGTGCCTCTCACCGCATCCAATTCGGCCCCCAGAACCTCGGCGGCCTGCGGCTCACGCGTCAGGGTGCGCAGGATATCGAGGCAGATCACATTGCCTGACCCCTCCCAGATGCTGTTCAGGGGAGCTTCACGGTAGATCAGGGGCAAGGGCGTGTCTTCGACGTACCCCATGCCGCCCAGCACTTCCATCGCCTCGACGACGACGACCGGGCAGCGCTTGTTGTTCAGGAACTTGGCCAATGCGACGCTGATCCGGGCAAAGGCCTTGTCTTCGGGTGTCTGGCCGTCAAATGCCTGCGCCACACGCATTCCCAGGGTCACAGCGCCTTCCCAGTCCAGAACAAGGTCGGACAGGACCGCTTGCATCAGCGGTTGATCAATCAATCGGCGCTGAAATGCGCTGCGGTGTTCCACCCAATGATGCGCTTCGCTGAGCGCGGCCCGCATCAGCCCGGCCGGTGCCATGGCTGTATCAAGCCGCGTGTGGTGCACCATTTCCAGTATGGTGCGCACGCCCGCGCCTTCTTCGCCCAACTGATAGGCCAGCGCGTCATGATACTCGATTTCCGAGGATGCGTTGGATTTGTTGCCCAGCTTGTCTTTCAGGCGCATCAGGTGGATCGCATTGCGTTCGCTCTCGAGCCAGCGGGGCACCAGAAAACAGGTCAACCCGCCGGGCGCCTGCGCCAGTGTCAGGAACCCATCCGACATTGGCGCGGAACAGAACCACTTGTGCCCGCGCAAGTGCCAATGATCCCCGTCGCGTGTCGCAATGGTCGTATTGGCGCGTATGTCCGAACCGCCCTGTTTCTCGGTCATCGCCATCCCTAGCGTCGCGCTGGTCTTTTGACCGATCGGTTCCTTCGAAGGATCATAGTGGCGGGCCATGAGTTTTGGCTGCCAGAGCGAGGCAATGTGTTCATTGGCGGCCAGTGCAGGGATTGCTGCATAGGTCATGGTCATCGGGCAGCAATGCCCGGGTTCGACCTGTCCGGCCAAATAGACCATCGCCGCATGGGTCGCGTGCCCTCCGGGCTGTCTATCCCAGGCCAGTGCGGCATAGCCCGCCGATTGGCTGATCTGCATCATCTGATGATAGGCCGGGTGAAAGCGCACCTCGTCCAGGCGCCTACCGCCGGGATCGAACAGCCGCAGCTCTGGAGGATGCCAGTTGGCTTCCCGCCCCAGTTCCCGCGTTTCTTCGGTTCCGAGTGTTTTGCCATATGCCGCCAGTTCCAAAGCGCGCGCGCCCGCTGTCTTTGCTGCGTCTTGCAGGACCGGATCGGACAGCCAAAGATCGATGCCGCCGCGCGCGGGCGGTTGGTTCAGGACATCGTGGGTTGGCAGGGTGTCGCGCGCTGGGGATTTCATCGGGACCTCGGGTTGTGCTGGTCCAACTGTTCAGGCGCGGCACTAGCCGGTCAAGTCTGACGAGGGGTCAGGACGAAGGGTCATTATGCTTGTCGTCAGGTACCGGATCATATCCGTCGCCGCCCCAAGGGTGGCAACGGCAGATCCGATGAGCGGCCAGGTAGGATCCTTTGACCGCCCCGTGTTTCTCCAGCGCCTCAAGCGCATAGGCGGAACAGGTGGGTTGGTAGCGACAGTTGAAACCGACCCATGGGCTGAAGATCAGCCGATACGCCCGAACAGGCAGGGCGACGATATGGGACAGGAAGGTCATTTTTCGGCCGCATGCATCTTGCGGAGCGCATAGCGCAGGTCGTCCAACAATGCGTCATAGGGGCGGTTGGCGGTAACTTCGGCACCGCCGATCAGAACGTAATCCCACCCGTCGCGGCCGGCTTCGGGCAACACGGCCCGCGCGGCTTCGCGCAGACGGCGCTTTGCGCGGTTGCGGGCCACGGCATTGCCCACTTTTTTCGAGCAGGTGAACCCCACGCGAATCCCATTGGCCTCGCCGGGCGCGCGCTTGCGGGCCTGAACCATCATCGACGACGTGCCTTGTCGGCGGGCACGCGCCGCTTTCAGAAAGTCGGACCGTTTCCTGAGAACGGTCAGGGGTGCAGATGCACAAACGGACGCCGCCGGGGGCTTGTTCCCGGGGTGGTTCCTACCAACCTCAGGGGCCTCCGGCGGCGTCATGTTCATAACCTGATCGGTGAGCGATTTACGCGCTCAGCGATTTGCGGCCGCGTGCGCGACGTGCATTCAGGATCTTGCGGCCGGCCTTAGTGGCCATGCGCGCACGGAAACCGTGGCGGCGTTTGCGAACCAGGTTCGAAGGCTGATAGGTGCGTTTCATCGCTCCGTCTCCAATCTATGCGGTCGGGTGCGGCGCGGATTCGCCTGCCCGTGGTGTTCGAAGCCCGTCCTCTACTGCCAAGCGGGGGGTAAGTCAAACCCCAACGGCCAGGTTTTCGCAGCTTTTGCAACAATTCTGTAACCGGCAACGGCAAAAGGTTTCAAAATACCCGTTTATCGCCGAAATCCCTCACATTCGGGGCCACACAGATCAAGGCCCCGTGATCCCCCTGTTGCTGGCCCGTCAGTCAGCGCATCTTGGGCACAAGATGAAGCACAAAGAACCGGAAAATCTGATGTCCGACACAAGCCAGGCGCCGCGCAACGGTTTCGCGCGCCACATCCCGCTGCTTGTAATCCTGAGCGTTGCCGTTGTCGGCTTTTTCACGCTTGGGGATTACCTGACTTTCGAGACCTTGCGGGACAATCGCGAGGCGCTTCTGGCGTGGCGGGACGGTCACTATTGGATCATGGCTGCCGCTTTTGTCGCCATTTATATCGTCATAGTGGCCTTTTCACTTCCCGGTGCCGCAGTGGCTTCGATGACGGGCGGTTTTCTTTTCGGTCTTTTTGCGGGAACCGTTTTCAATGTCGTATCCGCCACCATCGGTGCGTCGGCGATCTTTCTGGCGGCGCGCTGGGGCTTGGGCGAAGCCCTGACGTCGCGCCTGGAATCATCAGAAGGCACGGTCAGGAAACTGAAGGACGGTCTGCGGGAAAACGAAATCTCGGTGTTGTTTCTGCTGCGACTGGTGCCGGTCGTGCCGTTCTTTGTTGCCAATCTGGTGCCGGCTCTGGTCGGTGTGAAGTTCCGCAGTTTTCTTTTGACGACCGCGCTGGGCATCATTCCCGGAGGTATCGTGTACACGTGGATCGGGGTCGGCTTGGGTGGTGTATTCGACCGTGGGGAAACGCCTGATGTTTCGTTGCTGTGGGAACCGTTCGTGATCGGGCCGATTATCGGGTTGTGTATATTGGCCGCCTTGCCCATCGTTTTCAAAGCACTGCGCGCGAAAAGAGGCACCTGAACCATGAAAGAGTTGAAAACCGATCTCCTGGTCATTGGCGCCGGGTCCGGAGGATTGTCCGTCGCCGCAGGTGCCAGCCAGATGGGCGCGGATGTTGTCCTTCTGGAAGGGCACAAGATGGGTGGGGATTGCCTGAATTTCGGCTGTGTCCCGTCGAAAGCGCTGATCGCAAGCGGTAAAGCGGCCCATGCTCAGGCGCATTCCGTTCGTTTTGGCGTCGCTGAAATAATCCCTCAGGTCGACTACGCCGCAGTAATGGATCATGTTCATGATGTGATCGCGCAGATCGAACCGATGGACAGTCAGCAGCGGTTCGAAGGCTTCGGCGTGAAGGTAATTCGCGAATATGGCGCGTTCATATCCCCTGATAAGGTGCAGGCCGGGGATCATGTCATCTGTGCGCGTCGCGTCGTCATCGCGACCGGTTCATCACCGCTGGTGCCGCCGATTCCGGGGTTGGACACGGTACCCTATTATACGAACGAAACCATCTTTGACTTGAGAGAGCGGCCAGATCACCTGCTGATCATCGGGGGCGGCCCGATCGGGATGGAGATGGCGCAGGCCCATATACGCCTCGGCAGCAAGGTGACGGTCGTCGAAGGGCTCAGAGCCTTGGGCAAAGACGATCCCGAGGCCGCGTCCGTGGTGCTGGATACCCTGCGCAGTGAAGGCGTGGACATCCGGGAAAACGCCATGATCGCGCAGGTTCGCGGAACAGAGGGCGCTGTGGAAGTCGTTGCCGAAAACGGTGAAATTCACCGGGGCTCTCATCTTTTGATCGCTGCCGGTCGCAAAGCCAATATCGAGCGTCTGAACCTAGAAGCAGCCGGAATTGAACGCACGAAAACCGGCATCAGAACGGATGACGCGTTGCGCACGACCAATCGCCGCGTCTATGCGATCGGAGATGTGGCGGGTGGCCTGCAATTCACCCATGTTGCAGGGTATCATGCAGGTGTCATCATTCGCTCGGCCCTGTTCGGTCTGCCGTCCCGGGCGAAAACGGCACATATCCCGTGGGCCACCTATACGGACCCGGAGCTGGCGCAGGTCGGACTGACCGAAGCTCAGGCCCGCGAGGCGCATGGAGAAAAGCTGGAAATCGCCCGCTTTGACTATCACCACAATGACCGGGCGATTGCCGAGCGCAAAACCAAAGGCTTCGTCAAGGTCATGGTCGTGAAAGGCCGACCTGTCGGCGCCACAATCGTCGGGCATCAGGCGGGTGAGTTGATCAACTTGTGGTCGTTGGCTTTGGCCAATAACCTGAAGATGGGGCAGATCGCCGCCATGGTTTCACCCTATCCGACGATCGGAGAGCTTAACAAACGTGTGGCGGGTGCTTATTTCTCGCCAAGGCTGTTTGAGAATCAGACAGTTAAACGAGTGGTCAGGTTCGTCCAGCGCTGGATTCCCTGACCTGAGGAGGGGCGCAAATTGAACTCGCTGTCGGGCCGATTTCTGATCCTGACGACGGTCTTCGTCATGTTGGCCGAGGTTCTGATCTTTGTCCCGTCGATCGCCCGATTCCGCGAGGACTTTCTACTGAACAGGCTCGAACGCGCGCAGATCGCCTCGCTGGCTTTGCTGGCGGACGACATGCTTGCCGAAGATCTTGAGGCGGAACTGCTGGCAAACGCAGGCGTCTACAATGTCGTATTGCGACGGGATGAGGTTCGGCAACTGATGTTGTCGTCGCCGATTCCCGATCCAATCGCCGAAACGTTCGATTTGCGGGATGCAAGCCCCTGGATTCTGATTCGGGATGCGATCAGCCGCTTTCTCAAACCCGAAAACGAAGTCGTCCGGGTCATCGGAGAACCGGTCAAGGGGGCAGGCCTTCTGATCGAAGTCACCATGGACAGCATGCCCTTGCGAACGGCGATGATTGACTACGGGTTGCGTATTCTCGGTCTGTCCTTTGTGATCTCCATCATCACGGCGTTTTTCCTGTTTCTCGCCGTACGCGTCGTACTTGTGCGGCCCATCAAAAGCGTCGTCGGCTACATGCAGCGCTATGCCAGTGCGCCAGAGGACGCGCGTGGCATAATCTCGCCGAATTCGAAGGTGACGGAGCTGCGAGAGGCCGAGGAGGCACTGAAGATGCTGCAAACAGACCTGACCCAGGCGCTCAAACAGCGGGAAAGGCTGGCGCAGCTTGGGGGGGCCGTCGCCAAAGTCAGCCATGACTTGCGCAATATCCTGACGTCGGCGCAGCTGTTTACCGATCGGATCGAGGCCAGCGATGATCCGCTGGTGCGGCGGATGGCGCCGAAACTGGTGAATTCCATCACCCGGGCCGTGTCCCTTTGTGAAAGCACATTGGCCTTTGGCCGCGCGGAAGAGCCCGCGCCCACCCTGACAATGGTTCCGATCCGCGCAATCGCGGCGGATGTCGCGGCCAGCGAACAACTCGCCGTCGCCGATGCTTGTGTCGAGATCGTGAACGAAGTGCCGGACGCGCTTGTGGCCCGCGCCGACCCCGAACAATTGTACCGCGTCATCATGAACCTCGTGCGCAATGCAAGACAGGCTTTGGTTGCCTCTGGAAAACCTGGCCGGGTTACCATTGCGGGGTGTGAAAACGACGACGCTTGGTGCATCGAAATCCGCGACACGGGGCCGGGTCTTCCCCCCAAGGCGCGCGAAAACCTGTTCACGCCGTTCCAGGGCGGGGTCCGAAAGGGTGGCTCGGGTCTGGGGTTGGCAATCTCGCAGGAGCTGGTGCGCGGCCATGGCGGGGATCTGGTTTTGAAAGAGACCGGACCCGAGGGAACAGTCTTTGAAATCAGCCTTCCGCGCGGGGACATGACTTTTTGATTTTTTTTTGAAGAATCGGCTTGCACGTCTCGGGCGGCAGGTCTAAACACCGCCTCACCAACGCGGACCGATAGCTCAGCTGGATAGAGTACTTGACTACGAATCAAGGGGTCGGGGGTTCGAATCCTCCTCGGTCCGCCACTTTCCTTTGAATTCATTGGAAAAAATGGCGGTTTTTACCAGCTACCCGCCAACATACCCGCCAAAGTGGTGGCTAGTTTCGAATGGCCTGTAGACATCGACGGATTGATACCGGGAAATAACTCGTCAGTTCAAACGGACTATTAGTTACCTGATCGGATTCAGCCAAATATTCTATCCGTTTACTGTTTTTTGCTGGGCGACAGACTTCCATACAAGTTCTAAGTTAACTCCTAGGCTCAGGATGCATTGTTTTTCGCTGCGCTGCGTGACTCGCGGCTCCCAGAACGGAGCGGAGACATGAGCGATCTTTATTGGCGAACCGACGCGCAGATGGCGAAGCTTGTCCCATTTTTCCCGAAGTCGCACAGCAAGCCCCGGGTTGATGACAAAAGGGTTTTGAGCGGGATTATCTTCATCAATCGCAATTGTTTGCGCTGGTGAGATGC
>NZ_WVRB01000006.1:0-217644 GCF_013110685.1 Ruegeria sp. HKCCD6157
AGTGTAACCGCCGCTTCCGCCGCGTCCCAGCGCCTCAGCAGCGCCGGTGAAGGGGGTTCTAAGTATAACAAACAAATCCCGCAAGCGGAAAATACACAAAAACAGAAGAAATTCTTGAAAAGTTCATTTATCCAACAATTACAGATACTTAAACCGGGTCAATCAAGCGCGCTGCCGCTGACAACCATGTAAAGGCAAGTCAGAATTCCCGGTTCAGCGCGTTATGCACATGATTACCCATAGACTCACATCCGAGTCAGGCGGAATCGGCCCTCTTGGACCGGAAAGACAGGTTGGGAATCGGCAGGCGCAGGGCAAGCAGGGCGATGATGGTAGCCAGGTAAGCAAGCGGCTCGATCTGAAAACCTTTTGCCAGCAAGAGGTAATGCATCGCCGCCAACAGTGCGGCCGCGTACACAAGGCAGTGCAACTTGCGCCAACGCGGTCCCAGTCGGCGCACCGACCAGTTGTTGGAGGTCAATGCCAGCGGAAGCAGAAGAAGGAACGCCGCCATGCCAACCGTTATGTACGGGCGTTTGAGGATGTCCGCCCAGATCTGGCTGGGAAGCTGCACATCCAGAACCAGCCACACAAGAAGATGTAACGCGACGTACACAAACGTTAGCACCCCGATCGCGCGGCGAAACTTCATCAGGTTGAGACCGACATGCCGGCGCAGGGGCGTGACCGCCAAACCGGCAATCAGCAACTGAAGGGCCAGTTCCCCATATCTGTGCTCCAACGCCTCGATCGGTTCGACGCCCAGACCACCGGTCAGGCCAAGATAAAACAGCCAGGGCGCGGGCAATGCTCCCAGCAGATATATGACCCATACCGGAATACGGCGGAGTGTCTGGTTCATCGCCGACATGGTTCTAATAGTTCTTGGCCAGATCCATGCCTTCATAAAGGCTGGCGACCTCTTGTTCATAACCGTTGAACATCAGGGTCGGCTTGCGTGACGCGAAAAGCCCGCCCCCGATCTCGCGCTCGGAAGCCTGAGACCAGCGTGGATGGTCCACGTTGGGGTTCACATTGCTGTAGAACCCGTATTCGCGTGGATTGGACATGTTCCAGCTGGTGGGGGGTTCATCCTTTGTAAGCGTGATCCGAACAATCGACTTGATCGATTTGAAGCCGTATTTCCAAGGGACGACCAGACGCAAGGGCGCACCGTTCTGGTTGGGAATAGGGCGGTCGTAAATTCCGGTTGCCATGATTGTCAGAGGGTGCATCGCCTCGTCCAGGCGCAAGCCCTCTCGGTACGGCCAATCGAGAACGGGAAACCGCGTTCCCGGCATCTCGTCCGGGCGATAGGCCGTCTCAAAAGCCACATATTTCGCGCCGTCTTGCACGCCCGCCATATTGAGAAGGTCGGCCAGCTCAAACCCGTTCCACGGAATTACCATCGACCAGGCTTCCACACAGCGGAAGCGGTAGATCCGCTCCTCTATCGTCATCTCGGACAGGATGGCCTGAAAATCATAGTCGCCGGGGCGGTCGACCAGACCGTCAATCGTGACGCTCCAGGGTTCGGTCACCAGCGTATGAGCATATTTCGCCGGGTCATCTTTTCCGGTCCCGAACTCATAGTAGTTGTTGTAGGTGGTGATCTCTTCCCACGTGTTCGGCTCCAACCCATCCTGTGCTGCCGCCGGTTTGGCCATCGCAGTCAGGCCGACACCTGCCAGCCCGGCCATAACCTGCCGCCGGTTGAGGAACGCCGCCCGGGGGGTAACGTCGGCATGTGTCAAAGTATTGGTCCAGCGATGCGCCATATGGGTCTCCGTCATCTTCAGTGGTCGCTATTGACGTAGTGTGCTGATAGCACAGCGCCACGGAAACAGGCGTAACGATTGAGCGAAGTGATTGTAACGTTCCAATGTGATCGGGCATTCGAGTATCGTTTTCAGCACCGAAAACCATAGACTAGAGAGCTTTTGGAGCCCGGCGGAAAACCGCGGTTTTAGTGAATTACCGTCAGAACACGGGTACAAAACTTTACAACTGCGGGCGCAAGGCTGCACTCTGTCAGACGGGCGCCACGCCAAGCCGAACGCGAGGCAAGGCTGCGATTGCAGCCTTTTGGCCGCAATGGGAGGAAGAAAAATGTGTGATATCTGCGTAATGAATGCCGTCAAAGACAAGATGCTGTCTCGTCGCGGGTTCTTCAAAGCTGCCGCCGCTTCGGGTGTTGCAGCAACCGCAACCGGGGCCGTCGCGCCGGCAGCACTGGCGGCCGGGCATGGCGGTGTCGAAGATATGACTCATACGCTGAGCCCGGATTTCCCGACATGGGGCGGCGAACCCGGCATTTCCGCCGAGCAAGCATTCAACTTTGCTGATCACGGCTTCAATCTGTTCAACCTTTCAATCAACGAACATACGGGCACGCATATTGATGCGCCGCTTCACTTTTCGGCGGATGGGACGTCGGTTGATGAAATCCCCGTCACGGATCTGGTCGCCCCCTTATGCGTCGTGGACATCGCCGCCCGAGCGGCCGAAGACGCTGACACGCGCGTCACCCCGGACGATCTGAAAGCCTGGATTGCGGCCAATGGTGATATCCCTGATGGTGCCTGCGTGGCGATGCATTCCGGATGGGCAGGCAAAACCGCCACGGATGAGTTCCGCAATTTCGACGGCGAAGCGCAGCATTACCCGGGCTTCCACGTTGAAGCCGCGCAGATGCTGATGGACGAGACCGGAGCACGATCAATTGCCGTTGATACCCTGTCCCTTGATCACGGCATGTCCGCAGATTTCGCGACGCATTACGCGTGGTTGCCGTCAGGTCGGTTCGGGATCGAATGCCTGGCTGGGCTGGATCGCGTGCCAGCATCTGGTGCAACGCTGGTGATCGGCGCACCCAAGCACCAAGGCGGCACCGGCGGGCCGGCGCGGATCTTTGCATTGATCTGACTAATGCCCGGGCGGCCGATCAGCGCCCGCCCGGCCATCTTTCCGGCAGAGCCAAACTTCTGCCACAGTTGCAGAACAAGACTTCGTGCATTCTTGATCTGTTCGGGACACCCTGCCTTCATGTTGCTCAGACCCCTTGTTGTTTTTTTGTCTTTGCTGTGCGGATCGGCATTGGCTGATGTGCAATCATGCAAAAAGCTGTTTGAGCGCGCGCCGCAGGTCCTGAGTGATCTGAACCAGATCGGGTCGGAAGTTTATGAAGACAGCCATCCGGGCCTCGGCTATTCCGCCACTTTTGCAGACTCGTCCTCCAAGATCACGGTTTTCTTCTATGACCATCAACTATGACCATCAACAAAGGGACGTCTCATCCGAAATGGCCCTTGAAAGCTTTAAACAAGCTGCACGCGATATCGCTGCAATAGCTGCGCGGCGCAGGGCCGAGCTTGGCGAAATCAACGCCTATCAGTTGCGTGATCCGTCACAGGTGTTGCCGTATCGGGCCGAGGCCAAAGCATCAGATGGCCTGTCCGAACTTCTGGCAGTCGGCGTCGTGGACAATTGTATTGTGAAGCTGAGGTTCACGGCCCAGTTTCCAATGGAGAAAGCGCAGGTCTGGATGAAGGTCCTCAGTGATTATCTGAACAAAGGCTATGGAAAGCCGACATGAAAAAGGCCCGCCAAAAAAAGCGGGCCTTTCAGTTCACGGTGTCAGATCAATGCACCACGGCATCGTCCGGGCGGGGTCGCTCGGAAGTTCCCAAACGATCACCGATGATCAAACCATCGGGCCCGGCGGTGACCGGAACGACGTCACCATCCTTGATTTCCCCGGCCAGCAGAGCTTCGGCCAACGGGTTCTGCAAGGCGCGCTGTATGACGCGTTTCAGCGGGCGGGCACCGAAGACCGGATCATAGCCTTCATTGGCCAGCCATTCCTTGGCGCTGTCATCCAGGGCCAGCTCGATCTTGCGGGCGGCCAGACGTTTTTGCAGACGTGCCATCTGAATATCGACGATGCCATCCATATCGGCCCGCTTGAGGCGGTCAAAGATGATCGTTTCGTCCAGACGGTTCAGGAACTCGGGCCGGAAATGTGCCCGGACCGCATCCATCACGTCGCGCTTGGCCTGTGAACTGTCCGCACCTTCGGGCAACTGGCTGAGCGCCTGCGACCCAAGGTTCGACGTCAGGATGATCAGCGTCTGTTTGAAGTCCACGGTGCGGCCCTGACCATCGGTCAGAACGCCATCGTCCAGAACCTGCAACAGCACGTTGAAGACATCCGGGTGCGCCTTTTCGACCTCGTCGAACAGCACGACCTGATAGGGCCTGCGCCGCACGGCTTCGGTCAGCACACCACCTTCGTCATAGCCGACATAGCCCGGAGGGGCACCGATCAGACGGGCAACCGCGTGTTTCTCCATGAACTCGGACATGTCGATGCGCACCATCGCGTTGTCGTCGTCGAACAGGAAATTCGCCACGGCCTTGGTCAGCTCGGTCTTACCCACGCCGGTCGGCCCAAGGAACAGGAACGAGCCCAGCGGGCGGTTTTCGTCATTCAGACCCGCACGCGCACGGCGTACTGCATTGGCAACAGCGGTGACAGCCGCATCCTGACCGATCACGCGCGAATGCAGTTCTTCTTCCATCCGCAGCAGTTTCTCGCGTTCGCCTTCCAGCATTTTGGCGGTCGGGATGCCCGTCCAGCGTTCGACAACGCTGGCGATCTGTTCCGGACGTACCGTTTCCTCGGCCATCATGGCGTTGCTTTCGGCATTCTCGGCCTCGGACAGCTTTTTCTCAAGCTCGGGGATGATGCCATAGGACAGCTCACCCGCCTTGGCGAGGTTGCCTTCGCGCTTGGCGATTTCCAGATCGGCCCGCGCCTTGTCGAGCTGTTCCTTCAAATCCCGCGCGCCAGCTAGCTTGTCGCGTTCGGCCTGCCACTGCGCGGTCATCTCGGCGGATTTTTCCTGAAGCTCGGCAAGATCCTTCTGCAAGGTTTCCAGGCGATCCTTCGATGCCGCATCGTCTTCCAGCTTCAGCGCCTCTTCTTCGATCTGCATCTGAAGGATCTGACGATCCAGCTGATCAAGCTCTTCGGGCTTGGAGTCCACCTCCATCCGCAGACGCGAGGCCGCCTCGTCGACAAGGTCGATGGCCTTGTCGGGCAGGAACCGGTCGGTGATATAGCGATGCGACAGAGTCGCCGCCGACACCAGCGCCGAATCCGAGATGCGCACACCGTGGTGCAGCTCGTATTTCTCTTTGATACCGCGCAGAATGCTGATCGTGTCCTCGACCGTCGGTTCCTGAACCATCACCGGCTGGAAGCGGCGCGCAAGGGCCGCGTCTTTTTCGACGTATTTGCGATACTCGTCCAGTGTGGTCGCACCGATGCAGTGCAGCTCACCCCGTGCAAGCGCAGGCTTGATCAAGTTGGCGGCATCCATCGCACCATCCGATTTGCCCGCGCCAACCAGCGTGTGCATCTCGTCGATGAACAGGATGATCTCACCCGCGGCCTCGGTCACCTCGGTCAGAACAGCCTTGAGGCGTTCTTCAAATTCACCACGGTATTTCGCACCAGCGATCAGCGCCCCCATGTCAAGCGCAAGCAGCTTCTTGTCCTTCAGCGATTCCGGCACGTCGCCGTTGACGATGCGCAGGGCCATGCCCTCGGCGATCGCGGTTTTACCGACGCCGGGTTCACCGATCAGAACCGGGTTGTTCTTGGTGCGGCGCGACAGAACCTGCATCGCGCGGCGAATTTCCTCGTCGCGGCCGATGATCGGGTCGATCTTGCCTTCGCGCGCGGCCTCGGTCAGGTCGCGGGCATATTTCTTGAGCGCGTCATAGCCCTCTTCCGCCGTTGCGGTGTCAGCAGTACGCCCCTTGCGGATGTCGTTGATGGCTTCGTTGAGCTTTTGCGCAGATACGGCACCCGCCTCCAGCGCCTCTTTGGCCTTGGATTTGACCATGCACAGCGCCATCAACACGCGTTCGACCGGCACAAAGCTGTCGCCCGCCTTGGTGGCGATCTTTTCAGCCTCGTCCAGAACCTTGGCCGTCTGGCCGTCCATGTAAATCTGGCCGGCATCACCGCTGACTTTCGGGATCTTGCCCATAGCTGCGTCAAGCGCCTCGACCACGCGGTTCGGCGCGCCGCCCGCGCGTGTGATCAGATTGCTTGCCAGCCCCTGATCGTCATCCATCAATGCTTTGAGTATATGTGTTGGCTCCAGCCTCTGGTGCCCCTCGCGCAGCGCAATGGTCTGCGCCGCCTGCACGAACCCCCGTGCACGTTCGGTGAACTTGTTCAAGTCCATGGTATTCTCCTTTTCCAAGCGCCCGGTGAATTCGCGCCCGCTTGGCAGCACGCAGTGGTCCGGGCCTTGACCTCAATCTGGGAAACTTCTCCGCCGCTTCAAGAGGCTAGAGAGTGAAAAAACTCCTCAACCACGCGGAATCGTATAGACGGTGTAGCCCCCGGTTTCAGCCACCTGCTGGGCATCGTTCGCCTCGACCAGCGTCTGCGCGGCGGCGCTGCCTGTGGGGCAGGATACAAGGTCGGCGGTGTGGTCAAGGAAATTGCCGGTAAAGGCGGTTTCTCCGGTCAACTGGCACCAGTCATCTTCGGACCGATAGCCGCGGACAAGATACAAATCATCATTGGTCGGGGGCGGCGCGGCGCCTGTTTCGGTCTGTGGCGGCGTGTCGGCACAGGCGGCCAGCGCGGCCACGACGGCCAGCGGAACAAGGTGCTTCATGGTCTGTCCCCTTGATGCAATTTTCGTTTCAGAATGGCAGCACCATAGCACAGTTGGGACAAAGCGGGGACACCGCTGGCTCCTTTGTCAGCCGTGGGGGTCAACCGCCTTCGATCTGCCGGATCAGCTTTTGCACCTCGTCATCGCCCTGCTCGGCCGCGAGGCGAAGAAACCTCAGCGCCTCTTCGACATCGCCGGTTTCATAGAGCAACCGGCCGAATTTGCGCTGCGATTTCACATCGCCAAGCTTTGCGGCCCTGCCCCAGAACAACAGGGCTGCTTCCGTGTCCTGGGGCACACCGTCCCGCCCGTGATAGGTCAAAGACCCAAGATTGTGCAGCGCCACGACATTGTTCTGCCTGGCGGCCTGAAAATAACAATCCAGCGCCTGTTCGATGTCCTTGGAGTAGCCGTTCTCGCCGATCTCGTAGATGTATCCCAGACGCGCCGCGGCATCGGCGCTGCCGTTTCGGGCCGCCATCTTCAGATAATCGACCGCGCGCTGCATATCGCGCGTCACATGCGTGCCTTCGCGATAGATTACACCGAGGTGCAGCAGAGACGGCTCATATCCGAAGAACGCGGCCTTTTCGTTATAGTACAGCGCCTTGTCGATGTCGGGCGCAACACCTTTCCCGTTCTCGTAGCCATAAGCGACGTTGTGCATCCCCATCGGCAGACCGGTTTCGGCAGCCGCCATGTACCAGGCAAACGCGGTCTCGTGGTCCGCGGGAACGATCTCGCCATCATTATAGAGCGAAGCGAGCGTGTTCGTCGCCAGCCCGCTGCCCTCCATCGCGGCCAGTTCCGAAAACTCGAGCGCCATTTCCAGCTTGCCGCCTTTCATGAGCGCCCGGCCAAAGGCGGCGACGACCTCGGCATCGACATCCTGGTCTTTCAGCAGCAGATCGGCACAGATCGCCATCGCATTCTCGGCGTCCATGTCGGCCCATTTCACCCCGTCGAAATAGGGCGACTGCCCCGGAGCGGCAGCGGCCATCAGGCAGTCATACTCTCCATCCGAATAGTCGGGGTCCTGCGGTGGATCGTCAGGGTCGGGTTCCGGCCGAGGCCACCACACCCAACCGTATCATCCCGTATTTTCCTGCGTCTTTTCTTGTCTCAATGCGTCACACGCTCTACAGAAGCGCCGATCACGTCAAGTTTGAAAGGCCGAAACAATGTCCCGAACCGCAGATGACCGCCTGATCGTCGCCCTCGACGTCCCCAACGCGCTGGAAGGGCTGAAGCTGGCCGAGACGCTGGGCGACGCCGTTTCGTTCTACAAGATCGGCCTGGGCATGCTGACAGGCGGCGGGCTGGCACTGGCCAATGAGCTCAAGCAGGAACACGGCAAGCGCATCTTTCTGGACATGAAGCTGTTCGACATCGGCAACACGGTGGAAAACGCGGTGCGGGGGCTGGCGCAGTTCGATCTGGACTTCCTGACCGTGCATGGCGACCCGCATGTGGTGCGCGCCGCCAAGGAAGGCGCGGCGGGCAAGGATCTGAAAATCCTGGCGGTGACCATCCTGACCTCGCTGAACCGCGACGACCTGGATGCCGGCATGATGAAGGCCGGTGACGTTCAGGACATGGTGGTGGAACGCGCCGCCCACGCCTTCGAGGCCGGGGCCGACGGCGTGATCGCCAGCCCGCAGGAGGCCGCCCTGATCCGCGCCCTGCCCCAGGCGACGGGCCGGCTGATCGTAACCCCCGGCGTGCGTCCGGCAGGCGCGGCACTGGGCGATCAAAAACGTGTGGCCACACCTGCCAGCGCCATCCAGGACGGGGCGGATCATATCGTAGTTGGCCGCCCCATTTATCAGGCCGAAGATCCGAAATCCGCGGCCGCGGCCGTTTTGACCGAGTTAAATTCTCTGAAAACGAGATGAGCAGGATCATCGTTTCAACAGGGATTCACGCTGAAAAAACCGCCGCAACAGGTTGACCTTACGTCAATTTTTCGCGAATCCGCGCCAAATCGTCCCTGTGCCAGAAAACACACATTCAAAAAGCGAGTTTTTGAAAAGCGCGCTTAACCCTATCTCAGCCCGAAAATCTTAGCGATTCTTAAGGGGATTTACTCCCCAACGAACCTATTCTTCCTGAGGTTCGTTACTTCCCCCCGCGAAGCGCGGGGGGTTTCTTTTCTCTGAATGATCTTTGATCGATATCACTGGATGATATAAAGAACCCCCAAGACAACTGCGGAACACACGAGGACGCAGATGCCCGGTCTTTGCCGAGATTGCCTGACCCCTTTGACCAACGAACGGCGCTGCACGGCCTGCGGCAGCCCCAGGGTAAAGTCTCATCCCGAACTGTTTGATCTGTCCATCGCTCATATGGATTGCGATGCCTTTTATGCTTCGGTGGAAAAGCGGGACAATCCGGAACTGGCAGACAAGCCTGTCATCATCGGCGGCGGCAAACGCGGTGTTGTATCCACGGCATGCTACGTGGCCCGAATTCGCGGTGTGCGATCCGCCATGCCCATGTTCAAAGCGTTGCAACTGTGCCCCGATGCCGTCGTGATCAAACCACGCATGTCCGTGTATGCCCAGGTGTCACGGGACATCCGCGCCATGATGGACAAACTGACACCAGTGGTCGAACCCCTGTCGCTGGACGAAGCTTTCATGGACCTGTCCGGCACCGAACGGCTGCACGGAGCCCCCCCGGCCGTCATGCTCGCGCGCCTGGTCAAACGCATGAAGGATGAACTGGGCGTGACAGGATCCATCGGGCTGAGTCACAACAAATTTCTGGCCAAGGTTGCCTCGGACCTCGACAAGCCCCGCGGGTTTTCGGTGATCGGCAAGGCAGAGACGGCAGAGTTTCTGAATGACAAACCCGTAAGGTTGATCTGGGGCATTGGCCCCGCCGCGCAGGAAACACTGGACCGGGCAGGGATTCGAACCTTCAACGACCTGCTGCGTTGGGATCAGGAGGCTTTGACTGCGCGTTTCGGCTCGATGGGGTATCGCCTGTGGCATTTGGCACGGGGTCAGGACAAACGGCGCGTTTCAGCCCATGAACCGATGAAATCCATCAGCAATGAGACCACGTTTTTCGAGGACACCGCCAATATTGATGTTCTGGACGGACATTTGTGGCGCATGGCCCTGAAGGTCTCGGACCGGGCCAAGGCCAAGGATCTGGCTGGCCGGGTCGTTACGCTGAAGCTGAAGAAAGCCAATCACAAGGTTCTGACACGGCGCGTGTCATTGCGGGACGCAACGCAGATCGCGGACAGGATTTATCGCACCGCAAAAGGGCTTTTCGATCAGGTGGGAGATCAGGGGCCGTACCGCCTGTTGGGGTGTGGCCTGTCTGACCTGTGCCCGGCGGATCAGGCCGACATCTCCGGCGACCTGCTTGATCCCGGCGCCGTCCGCAGATCACAAGCCGAGCGGGCCACCGACCAAATCCGCCGGAGGTTCGGCCCGGAAGCCATCGTGAAGGGCCGTGCTTTGCGCTAGTTTTATTCCGCCGCCAGACGAAGAGGTTTTGAACCGATCCTGGATATGTCGCGCACCACCTGCCGGAGGAGTTTCGAAAACGTCATGAAATTGGCGTTCGGCGCAATCTTTTCTTCGTCCATATACAAGGCCCGGTCGATTTCAATCTGGATCGCGTGTTGCTGGCGGGTGGGGCGGCCATAAGTCTGAGTCACATAGGCCCCGGCAAACGGGGCATTGCGCACCACATTCAGACCTGCCGCAGCAAACGCCGATTCGACGAGGTCCACGATTTCAGACGAGGCCGAAGCACCGAACCGATCACCCAGCACGATCTCGGGCCGTTTGTTTCGGGTCGTACCAGCCATGGCCACCGCCTCATGCGGCATGGAGTGGCAATCCACCAGTATGGCCTGGCCGAATTTCTCGTGTGATTCGGCCAGCAGGGATTTCAAACGTGCATGATAGGGGCGCCAATAGGTGTCGATACGCAGCCGCGCCTCGTCCATGGTCAGCTTGCCGCTGTAGATTGCCCGTCCATTGGCCACAACGCGGGGTATCACACCCAACCCTGATGCGACCCTGGGGTTGTGCCCATGCCTGCGGGCACCGCTGATCAGCGCCGGGTCCAGTTCGTCCAGACTGCGATTCAGGTCCAGATAGGCGCGCGGCATGGTCGCTTTGATCAAAGGCGCGCCATTTTCGGCCGCAGCAGCAAACAATTGATCCACGAAGGCGTCTTCCGAGGATCGAATCACGCTTTGATTCAGAACGGACCGCTTCAAAAACGCTTCTGGATAATTCCGCCCGCTATGCGGAGATGAAAAAACCACGCATGAACTGCGGTTTTCTGGCATATCCAATACAAAGGCTGCGTTCTGCATGATCCCTCCATGTTCGCAATCAACATAGACCGGAAAATAGTTCTACCAAACCCCTTGAACCCCTTTGCGACTCCTTTTATAGACCCCGCTACCGGCGCGGGGTTCCGCGCCCCATTTCGTTATGGGGCTGATCACGCAAAGGGAAAGTGGGCGGTTAGCTCAGCGGTAGAGCACTTCGTTGACATCGAAGGGGTCACAAGTTCGATCCTTGTACCGCCCACCATGATTTCACTGTTCCGGAGATCCGGGACACCCGAGTAACCCAGGCGCTGGCCACGTCCTTGATGAAGGCGCCGCAGATTGGAGACAGACCATGAAGGTCAAGAACTCGCTCCGCTCGCTCAAGAATCGGCACCGCGACTGCCGTATTGTGCGTCGCAAAGGCCGCGTCTACGTTATCAACAAGACGCAGCGCAAGTTCAAAGCTCGTCAGGGCTGAGAACAGCGAAACACCGTTTTAGAAAACCGCGCTCTTGAGCGCGGTTTTTTTTGTTTTCTGCACCTGTGCGCCCGACGTGCTACCCTTGCTTCGATATTGCGGAGTGTAAAACCCATGCGCGAACACGGCATCGACGTACTGGTGGGGACGACCAAGGGAACGTTCATTATCTCTGGTGATCAGAACAGGTCAGACTGGAAAGTGACGGGCCCGCATTGCGAAGGATGGCCGATCAACCACGTCATCGGCGACAAGGAAACGGGCACGCTTTGGGCCGGGGGCGGTGGTGACTGGCATGGCGCCGGTGTCTGGTGTTCCGAAGACGGCGGTGTGACTTGGCAGGTCGCAAAACTCACCAAGGGCCAAATGGACGAGTGGGCCGCCAACGATCAGGATTTTGCCCAGATGATTGGCTGGACCGGAGAACCCGCACCATTCGCCGATGAGTTTTCTCAGGTCTGGTCTTTGCGTTATCAACATGGAACGTTGTACGCTGGCACAAAACCGGCCCGCCTGCTTGCCAGCCACGACAATGGTCGGACATGGGACACGCTTGAGGGCCTGACAAACCACCCCTCAGCACCCGATTGGAATCCCGGCGGTGCGGGACTGGTCCTGCATACAATCGTGACTGACCCAAATGATTCGAAAAAGCTCTGGGTCGGCATTTCCGCTGCGGGTGTGTTTGCAACCGAGGATGGCGGCGCAAGCTGGGAGCGGCGCAACAGATTGTCCAACGCCGAATCTTGCACGCATCATGATCATCCCGCTGCCCCCAGGGATGGTGAAACGGGTCATTGCGTCCACAACATGGTTCAAGCTCCGGGAACCGCAGATTTGCTCTACCAGCAAAACCATCACGGTGTCTGGCGCTCGGCCGACGGAGGGCGCAGTTGGGATGACATCACCAAAGGCCTGCCATCCACCTTTGGATTTCCGATTCATGTGCACCCACGTGATCCTGACACGATCTGGACATTACCTTTGAACGGAGACAGCATCGGGCGCTATCCACCGGATGCCGCTGCGGCAGTTTGGAAATCCACAAATGGAGGCGCAACATGGCAAGACCAGCGGCGTGGGTTGCCGCAAGAAAGCTGTTTTTTCACTGTTCTGCGACAGGCCATGGCCGGAGACCACCGAGACCCCGCCGGTGTCTATTTCGGGACCAACAGCGGCTCGGTTTTTGCCAGTGTTGATGAAGGGGACACATGGACGGAAGTCGCGCGCCATTTGCCCACGATCCTTTCAGTTGAGGTACTTGATCGTGAGTGATCCAGACACCGCCACATGACTTGTATCTTTCCGTTCAACACAAGTCGCGCCCGCTCGAAAAAGCCTCGCAAGGGCGCCTGCGCTCATTTGACCAAGTAAATCTGTCGGATTTTCTTGCATCTCGCTGAGAATCGTATAATTGAGTAAATCAGTCGGGATATCGACCGACGCGAAATTCAATTGTTGGGGCAAACTATGCTGAAATCCACAACCTGCCTGGCTGCCGCTCTGTCGGCATTGATCGCAACATCAGCCGCGGCTGAAGGCGAGCTGAACCTTTATTCGTCGCGCCACTATGACACTGACGAACGTCTTTACACGGACTTCGAAGAAACGACCGGCATCAAGATCAACCGGATCGAAGGCAAGGCGGATGAATTGATTGCGCGCATGGAAGCCGAAGGCGCGAACTCTCCGGCGGATGTAATGCTGACGGTCGACACGTCTCGCCTGGCGCGCGCCAAAGATGCGGGCATTCTGCAAGCAATCGACAGCGAAACCCTGGAGGAGCGCATCCCCGCCAACCTTCAGGACGAAGACAACCAGTGGTTCGGCTTCTCGCAGCGCGGTCGGATCATCTTTTTCAACAAAGAAAACGTTGCCAATCCGCCGGCCACTTACGCGGACTTGGCCAAGCCGGAATACAAGGGCCTGATCTGCATCCGGTCCTCGACGAACACCTACAACCAGACCCTGCTCGCTTCGATCATCACACATGAAGGTGCCGAAGCTGCAAAATCCTGGGCGGAAGGCGTTGTCGCCAACATGGCCCGAGACCCGCAGGGGGGTGACACCGACCAGCTGCGTGGCATCGTTTCGGGTGAATGCGACATCGCTGTATCGAACACCTACTACTATGCGCGGGCTATCCGCAAAGACGTCAAAGGCCTGTCCTCTGATCTCGACAAGATCAGCTGGGTCTTCCCCAATCAGGACAGCTATGGTGCGCATATGAACCTGTCGGGCGGTGGCGTCGCGGCACACGCGCCGAACAAGGAGAACGCAATCCTGTTCCTCGAGTATCTGGCAAGCGATCAGGCGCAGAAGTACTTCTCGGCGGGCAATGACGAATTCCCGGCAGTGCAGAGTGTTGAACTGGCGGAATCGGTAAAGGCACTGGGTGAGTTCAAAGCTGACGACGTGAACCTGTCGGAAGTCGCAAAGAACATCCCGGAAGCACAGAAAATCTTTAACGAAGTCGGCTGGAAGTAATCCACTGCCTCGTCAAAAGCTGGCAGAGGGCGCGGAGTTTCTGCGCCCTTTTTCATTTACACATACATAATTTTATGCAATTTTCCCTTAAATGAAAAATCTTCTCGTTTGTGATCCATGCTCGACAGCCTCTCAAACCGCCTTGCCGTCCGTTTGAACGAACTCCGCCACGGGCGCGGGTGGTCCCTGGATCAACTGGCCGCCCACAGCGGAATCAGCCGCGCCACGCTGTCCCGCATGGAGAAAGGAGAGGTCAGCCCCACCGCTGAGAGTCTTGGCCGCCTCTGTGCCGCATATGATCTGCCGGTGTCACGGCTTTTGATGATGGTCGAAGACAGCTTTGACCCCAAAGTGGCGTTTGAACGCCAGACCGAATGGCGGGATCCCGAAACCGGCTTTACCCGCCGTGCAGTTTCACCGCCTGCAAACGGCTTGAACGCCGAGGTCGTGGAATGTCACCTGCCGCGCGATACGGTCATCGCTTACGATGCGCCGCCCAAATCCGGGCAGGAACACCATCTGATCCTGATCGACGGCGCACTGACACTGACAGTTGACGGAACACCCCATGCGCTGAGCGCCGGAGATTGCCTGCGCTATCACCTGTCGGGCCCAACCCGGTTCGAAACCGGGGCATCTCGCGGTGCGCGTTATCTTTTGGTGCTGATATGATCTCGCGTCTGACCGATCTCGATTTCAGCGCGGCAGTGGATGATCTGGCGGAAATCCTCCACGCCTGTGTGCATGACGGGGCCAGCATCGGCTTTGTCCTTCCGTTTACCGAGAGTGACGCACGAAATTACTGGCTGCAAAACGTTCGACCTGGGCTGAAATCCGGTGCATTGGAGCTGTTTGTCCTCCACGATAACGGACGCATTCAGGGCACGGTGCAACTGATCCCCACGACCATGCCCAATCAGCCGCATCGCGCGGATGTCGCAAAACTTCTGGTGCACCCGAACGTCAGACGGCGCGGTTTTGGCCGCGCCTTGATGGAAGCCCTCTTTCAGCGAACGGCAGAGTTGGAACGCACGATGCTGGTTCTTGATACCCGCAGCACCGACCCTTCTCGATTGCTTTATCTGGACCTGGGGTTTCAGATCGCCGGGGAAATTCCGAACTATTGCCGGAACCCGTTCGAAACCAGACTGGAACCCACAACTTACATGTATAAAGAGCTGTCAGCCTGACGCCAAACAGCGGCCGTATAACCGTGGATCAATGATTTTTCCCGAGTGGTCCACGCGAAGTCGTGCGAAAGGTCCGGGGCATTCCCATGCCGCGTTTTTGCGCGGCGCGCGCCGCGACCAGGCCTGAACACAGCGGAACTCAATCGCCCGGCCACCTGAAGGGATGACCGGGCAATCAACTTAGTGCCTTGCGTTTAGAAATGCGCTGACTTCGTGCCTGCGGGCTTTTCCATCGGAGGCGCAAATTTGGTGAGGTCGATACCTTTCACGGCCGATTTGTATTCCTCGGCGGTTGGCATTCGGCCCAAAACAGCTGACAGCACCACCACAGGGGTCGATGCCAGCAGGGATTCACCTTTCTTGTCCGCCGCGTCCTCAACAACACGGCCCTGGAACAGGCGTGTGGACGTGGCCAGCACAGTGTCACCCTTTGCGGCTTTCTCCTGGTTGCCCATGCAGAGGTTACATCCCGGACGCTCCAGATACAGGATGTTCTCGTATTCCGTCCGCGCTTTGCTCTTTGGGAACAGATCGTCGAATTCAAAGCCTGAATACTTCTGAAGAATGCTCCACTCGCCTTCTTCTTTCAGCTCATCGATGATGTTGTAGGTGGGCGCAGCAACGACCAGAGGGGCCTTGAATTCTACTGTGCCCTTCTCCTGCTCGATGTTTTTCAGCATTTGCGAGACGATGACCAGATCGCCCTTGTGCACCATGCACGATCCAACAAATCCCAGATCGACCTTCTTTTCCCCTTTGTAGTGGGAAACCGGCCGGATCGTATCGTGGGTGTAACGCTTTGAGACATCGGCGTTATTGACATCCGGGTCGGCGATCATGGGTTCGCTGATCTCATCCAGATCAACCACCAGCTCGGCAAAATACTTAGCATTTTCATCCGGTTTCAGGGCGGGCTTTTCACCCGACTTGATTTCCGCGATGCGCGCGTCGGCCTTGTCGATCAGACCTTGCAGTGTCCGGGCCTCGTTATCCATTCCCTTGTCGATCATGATCTGGATACGGCTTTTCGCGATTTCCAGAGATTCGATCAACGTGTCATCCGCCGAGATGCAGATTGAGGCCTTGGCCTTCATCTCGGCCGTCCAGTCGGTGAAGGTGAATGCCTGATCCGCCAGCAATGTGCCGATGTGAACTTCGATGATCCGGCCCTGGAACACGTTGTCGCCGAATTTCTTCAGCATCTGCGCCTGGGTGGCGTGAACCACATCGCGGAAATCCATGTGATCCGCCATCTGGCCCTTGAATGTCACCTTGACCGATTCCGGGATCGGCATGGTGGCTTCGCCAGTGGCCAGCGCCAGTGCGACAGTACCCGAGTCAGCGCCAAACGCGACGCCTTTGGACATACGTGTATGCGAGTCGCCACCGATGATGATCGCCCAGTCATCCACGGTGATGTCGTTCAGAACCTTGTGGATGACGTCTGTCATCGAGTGATAAACACCTTTGGGGTCACGCGCGGTGATCAGACCAAAGTTGTTCATGAATTTCATCAGTTTTGGGATATTCGCCTGCGCTTTGGAATCCCAAACCGAAGCAGTGTGACAGCCAGACTGATAGGCGCCGTCAACGGTGGGCGAGATCACCGTAGCCGCCATGGCTTCCAGTTCCTGCGCCGTCATCAGGCCGGTGGTGTCCTGCGAACCGACGATGTTGACCTTCACCCGAACATCCGAGCCCGCATGCAGAACTTTGCCTTCGGCTACGCCGACCGCGTTCTTGTTGAATATCTTTTCAACCGCCGTCAGGCCCTGCCCTTCATGCGAGATCTCTTTGGACGGTGCAAAAGCGGATTTCAGCTCGATGCCGAGCGTCTCGGCTGCGAATGTCTGGAGCTTTTTACCAAAGACAATGGCATAAGATCCTCCGGCCCTTATGAACTCGGTCTTTTGCGGCGTGAAGGATGATGACAGATCGACCAGCTCTTTGTCGCCTGCGTCATTGAACAGCTTTTTGTCCTTGGTGTTGATGGTCAGTACCTTTCCGGTCTCGACGGAATATTTCTGCTCGAGGATAGGATTGCCGTCATTGTTCAGGATCGGATTGCCGTCGGCATCCACTTTCTTGACCCAGTTCTTGAGATCGATGCCGATCCCGCCGGTGACGCCGACGGTGGTCAGAAAGATCGGTGAAATCCCGTTTGTACCGGCAACAACCGGCGCGATGTTCACGAATGGAACATAGGGGCTAGCTTGCTTTCCGGTCCACAATGCAACGTTGTTGACACCGGACATGCGCGACGATCCAACGCCCATCGTCCCTTTTTCAGCAACCAGCATGACGCGCTTGTCCGGGTGCTGTTTTTGCAAGTCCTGAATCTCGGCCTGTGCTTCGGGTGAGATCATGCACTTGCCGTGCAATTCGCGGTCCGACCGCGAATGCGCCTGATTGCCGGGCGACAGAAGATCGGTCGAAATATCCCCTTCGGCCGCCACATAGGTCACAACCTTGATTTCTTCTTCGATGTCGGGAAGCCGGGTAAAGAACTCGGCCTTGGCATAGCTTTCCAGAATGTCCCCGGCAACGGCGTTGCCGGCCTCAAAGGCCGTTTTCAGACGGTTGGTATCTGCGTCGTACAGGAACACCTGGGTTTTCAGAACTGCCGCCGCTTTCTGCGCAATCTCTGCGTCATCGCCCAGCGCCAGATCAAGCAGAACCTCTACCGATGGGCCGCCCTTCATATGCGACAGCAATTCAAACGCGAAATCCTGCGAGATTTCTTCGACCATCGCTTCACCCAGGATGATCTCTTTCAGAAAGCGCGCCTTTTCACCTGCGGCGCTGGTTGTGCCCGGAAGCGTGTTGTAGATGAAGTAGTTCAGTGAATCGGCGCGATGAGCGTGACCCGTATCTTTGATCTGCCCGATGATTTCCTGCAAAAGCGCACCGTCTTCGATGGGTTTGGGGTGCAGATCCTGTTCTTTGCGCGTCTCGATTTCGTTCAGGTACTCTGTGTAAAGGCTCATGACGGTTCCGACCATTTAGCTGATGCACCAGGCCACGTAAAAGCCCGGCACCTTGAATTTGTATGCGGCGGTATACCAAACTGCGCCGGCGTGCAAGATACCGATCTGCGACCCAGTGTCCTGCCCTACGGGCGATGCCCGCCGCAATGTCGGCAGGTGCGTCGATGGGAGTGTTCGATCCCCTACCCCCCGAAAGCCGCAATAAGCGCTTTCGCCAAGGGAAAAGAAGAATAGCCCACCCGTGAAGGTGTAAGCCCCATCCGCACGACGACCATGTCACGCGACGGGAAAATTCCGATGGATTGACCGTCATGCCCTTGCAACCAAACCGCGTCTTCAAACGGTGGCAGGTCGCCCGGCGATTTCAACCAAAGATGACCCTTGGCATATTCCCCACCAGACGCTGCAACGGGTTCGAACATCCAGTCCACAAAACCTGTGGGCAAAACCTGTGCGCCGTCCCAAACCCCTTTTTGCAGCAGAAACTGGCCATACCTCGCCCAGTCTCGGGCCGTGGCGTACATATAGCTGGATCCGATGAATGTATCGGCGACATCCGTCTCGATGATCGCCGAAGCCATGCCAAGCGGTTCAAAAAGCGCATCCCGAGGATAGCTCAAACCGCCATCGGCCAGCTTGTCCTGCCACACCCGGGACAACACGGTGGACGTGCCGGAGGAATAGTTGAAGTCGGTTCCAATGCCGGCTTCCAGTGCACGGTCGGCAGCGAAAACGGCCATGTCATTGCTGAGATACAGCATCCTGGTCACGTCTGACACGTCTCCGTATTCTTCATTCCATTGCAGACCGCTTGTCATCGCCAGCATGTCCGCAACAGTAATGTCTCGCCTTGCGTCGTCTGCCCATTCGGGAAAGCTGTCGACAAGGGTGTCCGATACATTCATCTGACCCGCGTTGATCAACGTTCCGATCAGCCCGGCCGTGACCGTCTTGGTCATGGACCAGCCCAGCAACGGTGTGTCGGCGTCGAACCCTTCCGCATAGCGTTCGGCCACGATGCGCCCGCCTTGAACCACCACTATGGCGCGGTACCCTTCGCCAAGCAGCGTATCATCCGACAAGACGGCCTGAATTTTGGGATCCTGAGACTGTGCAACGTCGTTTCCGCCTGGCCAAAGACCTGTCGGCGCGGGCTTGGCGACCTCAAGTCGCTGCGCACTCAGGGATGTAGCATGCACGTTGGTGCAGCCAAGCCCCTGCCGGAACTGCGATGTGGCGGGCGCGAAGAACCGAAAGAGTCGCGCATGAACAGTCTGCGCCTCTCGATCGACCTCAATCGAAACATGTTTGAGCAGCGGATGCCCCGGGGCCTGCACATCCACCGAAAGGACCTCTTCCGGATCACGTCCGGCAATGAAAACATTCGAACAGACAATCTTGGCCGAGTAATTCGTGCCTACTTTCAACAAATCGGGCGGGGCGATCAGAAGATAACCAAGCAGCCCCACGACGCCCAGAACCGCGACACCTATACCCGTTTTCAATACCTTCCCGAACATCCGCTGACCTGCCCTGTTGCTGTCATTTCAGCACAGGTTAGATACATCCAGCTCGGTTTTGCCACTATTCCGTTGCGTATTCTTCCGATGCTGATCGGCAGGCCCGGCACCTTTCTCGGTGAACGGCTCAGGTCGCCTCGTCGTTTTGATCCTGCGACAACCAAAAGCTTTGCGATTGCCCGGCAAGACGTTGCCAAATCTGTTCACTGAACTCTGGCTTCGCTTCGGCCAAACGGACCATTCTTATTGTCAGCGCCTGCGCAGGCAGGGCGTCTTCAACGCTTACAAGCTGTCCCTGAGCAAGCGGCGTGGCAACCAAAGAATAGGGCAACCAGGCAACGCCGATTTCATTCACGGCATAATGCAGCATCGCCAGCGTCAGGGCCGTCTCGGCCTTGGCCACGAGTCTGGTTTCGTCGGGCAACCGCGGCGCAATCAATTGGGAAAATACCTGGCCAAGAAAGACATCAGGCGGGTAGACAATCGCAGGAATGGTCTTGCCATCCAATTCCCCGCGCATTGCAGGTGCGCATACCGGGATCAATGTCTCGGCACCAAGCGTCTTTGCCTCAAACGCACTTTCAAGGTTCTGCACCCCGCCGTCCGATACCGCGTACATGATCGCGAAATCGACTTCTTTCGAGATCAGCTGCAACAGGCATTCGTCCTGGTTTCCCGATCGCACCTGAACCGAGATATCGCTGTTTTCGGTCAACATCCGGACCACTTTCGGCGAGACGGTTGTCGTCAGCGCATGCTGGCACACAAGCGACAAAGACTGGCTGGCCTGATCGCTTTCTGTTTTCAAACTGTGACGCAGTTTGTGCAGACGCGCGCTCAGTTCGCGCAGTTCAGGTTCCAACGCCTGAACGCCCGGCATCAGGGATACGGGTTTGCGGCGACGATCAAACAGGGTGGCACCGATGCTGCCTTCGATGAGCCGCACCCGACGGGTAAAGGCAGATTGAGTCAGCAGCCGTTTTTCCGCGGCGCGCGTCAGCGATCCGCTGTCCAGCACGGCCAATATGTCATCGATCCATTCCAAACGCATGTGAATCAGATAGCCCAGACCTTACCAACATGCAATTTTTGCAACATATCCGCCGAATTTCGAATTAGCAGAGCGACAACACACATCGTAAATTGACAAAAATCAATATTAGGAACTGTGACATGCATCTCGCGCGCTTTCCCCGCCTTCACCTCGCCCATCTTCCGACACCGCTTGAACCGATGAAGCGGCTTTCCAAAGAGCTGGGGGTGGAAATCTGGATCAAGCGCGACGATTGCACCGGCATGTCAACCGGCGGCAACAAGACCCGCAAGCTGGAATTTCTGATGGCCGAAGCAGAAGCGCAGGGCGCCGACATGGTGATGACGCAAGGTGCCACTCAAACCAACCACGGTCGACAAACCGCAGCGTTTGCCGCCAAGCTGGGCCTTGATTGCCATATTCTTCTGGAAGATCGCACCGGCTATCAAGATGGCAACTACAATACAAACGGCAATGTTCTGCTGGATCACTTGCACGGCGCGACCACCCAGAAGTTTCCCGGGGGTCACGATATGCCGGGCGAAATGGAAAAGGCTGCCGCGAAGAAACGGGCAGAAGGCCGCAATGTCTATGTCATTCCCGGCGGCGGCTCGAACCCGACCGGGGCGCTGGGCTATGTAAACGCGGCCTTTGAACTGTTGGGTCAGGCCAATGACCGCGGATTGCGGATTGACCGGCTGGTACATGCGACCGGGTCGTCCGGTACACAGGCAGGTTTGGTGACGGGAATGTGCGCCATGAATGCGCAGGTGCCGGTGCTTGGCATCGGGACAAGGGCACCTCGGCCAAAGCAGGAACAGATGGTGTACGACCTCGCCTGCGAGACGGCCGAAAAGCTGGGGTGCGCGGGCATGGTAAAACGTGAAGATGTCATGGCCAATACCGACTATGTCGGCGAAGGCTATGGCCTGCCCACTGAAAGCGGCATCGAAGCGATCCAGATGTTTGCCGAATTGGAAGGTATCCTTCTGGATCCCTGCTACTCGGCCAAGGGTGCAGCGGGCCTGATCGATCTGGCGCGCAAAGGCGAATTCAAAGACCAGCGGGTCGTTTTCCTTCACACGGGCGGCGCGGCGGCTTTGGCGGGGTATGACTTTGCCTTCGATCACAAAAACCGCTGGGTGAATATCTGAGCAATGACGCAGCACCCCATCGGCATTCTTGGCGGCATGGGCCCTGAGGCAACGATCCTCCTCCAGCGCAAGCTGGTCGAGGCTATGCCGGTGAGCGACGACCGGGACCACATTCCGCTTTTGATCGACATGAACACTCAGGTCCCGTCACGGATCGCGCATCTGATCGACGGGGCGGGCGAAGATCCGGGGCCGACACTGGCGGCGATGGCGCGACGTCTTCAGGATGCCGGCGCCGTGGCGCTGGCAATGCCCTGCAACACGGCGCATCACTATGCCAAGGCGATCACCGATGCCGTGACCGTTCCGCTGTTGAACATGGTTGAACTGGCCGCGGATCACGCCGTCGGGACGCTCGCGAAGGGGGGGTGCGTTGGTGTGCTCGCTTCTCCGGCGGTGCGCCGTATTTGTCTTTTCGAAACAGCCCTGCACGCGCACGGGCTGTCAACCGTTTGGCCAACGGATGACGACGCGATGCTGGCGGCGATCCGCGCGATCAAGGTCAACGGTCAAAGCGAGAAGGCACGCGAAACGCTGCGAGCATCCTCAAGGGCGTTGGTCAAGGCGGGGGCGGACTTGCAGTTTGTCGCTTGCTCTGAATTCTCCCTCATTGCCGACAGCGTCGCGGGTGACGCCAATGCAGTGGATACGATCGATCTGCTGGTCCGCGCGATCGTCAATTTTTCTCAGACGGGCCGGCATACAAGGTAAAGGCGCATTTTCCGTTCAACGGCCGGGTGGTGCGTCGAAACGAATCCGTCCGGTCACAAACGCTGCCAAAGCTGGTGCGCGATCTGATCCAAACTGGCCGGATTGGAAAAGGCTGAAATCGTCAATGTTGCACACCATGCATCGTCACCGATCGGCACCAGCAACCCCTGATCCAGCTCCGCGGAGATCGACGTTTCGGGCATCCAGGCAAATCCGCTGCCGGTCATCAATCTTCGCTTGATCGTTTCGACGAGGCTATCGACATATATCGTTTCGGTATTCTGGGGTTTCCGGTCAACGGTGTTTTCAACGACCATGCCCAAGAAGGACGATCGGTCATAGGACAGATAGGGGATCGGTGGACCATCCTGCCGGGACAAATCCCAACCCAGTGTCCGCACCGGCTGTGCGGCAGCCACCGGTATCAGCCGATCCTTCAACAGATCCTTACGCTCGAACGCGGTTTCGTCGATCATGGGCGAGACAGTATGGTGATAGTAGCACAGCAGGATATCCACCGCGCCTTCGACCAAAAGATCACAACAGGTGCTCAGAGAATCGGACAGGACGCGCGTGCGCAAATCGGGGATCTGCTTCTGCAACTCTTCTATGCGGGTTGCCAAAAAATTAACCGCAATGGTGTGCAGAACCGAAAACCGGATGAACCGACTGTCGCCCCGGTCGGCGTCCCGCAGGGATTGGCGGGATTCAGACAGCTGTGAAATTGCCGCCTGGGCAACAGGCAGGAATTGTTTGCCGGCCTCGGTCAATTGAACCGGATAGGTTGCCCGATTGACCAAAGGCAACCCCACCCAGCTTTCCAAGGCTTTGATTCTGCGGCTGAATGCGGATTGCGTGATGTTACGTTCATCAGACGCACGGGTGAAGTTCAAGGTCCGGGCGAGGCATTCGAAATCGCGTAGCCAATTCAGATCCAATGCGTATCCCCGCTTGTGAAAGAGCATTTTCAGCAACGATACAGAAAACTATGCAGAAACAGAATAGTTTGATGAAATGTTCGAATTGGCTCTCAGAAAAGCTCCTGTTCTAGACTTCCGGGCAGGGTCTGGCGGTTTGTCTTGTTTTCAGCCTTCCGTCCGAATGTGTCGCCAAAGGCAAGTTGGCGCGCCCCTATTGCGCGATAGGAAAATCGAACAACGAAAAGAACGACGCCGAACCACGGCGCATTTCAACAGAGGAGAAGACCATGAGAACAAATCTGAAAAAGCTGGGGATGGCTGCTGCGCTCAGCGTCTGCGCTGTGCCGGCATTCGCAGCCGAAGAAGTGAAAATTGGCGTGCCATCCTGGACCGGAGCACAAGCGATCGCCCATGTTCTGGGCGCGGTCGTGGAAATGCGCATCGGGGGCAAAGTGGAATATGTGCCCGGCAACAACGCCACGATCTTTCAGGCGATGGATCAGGGCAAGGGCGATATCGACGTTCATCCCGACGTTTGGCTGCCCAACCAGGAAAGCTTCACCAAGAAATATGTGGACGAAGCGGGCACCGTCACCCTGTCATCGAACCCCTACGAGGGCAATCAGGGTTTCTGCGTCAGCAAAGACTTTGGTGAAGCCAACAACATCACCGACATCGCCGATCTGGGCCGCCCGGATGTGGCCGCTTTGATGGACAGTGACGGCAATGGCAAAGGTGAAATGTGGATTGGCGCGCCGGGTTGGGCTTCGGCCAACGTGAACGAAGTCAAAACCCGCGACTATGGCCTGCTTGATTTCATTGAGCCGATACGTGCCGAGGAAAGCGTGAAAACCGCGCGGATCAAGGACAGCATCGCCAAGGGCGAAGGCTATGCCTTTTATTGCTACAAGCCGCATGCCGTCTGGTACATGTTCGACGTCCAGATGTTGACCGAGCCACAATTCGACCCGGCAAAATACGTGATGGTCCAACCGTCTGATGACCCGGACTGGTACAACAAATCCAATGTTGCGACCAAGGACGCGCTCAAGAACGTGCAGATTGCGTGGTCCAACACGCTGCCAGAGCGTTCTCCGGCGATTGCCGATTTCTTGGCGAATTTCGCATTGACGGCGGATGATGTCAGCGAGTTCGCCTATGAGATCAGCGGCAAGGGCCGAGATCCGGCAGAGGTTGCACGCGAGTGGGTCGAGGCGAACCCTGATCGTGTCGACGCTTGGCTGGGCCTCTGATCGAGCTTCCAGAAACAGGGTGGCGGCATCTGTTGGCGCCACCCAAAAGCAGACCTCTGGGGGACTTATGAGCGACGATACCGTTATTGAAATCTCGAATGTCTGGAAGATTTTCGGGGGCAGGCCCGATGTAGCGCTGCAGGCAATCCGCGACCGTGGATTGGACAAGGCCCAGGTGCTGGCGGAATACAACTGTGTTGTCGGCGTCGCGGATGTTAGTCTTTCGGTCAACCGGGGCGAGATATTCTGCATCATGGGCCTGTCCGGCAGCGGGAAGTCCACTCTGGTCCGCCATTTCAACCGGCTGTTGGAACCCACCGCAGGCAAGATCGAAATCGAAGGCACGGACGTGATGGCCCTGGGCCCGAAAGAGCTTCAGCAGTTTCGCAACAACAAGATTGGCATGGTCTTTCAGAACTTTGCGCTGATGCCGCATCGGTCTGTGCTGGACAATGTCGCAATGCCGCTGGAAATCCGGCAGGTCAGCAAGAATGAACGCATGCGTCAGGCCGCTGCTATTCTGGATATCGTCGAACTCGGAGCATGGGGATCGAAATTCGCACACGAGCTGTCCGGGGGAATGCAGCAACGTGTGGGCCTTGCCCGGGCACTGGCAGCGAACCCGGATGTGTTGTTGATGGACGAACCGTTCTCGGCGTTGGACCCGTTGATCCGGCGGCAATTGCAGGATGAGTTCATTCGACTGAGCAAAATCCTGAAAAAGACGACGATCTTCATCACCCATGATTTGGATGAAGCCGTCCGCATCGGGAACCGGATCGCGATCATGCGCGACGGCAAGGTGGTGCAGATCGGAACGGCCGAAGACATCGTCATGAACCCCGCCGATGACTATGTCGCCGATTTCGTGGCGGGTATCTCAAGGCTCAAGGTGGTGCGTGCCCACGCCGTCATGCGGCCCATACCGGAACATGTCGCGACCCATGGTCCTCTGCCCTCGGGCGCCCCGCGTGTGAATGAAGGCGAAAACCTGAGCACGCTGATCAATCTGGCAATCGACACCGACAGCGCGATCCTTGTGGAGGACGGCGGCGTGGATGTTGGCGTCATAACCCGTGCCGATCTGTTGCGCACCGTGATCGAAGGAACCGAAGTGTCATGAGTTCTTCAGATGTGAACCCGCTGGAAGATACCGAGAGCGAAGCAGCCCAGGCATATGCCGAAGAGCGGCGCGAAAACATCCGGGCCTTTGTTCGCACCAGCCCCGACTATTACATCCGCAACTTCGACAAGATCGGCGCGTCGTCCCGATTTACGCCGACTTTCAATCTGATGGCCGGGTTGTTTGGCCCGGTCTGGTTCGGTGCGCGGGGCTTGTGGTCATGGGCGTTGCCATTTCTGATCCTGGAAACAATAGCCTATGTGCAGATCGCGCGCGGGTTGTTCGGCGACCTGGCGGCCGAAGCAATGGAACGCATCGCGTCAATTGAAGGGACGCTTGAGCTGCGCCGTCAGCAGTTGGCCGCTGCCATCGAAAACAACTCGGACAAGATCGACGTCTACCAGCGGACGGTGGACTCGCTCGAGGAAAACATAGGCGGCATCCGCGCCGAAGCCGAAGCAATGGCTGCTGAAGGGCCATACATCGTTCTGACCGGCCTGATCATTCTGATCATCGTCAAGCTTGTTCAGTCACAGGTGGCAAACTGGGCGCTCGAGGCGCGTTTCTCGGAATGGCTGTCAGATCGTTCAATCCGATCTGCAATGCCGGTATCGCAGATCGTATTCAGCGCGATCTTCATGGCGCTGATCGTTGCTGCGGCGATGATGCATTACAGCTTTCCGGGGCGTTTCTCGTTGCTCAGCCACTTCCCGACAGACCCCAATATCCGCCTGACCAGCATCACCTGGGTGGAAGATTTCATCGCCTGGTGCGTGCGCAACAGCGAAGCGTTCTTTGACGGGCTGACATTCGGTATCCGCACCCTGCTGGACGCGCTTGAGGTCATCTTGGTGCAGACGCCATGGATCGTGATCGCCAGTCTCATCATTCTGCTGACATGGCTGACTGCGGGTGTCAGCACGGCAATCTATTCGGGCGCGTTTCTGGCCTATATGGGGCTGTTGGGCTTTTGGGAGGGCGCAATGACTACGCTGGCCTTGTTGGGGACAGCGGCATGCCTGTCGATTGTCATCGGAATTCCACTGGGCATGTTCGCGGCGCGTCGCCCTCGGTTCTACGCTTTCATCCAGCCGATCATGGATTTCATGCAAACCATGCCCGCCTTTGTTTTCATGGTCCCCGTGATCGCGTTTTTTGGTGTCGGCAAGCCGGCGGCAGTCGTGGTCACGATGATTTTCGGTGGTACGCCAGTGGTGCGCCTGACCGTTCTCGGCTTGCGTGGCGTGCCCGAAAGTGTGCGCGAGGCGGCGATCAGTTTCGGCGCCAACAAATGGTATCTGCTCACCAAAGTCGACTTGCCGCTGGCAAGCCCATCGATCCGGGCGGGGATCAATCAGACAATCATGCTGTCACTGGCAATGGTTGTTGTTGCGTCTCTGATCGGTGCCAAAGGGCTGGGCGAGGATGTTCTTGAAGCGTTGCAATACGCGAATGTGGGCCAGGGTATTCTTGCAGGGTTCTCAATCCTGTTCTGTGCCATGATCCTCGATCGGATTGTGCAGGGCGGTCGGAAATGACACCCATCGTGTTTGTTCATGGGTTCCTGGGCGGCAGTCGGCAATGGCAGCGGCAGGTCGAGGCCTTGCAAGGTTACGATGTCATCACGCTGGATCTGCCGGGTTTTGGCGAAAATGCGCAACGTGACGCGTTTTGCAGCATCTCGGGATTCGCGGACTGGGCGCTGAATGAGCTGAAGGCGCGCGACATCGAGAGATTCCACCTGGTTGGTCACTCGATGGGTGGAATGGTCGCGCAGGAAATGGTTGCCCGTGCGCCCGAGCGTGTTGACCGTTTGGTTCTTTATGGCACCGGGTCCGTAGGAGTGCTGCCCGGGCGGTTTGAGACCATCGACACCTCGAAAACCCGTGCCTGTGCAGACGGGCCGATAGTGACGGCGCGGCGGATTGCGGCAACCTGGTTTCTCGAACGCGAAAACGCCTTGGAATATGAACTTTGCGCTACGATAGCCCAGAAAAGCAACCTGAAGGCCATGCTGTCTGGTTTGGATGCGATGCATTCCTGGAGCGGCGCTGAAAACCTGCCGGCAATCAGGACCAAGACGCTGATTATCTGGGGGGATCGTGATCGCACCTACCCATGGAGTCAGACGGAACAGCTGTGGCAATCCATTCCGAATGCAAACCTAGCGGTGATACCAAACTCTGCACATGCGACCCATCTGGAAAAAGCTGAACTGTTCAACGGGATATTGCGAGATTACTTAGTTGCCTGATATTCGGCAGGGCCCCAAATACCCATGCGTTCCTGCCATCACGCTGGATTCGCGAAAAAAGCTACCTTCGCACCATCTGTGCACCCAATCCAACGGCACTGCGCAAACCAATCAGATTTGCAGAACATGAACGTCCGGCATGGACCGGATCGTGGCCAGATCCTGCTCGTAAAGCTCTGTGAACGCTTCAACTATGTCGGAATTCCAGCCCGGTAAATCGAGCTCTTCTTCGATTTGCTCCGGCCGGGCGTATTCGTCCAGAATATTCGCCATCTCTTCACGTCGGCGGCCGTGATCGATGGCGTCCCCTTTTCTCACGATGTCCAATACATGACGTTGTCCGGCTTCTGTCAAAAGGGAGGACAGGAATGCAAACTCTTCATGAAGCACAGCCTCGTCAGGCAATCCAGCCACGGCGCGGATGATATCCCCCCAGATAAGCGGGGAATTCTCGTGTTCCCACAAGGTGAGCTGAACCTGAGGCGCAAGATCCCGCAGGTCTTCGATCATGCCAAGCCAGCTGAGGCAGCTTAAATCGGTGCTGGCCAGAATGTCCCGCCGATGGTCCTCATGGATCGAGGCCAGAATCTTTGGAACAAAAACCCCGGGGTTCACCAGCCCTGCAAACACTTGAACCTGCACGCCGTCCAGCAGAGTGTCCGTATGGGCTGTTCTATTCCCTGCAAACGGATAGATCTGGCCGTCTTGCAGCGCGGTGCGCCTGGGGCCAAAGAACTTGTCGCTCGACACAACCACGCGGTCCAGATTCTGGTTTCCGGCAACAAGCTCGGACAATCTGTTCCGTGCGTCTGCATCAGATACGCCCTGCAGAATCGAGTCAGACATCACTTTGACGAATAGCCGGGACCGACGCGGCCCCAGAACCGCAGTTCGGTATTTGGCCAGTACGCTCCTGTTCGCGCCAAGCGAGGACATCACCAGCCCTTCATCCGAAAAGGCAACACCGGCGTGTATGGCAACCTGCATTTTTTCCTTTACCCCTTGGCTTTTCTGCATAGCCGCGTCCGTTACACTCGCGAGATATTTGCAACGGATGAATTCAGCGTTTTTTTGCACGTTCTCAGGAAATCGGGCAATGTCTAAGTTTGGGCTAAAATTCAGGCTTGCAGTCTACTGCCAGAGGAAGTAATCGACAGCCAGTGCCCCTATAGCTCAGCTGGTAGAGCAACTGATTTGTAATCAGTAGGTCCGCGGTTCGAGTCCGTGTGGGGGCACCACAGAATCCGCTAAAACATTGTAAATCATCAACTTTATCTCAGGATGGAGCCACCGCAGAACGTGGCGGAGAACAAAACTGCACCCCACTCATTTGTCAAAGATGGCGTTTTCTACTTTGTGCGGATAGTCCCGAAGGATCTGAAGCAACTCTACACGTCGTCGAAAATCTCACACATTCTGAGAACCAGATCAGCTTCAGTTGCAGCACCAAGGGCTACAAGAGCTGCACAACAGCTTGACGAATATTGGTATCACCTTCGGCTCAAGGATAGCGACTTACCGGGCAAACACATGCTTCGAGTGGCGCAAAACGCCAATGCCGCTCCGGTGACGTTCGTTGCGTTTTCCACTATGCGGGAGACGGTCAAGCTATCGAAGGCTGGGCCATCCATCTTCGACTGAAGGGCCATGCCCAAGTGCCTGTAAGACCGCGTTACGTAGAGGCCCTTGGTGATGGCGCAGAGAGCAGCAACCGTCAGATCACAGCCCATCGCAGTCACCATGTGCCACCGCTCCGCCAGCTGATCTTGCGTCATCTTTGGTATATCAACCTAATTTGCTCACTGCGGCACGAGGAAGTTCGATCCACTTCTTTTGAACAAAGTAAGGGTTCTGAGTTCAGAAATCTGTGGCCGCCGCCAATAAAGATGTGACGCATCCGCAAAATGTCTGACCTCGCCACCTTGAACGCACGGGAATCGGCGCCTGCAAATGGCCCGAAAGCTGACGTTAAATAAAACACTTGGAAGAGGGCTTCGAGCCCAGGGCAGACTAAGTGAATTTCAATCTTAATCTAATACCAATCATCCCTGAGGTGTGTACCAGATAGGCGACGTATAAGCCCTTTCTTGTATCGACCAAGGGGCTTCGTCAGGGATTTCTGTCCCGAACACCTTGGCATCGTATGTCGTCCAGCGCGGCGTTGGTATGGCCAGCACTCTGACGTAGTAGAACGCGCTTTGCGTCGGGTCGTAGTCCGGGTCTTCCCAATATCCGGCGAGAATTGCCTCGCCGATGTCATTTGTCCAAGACGCGTTTTCTACATCCACCGTATTGCCAACCGGGCCGTCACACGCCGCGTTTACAAGTTCACGCTCGCCGCAAGCAACATCATAAATACGTTCCGACGTTGTGCCGTCACTGTTCAGCCAGCCTTTGACAATCTGAATACGGTCGAGGTTGGCCCCATCGGGGTCGCGGAGAGCACGGATGAGAAATCGCGGAGATCGACCATCACTATCCACTGGCAAATCCGCCCCCATCGGGACGCCATTTTCATATCCATACGCGGCAAAATCCGCACGTGGCAGGTCGGTTTCTTCAAATTCATATCCGGCAAAAACGCGAACACGCATGCGCGGCCCCGTGGTTGCATAGACTTCTTTCCGAGCAAAAGCATCCCAAATGGCCTCGCGGGTGTTTTCCCTTGCCCAAACGGCCGCCAAACCCGACGCCGAAGTCTGCCATGCATATTGTGCAACACTCTCGTCACCACCAATACCGCCGACGACTTCTTCAAATCGGATCGGGTCAGCAGTAGGTTCAACAGCCGCGACTTTCCCGAAGAAATTGTCTTCGCCAACCGTGGACAGCGATGTATGAGCATCAGTTGAGCCGATCACGCCAAACTTGAACGGGTTTGCCCCCGTTTCCGCCTCGTATCCTAGTCCACGACGCAATGCCGCGCGTGCATACTCGCGTGGAAGCATCTCCGGTGTCTTGGGCTCTGGTCCAAGTTGTCCTTTGTCCCACGTTTCGAAGTCGGCAAATTCGTCGTCTGGTGACAGCATGGGATGTGCTTCGCCGTCACCTTTCATTTGTGTGATTTCGTAGATCGGTTCCCACTTGGCACGCTGTTTGAAATACTCAACATCGAACGGCTCACCGGACAAGCGCACTTCGTCGAACATCAACCCGTTGGACAAATTGCCATTGTGCGGGATCGCGAGCAGCTTTTGGCCTGTTGTCTCTTCGGCTTGTTCCATCCATGCCCAAAGGTCTTCGGGGTCGAAGCTATCAAAGTTCGAGAACGGGATGATCTTGTCAGCGCCCTCTTTGCCACCATTGAATATGACATTCCTGTGCAGGTTGTTCCGCTGTGGGTTTGAGGTCCACTCGAACCCGATAAGCGCAGTAAACAAACCCGGTTGATTGTGTGCCTCAGCGGCAGAGGTAATGTCGCCCCACGCTGTTTGGTAAATCTCCTGATAATCCGCCAATGGGTCTGTGCCAGTGGACTTGGCTTGGCTCCAAATCGACCATGCGCCAACCGGATCACCGGCCTCGACAGCAGCGTTCAGTTGCTGGCCAAACTCTGTAGAGAGCAACGTGGCATCTTTGGCTGAGAGCAGCGGCGCAAGACCAAGGTTCTCGGCGTGATCGGCAATAACCAGAAAATCCAATGGTCGGCGCAACCTCGCTTCGACACCGGTGCTGGATGTAACGACTTCGCCTTTGGCAAACCTGTACGCTTCATCAGGGCCAAGTACATTTCCGATCATACCGGCATCGGCAGAGTATGATGTATGCAAATGGGTGTCTCCGAAAAAGACCTGATTAGGGAAGTTTTGTTGTGGGTAAGGGGAATACTCTCTGTCGCCGGGTTGAGTATTTGGGATGTCCTCGGCATGCGCGGCAGCAGTAAACGCAACAGTCAAAATAGATGCTAAACGGAACATTTCCTAACCTCTTATTTTGTTCAGAGCTTACAACGCTCAATACAAGTAACCATGACGCAAAATCTAAACTGTTTTCGCCTAGCATAGCTGCCGCCAAAGAAAACTCTGCCAATGATGGCTGCGAGCCCAAAGTACTGTTCAAGCAATAACTAAAGCATACGACCGTACCTAAGTCTCAAATAGAAATGGTATTTTAAGTAGGTTTGCTTGAGAAGGCCGGAGTTCCATCATTTTTGGCAGTTCGACGACGCGCAATCTCCTGTCGAATTAGATCTATGTGCAAACGCGCATCATATGCTCCCTGGCGGTATGCGAGAGGCAGATTCAGATTTGCAAGGGCGGTGTCCACGTCTTCGATATTTTTGGCGACCTCTTCTACTTCAGTTGAGGTCTGTGCCTTGCCGAGTTCCTCCTCAAGCGCAGCGATGCGCTGATAAAAACGCCAGACCCGGCGCTTTTGAAACCACACGTAACTGGACGGGACGATCCGCAGAAACGGTACTAAGAACAACAAAGGCAACAGCAATAACAATACGCTGCCAAACTGCGCCGCGATCCAATATGGCAAGACGCCATGCAAAAAGTTTGGCCCAGAGTTAATAAGTTCTGTGGCAATCTTGTTTAATGGTACAGGTGGCGAAGCCGTGTTTGGATACTCGCGCGCACTTTGCAAAATATTAGGTTCGCTATGAATGTTCTTTGCTGCATTTACCAACCTATCGGTTACTGCAGGGTGCAGATCGGATGCGGCGATAAGTGAAGCTCGCAATGCTAAGATCTTAACATCCTCTGGTGGTCTCGGAGGGTCGAGTGTGATTGATCCTGCCGGCACAGTTACCGAATTCGCTCCGGAAAGTTTCAATGCAAGGGCGTCGACCAAAGCCATAGGGACGAAAATGATTTCTGGATCAAAAATTGCATCCATAAGGTAAGGTGCATCGAGTGGAGCGACAAACAACGCGGCATCCGCTTCGTTGGCATACAACGCCCCTATCGCATCATGGCCCCCGACATCGACGAGGTCTATGCCGACATTTTGCAACCCAGCGGCCTCAATTAGCGCTAAAGCGGCGGCGCGAGTACCAGACGCCTGAGATCCTGCAGCTAAGCGTATGTCTCCCCATTCTCCTGCATTAGCTCCGACTGGACTAGACTTTCCGCGGAACACCACCATGGGTTCAAGAAAAATGGCACCCAGAGACTGTAAGCTTTCGTCTTGAGGGAGTTCGAGGCCGCCTTGAACAAATGCGGCATCCACTTCGCCAGAAACAAGTCTCTGAATATTCTCAACGGACCCTTCGGTTTCTACTAAAATTACCTGAATGCCGTCACGTGCAAGTTCTGCTTTGTAGAGTTGTCCAACTTGCCAATATCCCCCGCCGTTTATGCCAGCAGCTAGCTTAATACTGTTGGGCGGCTTCAAGCCAAAGATCAGAAAAACAAGCAAACCGACAAATATAATCGGAAAGAGAATGAAAAGAGCTAAGCGCATTTATTCTCACATTCAGATGATCGGAATCGATAATTCGTTCTCATTTGATAGCAATCTTTTTGCCACCGAGAAACCGATCACAGTGAGAAGCACTCGAAAGTTCGAGTTCTTCGGTTCAAGTATCCCGACATATTTAGTGGGTGCGCAAAAAACCAAGTACGCTTGAAGGAGTTTTAAGTCAAAAACTGACTGTCGCAGCAAAGCGCAGAGCTTAAGCGCCACTTTCAATCCAAATATTACTCGACCGGTGACCAATTCGTGCCTGGATCATAGGCAGAAATTTCAGCTGCAATACTGAGTGTCTCCGGGCCAAAATCTGCCTCGTAGACTATGCCGTTTTCGCCAACCAGAAAGGAATGGATGCCAGTTTCTCCATAGTCTGCCGGTATTGCCAGCAAGGCATGTCCTGCAACAAAGTGATCCCCGACAAAATAAGAGTAGGCACCCCCCGGAGCGTTAGGGCCCTGCTCTTGCAGGATTGTGTAATAATAGCCAAGAAACGGTTCGGCTTCATAGTCAACCTGACCGTCACTCCACCCCGAAGCTGCGGCGCGGGCAAGCGCTGCACCGACAAAGCTGTCTTTTCCAGGCCAGAAGAGTCCGTTTTGCTCTTCCGGATCTGAAATGATCGTCTGAGCGAATTCCATAACGCCATTCCCGTTATGATCCACAAGCCGGAAAGCTGCCTGCAGATCGACATAGGCCTCAAGCAATTCGATCACTTCCAACTCATTCAAACCTATTTCGCGGGCTGAAAGCTCTTCGATCCCTGCTTCCAGGTCAAAGCGCCAACCGTCATCTGTACGCAGAATTGGAATTGGAAAAGGCCAACTGTCTTCACCCAGGAGAAGTACAACCCCTTCATCCTCAGGCTGAAAGCGATACCCTTCAGCGTACATGCTTAGCACTTCCTGCCTTCTTTCTTGGTCTTCCGCCGGATCGCCCGTTCCCACCAAATCTTCGGCCTCAGGACCAAAAATTTCGAGCATCTTGCTCTGATCATTGGCCTTCAACGCACCAACAAAAGCATCCAGTGCGGATTGCGGGGTATCAAAGCTGGCTCCGCCAGAGAGGGCCGGGCTTGCAGTCCCGGCGAGCAACAAAATTGTCAATACTGATCTACGCACCTTACCGTCTCCGTTTGCCTTTAGCTGCATGTCCACGCTTGGATGCGCTTTGCGTTCTGCTACCGGACGCTTTTTTCTTCATCGCTTGCCCTTTGGATGCCTTGGGCTTGCCCTGCGCCGATACGGCCTTCTTCGCCAACGGCTTCTTCGCAGTCTGCGGTCTTTGTGCGACTGGCTTTTTCGTAGCATCTGGACGTTTGGTGCGATCAATAGCCTGTTGCTTTGCGGCGACCTTGTCCCGATTAGCGTTGCCACGGTTCACCAAAGCGCCGCCTGCTACAGCCCCTGCACCGACCGCAGCCGCGGCCGCCCCGCGGTCCCTGCTAATATCTGCAGCACCAGATTCTCGGCTCAACTTTGCACGCAGCTCATCGGTGCGACCGTCAGGACGGTTAACCGGCAAGTCGCCACGGCCACCTTCAGGTCTTTTGTGGTCCGCTATTTTGTTCCGGGCCTCCTGTTGCCGGTCAGGATCGGGATTCCATCCGATATTCGTTCGGTCACCTAAATCTATATCATTGCCAATATTGACGTTGCCATCTACGTCAATATCGATGTCTGGATTTCTATAAATTGGACCACCGCCCCAGCCACCACAATTTCGGCACCCCCAATAGTCGTACCAATCATCGTCGTCGTCAAAAATCTCGTCGATCAGGGCAACAGTGCCAAAAGTCAGTAATGCGGCGCCCACAACATCCCCGGTTGACGGGCCAGTATAAACTGTCTCGGGATTGTATTGTGGGACGTATACTGTTTCGGGCTCTGTCGGTGTAATTATCACTGTGTCGTCGTCAGATACTTCGACAGTTTGCTCGGGCCCCGAGATAAGAGCGCCGCTGTCAATTGCCTGATCCCGCATGACCTGCACCGCATCCAACACATCATCGGACTGTGCCAACATGGCTGTACCGACTGTCTCGGTCCAGTCAATATGGGTGGCCATCTGACCAACAATTTCCGGGAATGCCGTCGCCAACACACTGACGGAAGGATCCCATCCCATTGCTTCGATTTCCAGCTCAAGCTCAACAGGGTCGCGATCGGTGTTGTCCAGTAGATACCGTTCAGCCTTAACAATTTCCAACGGCTGGGTGGCCGCGACAAATATCTGTATGAGAAGCGTGTCGGGATAAAGAGCAACCGGGGCGACCAATGTCTGCAACTCAGCGTCAGTTAGCAGGCTGGATGAGGTCGCCGAGATACCATCTTTTGCCGCTACATCTTCGGACGACTCTTGCGCTAACGCGGAAGTAGATACGCAAATACCGAATGCAATTAATAGAAACCTGAACATATTGCGATCCTTCGATTTCTTGAAGGATCACCTAAGACTGCGATTCTGGCAACCAATCAGTCAAATAGACGGTTGTGGGATATTTATCGGCCCCCAGCCAAGTTTGAGCGAGTGTCGGCCTTGGGCTCGAATTGGACATTTGACACAAATACCTCGAATGACAGCTTTGCGAACAAAGCGGGCGTTCGCTGCGGACGCGAGAACTTGATTTGGCAGATCTAGCAGTCTGCGGGACGGCTGTTACGGTACGTGTCAGTTCAAATGTCATTGAACGGCCCCGTAGAAAGTCGTTCCAAAACACACTGCTGCACCAAAGCTTTGCTTTGGTATATTTCTATCATTTTTTGTCAAAACTGGCGCAATTAGCTTTCTTAAACAACAGTCTCGCGGAATTCTGCTCTAAGTCGCCAAGCCCCTTCATCTGCAGTGTTGAAGAAATTACAAGTTTGTCGCGGGGTCATTAAAAAATTAGGCTATAAGCTAAGAGCAAGCATTTAAAAGTCATCGCTGTAAATCGTTAGGCAGCTCTTCACTCCACTTTCTTAGCTCATCGAGGAATCCAAGGGCTGTGCTGCCAAACTCGGTGATGGAATATTGAACCGAAACAGGGGAAGTATCCATCACTTGTCTTGCAACCAAACCCTGCTCCTCAAGTTGGCGTAATCTCTCAGCGATCATCTTCTTACTAGCCCCACCGATCATACGCGATAGATCGTTAAAACGCACGGGACCATCTTTGAGGTGCCACAAAATCGAGCCGGTCCATTTTCCGCCAATGATCCGCATACCTCTTTCGATTGCGCATGGCTCCAGACAAGCCTCCGAGACCTGTCGACGGCGTTTGGCGTCCTCTTCAATCCGCGCTCGCATTGTCATCCTTCCGCCCAGATAACTAGGTTACCAAAAGTATACTGGTTGATTTCTCATACCTACACTCTCAAATGCTTTCTGAACCCGGCGAAAGTCAAGGGTTCAGAGACTGCACAAATAGGATATGGACATGAGCAAAATCCTGATCGTGAATGGCACCCAGCCCTACGAATTCGCCCCCGGACAGTTGAATGCAAGCCTCGTTGAACGTGCACGGAATACGCTGACAGCAATGGGGCACGACGTGCGCGTGACAACTGTCGCTGATGGATATGACGCGAATGCAGAGGTCGACACGCACCTGTGGGCCGATACAGTCATCATGCAGTTCCCGGTGAACTGGATGGGCGTTCCGTGGATTTTCAAGAAATACATCGATGAGGTGTACACGACCGGTATGGACGGCCGCTTGTGTGCAGGTGACGGTCGAACGACCGACGCGCCCAAAGTCAATTACGGTACCGGCGGCACGCTAAACGGTAAGAAATACATGCTGTCAGTTACCTTCAACGCCCCGAAAGAAGCGTTCGATGACGAGTCCGAGCCTTTCTTTGCGGGCGCCAGCGTCGACGACCTGCTAGCGCCGATGCACCTGAACGCAAAGTTCTTTGCCATGCAGCCCCTTACGACTTTTGCTGCATTCGATGTTATGAAGAACCCAGAAATCGAGGCCGATTTTGCTCGATTTGATGCACATCTGAAAACCACACTTGCCGAGGTTGAACATGTCCCAGCCTGATATTCACCTGTATACCGCAGGCACAATGAACGGCTACAAACCGGTCATTTTTCTGGAAGAGGCAGGTATCCCCTACGACCTGACCCATATCAACTTTTCCAAACACGATCAGAAGGCGCCAGACTATTTAGCGCTTAATCCGAACGGAAAGATCCCAACGATTGAGGACCGTTCGGAAGGCCGCGCGATCTTCGAATCCGGCGCGATCCTGTGGCATCTGGCCGAGAAATACGGAAAATTTCTGCCTTCGGACCCGGCCAAGCGGTCCGAGGTAATGCAGTGGATGCTGTTTCAGGTCGGTCACGTCGGGCCGATGATGGGACAAGCGATGTATTTCCAGCACATAGCTGCGCCTAACGGCCATGAAGAGCCCTTTTCAATCCGTCGCTACGTGGACGAAAGCCGCCGGTTGATGGAGGTGATGAATACGCGTCTGGACGGGCGGGACTGGATCGCAGCGGACGAATACACCATTGCCGACATGATGTTGTACCCGTGGGCGCGTGCTTATGTCTGGGCACGGGTGGATGTGTCGGACCTACCGCATCTGAACGCCTGGTTCGACCGTATGGATGCGCGACCTGCCGTCCAGCGAGCGCTGACCATCCCCAAGGCTAACCCACAGTTCTGGGATGCTGACGCAGATTCCAGCGCCTTTGCCAAGGAAAACGCGGCGCGTTTTTCCGGCGACGTGAGAGGAACCTGAGCCTTGCAAGCTGCTCTGCCTATTCGCGTCGATATCGTGTCAGACGTTGTTTGTCCTTGGTGTGTGATCGGCTATCACCAACTTGCCAAAGCCGCGCGCGACACTCAGACCGAACTGGATATCCATTGGCATCCATTCGAATTGAACCCGCAGATGGCCGAGGGTGGCGAGAACCTGGGCGAACACTTGGCATCGAAATACGGGACGACGTTGGAAGGGTCGATCAAGGCACGAGCCCGCCTGACCGAGATGGGCGCGGCACTGGGGTTCACGTTCAATTACGCCGATGACATGCGGATGTATAACACCTTCCGTGCGCATCAATTGATTGACTGGGCCGCCGAGCAAGGCAAAGGCCATGAAATGAAGCAGGCCCTTTTTTCGGCGTTCTTTACACGCCGCGAAAACGTCTCGGACATACAGGTTCTGGCCGATGCGGCTGCTGGCATCGGGCTGAAACGCGCGGATGCGTTGGACATATTGCAAAGCCAAGATCGGGCCAATCACGTGCGCCAGAAAGAGCAATTCTGGATCAGCCGAGGAGTTCGGGGTGTGCCCGCAATGGTGTTCGACGAACGTCACCTTGTGACCGGCGCGCAGGGCGAGGAAAACTACGCCCGTATCCTGCTGCATCTACGAGACGACAGGGCCGCGTGACATCCGTGAATACCGGGCACTGCCAGCGCAATAAACCCACGATCGGGCGGGTGTTGCCCGGCATGCCCTCGCTTAACAACAATTGTGGGGGTTGCATGACGAAAGTCTCCGCGACAACCTTCATCTTATAGTGAAACTCAATCTGGGTGGCCGCTTGTCGGCCACAACAGCCTTCCAACCTTGAAGAGTTCCCAATTTATGGCATTGCATGACCACCCCATGTGGCGAAAGCCCCAACATCACCAGGACCTTGACCATGCACATGATCATGTCCACTGGGCCGAGCTGTTCTACGACCTGATCCATGTCGTGACGATCTTTCTGCTGGGCAATTACTTGTCGCATCATCTCGATCTGCATGGGTTTCTTGTGTTCGCCGGGGTCTTCATCACGCTCTGGTTCGCGTGGGGCGAACTCAGCATATTCAACTCGATCTTCGTCAGCACCGATTTCTGGCACCGGCTGATTATGGCCGTGATGATCTGCACGGTGATGTTCATGGCAGCGGCGATCCCGGCTATTGACGGCAAGGGTTGGGTTTTCTTCGCGTTAGGATTTGCAGCGAACAGGGCCATGCTCGCGGCGCTGTACTATCGCGCCCGGCGGGCCAATTCATCTGGCGAGTCCATGTCGACGGCCCAGATCCGGAGTTTTTCGGTTTTTGCGGTGATCTTTGCCATCACGGCATTTCTGCCAACACCCTTGGCCTATTGGGTGTTTACCGCCGCAATGGTGGCCACGCAGGCGATGTACATGATCCCAGGCCTCACTGTATTGCGCTTCGAACGTTTCGTCCCGCGCCTCGGCCATATGGCGGAACGGTTTGCTCTGCTGACGCTGATCGTTCTGGGCGAAGGGTTCTTCAAACTCGTCGTAACTTTGTCCGAGAAAGGCATCTACAAAGTCTCACTTGATGTGCTTGTTAACTTCGTCATCGGTGGCGTTTCGATGTTCGTCATGTGCTGGATTTATTTTGACTTTGTCGGCAACGCCAAGCCCAACGACAAGAAGGTGTCGACGTTGGTGATCTGGTGGCTTGCGCATCTGATCTTGATGTTATGCGGCGTCATGGTAGGCGTGGCCCTAGCTGCCGAGGTCAAAGTCGGTTTTTGGGAGCCATACCCGACCGAATATGCCGCCATTGGCTGTTTCGGCCTTGCAGGATATATCGCCATGCTTTGGGTGCTCCAGAACGTTATTGAACACCGTCTTGCATCGGGCTTTGGGCGCTGGGATGTAAGGGTATTTGGGATCGTTCTGGCTATTGCCTGTTTCTTTATCGTCCCCCATGTTCCCTCGTTGGTTGGCAATCTGATCTGGGGCACAGCCTTGCTATCGCAAATCGCGATCCCCCTGATGCGCGCCTGGACGCAGTTTCGACATGAGTGAGGCAGTTACAAATTCGGGCTATCTAAAAAGGAAAGTCTATTGGTGGCTCGAGCGCCCGGACAGGGCGGCCACCGGTCCATGGTTGCTTGAAATAGCTCTAATTGCCCTCATCACACTGAACGTGGCCGCCGTTATCCTAGAGACGGTCGACTCCATATATACCCGTTGGGGCCTGGCGCTGAACCTCTTTGAGGGTTTTTCTCTATTCGTATTCGTGGTCGAATACGCGGCAAGGCTGTGGGTCGCCACCGAAAATCCAAGTTACAAAACGCGCGCTGCCTGGGCCGTCTCCCCGATCGCCATCATCGATTTATTAGCGATTTTACCTGCGCTGCTCTATTTGTTCTTCCCGGTTGATCTGCGTCTGTTGCGGACCTTCCGCATGTTGCGGCTCCTCAAACTCACTCGGTACTCGCCTGCACTCGGAATGCTGCTCGCTGTGTTTGAGGAAGAGGCCGGCGCCTTTTTTGCAGGTTTTTTCATCCTGATGGTGATGCTGATCTTTGCTGCCAGCGGTGCATGGCTGGCAGAGCACGAAGCGCAACCGGAGGCATTCGGATCGATCCCAGCGGCGATGTGGTGGGCGATGGCAACGCTTACGACCGTTGGTTATGGCGACGTGACGCCCGTGACAGTTGCCGGTAAGATCTTCGGCGCTGCGATTACGGTGATTGGCATTGGGATGGCCGCATTGCCCGCAGGGATCATTGCCAGCGGCCTGAACGACCAGTTGCACCGCCGACGGGCCAGCCTGGAACGTGAATTTCGAAAGGCCCTGGAAGACGGCGATATCTGCGACGCGGACGAAGCCGTTATTGAAGCCGTTCGCAAGCAATTGGGTCTCTCGCGTCGCGCTGCCGATCATATCCGAAACCGCGTGCATGCTGAGACCATGTCACAGGCCGATCACTGCCCTACCTGCGGGCAAACTGTGCAAAAGGCCAAGCCCCAAGCGTGAGCAATTGGCCTGCCACGGATCAGGTGCCGAGCTCCCAACTGGATTACAGCAGATCTGTGAAAATGTGGGATTTCGAATAGAGTGTTTCGCGTGCTTGGGTGTTTCACCGCTGTCCTACGCGATCTGTGTTGTCGACGGCATCCACACAACTTGCTGTCGATTGCACGATGGAACAGAACAAGCTTTCTCAGGTTTTTGCGAGTTCAAGCCGGGGGCGAATGACCCAAGCCTGCTTTGGCTGCAATAGCCGCTTCTGTACCAACAGCCGTCCCTTGTTCCAGGGGCGCGACGTGTTGCGAAAACGGGGACTTGGTTTTCGAACACTGTGATGCCTACATCCATTCCCGTCCTTCCCAAAATCGGCAAGTTGCCAATGGCTGTGGTCTGGTTGCTGCTCGCGTGCCTTCCCTTCGCGCAAAGTCGCCCATGATCGCTGAAATGAAAGCCAGAAGAGCTGCCGATCAGCTCGATTAATACTGGTACCACCTGAGGTGTCGTGACGCAGAACTTGTGTGGAAGCACATGCGGAGGCTTCAAAATGCAGCGGGAGCCGACCACTCTGAACTGCCGCTTGTTGCCTCCTCGTCATCTGTTCTTTTGTCTGAGGTCGTGGGGATTTACCTGCGGGTGAAGGGTATAGGCCGCGCCGTGACTTAAAAAAACCGCAGAACCTTACCCATAAATCTGCGCGGTGTTTGGTCACAGCTTTCCCATAGATCTGCATGCTCCAGAGAACCCCAGGAACAAACAAGGTCCTCTGGCACAGTTGCTAAACACAAAAAACAGTTTACTCCCAGCTTCCAGAAGTCGAGCGCCAAGTCTTGGCTTCGGCATCCCAAATACTGGCACTGACGCATGGCGTCGGATTGATTCCCTCGCAATCGGATCCATGCACGTCCGCGATGACAATGCGTTGGCTCCCAAAATCAACGACCGTCCAGCCTTGGTTGAGCAAGGAATGCACCTCTTCGCTAATCCAAAAGTGCGACATGCATCCGCCGGTACCACAGTAAAGGGATGCGGCGCTCGAACACGCGAAACCAGACTCATTCAGAACCCAGTCGCGTTGTAGATCTCCGTCGAGATCGACCCTTTCAACCGCGCCCCAGGCTATGTCAAACTGACCGTCGTTGAACTCCGCGCAGGCTCGTGCCGCCAATTCAACCTTCGCCTGCAAACCGGGCGGAAGTTGCGATACATCAGCCGCGACAGCTGGTGAGGTCCAAACTAGTCCCGAAACAAGTACGATCCCGGAAACCAAATACTTCAGCTGGTGCTCTATTGGGGAAACTGATTGGAAGGCGGCGTCAATTGCATTGATCATATCTGAAGTCCCCGTATTCCAGCCAGTTTTCCGCGCCTTCGTTAAAAATCAGAAACTCGGACCTGTCTTCCCCAAGCAGGGCGACGACAAATCCGGCCGGCGGCTTAGAGTTTCCAAAATAACTATAGGCGGTCATGGCTCTGATCAACTCGCCATTGACCGATACTCGCGCGTCCCACTCCCCGTCCGGAGTGTCCAAAATTACCGGTTCGATCACGCGCTCTACCGCTCCGCCACCACAATAGGCGATGCCTTCGGGCGCTTCGTAGGAGGCCCCCTGGCGAGCACCTGAATCGCAGGCGGAACGAAGGGACTGAATTGCCGCGCTGGAACCTTTCAAGTAAAAGATTCCATAGCTGATATCTTGATCAATCATGGACAGATTAACCGATGCATTGGCCGCAAGCTGGTCCAGTACAAAACCATAGTCCTCTTGACTATTGAAACTGACTTCGACGGGATAGTTGTCGACGATCTGCACGGCAGCGTTTTCTGCGCCAACCTGAAATGCCCCAACTTCGGTGGTGCCGTTCTTCAAAAATCGAATGGAAAGCCCCTGCTTCTGCACAATGTCCTGGCTGTCCTCATATCCAGCCGGTGCAAAGCGGATACGGTTACATTGAAGTTCCAGCGTCGTGTTTCCGGTCTGAATAAATGCATTGGGATTAGGCCCGGAGTTGAACGACCACTCCGCTGATGCTGTGGTTGCCATTGCCATCATCAGCGTTCCAATGGAAATCGTTTTGGAACTCATTTTCTCTCTCCATGGAGTTACGGTTCGCATTGTCGTTCAGCAGAAGTTCCATCCAATTGCCCGGACAGCCAGATCAGGAAACAGGTGCGCCGTATTCGTTTGCGCCTTCTTGGGAAGGTCGTGTCAGCCACCAGATCATCAGGATGGACAGAACCAGTTGAAGAATTGAGAAAACAACAATGCCGGTTGCGCCCAAGACTGCCGCAGGTCCTCGTAGTGTATCGGGGTTTTCCGTTCCTTGCTCCAATACCGAGAAGAACGCCACCCCGCCCAGCATAACAAAAAGCGTTGTAATGCTAAGCGCCATCGGCAGCAGCAAGTACCAGCCAGGTCGCCCTGTATCATGCAGCCTCCGCCAACCGGCGGCCAGCATGGGAATAAGAACGGCCAGTTGGAAAACAGAGGACAGAACCCGAGATCCCTGCCCTGTTTCGGGGTTGGTCCCGAATATGATCGTATCCAGCACAGCTAATACGGCACTCACGAGAACCACGAACAAGAAGAACCACCAGTATTCTGATCGTAAAGCCCGACCCGAGAACTGGAAGTATTTCGAAAAACACGTTTTTACTGCTTCAACGAATCCCATGTTTTTGTCCCTTCGTCGTTTCTTTGCGGCGTCAAAAACGCTTGGCTGCGTAGGGAACACTCGCTTTTCTGAAAATCCCCACATTCTTTTTGTTTGAAAGCAAAAGCCTTTCGCACGAAAGCCTAAAGAAATTTACGCGCGGAAAAAATATTGATTTATGAAAAATTAGATTCAAATATGAGAATTCGACGCAACTTTATTTTACCTCCGTTGTTGTCGCTGTCGCCCGTTTTACCGGGCCCTTCCGACTGTCGGAGTGAGTGCTGGCAGTCGGAAGGCGTTTTCAATGATCGAGCGTTGGGAGAACGCGATGCCAAGACTCAAAGCACTAGCTCTTCTTCCAACATGCGCTCCAGCTTTTTCCAGTGCGGTCACGCGTTGTTGGCAGTGCATGCGATCAACGCAATATTGTTCTGCCGGCCAAACCTTAAGCGGCAAGTCTTTTGGGAGCAGCAGTCACCAGTTCGAGGTATGCACGATTGGCCGCTTAGGCGCTGGAGCTTCAAAACGTCGCCTCCAATTCAATTGAGATCAAAGAACCCAAGGGAGAAGAAAATGACCAACAAAATGGTGATGGTTGCAGGCACGACATGTTTCGCACTGCTTGCGGCCTGCGACGATACGGGTACATCAAGCGCGTCTGCCGAGCTCACGCCCGCTCAGCAAGCGTGTTTGCGAGACGTAGCCAACACAACGAACAATTCGCAAGTCGTTGTGCTGTCGTCTGCGTTTAGCGAGGCGGGAACCCAGGTCACCGTCGGCGTTGGCGAGGATCGTGCCCCATGGAACTGTATTGCTTACAGTGATGGCGCCACAGCCGGTATCGAGTTCCTGGGCGACGAAGGCGCATTGTGACCTGCTTGGTGCGTGGCTGAACACGGCCGCGCAGCACTGGCTCGCTCATCGGAAAGCTCGACTTGGTTTGTAGAATAGCCACTATCGTATTCGCGATCCTTTACCTGTTGGCGTTGATTGCGTTCATGACGGGTACATTTGGTTGGTTGGGGCAAGAAAAAGACCCTTTGTCCGGGGTGTTCCTTTTGCCGTTGGGATTGCCTTGGATACTTCTAGCGGACTTGGTCTCGGAGTCGACCAAACCGTGGTTCGCAGCGCTCGCACCGGTTTTCAATCTTTTAGCGCTGGTCTTGATTTGCAGATGGACACGCAGTTTGCGGCAGCAGTGAACGCCTAACGCATTCTCACCAAAAGGGAGGAAAACATGGGAAAAGTGATCTTGGGTATCGTGATCGGGCTCGTCCTCGGCGTGGTTGGGGCGATGACCTTGGGTGGAGGTGCCGCGATGGGTGTTGGCGTTGCGACAGGCTTGTCCGCCGGTGTCTGCTCTACATTGAAAGGCGCACAAGCCGAGAACCTGATCACCGCCGAGCAAGCGGATCAGATCCTCAATCGCGTGAATTCCGAGATGGCATCACTGCAAGGAATTGAAACGACGGACGAGATCGTCGGCAGCGCAAAGGCATGCGATGAGTTTCTGTCCAAGTTGCGGGAAGCGAAGTGAAGTTCCGCTTTGTACAGAAGAACACTGTAAGGATTAGCCAACAGGGGACAATCTGATGAAACTCCGTTCACTGAACCTCCTCACACCCATGTTTGCAATTTCGGGCACAGCTGCTCTTGCAATGTCGGAAGCCGATGACGCGTGTATCGATCATTTACGGCAAGTTGGTGGGCCAGACGGTCAATCCGGTACGATTGAAAGCTCAGAGTTTTCCGAAGCTGGCACGCTGGTCATGCTACGTGACGCAGGTGGGACACTTTGGCGATGCATCGCGTACAAGGATGGAAGCATTGGAGAGATGTCGGTTGTCGAGGCGATGGATGATGGTGGTGGAGCTATGGCCGGCGCCGAAGGATCTACTGAAAGCCAACGCGTCAAATTTGATGCTGGTTCAACTGGCGCCGAACTCGTTGGCCAACTCGCGCCCGGAGCGTCCCAGCAATATGTCCTTGGCGCCAAAAACGAACAGTTCCTTTACGTTCGCGTTGCTCCACGAAATGGCACCTTGGACTACGTTATTCGAAACCCCGATGGTTCTGAACTGTTGGGATTGATGTCGGCGGACAAGGAGTATCGAGGGCAGCTGTGGCAATCCGGTGATCATGTTGTCGAGGTCATCAACCGCGGCAACTCTTCCGTCGGCTACAACGTAATTTTCGGAATTGAATAGGTGATCGACGGAAAACCCTGGAACGGCAACTCAAATCAGCTAGGAAAAAACAGATGAAATCCAAAGTCTTTTTGGTGATCGGTACAGTGTGTATTTCTGTACTCTCAGCATGCGGCGAGAGTGGCGGGTCCGTGGATGCGAGTGCACCAACTGTGGGCAGCTCTAGCGATCTTTCGTCATTTGAAGGGGCCAGAGCGGGTCAGGCTGAAATGGGCATCCAAAGTCTTGGGTTTGAACTTATCCGAAGCGAAGGGCTGACCTCTTACTGGTTTAACAAAGATACCGGCGCATGTGCGCGGATCACGACATCTGAAGGAAGGTATTCAGATGTAACTATGCTGCCATCAGGCGACTGCTGACAATTTTCAACAATCCCAAATCTGAAAAAAAGGAGCTCTAGTTTGCATTTCGATCTGGCACATGCGGCGGTCATCGTTGTCGCTTTGATTATCACAAACCTGGCATTGAAGTCGGCCGGCGTGATCAACGAAGAAAACAAACACCAGTGGAATTGGAAAGTTGTTCTGGCCTACTTCGTGGTCGTCGTTATCATCAATCTGGTGTGGCCAATTTGAAGCTTCACGGCGGGACGCTAACCGCCACCAAAGATGTTTACGGTGAATGTGTCTCTCCGAGAGATTACCGGCTGGAAAAGTGTGAGCATCACGGGCTGAATACAGAAAGGAACACGCATGCGGTTTTTGACGTCACTCATATTCATTGGTGTTCTGGCAACCGCTGCGACTTCTGACGTCACCAGCCGAAACGGTGGCCCTAGCAACAGCCAAATGCTTTCAAAAAGTGGCGACGGAGGGGTCGATGGCGTCGCTTTCTTCCGCCCAGTCTTAAGCGGTGTGTTGTATCGATCCGGTTTCAAGGGCGGCGACAAGGATCGAACGGGTCTGAGTGACGTTCAACGCGAAACCTTTTGCGAAAAAGGGTTTTCAACCGGGTTTTATGCCGACTTCGGCAAAAACACTCAGTACGGCCGCACCAGTTGTGGGAACGGATCCTTTGACTATCAGAGCGCCAAATCCTCCCGTCCCGGTGCCGTCATGGCATCCATACACGAAGTAATTGAACACCCGGGTAAGGGCCCTGTTCTGGTGCACTGCATGTGGGGCGTTCATTCCTCTGGCGCACTGTCGGCAATGGCGCTTGTTCAGTTTTGCGGTTGGACGGAAGAAAGGGCCAAGGATTATTGGAATGATGCCCGAAACGGGGCGCCTTGTTCAGGCGGGTGTGACCAGTGGATTGACTCAAAATTCTCCAAGTTCAGTGTCGACCCCAATCTGAAGATTTCCGCCGAAAAACGGGCTGCGATTTGCCCTAGATGATATCCGGAGGACTATTCAAATGAAGTTCCATCTTCTGGGGTCTCTTGCTTTCATTGCACCCACCATCTTGTGGGCGAGCGACGATGTTCTGGGTGAAGCCACGACTTTTGATAGCCCTAACGGATTTACTGAGCGCTGTATTCGGATCGAAAAAGTTCCAACGGGCGCGTATAAGAAAAGCGATCTTGAGGAAGAAACAACCTATTGCGAGATTGATTTCAATGCCTCCGAAATTGCTGTTTGCCCAAAAACCTGGAGCACCAGCCCAGGAATGGCGATCTACGACATTTCCGAAGGACCCTACGCCGGGAACCGTTCCGAATTCGAGAGAAACGCTTGCAAAGAGGGGAAGGCGGCAAAAGATCTGGCAAAGGACAGGGTGGCTAAATTCAAATCCACCATGAACCAAAAGGGCACAAGTGGAACGTTTTCCACCTCTTCGCTGCTCTACTACCATTTCTCCAGGTATTTCGACGCGACGGTGAACGTTCCGGTGGCGGTCTGGCGTAGCATGGACGCTCAGGCGCATCTCACCGAGGTCGCAGAGCCCGGCCTTGCGATTTCTGGTGGCTCTCATGGCGGGCGCATGAACCATGAAGGCTGGCGGGTATTCGTGGCTGCGGATGCCGATCCGAACTCGTACCAGCCAACCGATGATCTGTTCACCGCGGATCGAACGCAGATATACGGTGTCCTGCTTGACAGCCCCGGTCATCGCTATGGCTCAGAAATCAACGGCACTCGTAGGTCTGGCTGGGGGAAAGGTCAAAACCGCGATTTTCAGGAAACACCCGCCTTCTTGGCCTTGCGGTCTTCAAAACCCTTGCCCGAGGCCATTGCAGAGGGTGTTAGGGAAGGTCGAAAGGATCGGCAGATCAACAAGGACCTCGGGCCCGATGTCAGCGACCAACAGATGGCATTTTGGATGCAGGAGCTTACCGAGATTGTTCTGCTCGACTTCATCTTCAGTCAGCAGGACCGCGTAGGAAACATAGACTTCACACCCTATTGGTATTGGGTCGAAGACGGAGACCTGAAGCACAAGAAGGCCAAGCACCATAAGCCAAACGATGGAGATGTTCCAGCCGACGCATTATTGATCCGTCGCAGCAATCTAAACGACAACGATGCTGGTGGGCGTGTCGAATATGCCAACTTTGCGAAATCCACTCAGATGCTGGAGAAAATGCGACACTTTTCTCCAAGCACTTACCAGCGCTTGTTTGCTTTGAATAACGACCTTCAAACGCAAGGCCCGATTTATGACTGGTTGTCGCAAAGCTTTGGCCTGTCAGATAGGCAGATTGCGCAAGCCGTTAAAAATACAGCGCTGGCAACGTCCATTCTCCAGAGCAATTGTTCAAAAGGTGTTTTGATGTTCGACTTGGACCCCGTCGCATTCTTTTTGAAAAACGACACCGAGGTAAAGGCTGTGGACTGTAATGACCCGTAAGCGCTCCGTCACCGCGGCGGTGTTGATTTGGTCCGCTCTGCTCACCTGCAAAGCGGCGGCATTGGATGTCATCGTCATATCGGATCTGAATGGAAGCTATGGTTCGGTAAGATACGATGCCCGCGTCGACAAGGCGATTGAGCGCATAATCGAGATTGATCCCGATCTGGTGGTTTCGACCGGAGATATGGTTGCGGGTCAGCGCATTCCCAACTTGTCAGACAAACAGGTCAGAGAGATGTGGAAGGCGTTTCACAAGGCGGTGTCAGACCCGCTGGAGGCTGCCGGAATTCCATTTGCGGTCACGCCGGGAAACCATGATGCCTCTGCCTATCGCGGGTTCGAACGTGAAAGAAAAATATACGCCGAGGAATGGACACCGAGAAAACCAGACGTCGCTTTCCTGGTTTCGAAGGACTATCCGTTCTTCTACGCGTTTGAGATGCAAGGCGTCACGTTTGCGTCTTTGGATGCCACGACCCTTGGGCCGCTATCCGGCGATCAGCAGGACCAACTTGAGGAACTGGGGGCGAATGGAAACCCGATTGTCACTTTCAGTCACCTGCCGCTTTGGCCCTTCGCGATCCAGCGCGAACGCGAAATCATCGGTGACCCGACACTTGAGAAAATCTACCTGCAAAGCGGGGTCGTTCTGCATCTGTCCGGCCACCATCATGCCTTTTACCCAGGCTGGAAAGACGGTGTGGCTTATGTTTCGCAAGCTTGTTTGGGCGGTGGTCCACGACGGCTGATTGGTGATAATGCCAGATCACCTCACAGCTTCACTCATGTTACGTTCCAGCCGAACGGAGAGTTTGGGATAGCAGTATATCGAGGGCCCGATTTCGAAAGGTCGGTAAACTTCAAGTCGCTCCCGAAAGAGATCAGATCCCCGAATGCGGTGTTGAAACGATTGGACCTTGTGAAATAACTAGAGGCTGAGTTTCAACTCAACTTTTTCGGGGACCAGATCGTTTATCATCTCTTCGATCCGGGCTTCTGAAAGTCCACCCGAAGTAATGAAAAGCAATAAAACGCGAGACTTGCCAGGGACGTGGTGTTTTCTGACCAGCTTCCAGCCAGCGTCTGCGGCCATGGCTTCAATGGCGCCGCTGACGTTCAATGAGTGTTCTTCGTCTGAAGCTTTGAGCGAAATTTCCACGCCCTTGTTACGTCCACCGAGCCAAATGAAACACCAACAAACAACTGCCACCAGCGTGGCCATCAGCGGCAAGCCCAAACCGACCGCAAGACCAAGAACAGTTACGACTATCATTTCGACGGTGTCTACCGGATCATCCAGATTGGAGCGAAACCTGAGCAAAGCTCCGATGCCAAATATGACAAAACCAATCATTGATCCGTGCTGAACCACCAGGAATCCAACAGCCATGCCAATAAGAGCATAAAGGAAGAATAGCCTCGGCATGACCAAGTCGCCGATGCTTCTACGGGCTTTGCGTCTCACCGGATGATAGACGATCAAGCCAGCCAGAATGATCGTGACCACCACATCGAGAGTAAAGAAATACAGTTCCTGTTTGCCGCGAAACTGAGTCCATTGGCGTTCGATCAGAATTTCTGATTCCGAAGCTCCGGCCAGCATCGTTGCAGGGTCGATTTGCGACACCGCAGCGCCTGGCAACAGCAGCATCAACAACACGGTTTTAAACGGGAATGTCGTATTCAGCTTTTCTTCCTTCCTGCTCAGGCCAAGGGCTTAGGCTTCACCACAGGCACATCGTGCCCCATTCAATTCAATCGCAACAAGCGGGATCAGGTAAAGAGTTCAATGAGCATTCTTCCGACATCGCATCTGAGTTGTGATAAGAACGCGATAAAGGGATGTGATCCACGGGCGAGAAAACTGAATGGCAGAAAACAAAGTGTTTCCGTCAAAACCTGAAATTTCACGGAGCTTCTTTATGCTTAGACGGCTCGCTTTTGCGCCCGGGTTAGTGGCGGCAGCCTTCCCGCTGTGGGCTGATCCTGCATGCGCCAAAAGTGCTGATCTGGTTCTGGTCGATAGGTTCAAGGTCGCAGACAAATCAGAAGGGTTTTCAGAGCCTTCAGGTCTGTCGCTTTCCAGCGCTGAAGGCTTCTTGTGGTCTGTCAGCGATGCCGAACCTAAACTGCATCTCCTTGGAATCGACGGGGCATTGGGAAACTCTTTCAAGTTGCCATCACTGAAGGGATCAGACCTTGAGGGTGTCGCTTTGCGAAAAGATGGATCTGTTTTGGTGCTTCAGGAAACTGACCGGTCAATTCTAGTCGTTCACCCAACCGACCCCATTCAACTTACAACGGTTCCACTTGCTACTCTCAAGGGTTATTCGGATGCAGCTGAAATGCTCGTCGGCAATCCATTGAACAAAGGGCCTGAGGGCATCACAGTCGATCCGGACACTGGGCGAGTATTCGTGGTCATCGAAGGGAAACCGCGGTTGTTGCTGGTATTGTCACCAGAGCTGACGGAGATCGAGGAAATCACCCCTTTGGATCGCGAATCTGGTTTTATGTCCGATCGCGTAAATGACGATGAGCTGGATGTAAGCGGATTGGCTTGGTCTGCGTCCTCAGGAGTATTGTGGATTCTGAGCGACAAAGGGCGCCAGATTTTTTTGTACAATCCCGAGACGAGAACGGCAGAGACAATAGAACTAACTTATATGAAAGACGGCGACCGTAAGGTTGTAAAGCATCCAGAAGGGATCGCCCTGGATGAGCCCAATGGACTTCTCTACATCCTGACAGATGATGCCGAGAAATCGCGACTGTATGTTTTTGATACTCCCGAATTTTGATAGCTAGAAAACGAAGCTCACACCGCCATAATGGCTTCCGCAAGTTGTTGCAGCTTGCTTTGTACGCATCTACCTTTGTCCGCCTCAATCAGAACCTCCGTTGTAGTGTGGCTGGGACTAGGCGACCTTGATCCAGCGCAGGACATTGCGCGGGTAAACTTCATGTTCACGTCATACGCCGCAAAAAGGCTTCAGCCGTCGTGACATGCTTGTTTTTGACCTCTGGCGACATGCGCCCAGCCGTACGGCACATCATCGCCCAACGGGGATTGCCAGCAAGTCTATCGGTGTGTTTCAGGATAAAGCGCCAATAAAGCCCGTCCCAGATATCTGCCCAGGGCCCTTTGCCCCAATGGCTCATTTTGCGAATGTAGTTTGAGCCGGAAAAATACGGTTTGGTGGTGATCAACCCGCCATCGGCATGCTGGCTCATCGCGTAGGCATTGGGAACCATCACCCAATCATAGCTGTCGACGAACATTTCCATAAACCAGCGATAGACATGGTCTGGATCAATCTCACACAGAAACATAAACCCTCCCAGTACCATAAGGCGTTCAATGTGGTGGCAATACCCGGTTTCGAGCACCCTTTTGATCGTGTCGTCCAGCGGATCAATACCAGTGGTTCCGTTGTAGAAAGAGCGATGCATAGGGCGATGATGGCCCCAATGGTTTGTAGTGCGCATCTGCACACCAAGGTTCTCATAGGTAGCACGCATAAACTCGCGCCAGCCAATGATCTGGCGGATGAATCCTTCTACCGAGTTCAGGGGAATTCCCTTGCGATCAGCATGCGCCAGGGCAGCGTCCAAAACTTGCTTCGGCGTCAACAAGCCAATGTTCAAAGCAGGCGTAAGAACGGCATGCCACAGCCAGTTTTCCCCCTCGACAATAGCATCTTCATAGTCGCCAAAGTGTTCGAACCGCCGTTCCAGAAACTGCGCCAGCCAGTCGGATGCAGCTTTGTGTGACGTCGGATAAAATAGCGTATCCAGGCCACCCAATGCATCTGGAAATTCAGCGATAACGCTCGCTTTTGCAGCTTCATCAACTGCGTCATGGGCAGGCCAGTCGATCCAAGGCAGGCTGCCCAACAGCGCCTTGGGCACTTTTTTGCGGTTTTCCTCGTCAAAACTCCATTGTCCCCCGGCCGGTTGGCCGCTGTCCATCAACACGTTCAAACGGCGGCGTTGGCCCTTGTAGAACTCCGCCATGAACCAGCGTTTTCGACCGGCAGACCAATCCAGATTGTCGGCCCGCGTATTCATAAAGCCGGGGGATGGCTGGATATCGAGCGTGATGTCGGTATTGCCAGCCGCTGCCCGAAAACGTCTTTCTGCAATGAAGTCTACTGGATCAGCCATGATCACTCGGCTGACACCACGATCACGCAAGTTTTGAAAAAGTCGCAGACATGCACCCGCCTGCCGCTCAAAGGGCCAGATCGCAGCATCAAAGCCCTTGGCGACCAAGCCATCGCGATAGCGCGCCATTGAGGCGCGGTGCAGCCAAAGCTTTTGCTTGTGCATCGTGGCGGGATAATACGCGTCGCCAAAGAACAGCGGGTCTTCGAAAAGCACAACAGTATCGGGCCGGGCGGCCAGGCCCGGGTGTTGGGCAAACAATTGGTTGGGAAGTAAAAGGGCGGCAGTGGACATGGGCTATGGTCTTTGTTGGGTGGCCAAGTTCAGTTGGCGTAGAAGCGACGGGATCTTCTTTCGAAGGCCGAAGAACCCGGCCTTCGCATGAGGCCATGTTATAGCGTCGTACGGCCGCATTATCCTGTTCAAAGAAAGGCCTGCGTCTCTCAATACAGGTTCCGCACGATCCAGCCGTGACTGAGTGGGACCGACAGGCGCATAGGCTGCTGCAATGGTCGCAACACCTGCATTCCGTGCTGCCTCGATCAACGCACCACACCAGTCCTCGGTCGATTGCCCGAGTTTTCCGTGGGGTTCCAAAGCGTTGCTCATCGCGCCCTTGGCAAAATCCTGTACAACGTCTCCCAACGGGTTTGGGGATCGGCCATGCGTCGCCAAAAGTCCGATCTTGGCAACAGGCGATGTCGGCATCAATTGATGAGCTGACAGATCATCTTCTGTCAACAGCAACAGATAAGGGCTGTCTGAGGGCATGTGCGGACTTGAAAGAGGAACGAGCGGGTGATCTACCGGCTCGGTCAGCGGTTCTGCAAATTTGGCCAGGCCTTTAGGTTGAAACCGTCCTTCAGTGTATTTGGCAATATTGTCAGGGCGCGCGAGGTAAGTTTTGCCTTTCGTGTGCAATCCACCAACCCAGCGCCAGCTCAGCGTGTTCGATGCGGGATCGCCATCCAGCAAATGTCGCAAAAAGAAATCCGCGCCAAGCTGCCAGGGTAAGCGAAGTGAAAAAATCCAGATTGATGCAAACCACATGCGCGCATGGTTATGAAGGTAGCCTGTCGCCACCAGTTCCCGCGCCCAATGGTCGAAACAGTCGATGCCGGTATTGCCGTTCACTGCATCATTGAAACGGGCCTTAAGGCCCTCATCATCCCTTAATCGCTCACAAGCGCTCAGCAAATCCCGCTGATACAGTGACCAGACGCTGGGCCTTTGTTCCAGCCAACCCTTGAAGTACGTGCGCCAAAAAACTTCTTGCACGAATTTCTCCGCCGCGTTGAAATTATGCGACGCTAAAACCGTTGCCAGTACTTCTTTCTCTGTTATCAAACGGTGGCGCAGCCAAGGTGACAAACCCGATACATTGCTGCGACGCTCAGTCCCAAAATCGTAGTTTCGCGTACTTGCGTAATGGCGCCCGGTGCGTCCCGCGAACTGCTTCAGCCTTATAAGACCGTTGGTCCGTGTGGGTTTGAAATCGAACGTCTCTTTCGCTTCATCAAGTTCTGAAAACATCTCGGTCATGCAGCCGATCTGCATTTTTTCGAGCAGTATTTCACCTCATCCCAAACGTTTCCCCATTTCTTGCGCCACGTGAACGGGCGCTGGCAGACCGGGCAAACCTTCTGGGGTAAGTCGGCTTTCTTGCGCATCTTCATCACTGATCCTCCAGAGGCAGGCTGAGTTGCTTTTGATTTTGAGACGCCCGCGCGACTTTGCGAGGATTCCGCCGATTCTTTCGGCTGGCGTGTTTTGTCACGATGGCGTGTGCTTCGGAACGAAACTCCGCACTTCGGCGCACGCCCCAAACCCGCTCGCGCGCGGCCTTGGCTGCCGCTAGATGGTCAAAAACACGCTCTGGATAAAGCGTTCCAATGATGTCTTTCGCGTTGTGAGCTTTCCAGGGTTCATGGATATGCTGATCCGCAATTTGGGACAATTCCGGCAACCATGTCCGAATGAACAACCCTTCTGGATCCTGATCATAGCCCTGCTTAACCGGATTATAGATGCGCACGGTATTGATGCCAGTGGTGCCTGATTGCATCTGCACCTGACTCCAGTGAATGCCCGGCTCATAGTCGGTAAACATGCGCGCCAAATGCTCACCCGGGGCCCGCCAATCCAGCCAAAGATGATAACTTGCAGTGGCCATCACCATTGCGCGCATCCGAAAGTTAAGCCAGCCCGTTGCCTGCAATGACCGCATGCATGCGTCCAGAAATGGATATCCCGTTTCTCCGTTGGACCATGCGGTCAAGAGCTGGGCATCTGGCGCTTTCGGTCGAAGACCATCGTAGAGCCGATGCAGATTTTCAAATTCAATCCGGGGTTCATCCTCAAGTTTCTGAATAAAATGGCAATGCCAATGCAAACGGCCCGAAAACGAGCGAAGCGATTTACGCCAATCCTTTGCCTGCGGCGGCAACCGGCGTCTCTGATTTTCAGTAGCTTGCGACACCTCGCGCATCGAAAGCGCACCCCAAGCCAGATAGGGCGACAGCCGCGAACACGCAACGGCCCCCTCCAAGGGGCTGGACATTTCGCGTTGGTACCTTTTGCCACGGTGGGTCAGAAAACTGCTCAGACGTTCCAAACCCGCAGCTCGTCCACCGGCTTGACGACCAACACATGTATCATCCCGCAAGCCAAGGTCGCGCCCCGTGGGAATATAGCCTGGTTCTAAGTCGATATGCTTAAGCGCAACTGGTGAAGCAACGGGCAAAGCCATAAACCGGTCCCAACGTTCCGCCCAGCCATCGCGAGACCTGAGCCTGCGAAGAACGCCATGGTTTTGTACTTCGTGCCACCGCACGCCGTGGTCCCTGCACCATGCAGCAACCTGACGGTCCCGCTGATAAGTCCAATTGTTTCCTGTTTCTTCATGTGACCAAAGTACGTCTATCAGACCACGATCTTTTAACTTGGAAAGGACCGCCAAAATTTGTCCCGTGCGCACAATGAGTGGTTGTCCCAGTTTCCCAAGGTCATCACGCAACTCAGCGATTGTCTCAGCAACAAAGTTCCACTGCCGTGTTGACGCGTCAGGTTGCTGCCAAAGCTCAGGTTCAACCACATAGAGTGGCAGAACTGGCCCGACCTCAGACGCTTGCGCCAGTGCCGGATGATCATTTACCCGTAAATCCCGTTTGAACCAGACGACCTGCACGATACCTCCGTTTTCAAGGATTGTACGCATGGCCACTAGAAATGGATCTATGTTCCAGTCTTCCTCGCGTTCCGCTAGGACGTGGTTTTTTGCAGAGAAGCCATTGGCCTTCGGTACATGAATGTCGGAAGCGTTCGCGAACCCACCGAAAGCACGTGGCCAGAAGAAAAAGACCCCGACAAAGGTGACATTGGTAAGTGATCGCTCTGGGCCCTAAACCACCAAAAAAGGAGCGGGTTAGCCCATCTCTGTCTTATTTGAATTTCTGATTTCTGAGTAAAGGATAAAGAGACCAGCCCGTCGATTTGAACGCTACAAGGCACGGTTTGCAACGGACCTCAGAGCATCCGCCCCGAAAGCACTGTAAACGGGAGAGAGAGGTAATCAAACGGGACCATGTTGTTTGCGCATCGAAGACAGTAAGCTTGACTTATGCGGTATCAAGCCCCGTGGATCATGAGCTGCGCCAACCGCTGAGCTTGTGAGATTGCCGTAGTCATCTTCTGGTAGGGCAACTTTTCAGTGCCTTTCGGAAAACAGCGAGGTACCTACAAACCCCTCACCCTATTCGATAAAATTGCCCGCACGCCTGCAATTCGGGCGACGCAATCGCTAAAATTTTGCTAGCATCATCACAAGTTGCGGCCTCATAACGCATCTTTATGTCACTGCTGAACCCTCGTTTCTTCGGTATCTGCGCTAAGTCTTGCAACGGGACGGATGAAGCCCGCAAGACGAGGTCAAACAAAATGGACAAAACGGACAAAGCTGAGGTTGCGCTCACATCTGATGACGCCGCACCCCATCATTCGTTTGCTACGGTTTATTACGACGGATCTTGCCCGCTTTGCTCCGTTGAGATCGAGCACTATGCCTCCTGCGAGGGCGCTGAACGCTTGAGGTTTGTCGACGTTTCAAAACCCAATGTTCGAATTGATGAAGATCTAACGCGGCAAGAAGCTATGGATCGTTTCACTGTGCGTCGACCAGATGGAGAACTAGTATCCGGTGCACGCGCGTTTACGGAACTGTGGGGCACTTTACCTAAATGGCGTTGGCTGGCACGGGTGGCAAGCTTGCCGGGGATAACGCCTTTGCTAGAGCTTGCATATCGGTGCTTCCTGCCACTAAGACCGATGCTTTCGAGGATCGCGTCTTGGGTCGGAGTGAAGTCGGCTAACGAGACAGGTTCGTCGACATGATCAATCTGGACGATGGTCGTTTTCAAGGACTGGTTTGGCTCGTCAAACGGGGGCTCGAACCCGCACTTGGCAACACTCGCATCATACTCGCGCTTTGTTTTGGGTTGGTCACGCATATCGGTGCCGCGGGTTCTGCTATTGCTCGGTTTGCTGGGTTAGGAAGGATGGAGGTCGTTCAGATGACATACTTTGCAAGAAGCGCCTTTACAGGCAGCGAAGCACTCAATCGCGTGACCAACATGAATATCCCCCCAATCTTTCGCTGAAGGTAAAGAATATCCATTCGCATTGGGGGCGGGATATACCCGGCCCGGGCCAAGGCCATGCCTTCCTTTTTCAGGTGGTTAGAGAGCGTTCGGTCAGAAAAATCAAATTCATTCGCGGATAGAATAGCGTCGAAAACACTGCGGATCATTCCGTGGATCCGGTCGTCGAACGGGCCATCACCTTCAACAATCTTCAATTGGAAGGCAGCGTTACGAAGCTCTTCGTCATCTTCCCGCAGGCCTGCACGCAGCAGATGCATATACCCATCAATTGCCAATGGTTGCAGGGCTCGGGCCGCGCCAAAATCCAAGAGGCTGATCTTCCCATTTGACGGGTTGTATCGGTAATTGGCAAAATTTGGATCGCTTTGCATGATACCGAACTCGAAAACCTCGCGCAGCGTGAGATCGATCAAGGCTTCTGAGACTCGATTGCGTTCCTCTCTGGTCGCATCACTCACGGTCTCGATAGGGCGACCTTCCAGAAAGGACATCGTTAGAACTTCGGGAGTGCTCCAATCCGGAAAGAACTCCGGAATTTCGAACGCATCATCACCCTGCAAGAGGTCAGCAAAGCGGCGCATGTGCCGCCCCTCGCGTTCATAATCCGTTTCTTCATGTAATTGACTGCGCGCCTCTTGGATATACGGCCCCAGATCAAAGCTTTTGGGAAGTAGACCGGACATTCGAACCAGCGCAGCCACATTGGCAACATCGCTGTCGATACTGCGAGCGATACCGGGATATTGCACTTTGATCGCCACATCGCGCCCGTCTTTCAAAGTTGCACGATGTACTTGCCCGATACTCGCAGCCGCAATGGGCCTTACATTGAAAGTTTTGAAGGATTTGCGCCAATCTGTACCCCAGTTTTGGTTCAGGACGTCACGCAATTGCTTCGGTGGCATGAAATGCGCCTGATCCCGTAAACGTGCCATGATGTCAGCCAGCTCAGGTGGCAAGACCTCGCCCGCATCCATCGAAATGAGCTGACCCACCTTCATCGCTGCCCCTCGCATGCGCGAAAGCTGATCCGCGATCCGTGTCACGTTACCTGGGGTCATCAACAAACCACGCATATCGGGTCGCGCACCGCGACCGATCTCTCGAAGGGCGCGCACTGCCACGTTTCCTGCAATGCCTGCCGTCATGCTGCTTAAACCGGCAACACGGACCAAACGGCTTGTAGGAACTGCCAAAGAGGTTGTTGAGGATTTAGGGTCAGTCATACATCCTCACCAAAATTCCGTGCCCGGAGAGCCTTTGATGCGACCTTTCAAATTCTCGGTGACCCAACCTCCATAAAAGTCCCCGGGTTGCGGGATCACACGATGCTTGCCAACGAAACAACCGTCCATAAGCCCGGCGTAAAAGGCGACATAGCCCTTTATCTGTTCAAACCTGGTGGTTGGTTCCTCATAACTCCATGCGGCTTTTGTGGCCTTGGCCGCCCCGCTCTGAACGTCCCAGTAACTCGCAACGCCCTTCCATTCGCAGTATGACCTGACCGAGGTTTTTGTCAGAACGGCATCAATGTCATGCGGTGGGATGTAGTACGTTGGGGCGTGGTGGGTCTCGAGTACCTGAAACGCCTGATCGGTTTCTACGATTGTTCGACCGCCAAACTCTATCCGCACGTTATGGGGCACCTCCCGCAGCGCAGGTGGCCGCGGATAGTCTTGCACGTCTTCAATTGTCAAAGCTGTCATTGTGGAACCGGGTTGTGTATTAGGCTGTTCCTTCTTCGAGATAGCGCGCCGACAGCGTTATTCTAGCGAAAGAACTTTCAAAACAAGGTAGGCGAACTTGAACCACAATTGGGCTTGGTGTCAGCTTTGATCGGGCTGCACTGTTAGACCGACTTTGCAGCCCGAACCGTCAAAATGAATGTCCTAAGTCTGCCAGTTCGCCAACAGTTCACCCATGCGCTCTAGGCCAAGGTCGAGATTGGCAGCAGCACCTCCTCCGACGCCTAGTCGGACGTGGTTCTGCATCCCGTAAGACGAGCCCGGCAAAAGAAATGTCCGATACGGACCGGCGAGCAAGCGTTTGGCGAAAACATCGCCATCAATCCCGTCAAGCCGTGCCAAACCAATCAATCCAGCCTGAGGTTTGACCCAATCGAGGCGGGGTTGTTCGGCAACAAACCGATCAAGGCGTTCCAGTGTTTTCATCCCAGCTGCCCGCGCAGTTTTCATTGACTGATTGTATCGGTCAGGCCTTAAAGCGATTTCGGCAATGACTTCACCGAGTATATTCATAATCTCGCTAGAGTTTTCCCGCAGAGTTATGGCATCCCAAATCAGATCGGGATCACGGCAAATCATCCAGCCGGTGCGCAGCCCCTGGAGCCCCAATGCTTTGGAAACGCTGCCCGTCGTGATACCTCTCGGATACAAACCGGCAATCGAAGGGGCACGGGACCCGTCCCATTCCAATCCTGCGTAAACTTCATCAACAACCAGCCATGCGCCGACACGGTCTGCAATTTGCACAAGCCTTTCCAGCTCTGCCCGGGTCATCAGGCGGCCGGTTGGGTTATTGGGGTTGGTGACAAAGATGAGCCGCGTGCGTTCCGTTACTGCGGCTTCAACTTCTTCCAGCGGCAATACCCAACCAGCGCTCTCTTCTCGGTCTACAACTTTGAGAGTCGCGCCAACAGCCTCTGCCAATACGCCCGCTTGCGGCCAGCCCGGGCGTTCTGTTACGACTTCGTCACCCGGTTGGACCAATTGCATGAATGCAAGATAATTGGCTTCCGCAGCGCCTGCGGTGATCAGAACATCGTCTGGTTTGCAAACATCAGACAAGCCTGCGCGGTCCAAGACATGTCGTCGTAAAGCAGGCAGGCCCCGAAAGCTTTTTTGGTTCCAATCCAGCGGCAGTGCTGGGTCCAGCGCATCCATAAACTCACCCAAACACGGCGACGCAGACAAGGAAAACCCAACGAAAGCTTCTGGATCCGCTTCGGTGGTATCCAGCAGGTACTGAAAAAGTGTGTGTATCTTGACTTTCATGCTGTACTCAAAATCCTTGTAGTCAATCAGGGAGAGAGTCTGTGCAAGCAGAAGGATTTGTCAAAGGGCGACCGAGTGACTTGGCAGTTTTGGACTACGGGCTATTCAAGGTCCATTCCACCGGCCGCATTATTGGGATCTGCGGGTTTCTGATCCGGACGGACTTAGGAGAAGCAATACTCATCGACACTGGGTTTCCTGAAAAATACGCGACCGATACCGACGCCGCAGTCAAAGAAGATCGATTGGACGAGTTCGGCGAGGTCCTGAAGTGTGAACCAGACAATCTGCCACGCGCACAACTGGCAAAACTCGGACTGACTCCGTCAGACATCACATTGCAGATTTGTACGCACACTCATATCGACCATATCGGCGCATTGGCCGACTTTCCAAGCAGTCCAATTCTTATCTCTTCCGCGGAGCGAGTCTTGCCTCGCCCATTGTATTGGGGCGATATACGGCCTTTGGAATGGCCCGATCAGGATTATCTCTTGGTTGAAGGCGACGCAGAGATTGGACCGGGCATCTTCGTTTTGGCCTCACCCGGTCATGCGCCTGGCCAGATCGCAGTAATGGTCGATCTTCCTTCGGGTGCAATTTTGTTAACGAGTGATGCAATATCCCGACCGGCAGAAATCGACGAGAAGTTTGCAGGCTCATGGGACGAAGATGCCGCAATTGCCAGCGCAGACAGGTTGATGCGTCTAGCATCCGAACGAGATGCCTTTGTAATCTATGGGCATTGTCCCAAGCAGTGGCCCATTCTGAAGAAAGCACCAGAAGTCTACCGTTGATCCCAACCTGCGGCTCACTTTTCCCGAAAAGTGATGTCGCGCCTGCCAGTTATCTGACGTCGCGCCCTTGATTCAGAATAATCACGTTCCCGCTGGAAACATCACCGGCCGGCGAAATTAGAAAACTGACCCAAGAGGCGATTTGCTCGGGTAGCATCGCGCGACCATGCGGCATGGCACTAACGGCTTTCTCCAAGACTTCCTCGGTCAAGACATTGAACAAGGGTGTTTCCGTCATGGCAGGTGCCAGCGAATTCACACAGATTTTTTCGTTTGCGTATCGACGGGCAAGGTCTTTCGTAAGGGTATCCATAGCAGCCTTTGACGCCCGGTAGTGCGGAGGGTCGAAAACATCGAAATTGTAAGCTCCGTTCGAAGAGATATTCACAATCTTTTTGGTGCCTTCGCGTTCCAACATCAACTGAACCGCCTGCTGGCAACAGTGGAACGCAGAATTAAAGTTGATTGCCATCTGTTTCTCGAGTTCCTCGGGCGGAATGTGCGGGAAGTCGGACATGAAGCAGGTGCCCGCGTTGTTTACCAAAGCATCCAGACCGCCGTGCGCTGACTTAATGCCATCAAACGTCTGAGCGATAGCCATGGAATCCGTTAGGTCGACGGAGATCGGCGTGAAATCTGGGCCTAATTCTGTTGCCAGTTCGTCCAGACCCTCTTCATTAAGGTCCAGTCCAACGACGTGGAACCCATCTGCCCGCAATTGGCGGCAGATGGCCTTCCCCATCCCTCCCGCGGCGCCAGTCACAACCGCTGTTTTCATAGCAACTCCTCCCACCTTGGCATGAATTGGGGTACTTCGAATTAAAGAAGGAAACTCACAACCCTTTTATCTGAAAGCTGGGAAAGTCAATTCTGCTTGAATTCAGTGCCCGCCCGTTTTGGGCTTTATGCGATCATTCCCTGCTGTCTGCTTTCATCATCTGCTTGCCGTCTTTTTTTAACTTGAAGGCAAGCCCGGCACTCAAGTACTTCTCGATAACACTGCGGATGGCCCACGCACTTCTCCCCCGCAGAACGGGACTACGCGCGTTAGGAAAGTTTAACTAAGCCTTCGCATTGCAGTTTCGATTTGACCACAAAACTTATCAATATCGCGCTCCAGCATGTCGCTTTCTCGGGTCTCATCTCTGACTGCGGTTAGTTCATCTACAACAGCCCACGCTTCCTTTTCTGGAGCCGCTTCAGCAATGCGCACCAAAGCTCGAATAAGGGCGGCCGTCACGAGGCCATTGCCCCGGGCGGCGCGTCTTAGAGCTGGCATCGAGTCGTTAAACAACGACTCTGCCGTGATGGATGGGTAAACCACCCGCACGGCTCCGTCGTCATCTCGATACACACCCGTGCAGAGCTTGGACGACCACGCACGGGCCAGAGAGGCCGATAGACGGTCGATGCAGACAATTGCGGTAAACGTGTCGTTGACACCCGGCGACAATGCCCGAAGTGCGATTTCAACGAGAAGATGGACAGAAAAACGGATATCTCCGTTAGGGTCTCGCGCGGGGATCAACGGAGCTGCCGCCGGCACCAGATCATTGAGGCTCTCATCGCAATCACCATAAACATTGGCCAAAATGTCCGATGGAACCATGAAGTCACCAGGCTGCACATCATAAACGACGATTGCTCCTGCTTGTTTGGCCGCATGCACCAGTTCTTCGGTGTTGATCGAGTTCACATAACCAGTGCCCGAAGCCGGGACATAGCGCGTGTCTCCCTCCTCAGGGATTGCCTCTGAAGATGGAATATCTGCACTGTTTTCGATCGCGGTGCTCACTTGGCGATCCAAAGCTTCAGAAATCCGCGCCGCCTCCTGATCAATGGTTACGCGCGTCGATACTGTATGGACGAAGAGCAGCAGCAATAGAACTGAGACGATCGAATAGATTATACCAACCACCACGGCTAGGTTCACTGATGTGTCATCGCGTACCAACCACAAGATCATCAAGCTGTATAAAAACGTTGCTCCAAGTGAACCAACTGCAATCTGATTTACCCTGTCTTCGCCAAAGCGTTGCAAGAGCCTGGGGCCAATAGATCCAGCTGCCAAGGTGTAGACCAGAAGAACAATGGAATAGACCATGACCAATGCGGACATGGATGCTGCTGAGATTGCGCTCAGTACATCGCTCGCAGTGCGATTCGAAACGCTGAGCCAATCGGAAGCGGACCAACCCCACGTCACAAGCGCTTGCTCGGTCTTGAAGACAATCCCAGCCACCACAAGACCTGAAAGACTTATGGCGGCAGGGATGGTTAGGAACCCGCGAAAGTATCTCACTAATTCTCTGGGCGTTTGCATTCCAGTCCCCATTCACAACACGCTCTTTCTAAACGAACTCTGCTTTACGTGAACCGGTCGGCCGCTTTTTTCAAAGCACTCTGCATGTCATTCCATGCAGCCTCGTAGCCCTCTTTGACGTCTTCCCAGGCCTCGTCGCTGGTCGACTTCAACTCTTTCAGCTGAGCTTCTGCGTCAGACCTTACCTTGTAGAGCTTGCTGAGTTGTTCCTCGAGCTCGATCTTGGCATCCGCTTCCGCCACTTTCAGCTTGGCTTCAAGAACATCAATCTGGGCATTCCAACTATCCAGTTGCAGCTGTGCCTTTTTCTCGTACCCAACACGTGTCATGAGTTTTCCTTTCTTCTCAAACGGTGGTTCAGATCGACGGGAGCCGCCCACTAGGCCGCAACAATCGCCTTGAGCATCCAGACTGCTTCTTCATGCTTGGCCATCCTGGCGTTCATCAGATCCTCTGTAGCCCCATCGCCATAACGGGCGGCGGTCGCGGCAGTCTCACGCAGGTTTCGGGCGATCGCTTCATGGTCTGCAACCAACTGCTTGATCATACCTTCTGCGTCTTTGACCGTTTCTTCTTCGGTCAACTTTGCCTGGCTAACCATGTCAGTGAACGAAATCGGTGCCACCTGACCCAACGCGCGCACGCGCTCGGCCAATTCATCAGTGGCCTCAAACAGGTCACGATACTGACGCTCTGTCAGCTCATGAATCGGCAGGAAAAGTGGGCCGACGACGTTCCAATGCGTGCCTTGTGTCTTCACCATCAGGATCATTGTATCGGCCAGTATTTCCGTCACCGCGTTGGCGATCCACGCATTTTTGTCGATGCCTGTATCGTTCGTTTCTTCCTGAACTTCAGACTTCAAAACTTGCTGTATCATTTTCACTCCATTTCGTTTCTTACAGAGTCGAAACTAGGGAGAAAATTGTAAATTTCAAATAAAAACATATACTTATTATAGGTATGCCACGCATAATGGGGCGCTTCATGATCATGGGTATCCAGCCCAACATGCCAACATTGATGTAGACACACAGGCCCATTGCCATACATGCTTGGAGTAACTGACGTAAGCTACTGAGGTCATGCCAGTGTCTGATCAAAATCGACCACCAAAGCGCACTGAAAAACTGCAACTAATGCTCGACCTCGAAGAGCTTAAGGCCATCGATGATTGGCGGTTCGAGAACAGAATGCCATCCAGAGCGGCCGCCATTCGTGAACTTATCCGTCGCGGTCTGATTTCCAATGAGTTCGAAGAACCACCTACTGACGCGCCTTCCGGTGAGTTTCGTGTTGTGGACGAGTGATAGAAGCATCCACAGCGCATTTCGTCTTTGGAAGGACGTGACACTGACCCGACCGAACGTTCCGGCGCGCGAGAAATTGTATGCTGATCTTGTTGCATACTACACACGTGACAGTAGGGCGATAGCCGCAATCCACCGGAGTATTTTGGCGATTTTCTGTACTATGCAACACAGTGCTTTGTACCCACCTGCTTCGCGAGGGAACCATTCGACCTGTCGAGTTAAGGTGAAGTCAACGCTCAATTATTCCACTGGAGCCGATATAGTACGTGGTGGCCACGGAGACCTTTGAGCAATCTTGGTTCTAGGCCGGAAAACGAAAAACCGGTCTGTCCGGCAACCATGGCGCGGGTCACATCTGAAACGAGTATTTCACCTGCCACACCAGCCGTTGTAATGCGTGACGCCTTGTTGACCACGGTACCGAAAAAATCTCCACGTGATTGCACGACATCGCCAGTGTGAATTCCAATACGAATTCCGAAAAACGGCTCTTCGGACACCGACGCAATGGCCTTCTGAATTTTGACGGCAGCCGCTAATGCTTCTTTCGCAGACGGAAAGACAGACAACGTTCCATCTCCAAGGGATTTTACGAACTGGCCATGATGCTTTTCAATGATCGCCGACAAGACCCGGAAATGGTTTTCGATCAGCACCGACCAACGCTGATCACCCAACGCCTCTGCCAATGCCGTACTGCCCTCCACATCAGTGAAAAGTACCGAAGCTAAACCTTCGGTTTGGGTCAGCTCGGGCCCTTCATCGCGTGCGGCATCAATCAGTTTTTGGATGGCCAGCTGTTCCTTACCTACAAGTTCAATATTTGGAGTGGGTACTGAAGCGTGGCGATTGATGATCTTCCAGGCCGCTCCCTCCAGGACAAAAATCAGGACGGTGCGATAGAAGACGGCTTCATCAAAGCCGACAAACTGAATCTTATGGACAAAGGATGACCATCCCGTTTCTCCGTTTTCGAAGGCTTCCGCTTCAATTTCTTCGAAAACGACCGGTGCCGGGATTTCCGCAAAAAAGCCGCTAACCCCATCACGAACGGCTTGCCCGCTCCAATACTCGCCTTCGCCGGTTCCAACGAACCGAAGTTCTTCTGCTTTCGACAGAAAGTTCCGCAATTCCTCAGTATTCTTTTTGGTTCTGAGAATCTCGTACCAACGCCTGGAAACTGCCAGCAGTTCAGGTGAGGAATGTATCATCGCAAGCAACCCGAGACTCTACATGGGAAGAAACTAAGAAGGCCTTGCAAACGGTATCCCCATTTTTCGAACAACGCAGGTCAATGCTGCCGCCGGGATTTGGTCAGATCAAGACTTTTGTGTTTCTTCAGGACATGACCTGAGCCCGTAAATCTCCTCCAGTTTTGCGTAGAGTCTGGTCAACTAAAGGACGGACAAGTGCACGTGGGATTCATCGGCGAACAGATCATTCAGATGATCAACGAACAAGAAGCCTGCGAGAAGACTGGGATGTTTACAAGCACTTTGGGATCAGCCAGAGCACCTTCCACAAATACAAATCGAAGTATGGCGGCATGGAACTGTCTGACGAGAAGCTGCGTGCTTTGGATTCCGAGAACCGGTGGCTGAAGAAGCAGCTAGGCCGCAAGTTCCGCCCACAGTTCATCAAAAACACCCCTGTATTTGAACCGCACGCTCCGCCGAAATCTAATTTTTGTCATCTAAACTGAAGTCCCGGTCACCCGTGAGAAATGAGACATTGAGAGCATAAGCGTTAGTCGGAGACCGGTGCAGTATTTGCATTCGGCCAGCAAAGAACGCCCGCAATTGATAAGCCACACCGGGCTTAGGTGCCTCAAAACGCGGCTTTCTTGCCATAGATTCCGTTCATTAAACTCAAGTTTAACGCCCATAGCCCTGCACGATTTGCCCAAAAGTCTGCACAGTCAGTATTTGGCGTCGGATTAAATCCCTCCGAATGTCTCTTTGAGTTCTGCGACTTGTTCTGCATCCAACGTTCGGGTTGGCATCCCCCGCAGTGCCACGAGCAACTTGGCCGTTTCTTCCAACTCTTCTGCTGCACAGACCGCTGAGAAAAGATCCTTTCCCGAGACGACGGGTCCGTGGTTGGCCAACAGTACAGCACTGTATTTACCGCTCAGTTCGCGGATCAGGTCACCAGATTTCGGATCACCCGGCTTGACGTATGGAACAAGTTTGACCGTGCCGACGCGCATCACCACGTACGGCGTCAGCGGAGGAATACAATCATCTGGATTGGTGTCTTCCAGACACGACAGGGCGGTGGCCCAGGTCGAGTGCAAATGAACCACCGCGCCCGCTTCTGGTCGAGTCTCATAAAAGGCCTGATGCAGAAAAACCTCTTTGGTCGGCTTGTCGCCAGAGACGTGGTTTCCATCCAAATCAATCTTGGCGATGCGCTCGGGTTTGATATTTCCTAAAGTTGAGTTGGTTGGCGTCATCAGGATACCGTCGTGTAGACGAGCGGAGACATTGCCCGCAGTGCCGACGGAAAATCCACGCTCAAACAGCGAGGCACATAACTCCGACATCTGATGCCGCATTATCAATTCTTCAGATTTCATGTGCCTGCCTCCATCATTCTGAGAGCCTTCGCAAAGAAGTTCGGAGCGCCAAAGTTTCCAGACTTCAACGCCAGCGCGATGGGTTCAGTTTTTCCAACGCTCAGGACCGGCACGCCCGGGTCAATCTCTGGCCCAACCGACATGGCAGGAGAACCCAGTGCCGCAGACACAGCCTTGGCGACAGCGCCCGACGTCTCCCCTCCTGCCACCACCAATCGCTTGTACCCCGTCAGGACAAGTTCTCGCGCGGTGTCTGCAAAGAGATTGTCCAGCTTTTCCGCTACTTCTTCCTGACCAAATTGGTTTTGGATCGCGCGAACATCTTCCGGGTTTCCCGACGAATATGCGAGCGGCGCCTGACCCAAATGCGTTTCAAAGAATTCCAAAAGCGTTTGCGTGGTCACATCCCCGGAAATGACGCCCGGAACATCAATTGCGAAGGTCGGATGGGAACTCGCATGAACATCGATCTGCTCACGGGTAGCGCCTGAGCAAGACCCCGCAAGGATCGCCTCGGGCCCCGTGATACCGGGGAACACACTGCCAGCACTATTGGGTGAAGCCCCTCTCAAGAAGTTTCTTGGTAACCCCAGTGCTATACCCGATCCCCCAGTAATGAGCTTGGCATCCTTTAGAGTTTCGCCCCAGGTCAACAAATCTTCATCCGAAATCGCATCGCCAATCACAAATCGTTCGTCGGCGCTCTTCAAAGCAGCAGCAATCGCCTCGGATCCTTGCTTCACGGCGTCAATGGGCACCAACCCGACCGCTTCTTCGGTCTGACGCTGCAACCATCGCCGGATGTTTGCATCCGTCATCGGAGTAAGAGGGTGATTTTCCATCCCAGACTCGTGCAACAGCTTGCCGTGCACAAAAAGATGTCCCTGATAGACGGTACGCCCCGTGGTGGGAAAGGCCGGACAGAAAACCACCTTTTGCGCACTCAGTTCATTGGCCAACGCTTCCGCAACGGGGCCGATGTTTCCCGCCAACGTGGAATCGAAGGTCGAGCAATACTTGAAAATGAACTGACCGCATCCTTGATCCGCGAGCCAGCGCAGGGCGCGCACGCTATCTGCAATGGCTTCATCGACGGGTGCAGTGCGGCTTTTGAGAGAGATCACACCCGCTTCGATCGCCTCGTCCGCCGGGGTAGTTGGAATGCCTGTAAACTGAGCCGTTCGTAACCCACCTTCCGGCTCAACGCCCTTTGCCAAGGTGTTCGCAATATCACTCGCACCAGTGAAGTCGTCCGCTATGACGCCGATCTTCATAATTTGATGTCCCTCGTCGGCCCTGGATCCAACCTATGGATATGCGGTGCTGCTCCGACGGGATAAACCTCGCGCACAAGTGGATCGTGGCCGGGCACTATGAGTCGAGGATGCGAAGCCAACCTCTCGAGCGTCTCGAAACCATCCATCATGTCCTGCAGGTCGACGACGATGGGAAAAGCTTTGCGCGCCATGAAATTCTCGTAGTAATGCGAGGCATCTGAGGCGAGTACCATCCACCCGCCTGACGTCCTTACCCGAACGCATTGCAACCCGCGCGAATGCCCCCCGATGCAGTGCACCGTGACCCCATCAGCTATCTCGGCTTCTCCGTCGTAGAATATGACGTGGCCTGAATAGAGACGCTTTACGACCTCGCAAATATGGCCCGCCGAGAAAGGCGCACGCAGATGATCGTGGCACATACAGGGGCCCGTGGCGAAGGCCATTTCCGCCGATTGCATATGCAACTTCGCGTTAGGGAACATATGCAGTCCCCCCGCGTGGTCATAATGAAGATGGGTCACGATGACATCGGTCACCGCTTCGGGCGAAATACCTAAGGGCCGCAAAGCCTCGCGAGGGTCCATCGCGATGGGACGACCCCGGGCAGTGGCCTCGCCGCTATCGTAACCAGTATCTACCAGAATGACTTTGTCGCCGCGTTTGAGCACCCAAACGAAATAATCCATCGCGTGAGGCGCGTCGTGATTGTCATCCAAGATGAAGCTATCGCGCCGAGTGCGGGCATTGCGATCTGCATATTTGACGGCGTGGATTTCCCAATCGTTCATCGGATGACCTCGGAATACTGGTGAACAGCTTTGGCTTCTATCATATCAGCCACCGCAGCATCGAAGGACTTGAAATGCGGGCTTTCGAGGTGAACGCCGAACGCGGCAGCGTCCTCATAAACCTCGTAGAGGAACACTGTCTCGGGATCGTCACCGAGGCAAACGTCAAACTGATGGCATCCGGGTTCTTCACGCAAAGAGGTTGAAGCGTTTTCGACCATCAGCGGTAAAAAGGTGTCTCTCGTACCGGGCTTGAGAGTGAAGGTGACAGTAACCGCAAACATCAGACAGAAATTCCTTTTAGGCGTGAGAAAGCGCGCTTTGCGACAGGCAGTTGGCTGAGGATCAAACCAATGTTGAGCAGCAGCAGAATGGTCGCACCGGGTCGTGAAAAGAAGACCGAAAGATCCCCGTCCGACAAGAACAGCGACCGGCGGAAGGTTTCGTCAAACAGGCTTCCCAGAATAACACCAATCACCAACGGGGCGATTGGGTATTTCATCAGGTTCATGAAATAGGCAACGGCACCCACACCAAGCATCAGATAGAGATCATTGATGCCCCCACCAACGCTGAAAGATCCAATTGTTGTCAGAACCATAACGACGGGCAAGAAGATGGTCTGCGGGATGGCGAGTATCTTGATAAATACCCGAGCCGTGAAAAGCCCCATCAGGAACATTGTCAGGGATGCCAGCACAAGTATTGCAACCACGCGCAGAATGATCTCGGGGTCTATCGTCGGGCCTGGGATCACGTTGTTGATTTTGAAAGCGCCCATCAAAGCGGCGGCCGGTGGCGAACCGGGAATGCCCAACACCAAAAGCGGGATCAGAGCACCACCAATACAGGCATTGTTTGCAGTCTCAGAGCACAACAGACCTTCCAAAGAGCCTTTTCCGTATTTGTCGCCCTCGGCAGATACGGTCTTGCCAACACCGTAGCTGACCCAACCGGCGACGTCTTCGCCCACTCCGGGAAGTGCTCCTACCCCGGTTCCGATCACTCCTGACCGGCCAATGGTCGGTAGGTAGCGCCGAATAGAGCGAAGGTTTGGAACAATACGGCCTTTCAGGGCCAGAACTTTCCCGGCCTCAACGTGCCTCAAACCGTCAATGATTTGGGGAATGGCAAAGGCCCCCATCAAAACTGGCACGACCTGAAATCCGCTCATCAGGTAAGACCAGCCGAAAGTATAGCGTGGTTCAGACAACAGAGGGTCAAGCCCCACCATGGACATCGCAAGCCCGATCAGACCAGCGATCCATCCCTTGATCACCAGGTCTTCGCTCATCAAAGTGCCAGAAAGCAGAATGCCGAACAGGGCCAGCAGTGCTTTCTCCGGGCTTGCGATGTTCTTTGAAACCAAAAGCAGCGCCCAGACGAAAATCAAAAGCGTGATGGTCCCGATTACTGTGCCAATGAAACTGGCCGTCGTGGTGAGCCCTAATGCTTCGCCCCCTCGACCCGCTTTGGCCAGAGGATAGCCATCCATGGCCGTCGCCGCGCTGGCTGCTGTGCCCGGTATATTCAATAGAATTGAGGGGTAAGAGCCGCCGTAAATCGCGCCCACATAGGCGCCGAGCAATGCGATGAGTGAATAGTCCAATGGGATCTTGTTGCCAAAAAATCCCGTCAGGATCGTCACTGCCAGAGTTGCCGTAAGTCCGGGCAATGCTCCGAATGCGATGCCCAGGAATACGGATGCAATCAAATACAGATAGGTTAGCGGGTCCACTGCCAGGCCCACGAAAGCGGCCCCAAATCCAGCCAGTTGCGAAAGGATAAAGTCCATCCGATCAATCTTTCCATAGAGGATGAAGCGTCACGTAATAGTGGTATTCGATTTGCTTGAAGATCAGCCCGCCGCGCGCGGGCACGTTCTGCCGGAATACAAAGGCCATCGCGCTTACAAGGATGAGCGGGGCAAGTATCGCCACCACTGGAACGAACCGCAAAACGCGTTCAGTAACCGCTTTGGTCAACACCACAAGTGTAAGCGTGACCCAAACGGCCAATGTAAACCAATCATCACCGTGTTCATTCCAATCCGCCTGAGCAGGAAACACGGCGAACGCAAACAAACCGGCAGCGACAACTGCGACACAGGCCACCAAAGCACGCCGCGCATGACCCCCGTAGTAGCCGTAAGTCAAAGCCGTGATCAGCAACCCAGAGCACAGAATGAAGTCCACTCGGGGAACCAGCCCGACGACATATGCAAGAAGGATCAGGCCTATTGTTGAAGCACGGTAGGCTTCGCACTTATCCCATCCAATCCCCAAGGCACTGAACGCGTTTTGAGCTCCGCCCGAACGGACCGAAATAGCCAGTAAAATGAAGGAAAGAACAAGCAATCCCCCGAAGATGAACAGCGGTACAATTGCAGCTGAGTTGTACCAATCAGATCCACTTACACCTGCGCGGTTTTCACCCCAAAGAGGGATGTCCGACGTCTTCCAAAGGAAAAAGGTGGAAACTGCTATCAGAACAATCGATGCCCAAAAATCGCGCGTCCGCAGGATCAGTGTTTCGTCAGGTTTGTCCATGGCCTGCCTCCTTCAGGTAAGGGCGCGATCGAACGCGCCCTTTCAAAATTGATCGGATTAGGGCTTCTCGATACCCAGCGAGGCCGGATCGACAGTGGCAGCACCAAGGTCCTGCAAGGTATAGGCAAAGGTAGCCTCAAGGTTCGCAAACAATTCTTGAGCTTCTTCGCCGTGCTGACCGCCGACATCGTATTTGTTTGCCGCAGCCCATTCAGCGACGGTGTCGGACGCAATCGCCTGCTCGAACGCATCGCCAAGCGCAGCCTTTACGTCATCTCCGGCTGAACTGTGAACTGCAAACCCGATAGCCTGTTTGAGCGGCAGATACTGGTCGAGCCCGTCATAGATGCCAAAGGCAGATGGGACTGTTGTGCCAGCAATCTGCGCATCTTCGGGCGTCAACATCGCAAGCGGTTTCAATTGGCCACCCTCGATCAATGGAGCCTGTTCAGCCAGTGACGTCACAACCAACGCAACTTCACCCGCTATCGCCGCTTCCTGCCCGGGTGCTGAGCCTTTGTATGGAACAAACTTGAATTCTGCACCGGACCCTTTTTCGATGGCCAGAAGGTTCAAGTGGTGGATCGAACCTGCACCGGAAGCCGCTGCTGGAATAGTACCCGGAGCAGCTTTGGCAGCGTCGACCAGTTCTTCCAGCGTATTGTAAGGGCTGTCCGCCGGAACCGAGATCAGATCAGGTGATCCGCCAACAATGAACGGGTACCAAAAATCAAATTTCTTGTCCCACCCCCCCTGCACAGCGGCCGTGACATTCGATTCTGACAGCCCGACCAATGTATAACCATCGTCTGGTTGGTTCATGACATAGACCATGCCGTTGGAGCCTGCGACCCCACCTGTTTGATTGATCACATTGATCGAGACCGGAAGGTGTTTTTCCATCTCGGCCATGATCATTCGGTTAATCGTGTCCGTGCCGCCACCGGCCCCCCAGACCACAGCTGTGGTGATATCACGATAGGGATAATCCTGCGCGGCAGTTGCCCCTGCGATCCCGGTCGCCATCACGGCTGCGGCCGCTAACCGCCCTAGCTTTAGTTTCATTTCCAAGTCCTCCCAAAACAACTTCGCGTTTATTGTTGCATTTATTTGCGTATACATTAAAGAATGCATTGTCAACGGACTGTAGTGGAAGCTGCTATCGCGCTATGAATGCAAAACGGGAAGGAAGCGGGCCAAAATGAAAAAGACTTACGATATCGCGGTTTTCCACGGGGACGGGATCGGCCCGGAAATTATGGCGCCTACGCTTGAAATTTTGCGCCATCTCTCGCGCGGTAATCCGACCTACGAGTTGGCGTTTACAGACGCACCAGCAGGCGCAGGCCACTACGCCAAAACTGGAGAATCTTTCCCAACAGGATCACTCGAAACTGCACGCAAGGCCGACGCGATTCTGCTGTCAGCAATGGGTTTACCGGATGTTCGATATCCTGACGGAACCGAGATTTCTCCACAGATAGACCTGCGAAAGCAGCTTGGCCTTTTTGCTGGCGTGCGTCCGGTAAAGGTAAGCAGCGGACAAATGACACCCTTGGCGTTGCCTCCCGGAAAAGAGATCGACTTTGTTTTGATTCGTGAAAGCACCGAAGGGTTGTTCTTCACCCAAGGAACGGGCGAAGTCACGGAAGATGAGGCGCGTGAAACCCTGCTGATCACCCGCGAGGTATCCGAAAAGCTATTCCGTTTCGCGTTTGACCTCGCCAACAACCGCAAGGCGTCCGGTCGCGGCCCGGGACGAGTAACCTGTGTCGACAAAGCCAATGTATTCCGCGCCTTTGCATTCTTCAGATCAATCTTTGACGCCGAGGCCGCACGCCATCCCGATTTACAAGCAGACCATGCTTATGTTGATGCGACCGCCCTCTGGATGGTCCAGAAGCCTTGGGAATTCGATGTTTTGGTAACTGAGAATATGTTCGGAGATATCCTCTCTGACCTTGGTGCAGGTCTTATGGGCGGTCTTGGACTGGCTCCTTCAGCAGATATCGGATTGAACCACGCCGTGTTCCAACCCTGCCACGGCTCCGCTCCGGACATTGCGGGACAGGGTGTTGCCAACCCTTTTGCAATGTTCCTGTCCGCGGCAATGATGCTTGAATGGTTGGGTTTGACCCATGATCACCCGGAACTGTCCAGCGACGGCGCTCGATTGCGCGAGGCCGTAGAAAAGGTGGTGGCGAACGGTCAAAACCTGACGCGAGACTTGGGCGGCAAAGCTGGAACTCAGGAAGCAGCCTCAGCGGTATTGGAAGCATTGCCGGCATGAGTACTAAAGAAGCCATTCGGGTCGCGTGTGTAGGTGCGGGATACTTCAGCAAGTTCCACTACGAAAGCTGGTCAAGAATGCCTGGCGCTGTTCCAGTTGCATCCTGCAACCGTGATATCAAAAAAGCGAGGGAAACAGGGCTGGCGGCTTATGATGATCTGTCGAAAATGTTGGAGGCAGAAGAACCAGATCTCGTGGACATCATCCTTCCTCCTGTGGCGCAGGCCGAGGCCATCCGCACGGCACTGCGGTTTGGTATCAAGTGGCTGATCTGCCAAAAGCCATTCTGCTTGTCTCTGGGTGAAGCGGAGGAGGTTGTTTCCGAAGCAGATGAGGTTGGCGCAACTATTGTTGTACACGAGAACTTTCGTTTCCAGCCTTGGTACCGCGCAATCAAAGAAGCGATGGCTGAAGGTCGAATTGGAACGCCTCTTCAAGCGACTTTCCGGCTTCGGCCCGGCGACGGACAGGGACCACGCGCCTATCTTGACCGGCAGCCCTACTTTCAGGACATGCCGCGTTTCCTCGTTCATGAAACAGCGGTTCACTGGGTAGACACGTTCCGGTTTCTGTTCGGGGCGCCCAGCGCGGTTTATGCCGACCTGCGTCGAGTGAACCCCGTTATCGCAGGCGAGGACTCAGGTTACATCTTATTTGATCATCCAAACGGTTTGAAAGCTCTGTTCGACGGGAACAGGTGCCTTGATCACAGTGCCGAAAACCTGCGCCAAACCATGGGCGAAGCGCTTATTGAAGGAACGAAAGGATCGCTGGTTCTTAACGGCGACGGTTCAGTGGAATTCCGCGCTTTTGGAAAACAGAAGCGACAGCAGATTCTACCTCCGAGCGATCACGATGGATTTGGAGGAGACTGCGTCCACGCCTTGCAAAGTCACGTCGTTTCGGGCCTTCTACGGGGCACGCCGCTGGAAAACACGGCCCGAGAATATTTGGATGTGATCCGCATAGAAGAGAAAATCTATCTCTCGGCTGCGGAGGGACGAAAGATCAACCTGGAGACGCCGTGAAGGATCAGGACGCAAAAACTCTTTCCAATACACAACGCGCTGTAAGGGATTTGCGGCGGATGATCCTATCCGGCGAACTTGCTGCCGGAACTGACCATCTGGAGTCGGAACTCGCCGAAACCCTTGGCATGTCCCGCACCCCGATACGAGAAGCTGCGCTGATGTTGGAAAGTAAGGGGTTGCTGGAAATGCGGCCCCGCAAGGGTGTGCGGATACTGCCTGTTTCATCAGACGATATGCGTGAAATTTACGACATACTGACGGAACTCGAGAGCCTCGCAGCACAGCGCGCCGCCGAAGCGGGTTACTCAGAAGATGAATTGGCCGTACTCGCCGGATCAATTGCAAAGATGGACCAAGCCATCGAAGCCGAAGACCTGGAAGCCTGGGCCGAGGCCGATGAGCTGTTTCATCAGGAACTCGTGCGTTTAGGTGGCAACAAACGGGTCGAAGCGATTGTGGCCATGATGAGCGACCAGGTTCGTCGCGCACGCGCAACGACACTGTTTATCAGGCCGCTACCAGTCAAATCCAATGAGGATCATCGTGTTGTTTTCCAAGCGATAAGTGAAGGTCGGCCGGATGTGGCGCGCGAACGCCATCGAGAACACAGGCTCCAAGCCAAGACTATGCTTTGTGGGATACTCGAGAAGCATCGGCTCAACAGCCTTTGAACCACTTGCACGGCTCTTCGAAAGTTCATTAAACCGCTAGGACCACGGGATAATTTGCTGCGCCCGGCTCGTTGCAGCCATTTGGTGAAGTTCACCGAGGGTCTACTCCTCAAGTGCAGAAGACATTTATTCTCGGCCGGAAAACTCCGTACCGGTGTTGTGTTATGATGCCTCCAATTATGGAGGAAAAGTTGTTTCGCTATGTTTTGCCCCTCGCTCTCATTTTGGGGAACCCAATCCTTGCTCAGGATGCAATAAACCCGTCTGGGCTTTCTGGACCTTCTGGTCGCCCTTATTCACCTTACGCTGAGCGTGCGTATCCAACTCAAGTCTATTTTGGAGACACCCACGTTCATACTGGACTGTCCGGGGATGCTGGCGGCGGCGGGACACGCCTGATGCCGCGAGATGCTTATCGGTTTGCGCGTGGCGAAGAGGTAATCTCTAACACGGGTCAACCAGTAAAACTTTCGATACCTCTCGATTTCTTCATGATTACAGACCATTCGGATGCGATGGGAGCAATCACCGACATCATTGGGGGTGCACCCAACATCCTGGCGGATGAGCAAGGCAGATATTTCCACGAGGAATTCAACAAAGGTGGGGAAGCCGCCTTGGCAGCTGCGCTTGAGCTTACCGCGGCATTTGCTCAAGGACAGGTTTCCCCTGCGCTAAACTATCAACCCGGCAATCCCGCTTACGCCCGTGTTTGGGACGACATTATTGATGCCGCGGAGGAGTACAATGACCCCGGCGTGTTCAGCACCTTCATAGCCTATGAATGGACATCTCTGGTTGCAGGGAACAATTTGCACCGAAACGTGATATTTCGCGACGGCCCTGGGCTCACAAGGCAGATACTGCCTTATACAACGACGCCCCCGGTAGGCTCACCAAACCCTCGTGATCTTTGGAAGTGGTTGGAAAACTATGAGCAAACAACCGGCGGGCGTGTGCTTGCTATTCCGCACAATGGAAACTTATCGAACGGCTGGATGTTCCCGCTCGTTGACGATTTCGCAGACGGGGTGCCGTTGGATCCCGCATATGCAGAAGCGCGAAACAAATGGGAAAGGCTATATGAACCAACCCAGATAAAGGGGGACGGTGAGGCCCACCCGCTCCTTTCACCTGATGATGAATTTGCTGACTTCGAAACGTGGGACTTCGGTAACCTTGATGCTTCGGTTCGAAAAGAGGCGGATATGTTGCCCGGCGAATATGCCCGATCCGGGTTGCTTCGCGGCCTGTCGCTTCAAAAAATTCTTGGGGTGAACCCTTTCAAGTTTGGTTTGGGTGGGGCCAGTGACACGCACACAGGTTTGACCGCCCCAGACAACGACAATTTCTTCGGAAAATTTACCGGCTACGAGCCCAGCGAAGAACGGAGCCAACATGTCAGCAAGACGTATGCTGACGGGACTGTTGCGCTGCGGTCGTCGCAATATATTACCGGCGGTCTGACAGCAGTATGGGCCGAGGAGAATTCCCGCACAGCCATCTGGGATGCGATGCATCGGCGTGAAACTTACGCAACAACAGGTCCCCGAATGCGCGTCCGTATGTTCGGTGGATATACTTTTACCGAAGAGGATGCCTTGCGGCGGGACTTGGCGCTTGTGGGATACACCAAAGGTGTGCCGATGGGTGGCGATCTTGGCCCTGGGGAAGGCTCTCCTACTTTTCTGGTATACGCGCTTCGTGATCCGATAGGAGCAAACTTGGATCGAATCCAGATCATAAAGGGTTGGTTAGATGCAGATGGAGAGCAACGGGAAAAAGTCTACGATGTGGCCTGGTCCGGTTCCCGCGAACCAGATGCCGCTGGTAAGCTGCCATCCATAGGCACCACAGTTAACCTTTCAATCCCCTCGTGGACCAACACGATAGGTGCTTCTGAGTTGGGAACCGTGTGGCAGGATCCCGACTTTGATCCGTTAGAAAGCGCGTTTTACTACGCCCGAGTGATTGAAATTCCGACACCCCGCTGGACGGCGTATGATGCCGTTAAGTTTGGAATACAAATGCCAGACAATGTCCCATTGACAGCGCAGGAACGCGCATACACTTCGCCAATTTGGTACGCCCCTGACCGATAGTCCGAGCTTACTGACTGTTCTGCTTTACGCTCTAAGTCCTCATAAACTGCGTCGAATACTTCAAGTATTTCAGCCATTTTTTGAGGTCGCTCGATTGGTCATAGCGCATGGATGCCGAATGGATCGGAGAAACCCTTGATCATGGTTCCACCAAATGTGTCCAACACATTTGCCCCCACCGACAGATCGAAGATTTCTTGATCAATCAATTAAAGGCTTCCGGTTTTCTGCGTCTCTGTCCCAAGGTAAGCGGCAAGGTTTACGGTCGATCCGATACAAGTATACGTCGCCCAACTATCCGTACCGGTATAGCCTGCGACGACTTCGCCAGTCGCTATTCCGATGCTGATTTTCAGGTTACTTTTCCCTTCTGAGCGCCGTGCGTGAACTTACATCTCAATCGTGTTATGCATTTCATACCCTTCCTACACTGAGCTTTGCGCAGAGTTCGGCGGCGGCTGCGGAACTCCAAAAAGAGCCATCAAACCGTCGCCCGGCATCAGACTGACAATTCCGCCATTGCTGGTATGCGAAATCAACACTTACAAACGAAACAACCTCAGGCGTCATAGAACAAACTTGCCATCGCATGGTCCGGCGTAGTCACCTAGGGCATACGGTTGGAGGAAACCTATGGCGCAATGGAAGTTCGTGATTGGGTTTTGTTGCGCGCTGTTTCTTGTCGCTTGCGCTCCAAAATCCCGTACATATGAAAAGACAGCATCGGCTGCGCTGCCGGCGAATTCGGGCACGGCTCTGGGCCAGGCGGCCGATCGCCTAGGGGACCCCAAAGACGGTCGGTCAGGCATCAAGCTGATCAGTGATGGAGAAGAAGCGCTTGTTTCACGGCTGCTGTTGGCGGCTGCTGCCGAGCGAACGATAGACGCGCAATACTACCTTCTGCACAACGACCCAACAGGTCACCTTTTTGCAGCCAGTCTTTTGCAGGCAGCAGATCGGGGTGTTCGTGTCCGATTGTTGCTGGATGACATGGACACGTCCAGCTATGACGCGATGACGGCCGCGTTGGACAATCACAAAAATATTGAGATCAGGCTATTCAATCCATTTTGGCGAGATCAGAGCCTTTTGATTGCAGGTATCACAGATTTCAAACGCATCAATCGAAGAATGCACAACAAGTCCATGACGGCAGACAATGTGTTCACGATTGTGGGTGGAAGGAACATCGGTGCCGAGTACTTTCTGGCCCGGGAAGAAATGAACTACGCTGATCTGGATGTGCTGGCCGCAGGCCCCGTTGTGCGCGAGGTGTCGCGTAGCTTTGACTCTTACTGGAACAGCGAGTTCGCCGTTCCGGCGCGTGCGGTCGTTGGGGAACCCGAAGAATTTGACCTTAGCGATGCGCGAGGCAGGTTGAAGGAACTGGTCGAAGAAGCGAAGCAAACGCAGTACGGCGCCGCCCTCAGAAAGTCAGCACAAAAGAACTTCGCAGATGGAGCCCTGTCACTGGATTGGCTGCCTGCGAAACTATATGCTGATCCGCCTTCAAAAGCGGCGGGTCTGGATAGTTCAGACCCCGTTCTGGCATCTCAATTGCTTCCGTATTTTGAGAATGCCCGCAGTGAGGTGAATATCGTGTCCGCCTATTTTGTGCCGCGCAACAACGGTGTGAAATGGTTGACCGAACTCGAGAAGCGCGGGGTCGACGTAAAGGTCGTAACCAATTCACTTGCATCTAACGACGTCGCACCCGTTTACGCACACTACGCTAAAGAACGCCGAGCACTTTTGCGCGGTGGAGTAGAACTCTACGAACTGCGACCCGACGCTTATCAAGTTCAACGCCGCGGGATTAACTGGGCTCAATCGCGATCAGGCCTACACTCCAAGGCATTTGCGGTTGATGACCGATACTTGTTCGTAGGGTCGTTCAACTGGGACCCCCGGTCTGTCAACATCAACACCGAGATGGGAATTCTGATTGACTCGCCAGCATTGACTGCACAGACGATGGGTGCCCTGGACGACGTGCTGCCCGCATACACATATCATGTCACACTCGAGCAAGCTGGCCAGCTTAAATGGACGACAAGAGATGATGATGGCAACGTCCTTGAATATGAATCCGAGCCGACAGGATCAGCCTGGGATCACATAGTTTCCGGTTTCCTAAGTATTTTGCCAATTGGGTCGCAGCTTTAGGTCTTTTTGACAAATAATCTGATGGCATGTCGCCCTTTTTGGGGGCGCGCTACACCGAAAGGGGGACGCCCAGACGTATTTCTGGCCATCGCCCGGGCGACCTTCAGTAAAACCCAATCTCGCTGACATCCACACGGGCCTCGTGATCGCGCCCATAGGCTACAACTCCAACCGAGGTGATTTCGTCAGCGACGGGAATAGCGCGCAACATGGCACCTGAAGCCTTGAAGGCTGACAAAGGCAAAGAGACTTCGGTCCAGTCTTCTGAAGTTGGAAACTCGGCCTGGTAGTATTGCCAAGGAAGCACGGTGCCACGTGTCCTGAGGTGAACAAAGTATTGCTCGCCGTTACCCCGGACCAACAGCCTTACGCCCGATACGCCCGCATCGGGCCGATCAGGCAACTTGTGTCGGAACTGGATGAAGCCGCCGTTGTTTTTTGTACTGACGGTTCCGATCAGACGCGCGAATGCGACATCACCTTCCGAACGAAACTGCACCTGCCCTGAAGAGACGCCTCCCATGACTGTGTCCGCAACATAGTCCCAAAGCGTCTCCGGAGACTTGGAAAAGTCCTCAGCAAGGTTTTCATCAGCCTGTGCCATTGTAGATCCGAGCATAACAAGCCCCGAAAAAAGCCCAAAGAAGTTGGCACGCATGTTGTTCCGTCTCAATTCAGTATCGCAATGGAAAGATTAAGCGCCGTGGCAAATGCGACCCATGCACAATACGGCAGGAAGGCCAGCGCGGAGACCGGATCCGAGTTCCTCACCCGAGCGATGAACACGAAGATGACAGCCAGCAACGCAACAATGACCACAAAGGCAACCCACGGCATTTGCAGTACGAAAAAGGTTGGTGACCACAAAAAGTTCAGCCCCATCTGCGCCCACCACAACTTCATGGCGGCCGAGCTCCGGTCTGCTTCGAACTGGCGCCAACCCGCCATCGCGATCAATACATAAAGCGCCGTCCAAACCGGGCCAAAAATCCAATTTGGTGGATTGAAAGCAGGTTTAGAAAGTTGCGCATACCAATCACCGGGTGCGGTTAGTATCCCGATCAGGATGCCGCCTCCGAGCATGAGCGCAAGAAATGCTATGCGGATCAACCAGTTCGACATTGCCGGGCAGCTCTCAGCAATCCTTGGTCATCACGTTGACGAACGCTTCGGAAGAGAAGGTCGCAGTATTGGTCTCATCCGAGGCAGTATATGACACCATGGCGCCCTCGATCTCCGACCCAGAAACAGTGATTTCGCGTTGCCCAATGGTGTCATCTACATCGATGGTAAAAGCGAGTTGTTCCCCTGCCGCGAGGGAGGCGATCTCAAGTTCAATTGTATTTTGCCCGTCCACGACCGACGGAAGCTGACGCAGTGCGTCAGCACCTTCAACGAATTCGAGAGGTTGAAAAACCTCCACGCCAGCGCCTTTTTCGGTAACGTCGAAAATCAAGCTTCCGGCAGATTGCGACAAGTCAATTTTGACGGTCGAGGCTACGACGTCGCACGTTCCGACATTTGTCAGAACAAAACGATCCTTTGGTGCGCCCTCTACGAAGCGAATTTGAACACCAGCTTGAAGCGAAGTGGCTGCGAAAAACCCAAGGGTCGCAGCGATAATGCTGGGTGGAAGCATTCTTTTCTCCTTGTTAAGAGGTACTTGATAAATACGCCTCGGCGGGTGTCTTGGATCAGATTAATGCCTTTTGCCTATCGTGGTTCAGCCAATAATTGCTTTCGAAGTTACGGCTACAATCGCGCCTCGGAGATCAAGTGCGGCCTCGATGAAATGCAGGTGGCCAATAACTTCGACTGCCACGGGTGGATCGTCGGAATCGCTCCCAAAGTCCCTGATGAGAAGCGCCGCACGCAATTCACCGGGAACATTGGCGTGCAACACTGACGCGCAGTGCATTGTTCCGACCTCGCCTGACTTTGTTAAAACACTGACGTCACCCGCTGCATGGCTTCCAGATTTTCCTCGGTTGAAAAAATATAGGCATCCTGTCTTTGCCCCTAGAACCCCAGAAAAGGAGATTTGCGACCCGAGGTAACGCCTCGGGCCCGTGGAAAGCAGAAAACAACTCGGCATCTTGTCCTCCGGCTGTACTCGGCAATCCGGGTTCCGGGGCTGCATCGTCAAGTTCTGGACCTGAGACGTCCTGCGCGCATACAGCCGTGCCCGATAATACAAACGCAGTGGCAGGTGCGGGTCATGTGATCGCTTGAACCAATTTCCCAATCTGTTTCAGCAATCAGGTGTTTCTCCTTATTTGGTCCTTGGCGCTGCGGGTTTTCGAGCGGTTACGAGTTGGAATTTAAGAATCACACGCAAGCAAGTTTGGTCGAACTTGCCGCTATACGGTCGCCAACAACGCATCGGAAAGCTCGCATTCTGACAGGGCACCCGGTGCACCTATTGCAACAAGCCTTGTTTCGCGTTTTCGGTGGCCCCATACCCCATCCCTTGCGATGTCCATACGTTTTCCAACGACCTGAACGAGAATGCGATGATCCGGGTCCTCCTCGCTAAAAACAAAACCCTTGAGGCGATAGACATCGCCTGGAAGCTTCCGAATTGCGTTCCGGAGAGAAGATAGGCTTATTGGGCGTTCAGCTTTCATCATGGTTGTTGAGAAACTGTCCGAGTGATCAGAGTGGTCACAACCACAATCTGGTCCATGTTCGTGATGATCGGGTATCGCTGTTTCGAGCTGTTCGGCGGCAAAGCGACCAACGGAAAGAAGTATGTCCAGTGGGACGTCGGCATTGACAGCTTCGACCAGGCGATATCGACGGAAGCGAGACCCAAGCCAATCGTGCACCTTCTGAACAGCTGCCCTGTCGACGAGATCGACCTTGTTCAAAATAACCATGTCCGAGAACGCGATTTGACGGAGCTTCAGTTCCATTTGTTCCGGCGCAGCAAATAGCTGTTCCGCATCGACAAGACACATTAGGCTGTCCAAGCGGATCATGTCCCGAAACTTCTGATCGGTAAATGTCATCGCGATTGACGACGGGTCCGACACTCCACTTGCCTCAAGGACGATGTATTCCGGCTTCTCAGGCCGGGCAAGTACGGCTTCCACCGTTTCGATCAGGTCATCTCGTATCGAGCAGCAAACGCAACCATTCGCCAGGCTCATCACATCATCTTCGAGGCCGACTACAAGATCGGCATCGACATTGATGGATCCAAAGTCATTTACCAGAACCGCAACCCGCAACCCGTGATTGCCTGTCAGGATGCGGTTCAAAAGTGTTGTCTTACCGGCTCCTAGAAAGCCGGTAAGGATCGTCACGGGGATCGCAGAAGTCGAACCAAATTCAATCATCGTTCGATCTCCTCTCAGTCTTCATCACGCGTGCCGATTACATCCGAAACTTTGATGGTAAAGTCCTGCGGCCAGTCCCCGCCGGGTGCTCGGAAAACGTCAGTTGGGTAGTACTCGCGTGGATCAATCTCCATATCTCTGTACTTCTGATCTTGCTGATCTGCTCGGGTGAGCCTCGGGTTCGGTAGTGTGATTTCATCCGGAAGCTCAATACGTCCGGCCTCAGCTGCCGCAGCCAGTTCGCGGAATGGCGGAACGGTACCGGATTTTCCGGGCAGTGCAGCTTTCCTGTACCAGATTGCATCCTTGGTCACGTTTACAACGGCTACATCGAGACCCCATTGGAACAGACCGTCGTAATGGGCGCGAATACCAGCCAGCATTTCTGCATCGATGTCTTCGTCCTGGGTATAGTGTGTCACCATTCCCAAACGCGGCCTTGTGTCAGCAAAGAGCTTACCCACGGCATAGTGGGAGGTGTGATGGGTATCGATAGTGTAGTTAAAGAGATCTTGTGGGATACCATATTTGTAGGTCATCAGCTGACCAATATCCTGTCCCGACATTTCGGTTACAAAGACATCAACACCTTCGCCGTATTTCCGTGAAAGCTCATCCGGGCGACCATCGCCGGTCCATACAAAGCTCAGCCCGTTCCAATCGAGCCGATAGCCAACCGCACCGTCCTTGGCATGGCTTCGTGGCCAGGACCGAACAGTCACGCCATCTTCGTCATAAACGATGCCGCCTTCCTGACGGAAATCGAATTCGTTGACTTCGATCTCGTAGCCGTCCCCAATCGGGAACACATCAAAGGCCTCCAGATGCCATTTGAGCATCTGTTGCATGCCTTTGACCATTCCGGCTGTACCAAGCTCGGGTGTCCGACCAGAGGGACCGTGAATGCGCAATGGCGTGTAGCCACCCGACCAGGCACGGAACGGGTAAATATACGGAATGTCGGCATAGTGGTCGACATGCAGGTGAGAGATGAAGATGTCGTTGATCAGTTGCCCAGGTACTTGCATGGCAATGATGTTGCGAACACAACCGGATCCAAAATCGAAGAAGAACCGCTTTCCATTCCCCAACTCCACCATGATACAAGTACCCGCCTGATCTTCGCGCGGTGGATACGGTGTTGAACCACAGAATGAGATGCGCATCTCATCTGGCCCCAACTCCTCACTCAGTGGAAAATAGTTCGCGTTTGAACCGGTCATGTACTTCGTCGGGCGGAAGTACTCTGGCAATGATATGCCGCCTGCGGGTCGACCGCCATATGGGTTCTTGAGTGTTTCTCCCAGGGGGCCGTCTCCTTCGTGGGCCTCGGCACTTCCTGCCGCAAACCCAGCCGCCCCTGTCGCGGCCGCTCCAGTGGCCAAACCCTTTAGAACACTCCGCCGCGATGGGTCTTCTATTTGCTCTGTTGGTTGCCCCTGTTTGTTGCCCAGGTCTTTCCCAGTGTCTTCCTTAGTCATGGACCAGTCCTCAGTTAGAAGTGTTGCGAAGGCTTCGCTTCACCATCCGGCGAAGCTCGTTGATCAGCTCAGATTTGATGTGGGTCCATTCCGCGCGCTCTGGGGCTGGTATCGATGTGTCATCCAACAGTGCCGATACTTTCTTCAGGTCTTCGATTGCCTCGCTGAGCAACGCATCCGCTTGGTTATACCCTGAAAGCGCATCGGAAAGCTCTGCAAGCTCGTCACTCAGTTCCCAAGTCACTGGATTATCCATGGTTCCCACTATCTATTCTCAGATCAAGATGAGTGCGGTTGACGATGCAGGCCAAGTGAGTCACCGTGAGTTGGGGGTGAGTTTGCTTTGAACCAAGCTAATGAATTGCCGATAGATCAAGATATTGCACCGCCATCGCCGGAGCTTGTCCGACAGGCACTTCAGAGCGTTGTTTCAAGCGTCGCGTTCCAGGCTTCGCCGCGACTCCAGCAATTTATTACTTACGTGGTCGAAGAAACTCTCGCTGGTCGCGGCGCCCAAATCCGAGGCAAGGCAATCGCAGTCGAAGTTTACGGTCGAAGTATTGATGGCACCGGTGGCCGAAATCTCGTTCGCGTTGAAGCCAGACGGCTGCGTCGACTGCTTAATGAGTTTTACGAAGATCAATGGAACGGCAAAGGGGTTCGCATTTTTGTTGATCCGGGTGGATACAAGCCACGGTTTTCGCAAAAAAATATGACAGCAGACGACACTTCAGAGGTACCGAGTAGCGATGTGCCTGCCGAACATCCGCGTTTGCGAAAGTTGCTGCCGCTTGGACTGGGTTGTCTTGTTTTGATTGCTGGACTTAGCTTTTGGCTGGCTCAACATAGCAATGTGGTTCTGCCCCCAACCCAATCCCTAGGACAGGCTGAAAGAGCAGCCCTTGGTGAGCAGTCCTTGACGAGACTTCAGGCGGCTAACCTTGCGGATCAAGCCAGAGGCATGTTTTTTCCTGTTTTCGATATCAAACGACAGCAAATAGCATTGGGAATGTTCCAGCATGCCACGGAGCTGGACCCGGCACTTTCCGATGGCTACGCCGGATCGGCACAAGTTCTGGCGACTTTGGCTATTTTGTCCCCGGACACAGCGCAAAGAGATGACCTCATCAGCAAGGCTTCGGAGATGTCGGGAAGGGCGCTTGATCTGTCTCCGACAGATGCCTGGGCAAACGGTGCAAATGGTTGGGTATTGGCTGCCCAAAATAATCCAGTCGAGGCAAAAAAATATGCAAGAATGTCCGTCGAACTTGCTCCGAATGATGGTCATATCCTGGATCTTGTCGGCATCACAGCCATCCTGGCTAACGCACCGGAACTTGCTGCCGAGGTTAGCAATCCCGAAAGACTAAGGTCAGGGTCGGGCCGCTTTGGCGCACGTAATATTTGGGGTGTATCGCAGCTCATGCTCGGGAATTACGAAAAGGTTGTCGAAGCATTTCAAGGCGCGCCCGCTGCCGGTGCGCCCGTAAGTGCTCCGTCGCTCCTATTCCAGGCCGTTGCGCAGGATCAGCTGGGACATTCGCAAGAAGCACAACGACTGGTCACTGAAATGCGCAAAACGTGGCCTGAGTTTCCATCGGAGTTTCTCGCCGGCAGGATCTTCCACAATGATGACGCAACGCGGCAAGCCATACTTGATACTCTGGCTAGATACTGATCAAACACGTCGTATCGCAGCCGATGCAAAGTGTTCTAGGGTCAAACCTTGATGTCACATCCAGAGGTACAAAGCGACGTTGAACTCGAATGATTGGTCTTTGTCCGAAGACTTTACAGCGTTGAAAGCCATTGAAGATTGCAAGAATTGACGAATCCGGACGACTTTGCACAGCCCGCTTTCTGCGCATCGGAGACATTTGCGAAAGTCCAAGCAAGAAAAGTTGCATAGAACCCAAGGTTCCTAAGGAGGACCTTTGCGGGATTCAGCAACACAAGGGGCCGTAACCGCAAAGACTACGCCAAAAGACTGAACTATTTTGCACGATTTACTTGCGACAATGCGCGGCTCGAGAAACGCGTTCAATTGATTGTAGCCACTGCACGTCTCCCTCAACTAAAACCGGGCGCCTCTCAAACAAGGATGCATCCTGATAGGATAAATTCCAACTTGATCATATGGCAGCAGTTCATTTTCAGGCTTGTGATAGGCCCTCGCCTTAAGAATAGAGATCTCCGTAGTTGCTGGGTGAGCGCGTCCAAGCCGGCGCGCTCACTTTGCTTGGCATAGCCTGTCGCTATGGGGTTAAGAGCGATGTATCACTCTGCAGCGACTGCTTCCTCTTCCAGTGCCGGATAATCGGTATACCCTTTTTCATTGCCGCCGTAGAGAGTGGTTGGATCGAGCTCATTCAGTGCGGCGTCTTTCTCCAGCCGGTTGACAAGATCCGGGTTGGAAATAAACGGCCGACCAAAGGCCACCAGGTCGACGGCGCCGGTCTCAACTGCTTCAATCGCCATGTCTCGGTCATAAGCGTTGTTGCCCATTTTCACTCCGTCAAACAATTCATAGAGCGCTTTTAGGTCACCACCTTCAGGAATATCGCGCGGGCCGCCGGTCTGCCCTTCTACGAGATGGAGATAGGCCAACCCATAGCTATTCAACAATTTGATCGCATGCGAGAACGTCGCCTGTGGGTCGCTGTCGAAAATGTTGTTAGCGTCCGAGAACGGGCTGAGGCGGACACCGACGCGGTCGGCACCCCACACGTCGACAACAGCGTCCATGACTTCTTTCAAGAATCGCGCTCTATTCTCAACAGGACCACCGTATTCGTCTTGACGCTTGTTCGACCCGTCGCGCAGGAACTGATCGATAAGGTATCCGTTGGCTGCATGGACCTCTACACCGTCGAAACCAGCCTCTTTGGCGTTTTCCGCGGCCCTCCGGTAGTCCGCAACGATGTCAGCAATTTCTTCGATGGCCAGAGCCCGCGGTTCAGAAGTTTCAACAAACTGCTCACCATCAAACGTCTTGGCCTTAGCGCCAATTGCGGATGGCGCAACAGGGGCTTCACCACCCTCCTGCAAGCTGTAGTGCGAAATCCGTCCGACATGCCAAAGCTGGATCACGATCTTCCCGTCTTTGGCATGGACTGCCTCAGTCACTTTTTTCCAGCCGTCGATTTGCGATTTGGAATAAATGCCGGGCGTCCAGGCATAGCCTTTGCCTTGGGGCGAGATTTGCGATGCTTCCGTGATGATCAGACCAGCAGCTGCCCTCTGCGCGTAGTACTCGGCCTGCAATTCATGGACACTGTCATCCTCAGCTCTTGCCCGGTTACGGGTAAGTGGCGCCATGACAATGCGGTTCTTCAGCTCGATTGCACCAGCTTTGATGCCCGAGAACAGTTTTTCATCAGCCATTGCTGCTTCCTTCTTTGGTAAACTTCGTTCAGATATTATTGGACCAACTAGTCCAATATTGTGCTCACTGTCTCTTGTTTGAGTTTGTGTTAGGTTTCATTTCGTAATGGTGGCGGGAGACCTTATGGTGAAATCACCAACCGGGCTTGTTTCAGGGTTTGCGATATCTGCTCAGCGGGAACGCCCGCCTTACGCAAGGCTAGTGTGCCAATGGCAAGGGAGGCATAGGCGCGCGCCCTGTCGAGCGCCAGACTTGGATCTGAAGGCTCAAGCGCTTCCGCAATAATTTCGTCAATGCTCTCCAAATGGTGGCGCCCGAGATCGGCCACTTCATCATCATGCGGGGCAAGCTCGGTAAGGCAGTTGATCAGCATGCAGCCGTCACGACCTCCTTGCGGGTTCGCCAAGGCTTCCATTATCGCGCCGACGGGGTCATCTCCGCCCGCGTCCGCGACGTCGCGCAAAGCTTTCAAACCACGTCTTGAATAGTGGCTGAGGGCTTTGCGAAACAATGCCTGCTTGTTTCCGAAGGTTCCATAAAAGCTGGAACGGCTCAAACCCATGGCCTTGGTCAGATCGTCCACCGACGCGGCCTCGTAGCCCTTGTGCCAAAATACGCACAAGGCTTTTTCCAAAGCATCGGCTTCGTCAAAGGCACGAGGCCTACCCGGGCCTACGGGCGACTTGATGTCGGCAATTGGAAGGATTTCTTTGTTCATGGCATAGATGTGGAATGATCAGTCCAGAAATTCAAGGGACCAGTCAGATAAAGCTTTTCATCCGACTTCATTCGCAAGTCTGCTCGGCAAAGGAACTTGCTACACCATGATGTAGGGCCGCCCGAAGCGCTGCGGGGCCCTTATTCATTCCCAAGAGAAAATTCGGCATTTGCCGCCCAAAGCTTTGCGCCAAATCTGCGCATAGTTCTGCGGTTCATCCCTGATGCATTGCGGACACCAGTCACATCCCGCAGTGAGCAAGATTCTGCCCCTACATCTGATTCAAACCACATTTTTTTCCTTTGGAAAAGAGCGATTTGGCCAATCTTCTAAAGTTTGTGCATTCGTTGTCTCCGGGCATACCAGGCCTGTTTGAGGTTGGGCTGGCCGGCGGAATTTCAGCAGATCGGCTGGGAACACATACTGAGATGCAACCCGGCGAAGCTCTCAGCCAGACAGAGGATCACCAAGGCCGCATGAGAATTGGCGGTCCTATTCGGCCATCCAAGAACAAGCCAGTGGACGACAGCCCTTGAGCTCAAAGTCGACGGCTTCTTCAGTCCACTTGAATGAGTCTGAAAAGCACAAAACGGACGTTCGCAGGGAGGACCACACCTCCCACCGGTTCCTGTCAACAGTCGTGCCGGTGCCGAATCTCTCCAACTCTGGAACGAGATTACCTGCGCATAAGTTCGTCTCCGGTCCGGCACTGGTTACTGATTGTACATGATCCAAAAATCTTTTCAGTTCTTCGAGCGCGGGCCCGCCGATACATATTGCCATTACAAATAAGGCATAACTTGGCTTGGACTTTGTTTCATCCCAAGCGTGCCATCGACAATGGGAAGTAAGCGTTCATGATTCCAGAAGCCCTTCCGGCTCTGGTCACGGCGTTTGCCGCCCGCCAACCCGGGAGGAAATCATGAAACATTACAAGTCCGGCTGTGACATACTGCCCGCAACCCTCGAAGACTCTGCTCAGAATGCGAAGCGTCGAAATGACGAAGTCAGCCGGCGTGAATTCCTTGCCATGGCGACAACGTTCGGGGCAACTACCGCAACAGCCTACGCCATGCTGGGCATGAATGCGCCGGCGTTCGCGTCAGAAACACCAAAGACCGGCGGAACGCTGCGGATCGGGATGGTTGTTCGGGAAGGCAAGGATCCGCGGTCTTATGATGACAGCCCGCAAGCCAACATCAGCCGGGGCTGGCTTGAGTATCTGGTGCGCTACACGCATCAGTTCACCTTTGAGCCGATGCTTCTGGAAAGCTGGGAAATCAGCGAAGATGCAAAGACCTACATTCTGAATGTGCGCCCCGGGGTGACCTGGCACAACGGCGATCCACTTACCGCGGAGCATGTCGCATACAATATTGAACGGTGGTGCGATAAGGGGGCCGAAGGCAATTCCATGGCGGGTCGGTTCGGGACATTGATTGATCCCGATACCTCAAAGGCGGCTGAGGGAACCATTGAAGTGGTCGACGCCTCGACCGTCCGGCTGAACCTGCCGAACCCGGATATTACACTAATCGCCGGCATGGCGGACTATCCCGCAGCTATCGTTCATCCAGACGCCGGCAGTTCAGATCCGTTTCAGGCACCGCTGGGGACAGGGCCTTACACCCTGGAAAGTCATGAAGTCGGCGTTAAAGCCGTGCTGGTCCGCAAAGAAGGCCACACGTGGTGGAATGAGGGCCAGGGGGCCTATTTGGATCGGATCGAATATCATGACGTTGGCACCGACCCGACCACCATCCTGTCTTCCTATGAAGCGGAAGAAATCGACGCCAACTACGAATCCAGCGGTGATTTTGTTGCAGTGCTGACCGGGCTGGGCCTGCAGCAGAACGAAGCCGTGACGGCAGCGACCATTGTTATCCGCCCTAACCAGGTCGCTGAAGTGAACGGGCAAGCACCTTATGCCGACGCACGTGTGCGCCGCGCCCTGTCAATGGCGGTCGACAATTCCGTATTGCTCGAATTGGGGGTCAACGGGCTGGGGATACCGGCACAGAACCATCATGTCTGTCCGATTCATCCCGAATATGCCGAAGTCGACCGGATACCTCACGATCCTACCGGGGCCATGGAACTTCTCAAGGAAGCAGGGATGGAAGACTATGAGCACGAGCTGACTTCGATCGACGATGACTGGCGCCGTAACACAACCGACGCCATGGCTGCGCAATTGCGGGAAGCCGGGATCAAGGTGAAGCGAACAGTCGTTCCCGGAGCATCTTTCTGGAATGACTGGGCGAAATTTCCCTTCAGCTCGACCAATTGGAACATGCGCCCGCTTGGCGTGCAAATTCTGGCATTGGCCTACCGGTCCGGCGAAGCCTGGAACGAGACAGGATTCAACAATGCTGAATTCGATCAATTGCTGGCTGACGCGCTGGCAACCCCTGATGCTGACAAACGCAAAGGGATCATGGCCAAACTGGAAAGGATCATGCTGGACGAAGGTGTGATCACGCAGCCGTATTGGCGTTCTCTTTACAATCACAACCGCCCAAATGTGAAAGGGATGGGCATGCACCCCACTTTTGAAATTCACATGGATAAGATCTGGCTGGACGCATAGGGGGCGCACATGTCGGCCACGGAAAAACACCTGAAAGCTGGCGCAAGCAAAGAATGGAACTGGCATCCAGACCTGCCTGTCGCCGTTACGCCGCTTTTCTCGTGGCCGCCAAGGCCCGTGGCCACGCTCCGATGGTTTGCGACCAATTGGCTGCCGATCACCGAATACCTGATCTACGCCCTGATGGCCTGGGCCATCTGGGCGTGGCTGGTGCCACCCCTGGAGCAGATGCAGCATTTGAGCTGGGGATGGGTATTGCAGCTTTGGGCGCGCAACCTGATCCTGATGACCATTTTTGCCCAAGGGCTGCACCTGTGGCTTTACGGATGGAAAAAGCAGGGCGACGACTACAAGTTCGACCGGCGCGGACCAGCCAGGAATGCACGCATCTTCCTGTGGAACGATCAGTATTGGGACAATGTCACCTATGCGCTCCTGTCTGGCGTGACCGTCTGGACGTTCTATGATGCCATCGTTTGGATGGCTTACTCCAATGGATGGGCACCGATGATCTCGGCCGGGAGCAATCCGGTCTGGTTCTTTGCCCTGTTTCTGTTGTTGCCTGTTGTACAATCCTTCCATTTCTACTGGCTGCACCGCGCACTGCACATCCCATGGATCTACAAGCGTGTGCATTCGGTGCATCACCGCAGTGTTTCAGTTGCACCGTGGTCTGGCTTTTCCATGCATCCGATCGAGCATGTTGGCTACATGAGCCTGTTGCTGATCTTCCTGGTTGTGCCCGCGCATCCGATCCACTTCCTCTTCATAGGATTTTCGTTGGCGCTTGCTTCAGCCACGTCGCATGCCGGGTTTGAAAACCTGGTGTTGGGGGACAAAGCCCACCTGAAGATCGGGTCGTTCCATCACCAACTGCATCATCGGTATTTCGAATGCAATTATGGCGGCCCGGAAATGCCCTGGGACAACTGGTTCGGCAGCTTTCATGATGGCAGCCCGGAGGCAACGGAACGTGTGCGCGGAACCAAGAACCGCATGCACGCAAAATGAGTGACCTGGTGACACCCCAGGACGGTCAGCGTTGATCTGGAACGCGCTGACCGGTGGTTCCTGAATGACGGCGCCTAAACGTTGGCTGGAATGCGTCTCATCGTCGGGTCAGCTTCGATTTCCTCTTCAAGCCACTTGGTGAACAGAGCCAATTTCGGGTTTGCTGCACGGTTTCTTGGCCTTGCAAGGTACCATTGGCTCGGCTCCGGAACAGAGAGGGCGAACGGTTGTACCAAGCGGCCCCTCTCAAGGTCACGGGAGCAGAACGGTGCTCTGGCCATTCCAATCCCGTGGTTTTTCAGGACTGCCTCACGAACCAGGGGATAATTGTCAAAAACGGACCCGAATTTCATGTCGTCACGGCGGAGGCCTGCCGCCTCCAGCCAGCAGGCCCAGTCATCAACATCTGACGGCGTGGTCGGGACGCCCAGCAGCAAGAAACTCTCCAATTCATCAAGTGTCATGCCTATGTCCGGATCACTCAAAGCCTCCGGAGCGCACACCGGGTAAATGTCGGTTTCAAACAACGGGCTGTAGTCAAATCTCTTGTCAAAAGGCGGAGCATTGAAGATGCCGGCGTCAAATCTGTGCGCATCATAGTCACCATCTTCAAAGGTTGAGATTATGCGCACGCGGGTGTTCGGATTGTCCTGAAGGAAATCGGCAAGCCTGGGCTGCAGCCACATAGTATTGAAACTGGCATAAGACTGAACGAGCAGCACATCGGGCTCGTCCGGCGCCTGTATGCGCCGGGTGGCCTTGATTATCCCCTGAATGTGTTCACGGATTGGCGGATAATACTGTTCGCCGGCAGGCGTCAGTTCGACGGACCGGCTTGTGCGTTCAAGAAGTTGAACTCCGATTGAGTTCTCCAGCGCCTTGATCTGATGACTGACGGCCGCGTGCGTCACGCAGATCTCGTCAGCGGCCTTGCGAAAGCTCTTGTTACGCGCCACGGCTTCAAAGGCGCGCAGAGATACCAATGTTGGCATATGGGTCGTCACCGGCGGGCCTCCTCGATGCTTGCAGCCCGCCATCCTTTAGCTTGCCTAACTGGCGGCAAAAATTACGGCGGCGGGTGGAATTGAATATTCGCCCAACTTTACATGCCGTCAAACGGTATTTTCGCATTCAACGCGCCGGTTAGGAATTCTTGATGAATGCAAAAATCTTTCAATTCTTCGGCTCGTTGAGAGATGGCAGATTGGCAAGTGAAGAAAGCCAAGGATTCCTTCTGTATGTCCGTCACGCCACCTTCGCTGAATGCATATGGCTACCCGTTGCTGATCAAGCAGCTGCTGACGCGTTCCAGGCTGGTCTCCGCCAGGCAAGAGATCGTCAGCGGCTCCAATATGCGGTTGACCTATGCTCAGCTCAACGAACGCATCGGCCAGCTTGCCAATGCCCTCAAGGCCAGCGGTATTGGCGAGGGCATGCGTGTTGGTGTCATGGACTGGGATACGCACCGCTATCTTGAATGTTTCTTTGCGGTTCCGATGATGGGCGCTGTGCTGCACACGATCAACGTGCGTTTGTCGCCTGCGCAGGTCCTTTACACAATCAACCATGGGCAGCCGGACCTGATCATAGTGCATCAGGATTTCATGCCGCTTATTGATGAGATCAAATCGGATTTTGACCGGGACATCACTATTGTCCCCATCGGAAACGGAGACGGTTACGAAGACTGGATCGGGGGCGCTCCAACCGGGTTTGAGTTTCCTGATTTTGACGAAAGCCGAACCGCAACACTGTTCTATACGACTGGAACCACTGGCAACCCCAAAGGGGTGAGCTATTCCCATCGCCAGCTGGTGCTTCACACTTTGGGCCTGATCGCTGGTTTTGGTGCATTCCCCGGAAACGCCGGATTTCACCGCGGCGACGTCTACATGCCGCTGACACCTCTGTTTCACGTCCATGGATGGGGATTTCCATATGCCGCGACGATGGTGGGCCTGCGCCAAGTCTATCCTGGCCGCTACACTCCAGACGAAGTTCTGCGGCTGATTGCTGCTGAAGGCGTCACTTTTTCCCACTGCGTGCCCACCATTCTGTCCATGGTGCTCGACCATCCCGGCTGCCCGCAGACAGACCTGAGCCAGTGGAAAGTAATCATTGGCGGGGCCGCTTTACCGCGCGGCCTGCAGGACCGCGCTGCTGCGGCTGGCATATCATTGCATGCGGCTTATGGGATGTCCGAAACCTGTCCGTTTCTGACGGTGGCAGATTTGTCCAGCGATGATCCGGAGAGACAGGCGCAAACCGGCTTTCCCGGCCCACTTGTTGACCTTCGTGTTGTGACGCCGGATATGAAGGATGTCCCGCATGACGGTGAAACAACCGGCGAAGTTGTTGCCCGGGCACCCTGGCTGACCCAGGGTTATCTCGGTAACGAGCAAGCCTCTGCCGAACTGTGGGCCGGCGGGTATCTGCACACCGGGGATGTTGGCTATATCCGTGAGAATGGATCGCTGCAGATCACTGACCGGCTCAAGGATGTGATTAAAACCGGCGGCGAATGGATTTCGTCACTGGCATTGGAAAACATAGCCTCCGCTTGTTGCGGCGTCGAAGACGTGGCCGCGATTGGCCTTCCACATGCCAAGTGGGGCGAAAGGCCGGTGCTGGTTGCTCAGCTTGCAAAGAATGCCGAACCGGATCAGGTGCGCCAAGTCATCCTGGAAGAATTCCAGTCGCGCGCTGATATGGGGGACCTGTCGAAGTGGGCGGTGCCAGACCGAATAGTCTTTGTCGAACGGCTTCCCAGGACCAGTGTTGGCAAGCTCGACAAGAAGCTTTTGCGGCAAGAGATTTCAACAGGCGCGGATGTGAAATCATGACAGACAAGCAGCACCGTATTCAGGCCCTCATCCAAGCCATTGTCGCGTATCTGGAGGCCCACCGCAGCGATGCGCCCGGCGTTGATCTGACGCTGGACAAGCTGGCGACCATGGATCTTTCCTTCAAGCAGCAGCTTGATGTTGCGGCGCAAGGAACCCGTCATGATCAGGTGCTGACACAAGCCATCGCCGGCATCACCGAGCCCAAACTGCTGGAAATCGCAAGATGCCTGTCTGCGGCCAAGGATGATCTGGTCTGGCGCGAGGACAACGCGCAGTTCTATCCGCCCGGCGCCGACCTGGGAGAGGGGTATATGAATTGCAACCTGCATTCCCTGCTGATCGGCGCGGACGCCTGCGGGCATCACCATCCGGACTTCAGCCTGGGTATCTTCATGCTGGGTCCGCGGACGTTGTACCGCGACCATAACCACGACGCGCCTGAGCTTTATCTGAACCTGTCCGAGAGATCCGGCTGGCGGTTCAGATCCGGCGAATGGCAGGACTATCCTGCCGGGTCGCTTATCTGGAACTCCGCAGGCGAGCCCCATGCCACCCGGGTTTATGATCTGCCGTTCATCTCGGTCTTTGTCTGGCTTGAGAACGTGAGTTCGCGCTGCAATGTCATTCCCTTCGACGACTGGGCCGAGATCGAACAAGGTCTTGCCCAAAAGTCCATCTGAGGTTTCCCAAAAAATGTTTTCTAAAGAACGCAGCGGCTGCGTTGCAGTCATCGAGCTGAACGCCCCGCCAGTGAACGCACTTGGCCTGAAGATGCGGCAAGCGCTCTCTTCGGCCGTTCATGAGTTGGAAGCTGACGAGCAGGTCAAAGCTATTGTTTTATGTTCGGCACTGCCGCTTTTTTGCGGCGGCGCTGACATCGCCGAGTTCCGTACAGGGGCGGTCTGGGACAAACCGGATCTGCCAGACCTGTGCGTAACGATTGAAACCAGCAGGAAACCTGTTGTCGCGGCTATCGCAGGCCCTGCGATGGGGGGGGCACTGGAGATCGCACTTGCCTGTGACTACCGTGTTGCCGCGCCGGAGGCATTGATGGGCCTGCCCGAAATCAAACTGGGGCTGCTGCCCGGTGCAGGCGGGACCCAACGACTGCCACGGATTGCCGGGCTGGAAGTGGCGACACGGATGATCCTTTCCGGTGACCCTGTGAAAGGCGATTTTGCTCTATCCAGCGGGCTGGTCGACGCACTTTTCGAGAGTGGCCAGGAATTTCGCGCACATGCTATAGAGTTCGCCACCAGGATTGCGCGTGAGGGGGATCCGAAGCGCAGCTGCGCGGATATGACCGTCGCACACCCTGATCCGAAGGGTTTTCTCGCGGGTTACCGGACCGAGATCGCGCCAAGGTCCAAAAACCTTGTCGCCCCTGAACGATGCCTAAAATCGCTTCAGGCCGCCTGCGAATTGCCGCTGGTCCAGGGGCTTGCACAGGAAAAGGCCGAATTTGCCGAGTTGCTCAACACACCTCAATCGCGCGCGGGCCGCCATCTGTTCTTTGCAGAGCGTGAATGCACCAAGGTTCCCGGCGTTTCACGCGGGCAGCGGCCACGTGACATTGCATCGGTCGCCGTGATCGGCGCGGGAACAATGGGGCGCGGCATCGCCATCGCCTTTCTTCAGGCGGGGTATCCGGTCACACTTTTGGAAACTACACAAGGGGCGCTGGAACAGGGGCTGAATCAAGTTTCAAAGCACTTCCAGCGTGCAGCTGACAAGGGACGGCTCAGTCCCGATCAGGCAGAGGCTATTGCATCCAACGCCACAGGGACGCTCAGCTATGCGGACCTCGCAGATGCCGACCTGATCATCGAAGCAGCGTTTGAAAGCATGAATGTCAAACGCCAGATTTTCGAAGCGTTGGACCGGCACGCAAAGCCTGGCGCGATACTGGCCTCAAACACATCGACGTTGGATCTTGATGAAATAGCCGCGGTCACGTCCCGTCCAGAGGATGTGATTGGTCTCCATTTCTTCAGCCCGGCCAATGTCATGCGCTTGCTGGAGGTGGTGCGCGGCGCCAAGACCGCACCCGATGTCATTGCGACGGCAATCACAGTCGCAAAGAAGATCCGAAAGCTCCCTGTCACGGTGGGCGTATGCTACGGCTTTGTCGGGAACCGGATGCTGGAGCCATACTTCCGCGAAGGGTCCCGGCTGCTGCTTGAGGGGGCGGCGCCGAAACAGGTAGATGACGTCCTCGAAGGTTTCGGCATGGCCATGGGCATTCATGCGATGGCTGATCTGGCTGGGATCGATGTGGGCGCCCGCGTGCGTCAGGAGCGGCGAAGTGAAATCGCGCATGATCCGGCATACCAGGCAATCCAGGACAGGCTTTTTGAATTGGGACGACTGGGTCAGAAGACCGGGCGAGGCAGCTATATCTACGAGGGCCGGACACGGGTTGAAGATCCCGAGGTTGTTCAAATCAGCGAAGAACTGGCCACACTGCATGGTGTAGCGCACCGACACATAGACGATCAGGAAATCCTTGAGCGGTGTCTATACCCTTTGATCAACGAAGGCTTTCTGATCCTGGAAGAAGGCATCGCAACGCGCTCTGGCGACTGCGACCTGATCTGGGTCAACGGTTATGGCTTTCCCAACTGGCGCGGTGGCCCGATGCAGTATGCGGATGAAGTCGGATTGCCCCGCATTCTGGACCGCATGAACCACTACCGGCATTCGCTGGGCGCCTATGGCGAGATGTGGTTCACACCCGCGCCTTTGCTGGAGGAACTCGCAAACACGGGCGTGACGCTTGCAGAGCACTTTGAGGCCACAAAGGAAAAATCATGAGAGAAGCCGTTATCGTCTCTACCGCACGAACCCCTATTGGGGTTGCCTTCAAGGGTGCGCTGAACAACATCAAATCCCCAGCCATGATGGGGCACGCCATTCAGCACGCTGTTGAACGTGCAAGTGTGGACCCCGGATTGATCGAAGATGTTGTGATCGGATCGGTCCTGACTGCCGGAACAGGAGGACTGAATGTCGGCCGCTTATCCGCGCTGGCGGCTGGCCTTCCTGTCACTGTGTCGGGCCAAACAATCGACAGGCAATGCTCATCGGGATTGATGGCCATTGCGACTGCCGCAAAACAGATCATCGTGGATGGGCAGAACGTTGCGGTTGCAGGCGGGCAGGAGAATATTTCCGCCGTGCAGAATGCGTATCTGAAGTGGGCAGACGATGAGAAGGACCCAAGCGTTACCGCTCAGTGCGAACATGCCTATATGCCGATGCTGATGACGGCTGAAAATGTGGCCCGGGTATATGGGATAAGCCGCGAAGCTCAGGATGAATACGCAGCGCTTTCCCAGAAGCGGACTGCACGGGCACAAGCAGCTGGCGCCTTTGATGACGAGATTGTCCCGATCACCGCCACCAAGCGGGTCAGGAACCGCGAAACCGGGGAGGAAACCCTGGAAGAGGTGACCTTGTCCAAGGATGAAGGCAACCGGCCAGGCACAACAGCCGAAACACTTGGCCAATTGAATCCTGTATTGGAAAGGGGGGTCATCACAGCCGGCAATGCAAGCCAGCTTTCCGATGGGGCCTCGGCCTGTGTTCTGATGGAACGGAAAACGGTTGAGCAGCATGGCCTTACACCTCTTGGCATCTACCGCGGCATGGCAGTCGCAGGCAATGCACCGGAAGAGATGGGGATCGGCCCAATCCATGCCATACCGCAATTGTTGAAGAATGCAGGTCTCAGCATCGATGATATCGGACTTTGGGAACTGAATGAGGCCTTCGCTTGCCAGGCGCTCTATTGCCGCGATCAACTTGGCATCGACCCAGAGCTCTACAACGTGAACGGCGGCGCCATATCGATCGGCCATCCCTATGGTATGACAGGTGCCAGACAGGTTGGGCATATCTTGTTGGAAGGAAGGCGCCGTGGATCAAAATATGTGATTGCGTCCATGTGCGTTGGCGGAGGCATGGGGGCTGCAGCATTGTTCGAAATTGCCTGATCCCCGGCAAATGGAGTTCAAATCGAACGTTGTTTATCGGGATAACTGAAAGGGGCTTTTCAGATGTCTTCAATTTCAAGGGCATTGTTTCGCAATTGGCGAAAGAAGCTGTCATTGATGCGAAGTGCAGAGAAGCTCCGCGTGCCGCCGACACCTTCTGGTGCCCTCCCGACTGCAGCAAGAGATGCACGCCTGCCGCGAAAGGCAGGAGTTGAAGAGAGCGAATTGTGAACGAAGGATTGCCAACCTGTCTCACTAAGACCGCCCGGTCGATAATGTGACAAGAAGGTGAACAATCGCATGAGGCTTGTCTGATACGTAGGAATCAGTGAGTTCGCAGCTCCTGGAAATCGGTAAGAGGCATCTCACGTTCCTGGATCCTTCTGCGCCGCTCTGCTACCGTATGGGGGTTGTCTTCAGTCCATGCTTACGCGGCAGTAATTGCCTGTTCGGGCGCTGCTTCTCATATTGATGACACGTCGAGACTGAGTTTACGGGCACTCTCCAGTTTCTCAGCCGTCAGACAGGCATCTACGTTCTGCTCACAACGATTGTCTTTGCGCACAGCTGAACTCCATTTGTACGACCACCACATGATCAGAAATCCAGATTCTCAACACTCAAGGCGTTTTTCTGGATGAACTCCCGACGAGGTTCCACGACGTCACCCATCAACTTGGTGAACAGATCATCCGCCTCAACCATGTCATCCACGCGCACTTGCAGCAGTGTCCGCGCATCCGGATCCAGTGTCGTTTCCCACAGCTGGTCGGGGTTCATCTCACCCAGGCCTTTGTAGCGCTGCAAGGACAGGCCTTTTTCACCCTCTTCCAGAATGGCGCGCAACAAGTCCAGCGGACCGTGGATCATCTGGCTGCGATCACGACGGTTCAAAGTGGCCGGAGAGTTGTAGATCTCTTGCAGGCTCTGCGTAAAGCTGCCGGTCTTGCGCGCCTCGCCCGAGCGCAGCATCGGGCCATCCAGCGTGCGAACCTCTTCGACACCGCGCAGGATACGGGCCAGCCGGATGCCGTGATCCTGTGTGATCCGACCCTGCCAACCGCGTTCGTATTCCAACGCGATCAGATCCAGCCGTGCGGCGACTTTGTCAGCCACACCTTGCAGATCGGCGTCCACCGCACCCGGCACGAAAGCCCCAGCCACGGCGGCCTGTTCCAGAATATGACGCGGGTAATGTGTTGGAAACGCATCCAGCACACGTTTCAGCTGACGCGCCTCGTCGACCACGCGGGTCAGGTCCTGGCCGATGATTTCCTCACCCGAGCCGAGTTTCAGCACCGCTCCTTCGACGCCCTGATTGATCAGATAGTCATCCAGAGCGGCCTGATCCTTAAGGTAAACCTCTGACTTTCCGCGGGAAACCTTATACAGTGGTGGTTGCGCGATATAGAGGTACCCGCCCTCGATCAGTTCCGGCATCTGCCGATAGAAGAAGGTCAGCAACAGGGTCCGGATATGCGCGCCGTCCACATCCGCATCGGTCATGATGACGATCTTGTGGTAGCGCAGCTTTTCGATGTTGAATTCATCGCGGCCAATGCCAGTGCCAAGCGCCATGACGAGGTTGCCAATTTCCTGAGACGACAGCATCCGGTCGAACCGGGCGCGTTCGACGTTCAGGATTTTCCCCCGCAAGGGCAGAACCGCCTGCGTCAGACGATCCCGTCCGGTCTGTGCCGATCCACCTGCCGAGTCACCCTCGACGAGGAAAACTTCGGTTTTCGACGGATCTTTCTCGGAACAATCCTTCAGCTTGCCAGCCAGATAGTTCACATCCATCGCCGTCTTGCGCCGGGTCAGCTCGCGCGCCTTCCGCGCAGCTTCCCGGGCCAACGCAGCCTCGATGATCTTGCCGACAATATTCTTGGCCTCGTTGGGGTTTTCTTCGAACCACTCGGCCAGTTTTTCATTCATCAGACCTTCGACAGCCGGACGGACCTCGGAGGAAACCAGCTTGTCCTTGGTCTGGGACGAGAATTTCGGATCGGGCACTTTCACCGACAATACGCAGGTCAAACCTTCGCGCGCATCGTCACCGGTGAAGCTGACCTTTTCCTTTTTCGCGATCCCGCTGGACTGCGCATAGTTGTTGATCGTCCGGGTCAAAGCCCCCCGGAACCCAGCCACATGGGTCCCGCCGTCGCGCTGCGGGATGTTGTTGGTGAATGGCAGCACCGTTTCGTGGTAGCTGTCATTCCACCACATGGCGATCTCGACACCGATATCGTCGCGCTCGCCCTTGATATAGATCGGCTCGGGCATGGCCGGCGTTTTGGATCGGTCGAGGTACTTGACGAATTCCTTCACGCCGCCCTCGTAGAACAGCTCGGTTTCCAGCCGCTCGGCAGGGCGTTCGTCGATCAGGATGATCCGCACGCCCGAGTTCAGGAAGGCCAGTTCGCGCAGCCGTTTTTCCAACGTCTCGAACGAGTATTCGAGATTCGAGAACGTGTCGGTCGACGCCAGAAACCGCACTTCGGTTCCCGTACGATCGCCGCATTCGCCGACAACCTTCAGATGCTCTGCCGTTTCACCACCCTCAAATCGCGCCACGTGCTCTTTGCCCGCGCGCCAGATGCGCAGCTCCAGCCAATCCGACAGGGCGTTTACCACCGAAACACCCACGCCATGCAGGCCGCCCGACACTTTGTACGAGTTGCTGTCGAACTTGCCGCCCGCGTGCAGCTGGGTCATGATGACCTCTGCCGCTGAAACGCCTTCTTCCGGGTGGATATCAACAGGAATTCCGCGGCCGTTGTCGCTGACCGAAACGCTGGAATCCGCGTGAATTTTCACGGTCACATGGTCGGCGTGACCCGCCAGCGCTTCGTCAATTCCGTTGTCGACAACCTCATACACCATGTGGTGCAGGCCCGATCCATCATCCGTGTCCCCGATATACATCCCGGGGCGTTTGCGAACGGCTTCTAAGCCCTTGAGAACTTTGATGGAATCTGCGCCGTATTCTTGAGGAGCCTGTGCGTCTTCGGACATTCAGTCAGTACCTATATTATTTTGGTACCTTATACGTTTTCTGGTGGGGATTGTCACGCGATCCCCCAATATTTTGTGTGTGCTCGGGTCGTTTTCTGCCCATCCGAATCCACCTCATAACCGGTCGATGTCAGAAGCGATATCCGCCGCGATTTCCAGCGCCTCGACATCCTTGCGTTCGGCCGACAACCGAAGCCCCAGAATGTCCGACTGATACCGGGCCGCCAGCCGATCCGGGTTATGTTCAGGCCGGATTTCACCGGCAGCCTGGGCGCTGCGAAACAGGTCGGCGAAACACGCCTTCATTTCCGCCATGTGAAGCGCGGCCTGATCCGCAAGCGCGTGATCCTTCGCCTGCAACTCGGCATATGTCTTTGCCAACATGCAAGCCTTTGCCGGGTTCTCGACCGCTTCGATGACCAAACGAGGTTGCGCCTTGAGCGCTTCCTTCGGCCCCAGTCTCTCAGCAAGGGCGTTCAGGCGCGCCACGCCTTCTTGCGTGTAGCTTTCCAGCGTCAACGCATAGAGCGCATCCTTCGACCCGAAAGCCGCGTAGAAACTGCCGGGTTTCAGCTTCAATTCCCGCTCAAGGTCCTTCAGCGACGTACCAGCCCAACCCTGACGCCAAAAGATGTCACGGGCCTTCTCGATCAACGCGTCGCGATCATATGCGGGTTTGCGGGGCATCGGCATCACCAATTCTTGAACATTCACTCAAATATATACTTGAGCGGTCGCTCAAGAAACCCTAAATACCACCCATCGCGCCAGAAACAGGAGTTCCGACATGGCCACTTTCCCGTCTCATGACCTCGAATCCGCACCCGAAGCATCCAAACCACTGCTGGAAAAGTCCCAGGCCGCTTTTGGCCGTTTGCCGGGCCTGCACAAGGTGATGGCAGAAAGCCCACAGCACCTTGAAGGATATCAAGTTCTGCACAGCCTGTTCTTGCAGACCGATTTTGACAACGATGAGAAGACCGTCGTCTGGCAGACCATCAATGTGGAAAACGAATGCCATTACTGCGTGCCCGCGCACACCGGCATCGCAAAGATCATGAAGGTATCAGACGAGATAACTGAGGCTTTGCGCAATGAAACCCCACTGCCTTCGCCCAAGCTCGAAGCGCTGCGCACCTTCACCCTGCAAGTGATGGAAACCCGTGGCAACCCGACCGAGGAACAGCTTCAGGCGTTCTTCGACGCGGGCTATTCGCATCGTGCGGTTCTGGACGTGGTGCTGGGCCTGGCACAAAAAACCATGTCAAACTACGTCAACCACATGGCCAAAACACCGGTCGATGAAGTCATGCGCGGTTTCCTGTGGGAGCGCAAAGTCAACGAACCGGCCTAAGCCGCCACGACCGACCCCTCATCGCCTTCGGTCACGATCAGCGTCTGGGCCCGGTCACCCAACTCCTCAAACAGTTCAGGCCCGGTGCCCGTCATCCAGGCCTGAGCACCCAACGCACAAATCTCGTCATAAAGTGAAGCGCGTCGACCCGCGTCCAGATGAGCAGCCACCTCATCCAGCAACACGATCGGTGGCGCACCCACCATTGCGGCCAAAGCTCGGGCATTGGACAGGATCAATGAAACCAGCAGCGCCTTCTGCTCACCGGTCGAACAATCCTTGGCGGGAACACCCTTGGCAGCAAAGACGCCATACAAGTCTGACCGATGCGGCCCAACCAAAGTCCGACCCGCAGCCAAGTCCCTGAACCGGCTTTCATTCAAAGCCTCGCGCAAATCCTCAGCCGTTTCCGGCATCGCGCCATCGGTTTGCACCAATTCCAACTCGGCAGACGGAAAAGCCGTTTCCGCCTGGTCCTGCGCCACCCGCAGATGGCTCAACGCCGCCAATCGCGCTGCGTGGATACGATGCCCCATCTCGGCCAGCTGACCCTCAAGCGCAGCATACCAATGCGCGTCCCGAACCTGCTCTTTCAGCAAACGGTTCCGTTCGCGCATTGCTTTTTCGTACGTCAGCGAAGCCTCTGCATGAGACGGATCAAAACTGAGCGCAATGCGATCAAGAAACCGGCGCCGGCCTTCGGCCCCTTCAATCCACAGGCGGTCCATGGATGGAACCAGCCAGACCACCCGCGCAAGTTTACCCAGATCAATCTGGGTGGCGGATTTCCCATCAATCCTCACCTGCCGTGCTGCACCACCCTCAGACCAGGTTTCGATTTCGAAATTCTGCCCCTGCGATTGCAACAGTCCCGACAGTTTCCAGCCCAACGCCTCGGGCCGCCGCGTCATCTCGGCCGCGCTTGCCCGCCGCATCCCGCGACCGGGTGAAAACAAGGATACCGCTTCCAGAATATTGGTCTTGCCCGCCCCGTTCGGCCCGTGAATCGCCACCGGCCGCCCGTCCAGAGACAACCGCGCCAGCTTGTGAGACCGAAAATGCGAGACCGTAAGCTCGGTCAGGGCCAATCCCATGACCCCTCCCTTCATCTTTTCAAAAATTCTCCCACTGGAGGCATCGCGCGTCCGCGCGATCAGACGCGCATTGGCATGACGACGTAAACCGCACTCTGATCATTGCCTTCGCGCATCAGGGTCGGATCGCCAGCTGAATTGAACATGAACACCGCATTCTCTCGATCCACCTGAGACGCGATCTCCAGCAGATATTTGGCATTGAACCCGATCTCCAGACGCTCATCACCATAGGCGACGGCCAGTTCTTCCTCGGCGGCACCACTGTCTGGAGCATTCACCGACAGGACCAGCTTGTCGCCATCCAGCTGAAGCTTCACCGCACGCGAACGCTCGGAAGACACCGTTGCCACCCGGTCCACGGCCTGTGCGAACTCGGCAGCATCCACTTCCAGCTTGCGCGTATTCCCTTGCGGGATAACGCGCGTGTAGTCGGGAAAGGTTCCGTCAATGACCTTCGAGGTCAGCGTGATATCCGGCGTGGCGAAACGCACCTTGGTTTCGCTGACCGAAACCGCGATATCCATTTCATCATCGTCCAGCAGCTTGCGCAGTTCGCCCACGGTTTTGCGCGGGACGATAACGCCCGGCATGCCCTCTGCACCATCCGGCAAATCGGCATCGATCCGAGCAAGCCGGTGGCCGTCAGTGGCCACGCAGCGCAGCACCTTGTCGCCATCGGATCCGTCGGCCACATGCATATAGACACCGTTCAGATAATACCGGGTCTCTTCTGTTGAGATTGCGAATTTCGACTTGTCGAACAGCCGTCGCAGCAGGGCAGCCGAAGCCGTGAAATTTGATTGATACTCCGAGGACGCCATGACCGGGAAATCCTCTTTCGGCAGCGTCGCCAGCGAGAAATTCGACCGACCCGCCTCAACGGTCAGACGCCCTGCCGCGCTGTCGGCGGTCAGCGTGACCAACGCACCGTCGGGCAGTTTGCGCACGATCTCGTGCAAGGTGGTCGCGGCCACGGTGGTGGCACCGGCTTTCTCGACCTGCGCCGGGGCCTTGTCGACCACTTCGATATCCAGATCCGTCGCGCGAAACAGCGCCTGATCGCCTTCCGCCTCGATCAGCACGTTGGCAAGTATGGGAATGGTATTGCGGCGTTCCACTACGGATTGGGCCTGCGAAACGGCCTTGAGAAGGGTGCCGCGTTCGATGCTGATCTTCATACCCTCAATTCCTCTGACTTGCGTACCGACATGGGCGGGACTGGCACGTTAGCGGTTCCACCCTGAGGCACAAGGATTTTTTACGGATTTCTGGGTTGGATTGCGTCCAGCGTCAAGTGCAGCGTGCCTGACGGGCACCAGTTCTGATCCAACCGTGGACTAATGCGCACAAGAAACGCCCCGGGTCCGAGGAACCGGGGCGGTTTCCTAGACTACAGGCGCGGATCAGGCTTCAAGCGACCGGCGCAGCATTTCCACATCTTCGGCGATCTGACCGTCGGTCAGCTTCAACTCTTCAATGCGCTTGACGCCATGCATGACCGTCGTGTGATCGCGCCCACCAAAACGGCGGCCGATCTCGGGCAGCGACCGGCTGGTCAACTGCTTGCACAGATACATCGCCACCTGACGCGGACGTGCATAGGAGCGCAAGCGCTTCGGGCCGATGATGTCAGAAAGCCGGATGTTGTAATACTCGGACACCTTCCGCTGGATCTCTTCAACGGTGATCTTGCGTTCCGAGGCGCGCAGCACATCCGCCAGACAATCCTGCGTCAGTTCCATGTCGATCTCGCGACCGACCAGTGACGCGAAAGCGAACAGACGGGTCAGGGCACCCTCCAGCACCCGAACATTGGTCGAGATGCGATGCGCCAGGAATTCCAGAACGCCATCGGCAATCGTCAGGTCCGGATAGGATGAGCTGTATTGCTGCACCTTGTTCTGCAAAATGCCCAGACGCAGTTCATAATCGGTCGGGTGCAGGTCAACCACCAGACCACATTGCAGGCGGGATTTCACCCGATCTTCCAGATCCTTGATCTCACCCGGGGCGCGATCGGCCGAGATGATGATCTGTTTGTTCTGATCCACCAGCGCGTTGAACGTGTGGAAAAACTCTTCCTGAGTGGAATCCTTGCCGGCGATGAACTGCACGTCATCAACCATCAAAACGTCAACCGAACGGAACAGGTGTTTGAAATCCATCATCCGACGCTCGCGCAGAGCCTGCACGAACCGGTACATGAACTGTTCCGCCGAAAGGTACAGAACGTTCAGTTCCGGATGTTTGGTTTTCAGCTCCCATGCGATGGCATGCATCAAGTGTGTCTTACCCAGCCCTACACCGCCGTACAGAACCAGCGGATTGAAGGTCACCGGCCCGCCCTCGGATACCCGACGCGCAGCCGCATGGGCCAGTTCATTGGGCTTGCCGACGACAAAACTGTCAAAGGTAAAGCGGGAATCCAACGGGGCGGCCTGAAGCGACTCCAATGTATCCTGCGCCGGGTCCTCGCTCGGCGCGGCGACAGGTTCAGGCTTTGCCACCGGCGGCGTATCGACAGCTGGCTTGGGCCGGGCAGGCGAGTTTGCGGCGACGCGGAAATCCAGACGCTGCACAGTTTCACCTGCGGTGTTCAGCTCGTACAAAATGAGGTCCGCAAAATTCTGGCTGACGTAATTGCCCATGAAGTTGGTCGGCACCGAGAAAACCGCCACGCCGTCCTGAAGCTCCTTGAATTCCAAAGGCTCGATCCAGGTCGTATAATTGTTCCGACCGATGGCCTTCAGCAACTTGTTACGCAGTAGTCCCCATTTCTCTTGTGTCATTAAGCGCCTCACGCATCCCATTCTTATTGGCCTGTCAGCCTTATTCATACGAAGCCGGTTTCCCGGTGTTGTATTCACACGCAATAGGTATCCAGTCGCCAAACCAGTCGGCTTGGCGGGACCATCCCGAAGAGCTCGGCAACCCCAGTTCTGACGCTCAGCAATACCGGAACGTCCCGAAAATCGGGTTGCACGTCGCAATCTCAATTTTTAGACAGGGCCAAGATCACCGGGTTTATTCCGGCTTCCATGGCAGATCGGCAGCCTGGCTCAAGCCAGTCGTCGACAATTGTCCCCAGATCGCTCTGATGCCCGTCAGTTCGATCGGGAAAACAGCCTGTCCCCCCAAGCGAGTGAATCGCTGACATCAGTCGTAGCAATTCCGAGAGGGGCGCGGCAACGAAACTCTGATATTGACTCGGGTCTTTGGGCGAAAGAATCTCTCGGTTTTGTGAAGGCGCGGTTTTCTGGCAACACGAAAAAAGGCGCCGTGATGTGCGGCGCCTTTTCAGAATGGTTCAGCCTTTCTGACGTGACCTAGGGTCACCCCAAAGCTTAGCCCAGTGCTTTGACGCGCGAGGACAGGCGCGACATTTTACGGGCAGCAGTGTTCTTGTGGAAAACACCCTTGGTGACGCCGCGCATCAGCTCGGGCTGAGCCGCACGCAGAGCAGCAGTCGCCGCGTCCTTGTCGCCGGATGCGATCGCTTCTTCGACTTTGCGCAGATAGGTGCGGATGCGCGAACGACGCGCTTTGTTGATTGCAAAACGCTTTTCGTTCTGACGAGCGCGCTTTTTTGCCTGAGGCGAGTTTGCCATGTGAATCTGACCTTCGTTAGGTACGTTAATCTTGGGTTGCGCGCCACGGACATATCCGCACCGGATCAGAAATCACGAGTGTGAGTCGGGCCAAGCGGGCCGCACGCGCATGTATAACGGGGGTCTTTAGCCAAGTTCCGAGAGATTGCCAAGTTGATTCTTGGAACAAGGGCCAAGAATATGGGGCGGGCTTGAAACACCCGCCTCAGAGGTCCCGCGCTTTACTTGTCGCGGAATTGCGCCGTGCGCTTTTCCAGGAACGCGGCCATGCCTTCCTTCTGATCTTCGGTCGCGAACATCGAGTGGAAGACACGACGCTCGAACAACATGCCTTCACTCAGCGGAAGCTCGTAGCTGCGGTTCACCGCTTCTTTCGCGGCCATTGCGGTCAGCTGCGATTTCTCGGCAATCTTCTGCGCTGCGCTCACGGCTTCTTCGATCAGCTTCTTGGCCGGCACCACCCGGCTGACAAGACCCGCACGCTCGGCTTCGTCGGCATCCATGAAACGCCCGGTCAGGTTCATGTCCATCGATTTGGATTTACCCACGAACCGCGTCAGACGCTGACTTCCCCCCAAACCGGCAATGACGCCAAGATTGATCTCGGGCTGGCCGAATTTCGCGGTGTCCGCCGCGATGATGAAATCGCACAGCATGGCAAGTTCACATCCACCGCCCAGCGCGTAACCTGCAACGGCCGCAATGATCGGCTTGCGAATTGCGGTCACACGATCATTCGCATCGGCAAAAAGGTTGATGTTGTAGACGTCGACAAAACTCATCTCGGACATTTCCTTGATGTCCGCGCCGGCGGCGAAGGCCTTGTCCGATCCGGTTATCACGATGCAGCGCACCTTGTCGTTGCTGTCCGCATCTTCCAGCGCGGTGCAGAGCTCACCCAGCAGCTGGGTGTTCAACGCGTTCAGCGCATCCGGTCGGTTGAGTTTGATAAGTGCGACGTGGTCTTCGATTTCGACGATGATCGTCTCAAAAGCCATGAGGAGAAAGCTTCCGGTTGTTCCGTTCAGGTACGTTTCCTTACCACGCGAAAAACTTGGATCAAGCTATCTTTGGCATTGCGCGCAATAGAAGGATGAGCGACCGGACTGGGTGATTCTCTTGATCGGCGCTCCGCACCCTTCGGTCCGGCAGGCCTCGCCCTCGCGGCCGTAGACATCAAACTTGTGCTGAAAATATCCAAGTTCTCCATCGGCTTGGCGGAAATCCCGCAGCGAAGACCCACCGGCTTCGATAGCGTCCTGCAACACCTGCCGGATGATCGGAACAAGCGCCGCCACGCGGGGTGCGGAAATCTGTCCGGCTTTGCGACGTGGCGACACTCGGCCGCGATAAAGGGCTTCGCAAACATAGATATTGCCCAGACCGGCAACGATTCCCTGATCCAGCAGGGCGGATTTGACAGGGGTGTTCTTGCCTTTGAACGCCTTGATCAGGTGTTGGTCGTGAAAATCGTTGCCCAAGGGTTCAGGCCCCAGAACCGACAGCAACTTGTGATCTTCGGCGTTGGCCGTTTGCAACAGGTCCATCGCACCAAACCGGCGGGGATCGTTGAAGGTGATGCGCGCGCCGTTGGCCATATGAAAGACCACATGGTCATGTTTTTGCGCGGCGGGATGGTCATGGACGAATTGCCCCATCGGGTCACCCGACACCGTCATCCGCCCCGACATACCCAGGTGGATCAGCAACGTCTCACCGCTGCTGAGATCCGCCAGAATGTATTTCGACCGCCGCCGCAGCCGTTCCACCCGCTGCCCGGTCAGCCGTTCGGCCATACGTTCGGGGAACGGCCAGCGCAGATCAGGGCGGGTCACATCAGCCCGTTCAATCACGACCCCTTCCATGGCAGGACTCAGGCCGCGTCTTACTGTCTCGACCTCAGGTAATTCGGGCATTACGGGGCTCCTAATTCAAAGGGCCGCATTGTGCCCGCCTCTCTTGGCCCTATAACAGAGGCGAAAATCGACAAACGGCAAGGCAAATGTCCGACAACATCGACAAGACCACTCATTTCGGTTTCGAAACCGTCCCCGAGGCCGAAAAGGCCGGGCGCGTGCAAGGCGTTTTCAACTCGGTTGCCTCGAAATATGACGTGATGAACGACGTCATGTCGATGGGCATCCACCGGGTCTGGAAGGACGCAATGATGGACTGGCTGGCGCCACGCCCCGGCCAGCGGCTGTTGGACGTGGCAGGCGGTACGGGCGACATCTCGTTCAGGTTCCTCAAGCGCGCGGGCCACGGCCACGCCACAGTGCTGGACCTGACCGAGCCGATGCTGATCGAAGGGCGGCAACGTGCCGAGGCAGATCAGATGTCGGACAGCCTGAACTGGGTCGTGGGCGATGCCATGGCCCTGCCCTTCGAAGACAATACATTCGATGTCTACACGATCTCGTTCGGCATTCGGAACGTCACCCGCCCGCAAGAAGCTTTGAACGAGGCTTACCGCGTGCTGAAACCCGGAGGCCGCCTGATGGTGCTGGAATTCAGCCAGCTGCCCAATGAGGGGCTGCAAAAGCTCTATGACCTTTACAGCTTCAACGTCATCCCGCGCATGGGAAAACTGATCGCCAATGACTATGACAGCTATCAGTACCTGGTCGAATCGATCCGAAAGTTCCCCGATCAGGAGACGTTCCTGAACATGGTTCGCACAGCAGGCTTTGAAAACGCCAAATACCGCAACCTGAGCATGGGTATCGCCGCGCTGCATTCCGGCTGGAAGATCTGACACATGCGTGGTCCCCATAACATCATCCGCCTGATCCGCACAGGCGCCACGCTCGAGCGCACAGGCGCCATGAACGTGGTACTGGATGCGTTCGAAGCCCCGCGCGCCGTTCGCATTCTGGCCCACGCATTGGGCAAACCCTTTCAATGGCTTGGCTACAAAGGCGACCCCGGCATGCCACCGGCCACGCGCGCCCTGACGGCGCTTGGCCCCGCCTATATCAAATTCGGGCAAGTGCTCTCGACCCGCCCTGACGTCGTCGGAAATGAACTGGCCGAGCAACTGCGCGTTCTGCAAGACAAACTGCCCCCTTTCTCCAAAGCCGACGCGATGGCCGAAGTCGAGAAAGAACTGGGTCAGCCGATCTCGGACATGTTCAGCGAATTCAGCGAACCGATTGCCGCAGCCTCGATTGCGCAGGTTCACAAGGCCAAGCTGACCAGCACGGGCGAGGATGTTGCGGTGAAAGTCCTGCGTCCGGGGATCGAACGCGCGTTCCGCAAAGATGTCGATGCGTTCTATTTCGCCGCCCGGATCGTCCAGCTCTTCGCCCCCGGCGCGCGCCGTCTGCGACCGGTGGAGGTGATCGAGCATTTCGACGGTGTCGTGCGCGGCGAACTGGATCTGCGCCTGGAAAGCGCGGCGGCCTCCGAATATGCCGCCAACACCAAGGACGACACCGGCTTCTGGCTGCCCCCCGTTGTATGGTCGCTGTCCGCGCGGCGCGTCATGACGCTCAGCTGGGCGGACGGGATCGCGCTGGGTGACAATGATGCTCTGGATGCCGCAGGTCACAACCGCAATGATCTGGCCGAACGTGTCCTGCGCCTGTTCCTTCTCCATGCCCTGCGCGACGGCTTTTTCCACGCCGACATGCACCAGGGCAACCTGAAGGTGGCCGCGAACGGAGACATCATAGCCTATGATTACGGCATCATGGGGCATATCGATGAATACACGCGCCGGGTCTATGCCGAAATCCTGTTCGGTTTCATCCGCCGCGATTACAAACGCGTGGCCGAGGTGCATTTCGAAGCCGGCTATGTTCCCGCCAACCAGGACGTGGACGAGTTTGCCCGCGCTCTGCGTGCCGTGGGCGAGCCGATCTTCGGCATGGACGCCACGCATATTTCCATGGGGCGGTTGCTGAGCTATCTGTTCGAAGTGACCGAACGGTTCGGGATGGAAACACGAACCGAGCTGATCCTGTTGCAACGCACCATGGTTGTCGTCGAAGGCGTTGCTCGCTCACTCGATCCTCATATGAACATCTGGGAGGTCGCCCGACCCGTGGTCGAAGACTACATCAAACAATCCATCGGCCCGCGGGCGGTCCTGCGTGATTTTGGGAAAACCGCAATGGTGCTGGCCCGCTTCGGCCCGCGTCTGCCGGCACTGGTCGAAAACGCACTGATCGCGCAGACACAGAAGGACGAACCGCAGACGCCCACCCTTTGGTCCTTTGCTCTGCCCGCCACGATCGGCGCCGCAGCAGGTGCGGCGCTGGTCTTGCTGATCAACGCGCTCAGCTGAACCAACCCGCCTGCTTCATCTGGCCACAAATATCCTCGGGGGGAATCGCGCCCTGGCGCGATGGGGGGGCAGACAGCCCCCCGCACCCCTTCCGGGTCAGAGCCGCTCGATGGCGATGGCAATCCCCTGACCACCCCCGATGCACATGGTGATCAACCCTTTGGATCCGCCGGTACGTTCCAGCTCGTACAGTGCTTTCAGCGTGATGATCGCACCCGTGGCCCCCACCGGATGCCCCAACGCAATCGCACCGCCGTTGGGGTTCACCTTGCTCGCGTCCAATCCAAGCTCCTGATTCACGGCCAGAGCCTGCGCGGCGAAGGCTTCATTGCTTTCGATCACGTCGAAATCTTCCGCTGACAGGCCCGTCTTCTTCAACAGGTTTTGCACTGCCGGAACTGGACCGATGCCCATGACTTCCGGCCGCACGCCTGCATGCGCATAACCAATCACACGCGCCTTCGGTTTCAAACCGGCCCTTTCGGCCGCATCCGCTGTCGCCAGCACCATCGCCGCCGCGCCGTCATTGATGCCCGAGGCGTTGCCGGCTGTCACACGCCCGTCCTTCTTGAACACCGGGCGCAGACCGGCCAACGCTTCGGCGGTCGTCGCCTTTGGATGCTCGTCGACTTTGAAATCGACCATGTCCCGCTTGACCTTGACCTGTACCGGAGTGATCTGGCTGTCGAAGTAACCGGCCTCGATCGCCGCTGCCGCACGTGTCTGGCTGTCCAATGCGAACGCATCCATCTGTTCGCGGCTGATCTGATGCTCATCCGCCACGTTTTCGGCCGTCACCCCCATATGTCCGGTGCCGAAGGGGCAGTTCAACGCGCCCAGCATCATGTCCAGCGAGGTGACGTCGCCCATCTTTGCACCCCAGCGCGCCTGCGGAACGATATAGGGGCTGCGTGACATGCTTTCTGCTCCGCCTGCCACCGCAAAGTCAGCATCGCCCAGCATCAGGGACTGAACGGCTGACACGATCGCCTGCGCGCCCGATCCGCACAGGCGGTTCACGTTCATGGCCGGCGTACCATTGGGAATGCCCGCCTGCATGGCGGCGACGCGTGACAGATACATGTCACGCGGTTCAGTGTTGATCACATGACCGAACACAACATGCCCGATCTGCGCCCCCTCAACCCCCGATCGCTCAAGCGCCGCTTCGGTCGCGACAGTGGCCAGATCAATCGGCGCGGTTGAAGCCAGCGCACCACCAAAGGTGCCAATTGCGGTGCGGGCACCGTCGAGAATAACGATATCGCTCATGAGCTACTCCTCCTGAATTTCGCTGCATTATGCATGCGCAGAATGGCACTGTCGCCCCAAACGTCCCGTCACGGCGGGAATTGACATTGCGTTGCGCACCCCCCATGGATTCCGTCATGACGGAAGACACAGACGATATCCTGAACCTCCTGCCCGCCCGCCTGAAAGAGGCACGCCGGGCCAAAGGCCTGTCCCTGGAAGCGGTCGCCAATCTCAGCGGTGTGTCCCGGTCCATGGTCAGTCAGATCGAACGCGGCGAAAGCAGCCCGACGATCTCGACCTTGTGGAACCTGACACGCGCCTTGCAGGTGGATTTCGCCGGTCTCTTGGAGGGCACAAAGGCCACGGACCAGATCGAGGTACTCAGAAACTCCGAAGTGCCCAGCATCGACAATATGGGGCAGAACTGCCGAATTCGCATCCTGTCACCACCGGAAGAGGCCGGGGGTCATGAAGTCTATGATATCGAATTTGACGAGGACGGGGCCCTGAACAGCCAACCCCACGCCCGCGGTGCCCGTGAACAGCTCACCGTGCTGGAAGGCGCGGTCAAAGTCACTTCAGGCAATGCGGTGTCCGAGTTGAACGAGGGGGACACGGCCCGATACGCCGCCGACATTGCGCATTCCATCTGTGCCCAAGGGCCAGCCCGAGTATTTCTGATCGTAAAAAACGCCTGACATCCGCGAAATTCCGCCTTCACGGATATTTTTCCTTCATATTGAATTTCCCCTATTTGGGAATTTCATCCGCTATGTTAGATGTGCGACTCAGTTGAACGGAGGTCGCCATGGCAGATGCATTCCTGTCCCATATCACGGACACACTTGCGCAGATCGAATCTGAGGGTCTTTACAAACGTGAACGAATGATCGCCTCGCCTCAGGGCGGTGAGATCACTGTGGGCGGCAAGCAGGTGATCAACCTTTGTGCCAACAACTATCTGGGTCTGGCGGATCACCCGGCGCTGATCGAGGCCGCGACACAAGCGATGGGGCCCAAAGGATTCGGCATGGCGTCGGTTCGGTTCATCTGTGGTACGCAAGACATTCACCGCGAACTGGAACAACGTCTTGCCAATTTCCTGAACAAGGACGACTCCATCCTCTTTGCCGCCTGTTTCGACGCCAATGGCGGGTTGTTTGAACCTCTGCTGGGACCGGAAGACGCCATCATTTCAGACAGCCTGAACCACGCCTCGATCATCGACGGCGTGCGGCTGTGCAAGGCCAAGCGCTATCGCTACATGAACAACGACATGAACGACCTCGAAGCCTGGCTGAAACAGGCGCGCGAAGACGGGGCGCGGCATATCATGATCGCCACCGATGGCGTGTTTTCGATGGACGGCTATCTTGCCAACCTGCCGAAAATCCGGGAACTGGCCGATAAATACGATGCGATTGTCATGGTGGACGATTGCCATGCGACCGGCTTCATGGGGCCGAACGGGGCCGGCACACCCGATCATTTCGGCGTCGATGTGGACATTCTGACGGGAACCTTGGGCAAGGCACTTGGGGGGGCAATCGGCGGCTATATCGCCGGGCCGCAGCCAGTGATCGACCTGCTGCGGCAGCGGGCGCGGCCCTATCTGTTCTCAAACTCGCTGCCGCCCTCGATCGTCGCTGCCGGGTTGGAGGCGATCCGTCTGGTCGAAGAAGGCGACATGCTGCGCGCGCAACTCTTCGGCAACGCCAAATATTGGCGCGCCGGGCTGGAAAAGCTTGGCTTTGACCTGCTGCCCGGGGAACACCCGATCATCCCGGTGATGCTGGGTGAGGCGACGCTGGCACAAGACATGGCGTCACGGCTGTTCGACGAAGGCGTCTATGTTTCGGGCTTCTTCTTTCCGGTCGTCCCACGCGGGCAAGCGCGGATCAGAACGCAGATGAATGCGGCTCTGACCAGGGATGAACTGGACCGCGCCCTGTCCGCATTTGGCAAGGTCGGCAAAGAGCTGGGGGTCATCGAATGATCCTTCCATCGGTCATCGATGTGATCGGCGACACCCCCATGGTCGAACTGTCGCGCGTGTGTGCCCAGCAGAAGCTGAACGGGCGTATCATCGCCAAGCTTGACTATTTGCTGCCGGGATTTTCGAAAAAGGACCGCGCGGCGAAGTCCATCATCGAAACGGCGCGCGCATACGGGACTTTGTCACCGGGGCAGACGGTGGTCGAGCTGACCTCAGGCAACATGGGCACCGGCCTGGCGATTGTCTGCGGCATTATGGGGCACCCGTTCGTGGCAGTCATGAGCGCGGGGAACTCGGTCGAACGCGCCCGCATGATGCGCGCGTTGGGCGCCGAGGTGGTGATCGTCCCCCAGGCCCCCGGCAGCAAACCCGGCGAAGTCTCTGGGGCCGATCTTGAACTGGTCGATGTCGAGGCGAAACGCATCACGACCGCACGCAACGCGTTTCGTGCGGATCAATTTGGTCATTCGGGCAACCCCAAGGCCCACGAAACCGGGACCGGGCCCGAGATCTGGGCGCAATCCGAAGGCGCCGTCACGGCATTCTGCGACTTTGCAGGATCGGGCGGAACGCTGGCCGGGGCGGCAGAGTATCTGAACCGGCACGGCGTACGGTGTTATGCCATAGAACCCGAAGGCGCACGCGCATTGGCCGGTGAACCAGTTTCGATCCCGGATCACCCCATTCAGGGCGGTGGTTACGCCATGGGTGATCTGGTGCATCTGAAGGACACCCAATTGGCCGGACACCTTGCTGTTTCGGGAAAGGCCGCGCGGGATTGTGCCCGGCTTCTGGCCCGCACCGAGGGGATATTCGCCGGCTACTCGGCAGGCGCGAACCTTGCTGCGGCAATTGAACTGCTTCGCGGTCCCGAGGAAGGCGGCTGTGTCGCAATCGTCATGTGTGACAGCGGCTTGAAATACCTGTCGACCGATTTGTGGGAGTAACTGCATGCGACCCAACACAATGAAAGCACTGGAAAAATCCAAACCAGAAGAGGGGCTGTGGATGGTGCAGGCCCCGATCCCCGAAATTGGCCCCGATGATGTGCTGATCCGCATCAACAAGACGGGTATCTGCGGCACCGACATCCATATCTGGAACTGGGATGAATGGGCGTCTCATACCGTGCCGGTTCCGATGATCACTGGCCATGAGTTTGCCGGAGAGATCGTCGAGATCGGGCGCAACGTGACAGGGCTTGAAATCGGCCAGCGATGCTCGGGCGAGGGCCATCTGATCACCACCGACAGCCGTCAGAGCCGCGCCGGAAAGTTTCACCTGGATCCGGGAACCCGGGGCATTGGAGTGAACGAACAGGGCGCATTTGCCGAATACCTGAAACTGCCTGCCTTCAACGTGGTTCCCTTGCCCGACGACATACCGGATGAGATCGGGGCCATCCTCGATCCGCTGGGCAATGCGGTGCATACTGCCCTCAGCTTTGATTTGCTGGGCGAGGACGTTCTGATCACGGGTGCGGGCCCCATCGGCATCATGGCCGCTGCCGTCGCTCGTCACGCGGGTGCACGTAACGTGGTCATCACCGACATCAACGCAGACCGATTGAAACTGGCCGAACATGTGGTTCCCTCGGTGCGGACTGTCGATGTATCCACCGAGGACTTGCAGGACGTCATCGCCGAGCTTGGGATGAAAGAAGGATTCGATGTCGGGCTTGAAATGTCCGGCTCGCAAGCCGCCCTGGACCAGATGGTCGAAGCGTTGGTGATGGGTGGAAAGATCGCGTTGCTGGGGATTCCTCCGGGCAAATCTCCGGTCGACTGGTCGCGCATCGTGTTCAAGGCGATCACGATCAAGGGGGTCTATGGGCGTGAGATGTTCGAGACGTGGTACAAGATGATCGCCATGCTGCAAAACGGTCTGGATGTGTCCCGCGTGATCACGCACCGCTTTGCGGTTGATGATTTCGCCAAAGGGTTTTCCGCGATGAAATCAGGCCTGTCCGGCAAGGTTGTTCTGGACTGGACCTAACGCGCTGGAAAGTTGCAAGTTCAGCCCCTAGACAGGTGCAGAACTTGCACAAGGGAGGCATGAGATGGGCGAGAACAAAGACGATCGTCTGTTGCAACGGGGGGTCGAAGACACCCTAGTCACTGATTTCGCCGAAACGCACCGCAAAAGCTATGGCGACTTCCTGCAACTGAAGACGCTGCTGAACCTGCAAAAAACCTTTCAGGACCCCGCACAACCCGACGAGATGCTGTTCATCATCATTCATCAGGTCAGTGAGCTGTGGCTGAAACTGATGCATCACCAACTGGTCGAGGTGCGTCGGTTCCTGCAACAAGACGAATTCGGACCCGCCATGAAAAACCTCGACCGCATCAAGGCCATTCAACGGCAATTGATTGCGGCCTGGGAAACCCTGCTGACCATGACGCCGGCCGACTATATGACGTTTCGGCAGGCCCTCGGCAACTCTTCCGGGTTTCAAAGCTATGGGTACAGGCAGATCGAGTTCATTCTGGGCAACAAGGATGCCTCGACCCTGAAAGTGCACGAGCATGACCCCGAGGTGATGGAGATGCTGAACGCCGCCCTGACCAAACCGTCCCTGTATGACGAGGTGTTGCACATGCTGGCCCGACAGGGGTTCGACGTTCCAAGGGACTTGATCGAGCGGGACTACTCGGAACCCTATTCCGGTGATCCGCGCGTGGTTCAGATCTGGGTCGACGTGTTCCGCAACACGGACAAGTATTGGGATCTGTATGCGCTGGCCGAAAAGCTCATGGATGTGGAAAGCCTGTTTCAACGCTGGCGCTTTGACCACGCCACTGCGGTTGAACGTGTGATCGGAATGCAACCCGGTACCGGAGGTTCCAGCGGCGTGGCTTTCTTGCGAAAAGCACTTGAGTTGCGGTTCTTTCATGACCTCTATGATGTGCGGACGGAACTGATGTACAACGGGCAGGGCTGAGCCATGCTGTATCGCGGATTTTCACAAGCCGAACTGGAGCGGGAATACTCTCCCAGTTCGATGATCGGTGGCGACCTGACCCCTTATCTGGCCAGCTATCAAACACTGAGTGCGCAAGCCCGTGCCGAGCTGCCCGTTCAGGCCAACCTGGCCTATGGCGACGCCCCGGCCCAGGTGCTGGATTTCTTTCCCGCGAAGGGGGCCGGCGCCCCGTTGCATGTCTTTGTTCACGGTGGGTATTGGCAGGATCTCAGCCAGCGCGAATCGGCCATGATGGCCCCGGCGCTGATCGAAGCCGAGCAATCCTTTGCCACCTTGAACTACACGCTTGCCCCGGATGCGCGGCTGGATCAAATGGTCGACGAATGCCGCGACGCCCTTCTGTGGCTTGCGTCACAGGCCGAGGCACTGGGATTCGACCCGACGCGGATCACCTTGTCAGGGCACAGTGCCGGCGCTCATCTGGCTAGCATGGTCATGGCGACCTCGGCCGGCGCATTGGCCCGCGCCGGGCTGCGTGTGCGTGACGTGCTTCTGATCAGCGGTGTTTATGATCTGGAACCCATCAGTTTGACATCCGTGAATGATCCGCTGCACCTGACCCCGGTTGAAGTGAACGATCTGTCCCCGATCCGCAACCTGCCCCCACCGGGCCCCCGCTATCATGTTTCAGTGGGGGAACGGGACACCGGCGAATTCATTCGTCAAAGCCGCGACTATGCGGAACGGCTGCGCAAGGCCGGGCACTCGGTCAGCTTTGCCTTGAAACCCGGAATGCACCATTTCGACATCATCCTGCATTCCGGGACATTCCTGCTCGACACGCAATGAGGCATTTTTCAAACAAAAACAGCGGCCCGATCGGTGCCGCTGTTTTTTTTGTGTCCATCCCGCTTGGGATCAATCCAGGGTGCGGGTAACTTCTTCGCGCTCGAAGATCTCGATCACGTCGCCTTGGCGGATATCGTCGTAGTTTTCGAACGCCATACCACATTCCTGACCCGACTGGACCTCGGCCACTTCGTCTTTGAAGCGCTTCAGCGTCTTCAGCGTGCCTTCGTGAATCACCACGTTGTCGCGCAGCAGGCGAACGCCTGCCGAACGGCGGGCAACACCTTCGGTCACCAGACACCCGGCAACCTTGCCGACACCGGTAACCTTGAAGACTTCGCGGATCTCGGCATAGCCGATGAACTTTTCGCGGATCTCGGCGCTCAGCAGGCCGGACGCGGCCGCTTTCACGTCGTCGACTAGGTCATAGATCACCGAGTAATAGCGGATCTCGACACCCTTTTGGTTCGCCGTGTTCCGCGCCGATGCGTTGGCACGGACGTTGAAGCCAAAGACCGGCGCGCCGGAGGCTTCCGCCAGACCAACATCCGTCTCGGTGATCGCACCCACGCCCGAGTGCAGCACGCGCACGCGCACTTCGTCGTTGCCTATCTTTTCCATCGCCTGAACGATAGCTTCGGCAGAACCCTGCACATCGGCTTTGACGAGGATCGGCAGCTCGGCCACGTTCTCGTCTTCCTTGGCCTTCTGCATCAGCTGTTCAAGGGTGGTCGCGGCACCTGCCGCGGCGCGTTTGTCCTTGGCGGCCTGTTCGCGATAAGCGGCGATTTCACGGGCCTGCGCTTCGGTCTCGGTCACGTTCAGAACGTCGCCCGCTTCGGGCGTACCGTTCAGGCCCAGAACCTCGACCGGAACCGAGGGGCCAGCTTCCTTGACGCGCTCACCCTTGTCATTGATCAGCGCACGGACCTTACCGTACTGCTCACCTACAACGAAGATATCGCCCTGACGCAGCGTGCCGTTCTGAACCAGAACCGTGGCAACCGGGCCACGACCCACGTCCAGCTGCGCCTCGATCACGGCACCTTGGGCGGCGCGGTTCGGGTTTGCTTTCAGTTCCAGAATCTCGGCCTGAAGCGCGATGGCTTCCAGCAATTCGTCCAGACCCTGACCCGTGATTGCGGACACTTCGACATCCTGGACGTCACCGGACATTTTCTCAACGATCACTTCGTGTTGCAGCAGATCGGTGCGCACCTTGTCCGGGTTTGCATCGGGCTTGTCGACCTTGTTGATCGCCACGATCATCGGTACTTCGGCCGCTTTTGCGTGGTTGATCGCTTCGATCGTCTGCGGCATCACTGCGTCGTCAGCCGCGACGACCAGAACCACGATATCCGTAACCTGAGCGCCGCGCGAGCGCATCGACGTAAACGCCGCGTGGCCCGGAGTGTCGAGGAAGGTCAGCGTGGTGCCGCCATCGGTTTTCACCTGATACGCGCCGATATGTTGGGTGATGCCACCGGCCTCACCCGCCACAACGCGCGCGTCGCGGATTGCGTCCAACAGCGAGGTCTTGCCGTGGTCAACGTGACCCATGATGGTGATGACCGGCGGACGCGGCTGCAGATCGTCTTCGCTGTCTTCGACCTCTTTGATGACGTCTTCAACATCCGAATCGGATACGCGAGTGACCTTGTGGCCAAATTCTTCGATGATCAGTTCCGCGGTGTCTGCGTCGATGGTCTGGTTCTGCGTGACCATCATGCCCATCTGCATCAGCGATTTGACCACGTCAGCCACACGCTCGGCCATACGGTTGGCCAGTTCCGAGACCATGATCGCCTCGGGCAGCTGTACGTCGCGGATCACCTTTTCCCGTTCAACGGCACCACCCATGGCTTTTTGACGCGCGCGCTCTTGCTTACGCTTCATCGCGGCCATCGAACGCTGACGGTTGCCTTCGCCACCGGTGGCCTGACCCAGAGTCAGCTTGCCCGAACGGCGATTGTCGTCACGCCCTTTGCCACGACCACGCTGTTCGCGTTCGCGCTCCTGCTTGCGCGGTGCGGCTGCTGGCGCTGGTTTACTTGCCGGGCTGCGCGCCGCTTTGGGCTCTTCCGGTGCAGGCGCTGCTGCAGCACGTTTGGCAGCTTCTTCTGCCTCTTTGCGCTTGCGCTCTTCCTCTTCGGCCTTGGCGCGGGCACGTTCTTCAGCTTCTCGCTGTTCACGTTCCTTGGCCTCTTGCTCGGCACGACGGCGGGCGCGCTCTTCTTCGCGCGCCTTTTCGGCTGCCTCACGGGCTGCGGCCTCTTCGGCTTCACGAGCCTTGGCAGCCTGCAATGCCTTCATCCGGCGCGCCATTTCGGCGTCGGAAATACCTGCAGGACGACGCGAAGGATCACCCGATGGCGCAGCGCCACCGCCCGGTTTGGTCGCACCCGGCTTGGGGACCACCACGCGCTTGCGTTTGGTTTCCACCACGACATTCTTGGTGCGTCCGTGGCTGAAACTCTGTTTCACATTTCCGGGGCGTGCCCCGCCACGAAGACCCAATGTCTTTTTGCCGTCATTATCGCTCATAAAGCTACTTACCCTTCCGCGCGGCCCCTGCCGCCGTCATCCGTTTCGCGCAAGCCACGCAGGCGCTGCGCTTCCTCTACAACACGTTTGGCGAGTCCGCCAGAGGCCAAGGCCGCATGAATCACCGTTTGGCGCCCAAATGCCTGTCCTAATTCGTCTGCCGTCAGCCAACCTATGTATTTCCCGAAGTGCGGCGTGCTCAGTTTGGACTTGCCGCGCCCCGATCCATCAGCGGCCTGAATCAGCACCTGCGCCTCTTCCCGGTCCAGCCACGTCTTGACCTTTTCATACCCGGCGACCGCGTCGCCGGACTTGCGCGCCAGGCTGAGCAGCTCGACAACGCGGCGCGCGATCTGCTGTTCAACCTTTTCCGCCAGGTCCTTGGGCACAGACACCTGCGCCTTGAACCCCCGCGCAAACAGTTTCTTGCCAACGGCCTTGTCCAGGGCGGCACGATCCGCCGCCACATAGACCCCCCGCCCGGGCAATTTCGCCGCGACATCCGGAAAAACCTGACCGTCCGGCCCCGTCACAAAGCGGATCAACCCGAATTTGGGCTGCACCTCGCCCGTGGCGATGCACTTGCGCTCGGGTCCGTCGGACCGATCCTTATGGGCGCCACCGCGACTCATACACGCCACCCGAAGCCCGAGATCAGGCCTCGACCTCCTCGTCTGCTGCGTCGCCGTCGGCGTCTTCTTCCGCCTGTTCCAGCTCGGCCGGATCAACCCAACCCAGCAGGATACGCGCCGTCATGACCATATCTTGCGCCTCTTCCAGCGTTACGCCGAAAGGCTCCAATACACCGTCATCCTTGACACGCTCACCATCGACGGTCGTCCAGCCACCGGCCAGTTCCCAGTCGGCGCAAGTTGCAAAGTCTTCCAGAGTCTTCACGTCGTCCCTGGCCAGCGCCTCTACCATCTGGGGTGTCAGACCTTCGAATTCAATGAGACTGTCCTCGGCGCCCAATTCACGCGCCGCATCCAGTGCCGCCTTGGCCTGTGCTTCCAGGAATTCGCGGGCGCGGGTTTGCAGTTCCTGCGCGGTACCTTCGTCAACGCCGTCAATGACCAGCAGTTCCTCGATCTCGACATAGGCAACCTCTTCGAGGTTGGTGAAGCCTTCCGAGACCAGCAGCTGAGCAAAGAATTCGTCCAGATCCAGGCTGTCCATGAACAGTTTGGTACGGGCTTCGAATTCCTTCTGACGGCGGGCCGATTCTTCGGCTTCGGTCATGATGTCGATGTCCAGACCGGTCAGCTGGCTGGCCAGACGCACGTTCTGACCGCGGCGACCGATGGCCAGCGACAGTTGTTCTTCGGGCACGACGACCTCGATCTTGCCGGCTTCTTCGTCCAGAACCACCTTGGAGACCTCGGCAGGCTGCAACGCGTTTACCAGGAAAGTCGGTTGATCTTCGTTCCACGGAATGATGTCGATCTTTTCACCCTGAAGCTCGTTCACAACGGCCTGAACACGGCTGCCGCGCATACCCACGCAAGCACCGACGGGGTCGATCGAGCCATCATAGGAAATCACAGCGATCTTGGCGCGCGAACCGGGGTCACGGGCCACGGCCTTGACCTCGATGATGCCGTCATAGATTTCCGGCACTTCCATCTTGAACAGCTCGGCCATGAATTCCGGCGCGGTGCGCGACAGGAAGATCTGATGGCCACGCACTTCGCGGCGAACCTCTTTGATGTATGCGCGCACCCGGTCATTCGGGCGATAGCTTTCGCGGCCGATCTTGTCGTTGCGGCGCAGAACCGCCTCGGCACCGCCCAGATCGACGATGACATTGCCAAACTCTTCACGCTTGACCGCACCGTTGATGATGGTGCCCGCACGATCCTTGAATTCTTCGTACTGACGGTCGCGCTCGGCTTCGCGCACTTTTTGCAGGATGACCTGCTTGGCGGACTGAGCCGCAATCCGACCCATTTCAACCGGCGGAACCTCTTCGACGAAGACGTCGCCAACCTCGGGCGATTCCATGTACTGCTTGGCCTGCTCGACGGTCATTTCGGCCTGATAGTTTTCAAGCTCGTCATCTTCGACCACCGTGCGAACACGGGTGAAAGTCGCCTTGCCGGTCTTGCGGTCGATGCTGACGCGGATGTCCATCTCGGCGCCGTAGCGGCTCTTGGCGGCACGGGCGAGCGATTCCTCCATCGCTTCGACGACCAGGCCGGGGTCGATCATCTTTTCGCGGGCCACGGCCTCGGCGGTCTGCAACAGCTCCAGCTGGTTTGCTGAGGTGATTGCCATCAGTTCGTCTCCTCTTCGGACCCTTCGGTCTCAATCTCGTCGAAAGCGTTTTCGTTCAGGGCGCCGGCATCCTTGCGCTGGCGCAGCATTTCCTTGATCAGGTCATCGGTCAGGACCAGCTTGGCATCACTCAGCCAGTCGAATTGCAGACCAATGGTGATGGTTTCATCCCCCTCGGGGATGTTGATCAGAACCTCGTCCCCTTCGATCCCGGCCAATTCGCCCTTGAAGCGTCGGCGGCCGTCAATCAGTTCGGCGGTCTCGATCTTGGCCTCATACCCTTCGAAGGTCTCGAAATCCTTCAGACGGGTCAGAGGGCGGTCGATACCGGGGCTGGACACCTCAAGCGTATAGGCATCAAGGATCGGATCCTCGACATCCAGCGTGGCGCTGACCGCGTTGGAAATTTCGGCGCAATCATCCACTTCGATACCGCCATCGGGCTTGTCGGCCATGATCTGAAGCGTGGTCTGCTTGCCGCTCATCAGGCGGATGCGGACCAGCTCATACCCCAGATCCTCGATCACGGGCGTGATGATCTCGGCCAGTCGCCGGTCAATGGCAGCTTTTGCTATCAGGTCGTTTGTCATCTGGTACTCTACCCTGTCAGTCGGGCACAAAAAAACGGGCGCGCGGCCCGTCGAATTTTCCGGTGGAGCCTTGGACCAGAAGTCCAACGCGCCGCTGTTGAAACTGCATATACGCAGGATGGCCCGAGTCTGCAACCCCCAGAGGGATTCGCATTCGGATTTACACCATCCACCACCGTTCGGCGATGCGGCCATCGTCCAGCGCACCGTTCCCGGCAATCTGCCGCGGCATCCCGACAGCATCCGATACGGCAAGGGCCATGTCGGCCTCGGAGGGGTGGAACCGGACACCGCGTGTGCCTCGCATTCCGGCCCGATCCGGAAGCGCCGCGATATCGACATACCCGTCCCGCAGCGCCTCGGCCCGCACGGCGGGGTCCGGGATTACAATGACCTCAAACGCGTCAGCCCATCCGGCCTGACCATCTTTGTAATGCCCCTCGACACGGCGGCCCAGAAAATGGCGGCCATCTTCTGCCCGTTCGACACGATAGCAGCCGGTGCCGTTGGCCTTGCGCAACGGGGATACGGTTTCACCGGCGCGCGCAACAACAAAGCGGCTGTCGGCCAACAGGAAAGGCAATCCGGGATTTGCCTCGGCAAGTTCAAGCCGCAGGCGGTTGGGGGCAAGCGCCTCGGGCCTTCCGATTTCGGCCAGAACGGCCATGACATCAGCAATCTGCAACGGTTCGTCATCGTGAAAGACCGCGTCATCACGCAGATCAAAGTTCCAGACCCGTGCTTCAGCGTCGGTTTGCCATCCGGTCGCAAGCTCACCGCGCAACGTACCATCCGGGGCGATTTCGGTCATTGTGTCGAAAACGGCCCCACGCGCCACTTGCTCGAGGCTGTCATCGCGCGGAACGGCCAGACGCAATGTCCCGCCTTTCTTGGGCGTACCGGCAAGGGATGCTCCTGTCGCCGCCAGCAATGCGGCAGCGGCACCAGAGGCAAAGAGAGCACGGCGATCGATGCGGGTCATGCGACACCCTCCGCCACACGGTCCATGATTCGCACCAGTTCCGCGCTGATGCCCGGCTCGGACAGGGCGTGCCCCGCCTGACGAACCATCTTCAGTTCGGCATTCGGCCAGCGTTCCGCCAGCGACCAGGCGGCCTGCGGCGGGCAGATCATGTCATAGCGCCCCTGCACGATATGGCCGGGAATATGCGCGATCCGGTCCATCTGTTCCAGAATCTGCCCGTCCGTTTCCAGAAACGCCTTGTTGGTGAAATAGTGATTCTCGAGCCGCGCAAAGGTGCGCGCGTATTCGCCGGGGCTTTCGCCAACCGATCCGTTGGTGTGGATCGAGGCCAGCGCGTTTTCCCAATGCGACCAGGCCCGCGCGTACAGGATCTCTGTCGCACGGTCGCCCGAAAACAGACGTTTGTTATAGGCGGCAATGGTGTCCTCAAGCTCAACTTCTGGCAGCAGTGAGGTGAATTTCTGCCATTGCTCGGGCCAGAACCGCCCGGCGCCGCCGCCGTAAAACCAGTCAAGCTCGGCCTGAGTCGCCAGAAACACTCCGCGCAACACCAACCGGCTGACGCGATCGGGATGGGTCTGGGCATAGATCAACGCCAGAGTCGCCCCCCAGCTTCCGCCAAAAGCGATCCATTCTTCGATCTCGAAGAGTTTGCGCAGCCGCTCTATGTCGGCCACCAGATGCCACGTCGTGTTGTCCTCGACCGAGGCGGTGGGGCGCGACCGGCCACATCCGCGCTGGTCAAACAGAATCACCCTGTAGGCCCGTGGATCGAAGTATCGCCTCATGGCCGGGCTGCACCCACCACCCGGCCCCCCGTGCAGGATCACGACGGGTATGCCGTCAGGATTTCCGCATTGTTCCACGTAGATACGGTGCCCATCGCCCATATCGACCATCCGCTGGTCGAAAGGGTCGATCGGCGGGTACAGATATTGAACTGCGCGCTTTTGGTCCGGGTACTTGTCCATTATGGCCCTATATAGTCCTTAAGCGTAAAAGAGCACACGGAGACAGGAATGCAAGCGCATCCGAACACGGTGGACCCGTCCGAGATTGCAAAATTCGAGGCGATGGCCGCCGAATGGTGGGACCCGCACGGGAAATTCAAGCCATTGCACATGCTTAACCCGTGCCGGCTGGACTATATAACGCAGCAGATCGCCGGAGAATTCGATCGCGACCTAAAGTCGCCTGTGCCGTTCGAAGGCCTGCGCCTGCTGGATATCGGCTGCGGCGGCGGGCTGCTGAGCGAACCGATGGCGCGTCTTGGGGCCGACGTTGTGGGCGCCGACGCGGCCGAAGGCAACCTGCCCGTGGCGCGCATTCACGCGGAACAATCCGGTCTGACGATCGACTATCGCCATACCACGGCCGAGGACATGGCCGCTGCCGGTGAGCAATTCGATGTTGTGCTGAACATGGAAGTGGTGGAACACGTGGCTGATCCCCTGTCCTATCTGACCGCCACGCGTCACTTGCTCAAACCCGGCGGGTTGGAGATTTGTTCAACCATCAACCGCAACCCGAAGTCTTACGCCATGGCGATTTTCGGGGCCGAGGTCGTCATGCGCTGGCTGCCGCGCGGAACGCATGAATGGAACAAGTTCATCACGCCGGACGAGCTGTTCGACCTGCTGCGTCAGGCCGGGCTGGACCCGGTGGACCGCAAAGGGTTCGTCTTCAACCCGATCCTGTGGAACTGGTCGATCTCGGACCGGGATCTGAGCGTGAATTACGTGACGGCGAGCGTGAAGCCGGGGTGAATTCGACACAACAATGAGAAAGATAAGTAACTGGACAATTAGGTGGTTTCTTCCGCTCTATGATCGAAACCCGCTCATCGGAAGCGTGTTGGGCCTCGCATGCATATGTTTTGCGCTCATTGCGATTAGCGTATTCATGCTTGCGATTGAAGAAATTGCGGGAATTCCAATACCGATAACTGCTTTATTATTGGCTCCTCTCTTCATCACGTTGATGAAACCAATGTTTATGGTGATGTGTTTAGCTTGCGAACTCCTATGGAGGAATCTCGGGGTTTACTCTCTTTGGAAAGTTCAAGGTTGCCCTATTCGCAACAGCTATGAGCCCAAGGACTGAAGCAAAAGCCGTTTTTCGCCCACAAGAGCAGAATGCTGGTGCGGGGGAACTCAGCCCCCTACTCCCCCTCCAACTGCATGCGCAGATCCCGCAGCACCGGCAGCGTGCTGCGGACGCGCTCCAGCCCCAGTTCTCCGACCACGCGGTTGATCAGGGGGGCAATCGAGGAAATCGCCTGATCACGCGCGCGACGGCCGGCGGGGCTGATGGCGACCATCTTGCGGCGGGCGTCGTCCCAGTCGGGGCGGATGTGGATGTACCCGGCCCATTCCAGCTTGGCCAAAGTATTGGTCATCGCGCCACGGGTCACGTGGAATGTATTGGCCAGTTGCGCCGGGCTACGCTCGTCCCCGACGAAAACCAGATGATTCAGCACCGAGAAATGCGAAATTTCCATACCCTTGGGCAGCACCCGGCTGAGCCGGTTGCGCAACAACTGATCCGCGGTCAGGATCTCGCTGAACAGCGTGACCGCAAGGGCGTTGGTGTCTTCCGTCATTGTCCAGTTCTGTCAGGGTCCGGTGAAAGACCGGGTGTGTGTCAACGACGGCACGCGGCGGCGTGCCTCTGACACAGAACTATCATCCAGATCGAAAATGTGAATGCCCGGATCGGTACCTGCGTCGATCAGCACCTTTCCCCAGGGGTCGACGACCATGCTGTGCCCATGGGTAAAACGCGTCTTTCCGCGCGTTGATGGGTGTTCACCCGTTTGCGCGGGGGCCAAGACCCAACAGCCTGTCTCAATCGCCCGGGCCCGCAACAGCGATTCCCAATGCGCGGCGCCCGTAACAGGTGAAAACGCTGCCGGAACGGTCAGGATTCGCGCGCCTGCCTGCGCCAAAGCCGCATGCAGGTACGGAAACCGGATGTCATAACAGATGGTCAAACCCACCTTGCCAAAATCAGTTTCGGCTATGACCGCCTTTTCGCCGGGGCGGTAGTTCTTTGATTCGCGGAACGTCTCGGTCTCGGTGACCTGCACGTCGAACATATGGATCTTGTCGTAACGCGCCACGATCCGACCTTGCGGATCGATCATGAAAGACCGGTTCGCAAACCGCCCGTCAGCGTCATGAGTCTTGATCCCCAGTGACCCGATCAACACCCACACGCCCAGTCGGGCGGCCTGAGCCCGCAGGCCGGCCAAGGTGATGTCGTCTTCTTCGTGCTGAAGAACCTCGTTTTGCCGCGTCGTACTGTTTGACACGCAATTCGTGACCTCTGGCGTCAGGATGAACCGCGCGCCCTGCCCTGCCGCGTCGTCCGCCATGGCGCGCACCATGTCCAGGTTTTCGACCGGATCATCCGACGAGGTGATTTGCAGCAGCGCGGTCTTCATCAGGCCGCAAGCAGACGGTCAAGCTTGCCTTGCCGCTCCAGCTCGTAAAGGTCGTCGCAGCCGCCCACATGCTGTGTCCCGATGAAAATCTGAGGCACGGTGCGTTTGCCACCTGCACGCTGGATCATCTCGGGCTTGCGTTTGGGGTGCATCAGAATGTCAACTTCCTTGAACTCAACGCCTTTCTGCTTCAGCAGACGTTTGGCCGCGTGGCAAAAACCACAGAGCGGCGAGGTATAGATTTCTACGGGCTTCATGTTCCGGTCCCTTTGGGTTTCGTGCGATCTTGGGCGAATTAGGCATCCTTGGCAACGCGCGCCAGTGCCAACACGAAAATATGATTTGCCCCTGCGGCCTGACACGCACGTGTGCACGCCGCCAGCGTCGCGCCGGATGTCATCACGTCATCCACCAGCAGGACATCGCGCCCCTTCAAATGCAGTGCCCGCCTTGGGTGGACGTCAATTGCGCCTGCCAAGGCTTCGCCCCTTTCCCGCGCGGTCTTTCCGTCCAGCACCGGGGTCCTCCGTTTGCGCACCAGCAGATCCGGCACGCAGTCCAACCCGGTTTCTCGCCCCAGGTTGCGTGCCAGCAGCGCAGACTGATTGTATCGCCGTTTCAGCAGGCGTGACCAATGCAACGGCACCGGAGCAATCACCATCCCGGGACGCAGCAGCTCGCGCCCGGCCTGCGCCATCCAACGCGCAGCGGGGCGGGCCAGTTCGGTCCGGTCACCATGTTTCAAAGCCAGAACAAGTGACCGCGCCTTCCCATCATACATCAGCGCAGCGCGGCCCGTGTTCCAGGGCGGAGGGGTTTTCAGACAATCGTCGCACTCGGTCCGGAACCTGTCTGCACTTCCGATCACGGGCACACCACAGCTTTCGCAAACCGTGCCACCGATGAACGGCGTATCCCCCCAACACGCCCCACACAGGCCGAAATCGGATTCCGTCAGCTCTCCGCAGCCCATGCAACGCGGCGGATAGATCAATGCAAGGGCAGTTTGAATCCGCTGCGCAATGCGATACTTGCGACCTATGAAACTGCCCGAGCCCACCGCACCCTCTCTTTTCGACCGAAACGCCATTCTGCATCATCGCGCCCGCGCGAAGGACGACGCCCTGTTCTTGCACCGCGCCGCCATTGATGAGGTTCAGGATCGGCTCTCCATGGTTAACAGAACCTTTACGGCACCTGCGGTTGTGACCCCTTTCCCACAGCTTTGGGCAGACGTTTTTCCGGATGCCGCCATTGTCGCGGATGACGATGTGCTGTCGCTGCAACCCGGCGCGCATGATCTGGTGATTCATGCGATGGCGCTGCACTGCGCCAATGACCCGGTCGGACAGTTGATCCAATGCAAAAGGGCTTTGAAACCGGATGGGTTGCTTCTTGTTTTATGCCTTGGGGGTGAGAGCCTTCAAGAATTGCGCGCCGCGCTGGGTCAGGCCGAAATCGAAGTCACGGGCGGGCTCAGCCCCCGCATCGCCCCCATGGCCGAACTGCGCGATCTGGGTGGGTTGCTGCAACGGGCCGGTCTGGCATTGCCAGTGGCCGATGCCGTACCGCTGACGGCAGAATACCGCGATATCTGGCACCTGATGCATGATCTGAGGGATATGGGTGAAACCAACGCATTGGCTGCCCGGTTGAAATGCCCGACCCGGCGCAGAGTCTTCGAAGCCGCACAGCGCGTCTATTCGGATCACTTTTCGACGGGAACAGGCCGCCTCGCCGCAACCTTCGAACTGATTTGCCTGACCGGTTGGTCCCCCGATGACAGCCAACCAAAGCCGCTGCGTCCAGGGTCAGCCCAAATGCGCCTGGCAGATGCCCTGCGCACGAAAGAGGGCAAACTGCCGGATTGACGCGCAACCAAATCCCTTTATCTCAGGTCGGAACACGAAAACTCAGGAATGCTCAAATGTTTGATGCCACCCGTCCCGCTCATGCCCCTGCCGACCATCCCAAGGTCAAGATGGGCCGTGTTGGCATTTTGCTGGCCAATCTGGGTACACCGGACAATTACACCTATTGGCCGATGCGTCGCTATCTGAACGAGTTTCTGTCGGATCAGCGGGTCATCGACTATCCGAAATGGAAATGGCAACCGATTCTTCAGGGGATCATCCTCAGCAAACGGCCATTCAGTTCGGGTGAAGCCTACAAATCGATCTGGAATCACGAGAAGGGCGAAAGCCCGCTGATGACGATCACCAAGGACCAGACTGCCAAGCTGCGCGACGCGATGCAGGATCGGTATGGGGATCAGGTGATGGTCGATTTCTGCATGCGCTACGGCAACCCGTCAACAAAGTCCAAAGTGCGCGAGATGGTTGCCGCGGGCTGTGACCGTATTCTGTTTTTCCCGCTTTACCCACAATACGCGGGCGCAACCACGGCCACCGCCAATGACCAGTTCTTTCGTGCACTGATGGATGAGGCCTGGCAGCCTGCCACGCGAACCGTACCGGCCTATTTCGACCAACCCGCCTATATCGACGCTCTGGCGCAATCCGTTGAACGTGCTTATGCCGCGGCGGAGACAAAACCCGATATTCTGGTCTGCTCGTATCACGGGATGCCGGAACGGTATCTGCAACAGGGTGACCCCTATCATTGCCAGTGCGCCAAGACGACACGGCTGCTGAAGGAACGGCTGGGATGGTCTGACGATCAACTGGTTTCAACGTTCCAGTCGCGATTCGGCCCCGAGGAATGGCTGAAACCCTATACAGTGGATCATGTGGCGGATTTGGCCAAACAGGGCAAAAAGAACATAGCGGTCATCGCGCCGGCATTCTCGGCCGACTGCATCGAAACGCTGGAAGAAATCAACGAAGAGATTAAGGAAAGCTTCGAAGAAGCGGGCGGCGAAACCTTCACCTATATTCCATGTCTCAATGACGATGCGGCGCACATTGCTGCATTGGGCACAGTGATCGAAGAAAACTTGCGCGGCTGGCTGGACTGACCGGCACAGCCTTGGGAAACAAAAAAAGGCGGTGGATTACTCCACCGCCTTTTTCATGAATTCCGTGTCGGATTAGCTTGCAGCAACAGCAGCAGCAACAACGACCAGCAGGATCAGCGGCAGCAGGATGCCCTGCGACGAACCCTGAGTTTCTTCTACAACAACAGGTGCTTCAACAACCGGCTCTTCCAGGTTACCAGCATAAGCGGTCGAAGCAGCAGCAGTCAGTGCAGCAGCGAGAACGAGTTTCTTCATATTAACCTCCAGAATTTGCGCAGTTCCAATGCCCGGAACCACACATCTAAGACTTACCTCGTGGTTTTTTCTAATCAGCATTGACGCTGGAATGCAATTGCAACTTGACCGCTAAGCGGGTTCCCACACGAAAATGTCGTCAAATTAGCAACACTTGCGTGCCGACCTTCGCCATCGAGAACAGCTCGGCAATGTCTTCGTTGAACAGACCGATACAGCCATTCGACGACCGACGTCCGATTTTTCGCGTATCGTGCGTTCCGTGAATGCGATAGTACTTCCAACTCAGGTATAAAGCATGTGTTCCCAGCGGGTTATCCGGCCCCGGAGGGATATAGTCAGGCCATTCCGGGTTTCGCTTTTTCATGGACGGTGTCGGAGACCAGCTGGGCCCTTCAACCTTTCTGATCACGCTGGTACGCCCCCGGCGGGTCAGTTCCTCGGTCAGGGGAACCGATGAAGGATAGAGTTTGTATATACTTTGATCATCTGACCAATAGTGCAGCGCGCGCGACACGGTATCGACCAGAATGGCACCGTTTCTGGTGTTCGAAAAATACGGTTGCCAATCCAGCGCCCGGAAACCCGATACGTTGCGGCGCACCGACGGTTCGGGTTCGGGTGCAGGGCGCAGCGGATCACCGGGGATGTACTGCGCCAGTGCGGGTGTTGCCAGCGTTGCAGTGGCCCCAGCCAGAAAACCCCTGCGTGTGGACGTTTGAATGCGCTTTTTGACCATGACAACGGGTCCTGTGTTCAAGTGAGGTCTGAAATCCGTGACATTCTATTGCCAGAATGCTTCAGTCGCAAATCAAACCGGCAGAATCACGCAAGTTTAGGCTATTGCGCGTTTGCTCAGAGCTGTCAGGCGCGCTATGCCCTGTAATGACACAATAACCAGGTCGATCATGACGCGTATCGTTTCTTTACTCTTGATTTGCTTTGTCGCGCTGGCGGCATGTACAGACACCGGCACCACGACCATTGGTGCAGACGGTCGCCCGCTGCCCACGGTCTACAAAATTCGCGGCAACCCAGAAAAGTTGCAGTTCCGTATGGTTGATTCGGTCAATGCCCTGCGTCAGGCCCAAGGATTGCAGCCTGTCCAGCTGAACGCGCAGCTGAACGCAGCAGCGGCGACCCATTCCAAGGACATGGCCAGACAGAACCGGCCCTGGCACTTTGGGTCCGACGGCTCCTCTCCGATCGATCGGGCTGCACGGGTCGGATATTTCGGCACGTTCCTCGGTGAAGCAATTTCCGAGACCTACGAAACCGAAACCGAAACCCTCGCCGCTTGGATGCAGGAACCCGGACCGCGCGCCGTGATCATGGACCCCAAGGCCACGCAGATGGGGTTCGCTTGGCATCAGGAAAAAGGCGGGAAAATCTGGTGGACGCTGGAAATGGGAACCGGCGGCTGACCCCGATCACCGTACACACAAAAAAGCCCCCGAAATCCGGGGGCTTTTTTTCTGATTACGCTGCTTGCATAGACTGCGCTTCGGTCAGGATCGCATAAAGCTTGACCGGATCGGGGTTCGCCCGAAGCTTGGTGCACACCGAGGTGTCCCTCAGCGTACGTGACACAAGGGCCAGCGCCTTGAGATGATCGACGCCGGCCTCTTCCGGCGCAAAAAGTGCAAAGGCAATGTCCACGGGTTGACGGTCAACCGATCCAAAGTCGATGGGCTTTTCCAGCATGACGAATACGCCCGAAACCGAATCAAGCTCGGGCAACCGCGCGTGCGGAAGCGCAACGCCATGCCCCACGCCGGTCGGGCCCAGGCTTTCCCGTTCAAGCAGACAGTCGACGACGGCCTGAGAATCGAGGCCCAGATTGGCGGCTGCGACATCGCCGATTTCCTGAAACAACCGCTTCTTGCTGGAAGCGGCGGATAGTACACGTACTGCTTCGGGCTTCAGTATGCTCGAAAGCTCCATGATCACGCTCCATAGGCACGGCACCCGCCACGGCAGGTGCGGCCCCGTATCCTTGCCTGTTAAGGATCAATCCAGCCGATGTTACCGTCTTCGCGACGATACACGACGTTCAATCCATCCTTGTTCTCATTTCTGAACACCAGCACCGGGGCACCGGCAAGTTCCATTTGCATCACGGCTTCACCAACGCTCAAAGATGGGATTTTTGTTTCCATCTCAGCCACAATCATGGGCTGTAGCGATTCGGGTTCATCGGCCGCGTCCGATTCGTCAGAGGCGAGGATATAAGAGGACGCCCCAAAGAGTTCAACCGGCTCGGACCGATCCTTGTGGTGGTCCTTCAAACGACGTTTGTAGCGCCGCAGCTGTGTTTCCATTTTGTCGCAGCATGCCTCGAACGCCGCATAAATTTCGGTTGCATGCGCCTTGGCCTGAGCGGTCAGCCCGGTGGACAGGTGCACTGTTGTTTCGCATACATATTCATGCGCTGAACGGGAAAAGACGACGTTGGCATCGGTAGGCCGCTGGGCATATTTACCCACAACCTCGCCCAATTCGGTCTGCACGTGAGTCTGAAGCGCCGCACCGATGTCGATCTGTTTTCCGCTGATTTGGTAACGCATGTGATCTCCTTCACAATTCACACCCATTCTGACGTCACGTTACGCGACGAACTTGTTTTTATCGGGTGGGGGGTCGAGACACTTTCCGCGGTTGTCTTAACTCCAGCCCTTCAACGAAGGGACAACGATCTCCAGACTGGAACCGGGTAAATGCCATGGGACAATTGAGGCAAGAGACGAGGGAAGAGTCAATCAAAACAGGTGTGTATATACGCGATTTCCGCCATGCATCCGACGCAGACCATAACAAGCCTATGAAATACGGAAGTTTTCGCCAAGATAGACACGGCGGACATTCTCGTTCTCGACGACCTCGTCCGGTGTGCCCGACATCAGAACCTGCCCGTCATGTAGGATATAGGCGCGGTCGACAATTTCCAGCGTTTCCCGCACGTTATGGTCGGTGATCAGAACACCGATCCCCCGTTTTTTAAGGTCGGCAACCAGATGTCGGATATCGCCGACGCTGATCGGGTCAACACCCGCAAATGGTTCGTCCAGCAAAAGATATTTCGGGTCTGCGGCCAAACATCGCGCTATCTCAACGCGGCGGCGCTCACCGCCGGAAAGGGCAAGAGCGGGCGCGCGGCGCAGATGTTCGATCGAGAAATCCGACAACAGCTCTTCCAGCCGTTCTTTCCGCCTGTGAGCATGAGGAACCGTGATATCCAGTACCGCGGCGATGTTGTCCTCGACGCTCATGCCGCGAAAGATCGACATCTCCTGCGGCAGGTAACCGATGCCCATTCGCGCACGCCGGTACATCGGTAACGTCGTAACATTCTGGCCGTCAATCGTGACTTTGCCGGCCTCTGGGAAAACAAGCCCTGCCACGGAATAAAAGGTCGTGGTCTTACCCGATCCGTTGGGTCCCAACAGGGCAACGACTTCGGACCGGTCCAGTGTCATCGAGACATCGCGTATCACCGTTTTCTTACGGTAGGATTTCCGCAGTTTCTCGATGCGCAGCCCGGAATTGCCTTCGGCCACTGACAGGTCGGGTCGCGCCATCAGTTGTTTCCCTGCTGAAGGATCGTCTTGACGCGCCCGGTCATGGTCGCTGTGCCCGTTGTCAGATTGGCGTTCATCTGATCGCCGCTGATGATGCTGGGGCCTTGCGTCAGCAGGACATTGCCTTTCATGACGATCACACCGGAATCGATCGTGTATTCCGCCCAATCGCCCTCTGCCGCATCCGGCGGGCTGACCAGAACAACATTCTCGGTGGCTTCCATCCGTTCAATCGCCGAGCGTTCCTCATTGTAGATCACGAGAACCCGCTCAGCAGTCAGCCGCATTTCGCCCTGAATGACGACGACATTTCCGAGGAATTCGGCAGAACCGTCCTCCTGGTTGACGTTCAACGTTTCGGACGTGACCTCGACCGGAAGGCTCGGGTCGGCATTTGCGGAACCAAAAGCCACCTGCGCCTCCTGCGCAGTCGCGGTTACGGCACCTGCAAACAGAGCAAGGCACAAAGGAACAAAACGAAAATCGAACACAGGTTATCTTTCTGCTTTTTCAGGCTCGTATACCAGCTTCACGCCGTCTGTAAAAACAATATGGACCGGTCCGTCCTTTTTTTCAGTCCCAAAGGTCATGCGTCCGGCGGAAAAATTGCCGATCGGCCCGGTTCCGTTCACCCGCCCCGGCGTGTCGCCCCGGATTTCGTCCAGCGACGTGTTGAGCAGGTCAGTCGTGACCTGAAGTCCGTCGGCAGTGGTAATCACCACGTCGCCGACAAAAGTCGCCGTGCCCTCATCAGGGCGGATCAAACCTGAATTGGAATCCAGAAGTATCGTTCCACCACTGAGAAGCCCCAGCCGACCCCGAAATTCGGATGCGGTCGGGGTTTCGTCTTCGCCGCCCTGCTTGGCTTGGATGGCTTCGATCTGAACATCCTCGCCTTTGCGGGTTGTCCCGCGATATTTCGGCTGTGTGACCACCTGTTGCGCCAACCGCTCGTCAATGTCTTTTTCTGCGAATGGCACTGATACGTTGGTTTCGATGCTGCGGGATAGCAGGAACACTGTAGACAGCATCAGAATGGCCGCAAGCGGCAACAGAACCTTCAGGAACTGTACCATGCGGGAATACCTGTCCAATTCGGCCTCCCTCAGCCCAGACCGACGCGCAAGCAGTCGTGGATATGCAGAAGACCCAGCGCCTGCCCGGATGCAGACTCGTCGACCACAAACAGCGAAGTGATCTTGCGATCATTCATGATCGCCACCGCCTCTTCGGCCAATGCGTCCGGTGTTATGGTGGTCGGATTGGCGGTCATGACCTGCTCGGTCGTTTTGTCCAGCAGACCGTCCATGTGTCGCCGCAAGTCACCGTCCGTAATGATGCCCGACAAATGCCCCTGCGCATCCGTTACACCGGCCACGCCGAAACCCTTTTGGCTGATTTCGATCAGCGCGTCGCTCATCGGGGTGTTCGCCGCGACCAGAGGCAAGGCGTCGCCGGTATGCATCAGGTCACGCACCGTACTCAGCCGTGCACCCAGCTTTCCGCCGGGGTGGAAGGCGCGAAAATCCTCGGGGCGGAAGTCGCGATACTTCATCAGCGCAATGGCCAGCGCATCGCCCATGGCTAGGGTCAGCGTCGTCGAGATCGAAGGCACCATGCCGAAACCGCAGGCCTCGCCCATCGACGGTATCAGCAGATGCACATCGGCCTGTTTCATCAACGTGCTTTCTGGCTTGCTGGATAGCCCGATCAGCGGAATGCCAAAGCGGCGCGTAAAGGCCAGCAGGTTGGCCAGCTCGGGCGCTTCGCCAGAATTCGAAATCGCCAGCACCACATCGCCTTTGGAAACCATGCCCAGATCGCCATGGCTGGCCTCGGCCGGGTGCACGAAATAGGCGGGCGTTCCGGTACTGGCCAGAGTGGCGGCAATCTTGTGGCCGATATGGCCCGATTTTCCGATGCCGCTGATGATGATGCGCCCGGTTGCTTTAAGGATAAGATGCACCGCCTCTGCAAAATGCTCGTCAAGGCTGTCGGCCAGCACGTCCAGCGCGCGGGCCTCGTCGGTGACGACCTGGCGGGCGGTTCTCAGGAATGCTTCGGTGTCGGTCATGAGTGTGCAAAGATATCCGTTTCGGGCCAACCGGCGAGGTCCAGCTTCGCACGCATCGGCAGGAAATCAAAACAGGCCCGCGCCATCTCGGTCCGGCCCTCGCGCGCCAGCCGTTTGTTCAACTCGTCGCGCAGGCGGTGCAGGTAAAGAACGTCCGAGGCCGCATAGTCCAGCTGAGCATCGGTCAGGGTTTCAGCGCCCCAGTCGCTCATCTGCTGTTGTTTCGAGATATCCACGCCGATCAGTTCCTGGCACAGGTTCTTCAGCCCGTGACGGTCGGTGTAGGTGCGTACCAGCCGGCTGGCGATCTTGGTGCAGTAAACCGGCGCGGCCAGGGCACCAAAGGTGTGATACATCGCGGCGATGTCGAACCGCCCGAAATGGAACAGCTTCAGGACATCGGGGTCTTCCAGCATGGCACTCAGGTTCGGGGCTTCGGTCTGGCCCTTGTCCACCTGGATGATATGGCTGTTTCCGTCACCGCCTGACATTTGAATCACGCACAGGCGATCGCGATGCGGGTTCAGCCCCATGGTTTCACAGTCAATGGCCACAACCGGGCCCAGATCCAGCCCATCCGGCAGATCGTTTTTGTACAAATGGTTCGCCACGCGACTATTCCTTTGTGCGATATAGCCCCCGAGATAGGCGGTTTGGTCCCCAAACTCAACGCCGTCCGAAAGTCGCGGGCCATTCGATGCCAAATCCTTGACCATATCCTCATCGGGGGGATATGGATAAGCCATGTCAGACAACGCCCACCAGTCACATCCACAGATCACGGCCCGCCTGAAGCGGGCCCATGGGCACCTGGCCAAGGTCATTGCCATGCTCGAGGAGCACGCGCCCTGTTCGGACGTCGCCCAACAGTTGTTTGCAGTGGAAAAAGCCGTCACCAATGCCAAACGCGCTTTGATTCATGATCATATCGAGCACTGCCTGTCCGCTGACGACGATGGCGGCGGGATCGAAGACTTCAAGGCGATTACAAAGTACCTCTGAGCCATGCTGAGTATTCTGAAACACCGCACCTACCGCCACCTGTTCGCCGCCCAGATCGTTGCTCTGACCGGAACCGGGCTGGCCACGGTCGCCCTTGGGCTGCTCGCCTTTGATCTGGCCGGGAATGCTGCGGGCCTTGTCCTTGGCACGGCACTGACGATCAAGATGGTGGCTTATGTCACCGTTGCACCGCTCGCCGCTGCTTTTGCCGAGCGTCTGGATCGTCGCAAGATGTTGGTCGTGCTGGACCTGATCCGCGCAGCGGTTGCAGTGTGTCTGCCTTTCGTGACTGAAGTCTGGCAAATCTACGTGCTGATCTTCGTGCTCCAATCGGCGTCGGCGGGCTTTACGCCCGCCTTTCAGGCCACGATTCCGGACGTTCTGCCAGACGAAGCTGAATACACGCGTGCCTTGTCACTTTCACGCCTGGCCTACGATATGGAAAGCCTGCTGAGTCCGATGTTCGCCGCCGCATTGCTGCTGCTGGTCAGCTTCAACAGCCTGTTCTGGGGTACCGCGCTTGGTTTTGTCGCATCGGCATTGCTGGTTGTCTCGGTCGTGCTTCCGTCGCCCAAACCAAGCCGACCCCGCGGTATCTATGACCGCACCACACGCGGCATACGTATCTATCTGAAAACACCCCGGTTGCGCGGGCTGCTTGCGCTCAGCTGGAGTGCGGCGGCCCTGAGCTCGATGGTGATCGTGAACACCGTGGTCATCGTGCGCGCCAATCTGGGCCTGTCGGAAAGCGCGGTGGCCATTGCCCTGGCCGGGTTCGGGGGCGGATCGATGCTTGCAGCCTTTACCTTGCCCCGCCTTCTGGACCGGATCGAGGACCGTCGCGTCATGGTCGCGGGCGCCGTTTTTGCCACTGGCTCCATGGCCGTCGCCGCGATGCTGGCCGCAATTGCTCCTCTGTCGCTCGGGTTGCTGACCGCGCTGTGGGCATTCACCGGTTTCGGATATTCAACCACCCTGACACCTTCGGGCCGCCTTTTGACCCGGTCGGCCCACCCCGAGGATCGCCCCGCCGTCTTCGCCGCACAGTTTACCCTGTCGCATGGTTGCTGGCTGGTTCTTTACCCGCTGGCGGGGTGGTTGATGACCGTGTTCGGCCCGACCGTCACACTCAGCAGCATGGCGACGCTGTCCGTGGCGGGCGTCGTCGGTGCAATCGGCCTGTGGCCGCGCCTCGACCAGGAACCGATCACCCATGATCACCCTGACCTGCCGCCCGATCATCCACATCTGGCCGGGCCGGGCCCGCACGCGCATCCGATCATCATCGACGATCTGCACCCGCGCATCCCGCGCGAACCCTGAGCGGGCGCTTCGAACTGATCTCAACCCGGAATGACCACAAACCAGAGCCCCAATGGACCAGCTTGACCGTCGCATCATCGCCGCCCTGCAAACCAACGCACGCGCCTCGACCACGCAGATTGCGACCACGCTGGGTGTTGCCCGGACAACCGTGCACGAGCGAATAAACCGGATGGAACAGCGCGGCCTGATCGAAGGATATTCCGTGCGCCTCGGGTCCACTGAAGACACGCCGAAAGTGCAGGTCATCGTCATGCTTGAAGTGCAGCAAAAGGAAACCAGCCGGATCATCAGGCGGCTCGAAGCCTACCCCGAGGTCAAGCTATGCCTGTCGATCAACGGAGAGTTCGATCTTATGCTGTCGGCAGAGGCGCCCAGGCTGGAGGATCTGGACATTCTGGTCGATGACCTGGCGAAAATTCCCGGTGTCTTGCGCACCAATACCAGCGTTGTTTTCGGGCGCAGGATAGATCGAAACTGAAGCGGCGATAACTCTCTGTAAACCGATCGTTGGTTAGCTTGGCCGGGACAGATCAGAATCCCGGACCGGCAGAATGCCAAATCAGAAGTTCCCGCTGTTACTCATGTTGGTGCATGTGCTTTTGGCGCAGGCAGGGTTTGCCATGCCAGATGCCAAAACCGGTGACCTGTGCGATCATGCCGCGCGCCGCGCCGCTTTGTCCGAAGGCGTGCCCCTGGACGTGCTGCGCGCCATCTCGCGCGTTGAAACCGGGCGCCGGCTGGACGGCCGGTTGCAGCCTTGGCCCTGGACGATCAACGTCGGCGGTCAGGGATACTGGTTCAAGTCCGAGGTCGAAGCCAAGGCCTATGCGTTCAAAATCTTCAAATCGGGCACCCGCAGCTTTGATGTCGGCTGTTTTCAGATCAATTATCGCTGGCACGGCAAAGCCTTCCGTTCGATCGACGCGATGTTCGATCCGGATGAGAACGCGACCTACGCCGCCCGGTTCCTGAATGAACTCCATGCCGAGCTTGGATCGTGGCCCGCAGCCGCGGGGGCTTATCATTCCCGCACGACACCCCTTGCCGAAGCTTACAAAGAGCGGTTTCAAACGGTGCTGGCACAGCTCGAAGGGCCCCCCCGAACCCGGGTTGCGGCCACATCTCGGGATCCGTTCACCGGGGCCGGCCTCCCCTTGATCCCCATTCCGACGGCCTCGCCCCGCACCGGCGCGCTTGGGTCTCTGGTGCCGGCCGCAGGCGCCGCAACCGCGTTTATCGCCTTCAACTAGGAGTTTCGCGTGCCCAAGGTAAACATCCAGTCGCTGTTTTCGCCTACTGTTCTGCTGGCGATTGCGCTGATGACGGTCATCGTCATGATGATCCTGCCCATGCCAGCCTGGGTGCTGGACGTGGGGTTGGCGGCCTCCTTTGCCCTGGCCATCCTGATCTTCACCCTGACGCTGTTCATTGAACGCCCGCTGGACTTTTCGTCCTTCCCGACGATTCTGCTGGCGTCGTTGATGTTGCGCCTGTCGCTGAATGTGTCGTCGACGAAACTGATCATCGGGCAGGGGCACACCGGCCCGAATGCGGCAGGAGACGTGATCGAAGGTTTTGCCAGTTTCGTCATGGGCGGCAGCATTTTTCTTGGCCTGGTGGTGTTCGGCGTGCTGCTGATCGTGAATTTCATGGTCATCACCAAAGGCGCCGCCCGCATGGCCGAAGTCGGCGCGCGCTTTGCGTTGGACGGGATGCCCGGCAAACAACTTGCGATCGACAGCGACATGTCCGCCGGGGCAATCGATCATCAGCAGGCCAAGGAACGGCGAGAGCTGGAACAGCAGGAGACGACATTCTTCGGTTCGCTCGACGGTGCGTCGAAATTCGTGAAAGGTGACGCCGTCGCCGGGCTTCTGATCACGTTGCTGAACCTCGTCATGGGCCTGGTCATGGGCGTCGTCGTACATGGAATGCCCGTGGCCGCGGCGTTCGAAACCTATGCGATTCTCACCGTCGGCGACGGGTTGGTGTCCCAAATTCCCGCCGTCATCATTTCCATAGCGTCTGCCCTTCTGCTGGCACGAGGCGGCACGCAGGGGGCCACGGACAACGCCATCTTTTCTCAACTTGGCCGCCACCCGGCAGCATTGTCCACCGTCGCGGTGCTCATGGTTCTGTTCGCTCTGGTGCCCGGTCTCCCTTTTCTGCCGTTCATCCTTGGCGCGGCCATTCTGGGATACGCGGCTTACAATGTTCACCGAAAGCAGCATGAAGCAGACGCGTCGGCAAACCTGCCCTCGACCGAAACCGAAGCGCCGACATCCCAAGCTATCGGCGACATCCTGGACCTGGATGATGTCCATCTGGAGTTCGCGCCGGATCTGGTCAGCATGGTTCTGAATCCTGGCACGGGGCTGGACGCTCGTATTGCCAATATGCGGACCTATGTGGCGTCGACCTTTGGCCTGATCCTGCCCGAAATCCGCCTGACCGACCGCGCCGACCTGCCGACCGGAACGTATGTGATCAAGGTTCAGGGCGTCGAACAGGCACGCGGTGTCTTGCATCCCGATCTCATCCTGGCGCTCGTGCAGGACGGGTTTGACCTGCTGCCGGAGGGCAATGACGTGACCGAGCCGGTCTATGGTGCTCCAGCGCGCTGGATCCTGCCGAAAGATCAGGAGGATGCCGCGCTGAGCGGTGCCACCATAGTTTCACCGCCCGAGATTCTTGCCACCCATCTGCTGGAGATCATCAAACAGAACTTCTCGCGCCTGCTGACACTGAAATCCCTCCGGCGCCTGCTGTCGGAAATGACCCGCCTGAGCGACCCGGTACGCGCCGAAGCCAACCGTAAGCTGCTGGATGAACTGATCCCCGACAAAGTGCCGATCGACACGTTGCACGCTGTTCTGCGCCTGTTGCTCGACGAACGTGTGTCGATCCGGAACATGGCGCTGATTCTTGAAAGTGTCGCCGAAGCGCGGCTGACCACAACCCAGCCCGAAGGCATCTGTGAACTTGTGCGTCAGCGTCTTGGCTTTCAGTTGGTCGCGGACATGAAGCGCGAGGATGGTTCGATCCCTCTGATCCAGTTGGCCCCGGAATGGGAGGACACATTCGCCTCTTACCAGATCGACGCCCCAAATACCGGCATGGATGTCGCGCTGCCCCCGAACGTGTTCAACAAACTGGCCGACGGAGTCGTGAGCACCATCGCCAAATCCGCTGACAACGGTCTGTTTCCAGCCGTCGTGACCTCGACCCGGCGCCGTCGGTTGCTGCGCACCGTCATGCAAGCACGCGGCGTGTCCAACCCGGTTTTGTCCTTCGAAGAAATCGGGTTGGAAGCCAAACCTGCCTTGGTCGGAACTGTTGCAGCGTGATTGCCCTGCCGCCAGAGATGCTGTCGCAGCTGGCCGAAGCAATCTGGCAGGCCTTTGTCGTATTTCTGCGCGTCTCCGCTCTTGTTTCGCTGCTTCCAGCTTTCGGTGAGCGCAGTATTCCGACACGGGTAAAGCTTGGTGCTTCCGTTGCTTTCACGCTGATCATACTGCCCGCTGCGCCCCCCGTCAGAATAGATCCCAGCCTTTGGGCGACAGTGCGGCTGGTCGGCACCGAAGTTCTGATCGGGCTTGTCCTGGGGATAGGCCTGCGCCTGTTCGTTCTCGCGCTGCAAACCGCGGGGTCTATTGCGGCTCAGTCCACGTCATTGTCGCAACTGCTGGGTGGCGCGGCGGCCGATCCGATCCCCGCCATGGGATACCTGCTGACCCTGGCAGGACTGACACTTGCCGTAATCATGGACCTGCACATCCGGGCCGCGCAGTTCCTGATCCAGAGTTATGCCCTGTTCCCAATAGGGCTGGCACCTGATGCCGCGGATGCGTCGCGCTGGGGATTGCATCAGGTCGCCAACAGCTTTGGGCTGGCTTTTGCACTGGCAACACCGTTCGTCATCGCCTCTTTGATCTACAACCTGGCACTTGGGGTCATCAACCGGGCAATGCCCCAGCTGATGGTGGCCTTCGTAGGCGCTCCTGCAATCACCTTCGCCGGGCTGTTTCTGCTGTTCGCCGGCACACCGCTGATCCTGTCCGTGTGGGCTGACGCGCTGATCACCTTCTTCACCAACCCGATGGGAGTGCAAAGATGAGCGCAGGTGATGACGACAGCGACAAGTCATACGAGCCGACACCGCAAAAGCTGCTGAAGGCGCGCGAGAAAGGTGAGGTTCCAAAATCCAACGACTTGTCGGTTGTGGCGGCATATACCGGGCTTCTGATCGCCCTGCTTACAGTCGGTCAATACAGCGTCGAGCATATGGGCACCGGGTTCATGGTTCTGATCGATCAGTCCGACGCATTTGCACGGCTTCTGACGGATGGGCCATCGCATGCTCCGGTTGCGGGGGTTTTGAAAAGTGCCCTGCTGCCTGTTGCTTTGCTGTTCTGCCTTCCTGCCGCGGCTGTTCTGCTGAACTTGATCGCCCAGCGCGCGCTGATCTTTGCCCCAAGCAAATTGAAACCAAAACTTTCGCGTATCTCTCTGGTTTCGAACGCAAAGAACAAGTTCGGGCGGGGTGGCCTGTTCGAGTTTGCCAAAAGCACCACCAAACTGTTGATCTACAGCACCTGCCTTGCGCTTTTTCTGAAAGCCAATCTAACCGAGATTCTGTCTGCCAGCGCGGCGCCGGCGAAGTCATCCATTCTGCTCATGATGAACCTGCTGTTTCGCTTTCTGTTCATCGTGATCGCAATCGCACTGGCCATCGGGGTTGTCGATTTCCTTTGGCAATATGCCGAACACATGCGCAAGAACCGTATGTCGCGCAAGGAGATCATGGATGAAACCAAGGATGCCGAGGGCGACCCTCATGTCAAACAACACCGGCGCCAGCGCGCACAGGAAATCGCAACCAACCAAATGTTGGCAAATGTTCCAGGCGCGGATGTCGTGATCGTAAACCCCACCCATTATGCTGTGGCGCTTAAATGGGCACGGGTTGCGGGCAGCGCCCCGGTTTGCGTTGCCAAAGGGGTGGACGAAATCGCCGCCACCATCCGATCCGCCGCAGGAGAAGCAGGCGTTCCGATCCATTCAGACCCTCCCACAGCTCGCGCCCTTCACGCGACCGTGGACATAGGTCAGGAGATCGCCGAAGAGCACTATCGTCCTGTTGCCGCCGCGATCCGGTTTGCCGAAGCGATGCGAAAACGCGCGAAGGAGCAAGTTCGATGACTCATACGCAATTACCCGATTTGGAAAAAGTGACCAACGCAGCGTTTCAGAAGCAATTTCAAGCGCTGCGACCGATCCTGGAGGCCGAGGCACGGATCAAGCAGCAACTTGCCAGATTGGACGGTCAACTCCGTCAGGCGCGCCAAGACAGCACCAAGGTCGAAGGCTATCAGGTTTCAGGGACCGACGTACTCTGGAATAGTTGGGAGTCCGCGACGCGGAGACAATTGAACCTGCAACTGGCACGAACGCGCGCGCAGAAACTGGCCGGAATGGAAGCTTTGCGTACTGCCTTTGGGCGAAAACAAGCGGTGGAAACACTGCGGAAGAAAGTTCAGCAGGCAAACCGAAAAGCAAATGCCAAAAAGCACTTCGGTGCCTAGCTTGACCGACCCGACGTATCGGGCCGGTCAGTGTCAGCTATCTTGTCGGTTTACACTCAGGATCAGCACTTTGGACACGTTGTCGCCAAATTCTTTGCGCGCCACTTCCAGCAAGGAATTCCGCAAAACATCCAGGTTCCCGGATTCTGTAAAAGTCCCGTCAAAGCCGCCCGTGTTTGCATGGTCAAAAAGAACCTGAAGAAAGCCATCCCTGAGTTTAGGCTCGATCGCATAATAGGTTTCTGTGATGGCCGGGTTCGCCTCAAGGCTCAGCGACAGCGTTACCATGGCTTCGATCTGGTCGTCTTTTACAACGGGGACGACGAATTGCTTGGTCATTTTCAGATAGCCAGAGCTTTCCCCCTTGCCTTTTTCCTTTGATTTCCCGGTTTTTTTGCCGGCCGACTTATCCTCTTTGACTGCTTCTTTTTCGGCAGCGGCAGTTTCAGGTTTTTTTGCAGGTGCAAGAACCAGACCCGCGCCAATACCCGCGCCGAGTCCAACAATCAGAAGAATCACGGGAATCAATTTCGCAACCACGATCTCACCTCAGAACGGCAAAAGGGAATCAAGAACTTGCTGACCATAGCGGGGTTGCTGGACATCCGTTATCTGCCCTCTGCCGCCATATGACACGCGCGCTGACGCGATTTTGTCATAGGTTATTTCGTTTTGCCGCGAGATGTCCTGCGGGCGGACATATCCCGTCACAAGAAGCTCTCGCAGTTCGAAGTTGACCCGCAACTCCTGGGATCCCGATATTGAAAGAACTCCGTTCGGCAACACATCCAGCACTGTTGCGGCAACACGCAGAGTCAGTTTTTCGTTTCTCCTGACGGATCCCCGGCCAGAACTCGAGGAATCCGCTTCAATCGAAACGGCTTCATCCAATGACGCGCCCTGGGGCAGGTTCTTTTGCACGCGCTGAGGCAGGCCGAAGAGGCTGGGGACTTCGAGGGTCTCGGACCCAGATCTGGATCGTCTGGTATTGTTCGAAATTTCTGCCTTCTCGTCCAGCTCGATGACGACGGTCAGGATGTCGCCTTTCTTGATCGCCCGCTGGTCGCCCAGCAACGAATGCTGCCCGCCGCTCCACAAAGAGGACCGGTCGACGTTTCGCTGGGGTTGGGTGTGCAATGGCAAACCCGGCCACAACATTGCAACCTGTTCCGGGGAATCCTCGTTGGGTGTGAAACTTGGCGGTTTGCCCAAATGATCCATTCGTCCACATGCGGACAAGGCAAAAGCCGTCAGGACAAGGGTTTTTGGCAATCCGTGCATCACTGTACCTCGATTTGACCGTCCGGACGGATTCGGCCTGTTACGGTTGTTCGGGATGAAAGGTTCATGACCCGAATGCGATCCCCCGCCGCGCCGCGCCCCAAGGCCCGGCCCTCGGTGGTGATCGACAAGGGTTGGCTGCTGAACACCAGCACGACCAGATCGTTTCGATCCACGATGGCAGGTGGCCCGACATCAGAGCCGCGAATTGGCCGACCGGGGTAGAGCGCCACCCGGGCCTCTTGTCCGATCAGAAGATCAGGGTCTGAAATTGCATCGGCAACATCTGTTGGCTTCAACTCGAGATCGGCCGCAGAAATGACTTCCTTGGCCCGGATCGTGCGTGTCGGCACCACAATGTCAGCCTGGGCGGCAATTGGCACCAGAAGCACCAGAGAAAGAACCAGATGTCGCATCACCGTACCTGCGTTGTCGCGCTCATCATCTGGTCCACCGCCGTGATGACTTTGGCATTCATCTCATAGCCGCGTTGCGCTTCGATCAGCTCGGTAACTTCGCGAACGGCGTCAACCGAACTGTCTTCCAGATAACCCTGCCGCAAAGTTCCCAGACCGTCTTCGCCCGGCGTACCCAGAACCGGAGCACCCGAAGCTTCGGTTTCCTTGAACAGATTGCCTCCGACGGCTTCCAGGCCTTTGGCGTTCGAAAAACTGGCCAGCGTAAACTCTCCAAGCAACTGACCTTCGGGGGAATCGTCAAAATATGCATAGACTTCGCCCGACGCATTGATCGAAACAGAACGCGCATCGTCCGGGATGGTGATTTCCGGCGAAACCGCAAACCCGTCAGAGGTGACGATCAGACCCTCTGCCGACCGCTTCAAACTGCCGTCGCGCGTATACGCGGCCTGACCGCTGGGCAAGGTCACCTCCAGATATCCGCGACCTTCGATTGCAACATCCAGGTCGCTCCCGGTGGCCGACAAGGCCCCTTGTTCCAATTGAACTGTCACCGCGGCCGGTCGCACACCCAGACCCAGTTGAATACCCGTGGGCAGAACGGTTCCGTCCGACGCGTTCACGGTCCCGGCCCGCGCCATCTGCTGATAATGCAGGTCGGCGAATTCGGCCCGTCGGGCGTTGTAGCCGGTGGTGTTCATATTCGCGAGGTTGTTCGAGATCGTCTCGACCCGCATCTGTTGCGCTGTCATCCCGGTGGCGGCAATTTTTAGGGCCCGCATGTCTAACTCTCCTCATCCAAATCAGCGCATCAGCGCCTTGAGTGCTCCACGCACGCGCTCATCTTCACTCTCAAGAAAGCTTTGCCCCAGCTCATAGGCGCGCTGGATTTCCACCAAACGGGTCACTTGCTGAATCGCGTTCACGTTTGACCCTTCGAGAAAGCGATGCAAAACCACCGGCTCGTCGACCGGCTCAATTGCACCGTCGGTGCGGAAACGAGTGTTTCCTTCGCGTACAAGTTCGTTCGTGTCGGCAACGTTGAAAACGCCCAGCTGCCCCAGAAGTTGACCATCGACACTCAGCGTTCCGTCGCTGCCGACATCGATTGACGCTGCATCAGGCGGGATGAACACAGGCGCGCCATTGGCATCGAGCACGCGCGCACCATCCATTGAAACCAGATCGCCATCGGCATTGGTAGAAAAGCTGCCAGCCCGCGTCAGCCGGTTGCCGTTCTCGGTTTCGACCATGAAGAACCCGTCGCCTTCGATGGCAAAATCAAATTGCCCGCCGGTTTGCGTCAGCACGCCTTGTTGCATTGACGAATTTCGCGCCTCGGCCCGGCTCATGGAGAGGGACGGGCTGTTCGGCATATCTCGAATGTATTCCGAGAACACCAGCCCCTGCTGGCGATAGCCGGTCGTGTTGGCATTTGCGATGTTATTCGCCACCAGGCGCATTTCATCCATCAGCCCGGACTGGCGGGACAGGGTGACATAGGCGGTGTCCATCAGCGACCTCCTGCGATCAATGGAACAAGCGTACCGGTGAAAAACGTAACAAGGGTCTGAGTCATGAACCCCATCGAGATCCAGAACACGACGACGATGGCGATCAGTTTGGGAACAAAGGTCAGTGTCATTTCCTGTATCGACGTCAGGGCCTGAAACAGACCAACGATCAGGCCTGACACCAGAGCAACTGCCAGAATCGGGACCGATGTGATGACGGCGATCCAGAGAGCCTGACGCACGATGTCATAGAAAAGACCTTCGCTCAGCATGGTATCAGACCGGCATCCGAAGGATTTCCTGATAGGCCTCGACCACCTTGTTGCGAACTATCACAGCTGTCTCGACGGCCAGTTCGGTCTGTGCCAGCGCCTGCACCAGCGCGTGCGGGTCGGCTTGCCCGACAATCGCGGTCTGCGACATCTGCTCGCTATGTTTCAATGTGGCTGCAAAGTCCTGAAAACTGGCCTTCAGCCCCTGCGCCATCCCGGTATGTTCGGGATCGGCCTGTGTTGCGGGGCGTGCGCCGGCATAGTTCTGTGCGGCGGTCAGGGATCGGATGTCCATTCTGGCTGTCCTTTATTTTCTGAGCAATTCCATCAACGACGACGACATTTGCCGTGTTTGATCGAACATCTTGAGGTTGGCTTCGTAGCTCCGCTGCGCCTCACGCGCGTCAGCGATTTCGATCATCAGATCGACATTCGATCCCAGATAGTGACCGCTGGCATCTGCCATCGGGTGGCCGGGGTCGAAAATTCGTGTCAGGTCGCGTCGATCAAGCTTTACGCGGCCAGCTTTCACCACGTTCTGACCATCTTTTTCTATGGTCTCAAACGGCACCGTCTTGCGCCGGTACCCGGGCGTATCCGCATTCGATATGTTTTCGGACACGTGGCGCAGCCGGGCTGCCTGCGCGCGCAGGGCGCTGGCGGATGCCGCAAGTGAGTGGGAAAAATCGCTCATCCTCGGCCTCCTTATCCACGTCCCAGACTGGTGCGAAGTATGTTCATCGAGGATTTGTAGATTGCCAATGCGCGGTCGTGCTGTCGTTTGACCTCGACCGATTTCAGCATCTCTTCTTCAAGCGATACGCCGTTACCATTTGGATCACCCGACGGAGCGGCCTGGTGCTCTGCCCAGGGCTGCGCACCCGTACCGCCGTGCAGATGACCCCTCCGCGTGGCCATCATGGTCACTTCGCGTCCCGAGGTTTCAAGTGCTTTATGGAAGGGCTCGATATCGCGCGGCTGGTAGCCCGGCGTATCCGCATTGGCCATGTTGCGCGCAATCACCGCCTGCCGTTGCCCGGCATGGGTTGTCATTGCGTACGCGGTCTTAAGGACGCTCAAGTCATAGAACATCGGGGCTTCTCCCTCGATCAATTTCAATCAAGGCTTAACCCCGATTCCTTTAGAAACCGTTTTCAGAACCCAATTGGAGAACCCAAGATGTCCGATCTCGACCCGATGCTTCTGAAACATGAATTCGATCGGATGACTTCGATCCGCCACGTGGGCCTGGTCAGCGGCGTCGCACAAGGATTGATCGAGATCAGTGGCCTCAACGAACATGCGCGAACCGGAGACCTGCTTACATTGCGGCGGCGCGCGGGGCCCGATCTGGCCGGTGAAGTGCTGCATGTCGGTGCAGACCATATCCACATGATTCCGGGTTCCGCCCCGGACGGTGTCAGCCTCGGGGACCGTGTGTATCTTGATCCATCGCCGGGGTTCGCGCCCGCATTGCACTGGCTTGGACGCGTCATTGATCCGTTTGGCAAACCGCTGGACGGAAAACCCCTGCTGAACGGGCCACAGGATCGCGACATCATGCAAGCCCCGCCGCCTGCAGTGGCGCGCAAGCCATTGGGAAAGCGGATGGCCACCGGACTATCGGTTCTCAACACCATGCTGCCGATTGTACGCGGTCAACGCGTTGGGTTGTTTGCGGGATCGGGTGTGGGGAAATCGACGCTGCTGTCGACGCTGGCGCGCTTCATGCAGGCTGACGTGGTTGTGGTGGCTCTTGTCGGCGAACGTGGGCGTGAAGTGAACGAGTTTGTTGCCCGCGCCATAGGCCCGGAAGCCATGAAGCGCACTATCGTGGTCGCCGCGACGTCCGACCAGTCTGCATTGGCGCGCAGACGGTGCGCGTGGTCGGCCATGTCGGCGGCCGAGTTCCTGCGGGATCTGGGGCTGAACGTCCTGTTTCTGGCCGATTCGGTAACCCGTTTCGCGGAAGCGCACCGTGAAATCGCCGTTGCCATGGGCGAAGCCCCGTCGCTCCGAGGGTATCCGCCCTCTGTCACCCCCCTGATTGCCAATCTGAGTGAACGCGCAGGCCCCGGCACGCAGGAGCAGGGTGATATCACCGCCGTGTTCAGCGTCCTGGTTGCGGGGTCCGACATGGATGAACCCATCGCCGACATTCTGCGCGGTGTGTTGGACGGGCATATCGTACTCAGCCGCGAGATTGCCGAACGCGGGCGCTTCCCGGCCATCGACCTCAGCAAATCCGTATCCCGCAGCCTTCCAGAGGCCGCGTCAGAGGCCGAGAACCAGATGATCAACGAAACCCGCAAACTTGTTGGCAGCTACGAACAATCCGAAGTCATGATAAAGGCCGGGCTGTATTCAGAAGGATCAGATCCGCTCTTGGATCAGGCCGTGCGCGTTCATGAGGAGTTGGACACGTTTTTCGGCAAACCCGATTCCGAAGGAATTGAAAACAGCTTCAACCGCTTGTCCCTGATTCTGCGTCGTGCCTCGGCCGGCCTGCCGCGTTAGTGAACTCGGAACAGTTTTAAGTATTAAGGCCGCCTTAAGACCTGCGCTGCTATTCCGATAGTCGGGTGATAAAAAGGTGGTGGAGATGGGTGCGCAAACCAATGCGGCGCCAATCATCATCAAGAAGAAGCGTTCATCAGGTGGCGATGGCCATCACGGTGGCGCGTGGAAAGTCGCGTATGCCGACTTTGTGACGGCCATGATGGCCTTCTTCATGTTGATGTGGCTGCTGAACGCAACAACGGAACAGCAACGAAAAGGGTTGGCGGATTACTTCGCACCGACAATCCCGCTAAGCCCGGAATCCGGCGGCGGGGACGGGGCGTTTGGCGGCGACAGCATGCTGTCTGAAGACGTGCTGTTGCGGGACGGTCAGGGTGCCACGACCACACATCCGACCGAATCGCATCAGTCCCGTGGCTCGATCGGAGTGAATGCCGAGGGCGGCGGCAAAGGGGCCAAGGAAGATTTCTCTACCCTGGAGGCGCAACTGCTGGGGCGCACGGGTGAAAGCGAGGTCTCGGACAAACTGCTCAAGCATATCGTCACACGGGTCACCGATGAAGGATTGGTGGTGGAACTGTTCGACACCGACGATCAGGCATTGTTCGAATCGGGTTCTGACAAGCCAACCAGCTTTCTGCGGTCCCTGGCCCTGATCATCGCCCGAGCCTCGGATCTTGTCGTCAATTCGATCGCCGTCGAAGGGCATGTCAGCGCGTCTCCGGTCGTGCAGGCGCGCAACACAGCCTGGGAACTGTCCACGGCAAGGGCCCAGAAATTGCGTCAATTGCTACAGGACAAGGGCGTTGCGGCACAAAGGATGGATCGTGTTACCGGCCATGCAGACCGAGAATTGTTCGCCGACAATCCCATGGCTGCGCGGAACAACAGGATCGAAGTGATCTTTCTGCGCCAACCCTAAATGATAGAGCGTATTTTACATGTTAGCGCGCTGTTAAGGGGCAGCGCGTTACCTGTTGCATCAAAGACGGACGCAACAGAAGGGCGCACCCATGACCATTTCCTCTTCGCTCAATGCCGGTGTGGCGGCGCTGAAAGCCAATGCCAACAGGTTGGCGACGATTTCCGACAACATCGCGAATTCTTCAACCTACGGGTATAAACGGGTCGAGACGGATTTTCATTCAATGGTCACGTCGGGCCAGGGTGGCAGCTATTCGGCAGGCGGCGTGCGGACGACAAGCCAGCGCATGATTGATCAACGCGGGCCCCTGGTCACGACCAGCAACTCAACCGATCTGGCGGTTCGCGGGCGCGGCATGTTGCCTGTGCGCCCCAGTTCGCAGATCGGGAATAATTCGAACGAGATGCTGCTGACAACAACCGGGTCATTCCGCACCAATGAAGAAGGGTATTTGGTTACCGAATCAGGCCTTGTTCTTCTGGGGTGGCCCGCGGCACCTGATGGCACTATTCCACCGGTTTCGCGCGACACACCCGCCGCGCTTGAACCCATTCAGCTCAGCGTGAACCAGCTGTCGGGTTCCCCAACCACGGAAATGAAACTGCGTATGAACCTTCCGGCCACGGCAACGGATGCGGGCGCGCCGGGCGACATTCAACCTTTGTCAGTTGAGTATTTCGACAATCTCGGCAAGTCTGAAAGCGTCGATATCCAGTTGATCCCGACTGTTCCCGCAACCGGCAGCAGCAACGAATGGACCATGGTCTTGCGTGACTCGGCCTCGGGTGGCGCGATCATCGGTGAATACACGCTGACATTCACCGACAACCGAACGGCAGGTGGCACTCTGGCCAGCGTCACAGCTGTTTCAGGCGGTGCTTATGATCCAGCAACGGGCAGTGTCATGGTCAACGTCGCCGGCGGACCGATGGAGGTAGATATTGGCCTGATCGGGGATGCAGACGGTATAACCCAATTGTCCGATACGTTCGCGCCCGTTTCGATCACACGAGATGGTTCTGCCGTTGGCACAATGACCAGCGTCCAGGTTGATGAGAACGGATATGTCTATGCATTGTACGACACCGGCGTCAGCCGCCGAATGTACCAGATTCCGCTGGCGGATGTCCCCAATCCCAACGGTTTGACCGCGCTGGACAGCCAGACCTACGCGCCTTCCCGTGAAAGCGGTACGTTCTTTCTTTGGAATGCGGGCGAAGGCCCGACCGGGGATCTTGTTTCTTTCGCGCGCGAGGAATCCACCACGGATGTAGCGACCGAGCTGACCTCATTGATTCAGACGCAACGTGCTTACTCCTCCAGCGCCACGGTGATCCAGACGGTGGACGAGATGTTGCAGGAAACGACAAACCTGAAACGTTAATCCAGCTCTGACCCAAAGAAAGGAGCGGCCTCATGAACATGTCGACAGCACTCAATAACGCATTGGGCGGGCTGACTGCGGCCAGTCGCGGGGCCGCTGTGGTGTCCGGAAACATCGCGAATGCGCTGACCCCCGGCTATGCGCGCCGATCCCTGGAGCTTGCAACAAGCCCTATATCCGGAAATGGCGTACGCACCGTTGGCGTGATCCGGCATCAGGATCCGGTTTTGACCGCCAACAGACGTTCGTCTGATGCCGAACTCGCCTTTCGGTCGGACGTTTCAGATTTTCACGCACGGTTCGAACTGCTGGTGGGGTCTCCTGATGACGGCCCTTCGCTGTCTACTCGTTTGTCCTCGTTGGAAAACGCCTTTATCACGGCGGCCAGTCTGCCTGACTCGATCGAACGGCTGGACCAGGTTGCGCGCTCGGCCCGCGATCTGACCAACGAGCTGAACGCGGCGTCCGAAGGCGTACGCCAGGCACGCTCGGATGCTGATCGAAAAATTGGCACTCAGATCGACACCCTGAATCAGACTCTGAAAGATATCGAAGAACTGAACGCCAAGATTCCCGCCATTCAAAACTCTGGTGGTGACATCGTTGCCCTGCTGGATCAGCGGCACGTCCTGATCGACCAGGTCAATACCCTGATCCCGGTCAATGTCGTGCCTCGCGCCAATGATCAGGTATCCCTGTACTCGGAGGGCGGGCTGATCCTGCTGGAAAGCACGGCCTTGGAGTTCACTTTTTCCACGACCGGCGAAACAAAGCCTCACATGACCGTGGCAAATGGTCTGTTGTCCGGTCTGGAGATGAACGGCAACCCGGTACGGACAAGCGGAGACAACGCTCAAATACGCGGCGGGGCACTGATGGCGCAGTTCACCATCCGCGACGACTTGGCAGTCGAGGCGCAGGTTCAGCTCGACACGGTTGCAAGGGACCTGATTGAACGATTTGAAACGCCCGGTTTGGATTCGTCGGCTATTGCGACAGATCCTGGTCTGTTCACCGACGACGGCAACCGATTTGATCCTGCATCTGTTGTCGGGCTTGCTTCACTGATTTCACTCAATTCAACCGTGGACCCTGACGATGGCGGGGACAGTTGGAAACTGCGCGCGGGTCTGGGTGCCGCAACTCCGGGTGACCCCGGGCAGGCTGCTCAATTGCGCGCGTTCGGGAACATATTGAACGACGCACGTCTGGTACCCGGCGGGCTGTTCGGCACGGGAAAAATGCGCGCTGCCGAGTTGACCGAGGCCCTGTTGTCGAAAGCGGGCGCACACGCCCATGCCGCAGATCAAAGCAAGACTTTTTCAATCAGCTTCCAGCAGCAAATGGCGCAGATCGAGGCCGCGCAGGGCGTAGATACCGATCAGGAACTGCAGCGGCTCATGCAGGTCGAACAGACATATGCCGCAAACGCTCGTGTCATCTCGGTTATTGACGAGCTTATGGAAACTCTTCTGAGGTTGTGACCATGAATATCACTTCTATCGGCGATTTGGCGCGAGGAATGACCTTGCGAACCCGCGCAACAGATATCAAAACCCAGATCGAAACCCTGTCTTATGAAATGTCCACCGGGCGGGTACAGGACGTGTCGGGGCGGCTTGGCGGGGATTATTCGCAAATTCTGGATCTCGACCGCAGCCTCGCCAGACTCGACGCCTTTGGCATCGCAACGTCCGAAGCGGCCCTGTTCACCGATACCATGCAACTGAGCCTGAAAACCTTCGGAGACTCGGTCGGAGACATGACCGTATCTTTGCTGGCGTACGGAAACGCCAATCAGCCCGTCAATCATGAACAAGCGTCCCAACAGGCGAAGAATGAACTGGACACGATGATCTCGGCACTGAACACGCGCGTAGGAGGGCGCAGCCTGTTTTCCGGTACCGCCACCGATGTGTCGCCCCTGCAATCTTCGAGCGATCTTTTGACGGCGCTGAAATCGCAGTTGACGGGGCTTGCCACGGTCGCTGATATCAGGCTGGCGGCAGAAAACTGGTTCAATGACCCAGCCGGTTTCGACGCCGTGATTTTTCAGGGGTCAAACAGCACCCTGTCTCCGATGCAGATTTCGGAAAATGAAAGCGTCACGCTGCCGATCACGGCAACGGACCCGGCGTTCAAGGTCGCACTCAGGGACGTCGCCGTTGCGGCACTGGCCACCGACAGCGCATTGGCACTTTCGCCCGATCAACGCACCGCTTTGTTCACGCAGTTAGGGGTCGATCTGGCCAACGCACAGGATGCCACCGTCAAGCTCAGGGCGAAAGTCGGTGCGGCCGAAGCCCGCATCGAAGAGGCGGCAACACGCAATTCGTCGGCCCGAACCAGCCTGGAATTCAGCCGAAACGAACTGATCGCGGCCGATCCTTATGAGACGGCAGCGAAACTGCAAACGGTGCAATTTCAGTTGGAAAGCCTGTATTCCGTAACCGTTCGCAATGCGAACCTGTCGCTGGTGAACTTTCTGAGATGAGGGCGCTGATTTTTCTCCTGCTTCTCCTTCCCGGCATGGCTTGGGCTGGGACAATCCGTCTCAAGGACCTCGTGAATTTTGACGGTGTGCGGGGCAACGATCTGGTGGGTTACGGCCTGGTGGTCGGCTTGAACGGAACCGGCGATGGGTTACGCAACGCGCCCTTCACCGAAGAAATCATGTCCAATATCCTCGAACGTCTTGGCGTCAACGTCACAGGTGAGGATTTTCGGCCCAAAAACGTTGCAGCGGTATTGGTCACGGCCAGCCTGCCGCCTTTTGCACGGGTGGGGGGGCAAATCGATGTAACGGTTTCAGCCATAGGCGATTCAAGCAGCCTGTTGGGTGGAACATTGATCATGACCCCGCTTAACGCAGCCGATGGCCAAATCTATGCGGTCGCGCAGGGCACAATCCTTGCAGGTGGCGTTTCGGCTGAAGGAGAGGCAGCCTCGGTCGTGCGTGGGGTGCCAACTTCGGGCGTGATCCCATCCGGTGCAAGGGTCGAGCGTGAAATTGACTTCGATTTGTCAACTCTCACTCAGATGCGCCTTGCACTCAGAGAGCCTGATTTCACCACAGCCGCGCGCATCGAAACCGCGATAAACACCGAGTTCAACAGAGCCGTGGCAATCATGCGGGATTCCGGCACGGTTGAGATCAACGTCGCGGCGACGCAGGCGCTTTCGACAGCCCACGCCATAGGGCGTATCGAAAACATTCTGGTCGAACCTGAATCGAAAGCGCGCGTTGTTGTCGATCAGCGCTCTGGCACCATTGTCATGGGGCAGGAGGTCCGAATTTCGCGTGTTGCAGTGTCTCAAGGCAACCTGACTCTGACGGTTCAGGAAGCACCGATTGCGGTGCAGCCCAACCCGTTCGCCAGAGGTGAAACAGTGGTCGTGCCACGTACAATCGCAGGGATCGAGGAAGAAGAGGGAACCGGCCTCGCCGAAATCCCCGAGGCCACCACGTTGTCCGAGGTTGTCGCAGGTCTGAACGCGCTTGGGGTCTCGCCTCAGGACATGATCGACATTCTGAAAACGATCAAGGCAGCAGGCGCGCTGCATGCGGAATTCATCGTCAGGTGAAGGGCACCGCCAGCTGGATGGGCGCGCTGCTGGCACGCCCACCAAAGCTTGTATCTATTTCGATTTCCAGCTGTCCAGCCAGCGCCGAAATCTGTTATGTCGCTCTTCTATGGCGTCACCCGCCGCATATAGGCCGTCTTCCACGTTTTCGATCATCGGATCAATCCGTGCTTGCCGGAACCTGCGCCAACGCACCCATATCGCCCAGACGAACGCCGCAAAGATCGTCAGGAAGATGATATTGAACCAGGGAATGATCCGAACATCCGGCCCTTCAACGTCTTTGATGAAAATGGCGTTGGGAAAGATCGACATGAATTCGTTGCGCCACCCGTAGTGGGTTACGACCACCCATTTCGGGTTTTCCTTAGTGGATTTCGCATCATTGGCCTCGGTATACAGGTTCGCCGTGTCGAACTTGAAATACGGGGGCCATCCCCAGCCGGTATCCTCATTTCGGTACACGATGGGTTTTCCGTTGGCCCGCACCGCCTGAATGAACTGCACATCCCGGTTGGACAGGCTGGTGGATTGATCTTCCGGCTCTGACCAGAAGATCCGGGTCCAGTCGTTCAGATCCTGCCGTTCTTCATAGGTGTTGACGATGCGCACAATGTCATGCTGGGGCAGAGAATATTGCAGGATCACGGCAATCGTACCCCAGAAAATGATAATGAACGCCCATTTCACATAGGCCATGCCTAAACCCTCACATGTAATTCACGATGTAGATCAGCGCGCCAATCGCCACCCACGGCACGATATAGACACCCAGGATCAGTTTACGCCGAAACGAGTTGTCATACACATGCAATCCGCGTTCGACAAAGGCTTCTTTGTTGCCCGTCTTGCCCTTTTCGTCCCACCAGTTCTCCAGTTTGCGCCGGCGTATGCCGCGCGAGTAAAAAGACAGCCCGACATAGGCTATCGTCTGGATCACCAGCAAGATCAGCAAAAGGCGCAATAATCCAATCATTTCAACCTTTCCTCACCGAACCCCACGGACCGACCCGGGCAATTATGTCATCGCTGACGCGATCGTCGCCGCTCATATCCGGCTCATGTCCGAACAGGGCGGCGCGTGCGCCTTGCTTGTCCACCTGATATTCGCGCGCAAGGAAGTCGGCCACATAGGCCTTCTTGCTCTCGGGCCAGCCCGAATATGTTCGGTAGAACAATTCTTTGTGGCAGATGAACATCTGGCGCGGGTCCAGCGGGGCCAATTCGGACAACAGCATGTTCACCAGATCGCGGTTCGGCGTATCGGCGGCGCGAAGCGTGTAGAAATAGGCCGGGTGGTCCGAGGTGATGCGCGGCCACGGACCCCCGTCACTTGCCCAGCGCAGCAGTTGCGCAAGCCCGTGATAGGCCTGCGGCAGACGATCCGCGTGGTTCCGCGCCAACCGCCGCATGTCGCTGCGATCCAGCCCGGTCAGGTTGACATCGGCATCCGCCGCCGCATCGACGGTCAGGAAATCCATCTTCTGTTGCAGGATCGCGGCCGCATCCACGCCGCGCGCCTTGACGATGGGCTCAACCAGATCGTTGTAGTCCAGAAACTTGGCAATCTGGTTCCGCTGTGACGGGTCAAACGTGTACTTGATCGGCAGGTCGTCAGGCTTTTCACCCATGCAAATCGCGGCCGGGTGATCAACGTCGGGAAAAAGATAAAGCCCACCGAAATGTGCCGTCCAGAAATTTCGCTGCTCAAAATCCGTATGACGCAGGCGCACCGGGTTTCGGGTGACGTCTCCGGTTTCCTTGGCGGTTTCGATCATCCTGGCGATCAGCACATCATCGAACCAGGCGTCCTCTTCGGTTTTGAACCGTTCGACCATGCCCGCCAGTTGCTGCGCCTTGCGCAGGGTGCCGCCTGTTGTGTCGGCCTCGATTTCGATCTTTTTGATATTGAGCAAATCGCCCGGCGTGGTGAGTTTGATGACCGAGTTCACAAGCTCTCCGGCCACCGCATCGGTGGCGGTCAGGGCGAACAGCTGCGCCTCGTTCATCTCGATGAATTCACGCAGGATATCGCGCGAGGTCGAGAGTTTGACGTTCAGCAAAGGCGCGCGTTTCTGCTCGGTTGTCAGCAGGATGAACTGCCGGTTGACCCCGTTGGGGTTGAGGTAGAGCGGGTCGTCCAGCTCAATCCCCACCTCCGGCGAATAACCCGAGATATCGACATGGAAATCCGTCAGCGCCGTGGTCTTGCCCGCCAGATGCTGCAACGCGCGACTATACCGCTCGACCAGAGCCGGGCTGGAGATGTGGACGAGATTGCCGAACATCAGGCCTTTTTCGATGAGGCGGATCATGAGGCTCCAGCCAGATGGGTTTCAAACTTTAAAACGAGCAACTTTATCCATGACATAGCGTTTTCAATTGCCCAGGATGTCTGATCCGGTGAAAGCTGCGGCATAGGTTCACTTCCTGGGCCGTGTCCAAGTTGGTTGCGCACCTTAGTAAAGTAAGCCTTTATCAATTCCTTTTCCCAATCGACCAAGAAAACAACTGATTTCTTCGAGAGATTGTCGATGTAGTTATGCGCACCCTTCTCACCACCATGTGTGAGGCCGAGCTTGTCGGATATAATTTTAATCGTGCTTTCGAGCGCTTTTGCCGCAAATAGTGCAGGGTCTTTGCCGCCGTTATCTCGTTGGTCCACCGCTTCCTTCATATCGAGGTCGACGTTTTGCCAAATAGGTTCAGACACAAGGCTCCAAAAGGGTTGCTCGATCTCATTTGAAACCAGAAGATCAGCTTCTATTTGGAAAAAACCATTGTGGTAGTTGAGGGGAAACCTAGCCGAACGGAATCTTTCGTTGATTTCAGAAGCCGCAGTTTCATATTCGTTGATAGTGTTTTGATATGACTTGGCCAGCAAAGAAGCAGAATTACTCGCTGATTCTAGATACTTTCTACAAGAATCTGCTCTGTTGTATTTGATACGTAAACCTACTTCGATAAGGCTAAGCCTTTCTTTTAGAAACTCATCAATGTCGGCAGTCTGGAGCTCTTGCTTGTTGTACCAACTCCGGCAAATTTCGATGTAGGCTCTCTGCTTATGCTCTTTTCGCCTGTACTCTCCTAGCCCGACGTAAGTTTCGTACCAAGCGTCAGACAACCAACGAACACCGAGTTCATTTGCCAGTCTTTTGTGTACCTCTTCCCAAAACTTGTTACTGGCTTTTCGAGTATCGCCTTCTTCACCCCAATATGGGTGGAATTCTTCGAGGACAGTAAAACACTGGTGAAGAGCTCGTTTTTCTCGTCTAAGAAAACTCCTAAACAGCGGTGTTTCCTCGTACCTGATAAAAAATACATCGGTTAGCACAGGTTTCTATTTCCCCTCCAGATACCGCCGCTTGGCCTCTTCCATCCGGCCCATCTCGCGGACGGCGTTTTCTATGGCGACCTCGTCGCTCTTGTCGGCATAGCGGAACTCGCTGTCGGCGTAGCGGTTGATCTCCTGGATCACCATCTCGACGGTGATCGGCTGGCGCAGCTCCTCGATCATCGCCTTCTTGGTGTCGTAGTCGCGGAACAGGAACAGGTCGGGGTTTTCCATCCATTCGTCGGGCAGTTCGAAATCCATCGCGCGGACCTTGACCGCGTCGGTGATGTTCTTGATCGCGCGGCCGGTGAAACGCTCATCCGCCTGTTGGATCGCCTTGAGATAGGTGCCCAGCTTGGCGATCGTGTCCATCTGGCCGATGTCACCGGATACCCGGTCATAGACCTGCATCAAGGCGTCCTCATGCGGACGGGCGTGGCTTTCGAAACTGGCTGCGACGGCCTTCTTGATTTCCTGCGCGGCATAGGCGTCGTGCTCGCCCAGCGGGATGTCGTGGTTGCGGCCCATCAGCAGGTGCAGAATGTCAATGTAATCCTCACGCGTTTGCGGGCCGTCCACCAGAAACCGTGCTCCGGCACGCTGGCGCAGGGCGTCGTCCACATTCTCGGGGTAGTTCGAGAACATGCCAAAGGTGCAGTTGCCGCGCACCACGGTGTTGGCGCCGGCAAAGCTCTCCATCAGCACGGCGGTGATTTCCAGCTGGCCCGCGCTGGACTGCCGGTCGCCGCGTTTGCCCGCCAGTTGGTCGATATCGTCGATGGTGCCAAAGCCGATGACCGAGGGGTCGATGATCGTGTTGATGAACGCCTTGGCATTCTGGCCGGATTTGCCCTGATAGCTGTCGATATTGTCGGTGCTCAGGTTCTGATAGCGGAACGGATAGTCTGCATTCTGGCAATAATCATTGATCAGCCCGGCCATCATCTGGATCAGAGTGGTCTTGCCGGTGCCCGGTTTGCCGTCGCCCATGAAGGTAAAGATAAACCCGCCAAGCTCCGCGAACGGGTTCAGGCGGCGGTCGAAGTCATAGGCCATCAGCATCTTGGCTAGCTTCAACGCCTGATATTTGGCGATATGGTTGCCGACCACCTCGTTCGGTTTCTTGAACGTCATGGTCAGGGTGGTGGATTTCGCCTTGGAGGCCGGTTCGAACCCCCGGATGGTCAGGTCGTCAGCCTCGATATGCCAGGCGGCGTTCTGGAACGGGGCCAGTTGGCCTGCGGACTGGGCGCGCAGGGCGGCCTTGTCCATCAACTGCTCGGCATAGGCACTGGTGGCTGCGATCAGGTGGGCATCGTCGGGGGCGTGTTTGGCAAGGGTCTGGTCCAGCTCCCACAATGCACCGTGCAGGGCGAGATGGCCATTGTCGGTCAGAACCTCTTCGACCTCACCAATATCGACGGTGGTTTCGCCCAGATGTGAGGACATCAGGTAAGCCAACGCATTGCCGAAGGTGTGCGAAGTAATCAGAGCCTCGGCTGTCAGCAGTTCTGAGAACTCGGACTTGCGCGCGGCGGGCAAATCCCCGGCGAGGTTCACGCGTTTCAGGTCGGCCAGCGGGGTCTGGTCCGCATAGGCCTCGGCCACGGCCAAAGCGATGGCAATGGCGCGTCGGATCGCCTGCTGCGTGGTTGCCTGCGGCGGAGAGACCAGCGTATCGCCATCGTCCGAGGCCTCAATCCGTTCGACCAGATGCACCCCGTCGGCGCGCGCAACGCGGCGCGCCACCAGCCCCGGTGTCGTGGACCGAAACCGCCGTCCGGTCGACACGCCCGGAGAGCGCTCGACGGTGGTTTCAACAGCCTTTGCAATCCGCGGTGCGTGCTCGAAACCATTCAGCAAAGCAGTCGCTGCCGGATAATGTTTGCGAATGTCGTCTTCGCGCAATTCCATTTGATCTGACGTCAAACTCATCTTCTTCCTCGCAATGCCGGGCTGAAGCCCGGCCTACTTGAATTCTGTAGGGCGGGCTTCAGCCCGCCACTGGTCTCAATACCTCAGCACCTGTCCGGCCTTGCTGACCACGAACTTGCGCACGTCGGCAAATCCCGGAGGATTACGCTCGGCCAGCACCTGGAACGGGCGCTGAGGCAGAATGATGGACCGTTGTGTGCGTGTGGCCCCGGTCTCGGCCCCCTGACCACCGAACGGGTCCAAGGCAAAAACCTCACGCTCGACGGTCGAGAACCACCCGGCGCGTTCCTCGATCACCTCTTCGCTTTCCAGTTCCTCGGTGGTCCAGGCCAAAGCCCAGTCTTGCCCTTCGGGCGCCTGCGCGTCCTCGAGCACTTGCCGCAGGGGGCCGGATTGCTCGGTATAGGCCGAGGAATACATCGGCCCTACATGAATGCGGCGCATGTGTTTGGGGTGCAAGTCATCGAAATCCTGATCGAAGCCTTTAGCGATGGTCACCAGTTTCAGACCACCCAGCGATTGCGCCATCAGATGCGCCTGAACCTCGGGCCAGCGGCGCTGGTCTTTGGGCAGGGCCGTTTTGCCGCTGTCCTCCAACTGCATCAGGTAGATGACCGGCAGGTTGATCTGGCTGTCATAGACCGCCCAATGGATCATGAATTTGCGTCGTTCGCCTTCGTTTCCGATCCAGTGACATTCGGGATCGTTGCGGGCCCAGAACAGCTCCCCCTTCAATAATTCCTCGTAATAGAGCCTTTGTGACAGCGCGAATTGCAGCTTGGTGGGAATTTCCCGGTCGCCAATGATCGTGCGCACCATGTCGGTTTTCAGGTCATCTTCCGAGGGCATATTCGCCAGATGAACCTGCGCCTGTTGCGCGTCATTGGCCATGGTCAGCAGCTCGGCTGCGACCGGAAACCCGCTGTCGCGTTTGTCCATGGCGAGGCTGCCAAAGAACCGCCCCGTATCGCGCCCAACCAGCAGGTATTTCATGGATAGCGCGCGGAAGGTATAGAGCAACCCCGAAAGGTAACGCGACACGATCCGCACCTCTTGCTTGCTGATTGCGCCCTCGGCCTCCATCGTTGCGGCCACGCGCAGGAGGTGAACGGTGATCACCTCGAATTTGCGGAAATACCGGCGCGAGGCGTAGGTGTCGGTCAGGCCGACATGGTCTTGGGTGGGGTTAGTCAACGGTTTCGTTCCACAATCGGTAGGCAGAATGAGCCAGGCTAGCGACCACGAGGCAAATGGCCATCCATCCAAACGGCCCTCCCAGAACCGCGTACATCACAGAGAATAAGAGCCAGAAAACGCCGAGAACGACCCACCAAAACCAGTTCTCTGGAGCCACTAAAAAAGTTAGCAATTCCAGAAGTTCCAAGATCAACCCCCATACAAATTCTTATCATGCTTCTCGACAATCGAGGCAAACCGGCGGGCAAAACGCTCATCCGCCTTCGCCTTTTTCTCCAACACGTCGCGGGCAAAGACCATGTGGTCCTCGTGTGCCTCAAGCATGTCGGCCATTTTCTGGTTGGTCGCGGTGCCGATGGCGGCCATGGCGGTTTGCGCCTCTTGGTCGGTCTGCACGCCGATCTCGTTGATGCGGTGGGCCACGTCCTGCTGCTGCGCGGTTTTCAACGATTTGGTCAGGGCATCGTACAGCACCACGCGCTGTTGCGTGTCTGTTTGCAGCTTGTTGATCAGCACCATCTGCGTCGCCGCCTGGTTTTGCAGCGAATCGACCCAGGTCTTGCCCTTTTCGATGTAACGCTCCAGCGTTTGGCTTTTGGCCAGCTTGACCTGCTCTTCCTGAACCTTGGCGTTGTATTGTTTGTTCAACTCGGCAAGTTCGGTTTCCAACTGGGTGCGCGCGGCGGCGTCCTGTTCGACGCTGATCTTGTTTTCCAGCGTGATGATCGTCGGATCCATACCCTGAATCTCGGCGCGCAGCGCCTCGAGTTCCGCCACAGTCGCCTCGCGATCGTCCAGCGTGACGGTCAGGTTGTCCTCGACCTTGACGCGCTGTTCCTCCAGCACGGCCAACTGCCCTTGCAGCAGTTTGACGATCACGTCGGATTTGGCGATCAGGTCTTGCAGCTTGTCATCGATATTGGCGGTGCGCATCCGCTCCTGCCGCATCGACTCGGATTTACCTTTCGAGAAGATGCCGACAAACGACTCCCACCCGGTTTTCGAGCGCATCTCGTCAAAATCCTTGGAAAACGCGCTGGTGACGTCGTCCAGCCCCATGATCAGTTCGGCGATATTGGCGTTCATCACCTCGGTATGGGCGTGCACATCCTCGAGCGTGGCGTTTTCGATGTCGATATCGGCCTCGGCAGTGCCGATCTTGGCGCGGGCCGCTTCAATGCGCGAGGTCAGCCCTTCGATCTGAGACTGGCTTTCGCGCACTTTGGCTTGAGTCTCTTCTATCAACGCTTCGAATTGCTGGTTCGACATCGCTTCTATCCCTTTTTTCTTCTATTACCCAATAAGATAGGGAATGTTACACTGATTTACATCCCCTGGGTCTCAAAATTCACCCAGACTTTGGCAAACTCCTTGGCAAAAAGAAAGGCGAGACCGGCCAATGAAACGCGCAGATTTCGGGTGACTCAATTAAATTAACTTGTTAAGTATTTTTTGATCAAATCTGGATTGATTCCACATCCAGAGTGGCCATAGACAATTGAGGCATCACCTGATTGGGTGCGCGCAACCCAATTCACGCCGGAGGCTTATCATGCTGGACGCAACGACCGATCTGAAGTCAATCCTGAAGAACCCCGAATTGCTTGTAACCAAAGCCTATATCGGCGGTCAGTGGGTGGACGGTGACAATGGCACGTTCAAAGTCACAAACCCCGCTCGGGGCGATGTGGTCGCCGAAGTGGCAGACGTCAGCCGCGCTCAGGTCGCCGGAGCAATCGCACAGGCCGAAGCCGCGCAGAAGGAATGGGCCAAACTGACCGGCAAGGAACGTGCAGCCATCCTGCGGCGCTGGTTCGATCTGATGATGGAAAACGCCGAGGATCTGGGCAAGATCCTGACCGCTGAACAGGGCAAACCCCTGGCCGAAGCCATCGGCGAGATCGGCTATGGCGCGTCTTTCATCGAGTTCTTCGGTGAAGAGGCCAAGCGCGTCTATGGCGAGACCATTCCCGGCCATCAGCGCGACAAGCGGATCATGGTGATGAAGCAGCCGATCGGCGTTGCGGCCTCGATCACGCCCTGGAACTTCCCCAACGCGATGATCACCCGCAAGGCAGGCCCGGCTTTGGCCGCTGGCTGCGCCTTTGTGGCGCGCCCGGCCACCGAAACGCCCCTGTCAGCGCTGGTACTGGCGCTGCTGGCGGAACAGGCCGGCGTACCCGCGGGCGTGTTCAACGTGGTGCCCTCGTTACAAGCCAGCGAGATCGGCAAGGAGTTCTGCAAAAACCCCGGCGTGCGCAAGCTGACCTTTACCGGATCGACCGAAGTGGGCCGCATCCTGCTGCGCCAAGCGGCCGATCAGGTCATGAAGTGCTCGATGGAGCTGGGCGGCAACGCGCCGTTCATCGTGTTCGACGACGCCGATCTGGATGCCGCCGTCGAAGGCGCGATGCTGTGCAAGTTCCGCAACAACGGCCAGACCTGCGTCTGCGCGAACCGTATCTATGTGCAGGCCGGCGTCTATGACGCATTCGCGGCCAAACTGAAAACGGCAGTAGAGGCACTCAAGATCGGCGACGGCTTGACCGAAGGCACCACCACCGGCCCGCTGATCAATGCCGACGCGGTCGCCAAGGTCGAAGAACATATCAAGGACGTGACCGACAAGGGCGGCGCGGTTCTGACTGGTGGTCTGCCTCATGATCTGGGCGGCACGTTCTTCCAGCCAACCATCGTGACCGGCGTGACGCAGGACATGCTGGTGGCGCAGGACGAAACCTTTGGCCCGCTGGCCCCGCTGTTCAAATTCGAGGACGAAGACGACGTGATCGCCATGGCCAATGACACGATTTTTGGTCTGGCCTCGTATTTCTATGCCAAGGACCTGAGCCGCGTCTACAAGGTGGCCGAAGCCTTGGAATACGGTATCGTCGGCGTGAACACCGGCATCATCTCGACCGAGCTGGGCCCGTTCGGCGGCGTCAAGCAATCCGGTCTGGGCCGCGAAGGCAGCCATCACGGCATGGAAGACTATCTGGAGATGAAATACGTCTGCATGTCGGTCTGATCCAATACGGTCTCTGTCCCATTGCGGCGGGCAGAGACCCCGCATCCGGAAACGCGATCGCGTCGTTGTAAAAACAAGTGTATAGCGGCGGCCCAGTCGACGGTGACACGGCTAGTCTGCGGATTTGTCCCGGATTTGTTCGATTGCGCGGGCCGCGAACTTTCCCTGCAACGAACCGTCCACCATCGCTTCCAGCGCGGGCAATGCAGACGACGCCGCGCCACCTATTTTCCCCAATGCAATTGCTGCCTCTTTCCGGACAAACACCGACGGGCTTTCAAGAAGCGCGATCAATTCCGGCACCGCTGGCTCTGCCTCGGGACCAAACAGGGCCAGTGATTGGGCTGCCGTCCTCTGATCTTTGGCATCCCCCCGTGACAGATCTGCCCTCAGACTTGCTATGGTTTTTTCCGGAGGCAACGCCGCCAGACGAAGCCCATCGTTCAGCCGGGCGTTCAGATGCTGGTTTTCTCCGACCCAGTGGATGATAAAAAGGTAATTCTGAACAGCGTCCTGTATGACACCGGCATGCTTGCCCTTTTGCCATCGGTCGATGATGGCCCTGCCCGCACGGCGATCTCCATTCAGGGCCAGAACCGAGGCTGCAAATGGCATCAGCTCGGTTGCCTGAGGGTTTCTGTTCAACTCTTTCTCGATCACATCTGCTGCGCCCGTCAGGTCATTCAATGCGTACAGAGCCGCCGCTTCAAACAGCGCGTAGTGGCTGGGATAATTGGGATCCAGCCGGGTCGCGGCCTGCACAAAGGCCAATCCTTCCTCGGGCTCACCCGCTGCAATCAAGGCCCATCCCATCGTCAGATGCGCCTCGGGGTCACTGGGTTGCAGCGCAATGGCTTTCGCTGCTTCTCGTCTGGCGTCTTCCGTCCCCCGGCCTACCCCTTCGGCACTGTTCCAATCCGGAAGACTGAGACTGACAATAGCCCGGATAACGTGCACCAGGGCGGTGTCCTGCTCTATCACTTCCCGGTAATACTTGAAAAACAGGCCAATGTGCATTTGCGCGCCTGACCCTGCGAACCCATTCCAATGATGAAAGATGTGCGGTCGCAAATGCGCCAGGGCAAGCGTCGCCCAGGCACGCCCATAATCCGGGTCCAGTTCCACGGCCTTTTCAAAATGGGGAATTGCCGCAAGGTTGTCCTGTTCGTTGAACTGCGAATACAGCTCCCACCCGCGTTGGAAGGCTTCGCGTGCTGCAATGGTCTGGGTTTCCACGCTTTCGATGGCCTGCCGGCTTTGAGGGTCGAGTGGAAGATCCAGCTCCTGAGCAATTGCGAGAACAATGGTTTTCTGCACTTCAAAGATGTCATCAATCGCGCCATCGAGTCTTTCGGCCCAGATCAATCGCCCGCTCAATGTGTCGGTCAGGCGAATATTGATCCGGAAATCTTCATCCGCACGTCGCACGCTGCCGTCAACGACGTATCGAACCCCCAGCTCTTCGGCAAAACGTGCGATATCTATGTTTCTGCCGCGGTATGCGAAGGATGAGTTGCCCGCGATGACGAACAAACCGGATATTCGGGACAGGTCCGTGATCAAATCCTCAGAGATACCGTTGATCAGCATGTCCTTGGACGCGTCATCGGTGTAATTCGCAATCGGCAACACTGCGATGGAAGGTAGATTCGGCAAGGGATAAACCATCTGCGCCTCTGAGGCACGCAATTGGCCGGTCTTCCACGGTTTCGTCAGAAAAAGCCCAACGGCCGCCAACATGACCAATAGAGCCGACAATGGCAGCCAGCGGGATTTCCTCTTCGTGCGGCTTTTTCGCGGGGAAGGCAAAGTTTCCGCTTCCACGCGAAAAGCCTGAACCGGGTCTGCGATGTTCTTGACGTTCTGTGGCCCGATCGGAGCAAAACCATAGGGCACTTTGTTGCGCGCATAATCGACGATGGATTGTGAAACAATGATACCACCGGGATCTGCCAGTGCCTCAAGCCGCGCGGCAACGTTCACCCCGTCGCCAAGGATGTCACCCCCGTTCGAAACCACATCGCCGACATTCAGGCCGATCCGAAACGTGATGACACTATCTTGATCGGTGCCCGCGTTTCTCTTTGCAAGGTCGGCCTGAATTTCCACGGCAGCGTGAACCGCATCGACGGCGCTGCGAAATTCGATCACAAAGCTGTCTCCCGCAGTGTTCGCGATGCGCCCTGAATGCCGGGAGATCGCCGGCTCTATGACTTCGCTGCGGATCAGGCGAAGCCTTGCGATGGTACCTTCTTCGTCCAGACCAACCAATCTTGAGTAGCCGGCGATGTCGGCTGCCAGGATAGCTGCTAGTCGACGTTTTGGTCGGCTTTCCATAATACCGAAGACTATCAGGCGGATAATTTGCTGGGAACCAGTTTTCGCACACGCCCAAAACACAACGCCCCGCGTCTGGAGGAACGCGGGGCGTGTGTTGCGGCAGTCCGGGAGGAGTGAACTGCCGCGGGATATTCAGAAGCCTCAGTTCACGGCTTTGGCGTCCACCACATCCTTCTCGATGGCTTTGGCCGAGGTGATCTCGATCCGGCGCGGTTTCAGGGCCTCTGGAACCTCGCGCTTCAGTTCGATGTTCAGCATGCCGTTTTCATGGCTCGCACCGGTGACGCGGACATGATCCGCCAGGGCAAACCGACGCTCGAACGCGCGGGTGGCGATGCCACGGTGCAAATAGGTGCGCTCTTTGTCTTCGGCGGCTTTTTTACCTGCCACGACAAGCGAATTCTCTTTCACTTCCACGGTCAGGTCGTTTTCCGAAAAACCGGCAACGGCCACCGAAATCCGGTAGGTGTCGACATCGGTTTTTTCGATGTTGTAGGGTGGATAGCTGGGCTGGGCCCCGTCGTTGGTCAGAACGCGATCCATCATGTCGGCGATCTGGTCAAAGCCAATGGTGGCGCGGTGCAGCGGTGCAAAATCAAACGTACGCATGTGTCATATCCTCATTCTTGAGCGATTTGCGATAAGTGCCCTCCGACTGGACGGGCGATTTCAAGTACCGGACCCCGTTGTGGCGGTCCGATACACATCACATGGGTAGCGATTTCGCCGAGTTCAACCCCCGCCAGAACTGATGAATTTCGCACCAGATCCTGACTTACCGGACCCGACCTGCAATCGGCGGATCGACGCCTTGGGCTGAGGTGCGTCGCGCCGCATGATGGCCTTGAGCTCGGCGACGATCCCGTCAAGCTCCATGCCAAACCCCACCTTTCTGCGGCCGTTCGTCCCTACTGCCGATACCACGGACAGGATCTGCCAGCGCGCACCGTTTTTCGCCAGAATTGCAGACCCGGAAGACCCGAAAGTAATGTCGCAATCAAAGGTGATCAGACCCTGCCTGCGGTCGATGATACGGCACGAACGCTCTCGGGTGATCGCCTCGGACCGTCCGCGCCCATACGAGGCAATGCTAATCTCGTTGCCCGGAACACGGCCGCTGTGCAGCGCAAAAGGGTCGGCGACCGAATACGGGATAGGCTCGTTCAGCCGCATCAGGGCCACGTCCAACTGGACACCTTCGTGCGACAGCGGGTTCTGCGCCCCATAGCTGGGATGAAGGGCGATTTGCGTGACCTGACGCTCGGCCAAGGCGTTGCCGTTGCTAAGGCCTGCACGAAACGTGATATCTTCGGGCACATAAGTCTTCCCGGTACGACGATCCACCGCACAATGGGCTGCAGTCAGCACCATGTCCTGTGCGATCAACGTGCCGGTGCAATACGAGGCATCGCGGACATCCAGCCGACCGATAGCCTCCCAACCATAAAGGTCATCCCGGTCGGTCAGCTTGCGCTTGTTGGATTGCGCTTGCGGCGCTGTTGCCAAGACGCTCAGGCCCAATAACAGGCTCCAGAAGACTCTCATCATGGTCGAATGAACCTTGCGCCTATGTTCTTGTTCGTTCCCGATCCGGACGAGGAAAGCCCAAATCCCCGCCCCGCAGAAAGTTCGTCACGCAGCAATTGCAGCGAATGCTCAACCGCGGTTCCAATTGCGACACTCTGGCCGTCCATACTGGCCTTGGCCGCAACCACCGATACGATCTGAGGGCGCGCGCCCGTGAAAGAAAAAACGGGTGCCCCCGAAGACCCGAAATCAACATCGCAGGACATGACCATGACCCCGGCCTGCCGATTCATGACCGAGCAGACCTGTTGCAGCGACGGAGCTTCTGACCGGTCATGCGCATAAGACACGACGCCCACTTTGGCACCGCGTTTGGGCTGATCGCCCGCCTCAAACGGAATGACGGCTGTATTGCGGATCGGCTGCCACAGCTCGATCAAAGCCACGTCCGCGCTTACCCGGTCGGCCGTTGAATCGACGCCATATTGGTAGTCCGGATGGATCACAGCCTGGCGCGCGGTCCGATAGGCCAACGCACGTCCCAAACGCCACCCGGCCAGAAACTCGATATCCGCGGGGTTGATCCGTTGTCCTGATCTTTTGTCGAACAGGCAATGCGCCGCTGTCAGTACAAGCGTCGGCGACACCAGCGTTCCGGTGCAAAACCCTGCGCCGGCGATATCCAACCGCCCGACAGCCATCCACTCGCGCCCGGAATCCGACGTATCCAGGCTTTCCAGCCTAGTGTCCTGCGCCGTGGCCGCCAATGGCAAGACACAGAGCACGATCGCCTTGATCCAGTTACGCACGCGGTTCTCCGAGACTCACTTCGAAGCTTTTGTCCTACGTGCCGCGTTGGGCGAAAATAGGGCGGTCATGCACCAAAGGTATTTCCCTGGGAAATGATGCGCGCTGGCATCAGCATGATTCACCGCAAGACGGGAACCGGGTTCCCTGTTCTCTGCAAGGCCGGTGGCTTTGGCCCGCCGGTCGCCCAGTCCAGCAACTCTACTGTATGAACGATCGGCAGTTGCGTACCAGAACCGATCTGCATCATGCACCCGATATTGCCGGCGGCAATGATATCAGGCTTTTTCGCCTCAAGTGTTCTGACTTTTCGCTGTTTCAACTGGCCTGATATTTCCGGCTGCATCAGGTTGTACGTTCCCGCGCTGCCGCAGCACAAATGACTGTCGGCGGGTTCGACAACCGTGAAACCCGCGTGTTTCAGCAAATCTTTGGGATAGGATTTGATCTTCTGCCCATGCTGCAATGAACAGGCCGCATGATACGCGACGGTCAGGTTTTGGTTTTCCCCCGCCGGCAGGTCCAGCTGGATCAGAAGTTCACTGACATCCATGGCGATTGCAGACACACGCGCCGCATCTTCGGCAAGCGGGTCATTGCGAAACATATGCCCATAATCTTTCACGGTGGTGCCACAGCCAGAGGTATTGATGACAATGGCATCCAACCCATCACCGTCCATTTCCCGTTTCCAGGCTCTGATATTGGCGGTTGCCGCCATATGACTGTCTTGCACCTTGCCCATGTGATGGGTCAAAGCTCCGCAACACCCGGCACCTTCGACGATCACGACCTCGCACCCCAACCGTGTCAGCAGGCGGATCGTGGCGTCATTGATATCGGTGTTCAGTGCCTTTTGTGCGCAGCCCGTCATCAGCGCCACTCGCATCTTTCGTTCACCGCCGGGCGCAAAACTCTGCGGATCATCGTTGCGGCTGACAGACGGGATATGCTTGGGCGCCATCTCCAACATCGCGCGCAGCCGGGCATCTGGCATCAGGAACCGGAAAGGACGACCCAGCCTGGCCCCGATCAGGGCCCAACGGAACCGCATCGGATAAGGCAGGATCTGCGCCAGAACCCAGCGCAACACCCGATCCGTCAGCGGGCGCTTGTAGTTGGCCTCGATATATTCGCGCGCGTGATCGACCAGATGCATATAATGCACACCTGACGGGCAGGTGGTCATGCAGGCCAGACAGGACAGGCAGCGGTCGATGTGCTTGACCGTCTTTTCGTCGGGCACACGCTCGTTTTCCAGCATGTCCTTGATCAGGTAGATGCGCCCACGCGGACTGTCGAGCTCGTCTCCCAGCACCTGATATGTCGGACACGTGGCCGTGCAAAATCCGCAATGGACGCAGTTTCGCAGAATCTCGTTCGAGCGCTGGATTGCCGGGTCTTGCAATTGCTCATCGGTGAATGTTGTCTGCATCGCCCTATCCCATCAGCCCCGGGTTGAACAAACCGCGAGGATCAAATTTCGCACGCAAGCCCTTTGTTAGAGCAGATGTTGATGTGGGTTCCGGATGAAATCGCCCCAGTTTTCTGATCGTGTCGTGGTCGGATCGTACCAAAGTGGCATGACCTGAAAACTCGCCAAGCCGGGCACGCACATCCGTGAGAGCCGGGACCCGCAGCCAGACAAGACCACCGCCCCAGTCAAACAGCGCTTGATCCGCTTCGGCGCGCGCCGAAATCTCCGCCGCGTCACCGGGCTTGACGGACAGTCGCCAGACGTCCCCGTCCTTGCCCTGAAATGGGTGAACGTCGCGGATCCCGGTCCAAAGCGTTGCGGCGTCTCCCTCGTCTGTCACCTCACCAAAATCTGCCAGTAAGGCGGTCAACCGACCGATCCTGTACGTCACCGATTCTGCAAATCCCTCGACCCGAAGCAGGGCATTTCCACCCGCCGGGTCATAAGCGGCACCAGTCACTTCAAAAGGTGATTTCAACGCAGCGGAAAGAGTTTTCACCGCGCTGCCGGCATCCCGAACGGCGACGGACAATGTCGCCACTCTTTCCGGCTTGGGCAGCACCTTCAACGACACTTCGGTCAGAATTCCCAGTGTTCCCCAAGACCCACCCATCAATTTAACGAGATCATAACCGGTGACGTTTTTCATAACTCGCCCACCATTCTTGACCACCTGCCCGCGCCCGTCGACGAAACGCACACCCAGCAGGAAATCCCGGCAGGCGCCAACCTGAATCCGCCGCGGGCCCGAGATATTGGCCGCGACAACACCGCCGATCGTTGGTTCACCTTGAGTTTCAAGCAAACTGCGGTGATCCATCGGCTCAAACGCCAGTTGCTGACCTTCCGCTTCCAGCACGGCCTGGATCTCTGCCAATGATGTCCCGGCCTTGGCCACAAGAGTAAGTGCTCCGGGTTCGTAAAGCGAAATACCACGCAGAGCCCCGGTTTCGATATTCGCTTCGGGACCGGTGACCGCGCGCGTTCCGCCACCGACGATGCGAACAGGGTCTTTCAATCCGGCCACCATGTCGGCCAGTTCAGATTCTGATTCAGGTTTCATGGCAAAATCCGTTATTAGAGCCTGTTATTCGGCAGCAATCTGCGCGTAGCGACGGGTTTCCGAAACGTTCAGTGGAAACACCTTGGCAGGGTTCAGCAGCCATTTGGGGTCAAAAACGTCCTTGACCGCCATCTGCGCCTCAAGATCGGCAGGCGCATATTGATGCGACATGAGATCCCTCTTCTCGATGCCAACGCCGTGCTCACCGGTCAGACAACCGCCTTCGTCCACGCATAATTTCAGAATTTCGGCCCCGAATGCCTCGCATTTTTCAAGATCACCCGGTTTGTTGGCATCGAAAAGGATCAGCGGATGCATGTTCCCATCCCCTGCGTGAAAAACGTTCCCAACAGGCAGACCGAATTCTTCACTCAACTCGCCGATGCGGCGCAGCACCGTTGGCAGGGCCGACACCGGGATCGTACCGTCAAGGCACATATAGTCGTTCAACTGCCCCATGGCGCCGAATGCGGATTTCCGACCAAGCCAGATTTTTGCGCTTTCTTCGGCTGACTGGCTTTCTCGCAGTTCGACCGGGTTGTGGCGTTTGGCGATCTCGATGATTTTCGACAATTGATGGTCGATTTCCGCTTCAGACCCTTCCACTTCGACAATCAACAGCGCATGGCAGTCGGGGTATCCGGCATGCGCAAAGTTTTCGCATGCTTTTATGCACAGCGTGTCCATGAACTCGATCGCGACCGGCAGAATGCCCGATTTGATAATGTCAGAAACACACTGACCCGCGACTTCGTTGTCGTCGAACCCCATCAGAACCGGCCGCGCGCCTTCGGGTTTGCGCAGAATGCGCAGTGTTGCTTCGGTCACCACGCCCAACTGACCTTCCGAGCCGCAAATGACGCCCAAAAGGTCCAGACCGGGCGCATCCAGATGCGCGCCGCCGATCTCGACGACACTGCCATCCATCATCACCATGGTCACGCCCAGAAGGTTGTTCGTTGTCACGCCATATTTCAGGCAATGCGCGCCACCTGAATTCATCGCGATATTGCCGGCAATGGCACATGCCAGTTGCGAGGAAGGATCCGGCGCATAAAAGAAATCCTCTTCCTCGACCGCGCCGGTGACGCTCAGGTTTGTGCGGCCCGTCTGCACCCTGATGAAACGGTTGTCATAGTCAACCTCCAGCACCTCATTCATCCGCGCGACGCCCAGAATGACGCAATCGGCCGTTGGCAATGCCCCGCCGGCCAGCGACGTGCCCGCACCGCGCGGCACGACAGGCACGCCTTCTTCGTGGCAAATGCGTAAAACGTCCGAGACTTCCTGCGTGCTCGACGGCAGCACGGCCAGCATCGGCGGGCATTTGTAAGCCGTCAGGGCATCGCACTCATAGGCTCGGGTTTCAGCCGGATCATGGATAATTGCCGTATCTGGCAAAACCCGCGACAGCCGCGAAACGATCGCGCTTTTCCGGTTCAGTACGTCCGGGCTTGGCTTTGGCATTTCCATGGCATCCCTCCCTTTGGTAAAATAATATTACCAATTTACCACTCTGGCAAGTTGCGATGTCCGGTCGTACTGTCGCGCCATGACCTGGATCGAACGTGCCGCCCTATTTTCCCCTCTGGATTATGCTGCCATTGCAATATTGCTGGGTGCGTGGCTGTGGATCGGATGGAAGATCGAACACCCGTCACCACAGAAGCCGTCCGTCGCCCTTGTGATGGATGGCTACCGCCGCGACTGGATGCACGAGATGGTGACGCGCCAGCCACGGATGTTCGATGCGCAGGTCGTGGCTGCCATGCGGCAAGGCAGCACCTTTTTCGCCTCAACCACGATGATTGCCATCGGGGGCGGTCTGGCCCTGTTGGGCAATACCGAGCGATTGGCCGGGGTGGCGACGGATCTTGCCATCGGCAGCGCACCGGCGATGGTCTGGGAAATCAAGATACTTGTGGTTGTCCTGCTGCTGGCCAATGCTTTTCTGAAATACGTCTGGGCACATCGTCTTTTTGGGTATTGCGCCGTTTTGATGGCCTCGGTCCCAAACGATCCTGAAGACCCAAACGCCTATCCTCGGGCCGGTCAGGCGGCCGAGATCTGCGTGACCGCCGCCCGAAGTTTCAACCGTGGTCTCCGCGCCACCTATTTCGCCCTTGCTTCGCTGGCATGGTTTCTTGGGCCGATGGCATTGGTGTTGGGCACGATGATCACATTCGGTGTCCTGTATCGCCGCGAGTTTGCATCGCATTCCCGCGCGATCCTCATGGCCCAAACGTCGAACACAGAGACGTGATCCCCAAGCGCGGCATTAAACCCTAGGTTCAAACCATGCGATATGTGATTCTCAGCGCCCTTCTGGCTGCACCTGCCCTTGCCGACCCGCCGACAATCGAACAGGTCCACGCCAGTGCCACCGGTGACACGTGGCGGTTCGACGTGACAATCCGGCATCCCGATACAGGCTGGGATCATTACGCCGACGGCTGGCGCGTTCTGGACATGGACGGGAATGAACTGGGACTGCGTGTGCTGCACCACCCGCATGAGACAGAACAACCTTTTACCCGCTCGCTTGGTGGCGTGGTGATTCCGGAAAACGTTTCACAGGTGCAGATTCAGGCCCGGTGCAATGTGGATGGCTGGAACGAAGACACGACGTTGGTCGAACTGAACTGACCTTCAGAAAATCCCCATGGTCAGGCCCGCACCCAACGCGGCGCCGATCTCACGACACCGATCCAGCTGATCTTCCGGAATGGTTTTTCGGGCCAGAATGGCCTCGGGCGTTTGCGCGTGCGTGCAGACAATCAGCGGCGACTGGACCTCTTTCAACCGCCAGCCAGTGGCGATCCGTGCGATCTGGCGGGCTGCGTTCTCTCCGTCCGACCCGGCGCAAATCATCTGCGCATAGGGGCGACCTTCGATCTGTCCCAGAACTGGGTAATAACAGCGGTCGAAGAATTCCTTCATCAAGCCAGAGATCGCCGCCAGATTCTCTGGCGCGCAGAAGATGTAGCCGTCGGCGGCTAGCACATCCTCCGGCCCCGCCTGATCCGCAGGCACAAGCTCAACCTCGGTCTCTGCCCGCGCCGATTCAGCCGCCGCTTCGGCCATCTGCCGGGCACCGCCTGTGCGCGAATGGTAAACGATCAGAAGCTGCGCCATGTCAGACCCGGTGATAGGGGCCACCTGACAGAATGGTCGCGGCCCGATACAGTTGCTCGGCCAGCATCACACGGACCAGCATATGAGGCCAGACCATCGACCCGAACGAGAGGGAAAAGTCGGCTTCCGCCCGCAAAGCAGGGTCTATTCCGTCCGCTCCGCCGATGATCAGCGCCAGATCCTGCCGCCCCGCATCGCGCCAACCGCCCAGTTTCCTGGCAAAATCGGGCGAAGACATCACGCGCCCGCGTTCGTCCAGCGTACAGATCACCGCGCCCTTGGGCAGCGCCTTGCGCAGCAACGCGGCTTCGGCCCCCATGCCTGCGTTTTTCTTGTCCTCGACCTCGATCACCCGCGCGGGACCAAGGCCCAGACCACGGCCGGTCCGGTCAAAGCGGGTCAGGTAATCATCAAGCAGGGACTTTTCCGGTCCGGCGCGCAATCGCCCGACCGCAACTATGCTGATACGCATATCTCTCTCGCCTCCGGCCCCTCAATACGGGCCGGGATGGCGCCTCAGTTCGCCGAGGCGCTGCCGCCCTGGGGCAGCCACATCTTTTCCAGCTGGTAGAATTCGCGCACTTCGGGGCGGAAGATATGGACGATCACGTCGCCCGTATCGATCAGCACCCAATCGCCGGCATCCTTGCCTTCGACCTTCGAGGTGAAACCGAATTCCTGCTTGATGCGATCCGTCAGCTTTTCCGCCATGGCCGAGACCTGACGGGTCGACCGACCCGAAGCAATGACCATGTGATCCGCGACAGACGACTTGCCTTGCAGGTTGATCTGCACGACGTCTTCGGCCTTGTCATCGGAAAGTGAGGAAAGGATACGCTCAAGCAGCTTGTCGCTGATTGACTGAGAGTGGGCCATTACACGGGACCCGTCTTCGGCAGGCAAACCCGCCTGTGTATGTAGTGACAGGACATAGTCCTCCTTTGCTGCGCGCCGTGAAACCCCGGCGCCGGGGTACTAATAAGGTAACAAGGGGAATGCAACATTTCAATGAAAGCGCGTCCGGCGCCGCGCAGGGTTGATCACTCTTCTGCGATTTGTTGCATGTTTGCGTTTTCCGACAAAAGCCGAACCTCGCGCTGCGGGAAGGGAATCGAGATGCCTTCATCCTGAAACGCATCCCACAGCGCAAGATAGACATTGCCCCTGATATTGGTCAGCCCTTTGGTCGGATCGCTGATCCAGAACCGCAGAACGTAATCCACGCTGCTGTCGCCAAAACCGGTGATATGGCAAACCGGTTCATGTTTTCCGCCACTCAATACGCGGGTCACTGCCTTTACAGCCCGGATCGCCGTTGCCCGCACTTTGTGGGGGTCATCCTCATAGCTGGTGCCGAAATCCAGATCCAACCGCACGAATTTGTCGGAATGCGACCAGTTCACCACCTGGTTGGTAATCAGGTCCTCGTTCGGGATCAGGTATTCCCGCCCGTCCCGCGTGACAACCGAGACATAGCGTGCGCCCAGCGCATTGATCCAACCGAACGTATCGCCCAGCGAGATCACATCGCCTGGCTTGATCGACCGATCCATCAGGATAATGATCCCCGATATGAGGTTCGACACCACTTTTTGCAGGCCGAACCCGATGCCCACGCCGATCGCGCCCGACAACAGCGCAATGCCGGTCAGATCGAAGCCCAGCGTGCGGATCGCAGCCAGAAAGACCGCGCCATACAGCAGCACCTGAATTCCCTTGGCCAACAACACCTGCATGGACGGGGTGATGTCGTCATTGCTCTGCAATCCACGCTCGGCCGCGCGGGTGCCGATGCGGGCCAGCGTCAACAGGACTCCGATCAGCAGGATGGCCTTGAGAATGCCCAGCACAGAAATGTGCAGGTCACCGACGGAAATCGCGACCCCATCGAGGAATTCGGCCACGTCATCCGTCAGATTCAACGCAACAAGCGTTGCATAGACCCACATTGCCCACTTGAATATCCGTCGCAGCGTCCGGTTGCGGACAAGCCTCGCCACCAGTGCAATCGCCAGCCACGCAGTTGCCAGAGTTGCAATGATCCCAATGAGATAACTGCGCGACGGCCAGGTGACATGCTGCATAACCTGATACAGGAACCAGGACAGCAGCACGAAATAGACCAGTGTCAGCCGCTGCATCAGCTGTACCATGGTGCGAAGCCGCCATTTCGGCCATCCGGTGCGGGCGCGCGTCCAGGCATCCCATCGCGGCTGTGTCAGAACTTTCAGAAGGAAAGCCAGCGCCCAAATGAAAAGGATGATGACCAACTGATACTGCCGCCAGCCCGGCGTAACCACCAACTCGACCAGTTCTTGAAGCTCGGAAGAGAACCCCGCGACCATGTTGTTGTAAAGGTCTGTCAGCGAGCTGGGGATCAGGTCTTGGTTCATACGCGCCTCCTGCACGGCAGCTTGGACAGCAATGCTAGGCGATGCAAGTCTGACACCGGTTTTGAACCTTGATTGCAGCAAAGGCGCGGTATATCTGAACCGCATGAGACTCAATGTGGCCCAAGAACAGAATCTGGAAGACCGCGCGCGTCTGCGCGAACGGTTCTTTGGGGCTGCCCGCACGGTCCTGGCGCGCCTACCCGTCGCCTGAGCCAACTCGCCAGCTATTTCTCATTACATACGGGAGAGGACACATGTCCCCCAAAACACTCTATGACAAGATCTGGGATGCCCATGTCGCGCACGAAGCCGATGATGGAACCTGCCTGCTGTATATCGACCGCCATCTGGTCCACGAGGTCACCAGCCCGCAGGCGTTCGAAGGCCTGCGCATGGCGGGCCGCAAGGTGCGCGCCCCAGAAAAGACTATTGCCGTGCCGGACCACAACGTTCCGACCACACCGGACCGGGTGAACGGGATCGAAAACCCCGAATCGCGCATTCAGGTCGAAGCGCTGGACAAGAACGCCCGGGATTTCGGCATTCACTATTACCCGGTGAATGACGTCCGTCAGGGCATCGTGCACATCGTCGGCCCCGAACAAGGCTGGACCCTGCCGGGCATGACCGTCGTCTGCGGCGACAGCCATACCGCCACGCATGGCGCATTCGGCGCATTGGCCCACGGCATCGGCACGTCCGAGGTCGAACACGTTCTGGCCACGCAGACCCTGATCCAGAAGAAATCCAAGAACATGAAGGTGGAAATCACCGGTAAATTGCAGCCGGGCGTGACCGCCAAGGATATCACCCTGGCCGTGATCGGCGAAACCGGCACCGCCGGCGGCACCGGCTATGTCATCGAGTATTGCGGTGAAGCCATCCGCAACCTGTCGATGGAAGGCCGCATGACCGTCTGCAACATGGCCATCGAAGGCGGCGCACGCGCAGGGCTGATTGCACCGGATGAGACCACGTTCGAATATGTCAAAGGCCGTCCGCATGCGCCGAAAGGTGCGCAGTGGGAAGCCGCGATGAATTGGTGGAAAACACTCTACACCGACGAAGGCGCGCATTTCGACAAGGTTGTCACGATTCGTGGCGAAGACATCGCGCCTGTCGTCACCTGGGGCACTAGCCCCGAGGATGTTCTGCCGATCACTGCAACCGTGCCGCACCCCGAGGATTTCGAAGGCGGCAAGGTCGAGGCGGCCCGCCGGTCAATCGAGTATATGGGTCTGAAAGCCGGTCAGAAGCTGAGCGATGTCGAGATTGACACCGTCTTTATCGGGTCCTGCACCAACGGACGTATTGAAGACCTGCGTGCCGCAGCCGAGATCCTGAAAGGCAAGAAGATCAAGGACGGTATGCGCGCCATGGTCGTGCCGGGTTCGGGGCTGGTCCGCGCCCAGGCCGAAGAAGAAGGCCTGGCCGACATCTTCAAAGAGGCCGGGTTCGAATGGCGTCTGGCAGGCTGTTCGATGTGCCTGGCGATGAACCCCGACCAGTTGCAACCGGGCGAACGCTGTGCCGCGACCTCGAACCGCAACTTCGAAGGCCGTCAGGGCCGGGGCGGGCGCACACATCTGCTGAGCCCGGCAATGGCTGCCGCAGCGGCAATCACGGGACGGCTGACAGACGTCCGTGAATTGATGTAAGGTGCCCTCATATCTAGATATTTGAGGGATTGAACAAATGAGTGACTGGGTCAAATGGCTCCTGCTGGGGCTTCTATCAATTGCGTTCGGCGTCTTTGCGCTGGGCAATGCGATTGCGGCTTCGCTTGCCGTAACGGTCGTAACCGGTGCGCTGCTGCTGATTGCAGGCGCGATGCAGGTGGTCGGCGGTTTCACCGTCGAAGGCACAGGCAACAAGATTCTGTCACTTATCATGGGTGCGGTCATGCTGTTCCTGGGCTGGTCCTTTCTGGATCATCCGCTTCAGGGAACACTGACGCTGGCAACCGTGATGCTGATCCTGTTCATGGCAGGTGGCATCGCGCGGGTCATTCTGTCGTTCCAGATGAAAGGAACACAGTTTTTCTGGCCCACGATGATCTCGGGCATCTTGTCTATCATCCTCGCAGGTATCATCTGGTCTTATGCAAGCAGCGAACCCGCCGCTTTGCTGAGCCTTCTGGGTATCCTGCTGGGCATCGAGATGCTGTTCAACGGGTTCGGATTGGTGTTCATGGCGTTCTTCGTCAAGAACGCACCCAAGGACGAAACAACAGAAGCGAAAGAAGCTTAATCGCGGGATACGGGCGCGGCCCTCTCCTGCAGGAGTGCAGACATGGAAAAGTTTGAAAAAGTCCACGGGGTGGCCGCCCCGATGCCACTGATCAATATCGATACCGATATGATCATTCCCAAAGTGCATCTGAAAACCATCAAACGGTCCGGCCTTGGCGTCGTGCTGTTTGATGAAATGCGCTATCATGATGACGGGCAGGAAAACGAAGAGTTCGTCCTGAACAAACCCGCCTATCGCGAGGCCGAAATTCTGGTCGCCGGCGACAATTTCGGCTGCGGCTCGTCGCGCGAACACGCTCCCTGGGCGATCAAGGATTTCGGCATCAAGGTCGTGATCTCGACCAGCTTTGCCGACATCTTTTTCAACAACTGCTTCAAGAACGGCATCCTGCCGATCGTGGTCGAAGAAGAACACCACGCGATCCTGATGGAAGACGCACATAAGGGTGAGAACGCCCGCATGACCGTGCACCTGGAAGATCAGCAGATCACCACTTCGGATGGGGTCGTGATCGAATTCGACATCGATCCGCACCGCAAGCACTGTCTGCTGAACGGTCTGGACGATATCGGTCTGACCATGGAGAAAGATCACCACATCGACAAATTCGAGGATCACGCAAGTCAGGCCCGCCCCTGGGTGTAAGGCCTTAGCCGATTCTTTGGATACTCAACCTAACGGGGTCGCCAAGGCGGCCCCGTTCTCATTCTTGGGGTTGATTTTACCAGAACCACAACATCTTGGTCTCACATTGAGATACACGTCGGATTTGCGTCGAAAATGATGCAATCCCGCACCAGTTGCGCCATCATTTTGCCCGAAATCACGTGTTTTCTGCACCCTGTCTTGAGCGAAATGCCGCTTATCGTCCATGTTGGCGCTAAAGAGGCATCCGTCAAAAACTCGAGACGATGGGCACAAGCAAGTTGGAATGTAAGTCGGCGAAGATCGACTTATCCGGTTTGAAAAAGGGTTCGGATAGTGATTGCGCGCACAACAGGGGCGGCGATACGCGGAATACTTGTGGCACTGATGGTGCTGACACCCGCGTTGTACCTGCCTGTATCATCGACGAACGGGACCGAGATTCTGGTCTTCCTCGCGATTCTCGCGTTCATCCTGACATTCGCCGAGTACAATTCTGCCTTTCCCAGCTTTATTGAATTTCGCGATGCGCCGCCGGTGAACCGTCTGCGGTTTGTCGGGCTGATGTCGATGGTCACCTTTCTGACCCTGGTTTGCAAAAACGCCTATGAGCCGACTGAGCTGACCGCGTTTGCCTACACCGCGGGTCTGGCCGTCGCGAATGTCGCGGACTTTCCCTATTCCCCGGTTCGATTGATCGTGCTGATGCTGCCCTTGGATGCGGGCCAGCCGTTGATCGAATTGGTTCGGATCGCAGCCAGTGTGGCCTATGTGGCCGCCTTGGTCACCGTCGCCAGCTTTGCCTATGCGGTCAAAGTGCGTGGCTGGCCCACGGGTAATGGCGCCTTCAACGTTTGGACCAATCTACCGTTGTTTGATCCCACCAAGGGCGGCGATGTTGTCACCCGCCTGCAACGCGATGGTCGCCTGAATATCTGCATTGGTGTTCTGCTTCCCTTCCTCATTCCGGCCGTCATCAAGCTCATGAGTAGCGTCGTCGCCCCGATCTCGCTGAGCAATCCGCAAACGTTGATCTGGACCATGTGCGCTTGGGCCTTCCTTCCCGCCAGCATGATCATGCGCGGCATGGCGACGCTTCGCATCGCGGGTCTGATCGTAGAAAAGCGCCGCGCCTATTCGACAAGCGAGACAACGCAAGCCGCATGATCCGTGCCCTTGCCCTGCTGCTGCCTTTATCGGCGCAGGCAGAGGTTTATCGCATCGCCACCTACAACACTGAACTCAGCAGAAACGGCCCCGGCCTGCTGCTGCGCGACATCCAGCGGGATGATGCGCAGGTTGAAGCTGTTGTCGAGGTCATTGCCGCTGCGCGACCTGATGTAATTGCCCTGCAAGGCATCGACTGGGATCTCGAAGGCGCAGCCCTGAGCGCCCTGTCCGAGAAACTGCGCGAGGCGGGCCTGGATTTCCCCTATCACTTTTCCGCCCAACCAAATGCTGGGTTGGAAACACCGCTGGATCTGGATGGTGATGGCAAAATGCAAGGCCCCGGCGACGCGCAGGGCTGGGGGAAGTTCACCGGCCATGGAGGAGTGGCGGTGTTGTCCCGTTTCGAAATCATGACCGATGACGTTCAGGATTACACCGATCTGCGGTGGAAAGATCTGCCTGGGGCTGCTTTGCCACGCAGTGATGGGCTCCCCTTCCCGTCTGAAGCTGCGCACGACATTCAGCGCCTGTCCTCGACCGTGCATTGGGTGCTTCCTATCGAAACCCCGCAAGGGCGATTCAGCCTGATGACCTTTCACGCTGCCCCACCGGTTTTTGACGGACCCGAGGATCGCAACGGTCTGCGCAACAGAGATGAGATTCGCCTGTGGTCGGTTTTGTTGAATGGCGGTCTGGGGCCAGTTCCTCAGGGCCCCTTCGTGATAGCTGCGGACGCCAATCTCGACCCGACCCGCGGAGAAGGCCACAAGCAGGCCATTCGCGCGCTTTTGACCGATCCCAAGGTGCAGGACCCGATGCCAAAGGACCTATCGGGGTCATCGGCAACGGTCGAATGGAAAGCCACCGGGGAAATGCGCGTTGACTATGTGTTGCCATCCAGTGATCTGCAAACCTCGGAAACAGGCATTGTCTGGCCCGTGGAAGGTGACACGCTGTACGACAGTGCCCGACGCGCCAGCAGGCATCGATTGGTCTGGGTTGACATAATCCTACCCTAGAACCTCGCCCCTGTTCCCGGTTGTTGACGATGAAGCGGCACGTTGGGGCGGAATGGCGGAACGCAAGGCATCCTCCAGGTTCGTTTCAGAAAACGAGGCCAGCAATTCATTCATATAGCCGCCATCCAATTGATGCGGCACGTGCCAGAGGTACCGCATCTCGATCAAATGAGGGGCCATGCTCCAGAACGGGCGGGCCAATTGCAGAGGCCACCATTTCATGCGCCGCACTGCAACCGGCCGGCCGGTGACTTGCGAAAGCGATTCAGCAATCTGCGTCCCGGTCAAAGTGTACCCTTCAAATGGAACATCGCAAAAACGGGGAAGGTCTTGCCGCATCTCAGCCAGCGCGACGGCGGCGCGGGCCAGATCAGGCAGAAAGGCCCACGCATGCGGTGCGTGCGGATCACCGGGGTAAACGAACTGACCACGCGAAAGACGCTTGATCATGACCTGATCGAACCAGTTTCCGGATGCATTGGTGTCGATGAAATCCCCGGCGCGCAAAAGGATGGTGCGCACGGTTGACGCGCGATAGGCCTCTTCCATCTCGATCCGAACCCGGCCCAGAGGGTTGCTGGCCTGATGCGGAGTCCCGCCCGACCATGGGCCCGGCGTATTTCCACCAAATACGTAGACATTGCCCGGTACGATCACGGTCGCCCCCGTATCAGAGGCCGCGTCTATCACCCGTTTGGTCAGTACCGGCACATCGCGTGCCCAATCGGGATAGGGCGGGTTCCATCCGTTCACGATGACGTCCAAGCCGCGCGCCGCCTGTGACAGTGAATCAGACCTGCGGTCAAATTCTGTCACGTCCCAGCCCGCGCGCCTGAACGCCAGGGCTGCGTTGCGTCCAAAACGACCTGTTGCGCCCAGTACCAGTGCAGATTGTGCCATGTTTGCCTCCTGACTGAGATCAATCTAGCCATTCACTTCGCGCAGGGAATTGCCGCAATTCGCAGAACGTGTATTCATTTCTGAATGGACAAAGCTCTGACACATGCAGATTGGTCTCTGATCCAATGCTTTCTGGCCGTGGCCGAGACGGGATCGCTGTCCGCCGCCGCACGGCATCTGAATCGCAGCCAACCCACTTTAGGGCGGCAGGTCCAAAACCTCGAGGACGAGCTGGGTGTCTCTCTTTTCGATCGCCACGCGCGTGGTCTGAAGCTCAGCGAAGCGGGTTCACAGCTTTTGCCGATGGCCCAGCAGATGCACAGCGCCATGACCGCGTTCAGTCTTGCCGCCGCGGGGCAATCGCAACAGCTTGAAGGTTCGGTGCGTATCACCGCATCCGTCTTTGCCTCGCATCACCTGCTGCCACCGATACTGGCGTCAATCCGCAAGCAGGAGCCCACTATCCAGCTTGAACTGGTGGCCACTGACACCACCGAGAATCTGCTCTATCGAGAGGCGGATATCGCCGTGCGGATGTATCGCCCTGCGCAGGTGGATCTCATTTCGCGCTATCTCGGGGATGTGCCGCTGTGTTTTTGTGCGGCAAAGTCCTATCTGGACCGGAAGGGGCGCCCCAAGACACCCGAAGAACTGTTTACGCATGATCTGGTAGGGTTTGACGCGAACCAGGAGATCATCAAAGCCATGCGTGAAAAGGGGTGGCCAGCCAGCCGCGACAGTTTTGCCACCCGCTGTGACCTGCAAAGCGCCTATTGGGAACTGATCCGGGCAGGCTGTGGCATAGGCTTCAGCCAGGTACAGGTTGCCCAAGCCGACCCCGACGTGGAAATCCTGCCGCTGGATGTGGACATCCCGATTCTACCCGTGTGGCTGGCCGCACCTCAGGCCATGCGCCAGACCCCGCGCATCCGCAGAGTCTGGGATTTGTTGGCAGAAGGGCTCAAAGCCGCTCTTTGAGGGTCAAAGCGGACCGGTATAAGTTCCACGCGCGGGATAGTTGTTGCCCAATGTGAATTTCAAACCACCCGCAATATCCGACATGGACGGGCGACCGAAAGGCGTGGTCTGTTGCCATGCATAGTACAGCGTGCGGTCGGGTGCGATGTAGAAGTGCCCCGGCTCTGCGAACAGGTCCGGTTCGGCGCTGCCTTCGCGCTTGGTCGAGATGTTAAGACCCCAATCATCCCGCGCGGCGGACAGGGGAAGGCTGTGACCCACACGCAGGCGCGACGCTCCGGCTTTTTCGGCGGTTTCCGCCGCGCGCTCGGCCGTATCGGTGGTGATCATGATGACCTCGACGCCCAGCGCCGCAAAGTCATCCAGCGCCGCTTCGACCTCGGCCATCTGCTTGATGCAGATCGGGCAATGCAGCCCGCGATATTGAATCACCAGCGTCCCGTTTTCGCCCTTGTCCGCGTCAAGATCGAAGCTGCCATGGGCAACAGTTTCGATTTTCAGCGCAGGAACCGGATTTCCAGGAGTCAGCATGTGTTTTCCTTCTGTTTTGGCAGGTTCGTCTCATTGACCCGATGCAACGCAGACGCTAGGCCCTGTGCAACAAAACGCAAGGAGACCCTTCATGTCCAACCCTTCGCTCCTTATCCTGCCCGGAGACGGAATTGGCCCGGAAGTCATGGCCGAAGTGCGCAGAATCATCGATTGGTTCGGCGCCAATCGCGGTCTTCAATTTGACGTGAGCGAGGACCTGGTCGGCGGTGCCGCCTATGACGCCCACGGCAAGCCTCTGTCCGATGAGACGATGGCCAAGGCGCAAGAGGTCGACGCGGTTCTGCTGGGCGCCGTTGGCGGACCGAAATACGACGATCTGGATTTCAGCCTCAAGCCCGAGCGCGGCCTGCTGCGCCTGCGCAAGGAAATGGACTTGTATTCGAACCTGCGCCCGGCCCAGTGCTTTGACGCGCTGGCTGACTTCTCGTCGCTGAAGAAAGACATCGTTGCCGGTCTGGATATCATGATCGTGCGCGAACTGACCTCGGGCGTTTATTTCGGTGAACCGCGCGGCATCTTCGAGGAAGGCAATGAACGCGTCGGCATCAACACCCAGCGTTACACCGAATCCGAGATTGAACGCGCCGCGCGTTCGGCCTTTGAACTGGCGATGCGCCGGAACAAAAAGCTGTGCTCGATGGAAAAAGCCAACGTGATGGAATCGGGTATCCTGTGGCGCGAAGTGGTCAACCGCGTTTCCGCTGACTACCCCGAAGTTGAGCTGAGCCATATGTACGCCGACAACGGTGCCATGCAGCTGGTGCGCGCGCCGAAACAGTTCGACGTGATCCTGACCGACAACCTGTTCGGTGACATCCTCTCCGACTGCGCCGCGATGCTGACCGGGTCTCTGGGTATGCTGCCGTCGGCGTCGCTGGGCGCGCCGATGGCCAATGGACGCCCCAAGGCGATGTACGAGCCCGTACACGGATCTGCCCCCGATATCGCGGGTCAGGGCAAAGCCAACCCGATCGCCTGCATCCTCAGCTTTGCGATGGCTCTGCGCTACAGCTTTGATCAAGGCGAGGAAGCGGATCGGCTGGAAGCTGCTATCGAGAAAGTTCTGGCCGACGGCGTTCGCACCGGCGACCTGCTTGCGGATGAGGGCGTTCAGCCCGTCTCGACCAGCGAAATGGGCGACGCGATCCTATCTGCATTGGACGCAAGCGTCTGAGTGACGAAAGTAAGAAAAAACAAAAGGCGGTGCACCGGGCACCGCCTTTTTTTGTTTTGGCGTTTCGAGATTGCTTTAGTTGCCGCCGAAAATGTTCTTCAGCAGATTGTTGATGTCATTGGCAAAACCTCCGCGCTTTCGGCGGGGCTGCGGCTGGGCAACCTGAACCGGTGGTTCCGGCGCCATCATCGGCAAGGGCGTGGGTGTCATCCCCTCGGTCACGCGCAGCATGGTTTCTTTCCAGATCTCGGCCGGCAAGCCACCACCGGTCACGCCGGACAAGGGCGTGTTGTCATCATACCCCATCCAGACCCCGGTCACATAATCCGCCGTGAACCCGATGAACCACGCGTCGCGCGCGGCCTGGGTCGTTCCGGTCTTGCCGGCCACCTGCCAGCCGGGCAATTTGGCCCGCCCGCCGGTTCCTTCAGAGACCACGCGCTCCATCATCCAGGTCAGCTGTTTGGCGGCCTTTTCATTGATCACCCTCTCGCCAATACCGGTCGTCGTGACCATGACGGGTGTTTCGTCGCCCAGCAGCTTCAGTTCGGTCAGCCCATAAGGTTCAACCTGTGACCCACCATTCAGGATGCCTGCATAAGCCCCGGTCATCTCGATCAACGTGCTTTCAGATGCACCAAGCGCCAGCGCAGGCCCCTGTGCCAGGTCGCTGGCAATCCCAAAGCCGCTGGCGACCGTCCGAACATTGTCCAGGCCGGAAATCTCGGCCACTTTCACCGCCGGTATGTTAAGCGAGTTTTTCAGCGCATCCGCCAAGGTCACCCGCCCATAATACTTGTTGGTGTAGTTCTTGGGGCACCACTGGCCTGACCCCGGAATATCGACGCAATAGGGTTCATCCATCACCGTATCCAGCGGCGAATATCCAAGTTCCAGCGCGGTGGCATAGACGAATGGCTTGAACGATGATCCCGTCTGTCGCAACGCCTGCGTCGCCCGGTTGAACGCGCCAGACACGCGTGTCTTGCGCCCACCAACCATCGCGCGCACCGCACCGTCGGCCGACATCACCACAATGGCCGCCTGTGCCTTTGATCCTTCGCGCACTTTTTCCTGAAAGATGAATTTCAGCGCCTCTTCCGCTGAGGTCTGAATGCGCTGATCCAAGGTGGTCCGGATCACCACATCTTCGGTCGTGTTGCGGGTAAAGAACTCGGGCCCGCTGGCCATGACCCAATCCGCAAAATACCCCCCGGCCCGCGCAGCCGCCGCCTCGGACAGTTGGGCCGGGCGCGCCCGCGCTTCGCTGGCCTGCGCAGCGGTCAGATAGCCCTGATCCTCCATCAGACCGATTACAAGGCGGGCCCGGTCCTGCGACCGTTGCAGATTGTTCGTCGGCGCATAGCGTGTGGGCGCAACCAACAGCCCGGCCAACATCGCTGCCTCGGCTGGCGAGACTTCGGCGGCGGACTTGCCAAAGTACCGCTGGCTTGCGGCCTCGAACCCGCGCGCGCCTGCACCAAGGAAAGCCCGGTTCAGGTAGATCGTCAGAACCTCATCCTTGGAGTATTTCACCTCCATCGCCATTGCATAAATGGCCTCTTTGGCCTTGCGCCACAGCGATCCCTGACGGCAATCGGCTTCATAGGCGGCCTCTGTTTCCCATTCTGTCGGATCATAAGGCACGCCCAGACACAACAATTTGGCCGTTTGCTGCGTTATGGTTGACCCGCCATGCCCGGACAACGGGCCGCGCCCTTCGCTGAGATTGATGCGCACGGCGCTTGCCACACCGCGCGGGCTGACCCCGAAATGGCGATAGAACCGTTTGTCCTCGGTCGCGATGACGGCGTTTTTCAGATGCGGCGACACCGTATCAGCCGTGATCACCCCGCCAAACTGGTCGCCCCGCCAGGCAAACACTTTGCCGTCGCGGTCCAGCAGCGTGACAGACCCGCGCGCACGGCCGTCCAACAAGGCATCCAAGTCAGGCAACGAGGAATAGACGACACCCACCGCCAAGGCGATCAGGATGGCCACGACCGCTCCGACCCGCCAGGTCAGACCCCAGACCATGCGCCAGACCCAACGGAAGAAACGACGCAAGATGCCGCCGCCTTTGCCCCCCGATCTTTTGCGCGTCTTTTTGCGCGCAGTTTTGCGTGAGGTGGTTTTGCGAGCCGTCGCCTTCTTGCCCGCCGGTCGCTTGGATGCCGACGGTTTACGACCCTTTGACGGGTACCTTTTATCCGCAACCAATTTCGGCTTGCGTCGCTTGGACTCAGTCATGCTCAAACTCTGCCCGGGTTTTCTTTTGCGCCACCATACCTCGGTGATCTGAGTATGTAGAGGTCCGAATTTCCGAAAATTCCCCTCACAACATTGCCCATTATTTAATCAGCGTGCCTATTTTGTGCAAATAATGTGCAATTTTTCGCCGTTTGGCGATCCTTTGGCCCTCAAGAGCCGTTTCTTACCACGATCAGTCGCGCATTTTTCTGCGGGTGCAAACAAACCGGTTCCACCGGAGAACCAGAGGGGAAAGACGTGAAACTGATCATTGCGACAATCAAGCCGTTCAAGCTGGAGGAGGTGCGCGAGGCACTGACCGAGGCGGGCGTGCGCGGCATGATGGTGACCGAGATCAAGGGCTTCGGCTCGCAGTCCGGTCACACCGAAATCTATCGGGGGGCCGAATACGCGGTGAACTTCGTGCCCAAGATCAAGCTGGAAATCGTGGTGCCTGCCGCGATGACCGACCAGATCGTCGAGACCATCACCAAAACCGCCAAGACCGGAAAGATCGGCGACGGCAAGATTTTCGTCCTCGATGTCGAGCAGGCGCTGCGCGTGCGGACCGGGGAAACCAACGAAGAGGCGCTGTAGGCGCCGCGACCGACAATCATTCGAGGACTGAACATGAACCTGATGAAATCTCTCATTCCTGCCGCGGCGATCGTCGCGCTGCCGCAGATGGGCCTGGCGCAAGAGGCCACCGGCGAGACGGCACAGCATACGCAATACATCCTGACTTCGCTGTTGTTTCTGGTCGGCGGTTTTCTGGTATTCTGGATGGCTGCGGGCTTTGCCATGCTCGAAGCCGGCCTGGTGCGTTCCAAGAACGTTGCCATGCAGCTGATCAAGAACATGGGCCTGTTTTCCTTTGCAGCCATCATGTATTGGCTGGTGGGCTTCAACCTGATGTATCCGGGCGACGGCTGGACCATCACCGGCATTCTGGGCGCGTTCTCGCCAACGTCACTGGAACCGGTTGGTCTGGAAGGTGTCGAAACCGACCTGTCATATGCGTCCGTCGGATCGGACTTCTTCTTCCAGCTGATGTTCTGCGCCACCACCGCGTCCATTGTATCGGGCACCATGGCCGAGCGCGTCAAACTGTGGCCCTTCTTCTTTTTCGTGATCGTCCTGACAGGCATCATCTACCCGATCGAAGCGTCCTGGCAGTGGGGTGGCGGCTGGTTGTCCGAGATGGGCTTCAGCGACTTCGCCGGCTCGACCCTGGTTCACGCCGCAGGTGGCTTCGCGGCTCTGGCCGGTGCCATCGTACTGGGCCCACGCATCGGTAAATACAACAAGGAAGGCAAAGTTGTGCCTATCCCCGGTTCGAACCTGGCGCTGGCAACCCTGGGGACGTTCATCCTGTGGCTGGGTTGGTTCGGCTTCAACGGCGGCTCGCAGCTGGCCATGGGCACCATCGGTGACATGGCCGACATCAGCCGTATCTTCGCCAACACCAACATGGCCGCTGCCGCCGGTGCCGTCGCCGCCCTGATCCTGACACAGGTGATGTATGGCAAGGTCGACCTGACCATGGTTCTGAACGGCGCGCTGGCCGGGCTGGTCTCGATCACCGCCGAACCGCTGGCACCGTCGCTGTTCCAGGCGCTGATCATCGGCGGCATCGGCGGCGTGATCGTGGTCTACACCGTGCCGCTGCTGGACAAGATGAAGATCGATGACGTGGTCGGCGCCATCCCGGTTCACCTGATCGCAGGCTTCTGGGGCACCTTCATCGTGGCCTGGACCAACGGTGATGCGTCCTTCGTGACCCAGATCATCGGCTTCGCGGCCATCGGCATCTTCGTCTTCGTGGTCAGCTTCATCCTGTTCTCGATCCTCAAGGCCACCGTCGGCCTGCGGGTTGGCGAGGAAGAAGAGATCAACGGCCTCGACATGGGCGAACTGGGCATGGAAGCCTATCCCGAATTTTCGAAAGGCTGATCCCAATTCCACCCAAACAAAAAAACCCGGGCATTCATGCCCGGGTTTCTTGTTTGGCAATGCCTGAAAATCAGACGCCGACGTCGACAATCGCCTGCGCAAGGATCGGAACAGTGTTAGCGTTCAGACCGGCGATGTTCAGGCGGCTGTCGCCAACCATGTAGATGCCGTGTTCAACGCGCAGTTTCTCGACCAGTTCCGGGGCCGCACCTAGGCGCGAGAACATGCCACGGTGCTGGGCGATGAAACCGAAGCGGTCCGAGCCGCTCAGACGCTGGAGTTCGTCGGCCAGTTGGCGACGCAGGCCCAGCATCGAAAGGCGCACCTCTTCCAGTTCGGCCATCCAGTCGGCGCGCAGGGCTTCGTCCATCAGGATCGTGGTCACAACACGCGCACCGTGGTCTGGCGGAAAGGAATAATTCTGGCGGTTCAGGAATGCCAATGTACCCTGGTTCAAAGCGGTCTGCCCGGCATCGGCGCTGATGGCCATCAGCAAACCGGTGCGTTCGCGATACACGCCGAAATTCTTCGAGCATGACGCCGCTATCAGGCATTCCTTGACCGAAGACGCGACCAGACGTGTTGCTTGCGCATCCTCTTCCAGACCGTCGCCGAAGCCTTGATAGGCGATGTCGATCATCGCAACCAGGCCAAGCGCGTTGATCAGGTTCACGATCTCCTGCCATTGAACCATGTTGAGGTTGGCACCGGTCGGGTTGTGGCAGCAACCGTGCAGCAGAACCACGTCACCCGCTTTGGCGGTCTTCAGGTCTTCGATCATGCCGTCGAAATCGACGCCACGTGTTTCGCCATCGAAATAGCGGTATGGAACCGTCTCGATCCCCAGGTAGTTCAGGATCGACAAGTGGTTCGGCCATGTCGGGTTCGACACGAAGACGCGGGCCGACGGGTTGGCCATACGGATCATCTCGAACGCCTGACGACAGGCGCCGGTGCCGCCCGGCGTCGCCACGGCGGCGATATTGCCGCGCTCAACCGACGTGCCGAGAATCAGCCCGATCATCGCATCCGCATAGGCCGGGTCGCCGGCCAGCCCGGTATAGGCTTTGGTTTCCTGCTCGTCCCAGACGCGCTGCTCGGCCGCTTTGACGGCGCGCATGACCGGGGTGATGCCTTCCGCGTTTTTGTAGACGCCGACGCCCAAGTCGATCTTCTGATCGCGCGGGTCTTCGCGGTACATCTGCATCAGCGCCAGGATCTTGTCGGCAGGCTGCGGTTTCAGGTTCTCGAACATCAGGTCTCTCCGGTTGCGACGGGCAGGGTCGGGAAGGCGCCCCATTCAGCCCATGAGCCGTCATAAAGCGAGTGGTCTTTCTTGCCCATGCGTTCAAGCGCAAGGCTGAGGATCGCGGCGGTCACGCCAGACCCGCACGAGGTGATCGCCGGTTTCGACAGATCGACGCCCGCGGCCTCGAATATGGCGCGGCACTCTTCCGGCGACTTCATGGTACCATTGGCGTTCAGCAACTGGCCAAAGGGGACATTGCGTGAACCCGGAATATGCCCCGAGCGCAGCCCCTCGCGCGGCTCGGCCTCGGCCCCGGAAAACCGGCTGGCAGAGCGGGCGTCGATGATCTCATGATCACCCAGCTTGGCGGCGGCGGAAACTTGCGTGACGTCCCGGACAAGCTGATTTTGCACCCGGACGGTCATATGACGATCACGGATGACTGGCGGCAGGTCTTCAACCTCGCGCCCTTCCGCCTGCCATTTGGGGAATCCACCATCCAGAACCGCGATGTTTTCCTGCCCCATCAGACGGAACAGCCACCAGACTCGCGCGGCCGACATCAGCCCGGCGCCATCGTAAACCACGACCTGATGACCATCACCCACACCCATCGCCCGCAGGCGCGACATGAATTTCTCGACCGGAGGCGCCATATGCGGCAAGTCGGAACGGTGATCTGATATCTCGTCTATGTCAAAGAACCGCGCCCCGGGTATGTGGCCTGCGTCATATTCCGCCCGTGCATCACGATTTTGCGCGGGCAAGTACCACGACCCGTCCAGAATCCGCAGATCCGGATCCTTCAAATGCGCGGCCAGCCATTCAGTGGATACGAGGGTTTTTGGATCGTCCTGCATCAAAGCCTCCCCTAAGCGCGCTTGATTTTTCCCTATACCCGGCAGCATAGGGGTTCAAGGCTGGATAGCGCTCACTTAGCGCTGCGCAGGCGGAAATGTTGGATAATCCCAATGAGGCTGATCAGAATCCAGAACCCCTCGATCAACATTGACGCGAGATTGAAGTTCTGGAGCAGGGAATAGACGATCAACACCGAGCCCAGCAGGTTGATCACCGGAAAGGCCAGATCATCCGAGTTCATCATCCGCATCTGTGTTGCGAAATACGCGGCGACCACGATCAAGGCCCCGAAAGAGCCGATGGCGTCGACGATGGTCAGGCTGTCGAAAAATGCGGTCATGAATTGGCCTTGCCGTTCTCTACAAATTCGGTGTGTTGGGCGTAATGATGCATGTTCAGAAAGGCCGCCCCCGTTGGACCGGCGCGATACCCGTGTGGAAGATCGGCCGCGAAACGCAACCCCTGCCCGGCCTGTAGGGAAACCCACTCGTCTCCGCGCAGGATCTCAAGCGTGCCGTTCAGAACAAAGACCTCCTCGGTCACGCCTGTCGCGTGGGCGGGCGACTCGTGGCTTTGGTTCGGCTTGAGGTTGACGTGGAACGTCTCGGCCCCCAGAGCGGGATCGAATGGAAAGACGATCTTGACCTCGATCGTGCCGGGGAAAGTTACGGTCTGAAAAACCGAAGGATCCCCGTTCATCGTATCGATCAGCGCGCTGAGCGGCAGTTGAAACCCCTTGGCAATTTTCCACAGCGTTGCGATGGTCGGGCTGGATTCGCCGCGCTCGATCTGCCCCAGCATGGCTTTGCTCACGCCCGTCATCTCGGCCACTTTCGACAGGCTCAGGCCCGATGCCGCGCGCACGTCTCGGAGTTTCAGCGTTATATCGTCAGAGCTCATCTCGTCGTCCCGCGAATCCTCTTGTGCGTTATAGCGCACATGTGGTACGTGCGCTATAACGTACGAACCCCAAGACATGCAACCCGAGGCAACAGGGAAACAGCATCATGCCATTGTACCGATCCAGAACCTCAACCCACGGCCGCAACATGGCTGGCGCACGCGGCCTTTGGCGCGCCACCGGCATGGGAGACGATGATTTTGGCAAACCGATCATTGCCATCGTCAACTCGTTCACCCAGTTCGTGCCCGGTCACGTCCACCTAAAGGACCTGGGTCAGATGGTTGCGCGCGAGGTCGAGGCCGCCGGTGGCGTTGCAAAAGAATTCAACACGATCGCGGTGGATGACGGCATCGCAATGGGCCATGACGGGATGCTGTATTCGCTGCCCTCGCGCGAAGTCATTGCGGATTCGGTCGAATACATGGTCAACGCGCATTGTGCCGACGCGATGGTCTGCATTTCGAATTGCGACAAGATCACCCCCGGCATGCTGATGGCCGCGATGCGCCTGAACATCCCTGCCATATTTGTTTCGGGCGGGCCGATGGAGGCCGGCAAGATCGATATCGCAGATCTGGATGCCAAGAAAATCGACCTCGTCGACGCCATGGTCGCCGCGGCGGACGACAGATTCACCGACGAACAGGTTCAACACATCGAAGAGAATGCCTGCCCGACCTGCGGGTCCTGTTCTGGCATGTTCACTGCGAACTCGATGAACTGCCTGGCCGAAGCGTTGGGCCTGGCCCTGCCGGGCAACGGCTCGACACTGGCGACACATGCCGACCGCAAAGAGCTGTTCCTTGAGGCAGGCCGCCGGATCGTCGAGATCACCAAGCGCCATTACGATCTGGATGAAAAAGGTTTTCTCCCACGCGAGATTGCCACCTTCGAAGCATTCGAAAACGCCATGAGCCTCGACATCGCCATGGGCGGGTCCACCAATACGGTGCTTCATCTGCTGGCCATCGCGCATGAGGGCGGCGTTGATTTCACCATGTCCGATATGGACCGCCTGAGCCGCCGCGTTCCCTGCCTGTGCAAAGTCGCGCCCAACACCGAAAATGTGCACATGGAAGACGTCCACCGCGCCGGAGGTATCTTCTCGATCCTCGGAGAGCTCAGCCGCGCAGGCCTGCTGCACGAGGAATGCAACACGGTACATTCGGCCACAATGGGCGAAGCGATCGCCAACTGGGACATCAAGGTCGCCAACAATCCAAAGGCGCAGGAGCTGTTCAAGGCCGCCCCCGGCGGTGTGCGCACCACACAGGCGTTCAGCCAGTCCAACCGGTACAAGGAACTGGACACCGACCGCGAAGGCGGCGTGATCCGCTCGAAAGAACACGCGTTCAGCCAGGATGGCGGTCTGGCCGTTCTGTTCGGCAATATCGCCCGCGACGGCTGTATCGTGAAAACTGCTGGCGTGGACGCCAATATCCTGAAATTCACCGGCTCGGCCTACGTGTGCGAAAGTCAGGATCAGGCGGTCAACGACATTCTTACGGGCAAGGTGAAAGAAGGCGATGTGGTCGTCATCCGCTATGAAGGCCCGCGCGGAGGCCCGGGGATGCAGGAAATGCTATATCCGACGTCATATCTGAAGTCCAAAGGACTTGGCAAAGCCTGCGCGTTGCTGACCGATGGCCGTTTCTCGGGCGGCACATCAGGCCTGTCGATCGGCCACGTCTCACCCGAAGCGGCCGAAGGCGGTGAGATCGGTCTGGTTCAGAATGGCGACACGATCGAGATCGACATCCCCAACCGCACCATTCATCTGGCGGTTTCGGATGAAGAGCTGGCCGCCCGCCGCACTGAACAGGACGCAAAAGGGTGGGAGCCCGCCGCGCCGCGCAAACGTAAAGTGTCCACTGCGCTCAAAGCCTATGCCAAGCTGACGACAAGCGCTGCGAAAGGTGCTGTGCGTCAAGTCTGACGAATTGGTTTTCAAATCATCAAAACCGCAATAGCTTCAAAGGCCTCGCTATTCAAAATCAGCGGGGCCTTCTTCCGTCCAATCAGCTGTTCCGGTGCTGAGACATGACTATCTGGCGTCCACAAAATAGTATTCGTGTCAAAGCCATTGGCTTGCTTTGGCGGGGACCCCGGCTGCTTGTGGCAGATGTTCGTGACGACGACAACGTGTTGAAAGGTGTGCACCCGCTTGGCGGAAGCATCGAGTTTGGCGAGACCTGGCAAGTTGCGCTGAAACGCGAGTTTCGTGTAGAACTCCAAGTTGATGTCGAAGTATCAGATGCGCCGCTGGTGCTCGAAAACATCTACACCCACGAAGGATCGTTTGGGCATGAGATCATTTTCGCTGCGGACGTGCGCCTTGCAAATCCAGCAGAATTGCCGGATGCACCCATCACGTTCCGCGAAGACTACGGGGTAATCTGCACCGCCCGTTGGCGCGACATCCGCAAACTGGGCACACGTGACGGACCGCAGCTTTTTCCCAACGGTCTCAAACAGCACCTGAGCTCAGACTGAAACGCAAAAAGACCCTCCCGCGCCCAAATCGCACCATCAGCTTCGCTGATGCCACGTTTGGCCTTGGGCCCGGCGCCGCGCAACGCGCGGCGCCGGGCCCAACCGGAGGAGATGTTTCGCAAGAAATATCGACGACGGGCAGGAGCACCCCACCGTCAGTCGCCCAATTTGGCGTGGATTTCATCCAGATCGATTTCACCGATCGGCATCTTGTTCGCCGGGTTTTCGAAGTCGTATTTGAACAGCTCGAAATCCTGCTTGTAGATCTCATAGACCAGATGCATTGACAGATCGTCAAAGTAGTCCTCGACCGGATGCGCACGTTTTGGCCCGTGCCCTTCGGATTCATTGAACCGTGGAATCTCGGACAATTTGACCGGGTGCCTCAGCTCGACATTGTCCAGAACATCCTGCATCCCGTCATTGAACGCTTCTGTCCAGAATATCCGGTCATAATGACCGCCGTTCACGATGAAAGTGGACACGTGGCCTGACATCGCAGACCAGTGAATGTCCGGGTCCATCGGGCGCCGCCACCGGATCGTATCGCGCGCAAACAGCAGAAACCGGCGGAAGCTGGCGATCTGGTCAAACTCTCCCTTGCCGTCGTCGCCGCCCACTTCGATCCCGTAGTTATAGATCAGCGTCGGCACCAGATTGCCGCGGTATCTCTTGCCGTTGCGCTGAATGCCGCAGATCTTGTCAAAGAATGAGCTGAGGATGCGGGTGTAGGGATTGCGCACGCAAGTGAACGAATAGGACGCGTGATTGCGCACATTGTTCGAGATCAGCTCCTGGCTCTGATCAAATGCCCATTTGTGCATGCCGTCCTTGGCATCATGGATGTCACCGTCGAAGAACTGACCATGATCCGAGAAATACATGATCTGACCAATGGTCGAGCAGGCACATTTGGGCACCACGCGGTACACCATGCTTTCGCTCTCGGTCATCCAGGTACCGGGAAACCCCATCTGCTGCGCCTCCTCCGCTGGCCAGGTCTCGATCCGATACGCCAGCTTTTGGTTACAAAGAACCAAAATTATTCTGTTTATTCAATCGTTCATCCTCAGTATCACGGTTGAAATCAGGCAGAAACGGATATTGCGTAATCTCAATGGCAAAAGTCGCCTATATATTGCTGTGTCACAAGGACCCTGAAGCCATCATTGCACAGGCCGAACAACTGACCGCTGTCGGCGATTGCATGGCCATCCATTTTGACGCCAGCGCCAGCGCCAAAGCCTATGAGCGCATTCGTTCCGCACTGGATCAGAACCCCAATGTGACCTTTGCAAAAAAACGCGTCAGATGCGGTTGGGGAGAATGGTCGCTGGTCCGGGCCACGCTGAACGCCCTGGAAGCCGCCGTGGAAAATTTCCCGCGCGCCACACATTTCTACATGCTGTCTGGTGACTGCATGGCGATTAAAACCGCTGAATACACGCACCGTTACCTCGACGATAACGACAAGGATTTCATCGAAAGTCACGATTTCTTTGAAAGCAACTGGATCAAGACCGGCATGAAGGAAGACCGGCTGATCTATCGCCACTACTTCAACGAACGTACGCAGTCCAAGCTGTTTTATGCCGCCTATGAATTGCAAAAGCGCCTCGGTCTGACGCGGGACATCCCCCAGGACATTCAGATGATGATTGGCAGCCAATGGTGGTGCCTGCGTCGTAGAACCGTCGAAATGATTCTGGATTTCCTGCGTCAGCGCCGGGATGTGATCCGTTTTTTTTCGACCACGTGGATCCCTGATGAAACCTTCTTTCAGACGCTGGTGCGTCACCTGATCCCAAAAAACGAGATTGAAAACCGAACGCCGACATTCCTGATGTTCTCGGACTATGGAATGCCGGTCACGTTCTACAATGACCATTATGACATGTTGCTGGGCCAGGATTATCTGTTCGCCCGCAAGATCAGCGCCGAGGCGCATGAGTTGAAGGCCCGGCTCGGCTCGCTCTATGCCAGTGAGGGTGTCGATTTCCCGATCTCGAACGAGGGGCGCAATCTGTACGCGTTTCTCACCGGCCGCGGACGCATCGGCCGCCGGTTCGGACAACGCTTCTGGGAAGCCGGGAGCGTACTCGGCCCGGAACGGGAACTGTTCGTGATCGTCTGCAAGAAATGGCATGTCGCCAAACGTCTTGTGGATCAGATCGCATCTGAAACGGATATTCCTTGCGTAGAATACCTGTTCAACGAAGAAAAAACGTTGCTGCCGGACCTGGGCGGGATCGAATCCACACTGACTAAGCGCTCTCGTCACCGGCGCGCCGTTCTGCGCCTGTTGTTCGACAGTTTCGGGTCGGATCAGCTGGTGCTGTGCCTTGACCCGGCCTATCTTGACGCGCTCGAGGATTTCTGCGGCGACCAAGCCAAAACCCACGTGCTTGAGATAGAATGCGAATACTCGGACGATTATCTGATCGGCCACGCGCGTCGCGTCGGGCTGGCCGGAGACAACAGCCCAACGGAAACCGTTGCTTCCTTGCTGCCGACCCTTCGCAACGATCTGGGTTATGAATCCGAAAGGATCCGCGCCGCCCGGCTGGACAATTACCTGCGCCTACGGGAAACGGCCACGCGCGCCGACAATGAAGCGGTTATTGCCAAGTTTCTTGGGGTTGGTGAAGACAAAGCCCAAGCCATTATGCAGTTGGATTACCTTTTCCTCGACTGATCCCCAAAGCCCTTCACAGATTGTCTGCCCGAAGGCTGGCACCCGTGACCCGCGCAATCCAAATCGCGGATGGCAGATGTTCCGCCACGCAAGGCAGCAGCCGCCTCCGCAACTGCACTCGTGATTTTTATTCAAATATCGGATACTGTGCAGCCAATTGGGCCATTTTGTTCATACTTTTTCCATCAGCAACACGGCCCTTGCCAGGAACAAACACAGATAACAGGCAGGTCTTTTATTCTGAATGACCGGTGTCCGAGCTTCGAAGAACCAGAGGCACTGGCTGACCGAAGATTGAAATATTGCAACGCAACTCCGGGGGGACACAGTTGTGACCATAGATCAAATTTCCAAATCCAGACCTTACACCCCAAGCGACGCAGACTGGAAGATGATATATGATGTTCTTCCGGGCAAGGCTCAGATCGCCGACCCAGCCGTCATCAACCCACAATTCGAATGTATCGAGGTGACCGGAGACGCGGTTCTGCCAGCGAACGGCATGTATATCGTGCTGCGTGGCGTGGTTCAGTTGCGCCAGAACGGGAAACCATTGGCCAGCGCGGATGTCGGTGATTACTTCTATGAAGAACACCTTCAGATCTCGGATATCCCTGTCAGCCTTGAAGCGCTTGCGCTGGATGGAACCCGGTTGGCGTATTTATCCAGCCAGAACTGGCTTCAGATACCAGAGAGCGTCCGGCAACCCTGTTTTGCAACGATGTTTGGTGATCTGGTCAGCGTTCAGTTGCAGAATTTTCAGCAGCCGATCAATTGTTGCAGTGTCACTGCGGCCGCTCTCAGCATGTCGGCGCTGGGGTTCAGCTGCGAAGTGAATGACATCTTCCGCGAATGCGCATTGCCCTCGTCCTTTGTCGTGAACGACGGAATCTCGCTGGGCGAGCTTTTTGACGTCGCCTGCACCTACATTCACACGCAGGGGCTGCGCGAGAGGGTTCAGGTTCAGGCCTATTTCATGGACGCAGACACAACCAGTGTGCCGCTGCTGCTTGAGGCGATCGACGAATCCAACCGGCTGGGCGGTGACAACGACATTCTGGTGGCGAATTTCCAGGTCGGTCTTGCCCATGGCAACGAGACTATGCCCGGCGGCCATTTTGCCGTCATCGCCAAGTGCAATCCAAGCACGGGGCTGGTGCATATGATGGATGTGCACCCTGAGAAATACGGCAAGCTTTGGGTGACAACCGTCGAACGGTTGTGGCAAGCCATGTCGGATCGTGACGGAACCTCGATGCGGTCCCGCGGCCTATTGCGGTTTTCGGCACGGGCCGCGGTCAAGACGCACCTGAAGACCTTCAAGCAGCGGTGCAATTACGTCGACAGCACACGTTATCTGGCGAAAGATCCCAAGAAACGCCGCAACCTGTTCCGCCGGGCAACGCCCAACATGAACTCGATCGGCGTTTTGGTGGAAAGCCTCGCCATTCACGGCGATTACAGGGTGGACGAGGACGAGTTGCTGCGGGCGGCCCAGGTGTCGTTCACGGATACTGTCCGCCGGGTCGCCACCGCCAAAGACATGCACGACATGGTCGAAAAGTATATCAGACAATCCGAGAACCTGCATCTGAGCAGCTCGTTCCAGAGCTTTGAGACCCGCGATGACAAATCAATCCAAACCCCCGAAAACTGGTTCAAGGCGCAGTTGAAAAGCCTGACCCCCGACAGCAATCGCCACCTGATGATCAACATCGACTTCAATCGCGTCACCGGGATCGAGGCGATCCGCCCGCCGGACAACGTGTTCCGGGAAACTGCGTTGCTCGAAGAGTTCTGGTGCCTGTGCATAGACTATGACGACGATGAAGACGTTGTGACCATAGTCGATATGAGCCCGGCAACCTCGCAGGTCTGGCAAGCGCCGCGCAGCAACATCTTCCGTGGTCTGCGGGATCTCGAAGACCCTGCATTGCTGGTGATCGAAGAGGTCGAACCGCCCGAAAACCCAAGCGATGTTGCCAGCATCATCAAGCACAATACGATGGTTCTGTTCTACGAGGACGAGGACCCGTGGTCCTATATGCTGCGCAGCATTCTTTCTAATATCGGGGCAACGACCGTCAAGCAGATCGACGTAGGCGGGCGCGATCCCAATATGATCAGGATGCGGCGGCAACTGGTGACGCTGGGCGAAAGACCGGACGTGCCGTATTTGTTTTTCAAAGGGAAATGCATCAGCAAAAGTGAAAAGCTGGAAGACATCGTAGACATGATCCAGGCCGGTGAATTGCAGGCCAGGATGCGCAAGGAAGGGCTGCCGGTATCCGAACTGAATGAAACCCCAAGCCTTGAGAAGAACCCGTTCGGCTACCCCAAGGGGGTGATGAATCAAGTGAACGCCGGAAAGCGAAACGTATTGCTCTGCGCCTGCGGGTCGTCGGCGGCGGACAAGATCCCCGAGCTTGTCGAACGTATTGTCGACGCGGGGCATAACGTGAAACTGATCCCGTCTGTTTCGGCCGAGAAATTCTTTCGGGATTTCGGTGCCGAACGGATCGACGCCAAGATCACCCACAATGACTATTACCGCGACGATGACGAGTGGAATTTCCGCTATTTGAATTTCGACATGCCGGTGCGCGCCTCGCATCTGGCACTGTGCGACTGGGCAGATTGCGTCATCGTGGCCCCCATCACCTGCAACACGATGGGCAAGGTTGCCAATGGCATCGCCGACAATCTTTTGACCTCGGTCTTCGTGGCTTGGCAATACCAGAAGAAACCCGTGATCCTCTGCCCCGCGTGCAATACGAATATGTGGAACAATATCACCACGCAGAACAACGTCGACAAGCTTAAGACGCTTGGGGTCGATTTCGTCGGACCGCGCGAAGGCCGCCTGTCGAACGGCCGGATGGGCATCGGCATGATGGCAACGCCGGACCAGATCATGGAAGCTTTGGCGGATGCGTTCGAGGAATTGGACGACCAGAAGTATCGCGTCTGCAAATGGGCGCGCGAGGCCGCCGCCGCCGATGACATCAACGAATGGAAGCGCGTGTTCCGTGCCATCGACGAAGGGGTCGTGGGCGTCAACATCGTGGACGAGGCCCATGGAGATTCACTGTTGCACTATGCAGCGGGCGGTGAAGGCGAACTGGGCGAAAGCGGCCATGATCTGGGCAAGCCGGATTATGAGGCTGCCCAGGACCTGATCGACAGGGATATCGACGTCAACATTGTCAACGATCACGGGTTCACCGCATTGCATGTAGCGGTGATGAACAAGGCACCGAAGATGGTGGAAATCCTGCTGCGGGCTGAAGACATGGATGCGACTTCGTGCATCGAATTCGTTCAGGGCATGCAGATCGAACCGGAAATCCGTTCCATGCTGGACGCCTGGGCGCAAGATCACAACCTGAAGATGGCAGACCCCGAACAGGGGCGTGACGAAAGCTTCGTAGCGGTGAACGAACCCTCCTACCTGTATTTCACCTATGGATCACTGAAGCAGGGGTTCCCCAATCATGACGCACACAGCGCGGTCCTGAATGAATTCGTGGGAACGGCGCGCACCCGGCAGCCAATGCCCCTGATCATCCCGAAGGAACCATTCTGCGACAATCCCAACTGTGGGTATCTGCATCGCATGGCAACCCTTGTGGATCAGCAGGGGATGGGCAAGCAAGTGGGTGGAGAGGTCTACCGTGTCACCGAATCCGGTCTCCGCGAACTGGACAGGCTGGAAGGGTATCACGGCCCCGGCTCACCCGAGAATGTCTATGTGCGCAAGAAAATCAACGTCGTCATCGACGGGGCGATGAAACCCGCATATGCCTATGTGATCGCGGATCCGGAAAAATACCTGAAAAGCTGGCGCGAGGGTACATCCGAAGTGGTGAGCGACTACACGCTGGATATGGCGCAAGGCGAACCCAAACCCGGGTTTGAACCGGTGGCCTAACACTCCCGCGTGCTGATCGATGGCGGTTCCAAGCTGTCCTTGATGCTGAGGTTATAGGCCGTGATCGCCACCATGCACAGCAGCACGAAGGGCCAGAAACTGGCCTTTGGAATCAGGTTGTCCCGATAATGGATGATCCGCAGCGACGGCACCGCCTCTGACGCGAAAAGGTACGTGTTGATCGAAACTGCCAACAGCATGAAGTACATAAGGAAAAAGAACGACTCCATGTAGATCACGGGCGATCCGGCGAATCCTTCGCGCAGTTGCACATGGGCCAGCAGGATCACGAAGAACAGAACCGAACAGGTGCCGATCACGCTGGACGTGCTGAAGTCATGCCGCTCTACCAGCCCCTCGCGGCGCGTGACGGTCATGACCGCACCGAACAGCAGCATCACCACGACCAGCAACGGGATCATGTGAACGATGAACGCGTTTGCAAAATTGCGTTTGATGACGAAGTTGTAATGCAACTCGGGCGTGTTGGTCTGGTAAGCGTTCTGCCGGATGCCCAGCGTCGTATCCAGTTTCGACAGCTTGTAGTCGAAATAGGTGTTTTCTCGCTCCCACGTGCCCATCACGATCCGGTTGTCGATCCCGAAAATGTCATCCGGTCCGGTCGCCGGATAAGCCTCGAAGTCAGGAACCAGCGCGATATTGACCTCGAAAGAAGCGGGCGAGAACCTCACCCAAACCGTTTTATGATCGAAGGGATAGCTGGTGTAGTCGAAGCTCTGGCGCAGGGTTTGTTCAAAATACCAACCAATCAAGACGCCGTCGGGTTGTGACAAGCGGTATGCCTCTTCAACTAGGCCGCTTGCCGTATCGACCGCTTCGGGCAGAAGAAATCCAACCTCACCTTCGGCGGGAAGGATCGCATCATGTTCCTTTTCCTTGTAGTGCTGCCAGATATAGCCGGTAAGCCGCACGTCACTGGCGCCCAGAAAGCTGAACGACTTTATGAAAATCCCCGTTCTCAAACGATAGTCCGGCGCCACGTCCATTCTGCACAGATACGCATCTACCGAAGCCTGATCGGGCAGCTGCGTCAGGTCTTCCTCGAAATGGTTCAGTTCGATCCAAAGCTTGAGCAACAAGGCGGCCAACCCAAAGGTCAGCAGGCCAGAGATAAGCCAAACCTTTTTTTCGACGCTCATTCAGCCTCCTGCCTTGCCGCCTAACCGGTCAGAAAATCCGCGCGGCCCAGCAAGGATTGGGTAATGCCCATCGCGGCAAAATGCTCGGTCATACCGGCAAAACCGCTATGCTGTGACGGTGGAGTATTCTGCCTTCCGCTCTCGGCCAACAACCGTGTTTGACGAATGGACAAGTCAACCATCGGCAACGGCTCGTTCCTGGTGAACGCGGCAAGGCCTTCCGCATATTCAAGTGCGGCATCCCAATCACCACGCGCCAGCATGACGGCGCTGGCATCGGGGAAAAAGTGCAGATGGCTGTGGCCGACACATCCCTCGGCGATGATCTCGGAACCCAGTTTCAAAAGGCGCGTTTGCTCATCCGGGTCCGTTTCGGCCATCGCCAGGGCTGAAAGGGCCTTGGGTCCAACAAAGTTGCGGCCATGTTCAAGCGCAATTTCGACCGCTCGCAGACCGGTTTCACGTGCGCGCCCGACCTGGCCGGCATAAACCTGCGTTCTGGCCAGATGTTCCAACGCCTGCGCTTCAAGGCGTTTTGCGCCCACGCGCTCTGCGATTTCGGCAGAAACCCCAAAGGCTTCCAGCGCACGGTCGAGGCTGCCCAGAAAGGTCTCGGCCACACCAAGGCATGTTTGCGCGACACATTCCGGAACGAAGGCGAAATAGGTCTGCGAGATTTCAATCGCCTCATTGGCATCTGCACGGCCCTGCCCGACATCCCCAGTATAGCTGCGCGCCACGCTGAGATTGTGCAGATTGGCCGCAAGGTCCCGAACCAGCCCTTTTTCGCGCGCCCTTTCAGCGGCTTGGGTATAGAACCCCGCCGCCGTCTTCATCGAGGCTTTCATGAAATTGGCGTCGCCAAATCCACTCAGCGCCCCAACCTCAAGGCGCGGGGATTCCAGCTTGCGGGCAAGCGAGAGCGCCCGCTCGTTGGCCTTCAGCGCTTCTTTGTTCCGACCCAGCGGGAAATAGACGTTGCCGCGCACGTAGCTTATCTGGGCCTCATCTTCCTCGGACCCGCAGCGCTGTGCTGCTGCCTCGGCCGTGTCGAGCGCTTCCAGCGCGTCCTGATACAGGCTTGCTTGCCGCGCCGCCTGCGCAAGCCCGATATGGGCCCGGGCGATTTGCTCGTCTGTTTCAGCCAAACGGGCGGCGTCTTTGAACTCGTCCAAAGCTTCGTTTGACAACCCCTGCAACCGATGGGTTTCGCCCCGCGCGCACAGCAGGTCAAATCGGACACCCGCCGGGGACGGCAATTCCAAAGCACGCTCGATCAGCGGGCTGGCATCGTCGAACCGGAAGGCCTGAATCAATTTGTCGGCTGCTTCCAGATAGGCTTGTGCCGCGTTATTGGCCCCGGCCCGGTCCAGATGTTGGGCGCGCAAGGTTGCATCCTTGTCTTCGAACCACTGAGCCGCCTGCCGGTGCAGACGGGCACGTTCGGATTTGACCAATGTTGCATAGGACCCGTCCCGGATCAGCGCGTGGGTAAACATGAAATCGGGCCCTGCCTCTCGGATCAACGCCGAGCGGATCAGGTTGCTTGTGTCCAGATGCCCTTCACCCAGAATAAAATTCAGAACTTCGGGCGAGAACCGTTGACCCAGAACCGATGCCGCCTGAATGGCGGTTCGACTGGCGCGATCCAGTGCATCCAATCGCGACTGAACGATACCCTGAATACTGCCCGGCACAGTTTCCTGTTTGAGCACATCGGTGTTTCGCAACAGCTGTTCCAGAAACAACGGATTTCCACCGGCGCGCTGGACGCAGGTTTCCAGCAAGTCGCGATCGATGGCCCGGAACTCTTCGACCAGTTGCCTGACGTGCTCTTCTCCCATCGGTGCCAGTTCCAGTTTTGACACCAGCGCGCCATCCGTGGCCATCTGCCAGTCTCTGTCGATCGGATCGCCCTCGGCCCGGCTGGTCATCATCAACACACAGGGCGTGTTCCGCGTCACCGCGGCGATATGAGAACACGCCGCCAGGATGTCGGGCGTCGCCCAGTGGATGTCTTCAATCTGAATAAGCAAGGGCGATTCCCGACTGCTGGCGGAAAGCAGCTCCTCCAGCACCTGACGCCGCCCGCGCAGACGGGTCTTATTGTCCATTACCGCATAGACCTCGGCCAGGCCCGGATCCTGCTCGAGTTCAAGCAAAGCATTGAGATGCGCAGCGTTGGAAGGGCTGACCCAGCCTTTGGCAATGGCCTCTTTAGCAACGGCCGCCCCGGTTTCCGCCCCGTCTGACGCTTCAAGCCCCAGAATGCTGCGTGCAACGGTCTGAATGGCTGAATGACCTTCGCGCGCGCCGAAGTCCATCACAACGCCGTTGTGGATCGTGTAGGACAGGCTTGTCGCCAGTTCCGCCACTTGCTCGGACAGGTGGGTTTTTCCAATTCCGGGTTCGCCCAGAACGATATGCACTTCACCTTTTCCATGGCGTTGGCATCGGTCGAATGTGGCCGAGAAAATCGACATCTCGCGCTCGCGCCCGATGAATTTGTGCCGTCTGGTCCGAATGTTCCTGGCTAACCGGTCCAGACGCCAGACCTCAACCGGCTCGTTCAACCCCTTGATCGCCTTGACCCCGATGGATTCGCCCACGAACAACGGGCCCAGCGCGCGTTGAATGTCATGTGAGACCAGAGTCTCGCCGCCCCCTGAGATATCTGTCAGCCGAGACGCCAGATTCACCCCATCACCTGTCACCGTATATTCCGTATGCGACTGGCTGCCTGTCGTACTGGCGATGACCTGACCCGAAGAGATACCGATATGGCAGGACAGCGGCGGCGATAACGTCGGAAGAACCGAGTGGATTTCAGCTGCCGCCCGTGCTGCCCTTTCCGTGTCATTGGTATGTGAGATCGGCGCTCCGAAAACGGCCATGACCGCATCACCGATATGCTTGTCGATGCGTCCGCCGTATTTTTCGACCACATTGTCCACTTTGCTGAAGAACTGATTGAGCAACGCGTGCAGATCCTCGGCATCCAGCTTGCTGGACATTTTCGTGAACCCGGTCAGGTCCGCAAACATCACCGTGACCTGCCGCCGCGCAGGTTCGTGCGGCGCTGCGGGTTCAGGCTCTGCGGCGATCTGCGAGGAATCAAGTTGCTCGATGGCACGCAAAAGCCGCCGACGATCGCCGACAGCGGTCACACCGATTTCGATCAGATCCTCGGCCGTCAAATCAGGCAGAATGGAAAAGTCGATCTTGTTATCAATGAAGGCCTGCGCGTACTCGTTTAATCCATTTGCGCTCAACCAGCCCCTCAGGTCTTGAGACATATCGCCCCTCTGAAGTCCCCCACTTCAAACGAGAACCTAGCATGGCAGCGGGCGTGAGTCTGCAAAAACCAAATTAATTTGTGATTTTGAGCAGGGTTAATCCCCTTTTGATGCATTCACAGGCTTGAATTTCCAAATCCACTCGACAGGACAAATGAACGGCAGGCCTCCGAGATTTCTCGGAATCGCGACCTTTCCCGAACGTATAGATACACCTCGCGCCTGTCCGGCAAATCCGAAATCGGACGAAAGGCGACTGCGTCCGGAATGAATTGCGCGACGGTCTGCGGCAGGACCGTGATCCACTGGCCTGCCCTGACCGTCGTGATCAGGGAATGCGTGTTGTGAATGGTAACCTCGGCCCTGTCCAAAATCTCTCGGAAAGGCGCAGACTCGATAAAGTCACACAAGGCGTTTCGCACGAAAGGCTGAGCCACCAGATCGCAAATGGCTGGCGGTTCCGCCCGTGTCATCAGCGGATGATCGGACGCTGCAACCAAACCAAAGCGGTCCTGAAACAGCGGCTCTGCACTGACCCCGTTCAGCGGAAAGTGGCCGGACGCTATGCCGATATCAGACGTGTCCCCGGCGACCGCATCCAGAACCTGCTGCGAATCTCCGTCGCGCAGCTCGATCTTCAGGCCGGGAAAGCGAGACGTCATATGATCCAGCAGGGCAGGAAACACCAACGCCCCCACGGACGGCACGGATACGATACGGATCAACCCGTGCTCGGCCTGTGCCGCCAGTTCAATATTCTGAACGGCCTGGTCAAAATCCCGCACCTGTTTGAGCGCAAGCTCGAGAACTTGCTGACCCAGCGGTGAAAGGTGGTTTTTCCGTTCGCCTTCAAACAGTTTCTTGCCCAGATGCTCTTCGAATTGTTTCAACATCATTGAGACCGCGGATTGCGTGCGGCCCAAACGGCTGGCTGCCTCGGCAAGGTTTCCGGTTTGGGCCACAGTGCAAAAGCACCGCAGCATTTCCACTTTCACGGCCATGCTTCAATCTTTCTGAAGTTTTCTAAAGTTATTTGAGTTTGACTGATGTCGCCGGCAAGTTCCATTCTTTCGCAAACTGAAATTTGCGAATTTGGGGCCTGACGTGACCAAACTGAATCTGATTGCCGGCGAATGGCTGGCCGGCGAAAGCGAAATCGAAAACCGCAACCCATCGGATCTGAGCGATCTGGTCGGCATATTCGCGCAGGCCAGTGCTGATCAGCTTGAGACAACGCTGGATCAGGCACGGGCAGCCCAGGTGGAATGGGCGGCTTATGGGTTGGAGCGCAAGCAGGCCGTGCTGAACGCCATCGGCAACGAACTGATGGCCCGCGCCGAGGAGCTCGGTACTCTGCTCAGCCGTGAAGAAGGAAAACCGCTGGCCGAGGGCAAGGGCGAGGTCTACCGCGCCGGTCAGTTCTTCACCTACTATGCGGCCGAATGCCTGCGACAGATCGGTGAGAATGCCGATTCCGTGCGCCCGGACATCGAAATTGACGTGCGCCGCGAAGCTGTTGGCGTGGTTGCCATCATCAGCCCGTGGAACTTCCCTACCGCGACGGCTTCGTGGAAGATCGCCCCGGCGCTTTGCTATGGCAACGCGGTTGTGTGGAAGCCCGCCAACATCACCCCTGCCTCGGCCGTGGCCCTGACCGAAATCATCGCGCGGCAAGACATCCCCAAGGGTCTGTTCAGCCTGGTGATGGGCTCGGGCCGTTCCATCGGTCAACGCCTTGTGGAAAGCCCCAAGGTCAATGCGATTTCCTTCACCGGATCGGTGCCCGTGGGCAAAGGCATTGCCGCCGCGGCGATCCAGAACCTGACCAAGGTGCAGATGGAAATGGGGTCCAAGAACGCGCTGGCTGTCATGGATGATGCCGATCTGGATCTGGCGGTGACGCTGGCGCTGGGCGGGGCCTTTGGCGGCACCGGTCAGAAGTGCACGGCTTCATCGCGTCTGGTCGTCCACGCCGGCATCCATGATGCCTTCGTCGAAAAGCTTGTGGCCGGCGCACAGGCCATCAAGGTCGGCCACGCGCTGGAGGACGGGGTTCAGATGGGTCCGGTCGTCAGCCAGCAGCAGTTGAACGAAAACCTTGCCTATGTCGAACTGGGCAAAACCGAAGGCGCCGAGCTGGCCTGTGGCGGTCAGCGGCTGGAGATGCCTCATGACGGGTTCTACATGTCGCCGGGCGTGTTCCTGAACACCACAAACGACATGCGCATCAACCGCGAAGAAATGTTCGCACCGCTGACCAGTGTCATCAAGGTCGGCAGCTATGACGAGGCGCTGAGCGTGGTCAACGACACCAATTTCGGCCTGACCTCGGGCATCGTGACCAAATCGCTGGCCCGCGCCACGCATTTCCGCCGCAACGCGCGCACCGGTGTTGTGACGGTCAACCTGCCCACCGCTGGCACCGATTACCACGTGCCTTTCGGTGGCCGCGGCGACAGCTCGTACGGACCCCGCGAACAGGGAAAGGCGGCGGCTGAATTCTATACGACCGTCAAAACCGCCTATATCAGCGCAGGCCCCGTCTGATGCGGATCGATGGCCTGCAATATGCCAACTGGTCGGAAAAGATCTTCCGCCAGTTGCGCGAAGGGGGCGTGGACGCGATCCACGTCACCATCGCATATCATGAGAATTTCCGCGAAACGGTTCTGAATTTCGAGAAATGGAACCGCTGGTTCGAGCAATACCCGGATCTGATCATGAAAGGCCGCTGGGTCAGCGATATCGACACGGCCCGTAATACGGGCCGAACCGCCGTGTTTTTCGGGTTTCAGAACCCATCGCCCATTGAAGACGATATCGGGCTGGTCGAAATCCTGCACGATCTGGGCGCGCGGTTCATGCAACTGACCTACAACAACCAATCCCTGCTGGCGACCGGTTGCTACGAGGCCGAAGACACCGGCATCACCCGCATGGGCAAGCAGGTCATCAAAGAGATGAACCGCGTGGGCCTTGTGGTCGACATGAGCCATTCGGCGGACCGTTCCACGATCGAGGCGGCTGAAATCTCGGACCGGCCCATCGCGATTACACACGCCAATCCGCACGAATGGTCTCCGGCCCTGCGCAACAAGCGGGATGACGTCATCCGTGCGGTAACGGAAAAAGGTGGGATGCTGGGCTTTTCGGTCTACCCTCACCACCTGAAAGACAAGTCCGATTGCACGCTGGAGAGCTTTTGCGAAATGATCGCCCGCACTGCTGACAAATACGGGGCCGAACATCTGGGGATCGGCACCGACCTGTGTCAGGATCAGCCCGACGGCGTCGTGGAATGGATGCGTGTGGGGCGTTGGACAAAAGAGATCGACTATGGCGAAGGCTCGGCCTCGGCGCCGGGATTCCCACCGATGCCGGGTTGGTTCCAGGACAACCGGGACTTTGGCAACATCGAAAAAGGGTTAAGCGCGACCGGCCTGAACGATGACGAAGTGGCCGGGATCATGGGCGGGAACTGGTATCGGTTCTTTGCCGAGAACTTCGTCCCACAAAGGTAACCAAATGGAACCACACGCGCAGACAGAGATCGCCAGACGTGACCCATCCACGGTCATGCGGCTGTCACGTTTGGGATCGTTGCACCAATGTCGGCTCAGCTTTATGCGGCAGCTGACGCGTCGCATGGCCGAAGAAAACTGGAGCTTTTCGCGCCCCGCGTTCGAAATTGACAACAAGGGTGTGGGCCATGCGGTCTATACCGCGCAAGGCCTCGATCGGGCCTATTCGCTGGTCGCCTTTGCCCATGACCTGCCACCCGATCAACGATCGGACCGGGTGATTGCCGAGGCTTGGGATGCCACCTTTACCTTGTTTGACGGCATTCCAACGGCGGACGATATCGACCGTCTGTCGCAGAATGTTCCGTTGCAAGAAGCCGGACGCGTCAGCGAAGCCGAACTGTCCCTGTCGCGGGCGAACCGTTCCGTGCGGCTTTGGGCACATGTGGTGGATCAGCTTGCTGCGGGACGGCAACCCGACCTCGAACAGATCTACAAGGTCGGCTATCTGATGCGGACCACGGCCGTTTATGGTTCGGGCAAGTTTGGCGCGGCGGACCGTGAAAAGACGGCCGGCCGGGCCGAAGTCAGCGGCCCGTTCCAGATCGAGATGCTGTCGGTCTATCTGACCCGCGCCTTTGTGCGCGATCTGGTACAGCACATGGCGCGGGTCAAAGGCCAAGACCAGACCGCAGAGCTTGATCCGGACATCGCGCGCTGGCTGGGCATCGGGAATTCGACCGGCCTGGGTATGGCGCCGTTCATCGTCAATCACCCGGTACTGTTCAACAACTGGATCATGGTGCGCGAGGAGGCGATCTCGCGCGTTCGGTCCATTGATGTGGCTTCGGCGGATGAGGCACGTGTCTTTTGCGATGTCTTTGCACGCTGCAAACAGTCAATCGCCTGGTGGCGATCTGAACACCCGGTGCAGATGGAAAAGCTGGCGGCGCTGAATTCGGATCTGCAAGAAATCGAAAAATACCTCGCCAAGGATGATCTGACACAGGATCACCCCTGGAACCGTCTGATCCTTTGGTCCGAAGCCGAGCTGGCCGAAGAAGGTCAGGAGCTGCTGGCCTCTTTGATCCTTGAACCTTACGGCGCGCTTGTTGACGGGCTTGCGAGCTGCATGGCAGACACCGACGCCTCTGCACAGGTGATTGATGGGACCATGCCGGTATCAGCGGTGCGTGCGTTGATCCGGAACAGTTTTGACTGGGCTTTGAACCTTGATTGGTCCGCCGCCGAAAACTGCGCGCGGGCCTGGTACGTATCCGAAGAAAAGCTGGAACCCCGGCTGGGGGAGCGGTTCGAAGAGCCGATCTCGGACTATGAACAACCTCTTGCACCGGCGCGGGATGCAACTCTGGCTTTCGAAGCGTTGCAGAACTGGCCTGATGACGCTCCGATAGCAGAGTTTCTGTTGCGCCATCCGGAACACCGCCACAGCGTGCGCCGCGCGCAAATCAGCCGTATCGCACCCTACGGTGAAATTCGAGACAACACGATCAGCGCGCAGGTGATGCCCATTGATATGCTGCGCGCCAAACTGTCTTTCTTTGGGGCGACGCATTTCGACCCGCGTTCGGATCGGTGGGTGCGTATCTGCATGTATGCGGGCGCGCCCTACCCGGAAGAGCTGAACACCGCGAACGCCGATCTTTGGGTTTATCCAGAGGTTGCGCAATGACCTTCTCGTTGAACGAAGTGGAAGCCACCGCCAAACGCGCAACCCGTGGGGCTGGATATGCCTGGGGTGTGGCGGAGGAAGCCGCGAAAGCAACCCGATGGCTGTGCGTCCAGGGGTTTGACGGGCCTGCGATCCTGGCCCAGTTGCTTGAGCAGGAATTTGCGCCGCACCTGGAACATCACATCCCAGAGGCCCGGAACGGCATGTGGACCGGCGCCCGGGATCTGTGCCCCCTTATGACCGGATCGGCATTATCAGATTTCCCGGACGCCCTGTCGCAAGGCAAAGTTCTGATTTCCAATGTTGCCGTACCTCTTCTGTTGCTGCCCTTTGTCGCCACCATGGCGAAAAAGCGGAAATCGACTGTGGAAATCACATTGGACGGGTTTTCCGCGACCACTGATGGTGTTCATCTCAGCTGTGAAGATTTCGGAATGGAGAGGGCAAATCGCGTCGGGATAACCGAAACCGGCCGCATCAGACCCACCCGTTCCTTGCACAGCCGCGCTGACCCGGATCCGGGGGCGTGGCAATTCCTCAACACTGTGGCGCATCGCACCTATGCCCCCGCAACTGAAGAATCCCGACTGCTTGGCGCTGGTTCAGGCTTGTCAGACAACGATTGAAGGACCACCCGATGACCGAAACCAGAACCCTCTCGCTTGCCGAAATCGAAGAGCTGTCATTCAATGCGCTGGTTGCGGCCGGCACAAGCGAAGAAAACGCGCGCCCTTTGGCTGTTGCCACAGCCGCGACCGAAGCGGACGGCGTGGCCAGCCATGGGCTGGCGTATATCCCGATCTATTGCGAGCATGTTCAATGCGGCAAGGTCGACGGTCAGGCAAAACCTGCCCTTGAAACCCCGCGTCCGGGCCTCATCCGCGTCGATGCCAAAACCGGGTTTGCACATTCGGCCATTGATCTGGGTTTCGAGGCGCTGATCCCTGCGGCACAGGAACAGGGCATCGCCGCATTGGCGATTACAAACAGCTACAATTGCGGTGTGCTGGGCTATCACACGTATCGGCTGGCCCAGGCAGGGCTGGTCGGATTGGGGTTCACCAATGCGCCAGCATCCATCGCACCTTCGGGCGGATCGAAACCTGTCGTCGGGACCAATCCGTTCTCGATCGCTGCACCGGGAACAGATGGTCAACCTGCACTGCTGATAGATCAGAGCGCCAGCACCATCGCCAAAAGCGAAGTGATGAAGCATGCAAGGGAAGGCAAGGCCATTCCCGTCGGATGGGCGCTGGACGCTGACGGCAACCCTACAACGGATCCTGACGTTGGACTGAAAGGCAGCATGGCCCCCTCGGGCGGCTACAAGGGCGTGGGTGTTGCTTTGCTGACCGAAGTCATGGCCGCAGCCCTTACCGGATCGACACTTGGGTTGAACGCATCGCCTTTTTCCGGAACGGCCGGTGGCCCCCCGAAAACGGGGCAGTTCTTCATTGCGATTGATCCCGTGGCGTCGTCCGCAGGTTTGTTTTCAAACGCCATGGCAACTCTGGTTGAGTCGATCAGATCTCAGGACGGCGCGCATCTGCCAGGTGATGGCCGCCGCAAGAGCCGGCTTTCGTCAAGCAAAGCGGGAGTTGCAGTGAACTCCGCAACCCTGTCAAAGATTGAAGCAATTTTGGGCTCAGGCTAGGTCAGGATTCATAACCAGTAAATTAAGTTTGCTACGAGTGCGATGGCTGATAGGAAGACCTTGGAACAACGGTCATAGCGTGTCGCCACGCGCCTCCAATCCCTAAGCCTGCCAAACATA
>NZ_WVRB01000007.1:0-118562 GCF_013110685.1 Ruegeria sp. HKCCD6157
AAACCTCGTCTGCACATGCCCCCCAATGGACGCATACGAAGACGCCGCGGAATAGCATCAAAAACCCCGCCGAGTTTCGGCGGGGTTTTTTCGCCAATCGGAAACTCCTGTTCTGATTTGAGCCCTTTTGGGATGTCGTTTTCACCCAGCGAAGCGTCTTTTTCGCTTGCTGCGGGTGCGAAGGCCCCATAGCTCTGTGCGTGGGACACCCCTCCCCAACGAGGGGCGTGTATCTGGAAGGGTAATACAGATGAGCACTCAAAAACCGGCGACGCGGCCGGCCAATCCGCGTTTTTCCTCGGGCCCTTGCGCCAAACCCCCCACATTTGATCTGACCAAACTGGCCGATGCGGCCTTGGGACGCTCGCACCGTGCCGCCGTTGGCAAGGACAAGCTGAAAGCGGCCATCGAAGGCACGCGCGAGGTGCTTGGCATTCCGGCGGATTACAGGATCGGCATTGTTCCCGCCTCGGACACGGGCGCGGTTGAGATGGCTCTTTGGTCGCTATTGGGCGAACGCAAGGTCGAGATGCTGGCGTGGGAAAGCTTTGGGTCCGGTTGGGTGACCGATGTGGTCAAGCAGCTTAAGATCGACGCCGAGGTGAAGACCGCCGATTACGGACAGATCGTGGATCTGGCATCGGTCGATTTTGCCAATGACGTTGTATTTACCTGGAATGGCACGACTTCGGGCGTGCGCGTGCCGAATGGCGATTGGATCGCCGATGATCGTCAGGGTCTGACGATCTGCGACGCAACCTCGGCTGCCTTTGCGATGGACCTGCCCTGGGACAAGCTGGATGTGACCACCTTCAGCTGGCAGAAAGTTCTGGGCGGTGAGGCCGCGCATGGGATGCTGATCCTGTCGCCGCGCGCCGTTGAACGTCTGGAGAGCTACACCCCTGCATGGCCGCTGCCGAAAATCTTCCGCCTGACCAAGGGTGGCAAGCTGATCGAAGGCATCTTCACGGGGGCGACGATCAACACGCCGTCGATGCTGGCGGTTGAGGATTATCTGTTTGCACTGGATTGGGCGCGCTCGGTGGGCGGTCTGAAGGGCCTTATTGCCCGCGCGAACGCCAATGCCGATGCCGTGCATGCGTTCTGCGACCTGAACGACTGGATCGAAAACCTGGCCGAAAACGCAGCGTCGCGGTCGAACACATCCGTCTGTCTGAAATTCACCGACGCCCGAATTCAGGACGGCGCAAGCTTTGCCAAGGCCGTGGCCAAACGGCTGGAGTCCGAGAATGTCGCGCTGGATATCGGGGCCTATCGCGACGCGCCTGCGGGCTTGCGGATCTGGTGCGGCGGTACGGTCGAGACCTCGGACATCGAAGCGATGTTGCCTTGGCTGGCCTGGGCCTTCGAGGCCGAAATCGCGGCGCAAACAGAAGCCGCCTGATCGCATCCCATCTTCACCGGGCCGCATCGGCCCGGACCTCTCAATACATTCAAGGACCACAAACATGGCTCCCAAAGTACTCGTTTCCGACAAACTCAGCGAAACCGCCGTTCAGATTTTCCGTGATCGCGGCATCGACGTGGATTTCATGCCCGATCTGGGCAAGGACAAGGACAAGTTGGCCGAGGTGATCGGCCAGTATGACGGTCTTGCCATCCGCTCGGCCACCAAGGTCACGCCGACCATTCTGGAAAAAGCTGACAAGCTGAAGGTGATCGGCCGCGCCGGAATCGGCACTGACAATATCGACAAGGAAGCAGCGTCGAAAAAAGGTGTGATCGTGATGAACACGCCATTCGGCAACATGATCACCACTGCCGAACACGCCATTGCGATGATGTTTGCCGTGGCGCGACAGATCCCCGAGGCCTCGACTTCGACCCATGCGGGCAAGTGGGAAAAGTCCAAGTTCATGGGCATCGAACTGACGAACAAGACACTCGGCGTCATTGGTGCGGGGAACATCGGTGGCATCGTGTGCGAGCGCGCGCTCGGCCTGAAGATGAAAGTCATCGCCTATGATCCCTATTTGGGCGAAGAGAAAGCCGCCAAGATGGGCGTGGAAAAGGTAGAGCTGGACGAGTTGCTGTCCCGCGCCGACTTCATCACCCTGCACGTGCCGCTGACGGATCAGACCCGCAATATTCTGAGCTGTGAAAACCTTGCCAAAACCAAGAAAGGCGTGCGCATCATCAACTGTGCTAGGGGTGGTCTGGTGGATGAGGAGGCTTTGGCCGAGGCGCTGCAATCCGGTCACGTTGCGGGAGCCGCGTTTGACGTGTTCAGCGAAGAACCCGCCAAGGACAATCCCCTGTTCAATCTGCCCAACGTGGTCTGCACGCCACATCTTGGTGCAGCAACGACTGAAGCGCAGGAGAACGTGGCGCTGCAAGTGGCCGAGCAGATCTCGAACTATCTGCTGACAGGTGCGGTCGAGAACGCTTTGAACATGCCCAGTGTGACGGCGGAAGAAGCCAAGGTGATGGGGCCGTGGATCAAGCTGGCCGGCCATCTGGGCAGCTTCATCGGCCAGATGACCGATGAGCCGGTCAAGGCGATCAATATCCTGTACGATGGTGTTGCCGCTGAAATGAACCTGGCGGCGTTGAACTGCTCGGTGGTCGCCGGGATCATGAAGAAGTTCAACCCCGAGGTGAACATGGTGTCGGCCCCGGTTGTCGCCAAGGAACGTGGGATCAAGATCTCGACCACCAATCAGGACAAATCGGGTGCCTTCGAAGGCTATATCAAAGTCACCGTTGTGACCGACAAGCGCGAGCGTTCCATCGGTGGCACCGTGTTCAGCGACGGCAAGCCGCGGTTCATCCAGATCAAGGGCATCAATATCGACGCCGAGGTCGGTGCCCATATGCTCTACACCACCAACGAAGACGTGCCGGGCATCATCGGTGCTTTGGGGCAGACCATGGGCGAGAACAACGTCAACATCGCGAACTTTACCCTTGGTCGATCCGAGGCCGGCGGAGAAGCGATTGCGTTGCTTTATGTCGACGAACCCGTTCCGGCCGAGGCACGCGCCAAGCTGGCGGAAACGGGTCTGTTCACGCAGATCAAGCCGCTGGAATTTGATGTCACCTGACGTGGCCTGTTGAGTTTGAGAAACAGTTCAGGACCCGGTTGACCGAAGGCCCGGGTCCTTTGTTTTCTCGGGCTGCAATCTGCGGCACAAGCGAGCTGAACCTTACCGTCGGAGGATCTATGACACAGCCAGTCTACGTTGTTGGTGATCTGCACGGGCAGGTGGCAGAGCTGGAACGCGCGCTGTCTCTGATCCAGGGCGATGGCGGCCCGGATGCCCAGATCGTGTTTCTGGGGGATTACGTGGATCGCGGACCGGACAGTCGCGGGCTGGTCGAGCGGCTGATTGCCGGGCGCGATGCGGGCCTGAACTGGATCACTCTGCTGGGCAATCACGATCGCATGTTCGCCTGGTTCATGGAGGATACGCCGCGTCACGATCCGCATTTGCTTGTAGGATATCACTGGCTGCATGAAAGGCTGGGTGGGGTCGAGACCCTGCGCAGTTATGGCGTGGAATTCGAAGGCCAGATTCGTCTGGAAGATCTGCATCAGATGGCGCAGGCGGCGGTGCCGAAATCGCACCTGACCTTTCTGCGAGATCTGGTTCTGATGCATCAGACGCCCGAGCTTGCCTTTGTTCACGCAGGCATTCGCCCGGGCGTACCGCTCAACGCGCAGCGGGACAACGACCTGGTCTGGATCAGGCAGGATTTTCATGCTCATTGGGGCCCGCATCCCAAGCTGATCGTGCATGGCCATACTCCGGTAGACCGGGCAACGCATTATGGAAATCGCGTCAATCTGGACACAGGTGCCGGATATGGGCGCCCGGTGGGTGTCGCGGTGTTCGAAGGGCAGACCTGCTGGGAATTGACCGATCAGGGCCGTTTGCCTTTGACCCCCTAGATCACATCGTCCGGCCAAGAAATTTGGAGATTGAATATGTATGTCGCTACTTTGCTGACCAATCCGGCAGCGCCTTCGCTGGACAGCGCATTGCCCGAGTCATTGCGCAATGCGTGGGGTGGCGGGGACATCCTCTGGCTCAACCCGGATGAGGCGGCAGAGTTCGAGTTGAACGCCATCCCCGACAATCGCTGGGACGTTTGGGCAGACCTGCAAGGGATGGGGGTGGACCTGATCGTGCAACCTGCGCAAGGACGGCGCAAACAGATGCTGCTGGCCGATATGGACAGCACGATGATCCAGCAGGAATGTATCGATGAACTGGCGGATGAGGCCGGCGTCGGCGACCGGGTCAAGGACATAACGGCCCGCGCCATGAACGGAGAGCTTGATTTCGAAGGCGCCCTGATCGAGCGGGTTGGTTTGCTGAAGCATCTGGATGAAAGCGTCATCGGCAAAGTTCTGCGGGAACGGATCACGCTGATGCCCGGAGGCAGGGAATTGCTGGCGACGATGCGGGCCAACGGGGCCTATACAGCATTGGTATCCGGTGGCTTTACGGCCTTTACTGCGCGGGTGGCAGAGCTTTTGGGGTTCGATGAAAACCGTGCCAACACTTTGCTGGCGGAAGATGGCAAGCTGACCGGAGACGTCGCGCGTCCTATTCTGGGGCGTCAGGCCAAGGTCGAAGCGCTGGCGCAGATTTCAACGCGCCTGGGCCTGTCGGAAAGTGACGTGATCGCCGTGGGTGACGGGGCCAATGACCTTGGAATGCTTGGCCGGGCCGGGACCGGGGTTGCCCTTCATGCCAAACCGTCGGTGGCCGCACAATGTGATGTGCGGGTGAACCACGGCGACCTGACGGCGCTGCTTTACCTGCAAGGCTATAGCCGCGCCGATTTCGCAGGCGGCTGATCAGGGCTATCTTTTATTTAACATTTGTGTTAAATAAGGGATATGAACACACTTCTGACCACGTTTTCCGCTTTGTCCGATGCCACCCGGTTCTCGATTGTCGAGCAACTGATGGAGCAGGGCGAACTGCCTGCCGGTGATCTGATCGAGGGGCGCGGCATGTCCGGCGCCGCGATTTCGCGCCACCTCAAGGTGCTGCGCGAGGCCGGGTTGGTGCAGCAGCGCGTGCAAGGAACCCAGCGCATGTATTCCATCCGATCCGAAGGATTGCGGGCGATTGCCGATTGGACGATTTCCAAGCGGCAATTCTGGGAAGGCAGCCTGGATCGTCTGAGTGAAATAATCGAAAGGGAGAATTCATGGCCGACCTGAAACTGGAACGGGAATTCCCCGTCAGCCCCGAAGAACTGTTTGCTTGGATCAGTGACGGCACCAGATTGCTTCAGTGGTGGGGGCCCGAAGGGATGCACGTGCCGGACCACAATCTGGATTTCTCGCGCACCGGTCCTTGGTACTCGGTGATGGAGAATGGCGAGGGCCAGCAATACAAGGTCTCGGGCCACGTGACGCATGTCGACCCGCCTAAATCGGTGGGTTTTACATGGGGTTGGCATGACGATCAGGATCAACGCGGTGCCGAAAGCCACGTGACCCTTTCCGTTGCCGCAACCGAAAACGGTGCCCGCCTTGTGCTGGACCACCGTGAACTGGCCGATGCCGAAGCAGCTGCGAACCACACTCAGGGTTGGACGTCTTCGCTGCGCAAACTCGAAGCACTTTGCACATAGGTTTTTGTCACGGAGGAGCGATATGCCCAAGTTTCTGTTTGTCTATCACGGGGGTCACACCCCGACCGACCCCGCCGAGATCGAGGCGACCATGGCCGCCTGGGGCGCCTGGTTTCAAGATATGGGCGACGCCCTCGATATCCCCGGAAACCCGGTGGGGCAGTCTTACACCGTCAGCAACAACGCAGTGGTCGATAACGGCGGCGCAAACCCTGCCTCGGGCTTCACGGTGATCAAAGCTGACAATATCGACGCTGCGACCAAGATGGCCAAGGGCTGCCCGATGGTCGTCAACGGGACAGGCTCGGTCGAAGTGGCCGAAATCCACGAAATCGAGATGTGAGGACCTTAGTCGGGGAAACCCGGTGCAGGTTTGATCACGCCGCATTCCAGCCCGCGACGGCTGTATTGCGTGGCGTTCATGAATTTGCGGGTGGCAGGGTGATCGGCCTCCAGCACGCCAAGGCTTACCAGTATCGCGGCAATCGCGCATTCACTGGCGCGGGTGGTGCCATCGGTGATCTTCAGCGCAACGCCCATGCGTTTTTCCGGGATGATGGCCACGAACACGGCCTCGGCCCCGGTTTTGATGGCAACACGTCCGTTCATCGCGCGCATCAGTTCGGTGCATGCCCGGGTCTCACCGGCAACAAGTTCCGGGTGTTTCACCATCGCGGCCACCAGCTGCATCGCTGCATCGCTGGAACGGTCGGACCGGTCTGCGGCTGAAGCAAACCAAGCCATCGAACGTGCCAAACCGAAAAGAGATGTGGCGAAATTCGGGGCGGAACAGCCATCGATGCCGTATGCCGGGCTGGTCTCGCCCGTTGTTTCTTCGACGGCAGACAGGCAGGCTTGTTGCACCGGATGATCAATTTCAAGGTATTCCGGCCCGGCGCCCATATGCTGTGCCAGAGTCAGAAAGCCGCAATGCTTGCCGGAACAGTTGTTGTGGATCTGGCAAGGCGTATCGTCCGCCAAAATCAGCCGGTCGCGCGCGGCGGTGTCGGCGGGCTCCTGTGGGCCGCACCGAAGATCGTGCTCGTTCAACCCCAGATGGTCCAGCCACGCCGTCACGCGATCCGTGTGGATTGCCGCCCCGTTATGCGAAGCGCAGGCCAACGCGAGGTGTTCGCTGGTCAGCCCGTATTTCGCCGCTGCCCCTGATGTGACCAACGGAAGCGCTTGAATCATCTTGGCCGATGACCGCGGGTATATGACGGATTGCGGGTCGCCCCAACTGCGCACGATCTGGCCCGTGTCATCGCAAATAACCGCATGACCCAGATGCAGACTTTCCAGCAGAGGGCCGCGCCAAAGTTCTGTCATGGGTACGGGCTGCGTCATCTGGACCTCCGAAATTTATGCGCAAAATTCTGCCAATCGCCCTTTCGCCTGTGGCGAAATCTGCGTTAGTGTGTGTATGTCGGCAATCATCGGAAGACGCAAACGAATAGACGAACCGGCAGGGTTCGCAGACGTGTCCGATGGGTATGAGGTAAGGGTCGAGCTAGGAGGCTGGACAAATGGGATCAATGCTCGTTCGCACGATAGCGGGCCTGTGTGTGGCAGGCATCGCCGCAACATCTGCAATCGCCCAACAGGCGACAAGCACCAACCGGGTTGCTGCAAAAACGGATTGGAGCGTTTTTGTCGAAGACGATCCCACCGAATGCTGGAGCGTCTCGGCACCCAAGGAAACCGTAAACACCCGCGGTGGACGTGTGGTTTCCGTACGGCGCAGCGATATCCTGCTGTTTGTGTTCTATCGCCCGAATGCCGAGGTGAAAGGCCAATTGACCTTTACTGGCGGCTACCCGTTTGCCGCGGGTTCGACGGTGAACCTGAATGTGGACGGGACCGAGTTCGAACTGTTCACAGAAGGCGAATGGGCCTGGGCCGCATCGGATGCGGATGATGCCAAGATCATTACCGCCCTGAAGCGCGGAACCGAGGCGGTACTGACCGCCCGGTCCGAGCGCGGGACGCAGACGAAAGACACCTTCTCGCTGCTGGGATTTACCGCAGCGATTGAAGACGCTGAGAAGCGCTGCACCAACTGATCTTTTCGCGTCGATTGTTGAAAAGGCCCCGCCTCTTAGCGGGGCTTTTGACGTTTGGTCATCTGCCAGTTTTGATCCGTATCAAAGTTTCGCACTCGGCAATGTGAACTAAGTGGTTCAGCCACCTAGAGAGGACATCGTGATGAAACAGAAAACTTGGATCACTCTGGTTCTTGCCGCATCCGTCGCCGTACTGAGCGCTTGCGAGAAGAACGCTGATTCCTATCCGATATCGGGCGAGCAATGTGGCCCGGAAGATCCGGTTCAGACCCTGGACGCCAGTGATTGCTACACACCGCCGCCGGTAAACTGATCAAAAAGGCCCGGCATGTGCATCGTGCCGGGCCTGCCAGCTTAGGAAACCTTTTGATCTTTGCGCAGGTTCCTATATAGAGGCGCATCCCAAGCCCGATTCCTTTGAGATACGCCAATGTCGCCCAAAGCGCCGATCACCCAAGACGTCATGACCATCCCGCGCAAACTGCCCGACGGGAAGATCAACCTTGTCGGTCTTACGCGCGACAGGTTGCGCGACACCTTGATTGAACACGGCACGCCCGAGAAACAGGCCAAGATGCGCACCGGCCAGATCTGGCAATGGATCTATCAATGGGGTGCGCGCGATTTTGCCCAGATGACCAATCTCGCCAAAGCCTATCGGGCACAACTGGCCGAGCATTTCGTGATCGAAATCCCCGAAGTGGTGACGCGTCAGGTGTCCGAGGATGGTACCCGCAAGTACCTGTGCCGCATCGCCGGCGGGCATGAGGTCGAGGTGGTCTATATCCCCGAAGAAGATCGCGGAACCCTGTGCATCTCGTCCCAGGTGGGCTGTACGCTGACCTGTTCGTTCTGTCACACCGGAACCCAGAAACTTGTACGAAACCTGACATCCGCCGAAATCGTCGGCCAGATCATGATGGCGCGCGACGATCTTGAAGAATGGCCAACCCCCGGCGCACCCAAGGACGAAACTCGCCTGCTGTCGAACATCGTTCTGATGGGCATGGGCGAGCCACTTTACAATTTCGAAAACGTCCGCGACGCGATGAAAATCGCCATGGACCCCGAGGGCATTTCTCTGTCGCGCCGGCGGATTACCCTGTCGACCTCGGGCGTGGTGCCCGAGATCGCGCGCACGGCCGAGGAAATCGGGTGCCTGCTGGCGATCTCGTTCCACGCCACCACCGATGAAACCCGCGACGTTCTTGTGCCCATCAACAAACGTTGGAATATCGAGGAACTGCTGACAGCTTTGGCCAGCTATCCCAATGCTTCGAATTCTGAACGGATCACGTTTGAATATGTGATGCTGGATGGTGTGAATGACAGTGACGAAGATGCGCATCGTCTGATCGATCACATCAAGCGACACAACATTCCGGCCAAGATCAACCTGATCCCGTTCAACGAATGGCCCGGCGCACCGTACAAGCGCAGCTCGAACAACCGCATCCGCGCCTTCGCCAACATCATCTATCAGGCCGGCTATGCCTCGCCCATCCGCAAGACACGCGGTGAGGACATCATGGCGGCTTGCGGTCAGTTGAAGTCGGCGACCGAGCGGGCGCGCAAATCACGCAAACAAATCGAGGCCGAAACGGGTCTGAGCCGATAGGGTTTGGTCCATCTCGGCTTGGCTTGATCGGATCGCGCCTTAAGTGTTTTCTGGCTCTGTCTGCACGTCACAATTGTTTTGTTCAAACTTAATGTTTCAGATGCTGAAACCACATGCATAATTTGCTATATTTCTCGTGCCCATCGCTGAATTTGCCTCTTCAATTCGATGCACAAGCCGGTGAGGTGTCCGGGTCAGAGATGGCGAGTTTTTGCGATTCCGCTAGACTGTTCCAAGTGGTGCAGAAAGCGCTCAGGTGAACTGAATTTCAGGTGGGCCACGATTATGAATGCAAGTTCTTTTTCGATCATCCGTTTTGGTGCCGCTGCGCTTGCTATCGTCTCGGGTTCAGGTTTGGCCTTCGCTGACGGCCAGAACGCTCATATCGCAATCGAAAACCCTGCGGAGCTGAGCAAACAAGAGGCTTTGGAACACTACCGATCCCTCAATCGCCGCATGGCGCGTGGCTACGCCGTGGCGCAACTGGACCTGATCCTCAACTACCAAAGCTGGCCGCTTTTCAACGATGCGCCCTATATTTCGGCGACCCACGGGCAAAGGTATGTGAACAGCTATGCCAATCGCATGGCGCATAACTACGCGACATTGCAGGAAGGTGAAGAACTTCCCATGGGGTCGGTTCTTGCCAAGGACAGCATGACCGTGACGGATGAAGGTCACGTTCATCCCGGTGCCATGTTCGTAATGGAGAAACTGGCAGAAGATGCCAGCCCGGACACGGCGGATTGGCGTTACATCATGGTCTTGCCGGACGGCTCGGTCTTTGGGGACACTATGGGCGACCGCGCCGGTGCCGTGGCCTATTGCCATGTCTGCCACGAACAGGTGGCAGATCGGGACTATACGTTTTACGTGCCGGAAGAGTATCGAACACGCGACTGAGCCGGCTTAGGCTTGTTTTGCGCCTGGCAGTTTCAGTTCCGTCGCCTCGCGGCGGCTGAGTTGTTCGCCCTGCTTGCGCTTTGACAGAACTTCACGGGCCAGCGCGTATTTGTCGTCCTGCCAGAAAATCAAGCAGCCGTTGCAACCTTTGCCACAGCAACCCTCGGTGCCGATGCGGTTGGTTTTGAAACGGCGTTCGGTGCCGTCTTCGCCGATCTTTTCAACCAGGGCGTTGCGACGGCGGGCGTAGGCGCCAAGGTTGTCACGGCCCGAGGTTTCCAAACCCTGCACCAGCTTGTCAAAGCGGATGCGGCTCCAGTGTTCGTCGGTCAGGGCGCGTTCCTTGCGCAGAACGGAATAGGCGGGGAACCGGGCGCGCAGATCGTCGATATCCTCGTGGTCGAACAGGGTGAAGGGCAGGCGGATCACTGTTTTGGTGCTGCCATGCACCACGTCCATCCGCGCACTATCGGATGCGCGTTCGAAATCATAGACCCGCAGCAGAACCGTCTCGCGCGAGATGGGCGAGACGAAATCCAGTACATCGCCCGGTTCCAGCTTGTTCTTTACCTCGACCAGAAAGGCATCCTCGGTCACTTCGGTGACGATCCCGGCATATTCCCACTGCGCGATGGATGCCGTGTGCTCGTAATCATGGGCGTAGTTGGTCAGACGCCCCTCGTGGAAGGCCAGCGTATAGCCGCGGTTTCCCACGGTCTCCAACTCGCGCATATAGGGTTTCGGGTCCCAGTTCTGGGGGTCGGCATAGTAATCGTCGATGGCCATGCGATAGGCGCGCGCGACGATGGCGGCGTAGTATTCCGACTTGCCGCGCCCCTCGACCTTGAGGCTGTCCACGCCGATCTTCAGGTATTCGTCCAGCTTGGGCATGATGCACAGATCGCGCGAATTGAGGATGTAGGAACCGCGGTGGTCTTCCTCGATCGGCATCAGATCACCGGGGCGACAGCCTTCTTCCAGCAAGAATTCGAACAGGTCGGCGTTTTCCTCGGTGATGCGCAACTCCTGATGGGTGCCGTCCTTCAGGCGCAGTTTCAGCGCATAGTTCCAGCGGCAGGAATTGGCGCAGTTGCCCTGGTTCGCGCCGCGTTCCGCCATGAAGTTCGACAGCAGGCAACGGCCCGAATAGGTCATGCACATGGCACCGTGGACGAAGGCCTCGAGCTTGATGTCGGGGCATTTTTCACGAATCTCCACCAGTTCGGGGTAGGAAACCTCGCGCGCCAGAACCACCAGTTCCGCGCCCTGATCCTGCCAGAACTTCACCGACAGCCACGAACAGATATTGGCCTGGGTCGAGATATGCAGCGGCAGTTCCGGCGCGCGGTCCCGCACGTACTGAAACACGCCGGGGTCGGCGATGATCAACCCGTCCGGCTGCACTTTGCGGACCGTGTCGATATATTCGTCCAGCTTCGGGATGTCCTTGTTGTGCGAGAACAGGTTCAGCGTCAGATAGGCGCGCCGGCCATGGCTGTGGCAGAACTCGACACCCTCGATCACCTCTTCCAGCGAAAACTCGGATTTCGTGCGCAGCGACATATCGGGCGTGCCCAGATACACCGCATCCGCCCCGTAAAGGACAGCGAGTTTCAGCTTGCGCAGATTGCCCGCAGGCATCAGCAATTCAGATCTGAACTGGGTCATGGCGCCACCTGTCAAAGGATCAAGCCGGCCTTCTAATCCAAATGTTTCGAGTCCAAAACCCCGTTATCTGCGACGGAATCGCGCTGTACCGATGACCTTGACCAGTTGCTGTCGCACAGGCTCGGGTTGCGTCTCGATCGCGTTCAGAACTTCGCGCAGTTCGGCCCGCAGCCCATGCATCTGATCAATCAGCGAGATCATCATCGACAGTGCATCTGCCTCCATGTCGTACTGTTCGTGCAACTCGCAGGCAAGTTCCAGACGGGCGACGTCGATACTGTGATAGATCAGCCCTTGGTCTGATTGTTCGGGGATCACAATCTCGGCCGCCAGATATTCGGTCAGCCGATCCGAGGTCAGTCGGGCGACGGTTTCGATCAGTTCCTTCTCGGTCAGGGTCATGACGGCATTCCTTTCCGCGGGTCGTAGCTGTGTGTTTTGCGCCAGGTCTCCATGAACTGTTTCAGATCGTCATCGATTTTGTCGGGCATCGAGACGGTCAGTTCGATCAACTGATCCCCACGCTCGGATGAGCCGCGTTTTTTGACACCCTTGCCCCGCAATCGCAGGGTTTTACCACTGCTGGTGCCCGCCGGTACGCTGACATTCACGCCGCCATCAATCGTAGGGGCGGGGACTTTGCCGCCCAGAATCGCCTCATCAATGCTGATGGGCAGCGTGATGTGGATGTCGTCGCCCTGACGATCAAACACCGGATGACTGGCGACCGAAACAGTTACCAGAGCGTCGCCAGGAGGGCCTTCGCCATATCCCGGGGCCCCTTTGCCCCGCAGGCGGATGGTTTGGCCGTCGGTAATACCTGCAGGGATTTTGACTTCGATCCGGTCGCCGTCTGGCAAGGTCAGTTTCTGGCTGGCACCGAACACGGCATCCAGAAAGCTGATCTGCAGCGAATAGTTCAGGTTGTGCCCCGGCGCGTGAAACTCATGGCCGCGCTGGCCGCCAAAACCGCCACGGCCCCTCATGAACTCGGCGAAGATGTCGGACATGTCGTCCGGGTCTGCCTGACGTCCGCGATAGGGGTTTCCAGCGGCTTCAGCATATTCACGGTAGTACTGTTGTTGCGGACGTTCCTGCCCCGAGGCGTCGATCTCACCATTGTCATACCGGGCACGGGTTTCCGGGTCTTTCAGCAGATCGTATGCGGCGGCGGCGGCTTTGAACTTTGCCTCAGCCTCGGCATCGCCGGGCTTCAGGTCCGGATGGCATTCCTTGGCGATGCGCCGATAGGCTTTCTTGATATCGGCGGCGCTGGCGTCTTTGGCCACGCCAAGAACGGAATAGGGATCGTCGCTCATCTCACACTCATGGCTCAGGGACAGGTCTGATCTTGATGAATGTGTTCTACCATGCGATTTCAACGGGTCAAAAGGAAGAGGCGATTGAATTGCCTCGTAAAATCCTGCAGGTCTGTTAACATTTGCATGTTTCTAATTGTTGATTGACGGAGATCGTCACATGTCGCGTAGAATTAAATCGGCTTTGGCCTTGCTGGCGGGGAATGCCATTGGGTTGTTGCTTGCCTCGCTGATACTGTCGGGATTTGCGATCAAGCCGATCTCGTTCATCGTGGTGGTGATTGTCTTCACCGTCGTGCAGGTTGTCGCTGAACCCCTGATCCTGAAAATTGGCGAAAAGAAAGCGCCCGCCCTGAAGGGTGGGATCGCCCTGATCGTGACCTTCGTGGGCCTTTTCGTGACCGACCTGATTGCTGCCGGGCTGACCGTTGGCGGGGTTTCGAACCTGCTTGCGGCAACATTGCTGGTCTGGCTGGGGGCGTTGATCGCCAGCGTGGTACTGCCGATCTACGTGTTCAAAGAACTGCGTGAACCCAAAAAGTAATCACACAGCGTTCAGGCTGGTTTCGATAGCGTGCCACAGTTCTTCCACGGGTTCGCATCCGACGGAAAGGCGGATGAAGGCCGGATCAACGTCGTCGCCCCAACGCGCGCGCCGCTCGGCCGAGCTGTGGACGCCCCCGAATGACGTGGCCGGGCGCAGAAGCGGGCAATTGTTGATGAAGGCTTCGGCCTGGTCTTCGCTGTTCAGCGTCAGGGACAGAAGAAAGCCGAAACGTGTGGTCTGTTCTTGCGCCAGTTTATGCGACGGGTCGTTGGCCAGCCCGGGATAGCGCACCTGTTTCACTGCGGGATGTGCCGCTAGGCGTTCGGCCAATACTTCGGCCGAGCTGCACATCCGGTCGAACCGAACGTCCAGCGTTTCTAGGCCGCGATGCAGCAGCCATGCTTCATGTGGCCCCGGTATCGAGCCGGAGACTTTCCGCCAATCCCCGACCCGTTCCATGATGTCGCCGTTGCGGCTGGCCACATGACCCATCAGCATGTCGGAATGCCCGCCCATCGCCTTGGTATCGGACGAGACGACCACATCGATGCCCAGATCAAGAGGACGCTGACCCAGCGGAGTCATCGTCGTATTGTCGGCAATGGTTATGCCCCCGGCAGCACGTACCCGATCCGCCACCTCGGTCAGATCGATCATGTCCAGCCCCGGATTCGAGGGGCTTTCGGCAAAGACAACATCGAATCCGTCAAAACCGCCTTCGGCAAAGGCGATGGTGGGGCGTTCTTCAACGATCACACCCAGCCGCGACAGGAAACGATCGGCCAAAAGGCGCGTCACGTAATAGCCGTCGGAGGGGATCAGCAGGCGTGATCCGGCCTTTACGGTGGCAAACAGTGCCGCGGAAATCGCCGCCATGCCCGAGGGAAAGCTGAGGCAGGGCGCGTCTTCCAAATGCGACAGAACATGCTCCAGATGCACCCAGGTCGGGTTGTCCACCCGACCGTAACTCGCCCGCCCGTCCGGGGTGCCCGGCAGGTGGTACATGCTGCTTTGGGTCAGTGGCAGCGCTACGGGTTCGCCCTTGCTCAGGGCATTTCCACGCAGATGCAGCATCTCTCCGGTCTTGGGTGCCATGGTTCAGCGCCCCGGAATTTCGTCGCGGGGCGGGGCGGGCTCCCAGTTTTCGATGATCTCGACCGCTTCTTGCGCCGTGTCCACAAAGCGGAACAGATCAAGATCCTCGTCCGAGATGGTTCCGGCATCGGCCAGCGCTTTCCAGTTGATGACCTTTTCCCAGAATTCGCGACCAAACAGCAGGAAGGGCACGCGGTCCATCCGGCCGGTCTGAATCAGGGTCAGGGATTCGAACAGCTCGTCCATGGTTCCGAAACCGCCGGGGAAAATCGTGATGGCGCGGGCGCGCATCAGGAAATGCATCTTGCGGATGGCGAAATAGTGGAAGTTGAAGCTGAGATCCGGCGTTACATAAAGGTTCGGCGCCTGTTCGTGTGGCAGAACGATATTCAACCCGATAGAACATCCGCCCGCGTCCTGTGCCCCACGGTTGCCTGCCTCCATCACTCCGGGGCCGCCGCCCGTGACGATCACGTTTTCACGGCAGCCGGTCTCGTTCGATTTCACGGTCATCAGCCGCGCGAACTCGCGCGCCTCGTCATAATAGGCCGACAGACCAGCCAGCGTCTCCGTTCGTGCGGTGTGTTTCTGCGATGGTTCAGGGATGCGCGCGCCGCCGAACATCACGATGGTCGAGGTGATCTCGCGCTCGCTCATGATCATCTCGGGTTTCAGCAGTTCCAGTTGCAGACGTACCGGGCGCAGCTCGTCCCGGCACAGGAATTCATCATCGGCAAAGGCAAGGCGATAGGCGGACGATCGCGTCTGCGGCGTGTCCGGCACTTCGCTCGCGGTCGAGCGATCTGTCTGCGCATCGCGAAACGGATTGTGGCGGTCTTCTCTCATGGGTGATCGATCCCTGCTTGCGTGTTTTCCAAACAGCTATAGGGTTCGCGGGCAGAGTGCCAGTCACGGAAAGACAAGAATGAATTGGAAGAGCGAAATATCAGCGGCGCGGGATCGTATCGCCGGACATACGCAGGTGACGCCGGTGATCGAGAGTCGAATTCCGGGCCATCCCATTGAACTGAAGCTGGAGCACATGCAGCACACCGGCAGTTTCAAGGCGCGCGGCGCGTTCAATACGTTGCTGAGCCTCGACGTACCCGATGCAGGTGTCGTGGCTGCATCCGGCGGCAATCATGGTGCAGCGGCGGCCTTTGCGGCGCAGGCGCTTGGGTATCCGGCCAAGATTTTCGTGCCCGAACTGGCAGGGCCATCCAAGATCGCATTGATCCGGCAAACCGGCGCGGATCTGAGCGTTGTGCCCGGCGAATACGCCAATGCGCTGACACAGGCGCAGGCGCATGAAGCGGAAACCGGAGCGATGCAGATTCACGCCTATGATGCGCCGGCTACCGTGGCGGGGCAGGGGACCTGCTTTGCGGAATGGGATGCGCAGGGGCTACAGGCAGATACGGTTCTGGTCGCCGTGGGCGGGGGTGGGCTGATCGCCGGGGCGTTGGCCTGGTTCGACGGAGCGCGCAAGGTCGTGGCGGTCGAACCCCAGACCTCCTGCGCATTGAATGCGGCGTTGCAGGCCGGTGAACCGGTGGATGTTTCCGTATCCGGCATCGCGGCAAATGCGCTGGGCGCGCGCCGGATCGGGCAGATCTGTTTCGACCTGGCACAGGGGATGACGTCGGTCCTGGTGTCGGATGATGCCATCGCGGCGGCTCAGAAGATGTTGTGGCAGGCGCATCGTATTCTGGTGGAACCGGCGGGCGCCACGGCGTTGGCAGCCTTGACCTCGGGCGTGTATCGGCCCGAACCGGGCGAGCGCGTGGCCGTACTGGTGTGCGGCGCGAACATTGCGCCGGACCCGCTTGCGGGGTGAATTATCTGGTTGAGGATAGCTGTCGTAGATTTTATCTATAATTTATGACCGCTACGATCTCGGACACGATTTACCAGAACCTCAGCCAGCAAATCATAACCGGAGAGCTGAGCGCCGGGGAAAAGCTGCGGCAGGATCATATTGCCCGCACCTTCGACACCAGCCATGTTCCGGTGCGGGAAGCCCTGTTGCGGCTTGAGGCGCATGGATTGGCCCGGCACGAGCCGCGCCGGGGCATGCGGGTCACGGCGCTGGACCCGGCAGAGGTGCGAGAGGTCATCGAAATGCGCGTGGCGCTGGAAACACTGGCGTTGCAGCAATCGGTGCAGAACATGTCTCCGGTCGCATTGGACAAGATCGATCGCGCACGCATTGCCTGTGACGAGGCGCAGACGATGCCCCAATGGGAAGCGTTGAACAGAGCATTCCATCGCGCCATCCTGACACCTTGCGGGCTGCCCCGTCTGTTGCACACCATCGACGATCTGCATATCGCAAGCGCACGCCACTTGTTTGCGCACTGGCGGTCGAAATGGGTGCAGCAAACTGACAAGGATCACGCCGCACTTGTTCAGGCGCTCAGGCGGAAGGACCTGAGCACGGCAAAAGGTATTCTGACCCGACATATACGCCGCGCCAGCTGATTGCGGGCCTTTCAGACGCAAAACGGCCCGTGTTCGTCGCATTGCGCCATTGGCTCGGCTTGCGTATAGGCCAAACCAACATGAACAGATTCTGTAGGGAGACGCCCCATGTCCAACGCGCAACTGGAAGCCGCCATCGAAGCCGCCTGGGAGGCACGCGACACGATCACACCCGCCACGACAGGTGAACAACGCGAAGCGATCGAAGACACGCTGAACGCGCTGGACAGCGGGTCTCTGCGTGTCGCCGAAAAGCTGGAAAACGGCGACTGGCACGTGAACCAGTGGGCCAAAAAGGCGGTTCTGCTGGGCTTTCGCATCAAGGACATGGAAATTCAGACTGGCGGTCCGCAGGACGGCGGCTGGTGGGACAAGGTGGACAGCAAGTTCGCTGGTTGGGGTGAAGATCAATGGCGCTCGGCCGGGTTCCGCGCGGTTCCCAACTGCGTTGTGCGCAAGTCGGCCTATATCGCGCCTGGCGTGGTGCTGATGCCATCCTTCGTCAACCTTGGCGCCTATGTGGATGAAGGCACCATGGTCGACACCTGGGCGACCGTCGGCTCATGCGCGCAGATCGGCAAAAACGTCCACCTGTCGGGCGGCGTAGGTATCGGCGGCGTGCTGGAGCCGATGCAGGCCGGCCCGACCATCATCGAGGACAACTGCTTTATCGGCGCGCGCTCCGAGGTGGTCGAGGGCTGCATTGTCCGCGAAGGCTCGGTTCTGGGGATGGGCGTGTTCATCGGCAAATCCACCAAGATCGTGGATCGGGAAACCGGCGAAGTGACATATGGCGAAGTCCCGCCCTATTCGGTGGTCGTCGCGGGTTCGATGCCGTCAAAGAACAACATCAGCCTGTATTGTGCGGTGATCGTGAAGCGGGTGGATGAAAAGACACGGTCGAAAACCGGCATCAACGAATTGCTGCGGGACTGATCGCCCCGGTTGTACAGAAAGGCCGGAGCTGACCCGCTCCGGCCTTTCCAGTTTTTGGGGTGTTACGCGTATGTGACCGAACCTTGGTCAGAGCCGGTCCTGAGATTGTGTCCAGGCTCGGACGAACGCTCTGTGTGGGTCAGCGATTTTCACCCTGCATAGCGTCAACTTCTGAGTTTCCTGCGTTGGTTTCCGTGCCTTCGCTTTCGCTGTCGCCGCCGCTTTCGTTATCGCCGCCGCCTTCGTTATCACCGCCGCCTTCGTTGTCGCCGCCGCTTTCGTTATCGCCGCCGCTTTCGTTGTCGCCGCCGCTTTCGTTATCGCCGCCGCCTTCGTTGTCGCCGCCGCTTTCGTTGTCGCCGCCGCTTTCGTTATCGCCGCCGCTTTCGTTATCGCTGCCGCTTTCGCTGTCGCCGCCGCTTTCGTTGTCGCCACCGCTTTCGCTGTCGCCGCCGGCTTCGTTGTCGCCACCGCTCTCGCTATCGCCAGCGCCTTCGCTTTCACCGCCGCCGTCTTGGGCGTAAGCTGCGCTTGGCGTCACAAAAGACAGCACGGCGACAGCAGGTACTCCGGAAAGCACAATCACACTTGCAGTTGTCATCATTAACTTGGACAGAACACTCATTTTAATTCTCCTGTAAAAAATGACTTACGCAGTGGCACCATCCTAGAGTTGGCTTCTCTTCACCGTTGTGAAAGGCAGGAAACGCGTCGAACTCAGCAGGAAATGGCTAAAATTGAGGCAAAAATGTGGCAAAAATGTGCCCGTTTCAACTCAGGGATTGGAATTGAAACGCTGCTCAATTTTTGGGCGAAAACGGGAATAGGGCTTTGCTGAGTCGCATTTCTGCAAGTCCTCACTGCCTATGGGCGGGGCAAGGGGCTGCGTAAGATCCCATACTTAAAGCCAGGATCGATGGAAGCAGTTGACCCTTCAAAACGCCGCGCGTAATGCAGGGCCCATGGAAAAGCGCAAGAAGCCCTCACGTCAGCAAGTCTATACCCTTCTGGTCCAGATCGGCCGTAAGGATGGCGACGGGCTGCCGGACGGTGCGACCGGGGCGGCACTGATCTGCTATGCCAGCGGCGTGGACGAAGCCGAAGCCGTGCGCGAGACGGTGGCTATTCTGAAGCAGGCCGACACCGCGCCTTTGGATGTCACCGGGTACGGGACCTTGGCCGAGCGTGAGGCACAGGGACATGAAATCGAACCTGACGAACGTGCTCTGATGCAGCGTGCTCTGGATGAAAACGCCGTGATCGTCGCGCAGATGACACCGTTCTTCGGAGACGAGGCGCAGGCCTAGTTCCGCATACCGAACCACTTGCGATAGATTTCGTCATAGGTTCCGTCTTCGCGCAATGACAGCAGGGCCTGGTTGACATCCTCGACCAGAGGCGACCCGGTCGGGAAAGCGATGCCATAGTTCTCGCGCAGGAAGACACCGCCTGTCATCGACGCCGTTCGCCGGCCTTCATGGGCCGCATAGTAGGACAGGATTGGCGCGTCGAATACGACGGCATCCAGTTGTTTGGACTGGAACGCATCCAGCATCTGCTCCAGCCCGGGATAGCCGGTGAATTCAATATCACGCCGGTTCAGAAAACTTGCCGCGGTCGAGTCCGTGATTGTCCCGACACTTTTGCCATACAGGTCATTCACCGAATTCACGCTGCCTGTGATCGCATCCACGGTCATGACCGAGGTGATGCGGGCCGTGAAAACGGACACGATGAACAGTGACGAAACAACCAGAACGACACCCAGAAGCCGGCCGAACGGCGTGCGCGGCATCCTCTCTTCGAACCCGCCGTTCACGACGAGGTTCAGCGCCCACCAGAACGAGGGAAACCATGCCTCGTTTAGCTTGCGATCGAAATAGGGTTGAGCACTACGTTCAAAGCTCCACATCAACATGCCGCCGCCCAACAGAATGGCGAAGGCCAGGCCGATGGCGATAAACAACTCTTTTGAGAGCAGCGCATGCAGCAACGAAGGCTGGCGCGCGGCTTCCGATGGCACCATGATCTGTAGGCCCGCCTCAAAGATCGGCTGGCTGAAGTCCATTTGCGTTTCCCGCAGCGCGGTTATCGAGATATTGGCGACCGCAAGATCGGCGGACCCATTCTGAACCGCCTCCAGCATTTCCGAGAATGAATCGACCCGATTGATGGAATAGTCCCAGTTCAGCGCCTCTGCCAGCGCGGCGAGCAGATCCATCGAAAAGCCGGTTTCCGCACCGTCCTCTACATAGGAAAACGGGGGGCGGGTCACCGTCGTAACCGTTAGAGACTGTGCCATGCTCTGCTGCGCGAGGACGGCGAAAGTCAGGCAGATCAGTGCGTAGAATGCGCGCTTCATTTTCATTCACCTGTTTCGCGGCCCTGTAACGCGATTGTACGGCGGGCGGCAAGATGGTCGCCGGGTAAACCGCCATGATTTGTTGGGGTGTCGCTTTGATATCTGCGCGGTCGGGTGAAATGATATTTTTGCGAATTGGGGTTGGAAAACCGGCCAATTCGTTGAATCTGTGCGCGAACCCGCGAAAGATACAGTTCCAGAGGCCATTGCATGACTGACCCCGTCCAATTGACAGCCGATCTGATCCGTTGCCCATCGGTCACACCTGCCGAGGGTGGCGCGCTGGTTCTGCTGGGATTGGTGCTGGCGGATGCGGGGTTTGAATGCACGCGTGTCGACCGTGGTGGCGTCAGCAACCTGTTCGCACGATGGGGTCAGAAAGGCCATCCGCGCAGTTTCGGGTTCAACGGCCATACTGATGTTGTGCCGGTCGGCGACGAGGCCGCGTGGACGATGCCGCCTTTCGGGGCCGAAATACGGGATGGTGTGATGTATGGGCGTGGGGCAACGGATATGAAATCCGGCGTTGCGGCGTTTGCGGCGGCGGCAATCGATTTCGTGCGCGACACCCCGCCTGACGGAGCCATCATCCTGACGATCACCGGCGACGAGGAAGGCGACGCGCTGGATGGCACGACCGCTTTGCTGGATTACATGGACGGCGCGGATGAACATATGTCAGACTGTTTGGTGGGTGAGCCGACCTGCCCGAACAAGATGGGCGAAATGATGAAGATCGGCCGTCGCGGGTCGATGACCGCATGGTTTACCATCACCGGTGTTCAGGGGCATTCGGCCTATCCGCATCGTGCCAAAAACCCGTTGCCAGCCATGGCGCGGCTGATGGATCGGCTGGCGGGGCACGAACTGGATCAGGGCACGGACCACTTCGATGCGTCGACATTGGCAGTGGTGACAATCGACACCGGGAATGCGGCCACCAACGTGATCCCGGCGCAGTGCAAGGGAACGGTGAATATTCGTTTCAATGATCTGCATTCCGGGGCCAGCCTGAGCGACTGGCTGAAGTCGGAAGCAGATCAGGTGGCCGCTCAGTTCGGCGTTGAAATAGATGTCGCAATCAAGATTTCGGGCGAAAGCTTTCTGACCCCGCCGGGGCCCTTGTCGGATCTGGTGGCCAAGGCGGTAGAGGCGGAAACAGGCGCAACGCCCGAGCTTTCGACGACCGGTGGTACGTCGGATGCGCGTTTCATCAAGAACCATTGCCCGGTTGTAGAGTTCGGTCTGGTCGGGCGCACGATGCATCAGGTCGACGAGTGCGTCGAGGTGGCCCAGATCCAGCAGCTCAAATCGATTTATACCCGTATCCTGACCGACTATTTCGCCTGATCCATGCAGCGCACATTGGTGATCATGGTGAAGGAACCTCAACCGGGCCGCGTCAAAACGCGGCTTGGGCGAGAAATCGGCATGGTCGCGGCGGCGTGGTGGTTTCGGCACCAGACCCGGTCCTTGATCCGAGGGCTGCGTGATCCCCGTTGGCGAATCGTTTTGGCCGTCTCACCCGATCAGCAGGGTCTGAACAGCCGGGTTTGGCCTGCGGACCTGCCGCGCGCCGCGCAGGGGCGTGGGGACCTGGGGGATCGCATGGGGCGGATGCTGCGCGGGATGCCCAAGGGGCCGGTTTGTCTGATCGGTGCGGATATTCCGGGCATTTCGCGCCGCCATATTGCCCGTGCTTTCGACGCATTGGGGCGTTCTCAGATGGTGTTTGGGCCAGCACCGGATGGTGGCTATTGGCTGATCGGCGCGCAACGATATGCGGCTTTGCCGGCAAGTCTGTTCCAAAACGTGCGCTGGTCGACAGAACACGCATTGGCTGACACGCTGGCCTCGATTTCTGGCGGTCGGGTGTCATTGCTTGATCAGCTGCGCGATGTGGATACGGTTGCCGATCTTGAACCCTGAGGCTTTTTGGTCATGACGCGGTCGCAAACGCGTGCTAGGCCGGACGTATGACTCGCATCCCTACCAAGCAGGAGGTCCTCGACTGGATCTCGGCGAACCCCACCCTGACCTCGAAACGCGATATCGCCAAAGCCTTTGGCATCAAGGGCGCGGATCGGATTGATCTGAAACGTATCCTCAAAGAGCTTGAGGCCGAAGGTCATCTTGAGAAGCGCAAGCGCAGTTACCGCGACCCGGACCGCCTGCCGCCGGTCAGCGTGTTGCAGGTAAAGGCGCCGAATGCCGATGGCGACCTGTTCGCGCGGCCGCTGGAATGGCATGGCGAGGGGGTCGAGCCCATCGTTCTGATCATTGCCCGCGCCAGCGACCCGGCGCTGGGCGAAGGTGATCGCATTCTGGCTCGTCTGACCGTGGTGCATGAGGAAGACCACAATTACGAAGCCCGCCTGATCCGCCGTATCGGGACGAACCCTCGGAAAATCGTGGGTATCTTCCGCAAAGGGGCTGAAGGCGGGCGGATCGTGCCGATCGACAAGGCCGGATCGACCGAATGGCTGGTGGCCGAAGGCGCTGCGCTGGGCGCCAGGGATGGCGAACTGGTCGAGGCTGAACAAGCCGGGCCGAAAAACCGCATGGGGCTGCCACGCGCGCGTATCGTAGAACGGCTGGGCGACCCGACTGCGCCCAAGGCCGTTTCGTTGATCGCGATCCATCAGCACGGCATCCCGGATGATTTCCCCGACAAGGTGATTGCCGAGGCCGATCAGGCCAAACCTGTCGGCCTGAAAGGGCGCGAGGATCTGCGGGATATGCCATTGCTGACGATCGATCCCTCGGACGCGCGCGATCATGACGACTCCTGCTATGCCCATGCAGACGATGATCCCAAGAACCCCGGAGGGCACGTCATCTGGGTCGCCATTGCTGATGTCGCCGCCTATGTGCGGCCCGGCACCGCGCTGGACCGCGAGGCGCGCAAGCGCGGCAATTCCAGCTATTTCCCTGACCGCGTCGTGCCGATGCTGCCCGACCGTCTGTCGGGTGATCTGTGTTCGCTGCATGAAGGCGTGCCGCGCGCCTGTATCGCGGTGCGGATGCAGATCGACGCGGATGGCAACAAGATCGGTCACCGGTTCGTGCGCGGTCTGATGCGCTCGGCAGCCTCGTTGAACTACACCGAGGTGCAGGAGGCCATCGACGGTCATCCGAACGACCGCACCGGGCCGCTGCTGGAGAGCGTTCTGAAGCCGCTCTATGCCGCCTATGCCGCGCTGAAAAAGGCCCGTGCTGATCGCCAGCCGCTGGAGTTGGACCTGCCGGAGCGCAAGATCGTTCTGAACGACAAGGGCGAGGTCGAAAGCGTGGCCTTCCGTGACCGGCTGGACGCGCACCGGCTGATCGAGGAATTCATGATCCTGGCCAACGTGGCCGCCGCCGAGACGCTGATCGCCAAGCGCAGCCCGCTGCTGTTCCGGGTGCACGAAGAACCCGCGCCCGAAAAACTGGAAAGCCTGCGCGAGACGGCGCAGGCGGCGGGTCTCAATCTGGCCAAGGGGCAGGTGCTCCAGACCCGTCACTTGAACGCGCTGTTGAATGCTGCCGCCGGCACCGAGGATGCCGAGTTGATCAATCTCAGCACCTTGCGGTCGATGGCGCAGGCCTATTACAGCCCGGAAAACTTCGGCCATTTCGGGCTGGCGCTGCGCAACTACGCGCATTTCACCTCGCCCATCCGGCGCTATGCCGACCTGATCGTGCACCGGGCGCTGATCTCGGCCCATGGCTGGGGCAAGGACGGGCTGACCGAGGACGAAATTGCCCGGCTCGAAGAAACGGCCACGCATATTTCGGATACCGAACGCCGCTCGATGATGGCCGAGCGCGATACGACCGACCGCTATCTGGCGGCCTATCTCAGCGAACGCGTGGGCAACGAATTTACCGGGCGGATCAGTGGCATTGCCCGGTTCGGGGCCTTCGTGAAAATGGACGAAACGGGCGCGGATGGCCTGGTGCCGGTGCGGTCTTTGGGACGCGAATTCTTCCATTTTGATCGAGAGGCCGGAACGCTGATGGGCTCGGATTCCGGGCTGATCATCGCCATCGGCCAGCGGGTCACGGTGCGGCTGACCGAGGCGACACCTGTGACCGGCGGGTTGGAGCTGGAGCTGCTGTCCATCGACGATCAGGCGCTGCCGCGCGGGCGCGGGCCCGCCAAGCGGCCGACGCGACGCAAGGCAGCCAGCACCAAGCGCAAGAAGGACAAGATCAAGCGCAAGGTCGAACGCAAGCGCCGTCAAAGGTGATAGGTCAGCGCCCGGGCAATCAGCCAGCCATGGCGGGTTACATCGATCTGGCGCGGGTCATCGAACAGAATGGCCCGGTTCCCGTCAATCCGATCCTCGCCCGGAAAGGCCGTGGTGAAATCACCGATCAATCGGCTTTGGCAGTGTACGAACAGTGCGAAATCCGCGGATTTGTGAGCCCCCAGCCGGATCGTTGATCCTTTGGGGGCAAGATAGGCGGGCTGGCCCCAGCGCAGCTCTTCCCGCAATGGATTGGCGGCGGGCAGAGACTCTGCTGTGTTCAGTATCAGATCGCGAAGCGCCAGGGCCCCCGCGCGTGCGTGCGGGGGCATGGCCTCAAAGGCCGAGGCGACCGAGGGGTCATCAAAAGGTTTCATGCAATCGGTATCGCCTGTTCCATCCGGTTCACGTAACTGTTCAACAGATTATCCTGTTTGATCCTGCGGGTCAGTGGGGTATCGGCAGGCGTTGCGCGCATGGCGGCGAGCATCGGGCCGACGCTCATATCTGCTGATGTCGGTTGATCCGCCAGCAGGAAGCGGGATTGCCACAGATGGGCCGAGATCGCCTCGAGATCGCGTTCGACCCGGTCCAGGCGCTCGGACAACGAGAACCGGCCGATCCCTTGCGAGGTGATCCCTTTCAGAACGGATTTTCGGATCGCATTGGACACCGGCTTTCGGATCAGGGCCGGAATTCCGGTGAAAAAGGTTTCGCGAAGGATCGGCCAGACCTCGTCATTTCCCCAGCGGTCCAGAACGATGTGGAAATACAGATGCTCTTCGGCCATTCGTACCAGCGCGCGGGATTGCGCTTTTTCCACATCCGAAAGCCCCTGATCGAACTCCGCCCCCTTCTGTTCCAGCCAATCGCGGATCAGATCGCTGTCCGGTATCAACCGCTCTGGCGTGCGCAGCACTGGCAGTTTTTGATGCGGCATCCTGCGCGGGTCAAGCATGTCCGAGCGCTGCCAGACCTGACCGGAGTGCTGAAGCATCAAGGCTGTCTTGACGCAGAACGGACTGGCGCTGAACAGTCCGAAGGCAGAAGGATAGGTGAGAAGGGTCAGCATCGCGTGGCTCCGTATTTTTGACGTGCCGGATGAGTAATCTGGCCTGATGACAGTTTTTGTCATTAGGGATAGGCTAGGGTTCATCATGTCCCGCACCGCCCGATTGTTTCAACTGATGCAAGCCCTGCGTTCTGGCCCGTCGCCCAGAACGTCTGAACACCTGGCGCAGGATCTGGGTGTTTCTGCCAGAACGATACATAGGGATATTGACGCGCTGCGTGGTCTGGGGGCCGTTATCGACGGTGAGGCAGGCTTTGGATTCACTCTGATCGAAGATGCCACATTGCCGCCATTGGGTTTCACTGATGACGAGCTTGAGGCCCTGGTTCTTGGCTTGCGCGAAGTTCAGGTGATTGGGGATCCGGCCTTGTCAGATGCAGCCAGTGCCGCCCTGAGGAAGTTGCAGGGGCGATTGCCACAGCGTCAGTCCCATCGGCTGAGCCACGCGGTTCTGGCGGCAACGCGGTTCAATCGCCCGCCCGCGCCGACAATCGACGTGGCCATTTTGCGGCAGGCAACGTGGGACGAACGTGCGATCGAGTTCTCGTATACGGATGCAAAAGGCGTTGCCACACAAAGGCGGGTCAACCCGCTGAGCATCGTCTATATGGATCGATCAAATGTGTTGCTCGGCTGGTGCCACCTGAGACAGGATTTTCGCGTCTTCCGGTTGGATCGCATGCAGGACATGTCCGTGACAGATCAAAGCTTTAGACCGAACCGGGTGCCCATGCTGCGCGAAGTTTTGGCGCAAATCCGCGCAGCGCACGACGCGCAAGAACGCGATGAGGGTGCCTGAGACTTTGTGATTCGCCGATTTTGCGCTACTCTGAGGTCGAGCAGTAATCAGGAAAAATCGGAATGCAAAAATGCGTAGGCGGCGTCATGACCGTCGCATTGTGGGCATCCATGGTGCAGGCGGACATATCAGAAAAAACGACTTGGCCAGACAGTGCAGTGTCCGGCAAAACGATACAGCTGGTCTCGGCGGATGTGGCGGTTTCGATCCGTCCGGTCCCGCGCCCGGCGGTTGAGGCTTTGCGGGTGTCCGCGGCCGTGACCGCACGGTTTCAGGCCTGGCTCGGCGCGTTTCAGGAGCGCGCGAAGCAGCAGGGCATATCGGAAAGAACATTGAACAGGGTGTTCTCGGACATGATCTTTGACGAGGACATCCTGAAACGAGACCGCAATCAGGCTGAATTTTCGAAACCGATCTGGGAGTATCTGGATTCCGCCGTCTCGGACACGCGCGTTTCCAATGGTCGTGCCGTGATGCAACGACATCGGCAAGTGTTGCAGCAAATCGAGGCGGAATATGGCGTTGAAAAGGAAGTGGTCACGGCGATCTGGGGGCTGGAAACATCATTCGGCTCTTATCGTGGCAGCAACCGGACGCTGAGTTCTTTGGCGACACTGGCCTTTGATGCACGGCGGGCGCAGTTCTTTGAAACGCAGTTGATCGCCGCCCTGAGGATCGTGCAGGCAGGTGATGTCAGCGCCAACAACATGCTGGGCAGCTGGGCAGGCGCGATGGGGCACACGCAGTTCATGCCAACCTCGTATCTGGATCACGCGGTTGATTTCGATGGCGATGGTCGGCGTGACATCTGGTCGGATGATCCGACGGATGCGCTGGCCTCGGCCGCGTCCTATCTGGCGCGACACGGTTGGAAAAAGGGGCAGCCATGGGGCGTCGAGGTGCGCCTGCCCGAAGGGTTCGACTATGCCACCGCCAAACGGGACTACACCCTGCTGCCGTCAGAATGGGCGGCGCGCGGCGTGGTGGGGCGTGACGGCAAACCGGTCCCGGATCACGGGCAAGCCGCAATCCTTTTGCCCGCCGGGGGGCAGGGTGTGGCGCTGATGATTTTCGACAATTTCAGCGTGATTGAGGCCTATAACGGGGCCGACGCTTACGTGATCGGTATCGGGCACCTGTCCGACCGGCTTGCGGGTGGCGCACCGTTTCAGTCCGACTGGCCCCGAGGTGAGCGGGCGCTGAGCTTCACCGAGAAGAAAGAGCTGCAAACCCGCCTGACTGATGCGGGGTTCGATACAAAGGGTATCGATGGGCGCACCGGGCCGAACACCATCAATGCGGTTCGCGCCTACCAACTGGCGCAGGGTTTGGTGCCGGACGGCTATCCAACTGCGACACTTTTGGAGCGGCTAAGGTGAACGATAAGAGGCGACCCAGACGGGCCGCCCCTTTGTAGAAGCCTTTTTCTGAACTCAGGATGCGGCTTTCATCAGCCCCTGAGCGATGATTTCGGCCTGCGCTTCGTCCAGCGATTTGTAAATCCGCACGAACATCTCGTCGATATCCGCCGGGGTCAGGATCAGCGGCGGCGAGATGATCATGCGGTCGCCCACATGGCGCATGATCAGATTGTTGGCAAAGCAACGGTCACGGCAGATATAACCGACCGTTCCGGGCTCGGACGCGAACTTGGCGCGGCTGGCTTTGTCGGGTGTCAGAGCGATGGAGGCCATCATTCCGACGATCTTCGCCTCACCCACCAGCGGGTGATCGGCCAGCGCCTCCCATTTCTGTTTCAGATAGGGGGCGGCAACATCGCGCACATGCTCGACGATCTTCTCTTCTTCCAAAATGCGCAGGTTCTCAAGCGCCACGGCAGCGGCGACGGGGTGGCCGGAATAGGTGTACCCGTGGTTGAATTCCGTCCCGCCGATCACTTCGGCGATCTCGTCATTCACGATGGACCCGCCGATCGGCGCATAGCCCGAGCTGAGCCCCTTGGCGATGGTCATGATATGCGGTTTGATGCCCACGGTTTGCGATCCGAACCAGTTGCCGGTTCGGCCGAACCCACAGATCACCTCGTCTGCAATCAACAGGATATCGTATTTGTCACAGATGCGCTGAATTTCCGGCCAGTAGGTATCGGGCGCGACGATCACGCCGCCTGCACCCTGAACCGGCTCGGCGATAAAGGCCGCGACGCGGTCTTCGCCCAGCTCCAGAATAGCCTCTTCCAGCTCGCGTGCGCGCGCCAGGCCGAACTCTTCGGGTGACATGTCACCGCCTTCCGCCCACCAGTTCGGTTGGTTGATGTGGTGAATGTTCGGGATCGGAATGCCGCCCTGCGCATGCATGCCTGCCATGCCGCCCAGCGAAGCCGACCCGACGGAAGACCCGTGATACGCGTTTTTCCTGCTGATGATGATATTTTTGTCCGGCTGCCCCTTCTCGGCCCAGTATGTGCGCACGAGGCGGATATTGGTGTCGTTTGCCTCGGACCCGCCAGCTGCGAAAAAGACATGGTTCAGATCACCTGGTGCCAGTTCGGCGATTTTGGCCGCCAGTGCGATTGCCGGCACATGGGTCGTCTTGAAGAAGGTGTTGTAGTAGGGCAGTTCGCGCATCTGACGCGCCGCGACATCGGCCAGCTCATCGCGGCCATAACCGATATTGACGCACCAAAGACCTGCCATTGCGTCCAGAATTTCCTCACCTTCGCTGTCGGTCAGGTAAACCCCGCTGGCGCGTGTAATCACGCGGGCCCCTTCCTGCCCCAGCGCACCATTGGCCGAGAAAGGATGGATGTGATGCGCCGCATCCAGCGCCTGCAATTCGGCGGTCGGCATATGGTTGGTTATGGTGGACATCGGAGAATCTCCTACAAGAACGCAGTTGCAGATCACAATATGATCAAATTCATCTCTGTCAATCGAATCAGGCTGAGTTAATCGGAAGTCAGGGCGTCCGACATCAATTCCATGCCTTGTTCGATGTCCTGAGCCGTTGCCTTTGCCGCTTTTTCGGCGTCGCCTTCGCGCAAGGCGGAAATGATATCCTTGTGTCGATCCGGCAGGCTTTGAGTCCCGAATCGACCACACACGACACGCAGCGACGGGCCGAACCGCAACCAAAGCCTTTCGGCGAGATCACTGAGAATCGGTGCGTTTGCATGAGAGTACAGCGTTTCGTGGAACGCCTGGTTCAGACGCAGATATCCGCCCACATCCCCGTCGGCGATCATACGGTCCAAATGGGTATCCAGCCGCTCAAGATGATCGATGTCCTCGGCTTGCAAATTCGACGTCGCGCGCCTTGAAAGCTCTGATTCTATTGAGGTTCTGGCAAAGATCATTTCCTGGATATCGCCCGGGGACAGCAGCGGCACGCTCACGCGCCGATTGCCCTGGAACACCAATGCCCCGTCCGAGATCAACCGGCGGATGGCTTCGCGCACCGGTGTCATGCCAACACCCAGCGAATCAGTCAGGCCCTGGATCGTGACAGGCTGGCCCGGAACCAATTCGCCGAACAGGATCTGTGATCTGAGCGTTTGATAAACCTGCTCATGCGCGGGCTGTTTCCCTTTGTCGTTTGTCGACGCAGATGCCTTATTTTTGATCAAATCCAATTGGTTCTTCCCATTTCGACTAACCCTGACTTGTCAGGTGACAGACCTCGTGAAACCATACGCTGGATCGAGGAAAAACGCAAAACTTGATCAAATCCAAAAAAACGGGAAAATAGCCGTACACTTGCAGGGAGAAGAATATGACAATCAAAACGCTGACCATGACAGCGGTCATCGCATTGGGGACTTCGGCGGCATTCGCCGAAGAGGTGCGTGTTTACAACTGGTCCGACTATATCGACGAAGAATTGCTGAGCAAATTCGAGGAAGAAACCGGTCTGACCCTGATTTACGATGTGTTCGACAGCAACGAGGTTCTGGAAACCAAGATGCTGGCCGGTGGTTCGGGATACGATGTGGTGGTGCCGTCGGGCACATTCCTGCAACGCCAGATTCAGGCGGGCGCATTTCAGGAACTGGACATGGCCAAGTTGCCGAATGCGGTAAATCTGTGGGACGTGATTCAGGAACGTACCGCAGGATATGATCCGAACAATGCCTACTCGATCAACTACATGTGGGGAACGACGGGCATCGGCGTGAACGTCGACAAGGTCAGGGAAGTCTTAGGTGACGACGTGGCCCTGAACAGCATGGATTTGGTTCTGAAGCCGGAGAATATGGAAAAGCTGGCCTCGTGTGGCGTTCACTTCCTTGATGCGCCAGCCGAAATGATACCGATGACCTTGCAGTACATCGGTGAAGACCCCGACAGCCATGACCCGGAAGTGATCAAGAAGGTCGAAGACGTTCTGACAAGCGTTCGCCCCTACATCCAGAAGTTTCACAGTTCGGAATACATCAACGCGCTGGCCAATGGCGATATTTGCGTAGCCGTGGGGTGGTCCGGTGATATTTTGCAGGCGCGGGACCGCGCGGCCGAAGCCGACAACGGTGTGAACATCGAATACCACCCGTTCGCAGAAGGGTCGTTGATGTGGTTCGACCAGATGGCAATTCCTGCCGACGCGCCGAATCCGGAAGGTGCGCACAAATTCCTGAATTTCATTCTGGATGCCAACAACATGGCTGCTGCGTCCAACTACGTGTACTACGCCAACGGCAACAAGGCGTCTCAGGAGTTTCTTGAGGAAGACGTGATCGGAGATCCGGCAATTTATCCGGATGAAGACACGATGCAGAACCTGTACATCACGACTCCGTACCCCGCGAAAACACAGCGGGTCGTGACCCGTCTTTGGACCAAGATCAAGTCAGGCACCTGATCCGGTCAAAAGCGCGGGGCGGTCTGGCGATCGCCCCGCCGCACTATTGTCCAAACTGACCATGCGGGGGCTGCTTTGAGTTCTGACGTTTTTGCGCCGTGGAATGACCCACAGGCGAAACCCTTGATCCAGTTCCAGAACGTGACCAAGCGCTTTGGCGAGTTCACGGCGATCGACAACCTGTCTCTGGATATCTTCGAACGTGAGTTTTTTGCCCTGCTAGGCCCTTCAGGGTGCGGCAAAACAACGATGATGCGGATGCTGGCCGGGTTCGAGACCCCAACCGAAGGCCATATCCTGCTGGGCGGGCAGGATATCGACCCCATCCCGCCGAACAAGCGGGCCGTGAACATGATGTTCCAGTCCTATGCCCTGTTCCCGCATCTGAGTGTCTGGGAAAACATCGCTTTCGGTCTGCGCCGAGACAAAATGCCCAAACACGATCTGGAAGATCGGGTCGAAGAGATGCTGCGCCTGACCCGGCTGGAACAGTTCGCCCGTCGCAAACCGCATCAGATCTCGGGCGGTCAGAGGCAGCGCGTTGCGCTGGCGCGCTCGTTGGCCAAAGCGCCCAAGCTTCTGCTGCTGGATGAACCGCTGGGGGCGTTGGACAAGAAGCTGCGTCAGGATACCCAGTTCGAATTGATGGATATCCAGGAAAAGACCGGCACCACCTTTGTCATCGTCACCCATGATCAGGAAGAGGCGATGACAGTCGCCACCCGCGTCGCGGTGATGGATCAGGGCCAGTTAAAGCAAGTGGCCACCCCGGATCGGATCTATGAAAACCCTGAATCTGTTTATGTCGCTGACTTCATCGGAGATGTGAACATCATCGAAGGCCGCGCGACACCATCCGGAGAGGACGCCTATCAGATCGATTGGGCCGAAGGTCAGGCCCCGTTCACGGCATCTTCGCCTGTCGGTTTCTCAGACGGTCAGCCCTGCCATCTGGCGATCCGCCCCGAGAAAGTGACGATCTCTGCCGAACGGCCCGTCGATGCGGTCAACGCCGTGCAGGGCAAGGTTCACGACATTGCCTATCTGGGCAATCTGTCCACCTATCACGTTGAATTGGCAAACGGCACAATCATCAAGGCGCAGACGGCCAATACCCGCCGCATCTCGCGCCGTTCTTTCACCTGGGAAGACCCGGTCTGGCTGTCCTGGACAGCCACGGCTGCGGTTCTGCTGGCCAACTGATGCGCCGCGCCGTTCTGATCGCCATTCCTTACGTCTGGCTGTTGGCCCTGTTTCTGGTGCCGTTCTTCATCGTTCTGAAGATTTCGCTGTCGGATACCGCGCTTGCCATCCCGCCTTATACTCCGACTTTGGACCTGTCTGCCGGTTGGGCGGGAATCAAAGAGTTCTTCAGCCAGCTTGATCTGGAGAATTATGTCTGGCTGACCGAGGACGACCTGTATTGGAAAGCCTACCTGTCCAGCGTCAAGATCGCTTTGATTTCGACCTTCCTGACACTGCTGGTGGGCTATCCCATTGCCTACGGCATGGCCCGCGCGCCTCAGGAATGGCGACCGACACTGATGATGCTGGTCATCCTGCCCTTCTGGACTTCGTTCCTGATCCGGGTTTACGCTTGGATGGGCATTCTGTCGAACGAAGGGTACCTCAACCAGATCTTGCTGTGGACCGGGATCATCTCGACGCCGCTGACGATCCTGAACACGTCAACTGCCGTCTATATCGGCATCGTCTACACCTATCTGCCTTTCATGATCCTGCCGATCTATTCTGCGTTGGAACGGTTGGACGGATCATTGATCGAAGCGGCCGAGGATCTGGGGTGTTCCCGTTTGCAGGCCTTCTGGCTGGTGACCATCCCGCTGTCCAAACCCGGCATCATTGCAGGGTGTTTCCTGGTGATGATCCCCGTGATCGGTGAATTCGTGATCCCATCCCTTCTGGGTGGTTCCGGTACGCTGATGATCGGCAAGGTTCTGTGGGAAGAGTTCTTTTCGAACCGTGACTGGCCGGTGGCAAGTGCGGTGGCCATCGTGCTGCTGCTGATCCTCGTCATTCCCATCGTGCTGTTCCAGCGCAACCAGCAGAAACAGGCGGAGGCCGAGGGATGAACAGATTGAGCTGGTTCAACACGGTTTCGCTGACGCTGGGTTTTGCGTTTCTGTACATCCCGATGATCATCCTGATCGTCTTCAGCTTCAACGAAAGCAAGCTGGTCACGGTCTGGGCCGGGTTTTCGACGAAATGGTACGGAGAGCTGCTGCGGAACGAAGCGTTCCTTGATGCTGCCTGGGTCACGATCCGGGTCGCGGTCTTTTCGTCGACGCTGGCGACAATTCTAGGAACGGCCGCCGCTTATGTACTGGTCCGCAGCGGGCGTTTCTTTGGCCGGACACTGTTTTCCGGCATGATCTATGCACCGTTGGTCATGCCCGAAGTGATCACCGGCCTGTCGCTGCTTTTGCTATTTATCGGCATCGGCCTGGATCGGGGTATTCTGACCATCGTTCTGGCGCATACGACCTTTTCGATGTGTTTCGTTTCCGTTGTCGTATCCTCGCGCCTCATCACCTTTGACCGGTCGCTGGAAGAGGCTGCGCTGGACCTTGGGTGTTCGCCCGCGCAAGCCTTCCGTCTTGTCACCCTGCCGATCATCGCACCTGCGGTAATCTCGGGCTGGTTGCTGGCCTTCACCTTGTCACTTGATGATCTGGTGATTGCATCCTTCACTTCGGGGCCGTCGGCAACGACATTGCCGATCAAGATATTCTCGGCCGTGCGCCTTGGCGTCAGCCCGGAAATCAACGCGTTGTCGACGATCATGATCGCTGTGGTGACGGTCGGGGTAATCACGGCCTCGCTTGTGACCAAACGCGCGATGGTACGTCAGCAGCAGGATGAAATGGCCGCAGCGCGCACCGAATGAAGCGGATTTTTCCAGACTACGCCTATGGCAGCGAACCTCGCGACGGCTGTTGGTGGGACGAAACTGTTGCCAGCCCGGATTGGCCAGAGTTCCAGGGTGACATGCATGTGGATGTGGCCATCATTGGCGGCGGATTTACAGGCGTTTCGGCTGCTCTGCATTTGGCTGAAAAAGCTTCGGTTGCGGTGTTCGAAGCCGGCGCACCGGGGTGGGGAGCCTCGGGCCGAAATGGCGGGTTTTGCTGTCTTGGCGGCTCAAAACTTGGCCACGCATCCATGCAGCGCCGATTTGGCCGCGATGCTGCTTTGGACTATGCGGCAGCGGAACAGGAAGCGGTCCGACTGGTCGCCGATCTGTTGGCACAGCATCAGATCGATGCGGATACCCACTCCAGCGGGGAAACCCAGCTGGCGCATTCCAGGCGGGCGATGGACATGCTGCGCCGCAATGCCGACGAGGCGGGAACCCTGCACGAAGCCAGAGACCTGCCCGCGAAGGGCATGGGTGGCGCGTTTCATGGTGGATACACTTCGCCGGTTGGTTTCGGGTTGAATCCCCGCAAATACCTGTTCGGGATTGCCCGAACCGCCGAAGCAATGGGCGCGCATCTGTTCCGGAATTCCCCGGTTCTGAGCGTTGAAAAAACGGCGTCCGGCTTTGTGTTGCAAACGCAGAGCGGGACAGTCAAAGCGCAGGCGGTGTTGGTGTGTACCAACGGCTATTCCAGCGAGGATATCCCGGCCTGGATGTCCGGACGATACATGCCTGCTCAGTCGACCGTCATGGTAACGCGACCCCTTGGTCGAACCGAACAGATGGCACAGGGATGGACATCTGATCAGATGTGCTATGATACGCGCAATCTGTTGCACTATTTCCGCCTGATGCCGGACGGGCGCTTTCTGTTTGGTATGCGGGGCGGCCTGTGGTCATCGGCCGAGGCTGAAGCAGCCATTCGGCGAAAGGTTCAGCAGGATTTCAAACATATGTTTCCTGCTTGGTCGACGGTCGAGGTCACTCATATCTGGTCCGGTTTGGTGTGCCTGTCGCGGGCCCTGACACCTTTTGTCGGCCCCGTTCCGGATCAACCGGGGATGTTTGCCGGTTTTGCATATCACGGCAATGGCGTCGCTATGGGCACGTATTGCGGTCGAGCATTGGCGCGGTTGGTTCTGGGTCAGGACGCCAGGCTGCCGGTCGTGATGATGCAAACACCGGGTCGGTTTCCTTTGGGTCGCTGGCGCCGTGTGCTCATGCCGCCAGCCTACGCCATGCTGGCGCTGGCCGACCTGCGATGAGGCGGGGCGTTACAGAATTTCGGTTTCCAAGTTCAACCCTGTCGCGTAATCGGGCGCACCATTTTCAGCACGCCAGAGGCAATACGTCGCCATGCGCCACGCATACCATGGCCTGAGCTGTTCATAGCGCGCGACGATGTCGGGCCTACCGTAGGCCGAAAGAAACTGGTCTTCCTCTTTCTTCGACAGCGGTGAGCCTCGGTAAAGCTGCTGCATAGCAGGCGACAAAAACAGCGCAAGGTCTTCGCAGGGATCGCCCTGGGCCGGGCATTGCCAGTCGATCAAGGTCAGGCCACCGGTCGCCACAAGGATATTGCCTGCCACGGGGTCGCCATGGATCAGGCACGTCTGTTGCGTGGGTGCGACCGAATTTGAAGGTTGCAAATCAGCGAGTCTGTCGCGCCCGTTTGACGTACAGCCTTGCAGAATTCTTTTTCCATGAGCGCGCAAGTCTGCGCTGCCATTGCATCCGGCTGGCGCCTGGACGGCAATGGGCAGGGTATGAAGCTTGCGCAGCAAGGCGCCAACCTGTGCTGAATCCTGCCGCCAGGGGGTTCCGGGGGCGTGGTCGTAAAACACCCAACGGGCTTCTTTGTATTGCCCTGTGGCCCGCAGCCTTGGCACGAAACCCGTGGTGCCAAGCGCCTTCAGGCATTGGGCCTCCAACTCAGCATCATTGCGAAACAAAGGATTGCGCAATATCGTGCTGTAGAGTTTCAGGACTTTGTCACTGTCGCGGCCCTTGACCTTCCACACCTTGTTGGTGCGCCCGCCGTACAAGGTCTCGAACCGAGGATGCGCGTTGACCAATCCTTGCGCGTGAAGATGGTCAACCAGATCACGAGGGGGGGCAGGCAGGTCGGGCAGAGGTTCCATCACTTCTTATGGCGAGTCGATTTGCCAAGGTTTGGCCCGTCCCGCCCGACAGATCAAGCACCAGTTCGGACTGCGGTGACCTGAGTTGCGGGAATCACTTGACCGCCCTGCAAGGTCAGCAAAACAGCATCGTCGCCAACCTGTGCTTCGACAACGCGATTGTAGGCGGCGACAGGTTTTTCAGAGAGCAACTTGTCGCCTTTGTAGCTTTCCAGGGTTGCGCTGTAGTTGCCTGATGCCAATGGATTGCCTGAGGAACCCACTCCGGCCCAAACAAACTCCTCGGTTGTCGTGGGTACGATGACGTTATCGATTACCGTGCCATCACTGTCGCGGATCACCAATTCCGTCGCGTCCGCATCAGGGTCGGCCTGGGCAAACAATGTCACGGGCTGGCCGTCAAAGTGAAAAGCTGACGTCGAACGGACGTCCATGCCCACCCAGCTTGCAAGCTCGTTCAGTTTCGTGCCGCCCAATGCGTTGGCCAGGTTGGACAAGAGGTCATTGGTCTGGACTTGTTGCTCGACCATCGAGAACTGCGCCAACTGAGACGCATATTCGGTCGAATCCATCGGCTCCAACGGATCCTGATTCTTTGCCTGCGCCGTTAGCATAAGCAAGAATGTCTCAAAGTCCGACGTAATCGCGGATTTCTGAGATGCCCCGGCCTTTTGTTGATCCGCAACGGGCTGCGTGGTGTTGACAGGCGTAATCATTGGTCAAAACCTCATGTCGATGCCCCGGCCCGAGGCCAGATACTGTGTGTGGGAAGTTGTGTGATCGATCCGTTCGTGCGGCGCAGCTTCTGAATTTGAAGGGGATTGTGTGTCAGCGTCGTTTGCATCCTTTTGATGTGCGCCAGAACCCCAAGAGGTTCCCAGATCAAAGCTCAGATCCCCATAACCCAGCTTCTGAAACTCTTCTGTCAGAACGGAAAAATGACGCCGCATTAAATCGAGGGTTTCCGGGCGCTCGGTCGCAATGGTGATTTGCAGCCCGTCCTCCCGCCCGTTCAGAACAATGGACACACGCCCAAGCTCTTCCGGATTCAGCGCTATTTCCGTTGCTCCTGATCCGGTGCGGGTCTGGACAGCCGCCGACAGCTGACCAGCAATCGCCCGGGCGATTTCCGCTCGGGCGGCAGTGGACGGAGCCGCGAATTGAGGCACGGACTCACGCGAGGTCAGCGGCAAAGGTTCCTCTCTGGCGGCCGGCGGGGCCTCAGCTTCGACAACGGGTGCCACGGGTTCGGCTTCAACGGCAGTTGCCATCAGCTGAAGCTGCGCCACCGAGGGCGCCCGGTCAGGCGCTGACGATTTGGGCGTCAGAATGTTCACTTCGGGCAAAAGCTTCTTTTCAGGGTCCAGCGGGAGGGGGACGACCCCCGTTTGTTCGACCGTGCCTTTGGGCTTTGCAAGCTGATCAAACATCTGGCCGATTTCGGTCATGGCTGTCACGTGCACAGGTTGGGGCGTCGGACCCTGCACCTTCTGCGAGAGCGCCGGAACCGGGGAAGGCGTGTCGCTTTGTGTGGGCAAACCTTTTGGTACCGATACCGGTGGTTGATTCGGTGTTTCAGAGGGTGCTTGATTTACCTCCGCCATCTGAACCGGCGCCACCTTTACCTTGTCCAAGTCCGGGGTTTCCAGGAATGCAGAATGGGGTTGCTGTTCGCCGATGTGTTCTGAAATCGGGGTGGGATGGGCCGTTGCAGATGCCTCGGCCGTTGTCTCCGGCACAGGTTCGGGCTCTGCTTCGACAATTTTCAGCTTGGCATTGATGGCAGCGTTTTCGCCTTCTGGGTGGCCGGTGGCACCAACCTCTTGCCCGAGGACATCCTGAAAGCTCTCCGAGCCAGTGTTTTGGCCCGGAGCCTTACGCGATGTGACGGCTTTCTCAGGCGTGGTCGGCGTTGCGTTCGCCAGCGTTATGGGGTTGGGCATTTTGCTCCGGCTCCGTGTGACTGGTCGGAACACTGCCTGTAGGAAGTTACGTTTATTTTAACCGCTTTCACCTTTGATCGAGAAAGTTCGAAGCAAATTCGGAGAATGCCATGAAGGTTTCCACCTTTCCTCACGTATCTCAATCACAGTCACCCCAGACCCGGCTGAAAAACGCCGCCATAGAGCTTGAGGCCGCGTTTCTGGCCGAAATGCTGAAATCCGCCGGGTTGGGAAAGACCCGTCAGTCCTTTGGCGGTGGCGCCGGTGAGGATCAGTTTTCTTCGATGCTTGTTCAACATCAGGCGCAGCAACTGGCCCGGTCCGGTGGCGTGGGCCTTTCCGAAATTCTGTTCAAGTCACTGATGGAGAAAACCGATGACGTCTAAGGCCGACAAAGCGTTGATCAAGTCTTTGGAAGAAATCCTGGATTTGGAACGTGCCGCGCTTGTGCAGGGGGATCTGGACCGTTTGTCCAGCATGGTGCCTGAAAAAGAAAAGCTGATCGGGGCAATCAATGATCTTCAGGTGCTGGAAAGTGAGGCACTGATTCGCGTTCAACAGAAAGCCGAGCGCAATCAGGCGCTGCTGAACAGCGCGGCTGAAGGCATCCGGGCGGTCGCCGGCCGAATGGCTGAATTGCGGCGCGTTCGGCAGGAATTCAGCACCTATGGTGCAGACGGACAGCGAAGTGAATTCGCGGTGCGCAGCACGGCAAAGCTGGAAAAGCGGGCATAGGCAGAAGTTTGATTCAAATCCGAAATTTCTGGGCCGGGCGCTTTAGCACTCCGTTAGGGGATCGAGCTCAAAAGTGGTGTTGCACCTGAGATCAACAGGTGGCGCGAACGGCCACGCGGCGCGTCGCACAGGTCAGAAAGACACCAATGCCCGCAAATAGTGCGGGGTGAACATGGGCAAAATGGCCCGAACGGAAAAGGATGAAAGCTATGTCCAGCATTCTGACAAACAATGGCGCGATGGTTGCGCTGCAAACTCTCAAGTCGGTCAACAAAAACCTGGCGATGACCCAGAACGCAATCTCGACCGGCAAGGACGTCGCGACGGCCAAGGACAACTCGGCAGTTTGGGCGATTTCCAAAGTGATGGAGTCGGACGTCAAAGGTTTCAACGCCATCAAGGACAGTCTTGCGCTTGGCGAATCGACCGTTGCCGTAGCACGGAACGCCGCGGAAACCGTCACTGATCTGCTGACCCAGATGAAAGGCAAGATCGTCGCGGCGCAGGAAGACAACGTTGACCGCGGCAAAATCAATGATGATGTGACTGCACTGAAAGATCAGATCGCGTCCGTTGTCAGTGCGGCGCAGTTCAATGGTCTGAACTTGGTTGACGGCTCTGCCGGTTCCGCTTCGATCCTTGCATCGCTGGATCGTGACAACACAGGTGCTGTGACCTCGTCGTCCATCACCGTTGCAGGGCAGAACCTGTCGACCGGTGGTTATGTCACCAAGCAGGTTTTTGACGGTTCGACCGGCGCATCGACAGGCAACGATCGCGTCGGCGCAACCATCGATAACGGCGCAACCGCCGCAACCGCGCTGGTCACCGACGAATCCAGCGGTGTTTTTGCGGCCGGGGACAAGGTCGTCGTAGCGATCAACGATCAGGTCGTATCCTATACCGTGTCTGCCGAAGACGCTGCCGCGACAACAACCGGTGATCTGGTTGCCGTTGGGTTGAAATCGAAGATTGAAGAACTTGGGATTACCGGTCTGACGGTCGATTATGACTCGGGTACAGCCGGAACCTTGTCTGTCACCAACGGTACGGGCTCGGACATTTCGTTTTCGGCTCAATTCGTGAACGCTGGTGCAGGTGGTCTGGGCGCGTTGGCCGGCATTGATGTCTCGACCGGTGCGGGTGCGACCGCTGCCCTGGCCGCCGTTGAGTCGCTGATTGATACTTCGATCGACGCGTCGGCTGCTTTCGGTTCCTCTCAAAGCCGGATCGAAACTCAGAAAGAGTTCATCTCGAACCTGTCCGACTCGTTCAAGTCAGGCATCGGGTCGCTGGTCGACGCGGACATGGAAGAGACTTCGGCACGGTTGCAGGCGCTTCAGGTTCAGCAACAGTTGGCGACACAGTCGCTTTCGATCGCCAATCAGGCACCGCAGTCGATTCTGTCGCTGTTCCGCTAATTCGCGAAATCGGTTGGGGCGCGGTCTTCGCGCCCCATCAATGACTGCCTGATGACGGCCCTTTGGAAGGATTTCAAGTGACACCGCAAACCCTAGCCCATCAAACCTATGCGCAAACCGCCGCGCCGACTCGGACGCCTCGAGACACGGAATACGAAGCGATTTCAAGGATCACACGGCGCTTGAAGGCAGCAACGGCACAAAAGGCAACGGATTTTTCGGGCTTTGTACAGGCCGTGCACGAAAACCGGCGGCTATGGGGGGTGCTCGCCACCGGCGTTGCCGATTCCGAGAATGCCCTGCCCAACGACCTGAGAGCCAGGATCTTCTACCTTGCCGAATTCACCGAACAACACAGCAGCCGCGTTCTGGGAGACGGCGCAACCGTTGAACCGTTGGTGGAAATCAACACGGCTGTATTGCGCGGATTGCGCCAGATGAGGGCAACTTGATGAGTGGTCTGGTCCTGAAGCTTGCCCCGAAAGAAAGGGTTCTGATCAACGGGGTCGTGATTGAGAACGGCGATCGCCGCGGCCGGTTTTCGATCATGACGCCACAGGCAAATGTACTTCGACTGCGGGATGCGATTCATCCGGATGAGGTGAATACGCCGGTGCGCCGCGTCTGTTATGCCGCGCAGCTTGTATTGTCGGGGGACATCGAACCTGGCCAAGCACGTCAGCAATTGTTGCGCCGCGTGGAAGAGCTGAGCCAGGTTTTTACGGATGCAGATAGCCGTCGGGTCTTGGCCGAAGCCACGGATGCCCTGGTTGCAGAGCATTATTACAAGTGCCTCAAATCGCTTCGCTCGCTTCTGCCGCGCGAAGAGCGGCTGATGGCTTACCAGCAATGAAATTCCAACCCGTCATCCCAAGCGGCGGAATCGTGGGCTGGCGGTTCCTGCAACGTACCTATGAAAGTCAGCTCCAGAGTTTTTCGTCGTCCGCTGCGAATGAAAGAGAGACAAAGTACTTTCTGGACAACATTGGGAAAATCCAATCCGCCGAAGAGCTGGTTTCGGATCGCAGGTTGTTGCAGGTCGCTTTGGGTGCGTTCGAGTTGGAAGGAGATTTGGACAACCGGTTTTTCATACGCAAAATCCTCGAGGATGGGACACAAGCGGATGACGCGTTGTCCAATCGATTGGCCGACAAGCGATACCGGGAATTTTCTGACGCCTTTGGGTTTGGTCCCGGTGCTGTCCGAAAAACCGCTCTGACGTCCGACATGGAGCAAATCGCCCAGGCCAATTTGACGGCCCGGTTTGAAATTGCCGTTGGCGAGTCGGATGAAACGATGCGTATTTCGCTCTATGCACAACGAGAGCTTTCGGATCTTGCCAACAGGACCTCAAGCGCAGACACAAAGTGGTTTGATCTTATGGGGCTGCCCCCTTTGCGCAGCATGATGGAAACGGCACTTGGACTGCCGTCATCCTTTGCGCAGCTGGACATTGACAAACAACTCGTCGAGTTCAAGGCCAGGTTGCTCAAACTGACCGGCTCGGAGGATCTGGCACAGTTTTCGAACCCAAAGTCCATCGAGAAACTGACCGACACCTATTTGGCCAGAAGTCAGATTGCGCAACTTCAGAACACGATCTCGCCGGCGCAGACCGCATTGATCTTGTTGGGGGCCGTTTGAGCAGAACGCCTCCGGATCGAAGTGGTCGGTGAAGCATGATCGCAAGGGCGTCACGCTGATCAAGGCAATGCGGTTTTCTTCAGAACTGCAACGAAAGGCCTCAACCGTTCAGAATCTCATCGGCTGCGGTTCGCAAAGCATATGATCTGACGGGTCGGGACACGTTGTGCAGATTGACGTCTCCCAACGTTACAGCATTGGAACAGGCCGGTTCGATGTCTTCTGAAACGACAATGCGGTGCCCTTGCGACTTGCCGAACTCGCCCAAACGTGCGGCGATGTTTGCGGCCTGACCGATAACTGTGAAATCAAGCCGTTCGCGAGATCCCACATTGCCGTAGGTGACACGCCCATAGGCGACGCCGATCGAACAGTCGCAATGCCTGTCCGTACCTTCTTTGCGCAGCTCTCCCAAAGTTTCGACGATTTTGATCGCCGAGCGCTGGGCATTGGTGCGGGCCGTACTGGCATCCTCGTCCGTTGCCGGGAAGACGGCAAGCACAGCGTCGCCAATGAATTTCAGGACTTCTCCGTTGTTGTCATGAACAATGCCCGAGACCGTTTCAAAGAACTCGTTCAGGAGATTGATATACTCGCCCCGGCCCAGCTTCTCTTCCAGGCTCGTTGAATTGCGGAGGTCGCAGAACATGATGGCGGCGTCGATCTCATCCCCGTCACCCCGCCTGATTTCGCCGCCCAATACGCGCGCGCCGGTGCGTTTGCCGACATAGGTTTCCAGCAGGACCTGCGCGTTTTCGCGCTGCATGAACACTTCGTAGAAACGGGCGATTACCGAAGAACATTCAAAGACAAGGCCCAGATTTTCGGTTGTAAACCCGTCCGGGTGATCGCAGGTCAGCGTCAGAACATTGGTGCGCCCGTCGGAAAACGGCAAGGGCATGGCCACGTAATCTGTTGCGCCCTTCGCCCGCAGATCTTCCATGATCGGGAAGCTGTTATGCGGGTTTTCATCATTCAACCTTTGCCGCACGCCACCCAGGCCGTTCGAAACATGCCGCAAGGGGCTGTTTATGAAAGCTGGGTGATCATAGATTTCGTATGTCGGAGCCCTAGTCAGAATCTCTTCTTCATCTTTTTCCCAGATATAGTGTTTTCCCGCGATCAGGGGGTGAAGGGACCAGGCCAGAATGCTCAGCCTTTGTATTGCGATGCCGTGCTCCAGCATCTTTTCGGCCAGCGCTTTGGTAAAGCTCTCGGGCGTTGCCGCGGTCGAAGCACCACGCATCAACCAATCAATCAGGGGGCCGCTGATGTTGCCGTCTTCTGGTTCGCGAAGGCGGTTGTCGCCCAGATCGATTTTCGTATAGGCACCGGGCACAAAGCCGATACAGCCTTGAATGGCCGCGCTTTCGGGCAGAGCCTCCTCATATGCCCAGACAGAATTGGCCAGGTTTTCGGAACCCAGATTGATGTCGTGATATGTGGCAGTGCCTTTGAACGGACAGAATGTTTGCAGGTCTGTTTCTTCGCTCAGATCAACACAGACATCCGCGCGGGGAACATAGATCGTGGGCGGCAGGCGCGTTTCATACATGACCTTGGCATCTGTGCTTTCAGCCATAAGCACATCATTGCGGTAAATGGCAATTCTGCCATTCAGCGATTCAACCGAGATTCCATACCCATTGATTTTTGGTGCGGCGTGGACGTTCATATGCGACCTCCCTTGCCTGGGTTTTTTCTAGAATGGGGCTTTGCATCCCACATTCCAAGAGGCGCAGAAGGGAAAAGTGCCAACGCATACGGTCATGCAGCAAGGCTCAGACCATTTGTATCACGTCTTTTTCGATGGACAGCATATACCCTTTTTTGGCGATGTTCTTGACCAGAAGTTCACTGACCATCTGGTTGCCAAGCGCATCCCGCAACCGTTTGATCCGCGTCGCGCCTGCGGCTTCGTCGCAATCGGCCTCATTGCGGCCGGAAATCATCGCCTCGATCTGGGCGCCGGACAAAACCTCATCATCCAGTCGCGATTCAGCCAGAACCGAGAGGGTTTCCATGGCGGCGGGCGTGAGTTTGAAATCCATGTTGTTGAGGTAGACGGTGTTTTCCTCGCGGCTGATCAGCAACGAGGTCACCTGAATGCCGGTGCGTTCGATTTGCGCCATGCGTCGGTTCAGCAGTACCAGCATCACCAGAAAGACCAATGCCGAGGCCATCATGGCGCAGGCAAAAACCAGCAGCACATAGATCACCATCCGATAACTGGACAGGGTGTCGGCGAAGGCGGTGCCGGACTGGGCCAGAATTTCAAGCAACCGGATTTCGGTTTGCGAGGTCAGATCGGTCTCGATGAACAATCGCTCGACCCGCGCGTTGAATGCGTTGGCGTCCGGCAGGGTCCAGAACAGGAAAACGGCGGCGGTGATCAGAATGGCGACAATGGCTGCGACGCCCAGCACGACCAGACGGACCCCCGACCGGCGTGCGTCAGAAACGGAGATAGAATTTTCCGGCATTGCCTTTCCTCTGATCCAACCCTTCCGGCCCGAAAACGGACTGCACTTCAAGCAAGGTCCAGCCTGACGCGCTCAGGCGCTGGGCGATTTCTGCCTGGGCCTGGCCCTTGTCGCAGTTCGAGACCTGAATGACCCCATAGTGCAGACGCAACGGGTTGTCTTTCTTGGCCTTGTAATCCGCATAGCAATCCGCCGCAGACGCAGCAGAGCCAAGCGATATCAGGGCCGCAAAGGTCAGAGAAGAGAGGATCTGTTTCATAGGCCGCATCCTGCGCATGAGTTGCCGCGATATTCAATAACCCAAGGGGTTTGCGGGCTCTGATATCCGATAACACCGGGCCGTTATTGCTTGTCTGGACCGGTCGCCCCCAGTGTCAGGGCAATCAGGACGCGCTCCGTCACACGGTCGCCCAAACACTATGAAGGACACGCATCATGCACAGGAAATTCATCGCTTTCATCGTTGCGACCGCGGTTGCAATAACCGGGGTTTCTGCGACTCAGGCACGGGCTGCGGACGCAAAGGACATTCTTGGCGGGCTGGCGGCCATCGCGCTCATCGGGGCCGGGGTTCACTATTACAACAAGGAAAAGAAAAAGGATCGGGCGACTCGCCAACAGACCTATACACCGGCACCTTACACGCCGCAGCCGGTGCGCCCTCTGCCGCCGCGCGTGGCGCGCTATGATCTGCCCCAGCGCTGCCTGCGCACATTCAACGGGTATTCACAGGATCATCCGCTGCTTGGGCCGAAATGCCTCAAGAAGCACTACAAACATGCCAATAGCCTGCCGCAAGAGTGCAAAGTCGGTTTCTGGAATGGCCAAAAGGTCAAGCGGGCCTACGAACCCGCGTGCCTGCGCCAGAAAGGATACCGTGTCGTTTACCAGTAACACCGGTTGAGCAGGAGCGGCGCCAAAGACGCGCCGCGTGAGAGAGGGTGGTGTGGGCTGCCCTCTCTTTTTTTCTTGCGGCACTGAGCGAAACACGGTTTTCCAAAGGGATGACAAAACCAGATTTCGAACTTGAACAGGCGCTGCTGGACCGGGGACATTGCCGTATCGCGGGTGTGGATGAGGTCGGGCGCGGCCCCTTGGCCGGCCCGGTCGTCGCGGCAGCGGTGATCCTGAACCCACAGGCCATCCCCGAAGGGTTGAATGATTCCAAGAAGCTGACGGTCAGACGTCGGGCCGCCCTGGATGCCGAGATCCGGCGCAGCGCCGAGTTTGCCGTGGCCGAAGCCTCGGTCGCCGAAATTGACGAGATCAACATCCTCAGGGCATCGCATCTGGCGATGCTGCGCGCGGTCGAGGCACTGACACCGGCCCCCGATTTCCTGCTGATTGACGGGAACATGATTCCACGCGGCCTGAAAATCCCGTCGCAGGCGGTCGTGAAGGGGGATGCCCGATCGGTGTCGATTGCAGCCGCCTCGATCCTTGCGAAAAACTGGCGTGATCAGGTGATGGTGGATTTGGCGCAACAGCATCCGGGATATGGATGGGAAACCAACGCCGGTTATCCGTCAAAACAACACAAGGAAGCCCTGCAAAATCTTGGCGTGACCCCACACCATAGACGTTCGTTCAAGCCGGTGCACAATATCTTGTATCAAGGGTAAATCGTAAGTCGCTGATTCAAAAAAGAAATTGACGCCGATTCGTCTTTGACTCATCCTTGTCTCAACCAAATGAGCGCAAAAGCGCCGTGGACACTTGAGGCAGTGATATGACGACAACCACCAAAAAGGGCGCAATCGCGCCCCCTTTAAACACGATTCTATCCGGGGACTGCATCGAAGTGATGAACAGTCTTCCCGAGGCATCCGTTGACCTGATTTTTGCGGATCCGCCCTATAATTTGCAGTTGAAAGGCCAGCTGCATCGCCCGGACAATTCTCAGGTGGATGCGGTGGATGATCACTGGGATCAGTTTTCCAGCTTTGGTGCCTATGACCAATTCACCCGCGCGTGGTTGAAGGCGGCGCGCCGTCTGCTCAAGCCAAATGGTGCGATCTGGGTGATCGGCTCTTACCACAACATCTTCCGCGTTGGTTCGGCGTTGCAGGACGAGGGCTATTGGATTTTGAACGATGTGGTCTGGCGCAAATCAAACCCGATGCCCAACTTCCGTGGCAAACGTTTTACCAACGCGCATGAGACGATGATCTGGGCATCCAAGCGCGAAGGGGCCAAGTACACTTTCAACTATGAGGCGCTGAAGGCCCTGAACGAAGGCGTGCAGATGCGCAGCGACTGGGTGCTGCCGATCTGCACCGGGCATGAACGTCTGAAGGATGAAAACGGTGACAAGGCACACCCGACGCAAAAGCCGGAATCACTGCTGCACCGTGTTCTGATCGGCTCGACCAACCCCGGGGACGTGGTGCTGGATCCGTTCTTCGGCACCGGAACGACCGGAGCCGTCGCCAAGATGCTGGGCCGCGAGTTCATTGGTATCGAACGCGAGGAAAGCTACCGCAAGGTGGCCGAGAAGCGCATTGCCAAGGTCCGCAAATTCGATCGTGAGGCTCTGGAAGTCAGCGCCAGCAAGCGCGCCGAACCCCGCGTTCCCTTCGGCCAGCTGGTCGAGCGTGGGATGCTGCGCCCGGGCGAAGAACTCTATTCAATGAACAGGCGTCACAAGGCCAAGGTCCGGGCCGATGGCACATTGGTCGGTGACAACGTCAAAGGCTCGATCCATCAGGTGGGCGCCCATCTGGAAAATGCGCCGTCCTGCAATGGCTGGACCTATTGGTGCTTCAAGCGTGACGGGAAAACGGTTCCGATCGACGTTCTGCGCCAGCAGATCCGGGCCGAGATGAACTGATACAAAGAACACCGCCGGTGCCTGTGGCCTGACACAAGGCACTACGCCTTGCCCCGCCGATCCTACGGCGGGGTCTTTTGTTTTCGGATCAACAGTGATTGCATGTTGTTGATCCTGACACTGCAAGAAAGATCACGGCCATGACCGAGACAACCGCGCAGCCCCGCCGCAGTCTGTTTTTCACGGAACCTGACACGTTCGATCTGGACAACAAATACACCGAGGCCGCGTTGGAGCGGCACAAGCGTGAAGGGTTGGAACTGGCCGTCCGCGCGCGCTGGGTGGCGATGGCACTGACCGGGGTTCTTCTGGTTTTCCTGAACCCGCAATGGGAGGTGCTTTGGTATCACTTCATTCTGCTGCTGATCTGCGCCAACGGTTGGCTGATCCGCCGTTCCGGTCGGGTGGGACAATCGCGGGTCGAGCTTCTTTTGATCTTCGTGGATTTGCTGATCATGACCCTTGGAATGATTGTGCCCAACCCGTTCAGCGACGATGTCCGCCCTCTGGCCATGCAATACCGGTTTGACAACTTTCAGTACTTTTTCGTCATCCTGGCGGCTGGAACCCTGGCCTATTCCTGGCGCACGGTCATTGCCATCGGTTCGTGGACGGCATTGATGTGGACGATCGGTTGGATCGTTGCCTCGTGGGTGGCAACGCCGATTCCGGGCATCAGCGAAAAGGTTGCAGAGGCCTTGCAGGACTATCCGGATGTTGCCGAACTGTTGGACCCCAACAGTTTCATGGTCCCTCAACGTATCCAGCAAGTGATCGTATTCATAATGGTCGCGGTAACGCTGGGCATTTCGATGCGGCGTCTCAATCAATTGTTGATGAACAACGCGGGATTGGAACGGGAACGGGCCAACCTGTCGCGGTATTTCTCGCCCAATGTGGTGGATGAGCTGAGCCAGAACGATGAGCCGTTGAAACAGGTCCGCAAGGAAGATGTGGCGGTACTGTTCATCGATATCGTCGGGTTCACCAAATACGCCGCCGGGCGGGATCCCTATGAAGTGATCGAGGTTCTGCGCGGGTTTCATGCCCGTATGGAAACCGAGGTATTCCGGCACCACGGGACCTTGGACAAGTATCTGGGCGACGGTTTGATGGCGACCTTCGGCACTCCGGTGCCAACGCCCCTGGACGCGAGCAATGCCCTGGACTGCGCGCGTGCGATGGTGGGTGTGATCGACCGTTGGAATCTGGAACGTCGCAGGGTGGGAGAGCCCGAAATCCATGTCGGCGTTGGGGTGCATTACGGCTCGGTCGTACTTGGGGATATCGGTGCCAACCGGTTGGAATTCGCGGTGATTGGCGATGCGGTCAATGTGGCGGCTAAGCTTGAGGCACTGACGCGTGAATTCAAGGCGCGTATCGTTGTCAGCGATGCCGTACGCCTGCGGGTTGAGCAAGAAAACCCGCAGGCGCCGGAGGTCATGGCCGGTTTTGTTGCCTGTCGCGACCAACCCGTGCGAGGGGTCGAGGCGCCGATGGATGTCTGGGTGATGAAAAGCTGAGGGCCTCCCGCCCGTCAGAACAGCATCGCAGATGCAGTGCTGACAGTTGGGCCAAGCAGCGCGCCTGTGCGCGCTGCGATCACGCTTTGGGCATGGGGTTCAAAGATTTGTTGTAGGGGTGCCAGTCGGTGATCTCGGGATAGAAGTGGCGCCGCCACGCGCGAACGCGCGGGTTCATGACCCGCCGCCACAGCGGAGGGAACATGGCGAACACGGTCATGACGGGATAGCCATAGGGCAATTGCGGTGCCGTGTCCGACGCGTGATGTTGCAGCAGCGGAAACCGGCGATTGGGTTTGTAATGGTGGTCCGAATGGCGTTGAAGATTGATCAGCAACCAGTTCGAAGCTTTCTGCGAGGCATTCCAGGAATGGCGTGGCAGGACATGCTCGTACCGTCCTTCGCCCAGATATTTTCGGGTCAGGCCGTAGTGCTCGACGTAATTGACCAGCTCGAGTTGCCAGATCGCGACACCAGCCTGAAGCAGAAACAGCGCCACGCCGGACCATCCTCCGATCAGGCCGGCCAGTGCCAGCATCCCACCTTGCAGCGCCCAGTACCGCCAGAACGGGTTTGAACGATCTGTCCACGGTCTGTCGATGCGGGCCAGCTTGTTGCGCTCGGCGTTGAAGGCCGAAACCCAGCATTGCCACAGAACGCGGGGATAGAAGCGATGGAAACCTTCGTTGTAGCGCGCCGTTACCGGATCGCGCGGGGTGCCAACATGGCGGTGATGGACCAACAGGTGCTCGGACCGAAAATGAGAATACAGCACCATGGCAAGAAGGATGTCCCCAAGCCAGCGTTCCAGGCGGCTTTTCTGGTGCATCAACTCGTGGCTGTAATTGATCCCAATCGTGCCCGAAATGACGCCCATGCCAAAGAAGAGGCCGATTTTCTCAAGCGTTGACAGATGGGTGTTGTGGGTTGCGTACCAGATCAGACCAAAAAGGGTGACGAACTGGATCGGGGCCCAGAGTTTTATTAGCAGTGTGTACCATTGCAGCGCCGTGTCCGGCGTCTCGGGGTCGGCGTTTTGAGTGTTGAGCCCGGTGATCCGGTCCAGCACTGCAAAAGCCCACCAGGTTGCGGCAGGAACCAGCAGCAGTGACCATCCACCGGTAGCAGCTGAAAACCAGACCAGCGGAATCAGCAGCAGCGACACCCAGAAAGGGGATGCAGATTGCCAGCGGGACAATGTGCCTGTTGCGATCATCTTTTCTGCTCCGACTTTACGGAGATATCCTAGCCATGGCTCGAAGACTTGCACAGCGGACTTATTGTCCTCGCCAAAGATCATAGGCCTTGCGCATCACGGTTGGCAGGTCGCCGGGCCTGAAGCTGTGTTTGTCTACAACTGTCAGATGTTCGGGTATGTCGTGATCGGCGGCATCTGTGGTCCAGATCCGCAAAATCAGGTGGAAATGCGTAAACGTATGGCGCACTTCGCCCGGCAACATCGTCCAATTCGCGGGGAATGGAGGCTGTTCGGCCGGGGCATCGTTCCACTCTGATCCGGGCCAGCCCAGCATTCCGCCCAGCAAACCTTTGTCAGGCCGGCGTTCCAGCACCATGGCCCCGTCTGCGCTTTGCGCAACATACACGTGCCCATAGCGCGTGGGTTTGGGCTTTTTGGGTGTTTTTCGTGGCAGGTCGGCTTGGGTGCCTGCGACGCGGCTCTGACAGGGGTCACGCAGGGGGCAAATGCCACATGCCGGCGACTTCGGCGTGCAGATGGTTGCCCCCAAATCCATGACCGCCTGCGCGTAATCGCCGGGACGTATGGTCGGGGTCAGGGCCGACGCCTTTTCCTTCAGCAGGGGTTTGGACCCGGGTAGCGGATCGTGAATGTCATGGAGCCGGGCCATGACACGCTCGACGTTTCCGTCCAGCACGGTTTCGGGCCGATCAAACGCGATGGCCGAGATCGCAGCGGCGGTATAGGGGCCTATGCCGGGTAGGTTCAGCAGCGCTTCTAAGCTGTCGGGAAACCGGCCATCGTATTTCTGCGTGACGGCACGGGCGCATTTCAAAAGATTGCGGGCGCGGGCGTAATAGCCAAGCCCGGCCCATTCCCCCATGACCTGCTCGTCCGGTGCGGCGGCCAGAGCCTGAACCGTAGGCCAGCGGGTGGTGAAGCGCAGGAAATAGTCGCGAACGGCGGCAACTGTAGTTTGCTGCAACATCACTTCGGACAGCCAGACCCGATAGGGATCGGGGCGCATCCCGGAGGCGCGATCCGCCGGACCGATGCGCCATGGCATTTCGCGGGCGTGGCGGTCGTACCACTCCAGCAACGCATCACTGACGGTGAATTCAGCAGAGTCACGCAAGTTTTATTCAACTCCCGGTCGGGTTTCGCTGGCACATGGTGGCCTGCCCAGTACAATAGAGGCGTAGGAGCAGGAAACCAGATGCAACGCAGACGTTCTTCGACCCGCGGGTTCAAACGCACCGCATCCTTGCTGAACGATCAGATCCGGCGCGCCGGGGAAAGCCGGGGGTTTGCCGTGTCGCGGCTTTTGACCCACTGGGCCGAGATTGTCGGCCAGGAAACCGCCGCCATCGCGCGCCCGGTCAAAGTGGGTTATGGCAAGGGCGGATTTGGTGCCACCCTGACCGTGTTGACGACCGGGCCACAGGCTCCGATGCTGGAAATGCAGAAGGAACAGCTGCGCGGCAAGGTAAACGCGGTCTATGGCTATAACGCCATCAGCCGTGTCCGTATCACCCAGACCGCTCCGACCGGATTTGCCGAGGGGCAGGCCAGTTTCGACCACAAGCCGAAGCAAGCCAAACCCCAGATTGCGCCTGACATTGCCGCCGAGGCCGACAAAATGTCACGCGATGTACATGATGAAGATTTGCGCGCGGCTCTTGAACGTCTCGGGCGCAACGTTTTATCCAAACAGAAACGCTGAGAAAGGGCTGAAAATGAGCCGTATTGCAACCGTAATCTGTGCGGCCGTCGCCGTGGCCGCTGGCGGCTATTGGCTGACAGGGTCGAACACCAATGTCACCATTCCACTGGTCAGTGCCGCCGAAGCGCAGGAGGCGGACCTGGATACTTCGACGATCGTCGAAATGGTGCTGGGCGCCGAGGATGCACCTGTCGAAATCATCGAATATGCGTCCTATACCTGCCCGCATTGCGCGAGTTTCCATCAGGGGGCCTTCAAACAACTCAAGAAAGACTTCATCGACACCGGCAAGGTCAAGTTTACCTATCGTGAGGTGTATTTTGACCGCTACGGGCTTTGGGCATCGATGGTTGCACGCTGCGCTGGCCCCGAAAAGTTCTTCGGTATCACAGACCTGATCTATGAAGGGCAGGCAGAATGGACACGCGCAGGTGGTCCGGCCGAGATCGTGGACGAGCTGCGCAAGATCGGTCGTTTGGCCGGCATCGATGGCGATCAGCTTGAGGCTTGCCTGCAAGACGGTACCAAGGCGCGGACATTGGCTGCGTGGTATCAGGAAAACGCCGAACGAGATGGCATCCAGGCGACGCCATCATTTGTGGTGAACGGCAAGAAGGTCGACAACCAGTCCTACGCTGACTTCAAAAAGCTGATCGAAGACGAACTGGGTGGCTAAACACCCTTTTCCGGTTGGCCCTGCGTGGGCCGACCGGGCCTATTGTGGTGCAGGTGGTGCTGCCTTCAGCAGCATGTCGCGGACCTTGTCAGTTTCGCCGACCCGCAGACGTACCGGCAGAGTGATCACTTTGCTCCGAAAAGCCGGGGGCAGACGTACGGCATCTTTCTCGGTCGTTATCATCTGAGCACCCAGTTGGCGCGCCTCGTTTTCCAGACGGGCCATCAGTGCCTGAGTCAGAGGCTGGTGATCGTCCAGGGCTTCGGCGCGGACCAGGTCTACGCCCAGCTGCCGCAGGGTTGTGAAGAACTTCTCGGGGTGGCCGATCCCGGCAAATGCCAAAGCGCGTGTGCCGGTCCAGTCCATGCCGGTTTGCAGGGGCTCGATTGCTCCGGTGACATGGGGAACGGACAACTTGTCGCCCCACTGAGCAGTGAAAGCCATTTGCGCGGCCTCATCGCCCAAAGACAACACAAGGTCGGCCCGTTTCAACCCGATGTCGACCGGTTCCCGCAGTGGCCCGGCAGGCAGGCACAAACCGTTTCCGAACCCGCGTTGAGCATCGACAACAATGATCGAGAAATCCTTGGCCACCGAAGGGTTTTGAAACCCGTCATCCAGCACGATTACCGTGGCGCCCGCCGCTGCGGCGGCCCGTGCGCCCGCCGCCCTGTCCTTGGCAACCCAGACTTCGGCAAACATCGCCAGAAGCAGCGGCTCGTCTCCTACTTCGGCAGCCGTGTGCCGGGCCGGATCAACCTGCACCGGCCCGTCCAAAGAGCCTCCGTGCCCCCGCGTGACAACATGTGGTTCGTGCCAGGCGCCTCGAAGCTGTTCAAGGGTCCAGATCACCGTAGGTGTTTTACCGGTTCCACCAGCATTGAGGTTGCCGATACAGATCACGGGTACACCCGGCTTTTCGCCGGATTCCGAGGCGATCCTTCGGGCGGTTGCCGCTGCATATAGGCGCCCCAACGGTGCCAGCAGACGCGCCCTCAGATCCGGTTGGTCCGGGGTCGTGTTCCAGAAATCAGGTGCCCGCATGATCCGCACTCCGCTGATCCAGAATATCCTGTACCATTTCGATCAGGGCGTCAGCCTGCGGTGCGCCTTCGGTCAACAACTGCCATCCAGCCAACGCCATGTCGGCAGCTTGATCCGGCGCCAGAAGCTGCACAACGGCGTCGCCCAGTTCGGTTGCAGTCTTAACCTCTTTGGCGGCGTTCACCTGTTGCAGGCTGGAATAGATTTCCTGATGGCGGTGCACATATGGTCCGAACATGATCGCAGACCCCAGCGCGATTGCTTCGGACGGGTCCTGACCGCCCGCGCCGCGTTCCAGTGAACTGCCCATGAAGGTCACTGGTGCCATGCGATGCCATAGGCCCAGGTTTTCGGGGTCCGATGTCAGGACGACCTGAGTGGTGTCTTCAATCATGTCCCCTTCATCCCAGCTGATGCAGCGCAGGTCCATCGATTCCAGCCGCCGTCTCAGCGGCGAGACTTCCGGCTCGTTTGCCACGTGCAACACCAGAACCAGCCGATGCAGCATCCGCAGCGCCTGACGGTGGGCTGTCAGAACCGAGATGAACTCCTTGTCCTGAACCCATGCCGCCAACCAAACCGGGCGCCCGGCAAGTGTATGTGTGGTCTCGATAAGCTCGTCTTCAGGCCAGGGCCGGGGATTGGGGCTGATCCGCAAAGGCGGTGATTCCGCAACTTTTCCGGATTGGATCCCGAGGCGGCGGATCTGCCGAGCTGTCTCGGCGGATGGCGTGAGAATCTTGCGGAAACAGTCAAAGGTCACCCGCGTGATGTCCGGCAGCCAACGGGCGTTCCGGGACAGAGTGACGCTGAATTGGGCGTCGAACAGGACCAGCGGGATCGCCTGTTCGTCAGCGCGCGTGACAATGTTGGGCATCAGATCGCCACCGACCCACAACCCCATGTTCGGACGCCAGTATTCGATAAACTCGCGGGCGGCGCCACTCTGTTCCTGTGGCAGGTTGATCAAAGGGAACCTGCTGTCCGGCCAGTTGGACAGATCCTCATCCGGGGGGGCTGTCAGCAGGAAATTCAGCTTGGCCCTGACCTGCGACAGCCGACGGCAGAAGTCGGTCACAGCCCGCAGCCGATCCGGGGTGGCAACATGGATCCATAGCAACTCACCTTCGGGGCGCGGCAGGTTGGATTGCGGCGCAACCCCGTTGCGCAACCCCCATGACAACACCCTGTAGGCGGCCAGGCTGAGTGAGCGCGGTTTGCTCATGTTCCGATTCCCGGCCCGGCCGGATCCAGCAGTGCCGACAGTTGCTGATGAATCGAGGCGCTGGCGGCGATCACGCCGTTCAACCTGGGATGCATATTGTTGAAGATCAGCCGTTGACCCGTACGGTCGGAACAGACGCCGCCGGCTTCTCGGATGATCAGGTCGCCGGCGGCAATGTCCCATTCCCAACTGGGGCGCAGGGTCAGCATGCCATCGAACCGACCCTGCGCGACCAAAGCCATGCGATAGGCAAGTGACGGGCGATACGCGCGTTCGAAATCTGGCGCCTGCGCGTCGCGCCAGTGCCGAGCGTCAAGATTTGGCTTGGCGGCCAGAATTTCTGATTGCAAAAGCTCTGCGGTGTCCGAGGTCGTGATCGTCTTACCATTGAGAGTGGCGCCCTGACCCTGTGCCGCCGTGTACAGCAAATCCCGCATCGGCAGGTAAATGACCGCCGCCGTCACCACGCCGTTATCGGCGACGGCTATGGAATGTGCCCAGGTGCGCGCGCCTTCTGCAAAGCTCCGGGTGCCGTCGATCGGGTCGATGATGAAAGTGCTGTTACGGTCCAGCCGGTCGGTGGAATCCTCGGATTCCTCACTGAGCCAGCCATAGCCCGGTCGCACCGAACACAACCGCTCCTCCAGCATCGTGTTCACGGCAAGATCTGCCTCGGTCACTGGGCCGGCGCCATCGGGTTTGTCCCAGCGCTGTGCTTGCGTGCCGGAATAGCGCGTGGCGATCTTGCCGGCCTCCAGCGCCGCCTCGATCAGCAGGGGCAGATCAGTTGCCGGCAAGTGTCATTCCTTCGATCAGAAGTGACGGAACCACGCGCGACAGGTATGGGCGGGCATCGTTCGCCGGGATGATCCGGCGCAGCATGTCCCGCAGATTGCCCGCGATGGTGCATTCATTGACCGGATGCGTGATCTCGCCATTCTCGACCCAGAAGCCCGATGCACCCCTTGAATAGTCACCGGTATTGGGGTTGATCGTCGATCCGATCATGGACGTGACCAGCAACCCGGTACCCATATCGCGCAGCAGGTCGGCGCGGCTTTGGTCACCTTGTGTCAGGCTCAGGTTCCAGTTGCTGGGCGATGGCGGGCCCGAGACCCCACGAGCGGCATTTCCCGTGGACGCCATATCCAGTTTTCGCCCGCTTGACAGGTCCAACGTCCAGCCGGTCAGAACGCCGTTTTCCACGATTGCCCGGCGTTGTGTCGGCAGACCCTCGGCATCAAAGGGACGCGAGCCCGAAATGCGCGGGCGGTGTGGGTCTTCGACCAGGGACAGATGCGCAGGCAGAACGTCCTGCCCCAAGCTATCCTTGAGCCAGGATGCGCCCCGTGCGATCGCCGCGCCATTGCTTGCGGCCAGAAGGTGGCCGATGAGCGAGGACGAGATCCGTTCGTCGAAGAGCACCGGAAAACTTCCCGTCACAGGTTTGCGCGCACCAACCTGTTGCACGGCGCGTTCGCCTGCTGTGCGCCCGATTTCTTCCGCGCTGCGCAGGTCGGATTGGAACGTCCGGCTGTCGCCGTCATAGTCCCGTTCCATCCCGGTGCCTTCGCCCGAGATCGCAACACAGGAAACTGACCGGCTGCTGCGCGCGTACCCGCCGGTGAACCCGTTTGTCGCGGCCAGATGCACATGGTGGGTTCCGTAACTTGCGGCCGCATCCGACACCTGGGTAACGCCGGCGACGGCCAGTGCTGCGGCCTCGGCCGTCAGAGCATCCTGCATCAGGGCTTCGGCAGACGGGGCCGGGGCGGGGTCTGACAATTCCAGTGACTCTATGTTCCAGTCTGTGACCAGCTGGTCCGTGTCAGCCAGCCCGGAAAACGGATCTTCGGGGGCCTCTCTGGCCATTGCGACAGCTCGTTCCGCCATGGCGCGCAAGGTTTCAGGGCGGCTGTCGGAACTGGACACAATGGCGGATCGTTTGCCCAGAAACACCCGCAATCCCAAATCAGTCCCTTCCGAGCGTTCGGCATGTTCCAGCGCGCCGCCCCGCACTTCGACGGAAACAGAGGATCCGTCGATAACGATGGCATCCGCCGCGTCCGCGCCTGACTTGCGGGCCACGTCAAGCAAGTGATGGCTGATTTCTTCTGGTGAGCAGGTCATGAGGCCTCCGGGTTGATTGCCAAGGACCTAGCCTTGGACTGCCCGTCTCGCAAGACCTGTGACCAGATTGTGCGTTGAGGATCGCGGTGAACCCGTGCCGTTTCAGAGGTTTGGGCAGGGGTTGGCAGGACAGAGAAAGGGCCGCATGTTGCGCGGCCCTTTCCGTTGATTGTCACTTGATACGTTGACCATTCGCCAGGATCTGGCCGTCTTCGGTGAACTCGATCTTCGAGTTCAGTGTGTCAGGTTCTTCGCCCGGAACTGCCATCAGACCCATCATCATGCGGGCACCCAGCGCGTCTTCGTCCGAGATGATTCCCATGCCGATCAGGGTGTCGATCAACTGGTTGGCGCCAACCAGCTGAAGGTTCGCCACGCCGCTTGGGCTGGGCAGGCCATCAAACTCTTCGGTATTGGTGTTGTCGAAAGCAAAATCACCGTCACCGGTCAGTTTGGCGCCAACCAGCGAAACCAGCAGTTCGTTGATCTTCAGCGAGTGCAATTCCCCCGGCGCTTCGTCGGATTCGACGTCGATTTCAGGATCGAAGATATTCATCAGCACTTTCGCGGTTCCCGTCGCATCCAGCGCAATCGTCGCCGGATCACGCGGCAACGCGCCCGCAGGATCGAAAATGCCCCACAATATGTCCGACATGGTGAAATCGGTCAGGTTCAGCCCAAAGCCGAAGGGTTGAACCTCGTCCGATTGCTGGATGGGGAATTCGAAGTTCAGGCCCGCCTTGGCCATCGAAAGTTCGATCGGGAACGGCAGGCCCGCCGTGGTAACGGCCATCTTCGTGCTGTTCTGGTCAATGTCATAGACGATACGCTCTGCATCGATGCTGGCTGCAAAACGCCCGCCTTCGGACGTGCTGTTCATCGAGAACGCCTGACCTTCGCTGGTCCCGCTCAGATCCGTGCTGCCCGCGGCATAGGTGAAGGTGCCGTCAAACGAAAAACCGGCTTTGTAAAAGGCTTCTGGGTCCGAAAAGTCAAAATCCGGCGGGACCACGTTGTTGCCCTCAAATGCCAGTTGATCGAGTTGACCGTTGATCAACCCGCTTTCGCCGCTTTCAGGATCCTGAAAGTTCAGATCATAAGTTAACGTGGCTGCGTTGAACGTCTGGCTGATGTTCCGATTGTCACCGATCTGCATCCGCGAGCTGCCGGACAGATCGCTTGCTTGGACATCGATACCAAACACATCCTTGGGCAGAGCCTCACCATCGACTTCAATCGAATCCAGTTTCACGCCCAGATTGTCAGCCTTGTAGTCATAGGTCATGTCGTCCGGTGTACCTGACACGACCATGTTAAGTTGGCTATGGGAATAAGTGACAGTGGCTGCGAAGTTTTCGTCTTCGGCCTGACCGGTGATTTCCATGGGAAAGCTTTCCGGCAGGTCAATGGTAACGGTCCCGTCATCATTTTCGGTCAGTGTCATTTCCGGCATGACCATCTGAAACTGTCCGTCCTCTTCGGGAAGGGCAACTGAAAGTGTCATGTTGGAAATCGTGGTGACGTCGCCCGAGGTGCTTTCGTCTCCTGTGACGGTGTAACCCATCGAGGTGAAATAGCTCTGCCAATCGGACCAGACGTCATCGGCCGACAGATCGGCAAACGCCCCTTGGGTGGCAACGGCATAAGCCAGGGCAGCGCCGCAGCTGCGGCGAAGGAAAACGGACATAAGGTAACCCTTCTTGATCAATTTGTGGCGCATGGTCGGTTTTGTGGCGGGTATCGTCAAGGGGGCAAGGGCTGGACCCTTTCCCCGTTTACGCGCTACGGCTGTAGCCGACAGAGATTGCAATGCGTGAGGAAGGGCAAATGCAGGGAAAAACTGTTCTCATAACCGGGGCCAGCCGAGGAATTGGGGCCGAGGCAGGGCGCGTTTTTGCCGCAGCCGGCGCCAATGTCGCATTGGTGGCTCGTAGCCAGGATCAGATTGACGCTCTGGCGGCCGCATTGGGCGATCAGGCCATCGCATTGGCCTGTGACGTCAGCGATTTCGCGCAGGTGGAACAAGCCGTGGCCACATGCGTGGACCGGTTCGGTGGGTTGGATGTTCTGATCGGCAACGCGGGTGTGATCGATCCGATTTTTCATCTCTCGAATGCTGACACCGAGGCGTGGAGCAAGGCCATCGACATCAACCTGAAAGGTATTTTCTACGGGATGCGCGCGGCGTTGCCGGTGATGCGGGCTGCGGGAGGAGGGAGCATTCTGACGATCTCGTCCGGTGCAGCATCGAACCCGGTCGAAGCCTGGAGCCATTATTGCGCCTCGAAGGCCGGGGCCAAGATGCTCACGGAATGTCTGCATCTGGAAGAAGCCCATAATGGTATTCGCGCCATGGGCCTGTCACCGGGGACGGTGGCCACCGATATGCAGCGGTCGATCAAGGCCAGCGGCATAAATCCCGTCAGTCAGCTGGACTGGGATGTGCATATTCCCGCGGACTGGCCCGCACGGGCGCTGTTGTGGATGTGCTCGGATGATGCCGATGAGTTTCTTGGCACTGAAATATCGCTGCGGCTTGAAGACATTCGCAAACGGGCCGGGCTGATATGATCGATTTGACCAAAGAAGGCGGCCTGTGGACCGTCACGATCAACAATCCCGGCAAGGCGAACGCCCTGACCGGGGCCATGCTCGCGGAACTGGCCGAGATCGCCGAATCCGCGACAGGGGCCAAGGCGTTGATCCTGACCGGCGCGGGCAAAGTGTTCAGCGCAGGGGCAGATCTGGACGAAGCGCGCGCCGGTCTGGCCAAATCGGATGTCTGGGAAAGGCTGTCCGGCGCCATTGCCGCGTTGCCCTGTCTGACCGTTGCCGCACTGAACGGCACTTTGGCAGGCGGGGCCAACGGTATGGCACTGGCCTGCGATCTGCGCATTGCCGTGCCATCGGCCAAGTTCTTCTATCCGGTGATGAAGCTGGGGTTTCTGCCACAACCGTCCGACCCCGCGCGGCTGGCGGCTCTGGTCGGACCGGCAAGGGCCAAGTTGATCCTTTTGGCGGGTCAGAAAATCACCGCGCAGGAGGCGTATGAATTTGGCCTGGTGGACCGGATTGTCGATCCCGATCACCTGATGCAAACCGCACGCGATCTGGTGGCCGACAGCGTGAACGCCGACCCCGAGATCGCGGCGGGAATCGCAAGGTTGTGCTCATGAGGCTGTCTGCACTGCGCCTGCGGGTCGCCGACCCGGATCGGCTGGCCGCGTTTTATCGCGACATTCTGGGCATGTCCGTCGGCCCAGCAGAAACCGGCTACCGTGTCGGCTATGACAGTGCAGACGCAGATATTTTGTTGCTGCCGGGTGGAGGAGGGTACTCCCATGACAAGGGGCAGCGCTACTGGAAGATAGGAATCACTGTGCCGGATGTCGATCTTGCGGAGGCTCATCTGCGCAGGTTCGACGTTCCAGTGAGCACGCCGAACCAGTTTCTGGACATCGGCTACATGTGCCATTTTGCGGATCCCGAAGGGTTCGTCATCGAACTGCTGCAACATGATTTCGAAGGCAACCGGCCGCCGTATGCAGCGGACCCCGACGCGCCTTTTGCGCAGGCTCGGATCGGTCAGATTACCCTTCGAACCGGCGATATTGCCTCCGAAGACGCGTTCTGGCGCGCCCGGGGCATGTCGTTGCTGTCGATGCAGGAGGTCGCCCCTTACGGCTTTGACCTGCACTTCTATGCGTTTACCGACGAAACCCCGCCCAATCCTGACCTTTGGGCTGTTGAAAACCGCGAATGGCTGTGGAAACGCGCCTATACGACGTTGGAATTCCAGCATGTTGCGGGCGCACAATTCGCCCATGTACCAGACTTTCAGGGTATCGAGATCGAAGGCCTGTCCGAACCACTGACGGATATTGTCGGCGGCCAGATCCTGCCGGGTTGATCAGCGCCCGCGCCGCTTGCCCGGAACTTTCGAACGAAACCCGGGTGGGCGTTTGCGGACCCAAGTCAGAAATTTCTCGAGCCTTGGATGCGCACGCAGGGCCTCGACCGTGTTGAAACAGCGTGCCAGTTCGGCTTCGGTCAGGGTGGCGTGCACCTCTTTGTGGCAGATCTGATGCAGCAGAACGGTAGGTCCGCCCTTGCCTCCTTTGAGTTTTGGGATCAGATGATGCAGGCTGCCACCCCCATTGGGGATCGGGCGGCCGCAAAGCGGGCAGATCGGATCGCTGTTCGTCATGATGATGTGAAACTTGCGCCTGTGAGGGGCGAAGGCAAGAGGGTGCGAATGGCGCATGCAGTGGTGATCGGAGCAGGCCCCGCCGGGTTGATGGCGGCCGAACAGCTGGCCGCAGCCGGGCATTCCGTGTTGGTGGCCGAGGCCAAACCTTCGGTCGCGCGCAAGCTCCTGATGGCCGGGAAATCGGGGCTGAACCTGACCAAGGACGAGCCGCTTGACGACCTGATCCGCGCCTATGGTGAAGCGGCAGATTGGTTGCGTCCGATCATGTCTGAATTTGATGCCGAAGCTGTTCAGCACTGGGCGCGCGGGTTGGGGCAGACGTTGTTTGTCGGCTCGACGGGGCGCGTGTTTCCCGAAGCAATGAAGGCCTCGCCCTTGTTGCGGGCCTGGTTGGCACGATTGGACAAGGCCGGGGTCGAGATCAGGACCCGCTGGCGTTGGACTGGCTGGGAAAGTGATGCGCCGGTGTTCGACACTCCGGACGGGCGGCGCAGTGTTTCGACGGATGTCACCGTGCTGGCACTGGGCGGTGCAAGCTGGGCCCGCCTTGGCTCGGACGGTCACTGGGCGCAGATATTGGCCGGAAAAGACGTGGCTTTAGCACCCTTTGAACCCGCGAACTCAGCCATTTCCGTTGATTGGAGCCCACATATGCAGCCCCATTTCGGGGCCGCATTGAAATCGATCCGATGGATGGCAGGCGATTTGGAAAGCCGAGGAGAGGCTGCGATTTCCAGAACCGGTCTGGAAGGCGGAGGGCTGTACTCGCTGACACCGGCGTTGCGCGCGGGGCAGCCATTGTTTGCTGATCTGACGCCTGATCTGGACCAACAGGCTCTGCTGGCGCGGTTGTCCGCGAAACGGTCGAAAACAACGCTGTCCCAGTGGATGAGAAAATCGCTGAACTTGTCTGCTCAGAAAATCGCCCTGTTTCATGAAATGGCAAAACGCGGCGGACACTCTCAACCCGTACAGGTGAGCATGTTGAAAAAGCTGCCTATCCGGCATGCCGGCCTTCGCCCGATGGACGAAGCCATTTCGACCGCAGGTGGTGTCAAACGGACAGCGCTGGATGACCGGCTGATGCTGACGGCCCTACCGGGTGTGTTTTGCGTTGGGGAAATGCTGGATTGGGAAGCCCCAACCGGGGGCTATCTGCTCACGGCCTGCCTGGCGACCGGGCGCTGGGCCGGTCGGTCTGCCGCCGACTGGTTGGAAAAGGCTGAGTGACCTAGCGGGATCGCGCCAACATCGCCAAACGGATCATCGCGCGTTCCACCAGCGCCATTGCGGGGGCCGTCTGCCCGGCCGACCGTAGCGCCAAATCCGTATCGGTCAGAACCGTCAGCGCGGTTTGCAGCTTGGCCGCCCCCCAACCTTGTGCCTGTCGCAGGATACGGTCACGCCGTTTGCCGTAAACCGGCGGACGCAGCTTGCCGATGCCCTGCGCAGCACCACGGGGATCGGACGCGCAGGCATAGAGTGTCCGAAAATGCCGCATCGCTCCGATGCACAGAGTCACGCCATTGGTGCCCTGCGCCTGCAACCTCCGGATCAGCGGCCCGATCTCACCGGCGCGGCCTTCGGCCACGACGTTGAGAACATCATCCAGCGCCGCCTCGGTCGAGCGCGGAGCGCAGGCCTCGATATCTTCGATCGTCAAATCAGAGCTGTCACCGCGCTTGTAAAGAGACAGTTTTTCAATCGTTTGAGCGAAATCACCGGGGCTGAGGCTGACGGCCAATTCGCTGATTGCAGACATGACATCTCGGGGCACGTTTTTCATACCCGACTCGGCAAGAACCCGTTCCACTTCGGCGCGTGAGGGAGGGTCGTCATAAATGCCGACGGCATAGGCGGCAGGGTGGCCTTCGAACGCCTTGCGGATCTTCGAGCTGGGTTTCAATTGCCCCGCGGTCACGATGATCTGGGCGTCTCCGGGGGCCCAATCTTCGAGCGCGGCCAGAATTGCCAGCGCCGCGGTTTCGGTTGCGTCTTCCACGAAAACGGCACGTGGGCCGGGAAAGAAGCCGACCGCCTTGACCGCGTCCAGCAGCAGGGCGGGATCACCACGCAGATCGCCACCGGGCATGCGGGTCAGGCGCATTTCTTCTTCGGCTTGGGGGCCAAGCAGAGCGGCCAGCACCTGTTGCCGCTTGAGCGCAACCCGCATTGCATCCGCGCCATAGATAAGCAGCCCGGTCTTGTCCGCGTCCGGCTTGGCAAAATACCCCTCAGCCTCGCGCGGGCTCAGCTTCATGCGGCCAGATCCGGTGTGGCGTAAAGTCGGTTCATGATCTGACCCGACAGAATCATCATCAGCCGTCTCTTGGCATCGCGCTCATCCGCCAATGTGGAAACGGTCGATCCTGCGGCAGAATATGACACAAAATCCGCCACCGAGCCCGAGGCGATGATCTGACCGGTTGCGTTGGACCGCAGGTTGTATTGTGCGCTTCCGTCGATGGTGTAGCGCTGCGTTTCGTTTGTGGTGGTGATTGCTGCGCCACGCGTTACGGTCGAAACCTGAACATCCAGCTTGTAATCGTTCACCGACCCGGCGCTTCGCCCCAGTTGTTGTTCCAGATTTTGGACCAGCAAATAGCTTTCCACGGTGTTGGGCGCCGACACCTCGACGCGGCCATACAAGGCCGAACCCGATCCGCCAGGTGCATAGACGGGCTCAAAGCCGCAGGCGGCCAGCGCCAGCGGCATCAGCAAAAACGTTCTGCGATCAAACGACAACATTCACAATCCGGCCCGGAACGACGATCACTTTCTTCGGCGCATTCCCTTCCAGCGCCTTTTGAACAGCTTCGGTGCTGAGCGCAATTTTTTCAACCTCGGCTTTGTCCAGATCCTTGGCCACGCTGATTTCCGCGCGACGCTTGCCGTTGATCTGAATCGGCAAGGTGACAGTGTCATCAACCAGCATTGCCTCGTCGGCGACGGGCCATGGCGCAACGGCCACAAGGCCTTCGCCGCCCTGATGGGCCCAAATATCTTCCGCCAGATGCGGTGTCATCGGCGACATCAGCTGTGCCAGCGTTTTGATGGCCTGCTTTTGGGCCGCAGCACCTGCCTTGGATTTCGCCAGCGTGTTGGTGAAGGCATAAAGCTTGGCGATGGCCGCGTTGAAGCCAAAGCTTTCAACACCCAATGTCACATCGCGGATGGTTTTGTGCATCTCGCGCAGCAGTTCCTCATCGCCTTCACCCGTGGCGTTCGGGTCCATGGCGCCGATCTTGTCGCAGAGATTCCAGACACGGTTGAGATGCTTGTACGCGGCCTCGGCCCCCGCAGCCGTCCATTCCACGTCCCGTTCGGGTGGCGAATCGGACAGCACGAACCAGCGCGCGGTATCGGCGCCGAAGGCCGAGATGATGCTGACCGGGTCGACAACGTTCTTCTTGGACTTTGACATTTTGGCCGATGGGATGATCTCGACCTGTGTGCCGTCAGCCAGTTTTCCGTCTGTGACCTCCTCGGGCAGGTGAAAGACCGGACGACCGTTGGCATCGCGGGTTTGGTAGATCTCGTGCGTCACCATGCCCTGCGTGAACAACGCGTCGAAGGGTTCGATGGCTTTGTCCGGCAAATGCCCGGTGATGTTCATCGCGCGGGCGAAGAACCGCGAATACAGCAGGTGCAGAATCGCGTGTTCGATCCCGCCGATATACTGGTCTACATTCATCCAGTATTCCGCCTCGGCCAGATCGGTGGGCGTTTCCGCTCGCGGAGCGGTGAATCGGGCGAAATACCATGACGAATCCACGAATGTGTCCATCGTGTCGGTCTCGCGCTTGGCAGGGGCGCCACAGTTTGGGCAGGCGCAGTCGCGCCAGGTCGGGTGGCGGTCCAGCGGGTTGCCCGGTTTGTCGAAGGTGACATCATCGGGCAGGCGAACCGGAAGGTTCTCTTTCTTTTCAGGGACCACACCACAGCTTTCGCAGTGAACGACAGGAATCGGACAACCCCAATAGCGCTGACGGCTCAAGCCCCAGTCTCGCAGGCGATATTTCGTGACCCCTTCGCCCCAACCGGCTTTTTCGGCGAAATCGATGGTGGTGTTGATCGCTTCTTCTCCGGTTGCTTCGGTCAAGCCTGCGAAATGGTTCACCCAGCGGACTTTCTCGGTCTTTGGCGGGACAAAGGCGATCTTGTCGACCGGCGTGTCGTCGTCCAGCGCAAAGAACGTATCGATCACCGGCAGATCGTATTTGCGGCAGAAATCAAGGTCGCGCTGGTCATGTGCCGGGCAGGCAAAGATCGCACCGGTGCCGTAATCCATCAGGATGAAATTGGCGATCCAGACAGGCAGTTCCCAGTTCGGGTCCAGCGGGTGCTTGACGCGGATGCCGGTATCGAAACCCAGCTTTTCGCCAGTTTCGATGGCTTCTTCCGTGGTGCCGCCCTTGCGGCATTCGGCAACGAATTCAGCGACTTCCGGGTTTTCGGCCTCAAGCTGTTTGGCGATCGGGTGATCGGGCGAAATCCCCACGAAGGACGCGCCCAGCAGCGTGTCGGGGCGCGTCGTGTAGACAGTGATCGGTTCCCCACCATCGGTGCTTTCGAACCCGAATTGCAGGCCGCGCGACTTGCCGATCCAGTTTTCCTGCATCAGCCGAACCTTGGCGGGCCAGTTTTCCAGCGTGTCCAGAGCGTTCAGCAGTTCTTCGGAATAATCCGAGATCTTGAAGAACCACTGCGTCAGCTCGCGCCGTTCCACCAGCGCACCCGAGCGCCAGCCGCGCCCGTTTTCCACCTGTTCATTGGCCAGAACGGTCATGTCCACCGGATCCCAGTTGACCACGGCGTTCTTGCGATAGACCAGCCCGGCCTCGAGCATGTCGAGGAACAGCGCCTGCTGCTGGCCATAGTATTCCGGATCACATGTGGCGAATTCACGGGACCAGTCGATCGACAGGCCCAGCGGCTTCATCTGGGCGCGCATGTCGGCGATATTGCCGTAAGTCCACTCTTTGGGGTGGCCGCCGATCGCCATGGCAGCGTTTTCCGCCGGCATTCCGAACGCGTCCCAGCCCATGGGGTGCAGAACATTGTGCCCGGTGGCCAGCTTGTGCCGCGCGATGACGTCGCCCATCGTATAGTTGCGCACATGCCCCATATGGATTCGGCCGGACGGGTAGGGGAACATCTCAAGCACATAGTATTTCGGCTTGTCCGCCTTGTGGTTGGCGGTGAAGATTCCTGCCTTGTCCCAGGCTTCTTGCCATTTTGCTTCGATTTCGGTGGCCGAATAGCGCGACATTGTGCGGTCCTTCGTGAATGAAAACGCCGGGTAGGAACCCGGCGTGGTATTAGTGTGATTTTCGGCGGAGTGCTAGAACTTGTTGTCCGCGATGCGCAGCTGACGCGCGCGGGACAGAATCGCATCCTCCACCGCGCGGGTTGTTGCCGCGCTTACCGGGGCGCCTCCGCTGGATTGCAGGGCGACGGACAAAGACCGCGCCGCAAGCGCCGGATCACTGATGTGTACGGTCGCCCTGTATGACCGTCCTCCGCCCGGAGGAGTGCCGTAACCCGTTACGATCACTCCGGTAAACGGATCGACCTCCTGCACAGGCAAGAAGTTCAATATGTCCAGAGAAGCTGCCCACAAGTACCGGTTTACATTGGTGGTCTGCTCGGCCGTGCTGCGATCGAAAATGTCCCAAAGCGTGGTACGTTCAGGGTCGTTCAACTCGCGTTCATCGGAATTACCGCTGGCGGGATTGGGGGAATAAGTCGAAGTGCTTCGATTCTGCCCGCATGCCGCAATAGTGGTGGTCAGCATGATTAATCCCAAAATCGTAGGCAGGCGCATTGTCAGCAGGTCCTGTTTCACTTGTTGTGCAGTATTCAGGGCATACTCCTAGCCAAGGACCCTCGCTGCAACAAGCCTATTCTTCTGAAATGTAAGCGTGTCAGCCTGATCCGGGCAAAAACGAACTGTGGCATCCTTGCACCAATCTGACCCCAATGACGTGACCGGGTTTATGCCAAGCTTGCGCAATGGGGGCAAAAAGAGCGAAACGGTGTCCGTGCTGAGACATATGCCGAGGCATGTGTCGAGTAGATAACTCTTTTGAATGAAACCGAGGGAAACAAGATGAAAAAAGTTCTCTTCGCATCGACGGCGCTGATCGCGACCGCAGGCGTTGCAGCAGCTGAAGTTAACTTCAGCGGTTACGGCCGTTTTGGTATTGGCTACGTTGAAGACCGTACAGGCAGCTACGACGTTGTTCGCACCACACCGACCACTGTTAGCACTGCTGGTGGCGGCACCGCAGTCGTTACTCAGACTTCGAACGCAAGCGTTGCGACTCAAACCGACGACGTTATCCTGGTCTCGCGTTTCCGTCTGAACATCGACGGCATCGTAGAAACCGACGGCGGCGTTCGCTTTGAAGGCCGTGTTCGTCTGCAAGCCGACGAAAACAACAACGGTGAAGCAAACTCGGCCGGCCTGAACGGCGCGCGCTTCTCGGTCATCTACGGTGGTCTGCGTGTTGACGCGGGCAACGTTGCTGGCTCGTTTGACAACCTGGCAAACTACTACGGTAACGAAGTAGGTCTGGAACTGTTCGCAGGTCAGTACTCGGGTGTTGACTATAGCTTCCTGGCATACTCGTCGACCGGTTCGGGTTCGAACGCTGTGTTCTTCCAGTACTCTGTAGGCGACTTCTCGTTTGGCGCTTCGTACGACCAAGCGACACTGGCTACAGTTCCTGCAACTCCTGGTGGCCTTCCGACCGGTCCGGCAACCTTCACCGATGCAGACCGCTGGGACATCAGCGCAACCTACACCTTCAACAACATCACTGCCGCTCTGGCCTATGGTCAGACCGACGCAGGTGCAGGCAGCGATCCGAGCCTGACCGTTCTGACCCTTGGTGGCGAATGGGGTGACTTCTCGGGTACTCTGTTTGTCGCGGACGACGCAACCAAAGTTGCTGCGACCGACGGTACTGCATGGGGTCTGTCGGCTGCCTACAACCTGGGCGCTGCAACCACCCTGCTGTTCACCTACGGTGACGGTAACGCCTCTGCTGACACTCAGCAGGTTGCTATCGGTGCGATCTACGACCTGGGCGGCGGTGCATCGCTGCGCGGTGGTATCGGCCGTGACGACTGTGACGCTTGCGCAAGCGACACAATCCGTGCCGACTTCGGTGCTCAGTTCAACTTCTAAGCTGATCTGAACCGTAAAGTTTAAGGGCGGGTCTTCGGACTCGCCCTTTTCTTTTGTGCCGACTTGGTGTTTTTCTGCGCCAAAGACAGATTGAGGGCCCCATGTCGTTGCAAGAAATCACCTCACGCATTGCAAATGCCGAAGCCAGATCGGACCGCCCTGCCGGTTCCGTCAAACTGATCGCTGTATCCAAAGTACAACCGAATGAGCGGGTTCAGGCCGTTCTTGAGCAGGGGCACAGGTGTTTTGGTGAGAATCGCGTACAGGAGGCGGCCAGCAAATGGCCCGCTTTCAAAGAGCAATTCGATGCCGTCGATCTGCATCTCATCGGCCCGTTGCAGACCAACAAGGCCAGGCAGGCGATGGAACTGTGCAATGCGATCCATTCGGTCGATCGCCCCAAACTGGCCAAAACCCTGGCGCGGCTGGCGCAAGAGTTGGGACACTGCCCCGACCTGTTCATTCAGGTCAATACGGGTGAAGAAGCGCAGAAGGCAGGCGTTCTTCCTGCGGATGCGGACGGGTTTATCGCGGAATGCCGATCGCTGGACCTGCCGGTACGCGGGTTGATGTGCATCCCGCCGGTCGATGAAGAACCGACTTTGCATTTCGCCCTCTTGGCCAAGATTGCCGCACGCAATGGGCTTGAGGGGTTGTCGATGGGGATGAGCGGTGATTTCGAGCAGGCCATCGCCTTGGGAGCGACCCATGTTCGTATCGGGTCGGCCATTTTCGGCGAGCGGGTCAAACCTCAGGGATGATTAGGCGCGTTCCAAGGGAAATTCGCCCTGCAATCCAATGCAGATGGTCCCGACGGAAGGCAATGCAGCCCTCGGTGGGGTAGCCGGGCCTGCGCCACTGGTGCAGAAAAATAGCCGATCCCTTGCCGGGAACGGCATTCGGCCAGTTCCAATCAGTCAACAGGACCAGATCGTAAAGCGGATCAGCCCGGCGCAGTTTTTCATGACTGAACGCATAAGGGGCCGGCACCATGTGATTGTAGTGGCTGTCCTCGACGTCATCCGACCACAAGTCCTGCGGCCCAATCGGGATTGCCCAGAAGTTGGGGGCGACCAGCCGGTCGGGCCGGTAGAGCATGCCGACGATTCGATGGCATCCGGTAGGTGTCGCCCCATCACCCTCGTGTTTCGTGTTGCTCAATCCGCCTTTGCCAATCGAACAGGGGAACGTCCTGCCGAGAAAGCGAACGCCACGCGGGGTGAGCACAAGATCGTTTGGGGTCACAACAGGTGCCCAGATTTCGCGGCTTTCGTGGCCAGGTATCCGCGGTTGTGCGCGGTTTCACCCACTTTCAAAGGAACGCGCTCGGTCACGGCGATCCCCGTGCGTTCCATCATCGAGATCTTGGCAGGGTTGTTCGTCAGCAGGCGCACCGAATTGAAACCCAGAGATTTCAGGATATCCGACCCGAGTCGGAAGTCGCGCTCATCATCCTCGAAACCCAGCCTGTGGTTTGCTTCTACCGTGTCAAAACCCTGATCTTGAAGAAAATAGGCACGCATCTTGTTGGCCAGCCCGATACCACGCCCTTCCTGGTTCAGATACAGAAGAACGCCAGCCCCTTCGGCCCCCATTTGTGCCAGCGCGCCGCGCAATTGCGGACCGCAGTCGCATTTCAGGCTGCCCATCAGATCGCCCGTGAAACAGGCGGAATGCAATCGGGCCAGCACTGGTTTGTCCCGATCCGGGCGGCCTATTTCGACTGCGTAATGTTCTTCTCCGCCATCTTCGGGGCGGAAAACATGCAGGCGGCCGGCCTCGGATACTTCCATCGGAAGACGCGCGGCAACCACCTCATACAGGGCGCTGCGGTCCGCCAGATGCGGGGCGGCGCGCGTGTGGTCAATGCAGGTCAGGCCGTGCGATACGGCAAAGGCCCGACCGTCTTCGACCGGCACGACGACCGCGGCGGGAAGAATGCGCGCGGACTTGGCCAACGCAATCGCGATGCGGTGCAAATTGGCGTTGCCGTGGCGCTCGGTCATCAACGGACCTTTCATCGGCGCGTTCAGATCGTCAGAGGGATCAGCAACCGCCTGCACCCAAGTGATATCTGCATCGGCGGGAATCGAAACGCGCGCGAGATCGCCGTCATAGGCCCGCGCCTTGAGTGTTTCGGCCCGCCGCCCGGTAATGGCCACCACCGGGTCTCCGAGCTTTTTCAGATCGGCCAGGCGTTGCGGGTTGAGCGTTTCCGCAGAGATCGCCAAAACGCTAAAGCCGCTGTCATCGGTCAGCACCACTGGAACGCCCATGCGCAGATCGGCCCGGGCCCGGGCAAGAAGTTCGGTGATATCGGGGATGAGGCTCATCTATGTTACCCTATAACGCTCAGCCCTTCTCCTAGCTGTTTCGAAAGGAAATGTGAAACATTTCTGCCAACTCTGACACGAAGGCGTGAAACCGTTGCAGCAAATCTTGTTGATTGCATATTCCGCGCGCAAGTGATGGAAAAGCGTTTGGAGGATCGGGAAATGGCTCAACTCAAGAAAATCCTGTTGGTGGACGATGACGAGGATCTGCGCGAGGCGCTTAGCGAGCAACTTGTCATGACCGAAGACTTTGACGTTTTCGAAGCTTCAGACGGCCAGTCCGCGATGGAGCGCGCACGCGAAGCGATCTATGATCTGGTTATTCTTGATGTGGGTTTGCCGGATACCGACGGGCGGGAACTGTGCCGCCTGATGCGCAAACAGGGCGTCAAAAGCCCGATTCTGATGCTGACCGGTCATGACAGCGATGCCGATACGATCCTGGGCCTGGACGCCGGCGCGAATGACTATGTCTCCAAACCGTTCAAATTTCCGGTATTGCTGGCCCGGATCCGCGCTCAGTTGCGGCAGCACGAACAATCCGAGGACGCGGTATTTGTTCTTGGCCCCTATACGTTCAAGCCGGCGATGAAGATGCTGATCACGGAAGAAGACCGCAAGATCCGTCTGACCGAGAAAGAAACCAACATCCTCAAGTTCCTGTACCGATCAACCGACGGTGTCGTGGCACGGGATGTGCTGTTGCACGAAGTGTGGGGATACAATGCCGGGGTCACGACCCACACGCTGGAAACCCACATCTATCGCCTGCGTCAGAAGATCGAGCCCGATCCGTCCAATGCGCGCCTTTTGGTCACAGAATCGGGTGGATATAGGCTCGTGTCTTAACTGGTTGTGGATTGATGTGGATCAAAGTGATACTCTGCACTCATAATTAGGTTACTCCCAACCCGTGCATGTCCGGGTTATGACATGTACCTCCCTGTTGGACTGCCGGGCCGAATGGCCCGGCTTTTTTTCGCTGCTGAGGGGTGGTTTCCACAGAAGGCAGACAGCAGCACTGACCGATATTCGACCAATGATGGAGGTGAGTTCTGCCGCGTTCACCCTTCCGCCGGGGCAACGGCGCGCTGGTAAAGGTGCCACGTGGTGTGACCAAGGATCGGAAGGGTAAAGATCAGGCCCAGAAACGCTGGAACCAGCGACAACAGTATGGTGACCGAGATGATCGCCGCCCAGCTGAGCATGACCGCCGGGCTTTCGGATACGACACGCAAAGAGGTCAACATGGCAGAGATGAAGTTGGTTTCCCGGTCCAGCAGCAAGGGCATGGCGACGACGGTCACCGAAAACAGTACCGCTGACAGGAACGCGCCGATACAGGTGCCAACGGCAAGGAAGATCCAACCCTGCGGCGTGAAGAAAACGGTGTTCAAAAACCCGTCGAAATCCGAGAAGGATGCGTTCTGGAGGATGATCGCCAGCCAAAGCCGGACCTGGTAGATCCACACCCAGAAAATGAAAAGTGTGACAAAGGCCATCCAGCCCAATTCGCGTTTGCGTTGATTGGCCATGACGCTGAGGATTTCAGCCCAGCCAAAGCTTTCGCCTTTCTGCAAGCGGCGCGACATTTCATAAAGCCCCGCTGCGGCGAAAGGCGCGACCAGCGGAAAACCGACAATGGCGGGAATGATCATCCAGATCTGGCCAAGCCAGATCAGAGCCCAAACCAGCAGAATTCCGAATACTGCATAGAACAGACCGAAAAAGCCGCTCAGGACAGGGCGGGCCAGAAAGTCGGAAAACCCGGCTTTCAGCGACGCCCTGATGTCATCCGTCGTTATCTTGTTGACCTGCGGAATGTCCCGCTGCTGCGGCGTCAGATTCTCCGGTGGCGTGGAACCTGCGGTCTCGGATGCCATGACACACTCCTCCCAAAGCATGGTGCCGGGCCGGTCTGTTCGCGAACAGACCCAGCGGTGAAACAGACATTCCTCATTCGCAGACAAGTCTGCATCAGGCGAGATATCAGGGCAAGGGAAAGCATGAATATGACGCCCGCCTAACTGCCGGCCTTTGGTCCTGGCATCGGGCCGCCTTTTCTCGTGGCAACTGGCGTTGTGCCACGCTAACCTGCGCCAATCGCGACAAAGGAATCCCCGATATGCCTTTCACCCTTGCCACCTGGAACATCAATTCTGTTCGCCTGCGCGAGCCTATCGTGCTGAAATTGCTGCAAGAAGAAGCCCCTGATGTATTGTGCCTGCAAGAGTGCAAATCACCGGTTGAGAAAATCCCGACCGAAGGGTTTTCCGAACTGGGCTACACCCACATGATCGCGCGGGGGCAGAAGGGTTACAACGGCGTCGCCATCCTGTCGCGCCTGCCGATGGAAGAGGTGGGCGACAGGGATTTCGCGGGTCTCGGACATGCCCGCCATATTGCCGGGCGGTTGGAAAATGGTGTCACTGTCCACAACTTTTATGTCCCGGCGGGCGGCGACGTGCCGGACCGAGAAGTGAATGAGAAATTCGGCCAGAAGCTCGACTATCTCACTGATATGCGCGATTGGTTCCGTGCGGAAAAGCCGGCTAAATCCATCCTTGTCGGCGACCTGAACATCGCTCCGCGTGAGGATGATGTGTGGTCACACAAACAACTGCTGAAGGTCGTCTCGCACACGCCCATCGAGGTCGAGCATCTGGCCGAGACACAGGAAGCAGGTGGCTGGGTCGATATCACCCGTCAGGACATCCCGGAAGGGCAGCTTTACAGCTGGTGGTCCTATCGCGCCCGGGATTGGGATGCGGCGGACAAGGGGCGCCGGCTGGACCATATCTGGGCCACGGCCGATATCTCGAACGCGGGCCATTCCAGCCGCATTCTGCGGGACGCCCGTGGGTGGGAAAAGCCCAGCGATCACGCTCCGGTCTTTGCCAGTTTCGACGTCTGATCCGCAACTCAGCCCTTGGTTTCCGCGGCAAGCGGCTGCATATAGGGCGCAAGTTCGAACGAAAGAGTGATTGCCATGGACCTTCTGAACGGCGGAAACGCCCCAGCAACCGATCTGATCAAAGACGGGACCGAGGCCACTTTCATGGCCGATGTGGTCGAAACCTCGCAGGAAACACCTGTGATCGTCGATTTCTGGGCACCTTGGTGTGGCCCGTGCAAAACCCTTGGGCCGATGCTGGAAGAGGCCGTGACAGCCGCGAAAGGCGCGGTGAAGATGGTCAAGATCAATGTCGATGAGGCGCAGACAATTGCCGCGCAAATGCGCATCCAGTCGATCCCGACCGTCTATGCCTTTTTCAAGGGCCAGCCTGTGGACGGGTTTCAAGGCGCGTTGCCGGGATCCGAAATCAAGGCTTTCGTCGACCGTGTGATCGAAGCCGCTGGTGGTGAAAGCCCGGGGGGCCAACTGGATGATGCCGTGCAGGCTGCCGAGGAAATGCTTGCCGAAGGCGCGGCTGCGGACGCGGCTCAGACCTTTGCCGCAATTCTGGGCGAAGATCCGAACCACGCCGCGGCGTACGGTGGGCTTGTGCGGGCGCATATCGCCACCGGTGATCTGGAGCAGGCAGAAGCGATCCTGAACGGCGCTCCGGCCGAGATCTCCACATCGGCCGAGCTGGAGGCCGCACATGCGCAGCTGGAGCTTGCCAAGCAGGCGGCAGATGCCGGCCCCGTCGCCGAGCTGATGGCAGCGGTCGAGGCGGATCCGGACAACCATCAGGCCCGCTTTGATCTGGCGCAGGCGCTGCACGCGAACGGCAATGTGGATGAAGCCGTGGCACAATTGCTGGAACTGTTCCGCCGGGATCGTGAATGGAATGAAGGTGCAGCCAAGACACAGCTTTTCACCATCTTCGATGCGCTCAAGCCCAATGACCCGATTGTTCTGAACGGACGTCGCAAACTCAGTTCGATGATATTTGCCTAATCTCTCATCAGAGCTAGAGTCGGGAACATGATGCATCCCGCCGACCTGCCGGAAACGGTATCCGTTTTTCCCTTGCCCGGGGCGCTGCTGCTCCCGCGTTCGCGCTTGCCGCTTCACGTATTCGAGCCGCGCTATCTTCAGATGCTGGACGACGCGCTGAAAACCAAGGAACGGTTGATCGCAATGGTTCAGCCGAATCCTTCGGTCAATGACGAAGACAAGCTGCACCGTATTGGTTGCGCAGGGCGGGTGACGCAGTTTTCGGAAACCGAAGATGGCCGGTACCTGATCACGTTGACCGGTATATCCCGGTTCAGGGTCATGTCAGAGCTGGACTCGTTCACGCCCTACCGGAGGTGCGCGGTCTCGTGGGACGGGTTCGACCGTGATCTGGGAAAGGCCGAGAAAGACAACGGGTTTGACCGCAACGCGTTCCTGACATTGTTGGAGCGTTTCTTTTCATCCCGTCAATTGTCCACCGACTGGGATTCGCTCAAGGACGCAGAGGATGAACTCTTGGTGAATTCCCTGTCGATGCTTCTGGATTTCGACCCCGAGGACAAACAGGCCCTGCTGGAAGCCCCCTGCCTGCGCACCCGGCGCGAAACGTTGGTGACGCTGATTGAGTTCGCCTTGCGCGGCGGATCAAACGAGGAAAAACTGCAATGACCGATCCTGAACACGCCTTTGATCGCCACATGCTCGAGGCGATGATCTGCCCTCAGACGCATACGACCCTGCACTATGACGCCGAAAAGCGAGAGCTTGTTTCAAAAGCGGCGGGTTTGGCTTTTCCCATCCGCAACGGCATTCCGGTCATGCTGGTCGATGAGGCCCGGCAGCTGGATTAAATCGGGCGCCCTTGCAACAGCTTGGGCAGATCACCGGTCAGCCCGGCCGCTTCGCGAACGAAACCGCGACGGAGGCCGGGCAAAGCGCCGACAACCCCCATGCCAATGTCACGTCCAAGCCGCAGCAGCGGGTTGTCGTTGGAAAACAGCTTGTTGAAGACATCCGTCGCCATCGCCAGCGAGGCCGTGTCGAAACGGCGCCATTCCTGATAGCGCTCCAGTACCATCAACGAGCCGATATCCTCGCCGCGCCGTCCCGCCAAAGTCAGAACCTCAGCCAGAGCGCCGACATCGCGCAGGCCAGCGTTCAGGCCCTGACCGGCAATGGGGTGCATTCCGTGCGCGGCATCCCCGACCAGCGCCATGCGATCGCTGATGAAGGAATTGGCGATGGTCAGGTTCAGCGGATAAGTGAAACGATCACCCGCCAGACTGATTTCACCAAGAAAATCGCCAAATCGCGGGCGCAGCACTTGCACGTAGTCGTCCTCGGGCAGGGCGTTGATGTGCTGTGCGGTGTCGGTGCGTTCGCTCCAGACGATGGAACTGCGATTGCCGGTCAACGGCAGAATCGCCAGCGGACCGGGTGGCATGAAAAACTGATGTGCAACGCCATTATGTGGCAGCTCATGTTCGATGGCGCAGACCAATGCCGTCTGGCCGTAATCCCAACCGGTGCGTTTGATGCCGGCCCGTGACGCGGTTCCGCTGCGGCGACCGTCACAGCCAACCAGCAGGCTGCCGCCCAGGGTTGTGCCGTCATCCAACGTCACGGTCACGCGGGCCGCGTCGGCCTGTTGCGAAACGACGGATTTGCCGCTTACCTGGGTGATGCGCGGTTCTTCGGCCATCGCGTCCAGAAAAGCACGGCGCAGGTGGCGATCCTCGACCATATATCCCATCGGGCCTTCTTCGATTTCGGCATGGTCGAAATGCATGAAAAAAGGCGATGGCCCTGTTCCGGCATGGCCATCTGTGACCTTGATTTCCAGCATCGGTTGGGCGTGCTGCGCGACGCGGTCCCAAATGCCGATGGCATCCAACAACCGCTGTGAGGCCAGAGCCAGCGCATAGGCGCGCCCGTCGAATGCCGCGTTCTTGCGCACCTTTTCGGCCAGCGCATCGATCACCGTGACCGAATGACCGGTTTGTGCCAGTGCCAGCGCCAAAGCAGGGCCGTTCAACCCGCCGCCCACGATCAGAATGTCAGAAGCCTGTGTCATGCCCTGCAATATGCGCGCCCTTTCGGGATTGTCCATGTGCAGTCCTGTCGCTACCGTCACCCAAAGCCGAAAATTCCGGAGGGGCAAGATGCAGGATTGGTTGACAATGACCGCGTGTGATTTGGGCCGTGGCATTGGCATGGGTCAGATCGATCCCGTCGAACTGACGGAAACCTACCTGTCCGCTATTGACGCTCATCCGCATCGGGACCGCATCTATGCCCGCGTCACCCATGACCGCGCGCGGGCTGAGGCTGAAGCCGCTCGGCAACGCGCGCAACTGGGCCTGCGCTGGTCGCTGCTGGACGGGGTCCCGATCAGTTGGAAAGATCTGTTCGACACCGCCGGCACCGTGACCGAGGCGGGTTCGGCTCTGCTGAAGGATCGCGTGCCGGATGCGGATGCGCTGGTGCTGCGCAATGCGACTCAGATGGGCACCGTTTGCCTGGGCAAGACGCATATGAGCGAGCTGGCCTTTTCCGGCCTTGGGTTGAATCCGATCACCGAAACCCCGCCCTGCATTCATGACGAGGCAGCAGTGCCCGGGGGGTCATCTTCGGGGGCGGCGGCCTCGGTCGCCTGGGGGTTGGCAGCGTGTGGCATCGGCTCGGACACGGGCGGTTCGGTGCGTATCCCGGCGGCTTGGAATGATCTGGTGGGGCTGAAAACCACTGCGGGGCGGCTCAGCCTGGAAGGTGTGGTGCCGCTGTGCCTGCGTTTCGACACGGTTGGACCTGTGGCGCGTTCGGTCGAGGACGCAGCGCATGTGCTGGCTCTGCTCGAGGGGGGAACACCTGCCGATCTGCGTGGTGCTTCGCTGAAAGGGCGTCGTTTTGCCGATTTGCAGAACATTGCCAAGGACGATCTGCGCGACACACCGCGCAAAGCATATGACGAAGCCGTGGCCAAACTTGCCGACGCAGGGGCCGAGATCGTGCCGTTGGAAGTGCCCGAGTTGAACGAGGCCATGACGTTGACCAGCATCGTATACACGACCGAGGCCTATGGGCTGTGGCGCGATGTCATCGAAGCCAATCCCGAGGCAATGTATCCCGAGATTCTCGAACGCTTCCGCATTGGCATGGGCTATTCGGGCCCCGACTATGTGGCGGCCTGGGCCAAACTCAAGGCATGCCGCAGCGCCTGGGACGCGGCAACCGCCGGGTTTGACGCGGTTCTGGCGCCGACAGCGCCGATTTTGCCGCCCAATCTGGAGCGCTTGCTCAGCGATCACGACTATTACGTAACCGAGAATCTTCTGGCCTTGCGGAACACGCGGATTGGCAATCTGATGGGGCTGGCGGCACTGAGCCTGCCCACCGGAACGCCCGGCTGCGGGTTGATGATGCTGGGCTATCCCGGCTCGGAAGAGGCGTTGTTGCGGCTGGGTTCGGCAGCGGAAACGGTGCTGGCCTGAATGCCACAATCCCCTGATTCGGAACCTCTTTGTCTGGACGAAGAGGCGCACGGACTGTAATCTGCCAAAAAAACGGGGCGCCAATGACCCCGATATTGAGGCAGTACCATGGTTTTCCCCGAGCGGTTTTCGAACCTACCGGCTTATGCATTCCCGCGTCTGCGCGCCCTGTTGGATCACCACCAGCCGGGCGGTGATGTCGTTCACATGACCATTGGTGCACCGACACATGATTTTCCGGCTTGGGTGACGGATGTCATCATGGAAAACGCCGCCGGGTTCCAGGGATATCCTCCGAACGAAGGGTCGGATGACCTGCGCACGGCGATCACGGATTGGATCAAGCGGCGATATGGGGTTCAGATGGACCCTGATGCCAACGTGATGGCGCTGAACGGCACGCGCGAGGGGCTATACAACGCGGCCATGGCTTTGTGCCCGGAACAGAAGAACGGTCAGCAGCCGATCATCCTGTGCCCGAACCCGTTTTATCAGGTCTACATGGTCGCCTCGCTGTCGGTGGGCGCGCAGCCTTATTTTGTGCCCGCCACCGCCGCGACAGGCCATCTGCCGGACTATGCCGGCCTGCCTGCGGACGTGCTGAACCGCACCGCCGTGGCCTATATCTGTTCACCCGCCAATCCGCAGGGGGCCGTTGCCTCGCGCGAGTATTGGGCTGACCTGATCCGTCTGGCCGAGCAGTACGATTTCCGTATTTTTGCGGATGAATGTTATTCCGAGATTTACCGTGAAGAAGCCCCGACAGGTATTCTGACTGTCGCGCAGGAGCTGGGCGCTGATCCTGAACGGATCACGCTGTTCAACTCGCTGTCCAAACGTTCGAATCTGGCCGGCTTGCGGTCGGGGCTTGTCGCCGGTGGCCCAAAGACGATCAAACAGGTCAAGCAGTTGCGCACCTATGCAGGGTCGCCTCTGCCTCTGCCCTTGCAAGCTGCCGCCGCAAAGGTTTGGGCGGATGAGGAACACGTTCGGCAAAACCGCGCGCTGTATCAGGAAAAATACGCCATTGCGGATGAGGTATTCGCAGGCGTGCAGGGCTATATGCCGCCCGAGGCCGGATTCTTTCTTTGGCTGCCGGTCGAGAATGGTGAAGACACCGCATTGAAAGTCTGGAAGGAAACCGGTGTCCGGGTCCTGCCGGGCGCATATCTTTCACAAGGCGATCCGGGGCAAAACCCGGGCACAGGATTTATCCGGGCTGCATTGGTGGCCCCAAAAACAGAGTTGCAGCGTGGTCTGATCACACTCCGCGACTGCATCTATTCGTGAGGTACGAGGGCAAAATGGCATCATATAACGCGCGCAACCGCGATCCATTGCTGGACAGCACAACGCAGGCAGCCCTTGAGCGACGCAGCAAGGAGTTGATTGGCATCGCCCTGATCCTGCTGGGTTTGGCTGCGGCCGCGATGATCTGGTCCTACACGCCCGATGATCCAAACTGGATGGTGTCCACCGACGCGCCGGTGCAAAATTGGATGGGGCGGATTGGGGCCTCGATCGCCGCACCCTTGTTCATGATCGTCGGCTGGGGAAGCTGGGGCATCGCATTGGTTCTGATCGGTTGGGGTTTTCGGTTTGCGGGCCATTTCGGGGAAGATCGCGCCATTGCGCGTCTGATTTTTGCGCCGATCTGGATCGCCGTCGTCTCGGTGTATGCCGCAACCCTCGTTCCTGATGCAGGCTGGCGCGCGACCCACAGCTATGGTCTGGGCGGTTTGTTCGGCGATACGGTCATGGGCGCGTTGCTGACGCTGCTGCCGATTTCGTCACATTTTCTGGTGAAGCTGATGTCGCTGGCCATGGCGGTCGGGATGATTGCGCTGGGTATTTTTGTGCTGGGTTTCACCAAATCCGATGTCAAGCGGGGTTTCCGGGCCTTCTTGCTGGGGCTTGTGATGGCATATGATATGCTGATGACCCTGATGGGCCGTGGTGCAGCCTCGGCTGCGCAGGCAGCGCGAGATCGTCGCGCGCAATGGGAAGAGCGCAAACTTGCGCGAACCGCAGCGGCCGAGGCCGTGTTCGAGGATGATCTGGCTTATGCCGATCCAATCTTTGAAGAACCTGAACCGGAAAGTCCCGAACCTCCGGTCAAGTCCGGTCTGTTGGCGCGCATGCCGTCACTCATCAGGCGCCCCGATCCCATGCCCGAGCCAGAGCTGGTCGATCCGGGACCAATCGCGGGTTTCGACGAAATGCCGGGTGAAGATCGCATCCGTTCGAAAATCTCGGCCGCTGTGCGCAATCGCAAAGTGGCGACGGGTGAGTTGACACCCGAACCCGACCCGAACCTTCCGCTGACCAAGGGCCGTGGTCGTCGCCCTGGCCCGCTGATCCTGAACGCAAGTCAGCCGGATGACCTGCCAATGGAGCCGCCGGTGACAGCAGCAGGACTGCCGCCCGAGCCGCCCGTAACAGCGGGTGACATGCCAGACTGGCAAGAATCCACGCCGTTTGAAAATGCGCCCGAACCCATGCGGAACCACTATGCACCCGAGCCGGATCTGGAGGACGAGGTATTCGAGGATGCCGAAGAAGCTGTTTTGCAACCACGCCCGGCGATGAAAATCCCGGTGGCCGAGCCGCGCAAGCCCGTGGTCGCGCAACCGGTACGCCGCACACCGCAACCGTCTCGCCGCGCACAGGCCGAGGCACAGCCTGCATTATCCTTTGAAGAGCGGCACTCGGACTTCGAACTGCCACCTCTGGGCCTTTTGTCGAATCCGGCCAGCATTCAGCGCCACCATCTGAGCGATGAAGCCTTGGAAGAAAACGCGCGGATGCTGGAAAATGTGCTGGATGATTACGGCGTGAAGGGTGAGATCGTCAGCGTTCGCCCCGGCCCGGTCGTCACCATGTACGAACTGGAGCCCGCTCCGGGGCTGAAGGCAAGCCGCGTGATCGGCCTGGCCGATGACATCGCACGTTCGATGTCGGCACTGTCAGCGCGGGTTTCGACCCTTCCGGGCCGTTCGGTGATCGGCATCGAACTACCGAACGAAAACCGCGAAATGGTGGTTCTGCGCGAAATCCTGGCCAGCCGCGATTTTGGCGATGGCAACCAGGCACTGCCGTTGGCCTTGGGCAAGGATATCGGCGGCGAGTCCGTCGTGGCAAACCTCGCCAAGATGCCTCACCTACTGATTGCTGGTACAACCGGTTCCGGTAAGTCGGTGGCGATCAACACCATGATCCTGTCGCTGCTGTACAAGCTGACGCCGGATGAATGCCGCCTGATCATGATCGACCCGAAGATGCTGGAACTGTCGGTCTATGACGGTATCCCGCATCTGCTGTCGCCCGTTGTGACCGACCCGAAAAAGGCGGTGGTCGCCCTGAAATGGGTCGTGGGTGAGATGGAAGATCGCTATCGCAAGATGTCCAAAATGGGTGTCCGCAACATCGCGGGCTATAACGGCCGGGTGAAGGATGCGCTGGCCAAAGGCGAGATGTTCAGCCGCACGGTGCAAACCGGGTTTGACGATGAAACCGGCGAACCCACATTTGAGACGGAAGAATTCGCGCCCGAAGCGATGCCCTATATCGTCGTCATCGTCGATGAGATGGCCGACCTGATGATGGTGGCGGGAAAGGAAATCGAAGCCTGCATCCAGCGTTTGGCGCAGATGGCGCGGGCCTCGGGCATTCACCTGATCATGGCCACACAGCGCCCTTCGGTCGACGTGATCACCGGTACGATCAAGGCGAACTTCCCAACGCGGATTTCCTTCCAAGTGACGTCGAAAGTCGACAGCCGCACCATTCTGGGTGAAATGGGGGCCGAACAGCTGCTGGGGCAGGGCGACATGCTTTACATGGCTGGGGGTGCCAAGATTACCCGCTGCCACGGACCCTTTGTCTCAGATGAAGAGGTCGAGGAAGTCGTCAACCACCTGAAACAGTTCGGTCCGCCGGACTACATTGGCGGTGTCGTCGAAGGTCCGGCCGAGGAAAAGGCTGACAATATCGATGCCGTTTTGGGCCTGAACACTGGCGGCAATACGAACGGAGAGGACGCGTTGTACGATCAGGCGGTGGCAATCGTGATCAAGGATCGCAAATGCTCGACCTCGTATATTCAGCGAAAACTTGCCATTGGCTACAACAAAGCTGCTCGGCTTGTTGAGCAAATGGAAGACGAAGGTGTTGTTTCGTCAGCAAATCATGTCGGGAAACGCGAAATCCTCATCCCCGAGCAATAGGATATTTAATAACAAGGGCAGAAGACCTATCTGTACGGCATGAAACAGATTGCTTTTGCCCTTGCTTTGACACTGGCCGCACCTGCCGCATGGGCGGCGGAGAAGCTGCCGCTCTCGCAGATTTCCAATTACCTGAACGGGTTGAAGACGGTTCAGACGACATTCACCCAGGTGAATGACGATGGCTCGCTGAGCACCGGCAAGCTGTGGATGCAGCGCCCCGGCAAGATGCGGTTTGAATATGACCCGCCCAACAATGCCGTGGTGCTGGCAAGATCCGGAAGCGTTCAGATCTTTGATCCGAAATCGAACCAGCCGCCCGAGCAATACCCACTTAAGCGCACGCCGCTGTCCATCGTGCTGGCGCGCAACGTGAACCTGAGCCAGGCGAATATGGTTGTAGGTCACAGCTTTGACGGCACGGCCACCGTCGTCACCGCGCAGGATCCCAAGAACCCCGAAGCGGGCCGGATCGAACTGATGTTCACGGACAATCCGGTCGAGCTGCGCAAATGGGTGATTCACGACAATGCGGGCAGCCAGACAACGGTATTGCTGGGCGCTATGAATGAAGGCGGTCGCCTTGATCAGAAGCTGTTCTCGGACAAAAAGAGAAGCGGGTCAGGCAATCGCTGACCCGCTTGTATGTGTCAATACCGGCAGTTTGCCAACTGTGCCTGATATAGTTGTGCGCGTGCGTCTACGTCATTGGCAACGTTCAACAACCAGGATTTGCTGTTGTAGCTGCCACGGGCGTACCCTGTGTGACCTTCGTGATAGGCCAGGTATTGATTGCGCGTATCTGCCGGGTGGATACCGTTTCGCTCGTAGCTTTTGTTCATGTACCAGCCGATAAAATCCGAGGCGTCGCGGATGCGATCGCGCTTGGCCCGGCGTTTTCCTGTTTCACGCTGGTACTGTTCCCATGTGCCGTCCAGTGCCTGACCATAGCCGTAAGCGCTGCTTTGACGACCCATCGGGATGACGCCCAATACGTATCTATGCGGAGTGCGCGCATCGTGCCGATAGCGGCTTTCCTGATAGATGGTCGCCATCTGAACGTGAACCGGAACGCCCCATTTGCGCTCGGTGTTCTTGAAGGCTTTGATATAGTCGGGTTTTTCACGCGCAATACTGCACGCATCGTTTAATCTGCTGGGCGGCTGTTTAGAGCCGCCCCCACAGGATGCCAGAAGCAGCACCCCTAGGAGTACGAAAAGAATTCTGCTCATGTGCCTCGTGCCTTTTTTGTGTATTCTAGCGCAGATTGAGCGCTGAGGAAATCACAATCGCTATAAAATGATAGCCAGAACAGCCGGTAACGCCGCTACGGAAAGCACTTTGGACACCATGACCATGCCGGCGACGGCGTCGGAATCGGCCCCAAACCGTTCGGCCAACAGGTAAGAGGTCACGGCAACCGGCGTACAGATTTGAAGAACCAGAACGCCAAATGCGATCGTATCCAAATCAAACCATCGTCCGATTCCCCATCCCAGCGTAAAGCACACCGCCAGTTTCAGCGCTGACAGCCACAGCGCCCGCCCCAAGCTGTGCGAGGTCAGGCGGGCGATTGCCACACCCAACGTGACCAACATCAGCGGAACAGCCATTTGCCCCAAAAGCTCCAGCGTGTTGGTCAGAAATGTCGGCGTCTGCCATCCTTGCCACAAAAACACTGCGCCAAGGATCGTCGCCCAGGCCATTGGTTGGCGCGCAACCTGTCCCCACGCCCCTTTCCCGGCGACCAGATAAATCCCGTAAGTGAAAGAAAACAATGCGGTAACTGACAGAAAGACAACAGCATATCCCAGACCAATCTGACCAAAGGCAAAGATACACAGCGGCAGGCCCAGATTTCCGGTATTGCCGAAGATCAAAGGCGACAGATATGTTCGCGGGTCCAGTCTCAGCCCTCGAACGATCAGCCAGAACACAACCACCAGCAGCAGATTTGCGACCAGTGTCGCCATCGTGAAGCGCGACAGATCATTGCCCGGGATCTCGGTTTGCATCAGGGCAACAAATATCAGACTGGGCATTGCCAGCATCGTTGCAAAGCGGGTAACGAATTGCAGGCGGTATTCGAAACCCAGCTTAACCCATGTAAAACCAACAGCCGCCAACAGAAAAACCGGCGCCACGATTTCGAACACTGTCAGTATAAGGTTCACAGACTGTTTCCCTGATTTTCACATCAATGATTGGCTTTTCCGCCCGGAAACGGGTAAAAAAAGCGTTGGGGGCTGATACAATGCTAAAGACACGTGCAAAATACGGCTTGGGCCAGGTGGTTCGTCACAAGAAACACCCTTTTCGAGGGGTGATTTTTGACGTGGATCCCGAGTTTTCGAATACCGAAGAATGGTATCAGGCCATTCCGGAAGACAGCCGCCCAAGGAAAGAGCAACCGTTCTACCATCTGCTGGCCGAGAACGACCAATCCTTCTATGTTGCTTATGTTTCAGAACAAAATCTGGTTGCAGACTATTCAGGCGAACCGGTCGAGCACCCGGATATTCCCAATATGTTCGGACCGTTCGAAGATGGTTCATACCCCCTGCATTTCCACCTGAACTAGCAGAGCCGAACCGGCGGGCATAGGTCTGCCGCAGATCAATATCCAAGCGCACAGCCGTCCTTGCGTGGGTCGCTGGCGCCTTCCAAAACGCCGTCGTTCCGGATTCGGATCGCTTGCGCTCCGCCAAGAGGTGTTTCCGGCACTTCAATATTGTGGCCGATATCGGACAATTGTTTCGCGATTGCCTCGCTGTACCCACGTTCCAGTTTCAGAACCGATCCGTCGAAGAAAGCGCGCGGCGCATCGATGCTTTCCTGCAACCCAAGCCCGAAATCGGTAAGATTTGACACGAAACGCGCGTGTCCGGTTGGCTGATAGGCACCGCCCATGACACCAAACGGCATCGTGACCCGACCGTTCTGCGCCAACATTCCCGGAATGATCGTGTGCATCGGGCGTTTGCCGCCGCCCAGTTCGTTGGGGTGGCCGGGTTGCAATGTGAATCCAGCCCCGCGGTTTTGCAGCAATATGCCGTATTTTTCCGACGCGATACCGGACCCAAAGCTGTGAAAGATCGAATAGATCAACGAAACAGCCATTTGGTCGCGGTCGACGACTGTGATGTAAACCGTGTCCTTGTGAACCGCTTCGGTCAGAGGCGCCGCAGCAGGCATCGCCTTTTGGGGATCGATCAAAGCAGCCAGTCTGGCAGCGATATCCGGATCCAGAAAGCGCTCCACTCTTGCCATGTGGTCGGGATCCGCGATGAACCGGTTTCGAGCGTCATAGGCCAGTTTGGTGGCCTCGGCTTCGATATGAATACGCTCCGCTCCGAATGGATCCATCGAGGCCATGTCAAAATGCTTGAGGATATTCAGCAGCAAAATCGCGGTTGCGCCCTGGCCGTTCGGCGGATGTTCCACCAGATCCACACCTTTGTAAGCCCCATGTATCGGCTGCGTTTCAGTACATCTCGTGTGATGAAAATCCTCAGCGGAATGGACACCACCCCTTTCCGAAAGCGCGGTGATCATATCGTCGGCGATTTCACCTGAATAGAACGCGTCGCGCCCGTGGGCCGCGATCTGGCACAATACCTCCGCCTGTCCCGGCGCACGGAAAACCTGCCCGATCGACGGGGCTTGCCCGTCAATCAGATAGTGATCGCGGGCGGCGCCCTGAAGTGTTGCGGCACCCGATTTCCAATCGAAAGCGACCCGAGGAGCCACCGGAACACCCGCTTCAGCATAATGAATCGCCGGTTTCAAAATCGCGCCCAACCCCAGGCGGCCCTCGGTCTGGGCCAGGCGGCAGAAGGCATCGACGGCTCCGGGAATGGTCACGGCATCCGGCCCATTCAAAGGTACGGATGACAGGCCCTGATCCCGCAACACCTGGGAATGCGCGGCAGCCGGTGCGCGACCCGATCCGTTGAGCGCGCGTATCCTGCTTTCGCCGGCGCGATTGAACAGAACGAAGCAATCGCCGCCCAATCCGGTCATCTGAGGTTCGCAAATCCCCAAAAGAACAGCCCCGGCAATCGCGGCATCCATCGCGTTGCCGCCCTGGCCCAAGATATCGATGGCCACTTTGGCCGCCAGCGGATGCGACGTCGCGCACATGCCTTGCGTGGCAAAAACTTCGGATCGGCCCGGATTATGCAGATCACGCATGGCGAATTCTCTCTCGTTGGAACAAGAGAAAGCTATTCACTGATCAGCGATTGTCCAGCGATTTCAGGATGGGAAGTTCCTCGGCGCCATTCACTGGGTGGGGGCTGTGATATGTGGCGCCGAGGGAAGCTATCTGAGCTACGAGTCACTGTATGGTGGTTGTTTGCGGCGCGACAATGTTTCGAAAATGACCTTATTGTGACCAATTGTGGTCGATCACCCGTTGGGTTCAAAGTTAAACCGCAGGGACAGACGATTGCATCCCCCGCGCCGCTCGTATCGGATATCGCTGGTGAGGCGATGAATCAGGAACCAGCCGAACCCACCTTCGGGGAGGTCTTGCAGATCCGTTCCAATCGGAGCAGGGGTGCCATCCGGAAGTCGGTATCCAGGCAGCGGGCGCCCTGTATCCGAGATCAAGATGTCCAGAAGATCCCTGTCCAATCTGCAGGTGACCTGAACCTTGGCCGCGGCGATGCCATTGTAAGCGTGTTCCACGACGTTGTTGATGGCTTCAGCCAAAGCAATCTTCACATCACCGGCTTTATGCGGGGGCAATCCCCGTTCCGCCAGACCGACGCTGAGCTTTGCAATGCCCTCGCTGGCCTCTGATTCCGTCGCAGGGAAGGTCAATTCCAGACAGGTCTTGTTTTCAATCGGCTCCACGCCATCTATCCCCTGCTGCCGTCAGGCGTCTGTCTCTAACAACGCGTCATCCAGTGTTTCAAAAAGCCTGAAAACCGTATCCATGCGTGTCAGGCGAAAAACTTTTTCGACCACTGGCTGCAATCCGGCCAGATCAAGCCTCCGGTCCTTGCCCAGCTGTTTCATGGAGGCAACGATTGCACCCAGACCGCTGGAGTCAATGAACTCGACATCGGACAGATCCAGCACAACGCGATGAGCGCTGTCCTCGGTATTGGCGCGCATGTCTTCCTTGAACTGAATGGCCATTGCAGCATCGATCCGGTCGGCATGAACGGTGATGATCTGAGTTTCGCCGGTTGTCTTGCTGGTCAGCCCCATGATCCTGCCGCCTTCCAAACTGAAATTGAGTCGTAGAAATACGCTAGACGGCAATTCTTACCATTCGGTATTCAAGAGCCCGAAAGCAGGAGGAAAACCCGGATGAGAGACGTTGTTATAGCAGGGGCCGCCCGTACACCGATGGGCGGGTTTCAAGGCATGTTTGACGGTGTTGCTGCGGCTGACCTCGGGGGCGAAGCAATCCGCGCGGCTTTGCAGCAGGCAGGGGTGCAGACGGTCGACGAAGTGCTGATGGGCTGCGTTTTGCCGGCGGGGCAGGGTCAGGCACCTGCGCGGCAGGCCGGATTCGCGGCGGGATTGGGCGAAGAGGTTCCCGCCACGACGCTGAACAAAATGTGTGGTTCAGGGATGAAGGCCGCTATGATGTCCTTTGACCAAATTGCATTGGGTCACGCAGATACGATGGTTGCGGGCGGCATGGAAAGCATGACCAACGCGCCCTATCTTCTTCCAAAGATGCGCGGCGGTGCCCGCATTGGCCACGGCCAGGTGGTTGATCACATGTTCCTCGACGGCCTTGAAGATGCCTATGACAAAGGCCGCCTGATGGGGACTTTCGCCGAAGACTGTGCCGAGGCGTATCAGTTCACCCGTGAAGCACAGGATGAATACGCGCTGCAATCTTTGTCCAACGCGCTGTCTGCGCAGGAAAATGGTGCATTCGATCAGGAAATCACGCCCGTTACCGTCCGGACGCGCAAGGGTGAAATTCTGCTGGAGTCAGATGAGCAGCCAAAATCCGCCCGCCCCGAGAAGATACCGACGCTGAAGCCTGCGTTCCGCAAGGACGGTACGGTGACGGCGGCCAACTCGTCTTCGATTTCGGACGGCGCGGCGGCGCTGGTTCTTGCGTCGGCAGAAACCGCCGAAGCGCAGGGCATGACGGTTCGGGCCCGGATTTTGGGGCATGCGAGTCATGCTCAGGCGCCCGGCCTTTTCACGACGGCTCCGGTTCCGGCGGCGCAGAAGCTCTTGTCACGCATAGGCTGGAGCAAGGATGACGTTGACCTGTGGGAAGTGAACGAGGCCTTCGCGGTTGTCCCGATGGCATTCATGCACGAGATGAACCTTCCGCGTGACAAGGTGAATGTGAATGGCGGCGCCTGCGCCCTGGGCCATCCCATCGGTGCCTCTGGTGCCCGCATCATCGTTACGTTGTTGAATGCGCTGGAAAAACGTAACCTCAAACGGGGCGTCGCGGCGATCTGCATTGGCGGGGGGGAAGGCACGGCCATTGCCATCGAACGCGTTTGACCCTTCATCTTTTTCCAAATACTCCGGGGGGTTCGGGGGCCGTGCCCCCGACCATCCGAAGGGGTTGCAATCAATGACTGCCGATTATGAAACGCTTGCCAAAACCATCGCGGCCCTGACCGAAGGCGAAACGGACCAGGTTGCTCTTATGGCCACAGTCGCCTGCGAGGTTCACCATTCCGACGATCGTTTTGACTGGACCGGGTTTTACCGTGTCACCGAACCGGGCGTTCTGAAGATCGGCCCCTATCAGGGTGGGCATGGTTGTTTGGTCATCCCGTTCGAACGGGGCGTCTGCGGTGCTGCGGCAAGAACGGGCGAAACGCAACTGGTGCCGGATGTCGATGCGTTTCCGGGTCACATCGCCTGCGCCAGTTCAACTCGGTCCGAACTGGTTCTGCCCGTGCGGGATTCGTCGGGAAAAGTCATCGCCGTTTTTGACATTGACAGCGACCAGCCGGATGCTTTCACGCAACAGGATGCGCGAAATCTGGAAGGCATTTTGACCGCCGTGTTTGCCGGGCACTGACCGTTGCGGTCGTTGCGGATGTGCATCAACCCAAGGGATTCCCGGGCGATTGAACGGCCCGGCTGACTTCGTCTTGCAGGCTTCGAAGCGATCTCCTATCAAAATCCTTAGCGAAGTTTCGTTTTGGGGTGTTTCTCAGGGATGCAAGAGTCTGACATCAATCCGACGGTCGCGGATGAAGCGCCTCCAAAAGGGATCAGACGCGCCCATATGGCGACATTCCCGGATCGCATCGGCGTATTGCCCCATTCGGTGGCAAGCATCGCGCATCAGGTCGACAGAGTTTTCATCTGCCTGAACGAATATCAGGAAGTTCCCGATTTTCTGGGCGAGTTCGACAACGTCACCGCCGTGATCCCTGACCGGGATTACAAGGATGTCGGCAAGTTCATTTTCCAGCCGGATCCGGCAGATACCGTTTTTCTGGTCGACGATGATATCGAATATGCGGACAACTATGTCCGTCAGACCATACGCCGGGCGCGGGGGGTCGGACTGGAAAAACGTGTCTTCGGCTATCATGCCACGACGTTCACAAACCCGACGCCCAGGTCGATACGGCAGCGCACGTTGTTGCGTATGAACCAACGGCTGACCTACTCGACCAGGGTACACCAGCTGGGAACCGGAACCGTCATGGTGTCCGGGTCGCTGTTCCCGACACTGGAATACATGGAAGGCAGCGAGAAGTTCGTCGACGTGCGTTTTGCCCGTTACTGTTTCGAAAACGGCATCGAAATGTGGACGCTGCCCAGAAATCGCCGCCGCTTTCCCAGCTTGCTTGCCGGGCTGGAGCCGGAAAAGCGTGAAACGATCGCCGACAGTTTCACCCGTCGTTGGCCTCAACATGTGTTGGATGAAGTGAAGGTTTTTGCCGGCCTTCAACTCTAAAGCCAGGCGGGCTTTGCACGATTCAGGCTTTTCCAGATCTGCCTCTGTCGCGAAGGTTTTCCCATGTCGCCGCAGCGCCACGGGGGAGCGATATGTGCTGTCTTTTTGAAATGAAGTCCTTGTACGGCAAAAACTGAAATTCGGCTGCTGCACCCCTGCGGTTTTTCTGGTGTTTCAGGGGCCTGTGCGCCTGCTGGTCCTCAATTCTATCTTTCGCACACGATGATGATCGACACCCAAATGAAACCGAGCGTGAAAAAATGCTTGGAAATTTCACCAGCTTGCTCCATCGTGAAAAACGAAGGAAGAATTTCACGAGATTCGGAGCGGCCTGTGAACAGCCAAGCCCCCCAAAGCGCAACCCTTGGTGCTGACCTGAGGGCCTTGCGCAAGGCCAGAGGGTTGACCCTGACCGAGATTGCAACTCGGCTGGATCGCTCTGTCGGTTGGTTGAGCCAGGTAGAGCGCGATTTGTCCGAGCCTTCAATCTCGGACCTGCGCCAGATTGCAGAATGCCTTGGCGTGCCAATGTCGATGCTGTTTGCGCATTCCGCTGCCCCAGCAGACGAACAGGGCTACGTCGTGCGCGCCGGGTCGCGTCGCCCGATGGGGTCGGGCGAAGAAGGGCTGATCGAAGAGTTGCTGTCGCCGGATCTGACCGATGATTTCGAAATGGTGCATTCCACGTTCGAGCCAAATTCACGTATGCAGACACCGGCCAACCGCCCGACCCAGGAAGTGGGCTATATGATTTCAGGTCGATTGAACCTGACGATCGGGTCGCGTGAATTCCTGGTGGGGCCAGGCGACAGTTTTCGGATCAAACATGAACCTTATCAATGGGCCAACCCCTATGAAGAGCCTGCTGTGGCCATCTGGGTCATTGCTCCGCCGGTGTACTGATGAGCTTCGAGGCCTGGACCATATTCGCGCTGTTCTGGGTGGTATTCGTCACCACACCGGGGCCGAACGCGGTCAACTGCATCTCGAACGGGATGAGCCTGCCGTTCCCAAAGGCCATGATGGGTGTATTGGCCATACTGACGCAGGCCAGCATGTTTTTGATTCTGTCCGCGCTGGGCGTCACAGCCCTGATTGCCGCTTCTCCGACCGGGTTTTTCGTGGCCAAGCTGGTCGGCGCGGGCTTTCTGATCTGGTTGGGCGTGCGGGGATGGATGAATGCCGGCAAGCCCGCTCCGGTCTCGGAACGCCCGGCCCGGCACGTTTATCTGCACGCGCTGGCAGTGGCCACGATCAACCCAAAAAGCGTCGCGGGCTATCTGGCCGCGTTTTCGCAATTCGTGCAGCCGGACGTGCCGATCTGGCAGCAGATGGTCGTGATCATGCCAACCGCACTTTTCATCACAACGCTCAGCTATACCGGTTTTACCGTGTTGGGCGCTTTGATGGGCAAGGCGGCGCTGGGCGCAGTGTTCAACATCCGGGTGCGCCGGGTGATGGCGGCCTGTTTCATAATCTACGGCGTGTTGTTGGGAACCAGCACCGCGCCTGCGGCAAGGGGGTAATCTTATGTACAGAGGGTCCTGCCTTTGCGGTTCAGTTGCTTTCACCATCGACGGAGACCTTTCTCCGCCTTCGGTCTGCCATTGCGGGCAGTGCCGAAAGCAATCTGGCCATGTCTGGGCCTCGACCACGACCCATCAGGACAATCTGAGTTTCTCGGCCCGCGACACGCTGAACTGGTTTCGCGCATCAGACATCGCACGGCGCGGGTTTTGCAACAAATGCGGCTCATTTCTCTTCTGGCAACATACCGAAGAGGACACGATTTCGATTGCCATGGGCGCGTTCGACGCGCCCACGGGCCAAAAGCTCTCGAAGCACATCTTTGTGGCTGACAAGGGCGACTATTACGACATCACGGACGATCTGCCCCAACGGGCACAGTAACAGGGACCAAGACACATGAGTGATTTTCCGACAAAAGCCCGCGTGGTCATTATCGGTGGCGGTGTGGTGGGGGCTTCCTCGCTGTATCATCTGGCCAAGAAAGGCTGGACCGATTGCGTTCTGCTGGAAAAGAACGAACTGACCGCAGGCTCGACCTGGCATGCGGCCGGTAACGTTCCGACCTTTTCGACCTCGTGGGCGATCATGAACATGCAGCGCTATTCGACCGAGCTGTATTCGCGTCTGGGTGAAGAGGTCGACTATCCGATGAACTACCATGTTTCGGGGTCGATCCGTCTGGCGCACAGCAAGGAACGGATGCAGGAGTTCCAGCGGGCCATGTCGATGGGCCGCTATCAGGGAATTCCGATGGAGATGTGGACGCCGGAGCAGGCCAAGGAACGCTACCCTTTCCTGGCAACTCATGATCTTGAGGGAGTTCTGTATGACCCGACCGACGGTGACATCGACCCGGCGCAGCTGACGCAGGCGCTGGCCAAGGGCGCGCGTGACATGGGCCAGAAGATCATCCGGTTCTGCCCTGCCACAGGCGTGAGCCAGCATGACGACGGCACCTGGACCGTCCACACCGAAAAGGGCGATATAGACTGCGACTATGTCGTCAACGCCGCCGGCTACTACGCGCAGCGTGTGGGTGAATGGTTCAAGCCATATGGTGGCCGCACCGTGCCGGCGATGGTCATGAGCCACCAGTATCTACTGACCGACGAGATCCCCGAGGTCGAAGCCTGGTCGAAGGAAAACGGTGGCAAGCTGCCGCTGCTGCGCGACGTGGATATCTCCTACTACCTGCGACAGGAAAAGCACGGCTTCAACCTCGGCCCGTACGAGCCCAACTGCAAAGGCCACTGGATGACCGAGGACGACCCGATGCCTGAGGATTTCAGCTTTCAGCTGTGGAACGACGATCTGGACCGGATCGAGGACATCGTCACCGACGCGATGGAGCGGGTGCCGCTGATGGCGACCTCGGGCGTGGGCCGCGTGATCAACGGCCCGATCCCCTATGCGCCCGATGGCCTGCCGCTGATCGGTCCGATGCCCGGCGTCAAGAACGCCTTCGAGGCGCATACCTTTACCTTTGGCATCGCCCAGGGCGGCGGCGCGGGCAAGGTACTGGCCGAATGGATCGTGGATGGCGCCACCGAATGGGATATGTGGGCCGTCGATCCGCGCCGCTATACCGACTACACCGATCAGGACTACTGCAACCAGAAGGGCATGGAAGTTTACGGCAACGAATACGCCATGCACTTCCCCCATCACGAATGGCCTGCCGCGCGTGACAAGAAGCTGTCGCCGGTGCATGCCAAGGTCAAGGAACTGGGCGGTGTCATGGGGGCCTATAATGGCTGGGAGCGCGCCAACTGGTTCGCGCAACCGGGCGATGACACCTCCGAGGAAAGCACCCACACCTGGGGCCGCTCGGGCCCGTGGGAGCAGCGGATCAAGGAGGAATGCGAAGCCGTGCGTGACCATTGCGGCGTGCTCGACCTGCCGGGTTTCTCGCGCTTCGTCGTCAAGGGCGACGGCGCGGCCGAGGCGCTGCGCGGGCTGGTCACCGGTGGTCTGCCCAAGGTGGGGCGGATCAACCTGGTCTACATCGCCGACGATCGCGGCCGCATCCTGACCGAGATGTCCTGCATGCGCCTGGGTGAGGATGACTTCGTGATGATCACCGCCGCCACCGCGCAATGGCATGACCGCGACATCCTTGTGAACGCGATGCCCGCGGGCGTCACCGTCGAGGACGTGACCACCACCCGCGACACGCTGATCGTGACCGGGCCGAAATCGCGCGAGATCCTGTCGGGCCTGACCGATGCCGACCTCTCGCTGGGCTGGCTGACCCATCAGGCGGCCACCGTGGCCGGACAGCCCGCCCACCTGATCCGCGTGTCCTTCGCCGGCGAACTGGGCTGGGAGGTGCATGCGCTGAACGAGCACATGCCCGCGATCTATGACGCGATCCTCGCCGCCGGGGCCAAGCCGTTCGGCATGTATGCGCTGAATTCTCTGCGCATCGAAAAGGGCTATCGCGCGTGGAAGGGCGACCTCAGCACCGACTACTCGCTGCTGGAAGCGGGCTTGGAGCGGTTTGTCAAACTGGACAAGCCACAGGACTTCCCCGGAAAGGCCGCTATCCTGAACGAAAAGCAGCAGGGTGTGAAAAAGTCGTTCGTCACCCTGACTGTCGACGCAGGTGATTGCGATGCGCCTTACATGTCGTGCATCTGGCAGGGCGATCAGATCGTGGGCGAGACCACTTCGGGCGCATGGGGGTACCGCGTCGGCAAATCCATCGCGCTGGGCATGATCAAGTCAGAACTTGCAAACCCTGGTACCGAGCTCGAGGTGGAAATCTACGGCCAGAAGTGCCGCGCCGTGGTACAGGAGGATCAGCCGCTGTGGGATCCCGCAAATGAGCGGCTGCGCGCCTGACAAAAAGGAGGCCCCCATGCGCCCGCGATATTCCAAGATGGGACCTGGTGAAGGTCCCAACTATGACTGGGAAAACGACCATACCTTCGTGAAGGTTTCCGGTCAGGACACGGGCGGAGCCTACACACTGATGGAAGACAACTTGAAGGCCAGCTTCGCGCTTGGCCTTCATCGCCACGACAGCCATGCCGAGACGTTCTATTTCCTGGAGGGCGCCGTGGACTTCTATGTCGACGGAGACTGGCACCTGTGCACGCCGGGCACCACCATGCATGTTCCGGCGGGTGTGCCGCATGCCTGCCGGGTTGCCGACAACAAACCGGCACGGATGCTCATGATCTTTCAACCATCCGGGTTTGATGGTTTCCTTGCGGAACTGGCGACCATGACCCCGGCGGATTTCGAGGACGAGGCCAAGATGGCCGACCTGAATACCCGATATGACATCGTGCCGATGGGACCGGTTCCGCCCCATCCCGACGACCAGACCTGAGAAGCCAGCGAAATGAATGCTCCAAAGACGATGTCCGGTGTCTATCTGACGGGTCACGGTGGCCCCGAAGTTCTGGAATGGCGAGATGATATCCCGGTTCCTGAACCCGGGGCAGGGCAAGTTCTGGTTCGGGTCGCCGCCGCAGGCGTGAACAACACGGATATCAACACACGGGTCGGTTGGTATTCCTCGGACGTCACCGGCGCGACGGATGCCGTTGATCAGAAGGTCGAAGCGGGCGGTTGGGGCGGTGCATTGCACTTTCCCCGCATTCAGGGCGGAGATCTTTGCGGCATCGTGGAACAGGTTGGGCCGGGTGTTGCCTTCAAACCCGGGCAGCGCGTGACCTGTCCGATAAACCTGCCGCGCACGCGCCCGGGAAACCCGCAGGGCTTCATTGCGCTGGGTTCCGAGATTGACGGGGCTTTTGCGCAGTATTGTCTGGTTGAAGCCGATGATCTCTATGACGTCAGCGCCTCGCCCCTTTCGGATGTGGAAATCGCCGCCATTCCCTGCGCCTTCGGGACTGCGGAAAACCTGCTGACCCGCGCAGGCGTGACGGCCGGGCACAAGGTGCTGATCACCGGCGCCTCGGGCGGCGTAGGTCTGGCGGCGGTGCAACTCGCCGCGCTGCGCGGGGCGTCGGTTTGGGCTGTAACAGCGGGCACGAAAGCCGAGATCGTGAAATCCCAGGGGGCCGAGAATACGTTTGACCGGAACGACCCGCTTCCGCAGGATATGTTCGATGTGGTAATCGACGTTGTGGGTGGCCCGGCCTGGCCATCGCTGATCCTTTCCCTGAAACCCGGCGGGCACTATGCCGTTTCGGGGGCAATAGCAGGCCCGATTGTCGAAGCTGATCTGCGGGACATATATCTGCGCGACATCACCATACATGGGTGCACGCACCAGGCGCCCGAAGTCTTTGCCCGTCTTGTGGAACTGGTGAACACCGGACGGATCAAGCCGCTGGTTTCCCGGACCTATCCGTTGAAGGATATTGGCGTTGCACAGGCTGACTTTCAGTCGAAGACCCTTCCGGGAAAACTGGTATTGGTACCCTGAGGAGTAGTGACATGGCAGATATCACTCTTTTGGACGGCTCTATCGGGCAGGAACTGGTAAAACGCAGTGGCGATCAGGCGACACCGCTGTGGTCGACGCGCGTGATGATCGATCACTCCGATTTGGTCGCGGAAGTGCACCGCGACTATTTCAGCCGGGGTGCGACGGTCGCAACAACCAATACTTATGCCGTGCATCGCTCTCGTCTGGTGCGGGTGGGGATGGAGGATCAGATGCCTACCCTGATCGACACCGCCCTGACACAGGCCGAACGTGCCCGCGCGGCAACCGGGGGGCGGATTGCGGGTGCACTGGGGCCATTGCTCGCTTCATATCGCCCCGACCTCAACCCGGACCCTGCGGATGCGGCTGAAAAGTTCGCCGAACTTGTGGCCATGATGGCCGCGCGGGTCGATCTTTTTTTGATCGAGACCGTGTCCTCGGTGCAAGAGGCCGAGGGCGCATTGCGTGGCACGGCCGGATGCGGAAAACCGGTTTGGCTGTCCCTGTCGGTCAATGATGACGATGGCAGCCTTCTCAGGTCCGGCGAACCGTTGGCGGACATTGCTGTGCTGGTGGAAGAGTTTTCGCCCGATGCCGTGTTGATCAACTGTTCGTGCCCCGAGGCGATTCCGGCAGCGCTGGAAGTTCTGTCCGGCATGGGTCGGCCCTATGGGGCCTACGCCAATGGCTTTACGCATATTTCGGATGATTTCCTTCAGGATGCGCCGACCGTGGATGCCCTGCAAGAACGGCATGACCTTGGCCCCAGGGCTTATGCGGATCAGGTGATGCGGTGGATCGATCAGGGGGCAACGATTGTGGGCGGATGCTGCGAAATCGGGCCGGATCATATCGAAGAACTGGCGAACCGGTTGCGGGCCGCCGGTCACAACATCGTTTGAAGAAAATGGCGGCAAAATCTACTTCGGACGCTCCAAAACAGGCCATCCGGCATTTCGACATCCTTGTCGCGCCGGGTTTCGTGCTGTTGGAGCTGGCGTCGTTGGTTGAGGTGTTGAGGCTGGCCAACCGCGTATGCCCAAGCCCTCCGTTCACCTTCACCTATCGCTCGCTCAAGGGTGGCCCGATTGCCAGCAGCAGTGACGCCGTGGTTCAAACAGAAGCGGTGCCGTCACAGCCAAGGGCGGATTACCTGTTCGTAATCGGCAATTCAGACCCGGACCATCCGGATTTGTCGTTGGGGCGGGTGGTGTCGGACTATACCTTCCGGGACGCCAAGGTGTTCCTGCTGGCCGAAGCCGCCAGCCGCTATATCGACGAGCAGGGAACGGCCGACCTGGCAACCCATTGGGAAAACGCATCGTTCCTGCGGGAACGCGGCGCCCGGTTCGAAGCCAAACTGTCGATCGCAACCGAACAGGGCGCGGTTGTGACATGTGCCGGGATGGAGGCCACGACGGATATCGCCTTGGCGGTGATCGGGCGCCATATCTCGGGGCCTGCGAAGATGACCGTGGCCGACATCATGCTGCATGAGAACATCCGCGATTTCGCTTCGATGCAGCCATTCTCGGGCGCCAAATTGACTGCGACAGGCGATTCGAAGCTGGATCAGTGCATAAAGCTTATGCAGGCCAATATCGAAGACCCCCTGCCGATCAATCAGATCGTCGAATCGCTGCACCTGTCGAACCGGTCCCTCGAGCGTAAGTTCAAAACCTTTTTTGGAACCACTCCCAACGGATTCTACCGGGAAATGCGACTGGCCAAGGCAAATAACCTGTTGCTGAACACCACGATGAGCGTTCGCGAAATTGGATTGGCCTGTGGTTTTCCGAACGGATTTTCGTCTGTTTACAAAAGCTTCTTCGGGGTCACGCCCTTTGTCGTACGTCGGCAAAAGCGAGCGGCATCACATCGGTGAAAACTGCGGATTTCGTGACGCTTTTGGTGCATTTGTTGTCGATCTTCCGTGGCAACCTATGCCAAACCTGACACAGCGGAGATTTCAGGATGGTTGATCTTCCCAGCAAGGCCCGAGCGGTCATCATCGGCGGTGGCGTCATCGGATGCTCGGTCGCTTATCATTTGACCAAGAAGGGTTGGAAAGACGTCGTGTTGCTTGAACGAAAGCAGCTGACAAGTGGCACCACCTGGCATGCAGCGGGTCTGATCGCACAGCTGCGCGCCACCGCAAACATGACCAAGCTGGCGAAGTACAGTCAGGAGCTGTATGGCTCACTCGAAGAGGAAACCGGTGTCGCCACGGGCTTCAAGCGCTGCGGGTCGATCACCGTGGCGCTGACCGAGGAACGCAAAGAGGAAATCTATCGTCAGGCTGCGATGGCGCGGGCGTTTGGCGTCGAGGTCGAAGAAATCTCGAATGAGCGCGTGCAGGAACTGTATCCGCATATCAATCTCGAGGGCGTCAAGGGTGCAGTTTATCTGCCGCTGGACGGGCAGGGTGATCCGGCCAACATCGCGCTGGCTCTGGCCAAGGGCGCCCGCCAGCGCGGCGCCATCGTCAAGGAACGGGTAAAGGTCACCGATATCGTCAAACAGGGCCGCAGCGTGACCGGCGTGGACTGGGTGGCCGATGACGGCAGCGCCTCGGGCCATATCGAGTGTGACATGGTGGTCAACTGCGCCGGCATGTGGGGGCACGAAGTTGGCCGAATGGCGGGCGTAAACATCCCGCTGCACGCCTGCGAACATTTCTACATCGTGACCGAGAACATCGACGGCCTGACGCAGCTGCCGGTGCTGCGGGTGCCGGATGAATGCGCCTATTACAAGGAGGACGCCGGGAAAATCCTGCTGGGCGCCTTCGAGCCCAACGCCAAGCCCTGGGCGATGGACGGCATTCCCGACAGCTTCGAGTTCGACCAGCTGCCCGAGGATTTCGACCATTTCGAACCGATCCTCGAAGCCGCCTGCAACCGCATGCCGATGCTGGCCGAGGCGGGCATCCACACCTTCTTCAACGGCCCTGAGTCCTTCACGCCCGACGACGCCTATCACCTTGGGCTCGCGCCCGAGATGGACAATGTCTGGGTCGCCGCCGGCTTCAACTCGATCGGGATCCAGTCGGCGGGCGGCGCGGGCATGGCGCTGGCCGAATGGATGGACACAGGCGAAAAACCCTTTGACCTGGGCGATGTGGACATCAGCCGGATGCAGCCCTTCCAGGGCAACAAGCAGTATCTTTTCGAACGGTCCAAGGAGACGCTGGGCCTGCTCTATGCCGACCACTACCCCTATCGCCAGAAAGCCACCGCGCGCGGCGTGCGCCGGACGCCATTCCACCACCACCTGAATGAACACGGTGCCGTGTTCGGTGAACTGGCCGGGTGGGAGCGCGCCAATTGGTTCGCCAACGAAGGGCAGGAACGCGAATACAACTACAGTTGGAAGCGCCAGAACTGGTTCGAGAACTCGGCCGCCGAACACCGCGCTGTGCGCGAAAACGTGGGCATGTACGACATGTCCTCGTTCGGCAAGATCCGGGTCGAGGGCCCCGATGCCGAGAAGTTCATGAACTATGTCGGTGGCGGCGACTATGCCGTGCCCAATGGCAAGATCGTCTACACGCAGTTTCTGAACCGTTCCGGCGGGATCGAGGCGGATGTCACCGTCACCCGCCTTTCCGAGACCGCCTATCTGGTGGTCACCCCGGCGGCGACGCGCCTGGCGGACCAGACGTGGATGTTGCGCCATGCGGGCAATTTCAACGTGGTCATCACCGACGTCACGGCGGGTGAAGGCGTTTTGGCGGTGATGGGTCCGAATGCGCGGGCCTTGCTGGAGAAAGTCTCGCCCAACGACTTCTCGAACGCGGCAAACCCCTTCGGCACCGCGCAGGAAATCGAGATCGGCATGGGCCTCGCCCGCGCCCACCGCGTCACCTATGTGGGTGAGCTGGGCTGGGAGATCTACGTCTCATCCGACATGGCGGGCCACGTCTTTGAAACGCTGCACGAGGCGGGGCAGGACATGGGGCTGAAGCTGTGCGGCATGCACATGATGGACAGCTGCCGGATCGAAAAGGGCTTCCGCCATTTCGGCCATGACATCACCTGCGAAGATCACGTGGTGGACGCCGGGCTGGGCTTTGCCGTCAAGGTGGACAAGGGCTGCGACTTCATCGGCCGCGAGGCGGTGATTGCGCGCAAGGAAAGCGGCCCGAAATCGCGCCTTGTGCAATTCCGCCTGACCGATCCCGAGCCGCTGCTGTTCCACAATGAACCGATCGTCCGCGATGGCGAGTATGTAGGCTATCTCAGCTCGGGCAACTATGGCCACACGCTGGGCGGAGCCATCGGTCTGGGTTACGTGCCCTGCGAAGGTGAAAAGGCCGCCGACGTTCTGGCCTCGACCTACGAAATCGACGTGTGTGGCACGAAAGTTCGGGCCGAGGCGTCGCTCAAGCCGATGTATGACCCGAAATCCGAACGGGTGAAGGTGTGACCACGGGGTTTGGTGGGGGCGCTGCCCCCGCCGCCTTCGGCGACTCCCCCGGGATGTTTTCGGCCACATGAAGAGCGGGTCCCTTGTTCATCTGGCCACAAATATCCCGGAGCGCGAGGCAGAGCCTCGCATTTCAGACCTCACCTAAAAAGCGTGGTCTGACAACTCATCAAACATTGTTATGTGACACTTCACTGTTTTCAGAGTTTCCAACCCGTTCATTTCTGCCTTAAACCGAACCGGTATCAACCGGAGACCCGATGTGGCAGACACGCTTCTACCTTCACAGAACACGGACACACCAAAGGGGCTTGCGCTGGCAGTCACGGCCTATGTCCTGTGGGGGTTCTTGCCTCTGTACATGAAAGCGCTGGATCATATGGGCGCGGTTGAGGTTGTAGCGCACCGGGTTATCTGGTCAGTGCCTGTGGCCGGGTTGTTGCTGGTTGTCCTGGGCCGAACCCGGGATCTGAAGGCCGCGCTTGGCAATCCGAAGATGTTGGGTATGGCCGCTTTGACCGCTGCGCTTATTTCCGTGAACTGGGCGATTTACGTATGGGCCATTTCCACGGGCAACGCACTGGATGCGGCGTTGGGTTATTACATCAACCCCCTATTCAGTATCGCGCTGGGGGCAATCCTGTTGAGGGAGCCCCTGACACGGACACAATTGTTCGCGGTCGGATTGGCCGCGCTGGGTGTGGTGGTACTTGTGGTGGAGGCCGGTCGTTTGCCTTGGGCGGCTCTTGGGTTGATGATCAGCTGGGGATTCTACGCGTTCTTCAAGCGCTCGCTGCCGATTGGGCCGAACCAGGGTTTCCTGCTTGAGGTCCTGATCCTTTTGATTCCGGCACTGGTCTATGTCACCTTTCTGGGTGTGCGGGGCACTGGTCATTTCGGTGTCGCGATGTCGGACACCTTGTTGTTGTCCTGTGCAGGGGTCGTGACGGCGGTACCATTGCTGGTCTATGCAAACGGCGCCAAACTGGTGCGCCTGTCCACGATGGGCATCCTGCAATACATCGCACCGACCATGATCTTCATTACAGCGATAACCCTGTTCGGCGAGAAGATAGACACGGGCCGGATGATTGCATTCCCACTGATCTGGGCGGCTCTGGTCGTTTACTCGATCCCTATGATCCGGCAGGCGCGCGGTCAGGCCTGAAGCAACAGGCGCGCGGCTGCATCCGCCCAAAGCGCATACGCCCGGGGGCTGGGATGATAGCCATCCGGTGCAGCCAACGCCGGGTCGTCCGGCAGGTCGAGTGGCAGGTGTTGAACATGCGAAAATGCAGCCGCAACCTCTTGCAACCCTTGATCCAGGCGCGCAGCCTGGCATCCAAGCACCCAGGCCAGCGGCTGAGGCAGGGCTGGAAACCTGTTCATCTGCGGGACTGCGGTTACGACGATGCGACGAGCCCCCAGGTTTTCTGAAAGCAAGCGGATAAGGCGGGTTTGGCGGCGCGCAAATTGCTGGCGTGTCACAGCCCGGGTGACATCATTGACTCCGAGTGCCGTAACGACAGCATCGAATTCGCCTTTCATTTGCGAAAGACGGTCGATCGTGTCCTGGGTGGTGTGCCCGGTTGTCGCTTCCAGCCGCCATTCGACCGCATAGTGCCCGGCCAGACGGTTGACCAGATGGCCGGATAACGCCTGATCCTGCGTGCCTGCGCCCACTCCGGCTGCCGAGCTGTCACCGGTGATCAGAAGCCGCAGACGCGGCCCGCGCCCTGTGCGGCCTTCGCGCGGGCCAGTCGGTTCCGGCAGCAGCTGCGCGTTCCGTCGCACCGATAGGCCCTGCGCGGCAAGCACCGGAAGCAACGGAACCCGCAAAATCTGATCGGCAGCCAGTGAACGAGGCATTGTCAGCTCAGCGCGTTTTTGAATTCCAGAAAACGAGCGTCTGTCATGACCCGCGCCATCATGGCATCGCGCAAGGCACCTACCGTTTTGTAGGGGCGCATGACGACCTCGAAAACCTGGATCAACCCATCGTCGTTCAACGTAACAAGATCCACGCCGATACCATCCAGATCACCGACTTTGCATTGAAACTCCAATGCCCAGTCTTTCCCGTCGCCCATGACGCGCCGATAACGAAAGTCTGAAAACACCTGCCCGACATGCCCCAGAACGGCAGCGGCCGGTGCGCGCCCTGTCCAGGTGCTGTAGTATGTGGGCGGCAGGAACTGCACATCTTCGGCCAGGAGCTGATGGATCAAGGCCTCATCGCCCTTTGCGACAACCTCTTGCATGCGTTCAATTGTCGGGTGCATGGCATCTCCTCCGCTTTTGGAGAGAAGGTCCCCGAACATGGGCGGGCATGCAAGGACGACGTTGCGGGAGGTCACGAGCTGCGATAGGCACCCTGCATGAGCGACACCTATGAACCCCCTCAAACCCCGCTGGATGTGTTGCATGAAGATGCACAGCTGATCGTGGTGAACAAACCATCGGGCCTGCTTTCGGTTCCGGGGCGGGGCGCGCATCTGTCAGATTGTCTGTTGACCCGGGTGCAGGATGCATTTCCACAAGCGCTACTGGTGCATCGGCTGGACCGGGACACGTCCGGTGTCATGGTCTTTGCCCAGACGCCGCACGCACAGCGCAACCTGAGCATGCAATTCGAGCAGCGTCAGACCCGCAAAACCTATATCGCCCGTGTCTGGGGGCAGCTGGAACCCAAGACCGGCACCGTAGACTTGCCTCTGATCGTGGACTGGCCCAACCGGCCCAGACAGATGGTTTGCCACGCGACGGGCAAACCTGCCGTGACGGACTGGCGTGTCGTGAAGACCGAAGGCGATACGACGCGCGTGCGTCTGTTTCCCAAAACGGGCCGGTCTCATCAACTTCGCGTTCATATGCAGGCGCTGGGCCACCCGATCCTGGGCGATCCATTCTATGCGACAGGCGATGCGCAGGACTTCCCCAGATTGATGCTGCATTCAGAAGAACTGCGTCTGAAACACCCGGAAGGTGGGGTTTCGTTGAAGTTTCGGGCCCGGCCCGAGTTCTGATCTCAGGCCGTGCTGGTCCAGAGCATCTTCAGATTTCCCAACGAAAAACGTCTGGATCGTTTCTTTGAAACGGGCTGTTTGCACTGCCGGGCCATGGCGATTTCGCGCTCGATCTCGAAGGCGCGCAGGGTATGGTCCTGAGACCATTGCCCCAGCCTGAGTGTCATCATGACATGGGTGTCGAGATATGGCATTTTTCGTGCTCCTTCTTTCGATGCCATTCCAATCTGGCCCATCACTCCTGACACCCTCTTGTCAGTGGGGTGTGCTAGGGTGTCAGCATGGTGACAGGAGGATGCAATGCGCCGTTCGACCCGATTGTTTGAAATCATCCAGATCCTGCGGGCTGCGGGCGCTCCGGTCACGGCAGAGGCTCTGGCCGCAAGGTTGGAGGTGTCCGTGCGCACGGTTTATCGGGATATTGCCGAGTTGCAGGCGCAACGGACGCCCATCGAAGGTGAGGCCGGCATCGGGTACGTGATGCGGCGCGGCTATGATCTGCCGCCGCTCAATTTCGATGCAGAAGAAGTTGAGGCCTTGTGGGTTGGCCTGTCTCTTCTTGCGCGTACCGGCGACAGTCACCTGCAAAGGGCCGCCAGCCGGATATGCCAGAAGATCGACGCATTGCATTGCCCAGCGGATTGGTTGCAGGTTGCCCCATGGGGTGCCCCGGCGGATGATCCAAACAAGGGTTGCGTTTCGATCGCGCATTACCGCGAAGCCATCAGGGCAGAGCGGAAAATCCGTATCACCTATGAAGATGGCGAAGGCGAACGCACGGTTCGGGTCGTGCGCCCTTTGGCGCTGATCTATCACATCGAATGCACGATGCTGGCAGGCTGGTGCGAATTGCGTAACGGGTTTCGCCATTTCCGCACCGACCGTATCTGGTCCAGTGAATGCACCGAAGATAGCTTTTCAGGACAAAGCAGGTCGTTGCGCGAGCTCTGGCAGGAACAGCAGAATGCAGAAACGTTCGTTGAAGCGGTTTGAATACGTGTTTGGCGGGTATTCGCCGACTTCACCGCATTGTTGCTTGAGCCGCCAAGCCTGCACAGTGATATACTGAGGAAAACGAAGCACGCCCGAATAACGGGTGCTGGAGCAGAAGGTGATATCATGACGATTTCCAAGTTTTTCGTGGCCACAGGTTTGTGTTCAGCCCTTGTGTTGGCGGCCTGTACCGACCCGGGCACGCTGACAGTACAAGACGACCCGAACCAGAACGCCAAACAGGGCGCCGTTCTGGGTGGGCTGGTCGGCGCTGGAATCGGGGCGATTGCCAATAATTCGAACCCCGGTTTGGGCGCGCTGGCCGGTGCTGCAATCGGTGCTGCTGGGGGCGGCGTGATCGGCAATCAACTGGACAAGCAGGCTGCGGAGCTGCGTCAACAACTGGCAAATGACGGAATTACAATCGTCAACGCAGGCGATCGCCTGATTGTGACGGTCCCGAATGACATCACCTTTGACACCGACAGTTCGACCGTGCGCCCGGCGTTGCGGTCTGACCTGGTGAAAGTGGGCCAGAACCTGGTCAACTACCCGAATTCGAACGTGCAGATCATCGGGCACACTGACAGCGACGGCGACGCAACCTACAATCAGGGCCTGTCAGAGCGTCGCGCGAATGCCGTGGCCGATATCCTTCAGGCCAATGGTGTCAGCTACAACCGCATTCGCACGATCGGGCAGGGCGAAAACAACCCTGTCGCGTCCAACCTGACGCCCGAAGGAAAATCGCAAAACCGGCGTGTCGAGATTGTCGTGGTGCCCAGCGGGAACGCGTAACCACTGCGCGGCGTGAACAGCGGGGCCGCCCGATGGGCGGCTCGGTTTGCGCAATGACTGTGCGTCAAATGGGGTTTGGATCGGGGTGATCTCGGTCTAACTTGCGGGAAACACAGAAACGGAGCTTTCCCGATGTCCCAACCGACCCTTCTTGGCCTGTCCGGTTCCCTGCGCCAGAACGCGACCAACCGTAAGCTTCTGCGCGAGGCGGCACGGTTGTTCGATCCGGCAAGCTTTGTCGAAGCGGATTTGAACCTGCCCCTCTACGATGGTGATCTGGAAGACGGAGAAGGGATTCCCGAGGCGGTTCATACGCTGGCCAATCAGATCGCACAGGCCGATGCGGTGATCATTTCGACACCTGAGTACAACAAGGGTCCATCAGGCGTTCTGAAAAACGCGCTGGACTGGGTCAGCCGAACGCAAGGCAATCCATGGGCCGACAAACCGGTTGCGGTAATGTCGGCGGCCGCTGGTCGTGCAGGCGGGGAACGGGCGCAGATGATCCTGCGGGCCTGTATGGTTCCATTTCAGCCGCGCATCCTGCAAGGGCCCGAAATCCATCTGGCGAACAGTTCGAACGAATTCGACGATCAGGGAAAGCTGCGTTCGGACCGGTACGAAAAGTCTTTGCATGACTTGATGCAGAAACTCCGGGCCGAGGCCGGTTTCTGATCGCGGTTCAGGCAAATGACGCAAGAGCGACAGACCGATCTCTTGGATCCGGCCCGCGCGGCGGCATTTCAGGTGGCGCTGGGCGGTGTGGCAACGATCGCCAGTGGTTCGGAATTGCCGCCCTTCTTCCATCAGCTTTATTTCTGGACCCCGCAACCGGCCGCCGAATTGGGTCGGGATGGGCATCCCAAGGTTGGGGGCCTGATCCCGGATATGGGATTGCCGCGCAGAATGTGGGCCGGCGGGCGGTTGACCTTTCACGTTCCTCTGATCGCAGGGATCACCGCCGAAAAGAAATCGGTTCTTGAAAGTCAAAGCGCCAAGGTGGGGCGGTCCGGCCCGTTGGGCTTTGTCACTTTGCGGCACGAGATCTGGCAGAACGGTCAGTTGCGCGTGACAGAGTGGCAGGATCTCGTCTATCGCGAAGATCCTGCGCCGGATGCTGCAATGCCCCAACCGCCCAGAGCGCGCACTGATGAGACCGATTCCCGCGAAGTCGGGTTCGATTCAACGTTGTTGTTTCGATACTCGGCCCTGACCTTCAATGGCCACCGTATTCACTATGATCTGGACTATGCGCGCGATGTTGAAGGATATGGCGGGCTGGTCGTGCACGGGCCGCTTCTGGCGCAGCTTCTGATGCTTTTCGCGGTTGACCTGATCGGTCCGCTCGCCTCGTTTTCGTTCCGCGCGACTTCGCCATTGATGCATTTCGAAACTGCCCAGTTGTGTCGGAGGGGTGAAAACATGTGGGTGCGCGGCCCTGACGGGCGGCAATGCATGCAAGCCGTCGCGCAGTCACAATGAGGCTTCGGGCCGGAACTCATCAGGGATCGTATCCCGATCTTCAAGCATAAGATCGGCCATGACCTCGGCGATTTTGGGGGCCATGCCGAAACCGATTTTGAACCCGCCATTGGCGATGAACTGCCCCTGATGCAGGGGATGGGCGCCCAACATCGGCGCACGGCTTTTGCTGCGCGGGCGCACACCAGCCCAGCGTTCGATCACCTCGGCCCCGTGCAACAGGGGCAGGACGCGCGTGGCGCGGTCTATCACGTCGTCCAGAGCTTCGTCCGTGCTGGTCGGGTTCTCATAATTCCGTTCCGAGGTCGATCCGATCGCAAGTGTTCCGTCAGCATGCGGGACAATGTGAATCGCGTCGGCGAATAGTTGCGGCACTTCCCCCGCGTCGAAGCGCAACAGGGCGGCCTGCCCTTTGACACCATTTCCGACGGTCTTGCCGTAGGCGTCGTTCAGTTCCTGCAATCCTGCAAGGCCCGTGGCGTGGATGACCTGCCCCTTGTCCCTGGCTTCACTGACAATGTGAACGCCCATGACCTCCAGGGCTGCGACCAGCGCGGCACAGGCCCGCCGGGGGTGCATTCGTGCCGTCAACGTATCGCGAATGACAAAGCCTGTGGGGCTGGGTGGGCACCAAGAACCCGCTTGGGCCGTGGTGATGACACGCCATTCCGCCCGGCCTTGCCAAAGCTCATCTGCGGTGCCTTCGCGCTGGCGGGCCAGTTCCAGACCACGCGCGTCCGGGATCGGCTGCAGGCGGCCCAGCTGGCCATAGCCGGGGGAAACCCCGCCAGTGTCTTCGATCTGTCGCCAGAATGGCTCAGCCATGATCAGACTGTCGAACTGAAATGCTTTCTTGGCGTTCCAGTTTTCCGGCACATGCGGGGCCAATGCGCCGACCAGACCTCCGCTGGACCCGGCGCCGGGACCGGACGGATCGACGACCCGCACTTTCGCACCGCGGCGCGCACAAATCCAGGCGATGGACAGGCCGAAAATTCCTGCGCCGCGAACCGTCACATCGACCATTGCCAATTCCCTTTTCCTTGTTCAGTGTCGCGCCGCTTAGCTACAGGATTCCCCAATGGCAGACCAGCGCGCCGAATTGACGTGGACCGAAGATCAGATACCGGTCTCGGACCGCTTCGACGACCCATATTACTCGTTGCAGAACGGGCTGGAAGAGACGCGCCATGTGTTTCTGGCGGGAAATGATTTGCCTGCGCGGTTTGCACCGGGGTTTCATATTGCCGAGTTGGGTTTCGGCACCGGCCTGAACCTGCTGACCGCCTGGTCGGAATGGGAGGCATCCGGTCACAAAGGGCCATTGCGCTTTACCAGTTTCGAAGCCTTTCCCATGGCACCGGACGACATGCAGCGCGCGCTTGGGGCCTTTCCCGAATTGCATCCGTGGAGCAGCCGGTTTTTGGCGCATTGGACAGGGCGCACATGTATGTTGGATTCGCTTCGGTTTGAGGTGGTGATCGGCGATGCACGCAAGACATTGCCGAACTGGGACGGAATGGCAGATGCCTGGTTCCTCGACGGGTTTTCACCAGCCAAGAACCCCGAATTGTGGGGCGCGGACCTGTTGCAGGACGTGGCAAGCCACACTGTCACGGGCGGTACCGCGGCCACGTATACGGCCGCGGGTTTCGTGCGCCGGGGACTTGAGAGTGCAGGTTTCAACGTAACCCGCATGCCCGGCTATGGTCGCAAGCGGCACATGACACGGGCACACAAAGCATGACCCAGAAGAACAATGTCGGCGCGGGCATCGCTTTGATGGTGGGCGCGACAATTGTCTTTGCGTTGCAGGACGGTATCTCGCGCCATCTGGCCGGAACCTACAACACCTACATGGTGGTCATGATCCGCTATTGGTTCTTTGCGGCTTTTGTTATCGCTCTGGCCGCGCGGGCCCCCGGTGGGCTGAAGGCGGCCACAAAGACAAATCAGTTGGGTTTGCAGATCCTGCGGGGCTTGTTGCTGGCGGCCGAGATCTGCATCGCGGTGTTCGGCTTTACGGTCCTTGGCCTGATCGACAGTATGGCGGTTTTCATCTGTTATCCTTTGCTTGTCGCCGCGCTGAGCGGGCCGGTGCTGGGCGAAAAGGTTGGATGGCGGCGATGGGCTGCGATCGGTGTCGGCTGCATCGGCGTTCTGATCATCCTGCAACCGGGCGCCGGGGTCTTCAACCCGTGGGCTGTCATACCTTTGATTTCTGCATTGCTGTTTGCGATCTATGGTCTTTTGACGCGATATGTCGCCCGCCAGGACAGCGCGGCGACCAGCTTTTTTTGGACCGGTGTCGCCGGTGCCGTGGCGATGACCGTGTTTGGCATGTGGTTCTGGGAGCCGATGGCGCACGACGACTGGCTCTGGATGGCGCTGCTTTGCGTCAGTGGGGTGTTCGGGCATTGGTTGCTGATCAAGTGCTACGAAGTGGCCGAAGCCAGTGCGGTTCAACCCTTTGCATATTTCCACCTGGTTTGGAGCGCGATCCTGGGTATTTCGATCTTTGGCGAAACGTTGCGCCCCGAAGTCGTGGCGGGCGCAACCATCGTCGTAGCCGCAGGTTTGTTCACCTTATGGCGCGAACGCCGCCAGAGATGATCCGATCAGCTCCTGCGAGAACGGAATCGGAAGGGCGGGTTGCCCCAGGCGGGCACGGTAGACCGGCAGGCTTTCGGTCACGCGCATCACGTAGTTCCGCGTTTCGCTGAACGGGATCGTCTCGATCCAGTCGACGATATCGACCTCGCCTGTGCGTGGATCACCATAGCGTTCCATCCACGAGATCGGGCGCCTTGGCCCCGCATTGTACCCCGCCGCCATCATCACAACGTTGCCGTTGAAATCGGCCGCCAGACCAGAAAGATAGTTGGCCCCAAGCTTTGCGTTGTATTGCCAGTCCGTGGTCAAACGTCCCGTCTGATGGCCGCTGAGAATGCCCAGCTCGCCCGCAACCAACTTGGCCGTGGCGGGCATTACCTGCATCAGGCCGCGCGCGCCCGCACCGCTTACGACAACCGGGTCGAACTCGCTTTCGCGGCGCGCGATGGCCAATGTCATTTCCTTGGCCATCGGCAATCGCATATCTGCCACCGGATGGACCGGGTAATAGGCTGCGGGCAGAACTGTGCCCGTGGTTGCCGCCCGTTTGGCGATCATCACGGCCAGATGCGGCTGTTTCAGTTCGATAACCAGGTCGCCCAATTGATTGGCCTGCACTGGATCAAGGCTTTCGACCAGATGGGTCAGGAACCGCTCGGACAGGTTTGCTTCTTCGGCTTTCAACAACAGCAATCCGGCCTCCAAAACGCTGGAATCGGCAAACTCCGCCTGCCGCCAATGCGGCGCGCGACGCGGATTGGCCAGTTCCGCATCAAACGGTCGTCCGATCCGTTCTGCGGCCAACAGACCGTAGAATGAGGTCTGGTAATCGGCCCCCATTGCATAGGCGTCATACGCCTTGTCCGCGTCACCCAATGCCGCGTAAGCGCGCCCAAGCCAATAGCCACCACGGCCTTTCGAGATCGGAGATTTCACGGCGTCCGAAAAGTTCTGGAAGTGGCGAACGGCGGTGGCAGGATCGTTCAGTTTGCGAAGCGCCAGAAAACCGGCGAGCCATTCAAGATCGGCATAGCCGTAACCCATTTCGGGGGTCATGTGATGATTGGCGGCCACGTCATATGCGCGCGCCGCATGGCCCGATCGCATCTCAAGCCGTGCAAGACGGCGCCGTCCCTCGGCCCATTTGTCAGGCTCACCCAGGGCGTCAGGCCCGGTAGAGCGTGCCAGCATCAGATCGACGGCGCTGTCATCCAGTTCTTTCTTGTCGCGCCAGACAAAACGATCGAAGGCCAGCCCGGGCGCATCCGCCAGAGACTTTGGAACTGCTGCCACCTTGGTGTCCACACCGGGTTGGCGTTTCTGCAATGCTATGCGCGCTTCGGCCAGTTTACGTTCGTCCGGACCGACCAAAGGCAACATCTGCCCGGCGCTTACAAGATGACCGTCCCACAGCATTCCGTCCAAGCGCGCCGCGTGATGCGGCTTCAGAAGTTTGGCAAAGTTCTCCAGATAGCTTTTTTGCAGACCCGAACCCATTGGCATAGTGCGCCAAGCGGTCACAATGTCAGCCTCCGCTTCTCCGATGCGTCCCTTGGCTTTCAGGGCGACGGCATAGTTCAACGCGCCCTCTGCCGTCTGAGGCGGCATGCCGGCATAGAATTTCAGAACCCTGTCTGGATCGGCACCGGTGAAAACAGGCTCGCTCTTGCGGCGCAACCACGCCAGCCCGGGCCAGTCCGGGCGACGTTCAAGAAACACCAACACGTCGCCAGAGCTGCCGAAGCCCTCGCGCAGCCAGTGCCAGACGATGATATCGCGCGATACGGAACCTCGCTGGCCGGATACGCGCAACGCTGCGTTCCAATCGCCTTTGCGCATTTCGTCAAGCCCGGCGCGCAAATCAGCCGCAGCATCTGCCCGCGCTGAATGCGTCGCAGTCACCGAATACAGAATCACGGCAGTCAACAGTGCCAGAAAGCGTGTCATCCCTTGCATTTCCCAACCAACCGAGGATAGAGCCTGTGAGGATAAACCGTGCGTCGCCGGGATCAACTCACAAAGCTGGAAACGTGAGGGACCGCGGCGTAAAAACTGCAAAATGCACCTTGAAGGAGCGTGTCATGTTCAAAGGCTCGATGCCAGCCCTCGTCACCCCGTTCAACAACGGCGAGTTGGACCTGAAGACGCTCAAACATCTGGTGGACTGGCAGATATCCGAAGGCTCGACCGGGCTGGTGCCTGTGGGAACAACCGGTGAAAGCCCGACGCTCAGCCACGAAGAGCATGAAACGGTGATCGAAGAGGTTGTTAAAACCGCTGCAGGCCGCGTTCCTGTCATTGCCGGTGCCGGGTCGAACAACACGGTCGAAGCTGTCCGCTTCGTTCAGTTCGCGGAAAAAGTCGGAGCGGATGCGGCACTGGTCGTCACGCCGTATTACAACAAACCGACTCAGCGTGGCCTGATCGCGCATTTCGAGGCGCTGCATGCGGCCGCGGATATCCCGATCATCATCTACAACATTCCGGGCCGCTCAGTCATTGACATGACACCTGCCACAATGGGTGAACTGGCCAAGCTTCCTCGCATCGTCGGGGTCAAGGATGCAACGGGCGATCTGGCCCGTGTCAGCCAGCAGCGTGCAACTTGCGGCGCAGATTTCTGCCAATTGTCCGGCGAAGACGCCACGGCTCTTGGCTTCAACGCGCACGGCGGTGTTGGCTGCATTTCGGTCACCGCAAACGTGGCCCCCGGGCTCTGCGCTGAATTCCAGCAGGCGACACTGGCCGGAGATTATGCAAAAGCGTTGGAGTATCAGGACAAGCTGATGCCGCTGCATGAGGCGATCTTCATCGAGCCGGGCCTTGTCGGTGCCAAATATGCACTCAGCAAACTGGGCCTTTGCAGCACCGAAGTCCGCTCACCCCTGACCGAGCTGGAAGACAGCACCAAGGATGCAATCGAGGCCGCAATGGCCCATGCCGGCCTGATCTGACCGGTATTTCAGAATACGACGAAGGGCGGCCTCGAACCTCGAGCGCCGCCCTTTCTTTTTGATGTATCCCAGACTTCATCTGGCTAAAAATATCCCGGGGGAGTCGCGGCTTGCCGCGGCGGGGGCAGAGCCCCCTCTACCGTTTGCCGTAGTACAACCCCACGACATGTTCCGCCTGCGCAAAGAACAGCCAGCGCGACGTTGCAACGCCCGCCAGATGCGAGGCCACGGCCAGCAGGGCGAAGACGTGATTGAACGGCAGCAACAACAGCAGAACCGGCAACACAAATGCCAGAACGAACGAGATCAGCCGCAGTTTCTCGGCGTGTTTGCGCCCGACCACGTGAACAAACTCCCGCAGCAGGTAATTGGTGCCGGTATGGGGCGGCTCAAAGGCGCGGACGGATCCGCGTGCGCCAAGCCCGGTGGCTGCTCCCAGATCCGTTCCCGATAACGCAAACGCCTGATCCCCCTTGCGCCAGTACAGTATCTGCACCAGCGCCGCGATCAGCAGCAGCGGCAGAGCTGCGCTTGTCTGACCTGCCAGCAATGCACCACCGGCCAGGCTGAAGCTGAGAAACATGGCAGGTGTCAGGTTCATGTTCCAGCGTGGGATGGTCTTGAGCTGCGTGTAGATCATCGAGGTCGTGAACACTGTGGCCAGCGACAACCCTGCGCCGATCCAGCCCAGAAAACCCCAGCGTTGGTCCAGAAACACCACGCCAATCGCATAGAGCCCCATGATGACCAGCGCGAGGACGGCACACCAGCCTTCACGGCTGAGCCAGCTGGTTTTCCATTGGGTGAAGGCCTTCAAGGCCCGTTCCGGATGGCCCAGGTGGAAGGTCGAGGCCAAAAGCCCGCCGACGGCCAGACCATAGGCAATGGCGAAGAACACAAAAGCCACCCAACCCGAGACAGCCGGAAACCCCAGGCCAAGAAAGAACAGCAGTCCAAATCCCAGACCGGACAGGGTGGTGAACAGAATGACGGAGGGTGCGGGATGCATCAGAGTTTCTCCAACGTCTTGTCGAGCCAGCCGAGGAACCCTTTGGGCTCGTCAGCGATGGGGGCCAGCAGGGGGGCCAGTATGTCGATCTGGTCTTCCACGGTGTCCTTGGGGCGCGGGGGCAGGTATTTATTGACGGGTTTGGTGCCCATTTCCGGCATCAGGTCCATGCCACCCCGTTCTGCAACCAGCTGGCTGACATCGCTGTCGGGATCGCCCAGATCACCAAAGTGCCTTGCGCCCGCAGGGCAGGTGCGAACACAGGAGGGGATACGGTCGACCTCGGGGAGGTTTTCGTTGTAGATGCGGTCCACGCAAAGTGTGCATTTCTTCATCACGCCCTCGGCCACATCCAGTTCCCGCGCACCGTAAGGGCAGGACCAGGCGCACAGGCCGCATCCGATGCAATCGCTTTCATTGACCAGGACGATGCCATCCTCGACCCGTTTGTAGCTGGCGCCGGTGGGGCAAACGGTAACACAGGGCGCGTCTTCGCAATGCAGGCAGGATTTCGGGAAGTGGATCAGCTGGGCATGCCCGTCGGCAGGTTGCACTTCGTAGGAATGCACGCGGTTGAGAAAGGTGCCCGAAGGGTTTGCACCGTAGGCGTCCTGATCCGAAAGAGGGGCGCCGTAATTTTCCGTGTTCCAGCCTTTGCAGGAAATAACGCAGGCGTGGCAGCCGACACAGGTGTCCAGGTCGATGACCAGGCCCATCTTGCGGTCAGTGGAGTTTGGTAGCTGGGTCATGTCAGTGAACCTCTGCTGTGGAGGGCGGACAAGGGGGCCAGCCCCCTCTTGAGCCTGCGGCTCAATTCACCCCCGGGATATTTTTGGCCAGATGAAGTGCGGATCCGGGTCATTTGCCCACCTTCCAGGCCAGGTTCTCAGGGCCGGTTCCGACAGGAGATTTGATCGGGTCGAAATTCGGCTGGCTTTGCGCATCGGCAGGTGCGTCGGCTTTTTCGATTTTGACCTTCAGGTCGAACCATGCCGCCTGACCAGTGATCGGGTCCGAATTGGCCCAGCGCATTCCATCATCCTTGGACGGCAGCAATTCGTGAATCAGGTGATTGAGCAGGAAACCTTTGGTCGCTTCCGGCGCGTCGTCCTGCAAGGCCCAGGCGCCCTTGCGTTTGCCGATGGCGTTCCATGTCCAGACCGTGTTGTCGTTCAACGCGGCCATCTCCATCACCGGCACGGTGATTTCACCGTGGGGGGAGCTGACTTTTGCCCAGTCGCCGTCTTGCAGGTTGTGTTCTCGCATCAGTTTGGTCGGGACATAAAGCGGGTTGTGCCCGTGCAACTGGCGCAGCCACGCGTTCTGTGTGCCCCAACTGTGATACATGGCCATTGGGCGCTGGGTCAGGGCGTTGACGGTGAAGCCTTCATTGCCCTGCTGGTCGGTTTCGTACCAGATCGGCAGCGGATCCATGGTGTCCTTGATGCGCTGGCGCAGGTGCTCGGGCGGCAGGCGGTCACCGTGACCTTCGGCAGCCAGCTGGAACCGGCGCATCGGTTCGGAATAAAGCTGGAACAGATAGGGTTGAGGGCTGTCATAGATGCCCATCCCGACGGCCCAGTCCTGATAGGCGGTGTTCCACGGTTTGTAGTAATCCGCGCCTTCCGGAATATGCGCCACATAAAATCCGCCGTTTTCGATATACCGATTCAGCTGATCCGGATTGACCTCGCCGCGGCCTTCCTTGTCGCCGTCTGGACCCCGGAAACCGGCCAGCGGGCCGATGCCAGGGCGTCGTTCGTGGTTTACGATGTAATCCGCGTAGTCTTTCCACTTTGGGCTGCCGTCTTCATTCGTGAAACCCGGCAGGCTCATGCGGTTGGCCAGCTCGATCAGAACCGACTGGAAACCACGCACGTCGCGATCGGGTTCGACCACCGGCCAGCGAATGGCGTCTGCTGCGGCGTCGGCCTCGCAGATCGGGCGATCCAGCAGGGAGATACAGTCGTGGCGCTCGAGATAGGTGGTGTCGGGCAGGATCAGGTCGGCATAAGCCACCATTTCCGAAGAATAGGCATCGGAGTAGATGATGCGCGGGATGACGTAATTGCCGTCTTCGGTCTTGGCCGTCAGCATCTCCATCACACCTTTGGTGTTCATGGAGGAGTTCCACGACATGTTCGCCATGTACATGAACAGGGTGTCGATCTTGTAGGGATCGCCAGCCGCCGCGTTCGAAATCACCATATGCATCAACCCATGCGCGGACATGGGGTTTTCCCAGGTGAACGCCTTGTCGATGCGTTGCGGTGTGCCGCAGTCGTCCAGCAGCAGGTCTTCGGGACCCCGTGGAAAGCCCAGATGCGGGCCGTTCAGCGGTCGTCCCGGACGCCTGTCGCCGTGGGGCGTCGGGTGCGCTTCGACCGGTTTGGGATAGGGTGGTTTGAAGCGGAAACCGCCCGGCACCTCGACTGTTCCCAGCAGGATCTGAAGCACGTGCAGTGCGCGGCAGGTCTGGAATCCGTTGGCATGGGCCGAAATGCCCCGCATGGCATGGAAGCTGACGGGACGACCGATCATCTTCGAGTGCTTTTCACCCCGAAAATCAACCCATTCCTGATCCAGTTCGATCGCCTCGTCAAAAGCGACCCTGGCGATTTCGGCGGCAATGGCCCGGATACGTTCGGCGGGGATGCCGCAGCGATCGGCCACCGCCTCGGGCGCGTGTTCGTCGCTGAGGTATTTCTCGGCCATAAGGTGGAAAACGGGGCGGTGCGTCACACCGTCCTTGTCAAAGGTCGCCGACAGGTCCGGGCGCACGCCGGGCTTGTCGAATGCGGTTGCCTTGCCCGTCTTGCGATCAATAACCAGCGGCTTGCCGTCCTCGTCGCGCAGGAACAGGCCATTTTCCGCACCCTCGCTTGCGTTCACCAGAACCGGCGCATTGGTATAGCGGCTCAGGTAATCCAGATCGATCTTGCCGGCTTTCATCAGAACGTGGATCAGCGACAAAATGAACAGCCCGTCCGTTCCGGGTGTGATGCCGACCCAGTCATCGGCAACAGCGTTATAGCCCGACCGGATCGGATTCACCCCGATCACCCGTGCGCCGCGCGCCTTGATCTTGCCGATCCCCATTTTTATCGGGTTGCTGTCATGATCCTCGGCCACGCCGAACAGCATGAACAGTTTGGTGTGATCCCAGTCGGGTTGTCCAAACTCCCAAAACGCGCCACCCATCGTGTAAATGCCACCGGCCGCCATATTGACCGAGCAGAAGCCGCCGTGGGCTGCGTAGTTCGGAGTGCCGAAATTCTGGGCCCAGTAACTGGTGAAACTTTGGCTCTGGTCGCGGCCAGTGAAAAAGGCCAGCTTCTGCGGTGCGGTTTCATGCAGTTCGTTCAGCCAGCCCACAGCAGTGCTGAGCGCCTCGTCCCACTCAATCTCGCGAAATTCACCCGAGCCACGTGGGCCGACACGCTTCAGCGGTTTGCGCAGGCGAGAAGGGGCGTTGACCTGCATGATCCCGGCAGAGCCTTTGGCGCAGAGCACACCCTTGTTTACCGGGTGGTCCCGGTTTCCTTCGATATAGGCAACTTTGCCGTCTTTCATGTGAACGTTGATGCCGCAGCGGCAGGCGCACATATAACAGGTGGTTTTGCGGACCTCGTCCGAAACTTTCGGAGACGTTTCAAGGATCGGCTGCTGATGGGTCATTGGCGGGTCCTGTCGGTTGTGTCGGGAGGACTTTGTCACTTTCCTTCCGATTTGAGAACATCGTTCTGGAAACGACGCGAGTTCTGAGTTTTATTCCCTGATAGCTTGCAGTGCCGTCACGGCGATCATCTGGGTCACATCTTCGGCGCTGCATCCGCGGGAAAGATCATTGGCGGGTCGGGCCAGCCCCTGCAAAACCGGGCCGATCGCGGTGTAACCCCCCAGTCGTTGCGTGATCTTGTAGCCGATATTGCCCGCGTCGAGATTGGGAAAGATCATCACGTTGGCCTGACCAGCGACCGAAGATCCGGGCGATTTGCGATCCCCGACCGAGGGCACGAAGGCCGCGTCGAACTGAAGCTCGCCGTCGACCTCGAGATCCGGGGAATTTTGGCGCAGTGTTTCAGTGGCCTCGATCACCTTGTCGACATCGGGATGCTTTGCGCTGCCCTTTGTTGAAAAGCTGAGCATGGCGATCTTGGGGTCAACCCGCAGCAGTGCCCGCGCCGATCTGGCCGAGGCGACGGCAATTTTGCTCAACTCGTCAGCGCTGGGATCGATGACCAGGCCGCAGTCCGAATAGAGCATCGCCCGCGCTCCGGGCTGAGCGTTTTCCGGCGGGTACATCAGGAAAAAGGATGATACCATTCCGGCATCTGGGGCCATGCCGATCACCTGAATGGCCGCGCGTACAATGTCTCCGGTCGTGTGAACGGCACCACCTACGGTTCCAGTGGCCCGCCCGCTGCGTACCAGCATGGCGGCATAGACTGGCGGTGTTTCAACGGCGGCGCGGGCTTTGGCCGGATCGACGCCCTTGTGTTGGCGCAGTTCAAAATAGGTTTGGGCAAATTCCTCGGTCAGGTCCGAGGTTGCCGGGTCGTGAACCATGACGCCGTCAGAGCGAGCGGCATTCTGGTTCTTGAGGGTGGCTTCGACCTCGGCTTGTGGACCGACCAGAATGACATCAGCCAGTCCGGCCTGGTGGGCGGCCAGTGCCCCCGCAACGACGCGGGGATCACTGCCTTCGCATAAAGAAATCACAGGGCGCGAGGCCGGGGCGTTCTGACGCAACAGTTCAATTGGTGTCATTGTCATACGCTCTGGCCTCGTCCTTTGATCACGCTTCCTGAGCTTTCATGTCTTCGGCCGAGATTCCTGCGACGGCGACGGGTTTTTTCAT
>NZ_WVRB01000008.1:0-114365 GCF_013110685.1 Ruegeria sp. HKCCD6157
CAATCGTGCCGATGTTGACGTGCGGTTTTGTACGCTCAAACTTTTCCTTTGCCATTCCTCAGGCGCCCTTTTGCGATTTGGGGGACCCTTGGTCCCGTGGTTACATCTGCGCGCGCGAGATATTTGGTTCAAAGGGGAAAATCAAGCACATCCTGAGGGAAATGCGCCGATCACGTTGGATTTTGCGTGACCTCGACGGATTCCAGAGGCTGGATCAGGTCCGGCCTTTTGTCGAACCAGCCGTTTTCCTTGTGCTCTTCAGCCAGCCATTCCTCGACCCGGTCGGCTATTTTGAGGGCCAGACCGCTCATCTGTTCCTCTTTTGTGCGCTCATGCCCCGATCCTTTGAGGGCACTTCCGCCGGTGGTGTCTTCCAGCACCTGGAATTGCTTACCCTTGGCCAGAAACTCTTTTTTCTTCACGTCATAGACGTTGACCAACACAATCGCAGTGCTTTTGGGGTTGTAGATCACAGGGATCCCCGGCGGGGCCAGCATGTAACCTTCGAGGCTGATGCCAAGGTCATATTCCTGTGTACCTTCGTAACGCCCCAGACGAATATCAACCGCGTTCTGGATCGCCTTCGTCCATTCGTTAGGTGTGGCGTCCCGCGATACAGGTCCCTGAACGGCCTTGTCCGCAAAGGCATAATTCACACGAAGCTTGAATTCTCCTAGGGATTCAGGCGGCTCATACACCTGTGTCTGTGTGCAAGCGGCCATAAGGGCCAGTCCGGTGATCAGCGTCAGAATGCGCAACATGTCTCGTCTCGATAGGCCTGTTTTTTGTTGATCTAGCGCACCGATACAGGTTGTGCAAAGCCGTATCGGCGGAAATTCACCCGCGCAGCAACGCGATCACGAAAACTTATAGTCGCGCGGGAAGCCATAGGGCGGTTTTTTCCCGACACTGGCCCGTTTTGCCAGCCATTGCGTCATATCCGCCTCATGTCGGGTCTTGTCGCCGCCCATGGACCATTTCAGGCCCTCTTCCCAGTTGAAGGTCGTTACATCCGACAATCCGCCATCCAGCTCGAGCGTTCCCTGCCGGCCGCGTGCCATATTGTACTTTTGCAAACGCACGCCTTTTCCGCGCGTCATCTCGGGCAGTTCCTGGGTTGGGAAAACCAGGAACTTGCCGTTTTGCGACACCACGGCGACGTGGTCTCCGTCAACCGGCTTGCAGATCATCGCGGTCTCGTCACCCTTGACGTTCAGCACCTGTTTGCCGTTGCGCGTCTGCGCAAGCACGTCATCTTCCGGCACCACAAAGCCGTTGCCCGCGTCTGACGCCACCAGCAGCTTGCGCCCCGGCTTGTGGATCAGAATGTCGATGATCTGCGCCTCGTTGGGCAGATCCATCATCAGGCGCAAAGGCTCGCCCATGCCGCGCCCGCCGGGCAGGTTGGCTGCGCTGACGGTATAGAATCGGCCATTCGAGGCAAAGACCAGCAACCGGTCGGTCGTTTCCGCGTGAAAGATGAAACGCGGGCCGTCGCCGTCCTTGAACTTCAACTCGCGCTTCAGGTCGATATGGCCGGTCATGGCGCGAATCCAGCCCATCTGCGAGCAGACAACCGTGATCGGTTCCTTGTCGATCATCGCCTCAAGCGGCACTTCTTCGACCTGCCCCGCTTCGGCAAACCGGGTGCGGCGTGCACCACCTTCGTAGTCTTTGCCAAAGGTCTTCTTCGTCTCTTTCAACTGCTCGGCAATCTTGGCCCATTGCAGGGCAGGATCAGCCAGCAGATCTTCGAGATTGGCGCGCTCTTCCATCAGCGCGTCACGTTCGCGAACCAGCTCCATCTCTTCCAGACGACGCAAGGAGCGCAGGCGCATATTGAGGATGGCGTCGACCTGAACTTCTGACAGCTCGCCCTCGCCCGGCTTGGGTGTGACGTAGTCAGATTCATCGGTGGCGCGAACGTGGTCGATGCCCCAGTCCTCGCGCATCAGCGCGGCCTTGGGGTCGTCGTCATAACGGATGATGTCGATTACACGGTCGAGGTTCAGGAAGGCGACGATAAAGCCTTCGAGCACTTCCAACCGGTGGTCGATCTTGGCCATGCGGTGACGCGAGCGGCGCAGCAGCACCTCTTGCCGGTGATCGAGGAAGGCGCGCAACACTTCCTTCATCGAACAGACCTTGGGTGTCACCCCATCGATCAATACGTTCATGTTCAGGCTGAACCGCACCTCGAGGTCCGAGTTGCGGTATAACATGCCCATCAGCACCTCGGGGTCCACGTTTTTCGAACGCGGTTCAAGGATCAGACGGATATCGTCGGCGGATTCGTCGCGCACATCTGCGAGGATCGGGATTTTCTTGGTCTGGATCAGTTCCGCGATCTTTTCGATCAGCTTGGATTTCTGAACCTGATAGGGAATCTCGGTGACCACGATCTGCCACTGGCCGCGCCCCAGATCCTCGACCTCGAACTTGCAGCGCAGCCGGAACGAGCCGCGCCCGGTGCGATAAGCCTGCGCGATGTTCTCGGGCGGTTCGACGATCACGCCACCGGTCGGAAAATCCGGGCCGGGGACATATTTCAGCAACGTGTCGTCCCGCGCGTCCGGTGTTTTGATCAGGTGCAGGCAGGCGTCACAAAGCTCCGAGATGTTGTGCGGCGGGATGTTCGTGGCCATGCCGACGGCGATACCGCTGGCGCCGTTGGCCAAAAGATTCGGAAACTGCGCAGGCAGCACCACCGGTTCAGTCAGCGTGCCATCATAGTTGTCGCGGAAATCCACGGCGTCTTCGTTCAGACCTTCCAGCAGCGCCTCGGCCACGATGGTCATCCGCGCCTCGGTATATCGCGAGGCCGCCGGATTGTCGCCGTCGATATTCCCGAAATTCCCCTGCCCGTCGACCAGCGGGTAACGCACGTTGAAGTCCTGCGCCAGGCGCGCCATTGCGTCGTAAATCGCGGCGTCGCCATGCGGGTGGTAATTGCCCATCACGTCGCCGGAAATCTTGGCGGACTTGCGAAAACCTCCGGTTGCGCTGAGTCGCAGCTCTCTCATCGCATAGAGGATTCGCCGGTGCACCGGCTTCAATCCGTCCCGCGCGTCCGGCAGGGCGCGGTGCATGATGGTGGACAGCGCATAGGTCAGGTAACGCTCGCCTATCGCGCGGCGCAGCGGTTCTGCAACCTCACCCCCGTGGTCGGGGGCCTCCATGTTGGGGTCGTCGATCGTATCGTTCATATATGATGTGATACGACGCAAGAACGCCTTGGTAAAGCAAGCAACGCGTATTTTACTGGGGACAAGTCGGGCTTTTTGCAACAGGGGGAGGCAAGTCGGTGTTTTCCCCGAATTTTCGACTCTGCCCTTCTATTATGCTACCATTCCAACAATTGAATGATTGCTGCCTATTTTGTTGTTACGATTGAATTGGGGGATGCGCCATGACGCGCCTTGTACTTGTTACTTTCGCCGCACTCGGCTGGACTTTTTACGTGATGAGCGGAGGTCCTGACTTTGAGCCGCGCGGAGTCCGCACTGCGGAGCCCGAGCGTGTTGCCATTGCCCCGAGACCTTCAAGGCCGGCTATCGAATCCGCGCCCGCCGAAACTCTGGTCGCGCGTGCTGCGGTAAAGCCTCCGGCGCCAGTCGCACCGGTCACTGAACCCGTGGCCGAGCTGGACGAAGCAGAAACCAAGGCGCTGTTGTCGCAAGTCGCAGCTGGCCTGAAGGCAAACCCCTCACTGTTCGCTGACGAAAACGTCACTCTGACCCTTGCGTCGCTGGAACAGGGTCTGGCCTCCCTCGAACAGGTCACCACCGACGCCGAGCTGCCAACGGTTGAACTGCCCGCCCCTGTCGAGGCCGCCAAGGATATCCGTGAAATTTCGGGAACCCGCGTGAACCTGCGTGATGGGCCGGGGACGATCTATCCGATCATCGGCAAAGCCAGGATCGGCCAGCAGGTTGAGGTATTCGGGGATTCAGGTACCGGCTGGTTGCGCCTGCGCGTGTTGCCGGGGCAACAGGTTGGGTGGATTTCGGCATCACTCGTCCGGAAAACAACGAACTGACATCGAAGTGTCATTGCCCTGCCGCAAACCCCGCCATAGCTATGGGCGGGGATCAGGCTCGGAAGGCATATGCAGAAATCGATTCTTATCACGGGATGCTCGTCAGGCATCGGTCTGGACGCGGCACACGGTATGCGTGCACGAGGCTGGCGCGTTTTTGCATCCTGCCGCCAGCAACGCGACTGTGATCGCCTACGCGCACAAGGCTTTGAAAGCCCCAGAATCGATTACACCGACACCGAAAGCATCACGTCGGGTTTGTCTTATGTTCTTGAGGCTACAGGCGGCTCGCTGGATGCTCTTTTCAACAATGGCGCACATGGCTTGCCCGGCGCGGTCGAGGATGTTCCGACGGATGGCCTGCGCCATATATTTGAGACCAATGTCTTTGGCTGGCACGAGCTGACCCGACAGGTCATTCCCGTCATGCGGGAACAGGGTCATGGCCGGATTGTGCAGTGTTCCTCGGTTCTGGGGCTTGTCGCCTTCCCGTGGCGCGGCGCGTATGTCGCCACAAAATACGCGATCGAAGGGCTGACCGACACGCTGCGGCTGGAACTTCGGGATACCGACATTCACATCGTCTTGATCGAGCCCGGCCCCATCACCTCAAAACTCCGGGAAAAGGCGATCCCATTGTTCGAGAAATACATCGACTGGGAAAACTCGGCCATTCGGGAGAAGTATGAAGGCTCACTGCTGAAGCGCCTTTATGAAAGCAGTGGGCCAGACCGATTTGAACTGCCCGCCTCTGCCGTCACGGACAAGCTGGCCCATGCGGTCGAGGCCCGACGCCCCAAACCACGTTACTATGTGACCACTCCGACATATATCGCCGGGATACTGCGCCGCATTCTGCCTACAAACGCCTCTGATCGAATCCTTTCGGATATCTGAGACGATATTTCCCGTTCGCTTTTCGACGCCCTGACGCTAGATGAGTGGTAATCGAAAAAAACCGGACGGTGACTTCAAATGGACCTTGTGATGGTCATTCTGCTTCTGGCTATGGCGGCAGTTGTCGTAGTGCTGGCCTTAGGCATCGCGAACTTTGGCAAAGGCGGCATGGAAGCGGCCAAGAAAAGCAACAAGATGATGCGCCTGCGCATTCTATTTCAGTTCATCGCCGTGTTGCTGATCGTGCTTTTCGTGTATCTGCGCGGACAGGGAGTTCAATAAATGGTCGTACTCAACAAAATCTACACACGCACTGGCGATGACGGGAAAACCGCCCTGGGCAACGGAGAGCGCGTGGCAAAATATTCGGGCCGCGTCGCAGCCTATGGCACCGTGGACGAACTGAACGCTTTTGTCGGCGTGGCACGGACCGAGGCTGAAGGTGATGTCGAAACCGCGCTGTCGCGCATTCAAAATGACCTGTTCGATCTGGGTGCCGACTTCTGTCGCCCCGACATGGAAAAAGACGCCGAGGCCGATTATCCCCCCCTGCGTATCGTGCCTGCCCAGATCGACCGGCTGGAAGCCGAGATCGACGCAATGAACGTGACGCTGGAACCTCTGCGCAGCTTCATCCTGCCCGGTGGCTCGCGTCTGGCAGCACATCTGCACGTTTGCCGGACCGTTTCACGTCGGGCGGAACGGCTTGCGGTCGAGCTGACGAATATGGAGCCCGTCAACGACGTGGCGGTCAAATACCTCAACCGTCTCAGCGACTGGTTCTTTGTTGCAGCACGCTGCGCAAACGCAAACGGCAAAGACGACGTGTTGTGGGTTCCGGGCGCGAACCGCTGATAGCGAAATACAGAGTCGCGGGTAATATTCTTTCGCCACTTGGCAAAAAAATTGCAAAACGCGACGTCCCGACGCCATGACGTGACGATTTTGCTCTGTTGTGCCACTGCGGCAGGCGCTATCTAGTCGGTCGAGAGCATTGGTGGAGTCGCCTGCGCGGCTTACCGTTTTTTTGAGGAGAAAGCGCTACAATGAAGGTACTGGTGCCTGTCAAACGCGTGATTGACTACAATGTGAAGGTCCGCGTGAAAGCGGACGGTAGCGGTGTTGATCTCGCCAATGTCAAAATGTCGATGAACCCGTTCGACGAAATTGCAGTAGAGGAAGCGATCCGCCTGAAAGAAGCTGGCAAGGCCGACGAAGTCGTTGCTGTTTCGATCGGCGTGAAGCAGGCGCAGGAAACCTTGCGCACCGCGCTGGCCATGGGTGCGGACCGCGCAATCCTGGTTGTGGCGGCTGACGATGTACACACCGATATCGAGCCTCTGGCCGTTGCCAAGATCCTGGCCAAAGTGGTCGAGGAAGAGCAGCCCGGCATTGTTCTGGCAGGCAAGCAGGCGATCGACAACGACATGAACGCCACCGGCCAGATGCTGTCGGCGCTGTTGGGCTGGTCCCAGGGCACCTTTGCCTCGGAACTGGACATCGAAGGCGACACCGCCAAGGTCACCCGCGAGGTCGATGGCGGGTTGCAGACCATCAGCGTCAAGATGCCCGCCATCATCACCGTGGACCTGCGCCTGAACGAGCCGCGCTATGCCTCGTTGCCCAACATCATGAAGGCGAAGAAAAAGCCGCTGGATGAGAAAACCGCCGCCGATTATGGCGTCGACGTCACCCCGCGTCTGGAAATCGTCAAGACCGAAGAGCCGCCGGCACGCGCGGCAGGCATCATCGTGGGCTCGGTTGACGAGCTGGTCGAGAAACTCAAAGAAGCGGGGGCTGTGTAATGGCTGTACTTCTGCTTGCCGAAGTGAACAACGGCGAACTTGCGATGGATGCGACCGCAAAGGCCGTGACCGCCGCGAAAGTGCTGGGTGACGTAACCGTTCTGGCCGCAGGCGGGTCTGCCGCTGCTGCCGGTGAGGCCGCGGCCAAGATCGACGGCGTGTCCAAGGTTCTGGTTGCCGAGGATCCGTCGCTGGGCCACCGCCTGGCGGAATCGACCGCAGCCCTGATCGTGGGCCTGGCCGATGGCTACGAGCACATCGTGGCGCCTGCCACCACCGACGCCAAGAACGTGATGCCCCGCGTTGCAGCCCTGCTGGACGTGATGGTGATCTCGGATGCCTCCGGCGTGGTTGACGGCTCGACCTTCGAGCGTCCGATCTACGCGGGCAACGCGATCCAGACCGTCAAGTCGAACGACGCCAAGAAGGTCGTCACCATCCGGACCGCCAGCTTTGACGCGGCCGGCGAAGGCGGCTCGGCCGCGGTCGAGACCGTGTCGGTCGGCGAAAACCCCGGCCTGTCGGAATGGGTCGAAGACAAGGTGGCCGAAAGCGACCGTCCAGAGCTGACCTCGGCTGGCGTCGTTGTTTCGGGCGGCCGTGGTGTCGGCTCAGAAGAGGACTTCAAACTGATCGAAACGCTGGCCGACAAGCTGGGTGCGGCGGTTGGTGCGTCGCGTGCGGCCGTTGACTCGGGCTATGCGCCGAACGACTGGCAGGTGGGTCAGACCGGCAAGGTTGTTGCCCCGGATCTGTATGTCGCCGTCGGTATTTCGGGCGCGATCCAGCACCTGGCCGGCATGAAGGACTCGAAGGTCATCGTGGCGATCAACAAAGACGAAGAGGCGCCGATCTTTCAGGTCGCCGATTTCGGCCTGGTCGCAGACCTTTTCCAGGCCGTGCCGGAACTGACCGACAAGCTCGGCTGAACCGGATATCCGGATTGATCTGCAAAGGCCCGCCAACAGGCGGGCCTTTTTCAGTTCAGGTTCCGCAAGGCGATCAGCAGGTGTTCAGCAATTTCTCGGTGCGCGGACGGGCCGATCATATGTTCCGCAATTGGCTGCTGAAGCGTCCCGAACATAACATCTTCGAGAGAATCTGATCGAGCGGATACAGGCACCGAAACCTCGACGACATCAGCGCATAGCGGGCGCAGTTGTTCGATCAAGTCGGCATCGGGCACGATATGGTCGACATGCGATCCGGTTTGCCGCTGCACATGCAGCCAAAGCAGAACCACGCCGGGTTCGATCCGTTCTATCAAGTCCCCGGTGGCGCGTATCAAGACCTCTCGCAGTTCCTGTGCTACGAGTTCGAAACGTGCGTCTTTTGCTGCGCTCAGCTGCTCCAACAAATGGCGCACAAAATGGATTTCCGTGAAGTCAACATCCGGGTACAGCCTCAGCAAGTCCGCGGTGGGTTCTAGGAACCGATCGTTGCGACGCGGGTGCACGCGGTAAAACCGGTTCGATTGGCGCAGAGGATCGGGCACCTGCAACACGCATAGGTCTGACTGATTGGCCAGATTCAGCACCCCGGGATCAGTGGACAACGCTTCGATTCCGCAAAACAGGCTTCCGAAGTTGACGCATGGCTTTCCCAATCGCTTCTCAAGCACGGCAGGAAACGGGTAATCGACGAATCTGCCGAAAGTTTCCTCTCCTCCCAGACAGGCCACATAGGGCTGATCCAACGTACCGGGTGGACCCCGGAACCAAAGTTTCGAATTGGCATACTGGCAGGCGGACTCCCTACCGCTGTTTGTCTGATGAAAGCTCATATCAAGCCCCCGTTTTCTCACCCGGTGCCATCTTGTGGTCATAGATATTGAGATTTTCCTAATGCGCGCATTTGAAGCGAAATTGACCGCCTTGATCCTCTTGCCGCCTGCCCCGGTCTGCCGATACTGTCGCGGTATCCTACAGGGTAAAGGCAGCTGAACATGGAAGTTAAATCGGTCGGGGTGATTGGCGCGGGGCAAATGGGCAACGGCATTGCCCATGTTATGGCGTTGGCGGGATACGACGTCTTGCTGAACGATGTCAGCCAGGATGCTCTGGAAAACGCCATTGCCACGATCGAAGGTAACCTGGCGCGGCAGGCGTCGCGTGGCAAAATCACCGACGAGGCGATGAAGGCTGCGCTGAAACGGATTACGACCACTCTTGATCTGCCGAAACTGGGTCAAACCGATCTGGTTATCGAGGCAGCAACCGAGCGGGAAACGATTAAGCAGGCGATTTTCGAGGACCTCCAACCGCACCTGCTGCCGCATACGATTCTGACGTCAAATACATCCTCGATTTCCATCACCCGCCTGGCAAGCCGCACGGATCGGCCCGAACGGTTCATGGGTTTTCATTTCATGAACCCTGTCCCTGTTATGCAATTGGTGGAATTGATCCGCGGCATCGCCACGGATGAAGAAACTTTCAACGCCTGCAAAGCGGTGGTGGATCGGTTGGGCAAAACGGCGGCCAGCGCCGAGGACTTCCCGGCCTTTATCGTGAACCGGATCCTGATGCCCATGATCAACGAGGCGGTCTACACACTCTATGAAGGTGTGGGGAACGTTCAATCCATCGACCAGTCAATGATACTTGGGGCGAATCATCCCATGGGCCCGTTGGAATTGGCGGATTTCATCGGGTTGGATACCTGTCTGGCGATCATGAACGTGCTGCATGACGGGTTGGCCGATACCAAATATCGTCCCTGCCCTCTCCTGACGAAATATGTCGAGGCCGGGTGGCTGGGGCGCAAGACCGAGCGCGGTTTTTATGATTACCGAGGCGAAGTTCCGGTGCCGACACGCTGAAGGGGGCCAGCCCCCTCGCCCGGACTTTGTCCGGGCTCACCCCCGGGATATTTTTGGCCAGATGAAGACGCGGATCAGGTCTGTTCCGACTTGCCCAAAGACATGGTGTGGTTTCTAAGCCAGGCCATGAAACCGCGCGGGTCGCGCTCCAGCAGCTCCATATCGTGGTCCGAAATCGGTTCGCCGATCACCGGCGACTGGGGTTTGTTGCAGGATCGGACGATCTCATGCAGCAACAGTCCCTGCCGTAGAATTGCAGAGACACGGTTGGCGATCTGATACCAGCGTGAATTGCAGCCCGGAAAGAAGATCGGGATCACACGCGCGCCGGAACGGCGGATCATCTTGGCAGTGAACACGTTCCATTCCCGCTCGATCGCAGGCCCGAACCAATCATCCGAGGACATCACAACACCGGATGGGAACAGTGCCACAACGCCGCCGTTTTTGAGATGCTCCATAGCTTTGCCGCGCATTTCCAGCATCTTGGCCTGCGCCTCGGGGTCATGGGGAAACGGAACCGGAATCATGAATGACGTGGCCGCTTCGTCCAGACCCGTCAGAACCGAACGGGTCAGGATGCGGTAATCGCTGCGTACCCGGCCGATCAGTTCTGCCAGAATCATGCCATCAACCATTCCGTGCGGGTGGTTGGCGACGACAACAACCGGGCCGGTCTTGGGAATGCGGTCAATCTGCTCCTGCGGTGTGGTCAGGTCGATTCCCATAGTCTTGAGGGCACCACCCCAGAACCGCTGGCCGCGGTAGTATTCGTTCTTTTTTTCGAACTTGTTGACCATGCGCAAAATGGTCAGCTTGCCTGTGCACCATTCGATGGCCCGAATGGCGGTCGCTGTCCAGACATCGTCGAATGAATTCGCATAGGTCAGCGTTCTACGGTCGTAGATCTCACCCTGATCTGCGGTCCCATCCACCACCGGGCTTGTCTTGGTCTCGTGCGTCGTTTCCGCCAATTCCTGGTCTTCCCGTTCTTCCTGTCCCGGCGGGGTGGCTTAGAACCCCTCTCCGAACTTGTCGTTCACAAGCGTTTCCAGAGCTTCTGCCAATGCCTCAGCATCCGGCCCGGACGTCTCGACGTCAATAGTTGTTCCGCGCGATGCTGCCAACATCAAAAGGCCCATGATGCTGTCGCCTGATGCAGAAAGTCCGTCTTTTGACACCTCAGCATGTGCATCGAACCCCTCTACAACCTCGACCAGCTTTGCCGAGGCGCGTGCATGCAGGCCCTTTTCGTTGATAATTTTCAGGCTTCGGCTCGTCATATTCAATAATCCGTTTTCAATCCAATGTCACATTCTGCGCATTGATGTACTTCCGTCCAGCCTCCATTGCCTGACGGACGGCATCACCAATGGGCAAGTGGCGACTTTTGGCCAATTTGATCAGCATCGGCAGGTTTGCCCCATACAGAATACGCCGGTCCTGAGGCGCGCAGGCACGCAGGCTGAGATTCGAGGGGCTTCCGCCAAAGAGGTCGGTGACAACAACGACACCATCGCCGGTGTCCACTTCGTCAGCGGCACGGCAGATTTCGGCCTGTTTTTCGTCCCGGTCATGGTCAGCCTCGATCGCGACCGCCACGAGGCTGGCCTGTGGTCCGACCACGTGTTGTGTGGCGGCCAGGTATTCCTGAGCCAACCCACCATGTGCAACGATCACAATTCCGATCAATCCGACCTCACATTCAACGACCGACGTTCCATCTCGCGATGCCTAATTGCCACCTGCTGCCCATCTTCCGCAAGGGCCTTTGCAACGGCCTCTGCCAGGGCAACTGATCTGTGCTGGCCCCCTGTGCACCCAAACGCTACGGAAAGATGCGCTTTGCCCTCGGCCCGAAAGGCCGGCAGCAACAGGGTCAGCAAGTCCAGCACACGTTCAAAAAACGGTAAGTAGTTAGCGTCTGACTGCACATAGTGCGCAACGTCAGGGTTTCGACCATCCGCTGCGCGAAATTCCGGGCGCCAGTACGGATTCGCCAGAAACCTGCAATCGAACACCATGTCCAATCCGCGCGGCAGACCGCGTTTGTAAGAAAAGGATTCGATGGAAACCGCCAGATGCCGCCCGCCTTGCGGGGCGAACCAGTGCTCGACCTCTTCCCGCAGCTGATGCACGTTCAGAAGGCTGGTGTCGATCAGCGTATCCGCAATCTCTCGTATCGGCGCCAGCAGCTCTTTTTCGCGCTGAACGCCGGTTTCCGGGCTGGCATTCTTGGCGACGGGATGCCGCCTTCGGGTTTCTGAAAACCTGCGCACCAGAACATCATCACTGCAATCCAGATACAGAACCGTCAGATCGACCTGCGCTAAGCGGCCCAGCTTTTCAGCCAATTCTATGAAACCGATCGTCGAGAAATCCCGGTTGCGGGCATCTATACCCAATGCCATCGGACGGTCGCTGTCAGCACTGTCGAGCAAGCGCGACAAAAGACCCATCGGCAGATTGTCGATGGCTTCAAAGCCCAGATCTTCCAGCACATGAATGGCCGTGGATCTTCCTGCCCCGGAGGGCCCCGTGACAAGTACGATCCGCCTTTGCGATGTCATGTTTTCGGCCATTCCGGGTTTACGCGCCCATTTCCTAGAAGCTGCATCATCGCTACAGCCAAGTTGGGCACGCCCGCGCCCCGAAGCAAGGGAACAGTTTGCCTCAGCACGGAAACCGTCAAAGGGTCGGGCAGACGCTCGGGCTCTGGCTGATCCAGATCCACAACGTAACCCAGCGGAACCGGACCACTGGGTTCGGCTTTGACCAGGCCAATTTGGCGCGCCTCGATCAAGCCGCGTATCTGCGACACGGCCGAGGCGATCACCCGATTCTGCCGCATCTCTAGATTGACGCGGTCATCGGCGACCAATTTCGCGCCGAACGCCATCATTTGCAACGCCAGCCCGGACTTCCCTGTGCCGGACGCACCGATGATCAAAAGCCCGCGTCCGGCAACCGAAACGCAGGAGGCATGAACACAGGCGCTGTCCTGATCTTTCGCGAGTGACAACGAATCAATATGCATGGATTTAGACGGGCAACCCCACGACAAAGCGGGCACCCAGCGGATCCGATGTGATATCGGCCTCTGTCGGGCGGATGTTCTCAGCCCAGATCACCCCGCCATGGGCTTCGACAATCTGCTTGGAGATCGCCAAGCCGAGGCCCGAGTTATTGCCGAAATGTTCCGCCGGACGCTGCGAGTAGAAACGCTTGAACACTTTGGTAAGCGCCTGTTCGGGAATCCCCGGGCCGGTGTCTTCGACAACCACCAGCACGCGGTTGTCCCGCTGCCGGACCCAGACGCGAATTGCGTCATTTTCCTCGCAGAACGAAATCGCGTTGGTGATCAGATTGACAAAGACCTGCGCAAGACGCGCTTCCAGCCCGTTGATCACAATTGGCTCAGAGGGCAGATCCGTAATGTAATCGATGCCCTTGGAGCGTGCATCTTCACCCAGATACTGGCCGAGATTGCCCAGCAGCTTGAGCAGGTCAAAGGGCTGCTCTTCTTCCTTGACCAGTTCCGCATCCAGACGCGACGCATTTGATATGTCGCTGACCAGCCGGTCCAGACGCCGTACGTCATGCTCGATCACGTCCAGCAGCTTGTCGCGCTGATCCTCGCGCTTGACCATCCGCAGCGTTCCCACGGCGGATTGCAGGCTGGCCAGCGGGTTTTTGATTTCATGGGCGACGTCGGCGGCAAACTGTTCGTTTGCGTCGATCCGGTTGTAGAGCGCGGTCACCATACCCCGCAAAGCGCGGCTGAGGCGTCCGATTTCATCAGGACGGGCGCTGAGATCGGGAATGCGAATGCGCCCGGGATTGACACCCGTGCCCCGGTCTTTGCCCATCTCTGCCGCGGATGCCAGATCGGCCAGCGGGTTGGCAATGGTCGAGGCCAGGACAAGGCTGAGGCCCACGGAAACCAGCAGGGCCACGACAAACATCTGAAGAATGCGCTCCTGCTCGCGGCGGGCAAGCGCGTCGATTTCACCAGCCGGGCCGGTAATCGCCACCGCGCCGGCGGGTACATTCTGATAAAGAATTGGTGCCGCAGCCACGATGACCGTCTCACCCGCGCCATCCTGTACCGCCTGCACCTGACTTTGACCCGCAATCGCTTGTGGAATAATGGTCTGAACACGCTGCGCCAACGTCGGTGCCTCGGTTTCAGTCGACCAGTTGAGCAGGTTTGACAAACCCGTCCAAACGGCATTCAGCGTGTCGCTGATCACGGTACTGCCGGTCTGCATCTCGGCCTCGGATTGCAGAAGAACCGGCATGTCAGAGGCTTGCGGGGCACCACGTGTCCAGCCGATCAGCGTGCCACTGGCGTCATAAACAAAAACCTCGCCCCCTTCGGGCAAGGTGAGGCCAGACAGGGTATCCTTGACGTCCAGGTTCCCGGCATTCTGCCCGGTTTGCTGTACGCCCTGACGCAACTGGGTTTCAAAAACGTTGCTGACAAGTTGCGCATCGCCCAGCAGATTGCGGGCGGTCTGCTGAACCTTCTCTTTTCGCGAGTCGTCCAGATACAACAACCCGGTGACCAGGATCACCAGAGCGATCAGGTTGAACGTGATGATTTTGCGCGCCAGGGGCGAACCACGCAGCGAAAACAGGTTTCTCCGCGATCGCTTTTCCCTCAGCTCCGCTGACTCGGGGTCCTGGGGAATGACCCAGTCATCCCCAAGAACGACGTCACCGTCGCGCAATTCGCTGGCTTGTTCGGTGTCGCGCACGAGACCCCATTACCTCTTGCAGGCGGCCGCGCCTATTCTTCGTTGTACCGGTAACCGATACCATACAAGGTCTCAATCGCCGAGAACTCGGGATCAGCCGCGCGCATCTTTTTTCGCAGACGCTTTATGTGGCTGTCGATCGTCCGATCATCCACATAGACCTGGTCATCATAGGCGACATCCATCAACTGGTCGCGGCTTTTGACGAATCCCGGACGTTGGGCCAGGGCCTGAAGCAGCAGGAACTCGGTCACGGTCAGGGACACATCATTGCCTTTCCAGCTGACCGCATGGCGCAGCGGATCCATCCTCAGGTCGCCGCGTTCCATGACTTTGGTGTCATTGTTGCTGGATGCGACCGCATCGCCGCTTGTCGCCTCTTGGCGGCGCAGCAAGGCCCGAATGCGTTCGACCAGCAAACGCTGCGAAAAAGGCTTCTTTACATAGTCATCCGCGCCCATGCGCAGGCCCAGTACCTCGTCGATCTCATCGTCTTTCGAGGTCAGGAAGATCACCGGCATCTGCGTCTTCTGACGCAGCCGTTGCAACAGATCCATGCCGTCCATCCGCGGCATCTTAATATCCAGAACAGCCATGTCCGGCAGTTTCTTGTTGAACGCATCCAACGCGGCCTGGCCATCATTATATGTTTCAACCTCGAAACCTTCGGCTTCGAGGGTCATGGATACAGACGTAAGAATGTTTCTATCGTCATCCACAAGTGCAATCTTTGACATCGGGCTCACCCCTATTCCTGCTCACTCGCGCAATAATTCGCTTATTTGTAAGGCATTGTTGGCGGTTTTAAGACGCCGAATCAATCCGTAACTGCGAATCATGCCTTTGTTGCGGCAGGTCTGCGGCAAATTTGCCTTGATGCCCGCAAAAATCTGCCCGCTTTTCCGACATTGAATTTCTGATGGCGCTAAACCCGAACTTGGTTGCGCTAACTGCGTCAAAGCCGCCTGTTCATGCCATGAACGACCGTGATAAGACGCGCTCAGCCGCCGGTTTTCCCGGCTCACTGCCCCAAAGGCGCAACGGCCAACGACCTTCGCGCCGCCACAGGAGAAGACACACATGACATCTGGACGGGTTAACCCGCAATTCCGCCTCGAAGATCAGGGCATCGAGGGTCTGGGCAATGTCTATTACAACTTCATGGAACCGGCGCTGATCGAAGAGGCGCTAAAGCGCGGCGAAGGCACACTTGGCAATGGTGGAGCGTTCCTAGTTACCACAGGAAAGTTCACCGGCCGGTCGCCCAAGGACAAACACGTGGTCAAGACCGACAGCGTTGCCGAAACCATCTGGTGGGAAAACAATGCCGAAATGAGCACGGAGGGCTTTGACGCACTGTACGAAGACATGCTGGCCCACATGAAGGGCCGCGATTATTTTGTGCAGGACCTCGTCGGTGGCGCGGACCCGGCTTACGCAATCAATGTACGAATGATTACCGAACTGGCATGGCACAACTTGTTCATCCGCCACCTGCTGCGTCGCCCGGACCGCGAAGACCTGGATGAGTTCACGGCCGATTTCACCGTCATCAACTGCCCCAGCTTTCAGGCCGACCCGGCAAAGCACGGTTGCCGCAGCGAGACCGTGATTGCAATGAATTTCGACCGCAAACTGATCCTGATCGGCGGCACTGAATATGCCGGTGAAAACAAGAAGTCCGTTTTCACCCTGCTGAACTACATGCTTCCTGAAAAAGGCGTGATGCCGATGCATTGTTCGGCCAACCATGCTGTTGGCAACCCGGTCGATACGGCCGTGTTCTTTGGCCTGTCCGGCACCGGAAAGACCACCTTGTCCGCCGATCCTTCGCGCATACTGATCGGGGATGACGAGCACGGCTGGTCCGATCGCGGCACCTTCAACTTCGAAGGCGGTTGCTATGCCAAGACCATCAACCTGAATGCCGAGGCAGAGCCGGAAATCTATGCCACCACTTCGAAGTTCGGAACCGTGATCGAAAACATGGTCTTCGACCCCGAAACCAAGGAACTGGATTTCGACGATGACTCTCTGACCGCCAACATGCGCTGCGCCTATCCGCTCGAGTATATCTCGAACGCATCCAAAAGCGCATTGGGTGGTCACCCGAAGAATATCATCATGCTGACCTGCGATGCATTTGGCGTTCTGCCACCGATCGCGCGGCTGACGCCGGCCCAGGCCATGTATCACTTCCTGTCGGGTTTCACGTCAAAAGTGGCCGGGACCGAACGCGGCATCACCGAGCCGCAGCCGACATTCTCGACCTGTTTCGGCGCGCCGTTCATGCCCCGTCGCCCTGAGGAATACGGCAACCTGTTGCGGGACAAGATCGCCCAGCACGGCGCGACCTGCTGGCTTGTGAACACCGGCTGGACCGGCGGCGCCTATGGCGTGGGCAGCCGGATGCCGATCCGCGCGACACGCGCCTTGCTGACCGCCGCTCTGGAAGGGTCTCTGCGCGACGCCGAGTTCCGCAAGGATGCAAATTTCGGCTTTGACGTTCCGGTCTCGGTGCCGGGGGTTGCCGAAGTTCTGCTGGACCCGCGCCGTACCTGGGACGATCAGGCAGCCTTCGACAAACAGGCCGAAAAACTGGTGCAGATGTTTGCCGAGAACTTTGAACAATATCTGCCCTTCATCGACGACGACATCAAAGCCGTCGCAATTGGATAAGACAGGAAGAGGGGCCACAGCGCCCCTTTTTTATTTAGCCCACTGTACTTCTTGCTAAGGTTGTTTGTCGCAAAAAGCACATACAATTGCGTTGTTTCAAAATGCAATTTGCGCTAGCCCTGATAGTCGCTGAGACGAAAAAACCCGGCACTTTTGCGCCGGGCACTGACTGAAATTAGATTGGGAGTCGCTCATGTGCGCACACTCACAACGCTGGATTGAGCAACCTAATCAGTCACCTAGTCTAAGCGAGAGGGGATGAGTGTCAATACGAGACTTGCTGACTTGCGCGTCATTCAGCATGGCTCAAACAGTCGCAATTAGGCGGCAAATGGCACGGCAAACGATAGGTAACATTATGACTGAGATCTCGAAACTCACCGAACTGCGCAAGCTGATGCAAAGCATGGAGCGTACGTTAGGCTTGGAGAAACTATCTCCGGTTGAACGCGACATCTACTATGCCGCCGAAGAGCTTTCCAAGTCCGATCAGGAAGTGCGCACATTCGGTTTGATCGAGCACACGTTGGTTCAAAGTGTTTCGCGCCCAACATTCTTTCGCGCGCTGAAATCGCTGGTCGAAAAAGGCTATCTTTCTCAAAGCGGCAGCGCCAACCGGGGACGGTACATCGTTCATGCACCCAAATGATGCGATCCACCCGCGCAAGAAGCCGTGATAACTTTGCGCGGGTGGGCTACTGAAACGCTTTTGGCCTCTTTGGCCTATGTGCTGGCGTCGTTCCTTACATTCGCCGTCCTGATGCCGTTGCAGAACGTGTTTTTCCCGGAATACCCAAGCCGCGCGAGCCTGTTGTTTCTGCCGCATGGCGTGCGGGTTCTGACAGCCTGGCTGTTGGGGTGGCGCGCCGTTTTCGCATTATTGCCCGGCGTGTTCATCGTTTTTGCCTATTTGGGTGGAACGGATGTGTTCCTGCCCAGCCGCCTGATGGCCATGGCGATTGCGGTTCTGACGGTCCCGACCGTGTTTTATCTTCTGAAGGCAATCGGGTGGGATCTGTTTCCCCGTCCGGATCGCAAACCCTGTTGGATATGTGTGATGGGCGTCGGAATCGTAACGTCCTTCCTTGTCTCCGGGTTGACCAACCTGGCTTTTGGCAGCGCGACGGTGGAATATATCGCATTCCTGATCGGCGATATCTCGGGTCTGTTCTTCCTAATGATGGGCCTGTATTTTGCTTTCCGGTTTGCCGACAAGCGCTCGGGCTGACGCGTTACCCCACCAAACCGCGTCGAAGCAGGTTCAGGCCCGCAATCAGCAAAACGAACAAGGTCGCTTTGCGAAAACTTGCCTGATCAATACGGTCCTGCAGCTTCATGCCTATCCACATCCCGGCCAGGGCCGGAACGATCAGGGCTGCCGAAAATTCAAGTGTTTCTGCATACAGAATGCCTGATCCAATATGTGCGACCAGCAACAAAACCGCCCCCAAACCGTAGATTACGCCCTGAATTCGAATCTGTTCGGTCTTGGGGGTGTTCAGCGCCGTTAGATAGGCAACTGTCGGAGGCCCCCAAACTCCTGACATGCCGCCAACAAACCCCGCCACGCCACCTACCACAGCCTCGACTACGGTCGAGGGTTGGTTCAACGCCATTCTGAACCCCAGAACCTGTAACAGCGCAAAAACTGACACAAAGCCGCCCATCAGAACCAGAAAGACAGACCCCGGGATCAATGCGACCAACTGTGCGCTGAGCAGCAGAAGAAGACCGCCAACAACAAGGAAAACCCGAAAGCGCCGAATCGAGGCGACCGCGGCGACACGACCACCGCGTAGGGCCTGCAGCCCATTGGTCACCAGCGTCGGCAGAATAAGTCCCGCCAGGGTCAGATCCGGCGGCAGAAATGAATTCAACCCCGACACCAAAATCATGGGCATCGCGAAACCAACCATGCCTTTGACCCATCCAGAGGCAAACGCGATTGCCATGGCCATCAGCAGTTCCTGCGGGGAAAGAATGGAAAACAGGGTCATGTCCCCTAGATATCATCTGGTTTTTCTTCTGCATTGCAAAAATGCTGGGGTAATATTTGAACTTTTTCGCATCGTAATAAGTATTTTTGTTGCGCTGCACGTGCAGCATGATATGACCAGACGACCGAGGAAAGGACGCGATTCATGGCCCACGACGGACAGGATATGACCGAGATGACAATTGCTGCAGTTTTGCCCGATCTTCTGAACTTGACCCGGGCTGCCGTACCCGCGGTAGCAGCCGTTTTTGAAAAAGCCCGCGAATCCGTGCGCGGCATGGTCTCGGCGGATGGCCGTATCTCTGGTGCTTTGATCGAGGCAAACCAGACCGCCGCGCATGGACTGGCATGGCTGGCCACGTACAACCAGTCGCTGCAACAGATGCAGCGCTGGGCCGAAGCACTTCAGGCCGAAGGCAAGTTCGGCGAACTCGCGCAGTTGCTTCACCAGATAGCCTTTGGCGAGTACCTGCATCAGGTCGCTGGTGGCATCCCGATGAACCAGGGCGAAGTCGTGCGCCTTCAGGATATGGGCCTCGGCTGGGATGCGCTGTCGGACTTTCAGTCGTCCGAAGTACAGACCTTGATGGCGCAGGCGAATTCACAAGCCGCACGCAGCCGTTTGGTCGAGCTGATGCAGGATCAGGCCGGCGCCACCATGTTCGGCGCGTCGGGCCTGGACGAAGAACTGGAAATGATCCGCGACCAGTTCCGCCGCTATGCGCAGGAAAAGGTCGAACCGTATGCCCATGAATGGCACCTCAAGGATGAGCTGATCCCGCTGGAAATCATCGAAGAACTGGCGGAAATGGGCGTTTTCGGGCTGACCATCCCGGAAGAGTTTGGCGGTTTCGGACTGTCCAAAGCATCCATGTGCGTCGTTTCCGAAGAACTGTCGCGTGGCTATATCGGCGTCGGCTCGCTGGGCACCCGTTCGGAAATCGCGGCCGAGTTGATCATCGCCGGCGGCACGGAAGAGCAAAAGGCCAACTGGCTGCCAAAACTGGCCAGCGCCGAAATTCTGCCGACCGCTGTCTTCACTGAACCCAACACCGGTTCGGATCTTGGCAGCCTGCGTACCCGTGCCGTGAAGGACGAGAACGGTGATTACCGGATCACCGGCAACAAGACCTGGATCACCCACGCCGCGCGGACCCATGTCATGACCTTGCTGGCGCGGACCGATCCCGACAGCACCGATCACCGCGGCCTGTCCATGTTCCTGGCGGAAAAGACCCCCGGCACGGACGACAATCCCTTCCCCACCCCCGGCATGACCGGTGGTGAGATCGAGGTTCTGGGCTATCGCGGCATGAAGGAATACGAGCTGGGCTTTGACGGCTTCCACGTCAAGGGTGAAAACCTGCTGGGCGGTGAAGAAGGCAAGGGTTTCAAACAGCTGATGGAAACCTTTGAAAGTGCCCGCATCCAGACCGCCGCGCGCGCCATCGGCGTGGCGCAAAGCGCGCTGGATATCGCCATGCAATATGCCATCGACCGCAAGCAATTCGGCAAATCGCTGATCAACTTCCCGCGTGTCTCGGGCAAGCTGGCAATGATGGCGGTCGAGATCATGATCGCGCGCCAGCTGACCTATTTCAGCGCGTGGGAAAAAGACCACGGCCAACGCTGTGATCTTGAGGCGGGCATGGCCAAGCTGCTGGGTGCCCGTGTGGCCTGGGCAGCCGCCGATAACGGGCTGCAAATCCACGGCGGGAACGGCTTTGCACTGGAATACAAGATCAGCCGCGTTCTGTGCGACGCGCGCATTCTCAACATTTTCGAAGGGGCGGCCGAGATTCAGGCACAGGTCATCGCACGACGTCTGCTCGGGTGACCGGAACCGGCGCCCGTTTCCCCAACTGACCCGGCCGTTGCGCCGGGTCTTTTTCTTGATTTTTTAGGTTTTGTACGCCTCCTACCCGCGGACCTTCCGTTTTGTACGGACCATTTTTTGCATCTCTGACCGGCAGGGCAACGACGAACCGTGTCCGCACTAATCCAAACTTCCCCCTTTGATCCCAGCCCATTCGCAGTTAGAGCGTCAGATTGACCCGACCGAAACCCGATCAGCACCTGGTACACCGCATGACCCGATCCTTCTTTGCACTTTGCGCCGCTCTGGCGGTGCTCGTTCTTGCGGGCTGCACCGCCCCTGCGCCAACGGCCGATCAGAGCGATGTCGAAGCGCTTGCCCAGTCGATCCGAATGCTCGGGCCGGATGTCGATCCGGCCGAGGCTCAGAGAGCGGCCACCATCGCCTATTCCTACTCGCAGCAGTTGGCGCGGGATTGGAATGTCACCGACCCCGCCATCATCCACAACGCCAAGGTCATCAACGGGTTCCGCGAAAAGGGGCTGTGCAACGATTGGGCAGAAGCCATGACCAAGCGGCTGCGGCAGGAAAACTTCCGAACATTGGATCTGCACTGGGCCACGTCGCCACCGACGTCTTTTCGCATCATCCACCATTCGGCATTGATCAGCGCCAAGGGGGGTTCGATGTATGACGGCATCATCCTTGATCCCTGGCGCAACAGTGGCGCGTTGTTCTGGGCGCCGGTGCGTGAAGATACGCGCTATAACTGGAAACCCCGGCAGGAAGTGCGTGCGCAACTGCTGAACGGGTCTCTTCCCTACTGATCCGGTTCCAACGACATCCCCTATGCGCTAAGACCCAGCCATGACTCGCCTGATCCTGACCCTGCCCTTGTTGGCACTGTTCCAATGCGACAAAGACGAAACCGTCGCCGCCTATGGTGCGGCGGACCAGACCTGGGTTCTGAGGGAGATCGATGGTCAGCCCTATGAGGCGAGCGCTCTGCTGCGGTTTCCCGAAGAAGGCGGGATTGCCGGAAACGCTCCGTGCAACAGCTATGACGGAACACTCAACGCGCCCTACCCGTGGTTTGAGGTTCAGAACCTCAACGCGACGCGCGCCGCCTGCGCGGGGCTCGAAGCGGAAGGGTTCTACTTTGCCGCCCTCATGGCCATGACCCAATCCGAGGTGTCAGGCAATGTGCTGATCCTGCGCAATGAGGACGGGCACGAGATGGTGTTCACAGCCGCCGAATGACCTGATCCACAAACCGAGCCCGCGCTTCGGGCAGCGGATTATGCCCTAAAGACGGAGCAACGCGGTGCTCCAGAAAATATCCGGTCGTGCGCAGGGCCTCTGCGACCTCGACATCGGGCGCAGTGCCTTCACCTCGCAGACAAGGCGGCAGGGGCAACAGCTTGTCCGCCCATTCCCCGGCGCCATTGGCGCTGACGGAACGGCCTGTTTTGGGGGATACATAGATCAATCCTTCGGTCACACCGGTCACGGCGCAGGCTGTCAGATCAAGGCCAAAGCCAAGTTCGTCAAGCAACGCGAGCTCCCATCGCAGATAGGCCAGAGGCCAGACTTCATCCTGCCCCAACAGATCCATCAACTGTTCCGTCCGGGAATAAAGCGCGGGGTGTGGTTCCCGTTCGGGCAGACAGAAGGACAACAGCGAAACGACCGCGTTCAGCCCGGACAGTGCCAGCCGCCCTGAAAACGCGGCTGCCGCGCGGGACCGCAGGGGTTCGACCTGAAAGGTGCCGATATGTTCTTCCAGCCGCGCGCGCCACAGCACGTCCAGTTGCGCCCCAGGTTGCAGGATCGGCGCGATCTTGCGGCTGGTCCCGCCACGCACCACACCGGCGTGGCGCCCGTGGCCTTCGGTAAAGACCTCGATGATCGCCGCTGTTTCACCATGGCGGCGTAATGTCAGGAGTATTCCGTGATCGCGCCAGTCCAAAACCTGACCCTGTTGCTGGTTTGGTTGGTTCGCAGAAAATCCCAAGCGACGTTGGCACGCAAGACCGGAAGTGCTTCAATCCCTTTTCAGCGCGTGTTCTTTTCCGAAGCCGCCATAGTTTTGTGACTTCGCGCCACCCGGCTTGTACGCGTTTTTACGACCCCCAACTGCGCGTCAACAGAAGGGGCTGCACCATGATCGATGACGAACCGAAACCCGCCACATATTACGACGAACGCGAAATCTGGACACCGGACCCAACGGCGGCCGACATGCAGGTCTATGAGACGTTTGCGTCGACCGTTGTCGAACTTGTGCAGGTGCTGGATGACAACAAGCCGATGTTGTCGAGGGATGTCTACGCACGCTTTTCTGCGTCTCTGCTGCACCTGTCCAGGGTGTTGGGCGAGTACGAAGACGGGTGGAACGGCGGACATGGCGCGTGATCCCAAGACATGCAAAGACTGAAGAGCAGAGCATCGGCTTTTCATTGCAACGGTCCGGCACGATATAGCGACCAGACCTGACCACGGTGGATTCCGTTGTGCCTCAACATGAACCCGCCGCCATTCTTCAGATCACCAATGTGCCCCGGCAGAACGCGCCTGCTGCCCCTTGGCCGATGGAAACCCCGTCTGTCGTCCGGGGTATCGCCAGATGCGTACAAAAGAATGCGTTGCTTTAATCCCGTTCAGGCCATAATGTTCTACTTATGTTCTAAAATAGGGTTCCCAAAATGTCTCTTAATTACGTCATGATCGGTTCCAACGACGTTGCCAAGGCACGCAGCTATTACGACGCGGTTATGCCCCGGATCGGCGGAAAGGTCGTCGCCGAGTATATGCCGCATGCTGTATGCTATGAGCTGCGCGGCGGCGGATGCATATGGGTCGCGACACCGTTCGACAAAAAAGACGCGACAATCGGCAACGGAAACATGGTTGGCCTGTTGTGCCAAAGCACAGAGGAAGTGCGTGATGCGCACGCGGCCGCGCTTGCAAATGGCGGAACAAACGAAGGTGATCCGGGGGACCGCCCCCAATATGGCCCAAACTTTTTTGGTGCCTACGCACGCGACCCTGACGGGAACAAGATGAGCTTTGTCTATTTTGGCGACGCGGATTGATGGACCCGAGCATCGTCTGCGACCGCGAACAAGAAAGACCCAAGCCAGCGTGAAGTTCAGAACGTCACACCCGCATGAACCAGAATTCCTATGACCATCAGCAGGTTCAGCACCATCGAGATACCGTTGCCCACATAGATGGGCAACTTGCCCACCACCAGACCATACGCAAACCACAGGAAGGACAGCCCGGCATAAAGCGACCAGGACAGAAGCGACTGACCAGTAGCGTGTTCTGAATGGGTAAAGTAGAGCTTGACCAGTTGCGGAAGCGTGGCAAAAGGACCAACAACCCCGACAAAGACCATGAAGCTTTCGAACCGCTGCATCCAGTGGCCGAGTTCCGATTTTTCCAGTTTCTCAGCAAGCGTTTCAGCCACGAAAGCACCTCTTGGTTGCGCCTGTCCAAAGGGCAAGCCAGCCCTGCCAGTGTAATTGCCGGGGTAAAATAGTCATTTTGGTCTCTGCGTCAAAGACCCTTCAGTACTGGTCACTCAAGCCCTTCTTCGCCCAGCAGGTGCCGCCCCTGACGGTCTTCTACCTCGATCACCCAGAGGTCGGGGTCAAAGCTGCGTTGGCGCTGGATGGCCTGGTCCACGTCACCTTCAAGGCCGGACGAGAGTTCGACCCATTTCCGTTCGCCACTCATCAGATCAAAGCTGCGTTGGAAGGCAACGGCCTGCCCGTCCAGTGTGTTCAGCTTGACCAGAACTGCGCCTGCGGTGTCATCGCCATGGGCCACCACATAGGCCGGGATATCCTGAAATCGCAGCCGCGCCAGATAGGCGTGAACCCAGAATTCCGCCGTCAGCCGCGTCATGCGTTTCCGTCTTTGAAATCCAGCCCCATTTCCGAATACCGCTCGGATTCTTCCAGCCAATTGGGCCGGACCTTCACTTGCAGGAAAAGGTGGATCCTGCGGTCGAGGAACTCTTCCAGCTCGGCGCGCGCGGCCTGGCTGACGGCTTTGATCGTCTCACCCTTTTTGCCCAGCACGATGCCTTTGTGGCCGTCGCGCATGACATAGATGACCTGATCGATCTTGGCAGAGCCGTCTTTACGCTCTTCCCAGTTTTCGGTCTCGACGGTCAGTTGATAGGGCAATTCCTGATGCAGGCGCAGGGTCAGCTTCTCGCGCGTCATTTCGGCGGCGATCATGCGCAGTGGCAGATCGGCGATCTGGTCTTCGGGATAGAGCCAGGGGCCCTCAGGCAATTCAGAGGCCAGCCATTTGCGCAGGTCCTCGACGCCGTGTCCCTTTTCAGCAGAGATCATGAAGGTTTCGGCAAACGGGTAGCGTGCGTTCAGGTCACTGGTCAGCGCCAGCAGCTTCTCGGACGGCACCTTGTCGATCTTGTTGATGGCCAACGCGATGGTGCGGCCCTGTCCGATTTCTTCCAGACCTTCGAGGATGCGCTCGACGCCTTCAGTAATGCCACGATGCGCCTCGACCATAAGCACAACGATGTCGGCATCCGCGGCCCCGCCCCATGCGGCGGCGATCATTGCGCGATCCAGGCGGCGGCGGGGTTTGAACAAGCCGGGCGTGTCGACGAAAACCAGCTGCGCGTCGCCCTCCATCGCCACGCCACGGATACGCGCGCGGGTGGTCTGCACCTTATGCGTCACGATCGACACCTTGGCCCCGACCATGTGGTTCAGCAGGGTGGACTTGCCCGCATTGGGCTCTCCGATCAGGGCAATAAATCCGGCGCGTGTGGTCATGAGTCTGGCGATCCTGTTTGCAGGTGCGCACCCCTATAGCAGAAAGGTCCGGCGGACCAGAGGGATTTGTCGCATTGCAGCCTTGCGCTTGAGGTGTCAGATGGACGCGGACGCCCAGCCAATCCCAGCCCGGCATCAGATCCGTTCAGTGAGGTTCTCATGAAACGTCGCGAGTTTCTTCTTGGAAGCAGCGCCGCCGCCGGTGCTTTGGGTTTGGGAGGGTTGTCTCTGGCGGCCAGCGATCCCGTTCGGGAACTGGTGGTGCAACCTGCCAGCTATCGGTTGCGCGGTCAGCGGACCACGGGGATGGTCAGCCTGTCACCGGATGCGCCGCCGCCGGTTCTTTACGGGCGCCAGGGCGAAACATTGCGCCTGACGGTGCGCAATACCCTGCCCGATTATACTGCGATGCATTGGCACGGGCTGCGCATCCGCAACGAAATGGACGGTGTGCCCTATCTGACCCAGATGCCCATCGGCGAGAACGAGAGCTTTACCTATGAACTCACGCCGCCGGATGCGGGCACGTATTGGTATCATCCGCATTGCATGACGATGGACCAGATGGCCCGAGGGCTGACCGGTGTGATGGTGATTGCCGAACCGGAAGACCCGGGATTCGACAGCGAACAGGTGATCAATCTGCGGGATTTCCGGCTGGACGAAGACGACGCGTTTCTGCCGGCCTATACCGCCCGCGGCGCGGCGCGGGCCGGCACGTTCGGCAACGTGCAGACCGCCAATTGGCAGAGCGAGGCAGTTTATGACCACGCCGCGGGCAGCCTGGTGCGCGTACGGGTGGTCAACACGGACACGACCCGTATCTACAACTTGCATCCCGAAGGGGCCCAGACCCGTATCATCGCATGGGACGGACATCCGGTAGAAACAGACGTGACACGGCCCACAGCAGCCCAGCCGCTCTTGCTGGCCCCGGGTCAACGGGTGGATTTGGCCGTTCGGATGCCGGACGACGAAGGGCAATCAGCCCTGCTGATGGCAAAGTTTCCCGGGCAGAAGCACCGCGCCATGGTCCGGTTGCGGGCCACGGGACACTCCATCGCGCGTGATCTGCGAGAGCTGCGCCCATTGCAGGCAAACCCTGTCGCACGCCCTGATCTTGATCAGGCCGAGTTGCATGAGTTCGTGTTCGGCTGGACCCCGGAAGGCGGCGCCCCGAATGACGGGTTCTGCGGGTCTTTGGGCTATAGTTTCTGGTCGATCAACCGCACGCCCTGGCCGGGCGATGCGGCGCAGGGAACCGGGCCGCTGGCTGTACTGCAACGGGGCAAGAGCTATGTTCTGCGACTGCGCAATGAATCGCCCAATCTGCACCCGATCCACCTGCACGGGCTGGCCTTCGTTCCGCTGACGTCGAACCTGCGCAAACTGCCACCGTTGCTGTCCGATACCATGCTTTTGTTGAAAGACGAGACCGTCGACATCGCGCTGGTCGCGGACAATCCCGGCGACTGGGCGTTTCATTGCCACGTGATCGAACACCAGAAAACCGGACTGGCCGGGTTCATCCGGGTGATTTGACACTAGCCCAGTGGTGGCAGGTTCAACGCCAGAACGTGGTTCGGATAGGTTTGGTCCGCGATACGGAAATCCGTGACGCCGACCTGACGGAAGCCTTTGGACAGGTAGAAATCGATGGCCGGAGCGTTTTCGGAATTGGTCGTCAGCCAAATTTCGGTGCGGCCTTTGTTGCGGCAATGGTCAATGGCCACCTGCAACAAAGCTGACCCGATGCCCTTTCCGTGGTGACGCGGCTGCACGTAAAAGGTCACGATCTCAAGATCGGACAGCCCGTCGATCGGGGCGGGACGGCCCTCTGCCAACCGAATGTACCCATCTATGCCATCGCGGTTTTCCGAAACAATCAGAAGGTCCTTGCCTTCTTCAAGCAGCGCTTCGAACCGTGCAGTGGTGAACTCGGACAGTGCAAACTCGGCGAAGAAGGCGCTCACGCCATGGCGCAGATAGGTGCTGATCCAGACTTCGATCGACAGCGCCGCCAGGCTGGCGGCGTCCGATTCCCGGGCTGGTCTGAGCCGCATGTACCTAGGAAGACCCGGCCGGGCTGAGCTGTTCCAACAGAGCTTTTGCCGCAGCCTGTTCGGCCTGACGTTTGGATCCTGCGGTGGCTTGCGCCTCGGTGCCGTCCTGAAGACGGGCCGCGATGGTGAAGATCGGGGCGTGGTCCGGGCCACTGCGTTTAACTTCGACGTATGAGGGCGGCTTTTGCCCACGCGCTTGCGCCCATTCCTGCAAAGAGGTCTTGGCGTCACGCGCATCTGCCTCGACCTTGTGGATGCGGTCCCCCCAAAGCGCCAGGATGACATCGCGGGCAGCCTCGAACCCGGCATCCCGATAGATGGCGGCGATCACGGCCTCCATCGCGTCGCCCAGCAGCGCTTGCTTGCGACGGCCACCGGACAGCATCTCGGACCGGCCGAGTTTCAACACCGCGCCCAGATCAATCTGACGGGCTACATCAGCGCAAGCCTCTTTGCGGACCAGTGCATTGAACCGTGGGGCCAACTGACCCTCGGACGCCTTTTTGTCGGCTTCAAGCAGCGCAGTGGCCATGACCAGGCCCAGAACGCGGTCTCCCAGAAACTCCAGCCGCTGATTGTCGGGTCGGGTGGACGAAGACACCGAGCCATGGGTCAGCGCGCGCACCAGCAGTTCGGGGTTTTTGAACTCATACCCCAATCGCCGCTGGAACGCCTTTATTTCAGCCGAGAGCTTCAATTGACCGCCTTGAAGAACCGATCACTGCGCCATGTCCAGAAGAACAGCATCGAACGACCTGCGGACGAGAACATGATCCGGTCGGCACGACCGATCAGGTTTTCGTAAGGCACGTATCCGACACCACCGGCAGATTGCGGCAGACGGCTGTCGCTGGAATTGTCACGGTTGTCACCCATGAAGAAATAATGGCCCTCGGGCACGGTATAGATGCCGGTATTGTCCGATGCCTGGTTGCCGATGTTCAACACGTCATAAGACACACCGTTGGGCAGGGTTTCGATCAGGCGCGACTTTTCACAGGTGCCGCCTATTCCAACAGGGCCGTTTTCACAGCGGGGGCGCAGGCGCTGCGGGCCTTGCGGTTCGGCAATTTCGGTAAACACGCCGTCGGGCTGCTGAGGAACCGGAGTGCCATTGAGGATGATCTGGCCATTGCGGACCTGGATCCGGTCGCCCGGCAACCCAATCAGGCGCTTGATATAGTCACGTCCGGTGACCGGATGGCGAAAGACGATGACATCGCCACGTTCGGGATCACCGCCCCAGATACGGGTATTGTCTTCGCCCTGCATCCAGCCACAGATATCTTCGGCATCCACGTTCAGGCCGACGCTTGGGATGATCAGGCTGGGGCAGGATGCGTAGGAATAGCCATAGGCCATCTTGTTGACGAAGAGGAAATCGCCGATCAGCAGCGTCTGCTTCATCGAGCCCGAGGGGATCCAGAACGGTTGAAAGAAGAGGGTGCGGAACACGCCGGCAATCAGCAGCGCGTAGACGATGGTCTTGATCGTCTCCCAGACGGGATTTCCGGTTTTGGCGTCCTCGGCCATTCTGCTCGCTCCAGTTCTTTGCTTGGCTTCGCTGCTACATGCGGGGGGGATGGGGGCAAGTCAAGGCTGCGCGGCCTGATCTTGAACCGGACGCGCCTCGATCACCACAAAAGCCTGCGCCCAGGGGTGATCATCGGTCAGGGTGACGTGGATGATCGCCTCGTGCCCGTCGGGGGTCATTTCCTTGAGGCGCTCGGCGGCCCAGCCGGTCACGTGCATCACCGGTTGGCCGGTGCGCAGATTGGTGACGGCCATGTCCTTCCACGCGATGCCCATGCGCAGACCGGTGCCCAGCGCCTTGGAACAGGCCTCTTTCGCGGCCCAGCGTTTGGCGTAGGTTCCGGCGGTATCAACACGGCGTTCGGCCTTGCGCTGTTCGGTGTCGGTGAAGACACGATTGCGGAAGCGGTCGCCGAACCGGTCGAGCGTGCCCTGGATGCGGTCGATGTTTGCGAGGTCTGTGCCGATGCCGAGGATCATGACAACCGCACTGTCAAAATCTTGTAACTCGCCACCCCGAAGAACCCGGCAAAGGCGAAATCGAACCAGCGGCGGGCGCGGCGGTAGGTTCGGACCATGCGCTCGGAGGAAAACAGGAAGGCATAGCCGATGAAGATCATCAACGATCCAGCATAGAGCATGGCGAAATAGCCCAGCAGCATCGACAGGCTGGCATCATTGGGCGCGACGATGGCATAGATCGAGCCCCAGCTGAGGATCGCCTTGGGGTTCGTCAGGTGGATGGCGGCACCTTTGGCGAAGATCGTCGGCAGCGAACCTGTGACCGGTTTGCCCAAAGCGACCTCATCCGCGGTCATCGCGCGGCGCAGGGCCTTGAGGGCCAGCCAACCCAGATAGGCCACGCCGACATATCGGATCACCTCGAATACCCAGACATTGGCCAGCATGATCGCCGACAAGCCAAGTGCTGCGGCAATGCCCCAGGCGGCGGACCCGGCACAGATGCCCAGCGCAAAGACCAGACCGGCGCGGCGGCCTTCGTTCATGGCGGTTCCGGCAATGCCCATCGTAGCAGGCCCCGGAGAGCCGCCAGCCATCAGCCAGGCCAGCCAGATGGCGACAAAGCCGGGCGTGATCACGCGCGCGCCTCGTCCATCAGGCGACGCATTTCCTGAATGGCCGGCGTCAGGCCCAAAAAAATCGCCTCGCCAATCAGGAAATGACCGATATTCAGCTCTTTGACTTCTGGGAAGGCGGCAACCGGTTTTACGGTGTCATAGGTCAGGCCATGGCCCGCATGAACCTCGAGCCCCAGCGAATGGGCGAAGGTGGACATCTGGCGCAGCGACTCAAGCTCGCGTTCGGCATCTTCCATGCGACCTTCGGCATGGGCGTCGCAATAGGCGCCGGTGTGCAGCTCGATCACTTCGGCACCGATGCGATGCGCGGCTTCGATCTGACGCTGATCGGCGGCAATGAAGATCGACACGCGGCAGCCGGCCTCACGCAGCGGCGCGATGAAATGCGCCAGCTTGTTTTCCTCGCGCGCGACTTCAAGCCCGCCTTCGGTGGTGCGCTCTTCGCGCTTTTCGGGCACGATGCAGACCGCGTGAGGCTTGTGGCGCAGGGCGATCTTCTGCATCTCGGGCGTTGCGGCCATCTCAAAATTCAGCGGCACCGACAGAACCTCCATCAGCCCGTCGATATCGACGTCCGATATATGGCGCCGATCTTCGCGCAGGTGCGCGGTGATGCCATCCGCCCCCGCTTCTTCCGCCAGTTTGGCAGCGCGCAGCGGATCTGGATAATCCCCACCCCGCGCATTGCGCACGGTGGCCACGTGATCGATGTTCACACCCAGACGCAGATGGTTCTCAGACATCACTCGATTCCTTTTGCATGTTCTTGCCCGAGCCTAGAGGCTCTGCCGAGGAAACGGCAGCCGAATCTTCGGCCAAACGCTTGATTTCCTCGAACTTCGCCTTGATCTTGGCGCGGCGGCGCTGCTGATACGTCAAGATCAGCGGCAGGCTGAGGTAATAGCAGATCACCCCCGCAACGACGCCCGGAATGATCCCACCGATCATGTAGGGATAGAAGACGTCATCGTAGAACTGCGACAGCCCGTGCCAGTCGGCCACGCGATCCGTAAACAACGCCAGAAAATTGTTCTTGAGATCCCCTATGGCGCTGGCGAATTTGCCCATCAGCCCTTGTGTGTCGCCTTCTTCGTATTCGGTACCCAGCAGGAAATGCCCGGTCTGAAGGCAGATCACCCCGATCGGAACATAAGTGAGCGGGTTGCCGAAAAACGTGCCGCTGAGCGCGGCCAGAATGTTTCCCTTGATCAGCCGGGCACCGATGGCGGCGACAAGAAAATGCAACCCGTAAAACGGCGTAAAGGCCGCGAAGACGCCCGCCCCTATACCGCGCGCGATCCGGTCAGGGGTATCCGGCAAGCGCCGGACGCGGTGTTTCACGTAATGGAAGGCGCGGGTCCATCCACCACGCGGATAGACGAAATCCGATGCGATCTGGACTGGAGAGCGTCGGTCTCGGCGCTTGAATACCACCCGTGATCACCCCTTCTCAGCCAGCCGCAACCGAAGTTTTGACCTGATCCCGATACCGTTCGACCGCAGCAACATCGCTTTCCGCCTCCAGCATCAGCATGAGTGAATGAAGCTGTTCAAGGTCGCGCAGTTCGACATTGATCAGAAGGCGGTAAAAATCCGGTTTGCGATCGACAAACTCGAGGTTCGAGATATTGGCCTTTTTCTCGCCGATCAATGTGCAAATACGCCCCAGAACCCCGGCATCGTTGCCAATGGTCAGATCCAGCGTCGCGCCATAGACGGCCGGGTGCGTGCCCGAGTGCCAGTGCAGATCGACCCACCGGTCAGGTTCGCCTTCGAACTCGCTAAGCCGGTCGCAATCGATGGCATGCACGACCACGCCCTTGCCCCGATAGGTGATGCCGACGATACGTTCCCCCGGCAGCGGCTGACAGCAGGGGGCCCGGTCGAACTTCTGCCCCGGCTCCAGGCCAATCACCGCACGGCGCAGCGGGATGGCGTCGCCGTCGTCCTTGGCAAGTTCGGGATAGACGGCCTGAACCACCTCGTGCGCAGTCAGTTCGGCGCTGCCGAGGCGGGCCAGCAGCTCGTGCCGATCTTTCAGGCGTAGGTGTTTTGCCGCGGTATCGAGTGCTTTGTCGGTCGCCTTTCGGCCCACATGCTCGAACCCGGAACGGGCCAGTTCTTTGCCCAGCTTGATGAATCGTTCCCGATCCACCTCGCGCAGGGCGCGGCGAATGGCGGTACGGGCCTTGCCGGTGACTGCAATCTCCAGCCACGTGACCTGTGGCGTCTGACCATCGGCGGTGATGATGTCCACGGACTGGCCATTTTTGAGCCGCGTCCAGAGCGGAACGCGGATACCATCAACCTTGGCCCCGACACAGGCATGACCGATCCGGGTGTGAATGGCATAGGCAAAATCGATCGGCGTCGCGCCACGCGGCAGCTTCACCACGTCGCCCTTGGGGGTGAAACAGAACACCTGGTCCGAATACATCTCGAGCTTGACGGCCTCGAGGAAGTCTTCGTGATCTTCCTCGTTGTCGAACTGCTCGGTCAGATTGGAAATCCATTTGGCCGGGTCGACGGCGAACGGGTTCTCGGTGCGCACACCGTCGCGATAGGACCAATGCGCCGCGACCCCGGTTTCGGCCACGTCGTGCATCTGGCGGGTGCGGATCTGGACCTCGACCCGTTTACCGTCCCGGCCCGACACCGTGGTGTGGATCGAGCGGTAACCGTTCGATTTGGGCTGGCTGATATAGTCCTTGAAGCGCCCCGGTACCGCGCGCCAGCGCTGGTGGATGGCCCCCAGGGTTCGATAGCAGTCTTCCTCGGTCTGTGTGATGATGCGGAACCCGTAGATGTCGGACAGGCGCGAGAAGCCCTGATCCTTTTCCTGCATCTTGCGCCAGATCGAATAGGGTTTCTTGGCGCGGCCGAACACTTCGGCTTCGATGCCCACTTTCTCCAGCTCGTGCCGCATGTCGCCGGTGATACGATGGATCACGTCGCCGGTTTCGCGCTGCAAGGTGATAAAGCGGCGGATGATCGACTGGCGGCCTTCGGGATTGAGGACACGGAACGCCAGGTCTTCCAGTTCCTCGCGCATCCATTGCATACCCATCCGGCCCGCAAGCGGTGCGTAGATATCCATCGTCTCGCGGGCTTTGACGATCTGTTTTTCGGGACGCATCGCCTTGATCGTCCGCATGTTGTGCAAACGGTCGGCCAGCTTGACCAGAATCACGCGCAGGTCCTTGGACATGGCCATGAACAGCTTGCGGAAGTTCTCGGCCTGCTTGGTCTCGCGGCTGGACAGTTGCAGATTGGTCAGCTTGGTGACGCCGTCGACCAGTTTGGCGACTTCATCCCCGAAAAGTTCAGCCACCTTGCCATAGTTGGCCTTGGTGTCTTCGATCGTGTCGTGAAGCAGCGCCGTGATGATGGTCGCATCATCCAGACGCTGTTCAGTCAGGATGGCGGCAACGGCAACGGGATGGGTGAAATAGGGCTCGCCGGAATGGCGGAACTGCCCCTCGTGCATCTGCTGGCCAAATTCATAGGCCAGCGCAATGCGGTCAGCATTCGTCTTGGGATTGTAGTTGCGGACCAGCGCAATCAGATCGTCAGCAGAAATCATCCGGTCCGCACCTTCGTCTTCAGGGCTTACCCCTGCCCTTGTGCCTCCATCAGAGCGCGCAGGAGCTTCTCTTCGGACATGTCGTCCATGGCGGGTTTGTCCGTTTCGGCGCCCATCAGCAGCGCCATCTGATCTTCTTCGGGCTCGTCAACCTCGATCTGGGTCTGGTTGGCCTCGATCAGGCGCTCGCGCAGTTCGTCCGCGCTTTGGGTTTCGTCGGCGATCTCACGCAGAGACACGACAGGGTTCTTGTCGTTGTCGCGGTCAACGGTAATCGCTGCACCGGCGGAAATCTCACGCGCCCGATGGGCGGCGAGCATCACCAGCTCGAACCGGTTTGGAACCTTGTCTACGCAATCTTCAACCGTCACGCGGGCCATTGGGCGCTCTCCGTTTCTGAATCCATGTCAGGAAGGGGTTTATCTAAGCGCGAATCCGCGCCTTGACAAGCAGGAAATGCTGCATTTGCACGGATCACAGCGCCGTGACCGCCGCAACCTCTGCCGCGGGAAGGGTCTGGATCATCTCGCCGACCGTGCGACCCAGAACCGGATGACGCCAGTCGGGCACGATATCGGCCATCGGCACCAGGACAAAGGCGCGATCCTGAAGGCGCGGATGCGGCAAGATCAACTGATCCGGTGCCTCTTGCCTTTGCGCGTCGGTCGGCAGGGTCAGCCAGCGATCAAACGTGGCGCGATCCGGCAGGACCTGATCCTGGAAACAGACCAGATCCAGATCCAGCGTCCGCATCCCCCAGCGCTGCGCCCGTTCGCGCCCGAATTCCTGCTCCACCTCGTGCAGCACCTGCAACAGCTGCGACGGAGACTTGTCGGCTGCAATCAGCGCCGCGGCATTCACATAGTCCGGGCCGGCCCCGGCGGGAAAGCACGGCGTGGCAAAAAAACGACTGACGGAGCGAATCACCACATCGTGACGCGACAACGCGTCAAGCGCGCTCTGAAGTGTTACAGCGGGACTATTTCCTCTCAAATCGAGATTTGCGCCCAGTGCAACGACGGCATTTGGCATGGATTTGCTCATGTGATACCCTACATTCGACCCATTGCATACTTGCGATAATCGACAGAAGTTCTAATTATAGGCGTACCAGCGCGCGTCATTTTATCACTCACTCACTCACGTAACGCGGCACGCACTGGATTATACCGGAAGGGAACATTTATGTTTTATAAAGACGAACGGCTAGCGCTGTTCATCGACGGCTCGAATCTTTATGCCGCGGCAAAAGCACTCGGTTTCGACATTGACTACAAACTTCTGCGGCAGGAATTCATGCGCCGCGGCAAGCTTCTTCGGGCCTTCTACTATACAGCGCTGCTGGAAAACGACGAGTATTCGCCGATCCGTCCATTGGTTGACTGGCTGCATTACAACGGCTTCACCATGGTCACCAAACCGGCCAAGGAATACACCGACAGCATGGGGCGTCGGAAAGTCAAAGGAAATATGGATATCGAGCTTACCGTCGATGCCATGGAACTGGCGCCGCGCGTCGATCATATCGTGCTGTTTTCGGGTGATGGGGATTTCCGCCCGCTGATCGCCAGCCTGCAACGGCAGGGCGTGCGCGTATCGGTGGTTTCGACCATCCGCAGCCAACCTCCGATGATCTCGGACGAACTGCGCCGCCAGGCCGACAATTTCATCGAACTGGAAGATCTGCGCGATGTCATCGGTCGCCCGCCGCGTGAAATGCCGACGGAGCATCGCAGCGTCGCTGTTGCCAGCAACAGCTGACAGGACGACAGGCCTGTCATGATGGGGAAAAATCGCGCGGTCAGGACATCGGTCCTGGCCGCGCTTCTTTAACAAGGTACAGGTGCTTAAACATCACCCGAGTAGCAACGATTCGTGTCAGATGAATGACAATGTCCTGTCTGGACCAAGGCCGGGAAAAGACTTACCTGTGCCTCAAGGAGACAGCCTGATGAAAAAGCCGCCACTGACACTTTACCTTGCCGCCCCACGCGGGTTCTGCGCCGGTGTGGACCGTGCCATCAAAATCGTTGAGATGGCTTTGCAGAAATGGGGCCCACCGGTCTATGTGCGCCACGAGATCGTGCACAACAAATTCGTGGTCGATGGCCTTCGCGCCAAAGGGGCCGTTTTCGTCGAGGAATTGCAGGAATGCCCCGATGACCGCCCGGTGATCTTTTCCGCCCACGGGGTGCCGAAATCCGTTCCCGCCGAGGCTGCCCAGCGCGAGATGATCTATGTGGACGCCACCTGTCCCCTTGTTTCCAAGGTGCATGTCGAGGCGCAGCGCCACGCGGATGCCGGGTTGCAGATGATCATGATCGGCCACAAGGGCCACCCCGAAACCGTGGGCACCATGGGGCAGCTGCCCGAGGGCGATGTGCTGCTGGTCGAGACCGTGGACGACGTGGCCACGGTGCAGGTGCGCGACCCGCACAAGCTGGCCTTTGTCACCCAAACCACCCTTTCGGTCGATGACACCAAGGATATCATCGCCGCCCTTCAGGCCCGGTTCCCGGCCATTGTCGGACCGCACAAGGAAGACATCTGTTACGCTACCACCAACCGGCAGGAAGCGGTGAAGGCCGTGGCCCCCAAGGCGGATGCCTTGCTGGTTGTGGGCGCGCCGAACTCATCGAACTCGCGCCGCCTTGTCGAGGTTGCCTCGCGCGAGGGGTGCCAGTACGCGCAGCTGGTCCAGCGCGCCACCGAGATTGACTGGCGCGCGCTCGAGGGGATCTCGACCGTGGCTGTCACCGCAGGCGCGTCGGCCCCGGAGGTTCTGGTAAACGAGGTGATCGAAGCGTTCAGCGCGCATTATGAAGTCACCGTCGAGCCGGTCAAAACCGCCGTTGAAAACGTCGAGTTCAAAGTCCCCCGCGTGTTGAGGCAACCGGCGTGAACGGAGTGCCGAAAGCACCGCTCTGCCTGGGGCTGGCAGGACTTATCCCGTTTGTCTGGGGCGCCCTGACCTATCTGAACGGCGACCTGAATGCCTGGGGCGCGCAAACCTTTGGCCCGCGTTTCGTGGGGCCTTATGTGCAACTGTTCTATGGATCGGTCATCCTCAGCTTCATGTCCGGTGTTCTGTGGGGTTTTGCCACCAAGACGTCGGGCAGCAAGGCGGCCCTGTGTTATCTGTTGTCGGTTCTGCCCGCGCTTTGGGCCTTTGCCATGACAGGCGGCGGGCCGGTCAATGCGGGTACCAATCTGATGTATGGTTTCGCTGGCTTGTTGTTGCTGGATGCCCTGTTTTCCTACTGGCGCCTGACACCGGTCTGGTGGATGCGGTTGCGCATCCTGCTGACCGCGGTCGTATTGGCCAGTCTTGCAGTCGGAGTGTATCTGTGACCGATGAACGCACAATCAACGCCTATACAAACAAGGTGGCCGAATATCTGAAAATCCCCCTGCCGCCCGAACAGCTTGAGGCCCGTCAGGCTTTTGCCGATGCGGTCGGCGCAGGCGGCTATGTACTGGATTTGGGGTCCGGGCCGGGGTCGGACAGCGGGTTCCTGATGCGTCAGGGGCTGAAGGTTCGCGCGCTGGATGCCACGCCAGCCTTTGTCGAACATGCGCGGGAAAACGGTGTGGATGCTTATCTGGGTACGTTCGATGACGTCACCGAGACGGCCGAATTTGACGGTGTTTACGCCAGCTTTTCCCTGCTGCACGCGCCGCGCGCTGATTTCCAGCGGCATCTGACTGCGATCCACAGGGCTCTGAAACCCGGTGGACAGCTGTTTCTGGGGATGAAGCTGGGTACTGGTGAACACCGGGATGATCTGGATCGTTATTATTCTTATTACACCGAGGCCGAGATCGAGGACGCCTTGAACAAGGCAGGGTTCACGATTGACCGCGCAGTCCATGGCATGGGCGAAGGCCTGGCCGGATCGTATGACGGATATATTCTGGTGTTCGCCCATGCCTGAATTGTTTGCGTATACGGATGGTGCCTGTTCCGGAAACCCCGGCCCCGGAGGCTGGGGCGTGCTGCTGCGCGCGATGGACGGGGACAGGGTTCTGAAAGAGCGTGAGCTGAACGGGGGCGAGGCCGAGACGACCAATAACCGGATGGAATTGCTGGCCGCCATCAGCGCCCTTGAAGCGCTAGAGCGACCGTCGAAGATAACCGTCGTCACCGACAGCGCCTATGTGAAGAACGGCGTCACCGGCTGGATTTTCGGTTGGAAACGCAACGGCTGGAAAACCTCGAACAAGAAACCGGTCAAGAATGTCGATCTTTGGCAGCGTCTGGATGAGGCGCAGGAACGGCATGATGTGACATGGGAATGGGTCAAGGGCCACGCAGGCCACCCCGAGAATGAAAAAGCTGATGAGCTGGCCCGGGCCGGAATGGCGCCGTTCAAACCGAAAAAGGCACAGGCGTGACCGCGCTGACGCTGCTGGACTATGCCTCGGTTCTGATCTTCGCGTTGACGGGGGCACTGGTGGCCAGCCGTGCCCAGCTGGATCTGGTGGGATTTGCCTTCATGGCCTGCCTGACTGCCGTCGGGGGCGGCACTGTACGAGACCTTTTGCTGGACCGTCACCCGATCTTTTGGGTCGGGCAGCCGGATTACATCCTGATCGCAGTCGCGGCGTCGGTCCTGGTGTTCTTTACCGCACATCTGGTGGAAAGCCGCTATAACTGGCTGGTCTGGCTGGACAGTTTTGCACTGTCAGTGGCTGTCGCGGCCGGAACCGGCGCGGCGTTGACGCTGGATCAGTCCGGGGTCATTGTCGTTTTGATGGGTGTGACGACCGGATGCCTGGGCGGGTTGATGCGCGATGTGGTCTGCAACGAAGTGCCGCTGGTGCTGAAACAAGGTGAGCTCTATGTGTCCTGCGCCTTTACAGGCGCCCTGACGGCAGTTCTGGCTGCCAGATTGGGGGCAGAGCCTGCGTTTTCTCTGGCTCTCTGCGCCTTGGTGTGCTGGGCGTTGCGCGCCGGGTCGTTGATGTTTGGCTGGCAATTGCCGGTCTACAAAAGCCGGCCGCCGCGCAACTGAGCCCGACAGTGGACGCCAAAGCGGCATGCTGTTACCCCTTTTGAAAGCACAGCCCGGAGGCCAACGTGACACTTAGACTTGCATCCATCACAGCCTGCCTGGCCCTGCTCGCCTCATGCGGCGCGTATTACACCCCTGTCAGTTTTGTTGCGCAGGGCGACCAGATCATCGCCTCAGGCACGATTGACGAGACAACGCTGTCTGCCTTTGAGGAAGTGACAGCCCAAAACCCCGAAGCCCGCACTTTGGTTCTGCAATACATTGAAGGATCGGTTGATGATGACGCCAATGTCATCTTCGCCCGCGAAGTGCACAGGGCCGGGTTCGATACCGTTGTTCCATCGAACGGGCTGGTGGCCAGCGGTGGCACCGACCTGTTCCTGGCCGGAAACCGCCGCGTGCTGCAACCGGGGGCCTGTGTCGGTGTCCACAGCTGGGCCGGGTCGGGTCTGGTGGCGACCGACTTGCCCGAGGACGATCCAGAACATGACCGATACCTGGACTATTTCAAGGATATCGGCGTGGACGAGGAGTTTTACTGGTACACCCTGTTCGCGGCCCCGGCCGACAGCATGCACTGGATGACCGCTGCCGAAGCGAACCGGTTCGATTTGACCACCAGGGGTGCTCCGGCACTTGGGTCTGCGATGGTTTGCGACGAACGGTAAGTCAGCCGTTCAGCAAGCGCGCGCCGATTTCCTTGACGAATTTCGCGGCCACCATCGCCGTCATGCCATAGGGGTCGCGATGCGGGTTGAGCTCGACGATATCCGCCCCGACCAGCTGACCTTTGAACCGGTGGATCAGGTCGATAACCTCGCGCGTGCTCAGCCCACCGGGTTCATGGTGCGAGACGCCCGGCGCAAAGGCCGGGTCCAGCGCATCCAGATCAAGTGACAGGTAGACCGGGCCATCGAATGAAATCTGCAAGTCGGGGCGCCAGTTGCGCATGTCGATCACCTCGACCCCGAACTTGTCGGCCTGTTCGCGCTGATGGGCGTTCATGGTGCGGATGCCGACCTGCACGAGACGCTTGACCGGGCAGGTCTCCATCACCCGCGCAAAGGGGCAGCCATGGCCGAGCGGTCCGATATCCTGCGTGTCGTACAGATCAGGGTGGCTGTCGATATGCAGGATGTTCAGGCCTTCGTACCGATCCGCATGGGCCTTGATCAGCGGATAGGCCACCGAATGGTCGCCGCCCAGAGACAACAGGCGCGCGCCGGTTGCGATCCGTTTCGCCGCTTCGGCCTCGATCCGGTCAATCGGTTCCTGCCCGCGCATTTCGAACACATCCAGATCGCCGGTATCCCTGAATTTGGCGCTTGCACCCAGGTCGGTACCATCTTCGGCGGTCAGGTTGGCGGCACCGGAATGCAGCGCCTCGCGGATGCGTCCGGGGGCGAAGGCCGGCCCTTGCAGGAACGAGGAATGCAGATCCAAAGGAACGCCCATCAGAGCGACATCACCCGGCTTCAAATCATGCGGCATCATCATTCCCCTTTTTCGTTGAAGGCGATCTGGACGGAGGAAAGACGCCGGGTCAAGGGGTCAACGGCGCAGGTAGGTCTGCCAGATCCAAATCACCAGCAACGCACCCAGAACTGCCCCGACAAAACCAGACAGCCACCCCATAACGGTTACAAGAAACCGCAGCAGCATCCCTCCGATCAGGGCGCCTGCGATACCGATCAGCATGGTCGTCGGGATATCCGCCTCGATCCGCATCAGGCGGGTGGCCAGAAACCCTGCCGCTGCACCGATGATGATCAGGGCGACGATTGGCATGTCATTTCCTCCAGTGGGTCGGCACGATGATCAGGGCACCAACGGAGGAAATCACCGCATCCAGCCCCGGAGGACCAAAGCTGATACCGAACATGATACGGACGAAATAGAACAGGAACGCCCCGCCCACACAGATGATGATGGATTGCAAATAGCCGTTATGGGTGAAACCGGTCTGTTCGGACAGATACCCGACGATCCCGGCAATCACGACAGTGCCCATCATCACCATGAACATATGGCTTTACTCCGAAGACATCCGGGTGCCGATCGGGATTGGCCAGCCCCGCAGGAACGTTTCCTTATCCTGCGCGCCTTTGCCCGCCCTTTGCAAGCGCAGCAGTTCTATGGCGCCCTGCCCGCAAGCCACATACAGATCGCCATTCAGAACCTCCCCCGGTGCGCCCTTCCCTTGCGCCAGACGCGAAGCGAGGAGCTTTACCCTGTTGCCTTCGATCTCGGTCCAGGCCCCGGGAAAGGGCGACAGGCCGCGGATCTGCCGATCGACCTCGACCGCGGGGCGCGACCAGTCCACGCGGGCCTCGGACTTGTCGATCTTGGCGGCATAGGTGACACCAATCTCGGGCTGCGGATCAGGGGTCAGGCCGGGCAGCTTTGCCAACGCCTCGACAATCAAAGCCGCGCCCATCGCCGAGAGCCGGTCATGCAGTTCCGCAGTGGTTTCCTCGGGCCCGATATCGGTGGCCTGTCGCAACAGAACGGGGCCGGTATCAAGGCCCGCCTCCATTTGCATGATACAGACGCCGGTTTGCGCATCGCCCGCCATGATCGCGCGGTGGATCGGAGCCGCCCCGCGCCAGCGCGGCAACAGGCTGGCATGAATGTTCAGGCAGCCATGAGCCGGCGCATCGAGGATGGGCCGGGGCAGGATCAGCCCATAAGCCACAACCACCGCCACATCCGCGTTCAGTGCCGCAAAACTGTCCTGTTCCTCGGCCGGTTTCAGCGAGGTTGGGTGACGCACGTCCAGACCCAGCGCCTGGGCCCGCGCGTGAACCGGTGTCGGGCGATCCTTCTTGCCCCGCCCCGCTGGGCGCGGGGGCTGGCAATAGACGGCGGCAATCTCATGCCCGGCCTCGACCAGCGCATCCAGAACCGGCACCGAGAAGTCTGGGGTTCCCATGAAAACAACGCGCATCTTTACCCCTGTTTCTTGGCTTTGCGCAGCAGCATGTCGCGTTTGACCTTGCTGAGCCGGTCAAAATACATCCGGCCATTCAGATGGTCGATCTGGTGCTGGACACTGGTGGCCTCGATGCCGACAAAATCGCGACGGTCCACCACGCCCTGCTCGTTCAGGAATTTGACAGTCACCGCGCGTGGGCGTTTTACCTTGGCCGACACGCCCGGCAGGTTCGGACTGGCCTCTTCATGTTCACGCAGTTCGATCGAGCTGTGCAGGATTTCCGGGTTCGCCAGACGCACGGCCTTGCCCCGCTCGGCCGACCCATCGACCACGGCCAGACGCAACATCACTCCGATCTGCGGCGCGGCCAGACCGACACCGGGCATGGCCTCCATCGTGTCGATCATGTCCTGCCAAATCCGGCGAATGTCATCGGTGATTTCAGTCACCTCATCCGCCTTTGTGCGCAAGCGTTTGTCAGGCCAGGGCAGACAGGTGCGGACGGTCATGCGCGCGCCCGTTCACGTTTAAGCTTTTGCATCTTGCGGGTAATCATCTGCCGTTTCAGCGGTTTTAGGTAATCAATGAACAGCTTGCCGTTCAGATGGTCGATTTCATGCTGCACGCAAGTGGCCCAAAGCCCGTCGAACGTCTCCTGTCGCAGGTTTCCCTTCTCGTCCATCCAGGTGACATCGACCACCTTGGGGCGGGTCACTTCGGCATATTGATCCGGGATCGACAGGCATCCTTCCTCGTATACATTGGTTTCCTCGGAAGAGGCGATGACCTGAGGGTTGAACATGATCAGCGGGCGCGGTGTTTCGCCTTCTTCCTTGATGCAATCCAGCACGATCAACCGTTCCAGCACACCGATCTGCGGCGCGGCAAGGCCAATCCCGGGCGCGTCATACATGGTTTCCAGCATGTCGTCAGCCAGCGTGCGCAGCTCGTCCGTCAGGTCGGATACGGGCGCGCAGACCTTTTTCAGGCGGGGATCGGGATGGATCAGGATAGTGCGTTTCATGAGGCTGATTTAGGCCATCCCGCCCCGCGCCGCAACGCCCCCCTTGCACCTGCCCGATTTGCGGTTAGCTTTCGGTCGAGAAAATGGAGCAGACATGACTTTCAACGACCTGATCGACCGCCGGGGCACCAACAGTTCAAAATGGGACAAGATGGAGATGCTGTATGGCGTCTCGCCCGAGGACGGTCTGGCCATGTGGACGGCCGATTCCGATTACCAGACGGCACCCTGCGTGATCGAGGCCGTGCGCAAGGCCGCAGATCACGGCGTGTTCGGCTATTCATGGATGCACCCGGACTATCTGGCCTCGGTTCAATGGTGGATGAAAACCCGCCATGATTGGGAAATCGACACGGATTGGATTCTGACGACCCAGGGCTTGGGCAATGCAATCGCCCTGTCGCTGGATGTCTGGACCGATCCCGGTGATGGCATCGTGATCTTCACCCCCGTTTACCATGAGTTTGCCCACAAGGTGAACAAATCGGGCCGCCGGGTCGTGGAATGCCCTTTGGTTCGGGACGGGGAAAGTTACGGCCTGGATCTGGACGACGCCCAGTCCCGGTTGGACGGGTCCGAGAAGATGCTACTGTGGTGTTCGCCGCAAAACCCGTCGGGTCGTGTCTGGACGCCCGACGAGTTGCAGGCCGTGGCTGCGTTTGCCGAACGGAACGGTTTAATACTGGTATCGGACGAGATTCACCACGATCTGGTCTATCCCGGCGCCAAATTTGTACCGATGGACGTGGCGGCCCCGGATGCACGTCCGTGGACCGTGACGCTGACTGCGGCGTCTAAGACCTTCAACATCGCCGGGCAGCGGACCGGCAACATGATCATTCCCGATCCCAAACTGCGCGCAGCCATGAAGCAACGGCTGCAAACATTGGATTACGATCCCGGCGCGTTGGGCGTGGCGATGATCACCGCCGCGTACAGCCCCGAAGGGGCCGAATGGGTAGATGCTCAGATCGCGCATCTGGAGGGAAACCGGCGTCTGTTCGATCAGACCATCACCGAGATTCCGGGGCTCTGGTCGATGCCCTTGCAGGCGACTTATCTGGCCTGGGTCGATTTCTCGGGCACCGGCATGGATCACGCTGAATTTGTCCGCCGGTTGCGCGAGGACGCGCGGATCGCGACATCGTCAGGCCCGGGCTTTGGCACTGGAGGGGAAACGTTTGAACGGTTCAACCTCGCCACGCAACGGGCACGGGTCGAGGATGCTTGCCTGCGGCTGAAACGAGCCTTCGGGGATCTGCAATAAGTTCGTGCCGGCCGGGGCTTGCAAACCCTGCCCTGTTTCCACAGGTGCCGGTTGCCTTGGTTGAGGCCGCTTTGGGCCGCGCGTGCCTGTCTTTAGGCTGGCACCGCTGGCCTTTGGCATCGACCAAACCCTCGGCCAAATCGAAATACCGGTTGAAATTCGCCCCTAGTCGTCATGCCCCAGAAGGGCGATCGGCGCATCGGGCGCGCGGTAAAAGTCAAGCGGCGCGCTGTCATGGGCGGCCGTGCTGCGTTTGAACTCATACCGCATCTCGCCGCCTTCATCCTCATCCGCGACGATGAGGCATTGATAGAGGTGGTTGGCCCCGTCAAAGATATCAACAAGCCCGCGCAGGCGCGGCGTGGTTTCCGCCTCAACCGTAAAACCGTCTTTCCACAATTTGAGTATTTTGTAGGTATTGTCGCCCATCTCCACCCGTAAACGGCTGGCTTTTTTCAATGTGGCGATTCGGGCCGCGTCCAACTCGGCGCGTATTTCCTTTGAAACATAGGTACTCATTAATCCGTTCCCCCGTGAATGACTTCTATTGTGCGGGATAAGTTGTAAAAATCCAATGAACCACGTTACAGAAACACGATCCAGCCGAGGTTTGTTGCACAGAAATCCCGAACTCGACTGTGCACGGATGCAGAGCATTTGCGCGGGCGCTCGCATAGGAAGATGCAAGCCCTGGCCCTATGTTTTTCGAAACGCACATGCGGAGGAAAAGACATGGGCCTGCTGGTCGACGGAAAATGGCAAGATACCTGGTATGATACCGAATCCACGGGCGGTGCATTCAAGCGCAGCGCCGCGCAGTTTCGCAATTGGTTGACAGCTGACGGCGAGGCGGGACCATCAGGCAAAGGCGGGTTCAAAGCAGAACCCGGGCGCTATCACCTGTACGTCAGCTATGCCTGCCCCTGGGCCCATCGCACGCTGATTTTTCGCGAGTTGAAAGGGCTGAGCGATCTGATCTCAGTCTCGGTCGTGCATCCGGACATGCTGGACCAGGGTTGGACCTTTGAGACAGACGGCCATGGCGCGACGGGCGACGATCTCTATGGGCTGAGCTTTGCGCACCAGATCTATACCAAAGCCGATCCAGCCTATTCAGGCCGCGTGACCGTGCCGATCCTGTGGGACAAGCGGCAGGAAACCATCGTGTCGAACGAAAGCTCGGAAATCATCCGCATGTTCAATTCGGCCTTCGACGGGATCACCGGCAATACCGATGATTACTGGCCCGAAGCGATGCGCGATGAAATCGAAGAGGTCAACGCGCGCATCTATTCAGACGTCAACAACGGCGTCTACAAGTCCGGCTTTGCCACCTCGCAAGCGGCCTACGACGCCGCCGTGGGCCCGTTGTTCGACACGCTGGACTGGCTGGAAGATCGTCTGACCCGGAACCGTTACCTGATGGGGGGTCGGATCACCGAGGCTGACTGGCGGCTGTTTACGACGCTGATCCGCTTTGATCCGGTCTATCACCTGCACTTCAAATGCAACAAGCGGCGACTGATCGATTACCCGAACCTATGGTCCTATACGCGTGAACTGTACCAGTGGCCCGGCGTGGCCCCCACCGTGAACATGACACATATCGTGCGCCACTATCACTACAGCCATGACAGCATCAATCCATACCGGATCATTCCGGTGAACCCGGTGCTGGATTATGCAGAACCGCACCGCCGCGATCAGCGCCCCGCTGCGTAATGCTCGACCATCGCCGCCAGATCCTCTGGCGGCGTTTCGCTTTGCACATAAGCACAGGCATTCGGACTGTGGGCAAATATCGATCCATCCGAAAAGAAGGTGGTGTTGGTGACAAAGATCACCCGCGCCTGGGGGCGGCGATAGCTGGCAAAATCGGCCACGGCCAGAGCACTTCCGGTTTCCAGAACCAGATCCAGCACGATGATTTCGAAATCCGTGCCGTACAGCGCCAGAATGGCGGCTTCCTGCGTCTCGACCAGCGTGACGTCGGCGCCCTGCCGTTCCAGATGCCTTTTCCATACCCGACCAAGGTCGGGATTACTCTCAACAATCAGAACTTTCATTTGCAACAACCTCGGCACTTGATATGGTGAGTGGTGCCGACCCCCGTGGTCCGTGATCTCGTTATTTCCTTAACAAAGTGTTAACAGCGGCCCTACAGGTCCGTGAACAGGCGGATTTGCTTGTATTAGAGGCGAAAATCCGCTTGAAGCAGGCCAAAAGCGGTATTTTCTCGCAGAGAGAGCAGATGAACACACCGGATCAAGACTTGGATCCACGCACGGTTCGCGACCACGGCGGTGGGCTGGACAGGGCGATTGCACAATATGGTGGACAACGCACCGACTGGATCGATCTGTCCACCGGCATCAATCCTCATGCCTACCCCGTGTCCGGCCTGACGGCCGGGGATTGGGCTGAATTGCCGGATCACGGGGCGTTTGAACGGCTCAGCGGTGCCGCGCGCGGGTTCTGGAACGTGCCGCAGCGTGCAGCGATCCTGCCCGCGCCCGGAGCGTCGGCGATCATCGCGCGCCTTCCCGCGCTAACCGCGGCGGGTACGGTACAGATCACGCCGCCCACCTATAACGAACACGCCGCCGCCTTTTCGGCGCAGGGATGGAAGGTACGGCAAGACGGTCCGTGTGACGCCCGCGTCATCGTCCATCCGAACAACCCGGACGGGCGTATCTGGCAGGAAGGCGACGTATCGGCACCACTTACCGTGATTGACGAAAGCTTTTGCGACGTCATGCCGGACCAGTCCTTGATCCACCTGGCAGACCGCCCCGGCGTGATCGTGCTGAAGAGTTTTGGCAAATTCTGGGGGCTGGCCGGGGTAAGACTGGGGTTCGCCATCGGACGACCGGATATGATCAGCCGGTTGAACGATCTGACTGGCCCTTGGTCTGTATCAGGCCCTGCCTTGCGGATCGGCACACGGGCCCTTGCAGATACGGATTGGGCAAGCGCCACGCGTAAGCGACTGGCAGACGAGGCCGCTCGGCTGGATGTTCTGTTGACGGCCAGGGGGGCCAAGGTCGCTGGCGGCACAAGCCTGTTCCGATTGTACAAGGTCGATGATGCCTCCCGCTGGCAGGAACAGCTGGCACAGAACCATATCTGGAGCCGCATCTTCCCCTATTCCGACACCTATCTGCGCCTTGGGTTGCCACCTGCGAACGGGTGGAACCGGCTGGAGGCCGCGCTGTGAGCCTTGGCCTGATGCTGGTCTGTGCCATGTGTCTGGACGCAGCGCTGGGAGAGCCCGACTGGCTCTGGTCGCGTATCAAGCATCCGGCGGTAATGATCGGAAACCTGATTGGCTGGCTGGATAAACGTCTGAATCACGGGGCCGCACGACGGGCAAAAGGGGTGGGTGTGCTTGTCCTGCTGGTTTGCGGCGCATGGGGGCTTGGGTGGGCTTTGTCCCTGCTGGGGCCAGTTGTCGAAATCCTGGTCTGCGCGATCCTGCTGGCGCAACAATCGTTGGTCGCCCATGTTCGCGCCGTGGGCGAAGGGCTGATGGCCTCACTGGCAGAGGGACGGGCACAAGTGGCCATGATCGTCTCGCGCGATACACGGGACATGACCGAGGCGCAGGTGGCACGCTCGGCCATCGAAAGCGCCGCAGAGAACCTCAGCGACGGTGTCATCGCGCCTGCGTTCTGGTTTCTGGTCGCGGGGTTGCCGGGGCTGCTGGTCTACAAGGCGGTAAATACCGCCGACAGCATGATCGGGTATCGCAATGAAAAGTACCGCGCGTTTGGCTGGGCCTCGGCCCGGTTCGATGACCTGCTGAACCTGATCCCGGCCCGCCTGACCTGCGTGATGATCGTGGCGCTGTCGGGCCAGTGGTCGCGCTGGCGCGAAATCGTGGCAGACGCGCACCGTCATATCTCGCCCAATGCAGGCTGGCCCGAGGCCGCCATGGCCCGCGCGCTGAACGTCGCCCTGGCCGGACCGCGCAGCTATGACGGTAAGGTACGGGATCTGGCATGGGTCAATGGCGATGCCCCGCGCGAGATCGGGGCGTCAGACGTTTTCCGCGCATGTCGCATGTTGTGGCGTGTTTGGGGGCTTGCGCTTGGGCTCGTGTCGGTGTCGGTTGGAATCGACCTGATTTACTGACGGACACTTGTCATGCGTTTTCTTTTCGGCCTGATCGCCGCTGCCCTGTTTGCCCAACCTGCCCTGGCCCAATGTGGCGGTGGCTTCAATTCTTTTGTCAAAGGGCTAAAGGCCGAGGCCGTACAGCAAGGCTTTGACAAATCCACCGTGAACGCGTTTTTCAAAGGCGTGCAGCAGGATGGCGCCGTGCTCAAGGCCGACCGGGCGCAGGGGGTGTTTCAGAAGCCCTTCATCGAGTTTTCCCGACGGCTGATTTCGCAAAACCGGATCGAACGCGGGCAGGCGATGTCGCGCAAATATGACGCGGTGTTTGACCGGATCGAAAAGCAATACGGCATCTCACGCGGGGTGTTGCTGGCCTTCTGGGCGTTCGAGACCGACTACGGATCCATTCAGGGCGACTTCAACACCCGCAATGCGCTGGTGACTTTGGCCCATGACTGCCGTCGCCCCGACCTGTTCCGCCCTCAAATCTTCGCGGCCATCGAACTTTATCAGAATGGTGATTTCGACCCGGCCCGCACAACGGGCGCGTGGGCCGGGGAAATCGGTATGGTCCAGATGCTGCCGCGGGACATTCTGGAAAACGGTGTCGATGGTGACGGCGACGGGCGTGTCCGCCTGAAAACCTCGGCCCCGGATGCGCTGATGTCCGGCGCCAAGATGCTTTCGCATCTGGGCTGGCGCGCAGACGAACCGTGGCTGCAAGAGGTCACGGTGCCCGCGCAGATGGACTGGTCGCTGTCCGGCCCCGGCAAGCCCCGGTCGGTGGCCGATTGGCAGGCCATGGGCGTTCAGGCACGCAGCGGGTCGCTGGCAAACCTGCCTGCCTCGCTGATCCTGCCCCAGGGGCACAAGGGCCCGGCCTTTCTGGCCTATCCAAATTTCGACGTCTATTTCGAATGGAACCAGAGCTTTGTCTATGTATTGACCGCCGCCTATTTCGGGACACGTCTGGAAGGGGCACAGATCTACGATGCCGGCAATCTCGCACAGGGTCTGAACGGTGCACAGATGAAGCAGCTGCAAAGTAAGCTTCAGGCCAAGGGGTATGACGTTGGCAAGGTCGACGGGATCCTGGGCGCTGGCACGCGGGCGGCCGTGCAGGCGGAACAGAAGCGGCTTGGCCTGCCGGCCGATGCATGGCCGACAGTGGATCTGTTAAACCGGCTTTAGGCAGCAACCACGCTTACGCGACCCATTCCCGTTGCTGCGGAACACAAGGCGCAAAGGTGCGCGTCGTCACTGCGGTACCCTCGGTTTCGATTGCCGTGTTGGGCTGTATCTCGAGCCATCCCTCGTTGATGGCATCCAATGGCTCGGACGAAATGATGATACCGTCTTTGCAGGCCTTGTAGTGCAAGCTGGGCGCAAACCGATCCGAGGCATATCGGGCTGCAAAAACCCGTTTGCCGTCCGACCAGCAGGCGGCAAACCGAAGATAGGGTGATGCTCCGCGGCGCCTGGAAAGGGCTTCGACCCGACCGACCGCACGGGCCATTGCACCCACAGGATCGGTGTCCAGCCCCTCGCCATGAGCGATGAGAAAGATCGCCTCGCTCTCGGTTGCGCCCATACGATGCAGGTACAGATGCGCCGGGATCATGGCATCAAGCTCTTGCCGGATTCGTTCATGACCCCCAGCCTGACCGTTATGCATGAAACTCCACCTGCCGACGCCGAAGGGGTGACAGTTGTTGCGCGAGGTCGCCGTACCCGTCGAGGCCCGTACATGGGCCAGAAACAGCCGGGATTTCGTGTGATGCGCCAATTGCTTCAGATTGGCATCGGACCACGCCGGATGGGTGTCCTTGTAAAAACACGGCGTGTCACGATCAGAATACCATGCCAGACCGAACCCATCCGCGTTTATCGGAGTTTTTCCGATCAATGCATTTCGGCTTTGAATGACAAGCGATTGTTCTTGCTCGAGGACCAGTTCGTCCAGATATCGCTGCTGCCCAACCCAAGCCAAGAATCGGCACATGTGCCTGTCTCCGTCCGTCAGTGAAAATTTTCGGGACGATACCACCTTGGTTGTCAGTTTTTCTCCCATACACCATCCGATTTGTCGGGTTTTCCCTATCAAATGCACGGAAATTGCAAAAATTTCAGATCAATTTCACTTACTACGCACCGGATACCGATCGCCTTTTTCGTCAATCAGGATCAACCTGCCCCCGTTGCGCACATACAAATCGCATCGGCTGAACCCATTGCGGTACGCGATGCACACGCTGCCATCATCGGAAATCGCGTAAGTTCCAAAGGCAGAATCTCCGCTTGCATATGTATAGGAATAGGCGCCCCCGGCCGAGAATTTGGCCTGTCCGTCGTCGTAAAAGGTCAGCGTCTGCCCCGCCAAAGCATCAAGCTCTGCGGCTGTAAGGGGCGTGTCCCCGGTTTTGACAGGCCAGTCGGCTGCAAAAACAGGGCCGGCGGCGATGAGGGCGGGGATCAAAAAGCGCGTCATGCGCTCACGTTAGCGCGATAAAGCCGCAACCGTCATAAACTTCCAGTGAGCGGTCAGGCGACCATCTGTTCGGCCTTCTTCAGATCGACCGAAACCAGCTGGCTGACGCCCTGTTCCTGCATCGTGACACCGAACAGGCGATCCATGCGCGCCATGGTCACCGCGTGGTGGGTGATGATCAGGAAACGGGTGTCAGTCTGGCGGCACATCTCGTCCAGCAGGTCGCAGAAACGGGTGACGTTGGCGTCATCCAGCGGCGCGTCGACCTCGTCCAGCACACAGATCGGCGCGGGGTTGGCGAGGAAGACGCCAAAGATCAGCGCCGTTGCGGTCAGGGTCTGTTCCCCTCCGGACAACAGGCTGAGGGTCGACAGTTTCTTGCCCGGCGGCTGGCACATGATCTCGAGCCCCGCATCCAGCGGATCGTCACTTTCGACCATGACCAGATTGGCCTCGCCACCGCCAAAGAGGTGCTTGAACAGCATGGCGAAGTTCGAGTTGACCTGTTCGAACGCGGTCAGCAGACGCTCGCGCCCTTCCCGGTTGAGGCTGGCGATGCCGCTGCGTAGCGCCTTGATTGCCTCTTCCAGATCGGCTTTTTCACCGCTGAGCGTGTCGAACTCTTCTTGAACCTCCTTGCTGTCCTCTTCGGCGCGCAGGTTCACCGCCCCCATTGCGTCGCGTTGGCGTTTGTGGCGGTTCACTTCGGATTCCAGAACGTCCGCAGCTGGCATCTGGTCGGGGTTCACGTCCAACTGGTTCAGCAATTGGTTCGGGGTCAGTTGCTGATCCTCGGCGATCCGTTCGGCCGCCGCGACAACACTTTCCTTGGCCGCGTCACAGCGCGCCTCGGCCGCGGCACGGCTTTCGCGCGCTTCTGATGCCAGACGCTCGGCCTCCCGTTCGGCCAGAACGATTTCACGGTGCATAGCCTCGGCTTCGGCCAATTTGTCGGCGGCTTCGGCGCGCCGTGCTTCGGCGGCTTCGATCTGTTCGTTCAGCTCCTCACGCGCCTCGGCGATTTCGCCGGGCACGGCCATGGCCTCCGTCAGCTCTTCTTCCGAGCTTTCCTTGCGCTCGGCAAGTTCGGAAATCCGCTTTTCAGCCGTTTCCAAACGGTGGCGCCACCCGCTGAGATCTTTCGCGACCTCCTGGCTGCGACGCGTGCGAGCGTCCCCCTCACGGCGCAGCTCGTCATGGGTCGAACGGTGGGTCAGCATGGTGATCCGCGCCGCCTCGACCGTCTGCTTGATGTCTTCGACCTGTGCGCGGGCACTGTCGAGATCACCCAGACCGGCCAAAGCCGCTTCGGCGTCGCGCAGTTGCGCGCGGGCGGCGATGGCGTCGTCCTTGTGGCGGTCAACGGCGAGGGTCAGAGTTTCCAGCTTGCCCTGGGCCAGATTGCGGTCGGCCTCGGCCCGCGATAGTGCGCGCGCGGTTTCGGCCATGCGCTGATCAGCAGCACGGCGGGCCTCACGCGCGCGCCGGTCGGCCTCGGTCACGTCCGCCAATTGCTGAGACAGCGCCTCATGCGCGGCACGGGCGCCGTCAGCCTGTGCTTCGGCACGGGCAAGGTCCTGTTTCAGTGCTTCCAGCCTGTTGAGCTGCTCCAACCGCAGAGCAGCAGCACTTGGCGCGTCTTCGGCCCAGGCACGGAACCCGTCCCAGCGCCAAAGGTCGCCCGAGCGGGACACCAGACGCTGGCCGGGTTTCAGCGATGCCTGCAACCGTGCGCCCTGATCCGCATCCACCAACCCGATTTGCGCAATGCGTCGGCTGAGACGATCGGGGCCCGATACATGAAGCGCCAGAGGCTCGGCCCCTTCAGGCAATGGCTGGTCGCTGTCATATCCAGCCACCTGCACCCAGCCGGATGGCCCGTCACCCTCGACCAGCGGCGCGCGAAGATCGTCGGCCAGAGCAGCACCCAAAGCCTTTTCATAACCGGGTTCGACGCGCAGCAGGTCCAGCACCTGGCCGCCTTCCGCCGTGTCGCGCTCCACCAGCTTGGCCAGCGCCGTGGTTTCGGCCCGGATCGCGCCCAGCTCGCCTTCTGCCTCGGACCGTCTTGCCCGGGCCTCGGCTTCGCGCGCTTGCGTTTCGTTGCGCAGTTCATCCGCCGCGGCAAGCGCCTCTTCGGCGGCTTCCACCGCTTCACGGGCTTCTTCTTCGCCCGATTGGGCGTCTTCAAACGCCTCGCTGGCGCGGATCAGGGCCGTCTTGGCCTCGTCCACGGCTTTCCGGGCTTCTTCCTCTTCACTCTCGGATCGGGCCAGTGTCTTGCGACTGTCTTCGACCAGACGCTGGGCGGACTGGTGCCGGGCGACAAGACGGGCCATATCTTCGGTTTGCTGCGACAGGTGGTCTTCGCGCTCCTGTAGGATCGACGCTGCATCGCGGGCGATTTCCGCCGCTTCGGCCACTTTCTCATCGTGACCTTCTGCCGCCTTGGCCAGTTCGCGCGCTTCCCATTCCAGCCGTTCAATCATTTGCCCCGCATCGCGGTTCAATCCGGCTTCGCGTTCGATATCGTTGGACAGCTGCTGGATTCGGTTGGTCAGCGTCTCGATCGTTTGACGGGCGCGGGTTTCCTGATCGGACAATTGATCGCGCTGCACCTGCTGGCGTTGCAGCACGGCGGCGGCGATGGCCTCCTCCTCGCGCAGCGGCGGCAGGGTTTCCTCGATCTCGGCACGTTTTGCGGCAGCAGCGCGGGCTTCAGCCTCGGCACGGGAGGCTTCGGTGATCCGCTCACGCAGTTTTTCTTCGGCCTGCTGGCGGGCCATGTCGGCCTCTTTCCAGCGTCGATAAAGCAGCATCCCCTCGGCCTGACGCAGCTGTTCGCCAATTTCGCGATAGCGGGCCGCCTGACGGGCCTGACGCGCAAGCTGGGCCAGTTGTCCGCCCAACTGCTCCAGCACGTCATCGACGCGGGTCAGGTTGGCTTCGGTGCCTTTCAGCTTGAGCTCGGCCTCATGGCGACGCTGATACAGGCCCGAGATCCCGGCGGCCTCTTCCAGAATGCGGCGACGGGCACGCGGCTTGGCGTTGATCAACTCGGCAATGCGGTTCTGTCCGACCAACGCGGGCGAATGCGCACCGGTCGAAGCATCGGCAAACAGCATCTGCACGTCGCGCGCACGAACGTCCTTGCCGTTCGCCTTGTAGGCGCTGCCCACATCGCGGGTGATGCGGCGAACGATTTCCAGTTGATCGCTGTCGTTGAACCCCGACGGCGCCAGACGTTCCGAGTTGTCCATGGTCAGGACAACTTCGGCAAAATTGCGCGCGGGTCGCGTGGCGGCCCCGGCAAAGATCACGTCTTCCATCGCGCCACCGCGCATGGATTTGGGGCGGTTTTCGCCCATCACCCAACGCAAAGCTTCCAGAAGGTTGGATTTGCCGCAACCATTCGGGCCCACCACACCGGTCAACCCGTCCGCGATGATCAAATCGGTCGGATCAACAAAGCTTTTGAAGCCGGTCAGTTTGAGCTTGCTGAAACGCAATGGCTGCGTGTCCCATGATTCCTGTGCATTGGAAGTCTGCGCAAGGGATGGGGTCTGAGTCAACGGAGTTGCGCAGGATATGGGATATCACCCCAAGTTATCCACAACATCTTGCCGAAATACGCAAGAACGCGCGCATCTCAATACGGCGTGCATTCAAAGACCTGATACCCGTTTTCCCCACCGACGTTTTCATAAAGACCAAAGTCGATGCATTCGTAATTGGGGGTCGAGACGGCCGTCAGCAAAAGCCGCTCACCCGCATCGCGGTCACACCCCAAAACCCCAATGGTCACGGCTGCATCCCCCAGCACGTCCAGAATGGGACATCCCGAAACCTGTGCCATCGCCAAAGCGGCGCGATCCCGGACCGGGCCCAGCCGAGGGGCGTATTGCGCGTTGATCCGCACAGCCTCGGCCAGGTCGCCGCGCACACGTACATCGAAGACACTGCCATTCACAGCCACGCGCGTGGCGGGAACGTCACGGAAATGCGGAGTACCGGCGGCGCAGGCGGCCAGCAACAGAGGTGCGAGAAACCGGATCATGCCGCAGAGTTGCAGCATTTTGGTTAACAGAACCTTTCCGGACGTCAGGCCCGCAGCACCTCTCCCAGCCGGCGAATGCCTTCGCGTATTGTCGCCTCGTCAGAATTCGAAAAACTGAGACGGATCGTTTTTGCCCCGCTGCCATCCGGGAAAAACGCCTGCCCCGGAACAAAAGCTACTTTGACGGTGTCCAGCGCACGCGCCAGCAGGTCAGAGCCAACCATCCCCTCGGGCAACGTGACCCAGATGAACATTCCCCCCTCGGGACGTGTCCAATCCACCCCGTCAGGCATATGCTGTTCCATCGCGTTCAGCATCGCATCACGACGGGCGCGATAGACGTTTCGTACTTTCGGAATATGGGTGTCGAAACAGGCCTGCGCCACCTGATGCACGGCCATCTGGTTGATGGTCGCGGAATGAAGGTCGGCTGCCTGTTTCAACAGCACCATCTGGGAAATGACTGGCTTGGACGCAACGACCCATCCCATGCGCAAACCCGGCGACAGCGTTTTCGAGAAACTGCCGCAATAGATCGTCCGACAGTCCTCGATTGACCCTTTGCGCGCCTGCTCCAATGACAGTATGGGGGGGATCGGATCCCCGTCATAGCGCAGAGCCTGATAGGCTCCGTCCTCTATCAACGCGCAATCCAGTTCCTCGGCCAGATCCAGCAAAGCCTCTCTGCCCTGCAAGTCCACGGTTTCTCCTGTCGGGTTCGCAAAATCCGCCGACAGATAGGCAAATTTAACTGCCCCTTCGCCCGCTGCGGCCTTGTATTCCTTGGCCCCCTGATTGCCATTGAGCCGGTCAAAGCGCGGCTCGTAGGCGTTGAATGCAGCCAGCGCGCCCAGATAAGTGGGCCACCCGACCAGGGCCGTGTCACCGGGGGACAGGAACAGCTTGCCCAGATAGTCCAGCGCCTGCTGTGACCCCGAGGTGATCAGGATGTTGTCGATGTCACAGGCCACTCCGATTTCGCGCATGTGCTGCGCCAGCCACTGCCGCAATGGGACATAGCCTTCGCTGACCGAATATTGCAGCGCCTGCGCTTGCAAATCCGGCCCCAGGGCCTGCTGAAACGCCTGTGCAAACGCATCGGCGGGAAACAGTGCGGGATCAGGAATCCCACCGGCAAAGGAAATGATGCCGGGTTGGTCAAGCAGCTTCAGCAATTCGCGAATCTCTGACGCTTTCATTCGCGAGGCCCGGGTGGCAAACAAAGGGTGTTGGGACATGAGGCTCCTCCGATCTCAATTCGGTGCAGCCTAAGCTCTCCACTATTAAAGTCAATATTGCTGACCTAATTATTCAATGGATGCGACCGGGGATTCTTGAACAGCACCGGCGTCCATGGTCAAATGAATTGACCAATTTCGGAAGATGAGATGCCATTTCACAAAGTTCAGACGGAAAAGCTGTCGCTCGCAGTCGTTCGCCAGATCGAGCTTTTGATCCTGCGAGGCATCCTACGCCCCGGCGAGCGCCTGCCATCCGAGCGGGAGTTGGCAGAGCGCATGGGCGTTTCGCGCCCGTCCCTGCGAGATGCGATTTCCGACCTTCAGGAACAGGGGCTTTTGACCGCGAAGGCCGGATCCGGGATCTATGTGGCCGAGGTTCTGGGCTCTGCCTTTTCCCCGGCACTGATCCGTCTGTTCGGCAGCCATGAAGAAGCCGTATTCGATTACCTGTCCTTTCGCCGTGACATGGAAGGGTTGGCGGCGGAACGGGCCGCGCGCCTGGGGTCAGACAGCGACCTGAAGGTCGTTCAGGCGATCTTTGACAAGATGCAGGCGGCCCATAACCGAAACGCTGCGAATGACGAGGCGCAGCTGGACGCCGAGTTCCACATGGCCATCATCGAAGCCAGCCACAATGTGGTGATGCTGCACATGATGCGCTCGATGTATGACCTTCTGGTGCAGGGGGTGTTCTACAACCGTCAGACCATGTTCCGTCAGCGCGCCACCCGCGAGGCCATCCTGGATCAGCACCGCGCCATCAATGCGGCGCTGCAAGAGCGTGATCCCTTGGCCGCCCGAAATGCAATCGAACGCCATTTGGATTTTGTGGAACGCTGCATGGCGGACCAGCAAAAGGCCGATCGGAACGAAGCTATTGCGCAACAAAGGCTGCAACACGAAACCGGGCGGGGCTGAGCGCGGTCCGGATTTTGCAGACTTGGCAGGGCAAGGCCGGGACTAGGCAGCGCCTGACGCGGCTGGCAGCAGATGTCGGGGGAACGGCGCGCCGCTGCCTTCTCCCATTCGGTTCTCCGCGGCCAGTGTCGTCAGCGCCGGGTCGATGAACAGCCTTGCGCCGCGATCTCTCAGACGTTTGTGCAGCATTACATGTTCGCACACCTGTTGGCCTTTTTCGTCCCGGCAAGAATAGCGCAACCCTCGCAACGCGCGGGATTTATACAAACCGGCGCCGCCGAATGCGCTGTCGACCGGGATCAGGGGCGTATCGGCAGGAATGTGGAACTGGCGGTCAAAAACAGCGGACTTCATGACAGACCGGCGCCACTTGCGACGCCCGAACAGCGGCCTGCGCGTGCTTTGAATGCGTTGCCACACGTCTTCATCACACCAACCCGAACAACGCAAAGCGTAGATATCGTCATATGCTGGTTTGGGGTTGGCGAAAACACCCTCCCACAACGGGGCGACCCGCTGCGCTGCTGTCAGAACCGCCTGAGCATCCAGACAGGTATTCGGCCCATCCAGATCCAACACCAGCGTCAACTCCAGGTCCGTGTCCTGATCCTCGAGTTTTTTGAGAACTGCATTTCTGGCCGCCGTGATACGCTCGACCCGGTTTGGCAATTCTGACGCAAGACCATCCAGTCGCAGGATATCGACATGCCGGCTTTGACCCGCATAGTCGGACAACACCTGATCCGTACCGTCCGTGTTGTCGTTCGTGGCAATGGTGACGGTGAACCGGTGCAACTGCGCAGACAGGTTTTCGATCCTGTTGATCGTGTCGATCAGCGCCGACCCGCCATTTCGGACGACGCCGACAATATTCATCGAAACTGCGTTGCCTGACACCGCCTGTCTTTCCCTGTTGTTTTCACGCCCCCATCAGGGCGCTCCTATCAACCTGATCCCCGGCAGGTCGTAGGATTCGGAGTGTTTGAAACAACAGAAACAGAAGCACGACAAAAACAAAAGACCCGACAGCCAAAAGCTCTCGGGTCGTCTGTATCACGTGTCTGTCGGGGTCACCCGTCAGTGCAGCTTGGCATCCACGTCCGCAATCGATGCATCGATCAGCTTGTTGGCCTGCGCTGCGGTCATTTGCTTTGCCAGAACCGAGCTGGCCGCCGAAACCGCAACCGATACGGCCTGATCACGCACTTCCTTCAGTGCAGACGCTTCGGCCGAAGCGATCTGGTCCTGAGCTGCGGCCAGACGACGCTCGATCGACTTTTCCAAGTCAGCTTTCGCCTGTTCTGCCGCCAAGGCCGCGTCTTCCTTCGCTGCCGCGACAATCGCATCGGCCTGCCCCTGAACTTCACGCTGCTTGCGCTCGTACGAGGCCAGCAAACTGCGGGCTTCTTCATGCAGAGCACGGGCTTCGTCCAGTTCGGACTTGATGCCTTCGGCACGGTTGTCCAGCGCACCGCCGATCATACCGGGGACCTTGAAGTAGAACAGGACCGCGATGAAGACGATGAAGCCAAGAAGGACGACAAAGTCGGTATTGCCAAGCGAAAAGAACGGGCCGCTTGCAGCCAGCGCGGGGCTGGCGGCTCCAACGGTCAGGATAAGGGCAAGAGTGTTCCGCATGTCACTTATCCTTTCGTCTGTGCGTCTACTGCACTGTCGATGACTTTGGCATCTGCCTCGCCGCCCAGTGCGGTGACCAGTTCAGCCGCCGTATCCTTGGCAACCACTTGAATGCTTTCCAGCGCACCGGCACGGATTTCGGCGATTGCCTTTTCCGATTCAGCCGCCTTGGCAGCGATTTCCGCATCCGCCTTGGCAATCGCGTCATCCAGTCCAGCCTGAATTTCTGCGCGAGCTTCGGCAGCGATATGCTGCGCTTCGGCACGGGCATCGGCCAGCGCCTTGTTATAGGCCTCTTCGGCCTCGACCGCCTTGGCCTTCAGATCTTCGGCCGCAGCCAGGTCATTTGTAATGGTCCCCTGACGTTCAGCCAGGATTGCCGCGATGCGCGGCAGGGCCACGCGGGACAGGACCAGAAAGATGACGACCAGCGTAATGACCAGCCAGAAAATCTGGTTGGGGAACCAATCGAAGCAGAGCTGTGGCATCCCGATGGCAGAGCCATAGGAGTCGACGCACGAGCCAGCTACCTCTTTTGTAAGGGGTTCAGTCGCCATGATATCCTCCGTCGGAAACTTGTCTTTACAACAGGTGGGCCGCTATGGCTTGGACCCACCTGCGCGTAAGGATCAGGTTCCGCAGATTATACGGCGAACATCAGCAGCAGCGAGACCAGGAATGCGAAGATCCCCAGGGCTTCTGCGAACGCGATACCGATGAAGAGGGTTGCGGTCTGCGAAGCAGCCGCCGAAGGGTTGCGAAGGGCGCCGGCCAGGAAGTTGCCTGCTACGTTGCCCACCCCGATTGCGGCTGCGCCGGAACCGATTGCTGCCAGGCCTGCGCCGATGTGTGCGAGATCGCCTTCCATGATGTATCTCCTTACGAATTGGAAGTTTCGATGTTGGGTGTTCGGACCTTAGTGCGACGGATGCAGCGCATCTTTCAGATAAACACAGGTCAGAATGGTGAATACGTAGGCCTGAATGAAGGCCACCAGGACCTCAAGACCATACATAGCGGTGATCGCCAGAACCGACACGGGCGAGATCACGGCAACCGCGGCGAATCCTGCGAAAACCTTGATAACCGCGTGGCCCGCCATGACGTTACCGGCAAGACGAATGGAGTGGCTGACCGGACGCACGAAGTACGAGATCAGCTCGATGATCGCCAGGATCGGGCGCAGCGCCAGAGGCGCGCTGGAGACCCAGAACAGACCCAGGAATGCGGCGCCGTTTTTCACGAAACCCAGCACGGTCACGGTCAGGAACACGGCCAGCGCCAGCGGGATGGTCACGGCAAAATGCGATGTGGTGGTGAACGAGGTCGGGATCAGCCCCAGGAAGTTTGCGCAGACGATGAACATGAACAGGGTCATGACATAAGGGAAGTATTTCACGCCTTCCTTGCCGCAGATGTCTTCCAGCATCTTGTAGATGAAGCCATAGGCCAGCTCGGCCACCGACTGCATACGGGTCGGAACGATGGCGCGTTTCGAAGTGGGCAGCACCAGCAGAGCGATTATGGCCAGCACCGCAAAGAACAACCACAGGGTCACGTTGGTGACCGTGAACATGCCTACTGCACCGTCGCCGAACAGCGGCTTGACGATGAACTGATCCATCGGGTGGAATACCAGGCTGCTGCCTTCTGCTGCGGTGGTCTCGGTTGCCACGTTCAGTCCCTCTCGTCCTTCTCGGCAGCCGTTGCCGCCGTTTGTTTCTCTTGAACCTCTTTCGCGCTGCGGAGCATAACCTTCACGCCCGCGACAAGGCCCAGCAATGTAAACAGCACCAGAAAGATCGGGATCGTCCCGAGCAGGCTGTCCAGCCCGTATCCGATGCCAAATCCGATCCCCAGACCGGATACCATTTCGATGACCATCCTCCAGGCAAGCTCGCCCCCGGACACGTCAGCGTCCGCACGAGGTTTTGGCGCTTTGGTCTTTTTCGCCGCTTCGATCTTGGCCTCAAGCTGCGCCATACGCTGCTTTTGGTCATCATCGGTCACGGGCGTTTCCCTCGTACAATCTTGGGCATGGTGCTAAGGCGCGAAGCGCGCAGAGTCAACGACCTTGAACGCCCTCATTGACGCAGTCTAAATCATTGAAAATTTTATGATTTTCAGAAGCCACAGGGCGTGTCATTGGTTTCGAGGGCCACCGTTGTGCCGCCAAAGCCCAGAATCCGCATATTCAACCAAATGGTTGACCAATCCCGGCAGCTATGGTTGAGCGGACGCATGTCCAACGATCTCGACACCGTCTTTGCAGCCCTGGCCGACCCCACCCGCCGCGCCATTCTGGCGATGCTGCTGGAGGATGACATGGCGGTGACGGATGTGGCCGAACCGTTCGAGATGTCGTTGGCGGCGATCTCCAAACACCTGGTCATACTGACCAAGGCCGGTCTGATCAGTCAGGAAAAACGCGGGCGGGTAAAATGGTGCAAGCTGGAACCCGACGCCTTGCGTGCCGCTTCGGTCTGGATGCAGGGGTTCGGACAATTCGAGCCCGTCAATCTGGACGCGTTCGAACGGTTTCTGGAAGCTGAACTGCCAAAGTCGGGCGAGGCCTAGCGCACCACAAAGACTGACATGCTGGCGTGTTTCGCCAGATAACCGGCGTGGCTGGAAAAAATATAGTCGGTGATCCGGGGCGCGTGGGTGCCGACAATGACCAGATCTGCGCCGATCTCCTCGGCAGCGCGGGTCAGATCGCTGTCAACCTCTGCGGCAACGTCGACCGAGTGGATTTTGCGCATGGAAACGTTTGATCCACTTTCTGCGGCCAACTGTTCGGTGAACTCCGCCAACTCCTTGTCGATCTCGGCCTCGGTTTCCGAGGATTCACCCATATGAGCCCCGGTAACGCTGATCAGAGTGATTTTGGCGCCCTGCCACTTTGCAACCTGCCCGGCAACATCGGCTGCTTTGCGAACTTCGGGCGGTAGATGCCGGTCAACCGGCAACATGATATGTTTGAACATGATCTCCTCCATTTGCCTGCCAAAGAGGTTATGGAAGGGCCCACAGGGGTGCCTTGATCTGGCTCAACAAATTCCACCGCTGGAATGCATATTGGATCTGCCGGGTTTTTCCAGCGAAGACGTGGCTTATTCCATGGCGCGGCGCACTGGCACCGAGGGCGCGACTTCCTCTTTCAACAACATCAGCAGGGCAATGATTGTCAGCGCCACACCACCCAGAATCAAACCGGTTGGCACGCCTTTGCCCAGCGCAATCTCCCACAGAATGACCCAGCTGGGAACCAGGTAGGTATAGGCCATGACCTTGGCCGACGGCAGCCGCAAGGAAGAAAACTGCACCAGCACGAAGCTGGCTGCCGTTGCAAAGAACGAAATGTAGAACAGGCCGATCCAGACAATAGCCGGAAGCCCGGCCCAATCGGTTGCCATCAGCTCGGACCAGCCGAACACGACCAACAACAGACACCCGGCGACCAGCGTACCGAAGGTGAATACCACGGCGGGCTCTCCTCGGTTCAGCTTGCGTATCATGGGCGTATAGATCGCATGGGCGACGCAGCCCCAGAAATAGATGATTTCGCCGCCACCGATTTCAAAGGCGCGGAACATTTGCCAATCGGCCCGGAAAATCACCCAAAGCGCCCCCATGGCGCCAATGGTCAGGGCCAGCGCCATGCGCGGAGTCGTGATTTGGCGCAACAAGACCCACCCCGCCATGGCAGAGACAACTGGTGTCAGGGTGAACACCGCCGCCGCACTGACAGGTGGGGCGGTTTGCAACCCATAGAACATCAGGACGAAATAGGTGGCGAACAAAGCCCCGAGCACCAGATAGCGCCAAGGGGCCTGCGCGGCGCTGCGCGGCAGGCCGGTTGTCGCCAGTGCGGCCAAACCAATCACGGCAGCCGCAATCGCAAAGCGAACCGCATTCAGGGCGGCTGGCGCGATTTCGTTGGCGATCATGGACCCCAGCGAAAAGCTGCCTGCCACAAGGGCTGAAAAGGCAAGCATGGCCAGATGGCCACGCATCTGCGGGCTCATGGCTGCCAGCCTTTGGCTTCTTCTTTCAGAAAGCTCAGGAACGCCTGTACCTTGGTGGTGCGGTGCAAGTCCACGTGGGTCACCAGCCACAGATTGCCGAACCATTCCGGCAGCGGATCAATCACCTCGAACAGATTACCGTGGCGGGCAGCCTCCCAACGGGCCATGAAGCCGATGCCGGCACCGGCCAGAACGGCCTCGCGCATGCAGAAGTTGTTGGTACAGCGGAAGGTGATGCGATCGGCGGGTACCGTCGCGCGCAACCAGCGTGTGAACGGCGCGCGGCTGGTCTCATCATCGGAACTGACGAAGTGATGGCGTGCAAAATCTTCGATTCCAGACGGCTTGCCGAACCGTTCGATGTACGAGGCGCTGGCATAAAGACCAACTTCCTCTTGTCGGAAAGGCTGGACGACATTGTCGGGTTGATCGGGGGCCGATCCGGCGCGGATCGCCACATGCGCCTCACCGTATTCCAACCGGAACAGCCGGTCGCCCGTCAGGTATCGCACGATCAAGTCCGGATGCATCTTTTGAAACGCGGTGAGCGTCGGCACCACCAACGGGGCAAGAGACCCCAGGGATGTCACGACCAATTCACCCGAGACATCGTCTCCGCGTCCCTTCATCCGGCCGACAAGCTGGTTGAACTGATCTTCGGTCGCCTGTGCCACGCGCAACAGATCGTCGCCTGCTTCGGTCGGCGTGTACCCGCGGGCATGGCGCTGGAACAGTTTGACACCCAATCGCGCCTCGATCGCATCTATGTGGCGGATCACGGTGGCGTGGTGAACACCCAGAACCTCTGCCGCGCCGCTGACCGTCCCCATGCGCGCCACCTGATAGGCGGTTCTCACTTCATCCCAATTATCCATGGCAATGTCGTCACTGTGCAATTTCCAACAATAACTGTTGATGTATCCGAGTTTTGTTCATCAACGCAACAATCATATTGGGCGCAGGACAAGATTCCCCTGACCGAAAGGACCAAAACAATGACCAAAACGATCCTTCACATCGACTCATCCGCCCGCCGCGTGAACTCGACCACGCGCGATCTGTCTGACCGTGTGGTCAAGCAACTGGGCGCAGACCGCATCATCCGCCGCGATCTGGCCACCCCCCTGCCCCTGCTGACAGAAGACTGGATCGCCGCCAATTTCACCCCCGCCGAGCAGCGCGACGATCTACAGCGCGACCGGCTGGCCCTGTCGGACGAACTGGTTACCGAACTGCAAGAGGCCGACACCATCGTCATCGGCCTGCCGATCTACAACTTTTCGGTGCCTGCCGCATTCAAGGCCTGGGTCGACCTCGTGGCGCGCGCGGGCCTGACCTTTTCCTACACGGAAAACGGGCCTAAAGGCCTGCTGGAAGGGAAACGTGCCATTCTGGCCATCGCATCGGGCGGTGTTCCTGTCGGATCCGAAGCTGATTTCGCCACCAATTACGCGCGCCACGTTCTGGGCTTCATCGGCATTCATGACGTCGACGTCATCGCCGCGGATCAGATGGCCGTGAACCCGGATGCGGCTCTGGAAAGTGCCCACAAGGCGGTTGCGGAGCTTGCTGCCTGATCGCCTCTGGCCAACGAGCGTGGAAACGTCCAGTCTGCATGCGAGCAAACAGGCAGACTGGATGGGCCACATGAAGAAAATCGGCATTCTGGGCGGTGTGGGCTGGGCCTCGACCGCCGATTATTACCGGGCGATTGCCGAAGGGGCCGGGCGTTATCACGCGGAACGCGGCCATGGTTCGCCTTTGCCGATCCCACCAATGACCATCGAATCCGTTACGCAGGCCAGAACGCGCGCCCTGCGCGGTGTCGCCGGTGATGAGGCAAGCTGGGCGGATTTTGACGCGGTGTTCCGCGACGCCCTGCTGACTCTCGAACGCGCCGGGTGCGATTTTGGCATAATCGCGTCCAACACCCCCCATGCGCGGCTTCACGCGATACGGCAGGGTGTCTCGATGCCGATCCTCAGCATCTTTGACGCAACCGCCGAGGCGACGGCAGGTACCGGCGCATCACGGGCTCTGGTCCTGGGAACAACCGTGACGATGCAGGCCACCAACTATGCGGATCGACTGGCCGCCGAAGGCATTGCCGCGAATGAACGGTTGCCCGAACCCGAGATTTCCCAGATGCAGGCCATGATCGACAGCGATTTCTACGGTGGTGCGTCTGACATCGCCCGCGCCAGACTGCTGGCGTTTTGCGACAAGCACGCCAGCCCCGGAACCGCCATCCTGCTGGCCTGTACCGAGCTTCCACTGGCTTTTCCCAACCACCTGGACGATCCGGTGTTCGAAGCTGACGGGCATCTGTTCGTCAACCCGTCAGCCGCGCATGTTGCCGCCGCATTGAAAGAGGCGCTGACGTAATCAGGGCAACCACGTAACCGCGCAGCCGATGCGATCGAAAAAGGCCATCATGTCGGCCCGCGTCAGAGCCACGGTGCGGTCGTTGACAAGGGGGTGCATGTAAATCACCTCGGCCTGCTGTGCCGCCGCGTCCATGAAGAACCTGACATCATTCTGAACACCGTTGATCATCGCCAGCGGACTGACCGCGCCGGGGCGTATGCCGAGATTCTGAAACAGCCGATCCGCCGAGCCGAAGGACAGGTTGCCTATGCCCAACTCGGCCCCCAAAGCTTTGAGATCAATCTCGCGGCTTTGTTCCAAGGTCACCAGATAATTGCGCTTTTTCTTGTCGCGCAGATACAGGTTCTTGACCCGCAGCGCGTTCTCTCCGGGTGTCATGAACTGGTCTTCGACCGCCTTTGCATCCTCGACCGTACGCAATGGCACATGGTTATGCAGGCGATAGGTCAGCCCCCAATCTTCCATCTGCGTCAGCAATGCGTCCGAACTCAGCGGCAAAGTGTCCTGATAGGTGGATGAAGCGTCCATGAAGCCCTCGCTTTTTTGGATTGCTCATCGCGCAACAAAACTTGGAATTCAAGCGCGAGAGATACAATTGCCCGGGTGATACCACCCAGAATGCAGATCGCGCGCATCACAGGCGCAGTCAGCGTCTGGCGTGCCGAACCTAGCCTTGACCCCGCCAACCACACTGCCCGAGATCAAGGACGGTGCTGCGCTGGCCCTGCGCGTTTCAGCCTGATTTCACGCAAGACGGTGATGAAACAAACTGGAACAGGGTGTTGGAAAGGTGCTAGCGTACCGCCATGAAAGTGACCCGAGACACCCCGAACCAACTGATCATCGCCAATACGCCCTGGTTCATCGGTATAACGCTGGTCATTTTCATTCTGGCCTTTGTCGGCCCCGGTATCTTTCTGATGAGCACGGGCGGCGAAGGCATCTGGTTCGGCCTGATCTTCGCCCTTGGCGGAGGCGGTCTTGGGTTTGGTGCGTTTTGCGCTTTCGTAAGACGGGTTCAGATCATTCTGGACCGGCACAAAGACAGTATCCTGATCCGCCGCCAATCGGTTTTTGGTTATGAAGCGGTCGAACACAAACTGTCCAACCTGTCCCACGCAGAAATCGAAAGCACGACATCCCGTGGCAAAAACGGCACCTCGACGCTGTATCGCCCGGTCCTTGTTCTTGAGAAAGGCATGAGCGCGGGTCGCCATCCCATTGTCGAAGCGTTTTCCAGCGGCTCCGGCTCTCACCGGTTGGCCGAGGCGGTGAATGACTGGCTTCCATCTAAGCCCGGCCAAGACCGTCGCGCAGTCGGGACGAATTAAGAGGCCAGGCCGCGTTCCAGCCACAATCGTTCTTCGGCTGAGACCAGCCGGGACATGCAGGCGTCATATCGCGCCATGTCCTGCTCGGTCAGCTTGCCTTCCCACTTGTTGCTTGTGCCTGAAGAGAAGAACTGCGCAAAGTCGTGAAAACCGCTGGTGAATCCGGGGGTTTGCTCCAGACGTATGGCATTGTTTTTCATCGATCCGAAACTGCCGGCCTCGGCGATGTCCTTGACCAGGTCCGGGTCAATTTCGATGTCCATGATCCGTGCAAGCCGCGCGACCTGTCCCGGAAGATCCCGGCTGAGCTCGGCATAGTGCAGAAAATGGATGTTGGGCAGGTCGCGATACATCCAAAAGGAATGGAAGTGATGAATGATCGATCTGAGGGTCAGGTCATCTGTGCCCTTGGACGACGCGGGCCGGTTCAAAAACATCTCGAAAGCTTCCGACTGATCGTCGGGGAACAGGTAATCAAGCCAGTCATGTTTCATATTCTCGACATGGCGGCGCATCGAAAAATGAACGTCAACCGGATGGCGGTGAACAACCAGATATTGCGCATTTGGCGAGAATGCGATGCCATCAAGCGGGGTATGTGTTTTGATACAGCGCCGATGGCTTTGCGCGTTCAGTTCATCCGCCTGCGCGACCCGATCGCGAAAACTGCAATCTAGCCACGGCGAGACCCTGTTGTCGTACACGCTGGGGTCGGCCGTTTCGGTGATGAGCATGCGCACCAGTGTTTGCGTCCAAGTGGTGCCGCATTTGGGCGGTGTGCACACAAAGACGTCGCTGGGCCGGATCTCGAATCCGGACCATATATCGGTGTTGGTGACCTCGCCGACATAGTCGGTCGTCTTTCGCGGCAGACCATTCTTCATCGCCCCCTCCCTCAGCTTCAATCACGCAGAATAGCCCGCATTGTGACACTCACATAGCTTATCTTGACTCACACGGCCCAGAGGCGTAGATGACGCCCCAACATCCGGAAGCCTTTCGATCTTCCGGTCCCTTGAGTCGTTCAGGGATCGCCCCCCACCAGCGAGTTTCGCCCGTGGGGGCGTTTGTGCATTGACCCGTCTGCCCTTATCTAAGGGGCGCCAAATCAGAACCGGCTAAGGAGGCCGCAGGCATGTTTGAAAATCTATCCGAACGCCTCTCTGGCGTCTTCGACCGGTTGACCAAACAGGGTGCCCTGTCTGAAGAAGACGTCAAAACCGCCCTGCGTGAGGTCCGCGTTGCCCTGCTTGAGGCCGACGTCTCGCTGCCGGTTGCAAGGGAATTCGTCAAGAAAGTTCAAAGCCAGGCCACCGGTCAGGCAGTCACCAAGTCGATCACCCCCGGCCAGCAGGTCGTCAAGATCGTGCATGACGCTTTGGTTGACACCCTGCGTGGCGAGGAAGACCCCGGTGCGCTGAAGATCGACAACCCGCCCGCGCCGATCCTGATGGTCGGCTTGCAGGGTTCGGGTAAGACGACGACCACCGGCAAGCTGGCAAAACGTCTGAAAGAGAAAGAGGGCAAGAAGGTCCTGATGGCCTCGCTGGACGTCTACCGCCCGGCGGCGATGGATCAGCTTGCGGTTCTGGGCACTCAGATCGGGGTGGACACCCTGCCGATCGTTCCCGGCCAGAAACCTGTCGATATTGCCAAGCGCGCCAAACAGCAGGCGACGCTGGGTGGTTACGACGTGTACATGCTGGACACCGCGGGTCGTCTGCACATCGACGAAGTCCTGATGGACGAGGTCGAACAGGTCCGCAACGCCGTTGACCCGCGCGAGACGCTGCTGGTGGTCGACGGCCTGACCGGTCAGGTCGCCGTCGAGGTGGCCGAGGAGTTCGACGCCAAGGTCGGCATCTCGGGCGTGGTCCTGACCCGGATGGACGGCGACGGGCGCGGTGGTGCGGCCCTGTCGATGCGCGCCGTGACCGGCAAGCCGATCCGCTTTGTCGGTCTGGGCGAGAAGATGGATGCGCTCGAAACATTCGAGCCGGACCGGATCGCCGGTCGTATTCTGGGCATGGGCGACATCGTTGCCCTGGTCGAAAAGGCCCAGGAAACGATGGAGATGGAACAGACCGAGCGCATGATGAAGCGCATGGTCAAGGGTCAGTTCAACATGAACGACCTGAAAATGCAGCTGGAACAGATGATCCAGATGGGCGGCATGCAGGGCATGATGGGCATGATGCCGGGCATGGGCAAGATGGCCAAGCAGATGGATCAGGCCGGTCTGGACGACAGGATCCTGCGCCAGCAGATCGCCATGATCCAGTCGATGACCAAGCGCGAACGCGCCAACCCGCAGATCCTTCAGGCCAGCCGCAAGAAACGCATCGCGGCGGGGTCCGGGATGGAGGTCAGCGACCTCAACAAGCTGCTCAAGATGCACCGGCAGATGTCGGACATGATGAAGAAGATGGGCAAGATGGGCAAAGGCAAGATGCTGAAACAGGCCATGAAAGGCATGTTCGGCAAAGGCGGCCCCAGCCCCGAGGAGATGGCCGCAGGCATGGATCCCAAGGCGCTGGAACAGGCAGCCAAGGCCATGGGCGGCAAGATGCCCGGTCTGGGCGGCGGCATGGGTCTGCCACCGGGCCTGAGCGGGTTCGGAAAGAAAAAGTGACCCCCGCACGCTGCACCCAGCCCCCGTCCGGAAAGGCGGCGATGGCAGCAGCGCAATATCGCGCAGCCCTGCCGGTCATTCAGACCCGGCGGCTGGTCCTGCGCGTGCCCACACTGGAAGACCTGCCGGTGTGGACGTCGATCTGCAAGGACAGCTTTGGTGACACAGCGCAAGCCGCGTGGACCGAGTTTTCCTATTATACCGCGGGCTGGCTTCTGCATGGTCACGGCCTGTTCACGGTCACGCTCAAGGGTGATGATCGGGCAATTGGCTTCGTCGTTCTGGGTTTGGAATGGGACGATCACGAACCGGAACTTGGCTATATGTTCGGCGCTGAACACCGGATGCAGGGCTATGCCACCGAAGCTTGCGCCGCCGTGCGTGATTTCGGATTTGACCTGCTGGGATCGGGGCAGTTCGTAAGCTATGTTTCGCAATCCAACACCCGTTCGAACGCGCTTGCCCAACGACTGGGCGCAGCGCGTGATGCCGATGCAGAAAGCGCCTTTGGGCCAACCCAGCATGTCTGGCGCTACCGCGAGGTACAGGCATGACATTCGCGATGCCGATCCCGACGCTGGAAACCGAACGCCTGATCCTGCGCGCACCGTCCGAGGCCGACGTCGATGCAGACACCGCCTTCTTTGCAAGCGATGCGGCCAAGTTCGTCGGCGGCCCTCTGCGCAGGGATGAGGTTTGGCGGGTGGTCGCCTCGCTGCTGGGGCACTGGGCCTTGCGCGGCTATGGGTATTGGAGCGTCGATGAAAAAGACACCGGCACCTATGTCGGGCGGATCGGGCTTTGGTTTCCCGAAGGCTGGCCGGAACCCGAAGTTGGCTGGACCCTGTTGAACCACGCCACCGGCAAGGGCTATGCGACCGAGGCCGCGCTGACTGCACGCGCCTACGCCTATGATGTATTGGGCTGGGAAACCGCGATCTCACTGATCGACCTGGACAATCACGCCAGCAAGGCCGTGGCCAAGCGACTGGGCGCGCAGTTCGAGTATCACTATGACCACCCCAAGTTCGGAAAATCCGAAATCTGGCGGCACCCGGCGCCCTCGGATCTGGTGAATGGCGGAATGGAGGCATACGCATGACCTCTTTCACCATTCCCACAATTGAAACCGAACGTCTGATCCTGCGCGCGCCGCATCTGGATGACCTGCCCGCGATGACCGCATTCTTCGCGACCCAGCGCAGCCATATGGTGGGCGGTCCAAGGGATGCGCGCGAATGCTGGAGCTCATTGTCGAACCGGCTGGGTCATTGGGCGTTGCGGGGTTATGGCCTGTGGCACCTGACCGAAAAGGCCGGTGGCACATTCGTCGGCTGGGCCGGAATGATCTACGTGCCGGGCTGGGCCGAACCGGAACTGGGTTGGACCCTGATGGAAGAAGCCGAAGGCAAGGGGCTGGCTTTTGAAGCCGCATCGGCTGCGCGTGATCATGCCGCCCGGCATCAGGGCCTGAACGGCGTGATCTCGTACATCGCCCATGCAAATGATCGTTCGCGCGCTTTGGCTGAACGGCTTGGGGCAACGCTGGAGCTTGAGAATGCCGAACTTCTGGGCAAGCACGCTCAGATCTGGCGCCATCCGCAGATTGACTTGACCACCGAAAGGACCGGCCAATGACCAACCCCGTGACACAGGCTGCCACGCTGTTGAAAGAGCATCGCGAAAGCATCGACAGGCTGGACGCGATCCTTGTCTACACGCTGGGCGAGCGGTTCAAGCACACGCAGGCCGTTGGCAAGCTCAAGGCCGAACACGACCTTCCCCCGTCCGATCCCTCGCGCGAAGCTGCGCAGATCGCACGGCTTGAAGACCTGGCGAAAGAGGCGGATCTGGACCCCGATTTTGCCAAGGCTTTCCTGAATTTTATCATTCAGGAAGTCATCCGACACCACAAGAAACACCAGAAATAGCCGGAGCATTCCGGCCAACGCCATCCAAAGGAGATACCACAATGGCAATGAAAATTCGTCTGGCCCGTGGCGGCTCGAAAAAGCGCCCCTTCTACCGCATCGTTGCGGCCGACAGCCGTATGCCGCGTGACGGCCGTTTCATCGAGAAACTGGGCACCTACAACCCGCTGCTGCCGAAAGACAGCGAAGAGCGCGTGAAAATGAACATGGAGCGCATCCAGTACTGGCTGGATCAGGGCGCACAGCCCACCGACCGTATCGCACGTATGCTGGAAGCGGCCGGTGCCCGTGACAAGGCCGAGCGCAACAACCCCAACAAGGGAACTCCGGGCAAGAAAGCCCAGGAGCGCGCCGAAGAGAAAGCCGCCAAGGCCGCTGAAGCAGCCGAGGCCGCTGCTGCTCCGGCAGAAGAAGCCGCAGCAGAAGAATAAGCAGGCACACGCGTGCGGGATCACCCCTTTACAGACGATTTTCGCACGCAGTTCGACCTGTTGTTGCGGCTCCGGCGGGATGTGCGCCGGTTCCGCACCGATGCGATTGACGAGGCAGTGCTGGCGCGCTGCCTCGACGCATTTCGACTGGCCCCTTCGGTGGGGCTCAGCGAACCCTGGCGCGTGATCCGCGTCGAAAGCGAAGCGGCAAGGGCCGCAGCGCTGAAGAATTTTCGCACCGCCAATGACCACGCTTTGACGGGCTACTCGGGGGACAAGGCGCAGCTATACAGCAGGCTGAAGCTTTCCGGGATGCAGGAAGCGCCTGTGCAACTGGCCGTCTTCTGCGACGACAGCACCGAAAAAGGGCTGGGGCTGGGCGCCGGCACGATGCCCGAGATGCGGCGCTACTCTGTCGTGTCCGCGATCACTTTGTTCTGGCTTGCACTTCGGGTGGAAGGGCTGGGGCTGGGCTGGGTTTCCATTCTGGACCCCGACCAGATGAAGCGCGATCTGAGTGTTCCTGAAACCTGGCGCCTAATCGGCTATTTCTGTGTCGGCCGGCCGGAACAGATGTCGGATACACCTGAACTGGAACAGGTCGGCTGGGAAACCCGGGCACAGGGCCTGACGATCGAAACACGGTAAGGCCTTATGTTCGGATTGATACGACTTCCCATTCTGCTGTTGATCGCCTTTATTGTGGGCGTGTTCTTCGAGCGCAACAACCAGCGCGAAGCCTGCAACGGGCTTGGCGAATGGAGAAACGGGATATGTTTGACGACTGGGGCAGCCAATGAGTGATCTGATCTGCGTCGGCAGCATCGCGGGGGCTTACGGTGTGCGAGGCGAGGTGAGGCTGAAAAGCTTTTGCGCCGTTCCCGAAGATATCGAGACCTATTCGCCGCTGACCGATGAAGCGGGCAAAGAGCGTTATCCTGTGGTATTGACGCGCACCATCAAGAACGGATTCGCGGCCCGCCTTGGTGGCGTTGAAACCAAGGAACAGGCGGATGCCCTGAATGGGTTGCGCCTTTATGCAAGGCGCGATCAGCTGCCGTCGCTGCCCGATGATGAATTCTACCACAACGATCTGATCGGGCTAGATGTCTATGACACCGGAGGCACCCTGCTGGGCAAGGTCAAATCGGTGCAGAACCACGGGGCAGCGGACTTGTTGGAATTGCACGGGCCGGGGTTGAAAACCACGGTTTTGCTGCCTTTCACGATGCAAGTTGTACCCACGGTGGATCTGGAACAAGGCCGTATCGTGGCCGATCCGCCCGAAGGCCTGATATAATGCGTCGGGTCCTGCTGCATCTGGGCCTGCACAAGACAGGCATGACCGCAGCACAGTCCTTCCTCCATGAAAACCGGAAACTGATCTGGCCACGCTTCGCGTTGGTTCTGCCCTACAAGACGCGCAACAGCGGCTTGAGCGAGAGCGCCACGCGTCACTCGCTTTACCGGCTGGATTCCACATTGGCGGGTTTTGGAAGCCACCTGCACGCGTTTCTGGACGATCTGGATTTCGGCGCACGCCGGGGGTTGATCCTGAGCGAAGAGAATTTCGCAGGCTTGCGCCCCAGCAGAAACAAGCGTGAAGGTTACGGTGCCGCACCGGAACTGGCGGAAACTCTCGTCAGCGTCGTGCGGCGTCGGTTCCTGGGTCATGAAACCGACATCACGATCTACATATCCTTGCGCGCCCGCGATCAATGGCTGCGGAGCCTGTGGGCACACGACTTGCAGAAATCACGCATGGTGCAGAACTTGCACGCCTTTTCCTCCGACCTTGCCCATTTGCCATCGCTTCAGGAAACCGCTGATGCCGTCCGGAATCGGTTGCCATCCGTCACGGTCAGAACAGAGTGGATGGAGGCGTTGCAGAACCACCGCCTTGGTGCAGGTGCGCCCTTGGCCGAATTTCTGAACCTGCCACCCGAGCTTTCGTCACAACTTGTCGGGCCTGCACATGGCACGCCAACATTTTCAGACGATGTGCTACAGGAAATCCTGGCGCTGAACCGATCCTCGCTGGACGACGCCGCCATGATCACCCAGAAGAAAGCACTGATTCAATCCGCACAGAACGAACTGGCCCGCCAGACATGACAGAGAAACCCAGCAGATCCCATGGCCGCAAGGCGATCCGTCCTTCCCTGAAACCACGCGAGCTGATGACTCCGAGCCCTGATCTGCACGGGGTCTGGAAAGCCAAGATCATCACTCTGTTCCCGTCCGCCTTCCCCGGTGTTCTTGGCGAAAGCCTGACAGGCAAAGCCTTGCAGGAAGGGCTTTGGCAACTGGAAACAGTGGATCTGCGACAGTTCGGTATAGGCAAACATCGCAACGTTGATGACACCCCGGCCGGGGGTGGCGCGGGCATGGTTCTGCGGGCCGATGTTCTGGGTGATGCGATCGAACATGCGATGGCAGGCATTCAAGGGAACTGGCCGCTGATCTACCTCAGCCCGCGCGGGCGTCGCATGAACCAGCGCATGATGCAGAATCTTGCCCGTTGTGACGGCATGACCCTTCTGTGCGGTCGTTTTGAAGGCGTGGACGAGCGCGTTTTGGAACATTATGGCGTGCAAGAGGTGTCGTTGGGTGATTTCGTCATGACCGGCGGCGAAATCGCGGCACAAGCCCTGATCGATGCCACGGTACGGCTGATTCCCGGAGTGCTTGGAAATCAGGCTTCGACCGAAGAAGAAAGTTTTGCCTCGGGTTTGCTGGAGCACCCCCAGTATACCCGCCCCGCAGATTGGAAAGGGCGCCCGATCCCCGAGGTTCTGATGTCGGGCCATCATGGCCGGATCGCGGAATGGCGGCATAAAATGGCACAAGACATCACGCGCGAACGGCGTCCTGATATCTGGGCGGAATACGTCAAAGCCACATCGGAAACCCAGGACTAGACCCGCTCGTTGTGGCCGGGATGCCTCAGTTTGGATGTTTGTCAGAATGCCATTTGAAGTTGAACGCACCTGAACTTATTCACCTCTATGCCCCATTAGATTTTTGGGTAACAAGAAGTGAAATAGAAGGCATTATGAAAAAGTTATTGCTTGGCACGTTACTGGTTGCCTCCGCCTGTACCACCAAACCGCTTGGGATGTCGGTTCCGACGCAAGCCGGTCACAATCTGCACTCTGCGAAGGTTGCCGTTGATTCCTGCTCTCAGGAAGCTGACGAGGGCGGCAACAGCGCCGTAATCGGCGGTTATGCAACCAATATCCTGCTTTGGGGCATCATCATCGGGCCTGCGGTCACCGCGCCATTTCAGGACGAGCTGCGTCAACAGGGCGAAATCGATCAGGTTGATCGCTGCCTGCGCGCGCGCGGTTTCGAGCGGCGCGAACTGACCGCTGGTGAATCGTTCTGGGTGCGAAACGCCTTTGGTGATGAACGCGAACGGCGGCTGGACCACCTGGTCGGGGGCGGCACTATCGAAACCTACGGAACAGCCAAAAACTAGCGGCGCGCTTTCCAGCTGGCCCAAGTCTCTGGGGTGCCGTTGAACGTGTTGATATCCACCCTGCCCTGAACCCCCGGCACCAGCCCGGTGCCGGTGTACTGCCAAAACCGCCAGACCGTGCGGGGATAGACCTGACGCGGATGGCCTGCGACGGATCGCAACCAGAACTCGGTTTTGGGCAAACGCCCGATATCCGTATCCGCAAAGAAATCCACCGTCGTATAGACGATGGGGCGCCGGCCATAATGCCGTTCGAGAATGTCCAGAAAGCGCTGCGCTTCGGCGCGGACGGTTCTGCCATCGGGCCGCAACGTGCAGGTCTTGGAATGCGGCGTCCACTCCATGTCAAGAACATGTGGCAGATCTGCCCCTTTCGGGACGTTCTGAATGAACCAACGTGCCTGTTCCCGGGCCGATCGGCAGAAATAATAGTAATGATAAGCCCCCCACGGCACGCCCGCTGCCTGAGCACCGCGCCTGTGGTCGTCGAATAATGGATCCGCCACATCGCCGCCTTCGGTTGCTTTCAGAAACGCAAAGCTTACGCCCGATGCTTTGGCCGTGCGCCAGTCTATCGGTCCCTGCCAGCGCGAGACGTCAAGCCCGTGGATCGGATACAATCCGGGGTGACGGCCTTCCCACTCATGCGGATCGGCGTCCCCAAAATCAGGATAGATCAGGGATGGTGCTGTCCTGTCCACACCCGGCGTGGGTTCCACGACCTGCGGTTTCGGGCCGCCGCGCCCGCACGACATAAGCAAAGCGGCTGCAATCGTCAGCATAAGTGCAATTCGCATCATTAAGTCCTGTCTGAAATTTCTGCTCTTTCAATTTCCTTCAGAATGCCTGATCTGACCGCCGTGGCAACGGTGGGATTTTCGAAAGGCGGATTCCCACTGCTTCGCCATACGATTTGTTCTTGATCCCGGCACTCAATACCCTTAAACGACCGCAATCCGGTGCCGCATTCTGCGACTCCGGTGTTTTGGTTTGATTATCGGCTTCAAGCCCGGCTTTCTTCGGCGGGGATGTGCCAGATCAAACCAGACCAAAGGAACATTCGATCTGACCTCTGGCGGGCTGCATGCAGGACCCGGTGAAGACCAAGAGCTCTCAGGCCGTGCCCAAACTTCGTGGGCCAACCACGAGCATATAGGAGTACCTGCGATGGATCTTATCGCACAGCTTGAGGCGGAACAGATTGCCGCCCTGGGGAAAGACATCCCCGACTTCAAGGCCGGTGACACCATTCGTGTCGGCTATAAGGTGACCGAAGGGTCGCGCACCCGTGTGCAGAACTACGAAGGCGTCTGCATCGCGCGCAACAACGGCAATGGCATTGCCGGTTCGTTCACCGTTCGCAAGATTTCGTTCGGCGAAGGCGTGGAGCGTGTGTTCCCGCTGTATTCGACCAACATCGACAGCATCACCGTTGTCCGCCGTGGCCGCGTTCGTCGCGCCAAACTGTACTATCTGCGCACCCGCCGCGGTAAATCCGCGCGTATCGCAGAAGTCACGAACTACAAGCCCAAGGCTGGCGCCGAAGCGTAAGGAACGGAAAGATGAAAAAAGACATCCATCCCGATTATCACGTCATCGACGTCAAAATGACCGATGGCACCGTGGTTCAGATGAAATCCACCTGGGGCGCCGAAGGCGACCAGCTGGCTCTGGAAATCGACCCCTCCGTGCACCCTGCATGGACTGGTGGTTCGTCGCGCCTGATGGACGCCGGCGGCCGCGTGTCGAAGTTCAAAAAGAAATACGAAGGTCTGGGCTTCTAAGTCTGACTTGTTTCGATTTCGAAAGGCCGTCCCTTGGGGGCGGCCTTTTTTCTGGAAGCTTCCATGTGTCTTATGGACGCAAAACCGGACAAGATGCGTTTTTGCAAAGACCCGGTGATGTTACACTCCGTGTGAACAACCCTCAGCTTCCACGGAGACCCGGACATGCCCCAGTACAACGACATGATCGAGCTTTCAGTCGATGATATGGATCTGATTGAAACGGCGTTGCGCGACTCGATCGCTTCGTTGTCACATGCCGCTTCGGAGGAACCAGAGGATAGCAGGACCGACCGCGAAGACACGTTGCGGCGCATTCACGACCTTCTGGGCAAGCTACACGATCAAAAGGTCTTTTTTCGCCCTCGGAAAGGGGTCTACCTCGGCGGTTAGGGGCTTGGTTGTCGCGGATTGCGGGTCAATTCCGCCGCACTGTGTACAGGGGGAACCGGCCCGCGCAGCAACATCAGCGCCAGCGTCATTCCGGCCAGCGCCGCAATCGCGGCAACCAACATGGCATTGTCAAAGGCGTTGTCCTGCACATCCCGCAGGGCCTTCGCCAATGTATCTCCCGCAGTCGGATCCATCCCCGAGATCAATTGCTGTATCTGGTTCGGCGTTCCATGTGTCAGCGCATGGGCCAGATCCTCGCGCTGGGTTGACCCGGCAGGCAACGCGTCGATCACCTCGGACAGACCTCGGCGTCTGGTGATCGCTTCAGCCAGACCGCCCACCACGGCACCAAGGGTTGCGCCGAAATAGAGACAGGCGTTGATGACCCCCGAACCCTGCCCCACATGCTGCTCGGGCAGCAGGCGCAGGCCCAGACGTGGCAACAGCGAAAAGCAGATGCCCAACCCGACACCGACGATCAGCAGCTTCCACCAGATTTCCGAAAACTGCGTTGTGTTCGTTGTTGTCATCAGCAGCAGAAACCCGCAGGCCATCGCCCCCAGGCCAATGGCGATCGGCCATTGAAAACTGTAGGGGGCAAGAAAGCGGGGTGCGGTGACCGAGATCACAAACATGCTGAGGCTGAGCGGCATGATCGCCAGACCCGCATCGATGGACGAATACCCAAAGGCATCAGGCGATTGGACGAATGTATTGAAATAGACGAAGAAGCAGAACAGCGTGAAGCCGGTAAAGAACATCCCCGCCGCAGCCATCAGATAACGCGGATGGCGAAAGTACCGAAGCTCGATCAAAGGGTCGTCGCTGCGGCGGGACACGATGACAAGGGCAATTGTCGACACGGCCGCCACGACCAGCGGCACCAGTGTCAAAGGCGAAGTCCACCCGCCGCTTTCCCCGTTGCTGAGCGCAAAGGACAATGGCCCGAGGAAAAACAGAATAGCAACGGCCCCCGCATAATCGAACTTTGCCCCGACAAGACGGGTATCGGGAACGTATTTCCGTTTGCTGACATGCAGCCCGATGGCAAAGGCCACAGCCAGCAGCACCAGGTCGGCTGCAAAGACGGCGCGCCAGCTGACATAATGGCCGAAAGCGCCACCGACGATGGGCCCCACACCGATCGCCAGACCGACAATCGCCCCCCAGACGCCGGTAACGCTGGCGCGCTGCTCTTCGGGCGTGGCCGCCGTCAACAGTGACAGGGACGTGCCGAACAAAGCAGCCGCGCCCGCGCCTTGCGCGCCGCGCCCGATGAGCAGCATCGCCCCATCCTGCGCCAACAGGGCAAAGGCAGACCCGATTGCAAAGACGATCATGCCAAAAAAGAACACACCCATCTTGCCGGTAATGTCACCCAGCCGGCTGACGATGCAGACAAGCGTGGCGCTGGTCACGGAATACGTGGCCATCACCCATTGCAAACCTGACGGGGTCAAATCGAACTCGGCCCTGAGATTGGGCAATATGGTGGTCACAGCAGTTGTGTTGAACCCCACGACCATCATGCAGATGGCCGTCATGGCCAGCACCACACGGGCGCGGGACTGCGGAGATACACTGACCGAGCTCTCATCGCCCATAAAACACCCACTGACCAAGAAGTTTGAATACAAACATCATCAGTTTAACGATTTCTGGCCCTGCGCATAGGGTTGCATCAGATCCAGTATGACAGCGCAACGGGCAGCACCAGCAAAGTGCTGAGCGTCGAGACAAGAATGAACCCCGCCACATCCGGCCCGTATTCCGGAACATGCTGGTCGATAAACAGATAAGTCGCCACGGATGAAGGCATCAGGCAACACAGGATCAGCGCACCCCGCTCGGTTCCCGTGAAACCAAACAACCAGATCAGAACACTGGCAATTGCAACCGCCATCGCCAGATGCAGGGCCGTCAGCAGAACCGCGCGACCCAGGCTTTTCACACGCAGCGTCGCGAGCGTATGCCCCAGGGTCAGCAGCATGAGCGGGATCGACAATCCACCCAAGATGTCAAAGGACTTTGCGACCGGTTGCGGCAGGCTTTGCCCCGTTGCCATCAGGATCAGGGCGAGGCCCACGGCATAGATAATCGGGGACGTCGCCAATTTCCTTGGCGAGAATTCTCCGGCCGGGATCCACATGCCGACGGTAAAGATGCTGATCAGCACAACCACCACGAACGCCATGGTATAGGCCATACCTGCATCGCCCAGCGCCAGCAAAGTGATTGGCAGGCCGATGTTGCCGACATTGCCGTGAATCAACGGCGTCAGAAATGCCCTCACCGGCAAGCGAAGAACCTTGAGCCCGACATACCCCAACACCCCGAAACCGGCCACCGCAAGGGCAGCGGCCGTCATCATGTCAAGAAACGTGCCCACGGCCAGTTTGGTGTTCGACAGATGAGAAATGATCAATGTCGGATAGCCGACTTTTGAGACGATCCCACCAATGACCTTGTTGTCGAAAGGCGCCTGAATCACGGCAAGAACATAGCCAATTCCAGCGCAGATCAGGACAGGCAGAACCACGTTCAAAACGTTCAGGAACAGGTGCTCCAAGCAAAAATCTCCTTGCCGAAACCGTTTGCCGACAGTGAATCAGTGCCATTGCAATGGCAAGCGCTCTGTGTAACTCGTGCGCAGCGTTGGGTTTTCCCGAATAGAGTCTGATATTGCCCGAAAGCGCCGCTTGAGGTTCTTTCCTTCGCAGCCGACACAACATATAGTGGCTGACAACAACGTGTAGTGAAGCACGGCGGGACTTGGGAATACAAGCATGGCACATATCATTGTGGTCGGGAACGAAAAGGGTGGCGCAGGCAAATCGACCGTGTCGATGCATGTGGCGACCGCGCTGGCCCGATTGGGACACAAGGTCAGCACGTTGGATCTGGACCTGCGTCAGCGCAGTCTGGGACGATACTTCGAGAACCGCAACAATTTCCTCAAAAGCTCGGACCTGACTCTGCCCAGCCCGCGCCATCACGACCTGCCCGAGATCGATGCCGCAACGTTGAAACCGGGCGAGAACATCTATGACCATCGCCTGTCTGCTGCCGTATCCCAGCTGGAAAGCGACAGCGACTTTATTCTGATCGACTGCCCGGGGTCTCACACCCGTCTGAGTCAGGTGGCGCATTCGCTGGCCGACACGCTGATCACCCCGTTGAACGACAGTTTCATTGACTTTGACCTTTTGGCGCGGATCGACTCGAAGGGCGAAAAAATCCTTGGCCCGTCCGTCTATTCCGAAATGGTCTGGAACGCTCGTCAACTGCGGGCACAGGCGGGGCTGAAGCCGATCGACTGGGTCGTTGTCCGCAACCGGGTCGGTACGCAGCGCATGGTCAACAAGGAAAAGATGCAGCGCGCGATCGAAATGCTGTCCCAGCGCATCGGCTTCCGCGTCGCCTCGGGCTTTTCCGAGCGGGTTATCTTCCGCGAGCTGTTCCCGCGTGGCCTGACACTGTTGGACCTCAAGGATATCGGGGTCAAACAGCTGAACATCTCGAACATCGCAGCCCGGCAGGAACTGCGTGACATGATGAAAGAGCTGAATCTGCCGGGTGTGGAGATTGACTTCTGATCAGCTGTCCCGGCGGCCGCTATGCGGACTTTTTTAGGCAGTATGAATGTTCTTTGGTTCTGGACTTGCATTCAGAAACAGCTGCAAAGACTTCCCGCATGGAAGCTTGAGAGCAAAGAAAGAAGACCCTGCAACGTTTCGGATCGTTTTGGCCGTGCCGCCGGTTTCAAGCACCGAGACCACCTGTAGTCGGATGTCCCGGTCAATGCAGCCATTGGACATATAGCCGACCATCCTCCCGCTTGAAGAGACAACGGCGCGCGAACCTACTTCGCGCGCCGTTCAGCCCTTGATACTGATCGATGTGATCAGAACAAACAGCTTACCAACGTTTAGCTGGTCAACTGCATGGCCAAGGACATCAACCCGGTGTTCAGGACGTGTGGATCAAGAAACGGGTTCTTCCGACATGACTTCTGCAAAGGATTTGAAGAATTTGGCGGCGAGTTTCTTTGCTGTACTCTGGATGAGACGGCTCCCAAGTTGCGCCAGCTTGCCGCCGATCACGGCCTTGGCTTCGTAGCGCAGAATGGTCTGAGACCCATTTTCAGTCAGTGTGACGTCGGCTCCGCCTTTTGCATGTCCAGCCGGGCCACCATTGCCTTGGCCATCCAGCGAAAACGTCTCTGGCGCGCCATCGGTTTTGAGCACCACATCTCCGCTGAATTTCGCTTTCACGGGGCCAACTTTGAGTACAACTTTGGCTTCAAGTTCGGTGTCGGATTTCTTGATCAGTTCTTCGCACCCGGGAATACAACGTTTAAGTATCTCGGGGTCGTTCAAAGCTGCGTAAACCACATCCCTAGGGGCATCGATGATAATTTCGTCGGCCAGTTCCATGGCGGTTCCTTTCTTTGTTCAGCAACAGGGGTATTTAATCGTGGCAAGCACCTCAGCCTGCTCTGTAGATGGCTTGAAACCACGAGTTAAAATTTTGAAAAGCTTACGCATTTGGGTTCCTTTCTACGGAATTCCTGCGCACGGTGATCAGTTCCGCCAGGATGGAAAGCGCGATTTCTTCAGGTGTGACAGCACCAATGTCCAAACCAGCTGGGGCTGAAACCATCGCGAGTGTGACCTCGGGCACACCAGCTTCGGAGAGCTTTTCAGACAGGGCCGCGAATTTCTTCTTACTGCCCACAAAGGCGACATAGTTTGCTTCACAAGCAAGCGCGTCGCGCAAGGCGTCAAGATCACCCTGCCCTTGCGTCGCCACGACGATCGCACTCATCTTTCCAAGTGCATTCTCCTCATCCACGGCACGTGAGATTGACCAGTGAAAATGCGGTGCGATTTGTGCCAAAGCCTCTGCGACCGGCGAGTTTCCGAGTATTGTCAACTCTGGCATCGGAAGACAGGGCTCAATAAAAATGTCGATGGTGCCACGAGAGGGACAACCGTTGCGCGCATAGAATACGCCCTCCACCATTGCTCCGGCACTGACGCCGATATCGTTCAAAAAGTCTTCCGGCGCGACCGACACAAGCTTGGGTGCGCCGGTTTCGAGGGCTTCCAAGGTGGCTCGCCTCACAGCGCCACGGGTGCAGCCGCCACCAAGAAACCCGTGCAATATGGTGCCATCCGCACCAATGATTGCCTTTGCGCCGGGTTTTGCCGCGGTGGTTCCGGCAGTGCGCACGATTGTTGCAAAGGCAAAAGGTTGTTCCTTTGCGCGCAGTGATTGGGCTGTTTCTGCCAAGTCAGATGAAAACAACTCAGCGGGGGTCATAGCGATACCAACTCCTTCTCCAGCGCGGCGAGGTCCGCCAGCGTGTTGGCGGCGGAAAAGAGGTCCAAATGAGGCAATGCTGCCGTCATGCCCGCTGCGACGGGCGCATAGTCGCGCCAGCCTTTGAGCGGGTTCAGCCAAAGAATGCGGCAGCCGCGTTTGCGCAGCTTGGTCAGCGCCGCGTCAATGTGGTCAGGGGAAGAGGTGTCATAGCCGTCCGAGAGGATCATCACGACTGAACGCCCATCGACGAAACGGCGCGCGTAGGTAGATGCAAATCGATCCAGGCTTTCCCCGATTTTGGAACCTCCGCCGAACCCATCCGCCATCAAGGACATCCGTCCGATGGCGCGCATCGTGTCCTTATCGCGTAAAGCCTCGGTTATCCGCACGAGGCGTGTGTGAAACAGGTATGCGTCGGCGGTTGGATCACCGCGCATCAGGCCGGCCAAAAAGGCCAGGAATACTTGCGCATAGACGGTCATAGAGCCGGAAACATCGCATAGCGCTACGATTTTTCGGCTACGATCAGGGCGTTTGCGCTTGATGAGTCGGATGGGTTCGCCCCCTGTCGCCAGGCTGCGCCGGATTGTTTTGCGGAAATGCAGTCGATCGCCCTTGCGGGCAGCGATGCGGCGGCGGGAGCGGCGGTCGCGCAGCGCTTGTCCGAGGCGGCGAGCAACTTCTTCGGCCTCGGCAATCTCTTCTGCCCGTACCAGATCACGTAGATCGCGCCGGGACAGGTTGCGCATTTCGGTGGCGATCAGCTTACCGTCGCCATCACTTTCGGCATCACCGTCACCTCCGTCTGGCGCTGTCGCATCGCCAGCGCCTCCAACGTCTTCTCCTTTGGCATCTCGTGACGAACGTACGCTGTCGTCGCCCTTGGGATGGGTCGACATTTTCGGCATGACCTTTGTTCGCACGCGACCGGCATCCATCCAGAAACTGTCAAACAACAAATCAAACCTCTGCGCATCGTCCTTGCATCCCGTGCAGACGGCCTTGAGCGCGCAACGCGCCTCTTCAGGGTTGGCTGCCTCAACACAGGTCAACGCCGTCAGAGCTGCTTCGGTTTCCTGCACGCCGAGGCGCAGGCCATTCTCCCGCAAATGGGCCACGAACCCTGCCATGCGCGCCGTGGCGCCGGGATCGCGGCCAGCAAAGCGGGTCACGCGGGTCATGCGGCCTTCCCCGCGATGCGTTGTGCCACTTCGCTGGTTATATGTGCGCGATCGCTCTGCGTTTTTAGAAGTGTCGTGAGTGTGGCTTGGAGGGCTGCCGGGTTTTCCGTCAGATCAGCAATCCCTAACCCCATGAGCGCGGCGGCAAAATCCAGTGTCTCCGCGATTCCGGGCACTTTCTCCAGCTCTTCCTTGCGCAGCGTCTGGACGAACCCGATCACCTGATCGGCCAGCTGCGCTTCAATCCCAGCACACCGGGCTTTTAGGATCGCGAGTTCCGTTGTCCGGTCGGGATAATCGACATAACTGAAAAGGCAGCGACGCCTCAGCGCGTCCGACAAGTCGCGGGTGCCATTCGAGGTCAGTATAACTGTTGGCACGGTGGTGGCTTTGATGGTGCCAAGCTCCGGAACGGTGATTTGGTAATCAGCGAGGATCTCGAGCAAGAAAGCTTCGAACTCTTCGTCTGCGCGGTCGATTTCATCGATCAATAAAACCGGAGAAACGTCTTGCGTGATCGCCGACAGTAAGGGGCGCTCCAACAAATACTCACGCGAGAATATCCGATCCTCGACCGCCTTGCCGGCCTCGCCTGCTTCAGAGGACGCACGGATCGCCAGTAGTTGCCGTTGGTAATTCCACTCGTAGATCGCCTGAGAGGCGTCCAGACCTTCATAGCATTGCAGGCGGATCAACTGCGTGTTCTGGGCCGCAGCCAGTACTCGGGCAACTTCGGTTTTTCCTACGCCCGCCGCGCCTTCCAGCAGTAGAGGGCGGCGCAATGACAAAGCCAAATGCAGCGACACCGCCAGATCGTCTGAGGCGACGTAGTTCTGTTCTACAAGTGCAGATTGGAGATCGGTCCAGGTCATCAGAGCCTCAAGTGGTTTATGAGGCGCGCGCAGCCATCCCTGCCGCGCGCGCCGGAAGCTTAGCCGTGAAGGCCCAGTTCGTTTGCTGTCTTCCAGATCCGCCAGTGATCGTGCGGCATATGGGTGTGACGCAGGCCAAAGGCACGGAAGGCATCATTCACCGCGTTGGAGAAACAGGGCACGCCGCCCACATGAGGGCTTTCGCCGACACCCTTGGCACCTATTGGGTGGTGCGGGCTGGGGGTAACGGTGTGATCGGTCTCGTAATTCGGCACTTCCCATGCGGTCGGCAGGAAGAAATCCATCAATGTGCCGGTCTTGACGTTGCCCATCTCGTCATAGGCGATCTCTTGCCCCAGAGCGACAGCCAGCGCCTCGGTCAAACCACCGTGCACCTGGCCCTCGATGATCATCGGGTTTATGCGCGTGCCGCAATCATCCAGCGCATAGAAGCGGCGAATGTCGGTCACACCGGTGTCCACATCGATGTCCATCACGCAGACGTAGGCGCCAAAGGGATAGGTCATGTTCGGCGGGTCATAGTAGCTGACCGCCTCCAGACCCGGCTCGATGCCCGGAATGGCCTGATTGTAGGCGGCAAAGGCGATTTCCTTCATCGTCTTGAACTTTTCAGGCGCGCCCTTGACCACGAAACGATCCACGTCGAATTCGACATCATCGTCATGCACTTCCAGCAGGTAGGCCGCGATCATCTGTGCTTTGGCGCGGATCTTGCGCCCTGCCATCGCGGTCGCGGCACCCGCTACAGGCGTCGAGCGCGAGCCGTATGTTCCAAGACCGTAGGGCGCGGTATCCGTATCACCCTCTTCGATGGTAATACTATCTGCCGGCAGGCCGATCTCGGTTGCGAGGATCTGTGCAAAGGTCGTGGCATGGCCCTGGCCTTGCGAGATGGTGCCAAGGCGTGCGATCGCTGAGCCGGTCGGGTGAATGCGGATTTCACAGCTGTCGAACATGCCAAGACCAAGGATATCGCAATTCTTGACGGGTCCAGCACCGACGATTTCGGTGAAATGCGTCAGGCCGATGCCCATAAGCTTTCGGGTTTTGCCCGCCTTGAAATCCTCGATCCGTTGAGCTTGTTCTGCACGCAGCCCTTCGTAATTGACGGCCTTTAGTGCCTTGTCCCACGCAGTGTGATAGTCGCCGGAATCATACTCCCACCCAAGCGCGGACTGATAGGGAAACTGCTCTTTCTTGATGAAGTTGATCCGGCGCAGCTCGGCCGCGTCCATGTTCAACTCTATCGCCAGAACCTCGATCATACGTTCGATGAAGTAAGCGGCTTCGGTTACACGGAAGGAGCAGCGATAACTGACCCCGCCCGGCGCTTTGTTGGTGTAAACGCCGTCCACTGCCAAATACGCAGTCGGAATGTCGTAAGACCCGGTACAGATGTTCATAAACCCAGCCGGGAACTTGGTCGGGTCGGCACAGGCGTCAAAGCCGCCGTGGTCTGCGGTCGTGTGGCACCAGAGACCGGTGATTTTACCCTCTTTGGTGGCGCTGATCTTACCTTTCATCCAGTAGTCACGGGCAAAAGCGGTGGTCATCAGGTTTTCCATACGGTCCTCGACCCATTTCACCGGAACACCGGTGACAATCGAGGCCACGACCGAGCACACATAGCCGGGGTAAGCCCCAACCTTGTTGCCAAAGCCGCCACCGATGTCGGGCGAGATCACGCGGATATTGTGCTCTTCAATCCCCGAGATCAGGCTGACCACTGTGCGAATAGCGTGAGGCGCCTGGAACGTGCCGTGCAGCGTGAGCTTGCCGTTGACCTTGTCCATCGAAGCCACGCAGCCACAAGTTTCGAGCGGACATGGGTGCGTGCGATGGTAATACACCATCTCTTCAGCGATCACGTCAGCCTCCCCCATCACCTGCTCGGTCGCATCCTTCTCGCCAACCTCCCAGGTAAAGATGTGGTTAGGGTGTTTGCGTGGGCCGTGGGCCCCATCTGGAATCGCTCCACCTTCGCCCATCAGGTCTTCGCGAAGAACCACGTCGGATTCCAATGCTTCGTGGGGATCGGTCAAAACGGGGAGTTCTTCATACTCCACTTCGACCAGCTCGACTGCATCGGCTGCAATATAACGGTCCTTTGCCACAACAAATGCCACTTCCTGACCTTGGAAGAGCACCTTGCCGTCAGCCAGAACCATCTGTTTGTCGCCAGCCAGGGTCGGCATCCAGTGAAGACCAAGGGGGGCGAGGTCTTCGGCCGTCAGTACGGCAATCACGCCGTCCAGCGCCAATGCCGCCTCGGCATTGATCGACACGATCTTGGCGTGGGCATAGGGCGAACGCACGAAATCACCATGCAGCATGTCGGGCAGTTTGATGTCGTCAACGTAATTGCCTTTGCCTTGGGTAAACCTGGCATCTTCAACGCGCTTGCGCTTGCAACCCATTCCTCCCAGTGCGTCGGTGCGTTCTTCGCGGGTCAGTTCCTTGTTCATTGTGCCGCCTCCTTCGCAGAGTTCATCTCGGCCGCGGCGGCGAGGATAGATTTGACGATGTTCTGATACCCGGTACAGCGGCAGAGGTTACCCGCCATGCCAAAGCGCACCTCTTCTTCAGTTGGGTTCGGGTTTTCTTCCAAAAGCTTGGATGCGCGGGTGATCATACCCGGTGTGCAGAAGCCGCATTGAAGACCATGGTGTTCTTTGAACGCTTCCTGCAACACGTGCAGGCTGTCCGGGTTGCCAAGCCCTTCGATCGTGGTGATTTCGGCACCGTCAGCCTGTGCTACGAACACGGTACAGGACTTCACCGATTTGCCGTTCATGGTCACGGTGCAAGCGCCGCAATGCGAGGTCTCGCAACCAATGTGCGGACCGGTCTTGCGCAGCCGTTCGCGCAGGGTGTGGATCAGCAGTTCGCGCGGTTCAGCCAGGAACTCTTGCTCCTCGCCATTCACTGTTAGAGTGAAATGTTTCTTTTTTGACATGATCTCTCTCCTCAGGCTCTGGCCCAGGCGTTTTCGATCGCACGGCGCAAGATAATCGCCGCTGCGTGACGTTTGAATTCGATGGGACCGCGGTTGTCCTGTGTTGGATCGATGTCACCCAACATGGCGTCCACCGCCGCTTTGATTACCGCATCATCCACGGACGTGCCGACAAGCGCAGCACCAGCATCTTCAGAATGAACTGGAGTATCGCTCAGATTGGTCATCGCGATGGAAGCCGAGGTGCAAGCCCCACCTTCTTTAGTTAAAAGGACCGCAGCAGCCGCGGTGGCGTAGTCGCCGATTTTGCGCTTTTGCTTTTCATAGGCGTACCCGCCCTTTGGTGCATTGAACTCCACCGCTGTCAGGATCTCTTCATCCTCGCGGTCAGTCATATAAGCCGCTTCGTAGAAATCGCGGGCCGCGACTTTGCGTTCACCATCCGGCCCGACCAAGGTAAAGGTCGCGTCCAGGCACTGCATCAAACCCGGCATGTCATTACCCGGGTCGCCGTTTGCAACGTTGCCGCCAACTGTGCCCATGTAACGCACTTGCGGGTCTGCGATCTGCAAAGAAGCCTCGCGCATGATCGGAGCAGCCAACGCCAATTGAGCGTTGTCGATGATGTCATGTTGCGTCGTCATCGCGCCGATGCGGATGCTATCCCCCTCAATGGAGATGCCGCTCAATCCCTCCACATCCTGCAAGTCGATCAGATGTGGCACTTCGGCCATGCGGAGCTTCATCATGGGTATCAGACTGTGCCCCCCTGCGAGGACCCGTGCGTCATCTCCGTGCTCCACAAGTACGGACAGGGCGCCCGCCAAATCCTTAGGTCTATAATATTCAAAGGCAGCTGGAATCATTGCCTCTCCTCCCTGCAGCAACTGTTCTGGCTGTTAGAGAAGCTCGCGCGACGTCGGGTTGTAGACCCGAGAAAACACTTTGTTTTCGCTAGTTTTGCACGAAATGCGCTTCAGGGCGCACGAGTTGCGCTGCCGGAATTACCACGCGTTACCCAAAGGCGGTCAGTGCTGCTTTCAGGTTTGATCGGCTGACCGGCACCGGGGGAAGATCGGCCTCACCAAAGGTGCATTGTCCCTTGTCTTTGGTCCGTTCAAACCGCGCGACTTTTTTGGGGTTCACGATATAGCTGCGATGCACGCGCAAAAAGCCGGTTGGCTCCAGCCGTTTGACCGCTTCAGTGATCGGCCAGACGCAAAAGTATTTTTCTGTGCGGGTGTAGACCTGCGTGTAGTGACCATCCGCCCTGACAAATGCAACGTCAGGCGCGGCAATAAAGACCTTGCCTCCGTCTCTTTCACAGGGGATGCGAATAGGTGGGGTCTGATCTGGTGAAGGCTCGTCTTGGGCCACGCCTGTCATCGGGATCTCTGTGGCTTGCATAGGCACAAGATAAGTTGTGCCGACCCACAAAAATGCGCCGAAGATAACAAAGCTCGACAGGATCACCCCAACGGCCATCACTTCGTTGCTGATGACGGGCCCAAACTCTCGGATATCTTTCAAGGCTACAAAATTGGTTCCTGCCATGGCCAGGAAATGCACTGAAAAGACAGCTACGCCAAAACATAGCGTGCCGATCGCGATGGTCCTGTTGGAACGCTCATTATAGGCAATGCCGATCGCCAGAATGCACAGGACAATAGCCAATACCGACGACCCGAGCACCCCTTGAAGGGTATAAACGGGTTTGCAAAGCTGCATGCCAGCCATTCCCACATAGTGCATCGCCAAGATGCCCGCGCCTACGATTGCTCCGGCAGCAATGATGACCCCCCTGGAGCGCTCAGTGAAATGCAAAAGGACAAGCGCCAAGGCGACCATAAGGATCGCAATAAGCGCAGACGCGAGCGTGATTGCGGCATCATAGTAAAACAGGATGGGCAGCCTTAGGCCAAGCATAGCCACGAAGTGCATTGACCAGATCCCTCCACCCAAAGCAACGGCACCCAACGCGATGGCCAACCTGCGTTGTGAAAGCGACTTTTCGGACAAATCCCTCGTCAAAGACAATCCCGTGGCCCCAGCAACTAGCGCCACAACGAACGATGTAACCACCAACCAAGGGTTATGTCCGAAGTCCAGAAATTCCATGGGCCGGACAATGCCGCAGCGGATTTCTTAATTCAATCTTTGCCTGTACCTAGCAGAGGTACATCCGGCAGAAACAATTCCTGCACAGCCATTGCAAACAAGGACCAGAGTCTGTCTCAGCGTTTATTGCTCGTTGGGCAGGACTGCTGTGAGATGAGTCATCGACCGCTTTGGGCTCTAACCAGCTTAATGTTCATATTCACACTATAGTCGAACATCCGGTCCAAACCGCCGCTCAATCCCGGCGGGTTAAAGGCGTTCCATCAAGCCTTTCAGTTTCGGAACCGCTGGAAGGAATAGCCGCAAATTCAATCGGATTCTGATGGCCCGCCGGGACTGTATACCGTAAACAACTCTTTCGGCTCATTCACGCCGCGCAGCATGTAGCGGCCGACCGAGACAAGCTCCTGCGCGCAGGGCTGTGCAGCGCGGGCGACATCGTCCGAGATAAGGATCCTTTGACCCAAAGACCGGTGCATTCCCGCAATGCGGGCGGCCTGGTTGACAGCCGGGCCGATCACAGTGAAGTCCAGCCGGGTCTCGGACCCGATATTGCCATAGAGAATCTCGCCCGAATGTAGGGCCAGCGTATAATTGGCCACCGGCAGACCTTGCGCGCGGCGCCTTGCGTTCAGTTCATCCATGCGGGACTGCAACAAAGGCACAGCATCAAGCGCGGCACGGGCGTCTTCGTCGATCTCTCCGACATCGAACATTGCCATCAGGCCGTCACCCATGAATTTCAGGATGTTGCCGCCCTTGTCATGCACCACACCCACGGCGACAGCCAGATAGTCGTTCAGCATGTCGATGATCTCATGCCCTGGCAGGTCTTCGGACAGCGTGGTGAAGCCTTCGAGGTCGAAATTCCAGATCACAGCATCGATTTGCTGCAAAGACCCGCGCCGAATTTCACCCGACAGAACCCGGCGACCGGCATCCCGCCCCAGATAAACCCGCATCAAATCCTTGGCCAGATCCTGGTTCTTGGCGGATTTGAGCGCCAGCCCCAGATGCGGCAGTACAGTTTGTATTTTGTTCAGATCGCTGTCTTCGAATCCGTTCGGTGCGTCGCTGGTCCAGGACATCAGAACACCATCGCTGACCTTCTTCGTGCCGTCGGGGCGCAGTTGACTGGCCCCTTCATATGACAAGCCGGTGGCATAATAGTCTGTCGCTCCGATTTCACGCAGATCATTCAACAAAGGAAAGCGGCTGGGTTCATTATGGTCGACCAGTTTGACCCGGATTTCATCCAGATCATCGTTCAGCAGCACATAGAGTGGGCTTTGCTGCCAAACTTCGCTGGGCGTTTCCGTGTATTCAAACTTCTCAGATTCACCGCCCGCGCCGTTGTACCAGCTGTAACCGGTACCACCGTAAACCGGATGCAGGGTCGACTGCGCCGCATGAAAGCGCATCAACGGAATACCCATTTCCACCAATCGGGCACAAAACCCTTCCAACAGCTCTTCTTGCCCGGCGCCCTCTAGCCCCTTGTTGACCAGCCAATCAATCAGGGAATGTGAGAAAACTGAAGCGGAATCTGGCAATGTCATTTTGTTGTCCGTATCAAGTATGATCCCCATTTGGGGGCAGGCCGCGTCAATTGCCATAGGTCAGTCCAAACCAGCCAACCTTTGCAGCATTTGTCGCAACAACGCGGCCTCTTCCGGTTTGAACAGGTCTGACAGTTTCGCATCGTAATTGGCAGCAACGCCGCGCAGGTCACGATACACAGATTGCCCTGCTGGTGTTAGTGTCAACCATTCCGCCCGCCGATCCGCTTCGTCCCGTGTGCGTTTCAGGTATCGACGCTGTTCCAGCTTGGCGACCGCACGGCTGATTTTGGTTTTGTGCATTCTGGCGCGCTCACCGATTTCCTTGGCGGTCATCTCGCCAAACAAACCCAGATGGAACAATACCCGCCATTCGGTTCTGAGCATCCCATAACGGCCCTTGTAAACTGCCTGAAACTCAAGCGAAGCCCGTTCGGCCGCCTGATTCAGCAGGAAGGGCAGAAAATTTTGCAGATAAAAGTCATCATTTTTTTCGGATTCATCGTGTGTCATGCTTGTTAGTTACAAAATCAACTATTAACCGACAAGCAGCAAACGGAGGAAAACGCAATGAATCGTCCGACTGATCCGCATACGCTGACACAGGCTGCGACGCCTGTCGGAACTCATGCAGGCTATATGCCAGGCTTTGGGAACGACTTTGAAACCGAGGCCCTGCCCGAGGCCCTGCCGCAAGGGATGAACAGCCCGCAACGGTGCAACTATGGTCTTTACGGAGAGCAGCTGAGTGGCACGGCCTTTACCGCCAACCCACCCGAGCGCACCTGGTGCTATCGAATTCGCCCATCCGTAAAGCATTCACACCGTTATGAAAAAATCGATCTGCCCTACTGGAAATCGGCCCCCTGCATTGATCCGGATGTAATCAGCCTTGGCCAGTACCGCTGGGATCCTATCCCGCATTCCGATGAAGGTCTGAACTGGATGACGGGTATGCGGACCATGACGACCGCAGGTGACGTGAACACGCAGGTCGGCATGGCAAGCCACATCTATCTGGTCACGGAATCCATGGTGGATGACTATTTCTTCTCGGCTGATTCCGAATTGCTGGTTGTGCCACAGGAAGGGCGCCTGCGATTTGCGACAGAACTGGGAATCATCGACTTGGAACCCAAGGAAATCGCGATCATTCCACGCGGTTTGCTGTACCGGGTCGAGGTTCTGGAAGGCCCTGCGCGCGGCTTTGTCTGCGAGAATTACGGTCAGAAGTTTGAACTGCCAGGGCGCGGACCAATCGGTGCCAACTGCATGGCCAACCCGCGCGACTTCAAGGCACCGGTGGCCGCTTATGAGGATCGTGAAACCCCTTCTACCGTGACAATCAAATGGTGCGGGCAATTCCACACAACCAAGATCGGCCACAGCCCACTGGATGTCGTGGCATGGCACGGCAACTATGCGCCCTATAAATACGACCTGCGCAACTATTGCCCCGTCGGCGCGATCCTGTTTGACCACCCCGACCCGTCGATCTTTACCGTTCTGACGGCTCCGTCCGGCCAGCCCGGCACGGCCAATATCGACTTTGTCCTGTTCCGCGAACGCTGGATGGTGATGGAAGACACGTTCCGCCCGCCGTGGTACCACAAGAACATCATGTCCGAGCTGATGGGCAACATCTACGGCCAGTACGACGCGAAACCTCAGGGCTTTGTTCCCGGCGGCACAAGCCTGCACAACATGATGATCCCGCATGGCCCCGACAGGGAAGCCTTCGACAAGGCGTCATACTCCAACCTGGGGCCGGACAAGCTGGACCAGACAATGTCGTTCATGTTCGAAACCCGCTTCCCGCAGCACCTGACCCCGTTTGCCGCCACCGAAGCGCCGTTGCAGGATGATTACGTCGACTGCTGGACATCGCTTGAGAAGAAGTTCGACGGAACGCCGGGCAAGAAATGAGCTTGGATATCTGGATCACCTATGTGGCAACGGTCCTGCTGCTGATGAGCACACCGGGACCCAGCCAGTTGCTGATGTTGTCAAACTCAGCGACTAACGGGCTTCGGCGCGGGCTGTTCACCGCTGCCGGAGATTTGACGGCGAACTTTCTGCAAATGCTGGCGGCGGGGCTGGGCCTGGCCGCCCTGATCGCCACATCTGCAACCGCGCTGACAGTCATTAAATGGCTGGGTGTGGCCTATCTGGTTTATCTCGGGGTCAAACAGATCCTTAAGGCGCGCGTATCCGATGCGCAAACCGCGCCCAGGGTCAGCCGCAAATCGCTTTTGATGCAGGGGTTCGTTACCTCTGCCGCAAATCCCAAGGCCGTGGTCTTTTTTGCAGCACTGTTTCCGCTTTTCATTGACGCAGCCCTGCCCTTCTGGCCGCAATTCGCCATTCTGTCTGCCACCTATCTGGTCATGGACGGGATGTTCCTGACCACATATGGCGGCAGCGCAAGCTGGCTGGCTCGCCGTTTGCAAGGCCCGGCAAAGCTGTGGCTTGACCGCATTGGCGGCAGCTTCATGATCCTCGCTGCTATCTTGTTGGGGCTGAAATCCCTTCGCCCTTCTGCTTAACCAACAAAACAGGGACATCGTATGCCTCTAATGACATCCTGGGTGGCGTCGGCCAATGACGCGACACATCCGTTCCCACTGAATAACCTGCCGTATGGTGTCTTCTCGACCGAAGGTGATGATCCCCGCTGTGGTGTGGCCATCGGCGACATGATCCTCGACGTCACGGCCGCCGAAGCGGAGGGGTTGATCACCCTGAGCGATGAGCCCCTTTTCGAAATGCCGTTCTGGAACCCTCTGATGGAGGAAGGCCCAGCCGTCTGGGCCGCGCTGCGCGCGCGGCTGATCAGCCTGCTGTCCGAAGGTTCAGATGAACAAACCAAGGTCGAGCCGCTGCTTGTCAAACAGGAAGATGCGGAAATGCATCTGCCCTTTGCGGTCAGCGAATACACCGATTTCTACGCAGGCCGACACCATGCCTTCAACGTGGGCACCATGTTCCGGGGGCCGGAAAACGCCCTGCCGCCGAATTGGCTGCACATCCCCATTGGTTACAACGGCCGCGCATCTTCGGTCGTGGTCTCGGGCACCGATATTCGCCGCCCCTGGGGTCAGTTGAAAGCCCCCGATCAGGACTTGCCCGCCTTCCTGCCCAGTCGCCGTTTTGACATCGAGCTTGAGATGGGCGCGATTGTCGGAACACCCTCGGATGGTCCGATCACCGTGCAGGAAGCGGATGACAATATCTTCGGTTACGTGCTTCTGAATGACTGGTCTGCGCGCGACATCCAGGCATGGGAATATCAGCCGCTGGGCCCGTTTCAGGCAAAGGCCACGGCAACCTCGATCAGCCCGTGGATCGTGACCAAGGCGGCGCTGGAGCCATTCCGCTGTGACACGCCACCCCGCGAGTTCGAGCTGCTGGACCACCTCAAGGATTGCGGCCCGATGCTCTATGACATCGATCTGGCGATCACCATGGCACCTGCCGGGCAACCCGCCACGACGATTGCTCGGACCAACTACAGCCAGATGTACTATTCCGCTGCGCAGCAATTGGCGCATCACACCACATCAGGATGCCCCATGAACACGGGCGACCTGCTGGGATCAGGCACGATCTCGGGGCCGACGAAGGACAGCCGCGGTTCCCTTCTGGAACTCAGCTGGGGCGGCAAGGAACCGATCACGCTGGATACAGGCGAAACCCGCAGCTTCATCGAGGACGGCGATACCCTGACCCTCAAAGGTGCTGCCAAGGGCGATGGCTACACGATCGGTTTCGGTGAATGTGTCGGCACCGTTTTGCCCGCTCTTGAAAACCCATATTCACGATAAGGAACCCACTATGGCCAAGGCATTCGCGTCCCAGGGGGACATGTCGGAAAAAAAGATCAGCTTTACTGAAGTTGGAGAAGGGCTTTATGCTTTTACCGCCGAAGGCGATCCGAATTCGGGTGTGATCATCGGTGACAACAGCGTGATGATCGTCGAGGCGCAGGCGACTCCGCGTCTGGCAAACAAGGTAATCGAATGCGTGCGTTCCGTCACCGACAAACCGATCACGCATGTGGCCCTGACCCACTACCACGCAGTGCGTGTTCTGGGCGCAAGCGCGTTCGGCGCGCAGCAGATCCTGATGTCGGACATGGCTCGCGCCATGGTCGTCGAGCGGGGTCAGGAAGACTGGGACAGCGAATTCCAGCGCTTCCCGCGCCTCTTTGAAGGGCATGAAAGCATCCCCGGCCTGACATGGCCCACCACCACCTTCAGCGATACGATGACGGTGTATCTGGGCAACCGCCGGATCGACCTGATGCATCTGGGCCGCGCGCATACGGCAGGCGATATCGTCATCCATGTGCCGGATCAGAACGTGATGTTCACCGGCGATATCGTCGAATATCGCTCGGCCTGCTATTGCGGTGACGGTCATTTCAGCGATTGGGGCGACACGTTGGACGAGATCAAGTGGTTCGACGTCGACGCCATCGCACCGGGGCGCGGCGATGCGCTGGTTGGCAAGGACATGGTGAATGCGGCCATCGAGAACACCCGCGATTTTGTCGAAAGCACATACCGGCCGGCGGCGAAGGTCGCGGCGCGCGGCGGGTCCCTGAAAGAGGCCTGGGACGCAGTCCGCGCTGAATGTGATCCGAAGTTCGCCGACTACGCAATCTACGAGCACTGCCTGCCGTTCAATGTGGCCCGCGCCTATGACGAGGCACGCGGCATTGACACGCCCCGCATCTGGACCGCCCAGCGCGACCTCGAGATGTGGGAAGCCCTGCAAGGCTGACGAAAAACGGTCGAGTTTGATCCAGATCGTTTTTTGCGGCGGGATTCGATGAAACCATAAACTAAGACCTCCGGCGCCCGTCGCCGGGGGACAGGACATGCAGCACATCGGTGCATCTGTTTCGGGGGGAGCCCATGAACAAGATCTTTGAAACGCCGCTTTACGGATATGAACGCAGCCCGGATCAGGACAGCCCGACGCCCGTCAGGCGCAAGGTGATCGTGATCGGTGCGGGGCCGGTTGGTCTGGCCGCCGCCATCGATCTGGCCCAGCAAGGGGTCGAAGTTGTGGTTCTGGACGAGAATGACAAAGTCAGCTTCGGCAGCCGCGCCATCTGTTTTTCTCAGCGTACGTTGGAAATCGCAGACCGGCTGGGTTGCGGCCAGCGATTGGTCGACAAAGGCGTGCTGTGGGACCGGGGCAAGGTCTTTTTCGACGACCGTCAGGTCTATGATTTCAACCTTCAGCCGGACGAAGGCTATGCCAACCCGGCCTTCATCAACTTGCAGCAATACCATTTTGAAAACTCCTTTGTGGAACGCGTGCGCGAGTTGCAGGCAGAAGGCGCACCGATAGAAATTCGCGGGCGCAACAAGGTTGACGCAATCGGTACGCACGAAGATCACGTTCGGCTGGAGGTCGAAACCCCCGAAGGCCCCTATACGCTCGAGGCCGAATGGCTGATCGCCTGCGATGGTGCTGCGTCGCCCACCCGGCGCATGCTGGGCATCGATTTTGAAGGGCGTGTTTTCGAAGACAATTTCCTGATCGCGGACGTGATCATGGATGCCGATTTCCCCTCGGAACGCTGGTTCTGGTTTGACCCTCCGTTCAATCGCGGACAATCCGCGCTTTTGCACAAACAACCAGACAATGTCTGGCGTATAGACCTGCAACTGGGTTGGGACATCGACAAGGAACGCGAAAAGCGCCCCGAGAATGTGATCCCGCGCCTCAAGGCGATGCTGGGCGATGACGTCGAGTTTCAGCTGGAGTGGGTCTCGATCTATACGTTCCAGTGCCGCCGCATGGAGAGCTTCCGCAAAGGGCGTGTCCTATTCGCCGGCGACAGCGCGCACCAGGTCAGCCCCTTTGGCGCGCGCGGTGCCAATTCCGGCCTGCAAGACACTGACAACCTGTGCTGGAAACTGAAACTGGTGCTGGATGGGAAAGCCCCCGAAAGCCTGTTGGACAGCTACAACGCGGAACGCGTGCACGGGGCTGATGAGAACATCCAGAAATCCAGCCGGTCCACCGATTTCATCACGCCGAAATCCGAAATGTCGCGGGTTCTGCGGGATGCGGTTCTGGACCTCAGCGAGAAGTACGAATTTGCGCGTCCGTTGGTGAATTCGGGACGCCTGAGTCAACCTTGCACCTATGACGGCTCGACCCTGAATTCTGCCGACGCGCTGGATGGCCCAGCCGAAACGCGCCCCGGCTCGGCCTGCCCGGACGCGCCGCTGGGTGATGCGTTCCTGTTGCCCAAACTGGCAGGCAAATTCACCCTTTTGACGATTGATGCGGATGCCCCGGAAGTGCTGGAAGAAGACGGAGTCGAGGTCACGCGGTTGGCGCTGTCGGTCAAGGATGACCAGACCCTGGCGCTGAAACGTCGCTATCTGGGCGACGCAACCAGCGCAGTTTATCTAATCCGTCCTGATCAGCACGTGGCGGCGCGCCGGGACAGTTACGAAGAAAACAGTTTCCGCCATGCTATCCGCAGAGCCTGTGGCAAGGAGTGAGCGCGATGTCTGACCTGATCCTATCCCCGAATATCGACGATGCTGACGACTTCTATGCCGAGCTGCTGGCCGCGCATGAAGGGCTTGAAAAAGCCGACAGTGACGCGCTGAACGCCCGACTGGTTCTGGTGCTGGCCAATCACATCGGCGACAAGGCGGTGTTGTCTGACGCTATTCGCGCCGCCACCCTGGCCGACAAGTGACGGATTCGAATGTGAGCAAAACCGTCCTTTATGACTATTGGCGGTCCTCGGCCAGCTATCGGGTGCGGATCGCCCTGAATCTGGCCGGGATCGACTATCGCGCGGTTGTCGTCGACCTGGTGGGCGGCGAACACAAGGGCGATGCACATATCGCGCGAAATCCACAAGGGTTGGTTCCGGTGCTGGATATTGACGGGCAGCGGCTGACACAGTCTCTGGCCATTCTCGACTATCTGGACAAGACACGTGAATTGAACCTTCTGCCCGACGATGCAGCAGGGCGCGCGCGCGTGCAGGCGCTGGCCTATGCGATTGCGGTGGACATTCACCCTGTTTGCAACCTTTCAGTTGCTCGCCATGCGACCACCCTCAGCAAAGACCCGACCGACATGCCCGGAGAGTGGATGCGGCACTTCATACGGCCGGGGTTGCAGGCCTTCGAGACCATGTTGGGTGAGTTTGAACAAACCCCCTATTGCGTTGGTTCACAGCCCGGCCTCGCCGACATCTGCCTGATCCCGCAGATATATAATGCACGCCGGTGGAAGGTCGACTTGTCGGACATGCCGCGTCTGCTGGGTGTCGAAAAGGCCTGTGCCGATCATCCCGCATTTGTTGCGGCGCATCCTGACAGGCACGCACCCCAATAAGCTTGCACAGGTCCTGTGTGCCGGTGTGCCTAGGCGTCCGTCGCAATCGGACTTAGCTTTGTTTCATCTAAGCAAAAGAGGTTCTGATGCCCGAGATCACCGGATACCACGCCCATGTCTATTTCGACGCCGACACGCAGCACACAGCGCAACAGGTCTGCGCAGAGGCCGCCCGTCTGTTCCCCGTCCGGATGGGACGCATGCATAGCCGCAATGTCGGCCCCCACCCGCGCTGGAGCTGCCAGTTGAGCTTTGCGGCTGATGCCTTCGATCAGGTCACTCCGTGGTTGATGCTGAACCGGCGGGGCCTTACCGTTTTCACCCACCCGGAAACCGGCGACCATCTGGCCGATCACCGTGATCGCGCGATTTGGATGGGTGAAATGCTGGATCTGGACCTGTCGATCTTCGACACGCTTCAGCCCAGCGCCCGCGCCTGATCCCGCAGAACGAATTTCTGCACCTTGCCGGTTGAAGTCTTCGGCAGGGTGCCAAACACCACGGTCTTGGGCGCTTTGAAATGGGCCATGTTGTCCCGGCAGAAGGCAATCAGGTCTGCCTCGGTCGCGGTCGTACCGGGCTTCAGCTCGACAAAGGCACAGGGGGTTTCGCCCCATTTCTCGTCTGGCCGGGCCACAACCGCCGCTTCCATGACTGCCGGGTGTTTGTAGAGAATGCCCTCGACCTCGACGGAAGAGATATTCTCGCCGCCTGATATGATGATGTCCTTGGACCGGTCTTTGAGCGCGATATAGCCATCCGGATGCATGACGCCCAAATCGCCGGATGCGAACCAGCCACCCTTGAAGGCCCCATCGGTGGCATCAGGGTTCTTGAGATACCCTTTCATCACCACGTTGCCCTGCATAAAGATCTCGCCCATGGTTTCACCATCCGCAGGCACGGGCTCCATCGTTTCGGGATCGGCCACCATCAGGCCAGACAGTGCCGTATACCGCACGCCCTGCCTTACTTTCAGGGCAGCACGGTCTTCGGGTCCCTTGTCGTTCCATTCATCCTTCCACGCACAAACGACCGAGGGCCCGTAGGTCTCGGTCAGGCCATAAACGTGCGTGACCTCGACCCCCATCGCCTCCATCGCTTCGATCACGGCGGCCGGCGGCGGAGCGCCCGCGGTCATAACCTTGATCTGATGGTCAAAGTCTTTCAGTTCATCCGGCGCGTGGGCCAACATGTTCAAAACGATGGGAGCACCGCAGAAATGGGTGACCTTCTCATCGCGGAATGCCGCATAGATTGGCTCGGCACGCACAGCGCGCAGACAGACGGACACGCCCGCATTGGCGGCCATGGCCCAGGGGAAGCACCATCCGTTGCAGTGAAACATCGGCAAGGTCCACAGATAGATCGAATGCTTGGGCATATCCCAGTCCAGCAAATCCGATTGTGCATTCAGCGTGGCGCCGCGGTGGTGATAAACCACGCCCTTGGGATTGCCCGTTGTGCCGGACGTATAGTTCAGCGTGATCGCGTCCCATTCATCCTCGGGCATTGACCAGCCAAATTCGGGGTCTCCCTCTGATATCAGGGCGTCATAGGTCAGACTGCCAAGCCTTTCACCGCCTTCAAAGCTGGGATCCTCGATGTCGATTACCAGAATATCATGATCAACCTGCTCCAGCGCCTCTTTCACGACGCCGGAAAACTCGGGGTCAACCAACAAGACCTTGGCTTGGGCGTGGTTCAGGATGAAAGCGACTATCGGAGCATCCAGACGCGTGTTGATGGCGTTCAAAACGGCGCCCGCCATGGGCACACCAAAATGCGCTTCGTACATCTCGGGGATGTTTGCGGCGATAATTGAAACGGTATCACCCTTTCCGATACCCCGCGCATTTAGGGCACCCGCCAGCCGGCGGCACCGGGCATAGGTTTCAGCCCAAGTATACCGCCGCTCACCATAAACGACCGACGGGTAATCGGGATAAACCTGCGCCGTGCGCTCAATGAACGAGAGGGGCGACAAGGGTGTGTAATTCGCCCGGCATTTGTCCAAATGACGCTCATAGATATTGGTCGCTGCCAACTGCTGATCCTCCCTGCACTCGGTTTGCGCGACTTGAGCACAAACTTGGTGCTCTGACAAATCCGTAGTATTACGGTACCCTTATTGACTGGCAATACGGGATGGTGCGATCTGGCCCTACTTAGATCCGGCCATTCGCGGTGATCTGAAGCATCTTAAACATATGCCGGGGCACACCATTTCCGCACCCCGTGCACCGCACCTCACTGAAAGGACTTGTCATGGACGGCACGTTCAACGAAAACGATCTTTCCCGCGTGGTCGAAGCCGACCGCGCCCATATCTGGCATCATCTGATCCAGCACAAACCCTTTGAAACCAATGACCCCCGCATCATTGTCGAAGGCAAGGGCATGCGCGTCTGGGACCAGAAAGGCAAAGAGCATCTGGATGCGGTATCCGGCGGTGTCTGGACCGTCAACGTCGGCTATGGCCGCGAATCGATCTGCAAGGCCGTTTACGACCAGCTGATGAAGCTGTGCTATTTCGCCAATTCGGCCGGCTCGATCCCCGGCGCGATCTTTGCCGAGCAACTGATCGACAAGATGCCCGGAATGAGCCGCGTGTATTACACCAACTCAGGGAGCGAGGCGAACGAGAAAGCCTTCAAGATGGTGCGCCAGATCGCACACAAGAAGTACGGCGGCAAAAAGACCAAGATCCTGTATCGTGACCGCGATTATCACGGCTCGACGCTGGCAACCATGTCGGCAGGCGGTCAGGACGAGCGCACCGCACAATACGGCCCCTTTGCACCGGATTTCGTGCGCGTGCCCCACTGCATGGATTATCGCAAGCACGAACTGGACGGTGCCCCCGAAGAGAATTTCGGCGAATGGGCGGCAGACCAGATCGAACAGGTCATCCTGCGCGAAGGCCCCGACACCGTTGGCGCGCTGTGTCTTGAGCCGGTGACCGCAGGTGGCGGCGTGATCGAAGCGCCCGAGGGTTACTGGCAGCGCGTGCAGGAGATCTGCAAGAAATACGACGTGCTGCTGCATATCGACGAGGTTGTCTGCGGCGTGGGCCGCACCGGCACATGGTTCGGTTATCAGCAATACGGCATCAAGCCGGATTTCGTGACCATGGCCAAGGGCGTGGCCTCGGGCTATGCCGCGATTGCCTGCATGGTCACCACCGAGGAGGTCTTTGACATGTTCAAGGATGATGCTTCGGACCCGATGAGCTATTTCCGCGACATCTCGACCTTTGGTGGCTGCACTGCCGGTCCGGCGGCTGCGATCGAAAACATGCGCATCATCGAGGATGAAAACCTTCTGGGCAATTGCGCGGCCATGGGTGACCGCATGATGGGCAACCTCCAGGCGCTGATGGAAAAGCACAAGGTTATTGGCGACGTGCGCGGCAAGGGCCTGTTCCTGGGTGCCGAGCTGGTCGCAGACCGTACCAGCAAAGAGCCTGTGGACGAGAAACTGGCGCAGGCGGTTGTGGCCGACTGTATGAACCAGGGCGTGATCATCGGTGTCACAAACCGCTCGATCCCAAGCCGCAACAACACGCTGTGCTTCTCGCCTGCCCTGATCGCGACGGCCGATGACATCGACCAGATCACCGACGCGGTCGATGGCGCGCTGGGGCGTGTGTTCGGGTAAGTTCCCTCAATGAATTTACGAAAACCGGCGCTGAATGCGCCGGTTTTTTTGCGTTCGCGTGGTATCTACGTGGGCTTTCCTGCCATTCGTCTAATTTCTCAGACTTCTGAGAATTCGTTGATAGAACGCGCCGTGTGCATCTTCAGCGGTAGGTTCGGTGATCAATTCCCAATCCAAATCCAGTGTTCCAGCCGGAACTAGTTGCCGCGCGATCTCGGCAGGTGTGGTTTCATCGCTGGTTCCGTTCTCCCAATCGTGAAAAGCCGATGAGTATCGAACGACCGCCCCGCTGGTTGGCAAATCGAGCGAACCTCCCTCGGCAAAAAACGTCAACCCGTCACCCATTTCTTCCCCTATGAGCTTGAGCCTAGGTCCCAATCGATGTTTGAGGATGGCGACAAAAACTATCGCAGCCGAAAACGTGAATTTATCGACAAGCACAACAACCTGCCTGCTTGCGTTTTCAGAGATGGCGTCGATCAAGGGCATCGTTTTGAGAAAGTCGCCACCGGTGTTTCCACGAATGTCAATCAAGAGCGTTTTTTCCGAGCAAACGCTTACTTGTTCTGCTGCACCTGAGATGGCTTTCGGCAGCGCACCTTCTCTTGAATCGAGAAAACTGGGCAACAGTATCGAAAGCCCAAGTCCCCGCCAGCCCTTAGTCTCCACAAGTCTCTCGGGTGTCCAAGCCGGATCGGCCCGGCCATGCTCGTTTCTCGGGTAGAGCGTTGATGCAGGAACCGTATGACCGTTTTCCACTTTGAATTCGGATATCTGACCGTTCTCGTCTTGCACGCGATACTCGGTCGTTTCGTCTTTCGAGGAAAAACCGAGACGAGCCAAAGCATAGGGCCACACGAGTATAATCGATCCGATTACCCGTTTCCTTTGGCGCGTTCCTGCCAGAAATGTTTCTGAGGCGGCTTCGATTTGACTTAACGGTGTGCCGTTGACTGCAACAAGCTTTCCTCTGGGCGCAGTTATTTCTGGTGCCGTACCAACTAACTGGACAGCAGTTCCGATACTCACGAATCTCAGCGGGAGCACCGAGATGGCATCATTCGGAATCAGCCGCGTGTGCCCGTTGTCGGGAAGTGCCAGTAGGCGCATTGTTGAAAACAGAAAGGCCTCTTTTAGACCTTCTGAAGCGTATCTTCGGGCATCACTAATGCAACTGTCTATCGCCGTCTGTTCGATCCGCCGAAAGCTGGGATCACGTGGCAAGGCAGTTTCTAAAACTTGCTCAAAGTCTTGTACCAGCGACATAGTTTAAGGTGCGCACGACTGCTGGACGATGTCCAGAGTGTGCTTAACACCGACGTCCACTCTATGGAAAACAAAAAAAGCCGCCCCAATTGGGACGGCCTTTCTTTCACTGTCTCTCGAAAGAGGATCAGGCGGTCAGAGCTGCCTGAGCTTTGGCGACGATCGCGCCGAACGCTTCCGGTTCGTGCACGGCCAGGTCGGCCAGAACTTTGCGGTCCACCTCGATACCGGCCAGGTTCAGGCCGTTGATGAAGCGGGAATATGTCAGTGCCTCGTCATGCGAACGCACAGCAGCGTTGATACGCTGGATCCACAGTGCGCGGAAGTTGCGCTTGCGGTTCTTGCGGTCGCGGGTTGCATACTGGTTGGCCTTGTCGACGGCCTGACGGGCAACCTTGAAGGTGCTCTTGCGACGGCCATAGTAACCTTTGGCGGCCTTGATGACCTTCTTGTGACGGGCGTGAGTTACGGTTCCACCTTTAACGCGGGACATCTCTTAATCTCCTCTTAGCGGTCGTAGGGCATGTAGCCCTTGACGATCTTGGCGTCGGGGGCGGACAGGGTGGTGTTGCCACGGGCGTCGCGGATGAATTTCTTGGTCCGCTTGATCATGCCGTGCCGTTTGCCGGCCTGGCCAGCAAGGACCTTACCGGTCGCAGTCACCTTGAAGCGCTTTTTGGCGCTCGACTTGGTCTTCATCTTAGGCATTTCCGTCTCCTTTTTCGGGTTCGGTTCCAGACGCGACTCGGCATGCCATCTCGGCCGGTCACGCGATCAGAAGCGCCGTTTACGCAAGTTCGGTCATACTGGCAAGGGGGTTTGGATCAGATTCTGCGCTTTTTGCCGGCTGATCGGGCACTGGGGCGACAAAGGCCGCCCCAGTGATTGGGTTTAGTGTTCGAATTTCCGGATTTCACCGGTTTTCAGGCGTTCGGAATACGAGGCCAGCTCCTGACGCACCACTTTCATCAGGAAGTAGAGCGCAAAGACGTTGACCACCGCCATCGCAAAGATCGCCGCATCCGAGAAGTCGATGACCGGGCCAAGGTTGGCTGCGGCACCGATGACGACGAAGATGCAGAAGATGATCTTGAACACCAGCTCTTTAGTGTGACCCTCACCGAAAAGGTAGGTCCAGGCCTTGAGGCCATAGTAGGACCAGCTGATCATGGTCGAGAAGGCAAACAGGATCACCGCAACCGCCAGGATATACGGGAAGAAACCGAACGCGCTGCCGAAGGCGGCAGAGGTCAGGCTGACACCCGAGTTGCCGTCAACAGTGGCAATCGCCGTGCCGGCCTCATTCAGCATGTAGTTGCCGGTTTCGGGATCGATGATCAATTGCTGGGTGATGATGATGACCAGAGCGGTCATTGTGCAGATCACCACGGTGTCGATGAACGGTTCCAGCAAGGAAACGAAGCCTTCCGTGATCGGTTCCTTGGTCCGTACTGCCGAGTGCGCAATCGCTGCCGAGCCAACACCCGCTTCGTTCGAAAACGCCGCACGTTTGAAGCCCTGGATCAGCGCCCCGACCATGCCGCCTGCAACACCCAGGCCGGTGAAGGCGCCGGCGAAGATCTGGCCAAAGGCCCAGCCGATCATATCCGCATTCATCAGGATGATGACCAGAGCGGTCAGAACATAGAGAATGCCCATGAACGGTACCACCTTCTCGGTCACCCGTGCGATGGACTTCAGGCCGCCGACGATGACCATGAAAACAACCGCTGCGAAGACCAGCCCGGTAATCCAGCCCGGATAGTCACCCACGATTCCCGCGATCTGCTGATGCGCCTGATTGGCCTGGAACATGTTGCCCCCACCAAGCGCGCCAAGGATACAGAAGATCGAGAACAAAACCGCCAGGATCTTACCACCCGGCAAGCCCAGTTCGTTGAACCCTTTGGACATATAGTACATCGGACCACCCGAAACGGTGCCGTCTTCGTACTCGTTGCGGTACTTCACGCCCAGCGTACATTCGGTGAATTTCGACGCCATCCCCAGAAGACCCGCCAGGATCATCCAGAAGGTTGCGCCCGGTCCGCCGATGCCGACGGCAACAGCAACACCCGCGATATTCCCCAGACCGACCGTACCGGAAAGCGCCGTAGCCAGAGCCTGAAAATGGCTGACCTCGCCCGCATCATTGGGGTCGGAATAGTCACCTTTGACAAGACTGATTGCGTGGCCAAAAAACCGCATCTGCACAAAAGCAAAATACAGCGTGAAAACCGTCGCAGCGATCACCAGCCACATCACGATCCATGGGAAACTGGTCCCGGGGAATGGCGCGAAGATGAAGCTGACGAATGGACCGGTCAGATTAGCGAAAGTCTGGTTGATTTTTTCATCAAGCCCCGGAGCTTCTTGCGCAAAGGCAGGGCTGGCGACAATAGCGGCTGCCATTGAGGCGCCGAGTTGTTTAAGCATTCTCATTTTGTCCCTCCCTTCAGTTCACAACCGTGACCGGAACATCGGCATGCATCACAAGGTTCTGGGTCGAGCTGCCGAAGATACGTTTCTTGATCCCGTCCGCCGAAGACCGGCCGACAACGATCTGCGAGCCGCCCATTTCCATTGTAATGGCGTTCAAGGTCTCGGCCACGTCGCCGTGGCGAACAACACCCTGCGCTTCAAAACCAGCCTCTCTGAGGGCCTCAACGGCAGGTGTCACGATCCGCGACGTTGCCAGATCAACCTCTTCTTCCCGTCGCTTGTGACGCTGCGCGTTTTCTTCCGGTGTCTGAAAGGTGTAAGGGGACCATTCAATCACATAAGCGACCACCAGTTCACACGACCCGATCAACTTTGCCAAATCTTTGGCAAAGGTAATCACGCGCTCACCGGTCTCTGTCCCGTCGAGTCCTATGACAATCTTTGTTGTCATGTCGTTCCTCCATTATTTTTCATTTGGCCGAGGCCCGTGCCCCCGGCAGGGCAGCCGGAACTTGGAACTTTCAATAAGACCGCCCTTTGGTAAGTATCAGGAATTTTCACTAGGAATTGGGGATTTTTTTGGTCTATATTCAGTGGAAATTGTCGTTTTACACTAAAATAACAGGAAGTTTTACTGATTAGTAGAGAATTGGACAATATCGATCAACGCATCCTGCACGAGCTTGAGGCCAATGGCCGGCTCTCAATAGTTGAGCTTGCGGCGCGCGTAAACCTTACAAACACGCCGTGTTCCGAACGTGTGAAACGGCTGGAAAAGAACGGCTATATCAAGGGCTACAGCGCCATCGTCGACAAAGAGAGAATGGGGCTGGCTCTTCTGACCGTCGTACAGGTTTCGTTGACCGCAACGGCCGAGCAATCCCTGGAAAAATTCAACGAGGCCGTACGCGATGTGCCGGAAATCGAAAGCTGCCTGATGGTGGCAGGGTCGTTCGATTATCTTCTGACAGTCCGCACCCGCGATATCGCGCATTTCCGGATGATACTGGGTGAGAAAATCAACAAGCTGCCCGGGATTCACCAAACCAGCTCATTCACGGTCATGGAGGCCGTGAAAGAGCCGGTTGGCCAACGGGTGTCCGGGCCTTGATACCCGTTCCGGTTATTCGGGATCCGTGCTGTAGATCAGTCGCTCGTCACAGGGTGCCACGCGCAGAATGTTGGTGGTTCCCGGTACGTTGAACGGCACCCCGGCGGTGACAACGATCTGGTCGGTTTCGGTTGCAAAGCCCCCGGCCCTTGCGGCGCGCGCTGCGTTTACAACCGCGCTTTTGAACCGTTCAAGCTCGGGCGTCATGACGCAGTTGCAACCCCAAGTCAGGCAGAGTCTGCGCGCCGTTCCCATCAGCGACGTCATCGCGATAATCGGAACACCGGGACGTTCGCGCGCGGTCAATGCGGCTGTCGTGCCACTTTGCGTAAAGCAGCAGATCGCCTTGATATCGGTTTTCTCGGCTATTTCACGCGCGGCGGCAACAATCCCGTCCGCAACGGTGGTTCCCTTGGCGGTACGCGACGCCGCGATGATCTGCGTATATGTCGGGTCGGCTTCGACTTCGATGGCAACCTTGTTCATCGTCTGCACCGCTTCGATCGGATAGGCACCGGCTGCCGATTCCGCGCTGAGCATGATGGCATCGGTGCCTTCGTAGATCGCCGTCGCAACGTCCGACACTTCGGCACGGGTCGGCATCGGGCTTTCGATCATGCTTTCCAGCATCTGTGTGGCGACGATGACGGGCTTGGCTGCCCCGCGGCATTTACGGACCAGTCGTTTCTGAATCGGAGGCACGGCAGAAACAGGCAGTTCCACGCCCAGGTCGCCGCGTGCCACCATGATCCCGTCCGACGCATCAAGGATGTCGTCAAACGCCTCAACTGCGGCAGGTTTTTCAATCTTGGACAGGATCGCCGCGCGACCATCCGCAAGCGCGCGGGCCTCGAAAACGTCCTTGGCGCGCTGCACGAAGCTCAGCGCCAACCAGTCCACACCCAGTTGGCAGACAAACTCCAGATCCTCTCGGTCCTTGGCCGACAAAGCCGCCAGCGGCAGCACCACATCAGGAACGTTGACGCCCTTGCGGTTCGAGATCGTGCCACCCACCTCGACCGTGCAATTTGCAAAATCCTGCCCGCAGTCCTGAACGATCAGTCGGATCTTGCCGTCATTCACCAGCAGGCGCGCGCCCGGCTCAAGCGCCGCGAAAATCTCGGGATGCGGCAGGCAGACCCGGTTGATGTCGCCCGCAGCAGGGTCGAGATCGAGCCGGAAGGACGCACCTTCTTCCAGCTCCTCTGCCTCATTGGCAAAGACACCAACGCGAAGCTTGGGCCCCTGAAGGTCGGCCAGAATGGCAATCGGGCTGTCCAGATCTTTTTCCACCTGCCGAATAATCTTGTGCCGTTCGCGGATCTCATCATGGCTGCCATGGCTCATGTTCAAACGAAAGACATCCGCGCCAGCCTCGTGCAGGGCACGAATCGTGTCATAGTCATTTGACGCTGGCCCCAGCGTCGCCACGATTTTCACATTTCTTAGGCGTCGCATTGGCATAGACCTCCTTACGTCATCTCAAGTTTGCAGATCAGCTTCCGCGAAATGTTACCGCAAACATCATCTCGATGCTTATTGCGCAATTCCCTTTTCAAAGCAACTGCCCTACACCAGCGGCAAACAAGATGACAGGCTCATGACATACACTCCATTTTTCGTCCACGGTGCGGACCGCCCGTCTCGCTGGCTGATTACATGCGACCATGCAACCAACACTGTTCCCCCAGACGTAAATGGCGGCGACCTCGGTCTGCCGCGCGAGGATATGGAACGCCATATCGCCTATGACGTCGGTGCGTATGAGGTGTCGAAACACTTGGGCGAGATCCTGAACGCACCTGTGATTGCCGCCAACTTCTCGCGGCTGGTCATCGATCCGAACCGGGGTGAAGACGATCCCACGCTGTTGATGAAGCTCTATGATGGGTCAATCATACCCGGAAATCGCCATGCAGATGATGACGAGCGCGAACGTCGCCTGAATATGTGCTACCGCCCCTACCACGAGGCACTGGCACAAATGGCGGCCCTGCCCCATGCTGTGAGCGTTTCGATGCATTCCTTCACCCGCCAGCTGCGCGGTCGTGAGCCGCGCCCATGGCACATTGGCGTGCTGCACACCTCGGACGAGCGGTTCTCTGGCCCGCTGATCGAAAGGCTTCAGGCCGAGGATGATCTGTGCGTTGGCGTCAACCAGCCGTATACCGGAGTTCTGCCGGGGGATGCGATCGACAAACACTGTACCGCGTTTGGACGCCCTAACGCACTGATCGAGCTGCGCAACGACTTGATCGCAGACCATGCGGGGCAAAGGGAATGGGCCGAGCGATTGGCGGTGATCCTGCAAGATGCATTGGAAGCCAGCGACCTTTGACCGCAAGTCCTGCGCGTGCTTTTCCGCGCATCACGCTGTTGTGAGCACGGCCTTCATGTCCCATATCAACTGGGAAAGGGGGTCATCATGACACAAGAGTTTTTGACGACGTTTTTTGGTTGGATGGCCGTGCTCAATATCGCGGTGCTTCTGTTTACCACCCTGATGGTTCTGCTTTTGCAGGATTGGATTGCCGACATTCACGGCAGGATGTTTCGGATGGAACGCCCGAATGTGAAACGCGCCTATTTCAGGTATCTTGCGAACTACAAAATCCTGACGCTGGTTTTCTGCATCGTGCCTTGGCTAGCATTGAAATTGATGTGAAAAGGCGCTTCGGCACGTCCGTTTCTTGTAACGGGTCCACTGGATTGTTAGGTCAGAAGCAACTCATTCGCCATCCGGAGCCAGATCATGGACAAGCAAACCGAAATTGAACTTCAGGCTGCCGCATTTCGCCGGTTGCAAAAACACCTGATGGAAGACCGCACGGACGTTCAGAACATCGACATGATGAACCTCACCGGGTTTTGTCGCAACTGCCTGTCGCGCTGGTACCAGGAAGCGGCAAACGAAAAGGGAATCGAACTGGGCAAGGATGAAGCCCGCGAGATTTTCTACGGCATGACGATGGATGAATGGAAATCGAAATATCAAACCGAGGCCAGCCCCGAGAAACAGGCCGCCTTCAAGGTTGCGTTCGAAGAAAACGTCGGCACGAAAGACTGACAACGCAGAGCTCAAAAAGGCCCGCCGATCCGGCGGGCCTGTTGATTTGGATTACCGTTTCAAGCTGTTGTGCCACGCCCGCCATACGCTTATTCTAGGCCCCTGGCCCAGACCGACAGATCAGAAGTCATGCGAAAAGCCCGTTTGCCTTGCCAAAATCAAGGTAGCACCTTTTGCTACGCAGGTTGTCGAGCACGTCTTCACCGGCGGAATTAGTATCTGAATGATACTCGGTAATTCCGGTGCCCTCTAACATACGATTCATCAAGTTGAACAAACCGCAAACTTGTATAGCGTCAAACAGCGCATTCTCGGACCAGCCGGCATCGTAGACTGCTTTTGCATCGGCTTCAGTCATGCGGGAGGGGCTGGTTGTTAATTTCCCGGAATAAGCCAGAATGGGTTTTAGACTGTCGTCGATATCCGCGCTTTCAAGATCATCCATCAAATCCTCGATGGTGCTGACATCAATGCCGAAAGCCTTGGCATGCACGGTGTGCGCGCCATGACAAAAAGCGCAGGCGTTCAATCCGGAGACATAGGCTGCAATGATCTCTCGTTCCGCGATGCTGAGTTCACTGTCGCCCCGCATGACACGATTTTGGTACTCTGCCAGAGGTCCAAGTTTCTCCGGGAAAGCGCGATAGACGTGGCCCAGATTCGCGTCTTCGGGCATGGACGGAAACAGGTTTTTCATTTCGACCCCTCAAAAATCCGTATCTTGCATCCTAGCTGGGCTCCGGGCTTTCGCAAACAAGCAACCTTTTGCATGTCGCAAGGCGGCATGGAGTAGTTGGTGTTATCCCCGAGTATTGCAGTCAATTGCCGCGTTACACGGTGTCAGAGTGCGCAAACTGTTGGCTAGCTTTAGGCATGCACGGAGTGCCTGGACCTGTTTTGGAAGCTGTGGAAGCCTGTGACTGAAGATCCAGCCATTGCCGCAAACACGGGGGTTCCGGGTGGCCACAAGACGTTGGACACCTAGCGTGGTTTGGCCTTCAATCCACGCTCCTTGCCCAAAACAGACATCTTTAGCAGTCACATTACGATCCTTCACGAACTCTGGGTTCGGTCAGGTACCGAGCCGCTCGCCCACTATTGGAGCTGCAAAATATCCGGAACGCAGAGTTTTCGTTTGGCCGGCATTTTATCCGCACCATCAGATCGTTTCAGCCTTTTCGGCCCATCCTTGACCTTGACGTTCGGCTTGGACAATGGACCCTTCAAAGTCACTGGCCAGGGGCTTTTTGAAAGGGGTTCGCCAATCTTTCGGGGTTGCAGATTCAAATCCAGAGATTTTCCCGCCACATTAACATCGCCAAAGACAACAACCTGGACATGATCTGTTTCCAGGGTCGTTTGTTTTGTCGAAAAATTTCCATTTGAAATATTGATCGGCGCGCGCAAGCATACGATTGGCGCAACCTTTTGTTTTTCTTTTGTAAATACCCAAGGCAAAACCCCAAGCCCCGCCAGATCCAGAAGCTGCGTTTCGATAGAGCCATCCCGCATTGAAACTGTGGCGCTGCCATTCATGGTGTTGGCAAAGTGTTTTGGTGAATCAGTTCCGCCGGTCACCGAAAAATCAGCATAGATCGTACCGCTGGCACCCTTTTTGAAGTTCAGATTGTGGAGGATGTCATCCAGCTGCCAGCCGCCCGCCTTGCCGGTCAACGTAAGCAGATGCGCGTCATTCGACAGATCCATTTGCCCGCTGACGTCGAAATGGGCGCCTCCGTATTCAAACTTCAACGGCCCGGCCTTAAGCTCTTCTTCGTTGAGGGTCAGATCACTCTGCAAACTGCTTATGCCTCTGGCGCCTTCGATATGCCGAAGATCAATATCAACATCCATATCCATACCGGACAAGAGAATTGAACGGCCGATAGGTTCAAGCGTCACATCTCTAAGCGGACCGTTGGCACTGTCTTCTTGATCGGCATCTTCCTCGTCTGCCTCTGAACCGCCTAACTTCCTCAACTGTGCGACGGCCTGAATGATGGTACGGATCTGATCTACCTTGATCAGCTCACTATCAATAGAACCCCGCAATACAGGGTCACTTGTTGCATCATCAAGATCGGCCACGATTTGCAGGGCAGAGTCGGCTACCTCGACAGCAGCATTTGCGTTCCAATCAGTGCCCTGGCTGACAAGCCCGATTTCAAACCGCGCAGGACCGGTTTCGACACGTTCAAGTGACAGCGCCTCCAACAGATCCGCCCCGGATGGAACATCGACATCAATTGCAAGATCCAGATCCTCGAATTTGAGCACGTTCTTGACCTTGCCATGCACCTCGAGATTCCAGACTTCCGTTTCGCTTGTCTGGCCATCCAGATTCTTTAGAGACAGCTGATTGATGCCGCCGTTCAAATGAAAGTTGCCGGAAAACCTGCCAAGCTGGTCGTCCGGCCCCAACAACTCTGGAGAGATCAGACTGCTTGCCGGAATATCCATCAGACCTTCAGCTGATATGCCTTGCAACCTCAGCGCATCATCGACCGAGCCGTTCAAAATGACAAACGGATCAGCGGGGTTCCCAATTCTCAGGTTGATGCTTCCAACACGCAAGGCGCCTTCGGGTGTTCTGGATAGCTCGGAAAACTTGATTGGAGGCGGGCCTTCGCCCGAGGTGTCCAATGTGAACCCGTTGGTCTTGATAACCATTTGTCGCTGAGGAACCTGCCCAGGAACACTGTCCATTACCATATCGACCGCAACAAGTTTAAGATCATATCGTGATGCGGCGGGGGCTGGTTCAGCATTTTCCGGGTACAACCGAATACGTGTTGTCAGCGATACATCTTCGGGGTTTCCCAATTCCCCGATTTGCCCGTTCAACGAGAGGCTTTGACCACCATCCAACTCCGCCAGCACGGCCAAATCATCGATCCGGGAAGTGCCGTTGGCCGTTTGGAACGTTGCGCCAATACGCCCAGAGCCTTCCAATACTCGATCAAGTTTCAGGATGTCGAGAAGCTGACCAAGTTCCACAATCTCTATCGTCGTCCTCACCTCAAGCCCGGCTTCCTTAGGGACTTCTTCGGCAAGAATAGAGACTTGTCCAAAAACCGCTGTTATCCGAAACGGGTCTTCCGCTGGAAACGTTCCGCTGAGCTCAAACCTCTCGCCGTTCAGCGAACCTTCCCCAGCCGCAGAGGCCGTGTTGGTTTGATCGTCACGCTTCAAAAGCAGTTCAGGAAGCTGCAGATTCAGTTCAAGCCCATTCAATTCATTCTGATAAAAAATGGTGATGTCGGTCAGGTCAACTGTGCGGTCCGACAGAATTCCGGCGACCGGTAGCGTCGGAGGTTTTGCGGTTTGCGAAGCTACTGCATTCGGTTGAGAAACAGAGTGCCAATTTCCAACGCCATCCTTGTCAGTGATCAGGTTCAGGTGAAGACCCGAGACAGAGAGGCCACTTAGAGAAAGCTTATTTTTCCAGAGGTCACGCGCGGAAACTTCGAATTCAAGTTTGTCGATTGCCGCCAGCTTCGCATCTGCTTCCGGCGCCCCGGGTAGTACCAACCCCGTCGCTGATATCTGCAACTGCCGACCCAGACCGAGACGCACTTCATCTTCTATTCTGACATCCTGACCAAGTTTCTTACTGATCAGGTTCTCGACAAAAGTGGTCCTGACAGAAGAAAACAACGCGGAGGACAGGAATAGCCAGGCCGCAAAGACAGAAACAAGCGCAACAGCGCAACAAATGAAAACACCTTTGGCAACGTATCTCACGCTTCTCTCCCAAGGTTCCAAGTCATCTTGAGCATCCTCATCAGACTGGTCCAAGTTGATTGTTAGTGCATCATCGGCCTGTAATCCATTGAGATGATGGATTTAGATGCACTAAAGCGATAACCACGTTGGCTGAGTGAGCAATTTTTTGTTGCGATGTCTTCTCGATAGTTCAATCGGTGTTCATGCGTCGAGCGGGTCGTAAATGACTTCGCCGTTTGAGCGGGTCACATTTAAAAGAAGCGAAGAGTTGTCATCCTCAGCAATATCGTCGGAAGCGCCGATCTATTCGCAGTGTTGACATGCTTGTTGTCGGCTCCGAACCAAAAAGCCAATGGAAATCGGTACGCGAGCGTCTTCAACGTTAATATCACTCAGTATGGTGTTAAATCATGGATTAAGAGCATTTATTCAAATCTGAACGTTAAGATTTGACCCTTTGGCATCGTTTTATGCGTCTTTTGTGTCTGTGAGTTTCGTTTTGCGAGGCTGTCGCGGAGAAGCCATTGATCCATTGGATCAGTTGGATTGATTTTGGTTTGAGGGTTTGTTTTAGGAATTGCGACGCAGGTTACGGGAGCAGGATTTGAACCTGCGACCTTCAGGTTATGAGCCTAACGAGGTTTGATCGTTTAGCAAACAGT
>NZ_WVRB01000009.1:0-85860 GCF_013110685.1 Ruegeria sp. HKCCD6157
CCGAGATGGTCATGCCCGGCGACAACGTGTCGTTCGGCGTTGAGCTGATCGCGCCCATCGCGATGGAAAACGGCCTGCGCTTCGCCATCCGCGAAGGCGGCCGCACCGTCGGCGCCGGCGTTGTGTCGAAAATCATCGAATAATTCGCGCAAGCGAATGATCAGACGGAAAGGGCGCCCCGCGGGGCGCCCTTTTTCAATTTCGGAAACGCACACCGAGATGCTACCCTTTTCCGTATTGAAACATTGCAATTCGAAAGAGGTCATAAGATGCACGTATCGGCACGTTCACTCTGTCTTGTCGCAGCAATCGCGTTTTCAGCAACCTCGGCATCGTCCCAACAAATCGCGGATCGCATTTATCTTGGCGGTCCAATTGTCACAATGAATGACGAAGGCCCATCTGCCGAAGCGGTTGCAGTCAAAGACGGGCGTATTCTGGCCGTCGGATCGCTGTCTGACCTATCTGCGTATCAAGGTGATGGAACGGAAACCTTCGATCTGAACGGACGCGCGATGCTGCCGGGCTTTGTGGACAGCCACGGGCATGTTGTCATGGGAGGTTTGCAGGCACTGTCAGCCAACCTTCTCGCGCCGCCGGATGGAGATGTCGTTGATATCGCAAGCCTGCAATCAACACTGTCCAACTGGGCCGCTGAGAATGCGGAAGCCGTTGAGCAGGTGAAAATGATCGTTGGCTTTGGTTACGACAACGCGCAGCTGAAAGAGCTGCGTCACCCGACACGGCAAGAACTGGATATGGTGTCCCAAGACTTGCCGGTCATCATCATTCATCAATCCGGGCATTTGGGGGTCGCAAATTCAAAAGCTCTGGAGTTGGCAGGTATCACCGCCACCTCAGAAGCACCTCCGGGCGGTGTGATTCAGCGCGATGAAGCTGGTGAGCCTAACGGCGTTCTGGAAGAATACGCGTTCTTTTCGGTTCTTGTTCCCATGCTTGGAAATCTGGGTGAGAAAGGCTTGGCGGCATTCGCGAAGGCCGGAACAGAGCTTTGGGCTAAGTTTGGATATACAACCGGACAAGAAGGCCGATCGTCCGGTGAGATTGTCGAGGTTCTCAGGAAAGTTGCAGCCGAAGAAGGGCTGCCCATCGATGTGGTCGCGTTTCCAGACGTTTTGGAAGCTCGGGAGTTCATCGGAGAAAACACATCAGCAGACTACGAGAACCGGGTCCGGGTTGGGGGTTGCAAGCTGACAATCGACGGTTCACCGCAGGGTTTCACAGCCTTGCGGGATCGACCCTATTACAATCCGGTTGGAAATTATGCCGCCGGGTATGCCGGATATGCCGCCATAACGATGGAGCAGCTTCAGGACGCGGTGAACTGGTGTTATGAGAACGGCTTCCAGATCCTTGTGCATTCCAACGGCGAAGGAGCATCCGATATGCTGATTGCGGCCCTTGAAGAAGCGCAGATCAAGTATGGCGACCCAGGCAACCGCCCCGTTCTGATACACGGCCAGTTTCTGAGGGAGGATCAGGTTGCCAGTTTCAAACGGCTTGGCGTGTTCCCGTCGCTTTTCCCGATGCACACGTTCTATTGGGGCGATTGGCACCGGGATCATACTGTGGGACCGGTCAATGCCGACAACATCTCACCCACGGGATGGCTGCGAGAAAGGGACATGATGTTCGGCACACATCACGATGCCCCGGTCGCGTTTCCCGACAGTATGCGGGTTCTTGCCGCGACGGTCACTCGCCGCACCCGTTCGGGCGACATATTGGGGCCGCATCAAAGGGTGGACGTCATGACTGCACTTAAGGCCATGACTATTTGGCCTGCGTGGCAGCATTTTGAGGAAAACGAGAAGGGGTCGATTGAAGTCGGAAAAGTTGCAGACTTTGTGATCTTGTCTGACGATCCTACGACGGTCGATCCAGAGACCCTAGCCGAGCTCAAAGTGCTTGTAACCGTCAAAGGTGATGAGGTTGTTTACGAAGCTGAAGAAGGTGTCAGAGAGGGAAAGATGCGTTTTTCTCCATTTTCCAGTGACCCAGTTATTGCGCATCTTTTTATGCACGCGGTTTACCAAGGAATGAAGGTCGAAAGTCCATGGTTAACCAATGGCGTTTCTGGAGGTGAATAGAAGGTTTTCATTCTGGCATTTGCCTCTTGCAAAAACGCTCAGGTCGCTATAGTACGCGCGGGTTCTCAATAAGAACATCAAGGCGGGGTGATTCCCGCCTTTTGGGTTCGATGAGGGTTGGCGATGCGCGTCTGTCCTCCTCTCAACTCCAACGCCTGAATAAAAGGCTGTTAATATGCAAAGCCAAAACATCCGTATTCGGCTGAAGGCATTTGACTATCGCGTTCTGGATGCCAGCACGCAAGAGATCGTCAACACTGCCAAGCGGACCGGCGCGAACGTGCGCGGACCGATCCCGCTGCCGAACAAGATCGAGAAGTTCACGGTTCTCCGTGGCCCTCACGTTGACAAGAAATCCCGCGACCAGTTCGAGATCCGCACGCACAAGCGTCTTCTCGACATCGTTGATCCGACCCCCCAGACCGTTGACGCGCTGATGAAGCTCGACCTCGCTGCTGGTGTGGACGTCGAGATCAAGTTGCAGTCGTAATCGGAGGGTATGAGAATGCGCTCTGGTATTATCGCAAAAAAAGTTGGCATGACCCGCCTGTTCATGGAAGACGGCAAGCAGATCCCTGTGACCGTTCTTCACCTGGACAACCTGCAGGTCGTTGCACAGCGGACCGCTGACAAAGATGGCTACACTGCCGTTCAGCTGGGCGCCGGTGCTGCCAAGGCAAAACGCACCTCGAAAGCCATGCGCGGTCACTATGCCGCTGCCAAGGTCGAGCCCAAGCGTAAGCTGGCCGAGTTCCGCGTCTCCGAAGATGGCCTGATCGAAGTGGGTGCCGAGATTTCGGCAGAACACTTCCTGGAAGGTCAGAAAGTTGACGTTTCGGGTACTTCGATCGGTAAAGGCTTTGCCGGTGCGATGAAGCGCCACAACTTCGGTGGTCTGCGCGCCTCGCACGGTGTTTCGATCAGCCACCGTTCGCACGGTTCGACCGGTCAGTGTCAGGACCCGGGCAAGGTGTTCAAAGGCAAGAAGATGGCCGGTCACATGGGTGCTGCCCGTGTAACGACCCAGAACCTGGAAGTCGTCAAAACCGACGCCGAGCGTGGTCTGGTCTTCATCAAAGGCGCCGTTCCCGGACCGAAATCGGGCTGGGTCACCGTCAAGGACGCCGTGAAGAAGAAAGCACCGGAAGGCCTGCCTTTCCCGGCTGCTGTGAAATCGGCTGCATCTGATGCACCTGCGGAAGAAGCTCCCGCGGAAGGTGGTGAAGCATGAAACTTGATGTAATCAAACTGGACGGCGGCAAAGCCGGCGACATCGAGCTGAACGCCGATCTGTTCGGTCTCGAGCCGCGTGCGGACATCCTGCACCGTGTGGTCCGTTGGCAGCGCAACAACGCGCAGGCCGGCACCCACAAGGTCAAGACCCGCTCGGAAACCAGCTACTCGACCAAGAAGATCTACCGCCAGAAGGGCACCGGTGGCGCACGCCATGGTGACCGCAACGCGCCGATCTTCCGCAAGGGTGGTATCTACAAAGGCCCGACCCCTCGTTCGCACGGCCACGACCTGCCGAAAAAGTTCCGCAAGCTTGGCCTGCGCCACGCTCTGTCGGCAAAAGCCAAAGCAGGTGAACTGGTTGTGATCGAGAACGCCGAAGCCGAAGGCAAGACCGCCGCTCTGGCCAAACAGGTTGCAAACCTGGGCTGGAAACGCGCTCTGGTCATCGACGGTACGACCGTGAACGAAGGTTTCCTGAAGGCGTCGCGCAACATCGAAGGTCTGGATATCCTGCCGTCGATGGGTGCAAACGTTTATGACATCCTCAAGCGTGACACCCTGGTGCTCACCAAAGCGGCTGTCGAAGCACTGGAGGCTCGTCTGAAATGAGCGCGAAGGCAGAACACTACGACGTGATCCGCAAGCCGATCATCACTGAAAAGTCGACCATGGCGTCCGAAAACGGCGCGGTTGTCTTTGAAGTGGCGATCGACAGCAACAAGCCGCAGATCAAAGAGGCCGTTGAGGCACTGTTTGGTGTGAAGGTCAAAGCGGTGAACACCACCGTGACCAAAGGCAAGGTCAAGCGGTTCCGCGGCCAGTTGGGCAAGCGGAAAGACGTCAAGAAGGCCTATGTGACCCTGGAAGAGGGTAACACCATCGACGTGACCACCGGTCTCTGATCGGACCCGTCGTTTAGAAAATCAGAACCCCCGCGCGAGCGGGGGTTTTTTTTTGGCACAGACTGTGTACTCTGCGCCCTTAGCGGCTTCCTATTCAGCTTGCTTGCGCGCGGTTTCGATGAAGGCCTGCCAGCCATCCGACTTGCCAAAGGTGCGCATCTTTCCGTGCAGCAAGGGGCCGTAGATTTCCCACATACGTTTTCGCAGCTCTTTCCCCTTGTCGGTGATCTTCAGGACTTTACCCCGCCGGTCACCGTCAAAGGACACAAATGTGATCAGTCCTTCTGCAACCAGGCGCCTGCTCAAATGGGACAGGTTCGATTGCTCGAATATGGTGTCCTGAGCCAGCTCGTAGGGGCGCAGTTTGCCGCCGTGCCGCTCGAGGGACCAAAGGATGTCGTACCATTTCAAAGGCGGCAGGCCAGCGTCTTTCAGGGCGGCACTGATTTCAAACTGGATGAGCCGTGTCGTCCGGTTCATTGTAACCCAGATGTCTGTTTCCAGCGATGTTGGCAGATCACTCTTCACAACTTCGTGCTCTCCTTGATTCCGATTGCGGTTTGTTGCGCGTTCAAAAAGATGAAAATTCAACTAATATCCAGCCCCTACCGGATGAAAGGAACTCAGCCATGAGCTTTAACTCTATGATCGCTGCCGTCGCCCTGACCGTTGCCGTGGCACCTGTCTGTGCGCAGACCTACAAGACTGACCAGGGGCATACAGAAGTCCGGTTCAGCTGGAGCCATGCAGGGGTGTCCACCCAGCATGGCGAATTCACCAAAGTCGAAGGTGTGCTGGATCTGAACGCGGATGATGTCGAGGCATCGACACTGAACGTGACGATCGACACAAACAGCCTGTCCTCGGGGTTTGGGCCTTTGGACGATCACCTTAAGTCGGCGGATTTTCTCGAGGTCGAAACCTATCCGGAAATCACTTTCGTCAGTACGGGAATTGAACGGACGGGCGACACCACGGCGGATGTGACCGGCGACCTGACCATTCATGGTGTAACCAAACCCGTGACTCTGCAGGCCACGTTGACTCACTAAGGCCCGCATCCGCTGGGCGGTGCCATTGAATACTATCAAGGCGACTGGGTGGCGTTCTCGGCAGAAGCTGAGATTGACCATACGGAGTTTGGCGTCGGACCATTCTCAACCGGGCCGATCACCATCCTCATCGACACCGAGATGAAGGCTGACGGGTAAGAATGGTAAGTCAGCCCGCTGGCGCTACATTGAATGCTATGGCTGACTCAAAGAACACACCGCAGCATGGAAATAAGCAGCACACATTGCTACGACGCTTGCTAGGTGGTTTCGCGACCTCGGCAGTTCAAACCGACGAGGTCGCTTTCGTCTCTGATCCAACGGCTGAACGTGAGCAGGTGCTGGCGAAGATGCGCGCGTTTAACGGTGAGCCGTATTTCCAGATAGCCGATGAAAAGCTGGGGCTCTTGTCGGTATTCGATGATCTGAAATACGATCGGGCGGATGTGGACATGATCTCTCCGGCGATGCGTAAGCATGTTGTCACCAAGCTTGGTCCGCTGGGGTTTCGACAGATTTCCGGCACGGTACTGGAGCACGTGAAAGCCGACATGCGTGTACATATTCCAAAGTTCCACGCCCTCGGCGCGTCGCCCTTTGACATTACGCGCTACACAGACAAGCGCGCTCAGGATTATTGCCTGCTGACCCCGACGCAGGTGGCTTGCCAGTTCATCGATCACTATGTGCTGGACGACGCCGTGCAGCGGATCGAAGCGCTTGTTAAAAAGCACCCAATCAATCTGCTAAAGCTGGCGGATTATCTGGAAGGCAAACCCAAGCACCGTGCGTTTCGAGAAGTTCTCGGCCATATCAAGCTCAAACAGCGGATTGCAGTGGAGTCTGAACCACTCTGCCGCAGGCGGTCTTTGGGGTAGGGCGTCAGAAGGCCAGGGGTCAGGGAAACGTATGTTGCGGGAGCCCACGGTTGGAAAGCGCCGTAGAGCCGGATTTTAGCTCCGTACAGCGGCATTGTGATCTTCAGTGGGCCTCTATCCTGCTGTTACGCGTCTACTGGTCGTGCTGTGAGCCGACGCGTGATACAAAAAAGGCGCCATTTGGCGCCTTTGTGCATTGCTGCGGATTATCCGCGATTAAGAGCAGTAAACATGTTTGTGCGCAATATCTGCGATGTCGCAGCGGCGGATGCCGATGTCATCCAGTTCGCGGTTGGTCAGGCTTTGCAGTTCGCGGTATGTGCGCTGATATTCAGCGGCCCGTTTGCGTGCGGTTTTGATCCGTTCGATCATGTCCATGATCCGGGTGCCGAAGTTGAAGCCGGTATTTGTCAGTGTTGCGGTTGTCATTTCTGTGTTCCTTTCTCAAATCAGGGCGAATTCCCTGACGTTACCTTTTGTGTTCCTTGTTTGGACAAGGCTGAGATAGGGTTAATAGTTATCGCTAACAATACAGGTTTCGGTCTAGCCGCTATGCGTTTTCGGTATGACAAAGGTTGATCGCAACGCAATACGGATCGCGCAAGACATTCGGAATATTATGTACTTGCGTCAGAAGCACTCAGAAACTGCAGTAAGGGCGCTTCTCCTCTTGAACGCAGGCCGTGTGGCAGTGCTAACACCTTGCGATAAACCTGTACGAAATGCCCTAAAAACCGACTATTTCCTAATCTTCCCCTCGTATCGCTCTTTTTGTTCATTAACCAGAATCAGTTTGCCGTTGTTCACGACGTAAAGATCAAACCGGGGGTTTTGGTATCCAATGCAACGCATCCCGTTGTCATAGAATTTGTATGAGTTTGCTTTCCATGTTTGGCCATCCCTTTTGTAGGAGTAGGTTCCGTCGGAAAAATATGTTTCTGTGTCTTTGCCAGTGTAAACGACTTTGCGTCCCGCTAGGTTGTTTTGGAGCCAGGCTGCGTTCACTTTCTGGTCGCCGTCTGAGAAATAGCTTTTCGAAAGTTTTGGAGCCTTGTTAGGGCAGGCTGCGTGCGCTGAGACACCAATGGCCGTCGCGCAAAGCGCGGATAGGAACAGTTTCATCTTTTCTCACTCTTTAATCAAAATGGATCAAAACGATACTTCAGAGGCAGTTAAACGCAAGAAAAAACGCCCCTGAAAAATATCAGGGGCGTTTCAAACTCTGCGAAGATTTAGCGATTAGCCGCGTTCTTCGATGATCTCAACCAGATGCGGGATCTTGTTGACCATGCCGCGGACCGAAGGAGTGTCTTCCAGTTCACGGGTTTTGTGCATCTTGTTCAGGCCCAGACCGATCAAGGTAGCGCGCTGTTCAGCGGGGCGGCGGATCGGGGAACCGATCTGCTTGACGACGATGGTTTTTGCCATGGGTCGCTCTCCTTATGCTTCTGCTTCAGCAGCAGCCGGTGCTTCGTCCCGCTTGGGCAGGATGTCGGCAACCTTTTTGCCACGACGTGCGGCAACCGAACGCGGGCTCTGCTCTTTTTGCAGGCCGTTGATGGTGGCGCGGATCATGTTGTACGGGTTCTGCGAGCCCAGCGACTTGGACACAACGTCCTTGACGCCCAGCATTTCGAACACGGCACGCATCGGACCACCGGCGATGATACCAGTACCTTCAGGTGCGGTACGCATAACCACTTTACCAGCGCCGTGACGGCCTTCGATATCGTGGTGCAGGGTACGACCTTCGCGCAGTTGCACGCGGATCATCTGACGCTTGGCTTGTTCGGTCGCCTTACGGATGGCTTCAGGTACTTCTTTCGCTTTACCTTTACCAAAGCCGACGCGGCCTTTCTGATCGCCGACAACCACCAGAGCGGCGAAGCCAAAGCGCTTACCACCTTTTACGGTTTTCGACACACGGTTGATCGCAACCAGGCGATCTGCAAATTCCGGTGCTTCGTCACGGTCGCGGCCACGGCCCCGACGGTTTTCACGTTCTGCCATCTTGGCATCCCTTTTCTCTAGAGGCGCTCTCGGCGCCGTTTGTTCAATCCAAGTGAGCCCCGACTAGTGCCGAGGCCCCCGGATCATCGGGGCGGATCGAAACCCGCCCGCAGGTCTTAGATCTTCAGACCACCTTCACGCGCAGCGTCGGCCAGAGCCTTCACCTTGCCGTGGAACAGGAAGCCACCACGATCGAAATAGGCCTCTTCGACGCCTGCCTTCTTGGCACGCTCTGCAATGGCCGCGCCGACTTTGGTCGCCGCATCGATGTTGTTTTTGCCAACAACGCCCAGATCCTTTTCCAGGGTCGAGGCCGAGGCCAAGGTCACGCCACGTACGTCGTCGATCAACTGAACAGAGATGTTCTTGTTCGAACGGTGTACGGACAGACGCGGACGACCCGCGTTGACCTTGCGAAGTTTGTTCCGAACGCGCAGGCGGCGCTTCAGAAACAGGGTTCTTTTGCTGTTTGCCATTGTGTTCGTCCTTACTTCTTCTTGCCTTCCTTGCGGAAGATGAACTCGCCCTTGTAGCGGATGCCTTTGCCTTTGTAAGGCTCGGGGCGGCGCCATTCGCGGATTTTGGCCGCGGTTTCGCCCACCAGCTGCTGGTCGATACCTTCCACAACGATCTCGGTCTGCTTCGGGGCGGTGATGGTGACACCTTCCGGAGCAGTGAAATCAACATCGTGGCTGTAGCCCAGGTTCAGCTTCAGGGTGTTGCCCTGCATCTGAGCCCGGTAACCAACACCCTGGATCTCCAGCTCTTTTTTGAAGCCGGTCGTCACACCGGTTACCAGGTTGGCAACCATGGTGCGGCTCATGCCCCACTGCTGGCGAGCACGCTTGGACATGCCGCGGGGGTCGATCTTGACCACGTTGTCTTCAACCGACAGCGTTACGTCGTCGGTGGCGGTAAAGCTGCGGGTGCCTTTCGGACCTTTCACTTCGATGGTCTGACCCGACACAGTGGCGGTAACGCCGCTGGGCAGCTCGACCGGTTTTTTACCAATACGAGACATTGCAGACCTCCTTAGAAGACGGTGCAGAGCACTTCGCCGCCAACATTGTTGGAGCGAGCGTTTGCGTCCGACATCACACCTTTCGGAGTGCTGACAATCGACACACCCAGACCCTGACGGACCTGCGGGATGTCATTGACGCCCATGTATACGCGACGACCGGGCTTCGAGACCCGCTTCAGTTCGCGAATGACAGGGGTGCCTTCGTAGTATTTCAGGCTGATTTCGATGGCCGGATGACCGTTTTCACCGGTCGTCTTTTCATAGCCACGGATGTAGCCTTCGTCCGCCAGCACGTCCAGAACCCAACCGCGCAGCTTGGAAGCCGGGGTGGAAACGGTGGACTTGCCGCGCATTTGCGCGTTGCGGATACGGGTGAGCATATCGCCGATAGGATCATTCATATCTATGTCTCCCTTACCAGCTCGATTTCACCATGCCGGGGATCTGACCAGCAGAACCCAGCTCGCGCAGCGCGATACGGCTGACCTTCAGCTTACGGTAGTAAGCGTGGGGACGACCGGTCAGCTGACAGCGGTTGTGCAGACGAGTGGCCGAGCTGTTGCGCGGCAGCTTCGCCAGTTTCAGACGCGCTTTGAAGCGCTCTTCCATCGGCTTGCTCTCGTCATTCGCGATTTCTTTCAGCTCGGCACGCTTTGCGGCATATTTGGCCACCAGGCGTTCGCGCTTCTTTTCGCGTTCGATCATTGCTTTTTTAGCCATGTCTCAATCCTCCCGGCGCTTATGCGTTGAACGGCATGTTGAACGCTTTCAACAGTGCCTTTGCTTCAGCGTCGGTTTTCGCTGTGGTGGCAATTACGATATCCATGCCCCAGACCTCGTCGACCTTGTCGAAATCGATTTCCGGGAAAACGATGTGCTCTTTCATGCCCATGGCAAAGTTGCCCTGACCATCGAAAGAAGGTTTTACACCGCGGAAGTCACGCACGCGCGGCAGCGCGATGGTGATCAGACGATCCAGGAATTCGTACATCCGGTCACCACGCAGGGTCACTTTCGCGCCCAGCGGCATGTCCTCACGGACGCGGAAGCCCGCGATCGACTTCTTCGCCTTGGTTGCAACGGCCTTTTGACCGGCAATTGCAGTCAGATCCTCGACCGCAGCTTTCGCTTTCTTCGAGTCTTTGACGGCCTCGGCACCACAGCCGATGTTCAGAACGATCTTCTCCAGCTTGGGCAGCTGCATGTCGTTCTTGTAACCGAACTCTTCTTTCAGAGCGGCACGGATGGTTTCAACGTACTGAGTTTTCAGACGCGGGGTGTAGGTTGCGTTATCAAGCATCGATCACGTCCCCTGTGGTCTTGGCGAAGCGGACCTTCTTGTCACCTTCCATGCGGAAGCCAACGCGGGTCGCTTTGCCGTTCTTGTCCAGCAGTGCCAGGTTCGACAGGTCGATCGGGTTTGCCTGAGGCAGACGACCACCTTGCGAGTTCTGCGACTGGCGGGTGTGACGGATGGCGATGTTGATGCCATCAACAACAGCTTTTCCGGCTTTGGGGTCAACCGAGGAAATGGTGCCCTCTTTGCCCTTGTCCTTGCCGGCCAGCACGACGACCTTGTCGCCTTTGCGGAGTTTAGCAGCCATGATTACAGCACCTCCGGAGCCAGCGAGATGATTTTCATGAAGTTCTTGCCGCGCAGTTCGCGAACAACGGGGCCAAAGATACGGGTACCGATCGGCTCGTTGTTGTTGTTCAGGATGACGGCGGCGTTGCGATCGAAACGGATCGCGGTGCCGTCTTCGCGACGGACTTCCTTGGCGGTGCGCACGACGACGGCCTTGCGGACGTCACCTTTCTTCACGCGGCCGCGCGGGATGGCTTCCTTCACCGAGACGACAATGATGTCGCCGACGGAGGCGTATTTACGCTTGGAACCACCCAGGACCTTGATGCACTGAACTCGGCGAGCGCCGGAGTTGTCAGCGACATCCAGATTGGTCTGCATCTGGATCATGTGGTTTCTCCCGACCTGTGGGGGCTGGTCTTGTTAATTCCCCCAGGGTTTCGACAAATGGAAAGGTCTGGGGGCTTACGCCTCCAGAACCTCCCAACGTTTCGTCTTCGATTTCGGCGCGCATTCGATGATGCGTACAGTGTCGCCGACCTTGAAGGCGTTCTTTTCGTCATGAGCCCGGTATTTCTTGGACTTACGAACGGTTTTGTGCAGCAGCGGGTGCTTGAAACGGCGTTCAACCGAAACAGTCACGGTCTGCTCGTTGGCGTCGCTGGTTACTACTCCGGACAGGATACGCTTGGGCATGGGATTACTCCTCCGATGCCGCAGCAGCGGCCTTTTCGTTCAGAATGGTTTTGACGCGGGCAGCATTGCGGCGGGCCGCCTTGATGCCGGCAGTGTTTTCCAGCTGACCGGTTGCCTGTTGAAAGCGCAGGTTAAAGCTTTCTTTCTTCAGGTTGGCCAGTTCCTCGCGGAGCTGGTCCGGGGTCTTTTCACGCAGTTCTTGGGCGTTCATCGCCTTTTTCCTTTGCTCAAAACACCAGAAGGCCCCGTACACGGGTCACCTTGGACCTGGTGGATGAATGATAGACATGCGAATCGCCCGACAACGCCGGGCGACACGCAGGATGCCGCCGTATAAGGGTTTAGGGAGTGGGGGGCAAGGGAAAGTTTGACGTCTTCTTGATGGCGAGGGAATTGGATGCTCCCGGTCGCCGAACGGGTTACCAATCACGAAACTTCCGCGAAGTTATCCTCATCCAAATTCAGGCCAAGGTCTGTATTGCCAATGGGCCGCGTTCGGCGCCCAATAGAACAGGCCCACAAAGGTCTGAAGTTCACAGAGGAGGTAAGAAAATGACCAGCCCTTATTCAGGAGGATGTGAACACGTCAAGATAGTCGCAACGGAAGAACCGATAGACAACCATGAATGCCACTGTGATGTCTGTAAGTCCGTGACCGGACAGCACACAACCCATGTTGCGTTCTTTAACTACACAGACCTGTCAGCAGACCCAGAAGATAAGATGAACCGTCAACCATTCAACGCCAACAATCCCGATGGCCCTTTAGAGCTTTGCACCTGTTCTGAGTGCGGGGCCGCGCTGATGCTGGATGATAAGCAAAAACGCATACGCGTGGCTGTACCCAACGTGATGGGGTATGATGACAGCAAGTTTCCTGCAGCGACTTACCACGCGTTTTACGATGACAGCAAAGGGTACCCCAAGCCTGATGACGGACGACCGGTATATGAAGCGTTCCGTCCAGAATTTTCTTGGCCTTCACCTGCCGCCTGACAGGACTTTCGTTCATTCTGGGCGGAGTGCCAACGGTGTTCGCCGGCATTCAAGATGCCGTTATTCGGTGGGAGCGTTCAGTCCCACCGATAGTTAAAACTGACCGATATCCGCTCTTCCTCGGCCATGTTCATCGGGACCTCGTGGCGAAGCCAGCTTTCCCAAAGCAGGACATCCCCCACCTGCGGTTTCATGTAGATGAATGGCTGCAAATCCCGCCGCCCGCCTTTCAGGCGCGTCGGCGCGGCCATCATGCGGCCTGAACGGGGGTCCTCCAGTTTCAGCGCGCTCGCCCCTTCGGGCATCGCTACATACGTCGTGCCCGAGATCACACTGTGCGGGTGCAGGTGGCTGGAGTGCATGCCACCCTCGGGCAGGATGTTGATCCACAGGTCTTCCAGTTTCAACGCGCCTTCGCCCAGATCAAACTCCAGATCCTTGGCAAAGGCCGCCACGTGCTGATCAAGTACCTTCACCAGATCGGCGAAGATCGGGAAGCGCCAGGGCAGGTCGGTCAGCGAGGCATAGCTGGTGTAGCCGGGATAGCCGTTTTCCTCACACCATTGTTGCCCGGCCTCGTCATCTTCGGCGATGACAAGGCAGGAGTTTTCCAACTCTTCCGCATCGATCGCGGGACCGAACTCGGACAGGGCTGCGCGATAAAGACGGGTTACGAAGAGTGATTCAATCTGTGCCATAGCGCCCTCTTAACCCAGCCTCATCGCGATTGCGATGGCTCTTTTGCGAGGCTCTGCCTCGCGCTCCGGGATATTTTTTGCCAGATGAAATCCGGATCCCCTGCTTCATCTGGCCATAATAATCCCGGGGGAGTCGCGGCTTGCCGCGGCGGGGGCAGCGCCCCCAAATGATAACCCCCGCCGGTTTCCCGACAGGGGTCAATTTTGTCACGAACGGGAAAACCCCGGATCGCTTACCAGTCTTCGCGAACCACGACGCGGGTCTTGATCGGCAGCTTCATCGCGGCCAGGCGCAGGGCCTCGCGGGCGATGTCGTCATTGACGCCGTCGATCTCGAACATCACGCGGCCGGGCTTGACCTTGCAAACCCAGCGGTCCACCGAACCCTTACCTTTACCCATACGAACTTCGATCGGCTTTGCAGTGACCGGAGTGTCGGGGAAGATACGGATCCAGACACGACCCTGACGTTTCATGTGACGGGTCATGGCACGACGTGCAGCTTCGATCTGACGTGCGGTGACGCGCTCGGGCTGCAAGGCTTTCAAACCGTAGGTGCCAAAGTTCAGATCAGAGCCGCCTTTGGCTTCGCCCTTGATCCGGCCTTTGTGCATCTTACGGAATTTAGTACGCTTTGGTTGAAGCATATCTTTCCCTCCTTAGCGACGACCGCCACCAGCACCACGAGGTGCAGGGCCGTCCTGGAGTTCCTGTGCTTTACGGTCACGTGCCTGCGGATCGTGCTCCATGATCTCACCTTTGAAGATCCAGACCTTGATCCCGATGATCCCGTAAGGAGTCATCGCTTCGGCATGTGCGTAATCGATGTCGGCACGCAGGGTATGCAGAGGCACGCGGCCTTCGCGATACCATTCGGTCCGTGCGATTTCGGCGCCGCCCAGACGGCCAGCGACGTTCACCCGGATACCCAGGGCGCCCATGCGCATGGCGTTCTGAACCGAGCGCTTCATTGCGCGACGGAACGAAACACGACGTTCCAGCTGCTGAGCGATCGACTCGGCAACCAGCTGCGCGTCAAGCTCGGGCTTGCGCACTTCGACGATGTTCAGGTGCAGTTCGCTGTCGGTCATACCAGCAAGCTTTTTGCGCAGAACTTCGATGTCTGCACCTTTCTTGCCGATGATGACACCCGGACGTGCGGTGTGGATCGTTACGCGGCACTTCTTGTGCGGACGTTCGATGATCACACGTGCAACACCGGCCTGCTTGCACTCTTTCTGAATGAACTCACGGATCTTGATGTCTTCCAGCAGAAGATCACCGTAATCCTTGGTGTCAGCGTACCAGCGGCTGTCCCAGGTGCGGTTGACCTGCAGGCGCATGCCGATCGGATTGACTTTATGTCCCATTAGGCTTGCTCCTCAACTTGACGCACCTTGATGGTGATCTCCGAGAACGGCTTCATGATCTTGCCGAAACGGCCGCGGGCACGCGGGCGACCGCGCTTCATGACCAGGTTCTTGCCAACCCAAGCTTCGGCGACGATCAGTTCGTCAACGTCCAGGTTGTGGTTGTTTTCGGCATTCGCGATTGCGGACTGCAGGCACTTCTTGACGTCCTGCGCGACACGCTTGTTCGAGAAAGTCAGGTCGGTCAGAGCCTTCTCGACTTTCTTGCCGCGGATCATTTGCGCAACCAGGTTCAGTTTCTGCGGGCTGGTGCGAAGCATGCGAGTTTTCGCCATTGCTTCGTTTTCAGCCACGCGGCGGGGGTTCTTTTCCTTGCCCATGACTTACTTCCGCTTCGCTTTTTTGTCTGCGGCGTGACCATAGTAGGTACGAGTTGGCGAGTATTCACCGAACTTCTGACCAATCATGTCTTCCGTGACGTTTACCGGGATATGCTTCTGGCCATTGTACACACCAAAGGTCAGACCCACGAACTGGGGCAGAATGGTGGAACGACGCGACCAGATCTTGATGACTTCGTTGCGGCCCGACTCGCGCGCTGCTTCGGCTTTTTTCAGCACATAAGCATCGACGAAAGGACCCTTCCAAACAGAGCGAGACATAGATTAACGTCCCTTCTTCTTGGCGTGCCGCGAGCGGATGATCAGCTTCTGGGACGCTTTGTTCTTGTTGCGGGTACGCTTACCCTTGGTGTCCTTACCCCACGGTGTAACCGGTGTACGGCCACCCGAGGTACGACCTTCACCACCACCGTGCGGGTGATCGATCGGGTTCATTGCAACACCACGAACCGACGGACGAACGCCTTTGTGGCGCATACGACCGGCTTTACCGAGGTTCTGGTTCGAGTTGTCGGGGTTGGACACGGCACCAACGGTGGCCATGCATTCCTGACGGACCATGCGCAGCTCGCCCGAGCTCAGACGGATCTGAGCGTAGCCGCCATCGCGACCAACGAACTGAGCGTAAGTACCGGCCGCACGTGCGATCTGACCGCCTTTGCCAGGCTTCATCTCGATGTTGTGGACAATGGTACCGATCGGCATGCCCGAGAACGGCATTGCGTTGCCCGGCTTGATGTCGGCCTTGGCAGATGCCACGACTTTGTCACCAACAGCCAGACGCTGCGGAGCCAGGATATAGGCCTGCTCGCCGTCTTCGTATTTTACCAGTGCGATGAATGCGGTCCGGTTCGGGTCGTATTCGATCCGCTCGACGGTTGCCGCGACATCAAATTTGTTCCGTTTGAAGTCAACGATCCGGTAGAGACGCTTTGCGCCACCGCCGCGGCGGCGTGAAGTGATCCGTCCGGTGTTGTTCCGGCCGCCCGATTTGGTCAAACCCTCAGTGAGAGACTTGACCGGACGTCCTTTCCAAAGCTCCGAACGGTCGATCAGCACCAGCCCGCGCTGGCCCGGCGTCGTCGGCTTGTACGACTTGAGTGCCATGCTTTCTGTCTTCCGTTTAGCAAGTGCGAGGGGGTTCCCCGCTATGTGAGAGGCCCCCGTAGGTGCCAAGGGTATAGGGCCCCGAAGGTCCCCGGTTCAAAATATCTAAGGCCCCGGAACGAATCCGAGGCCGCAAGATTGGGTGCATCTAGCAGTGTTGGGGCCGGGTGACAAGAGAGAGTGTCAAACTAATTCTGTGGCCGTGAAAACCGCACCCTGGCCAAACGCGTTGTGGTTTATGGCCCGGATGTTAAATCCAGAAATGCACGAACTGTTGCTGGAACTCTCAGAGCGTGAACAGGGCCTGACAGAAAAGGTTGAAATCGCTTCCTTTGAACTTTGGTGCAGTGAGCCCCGATCGGTAGGCTCGGAGGCCGGGTTTATTGGTGTGGGGTCGGAAGGTTTCGCGGAAGCCGATCTGGCAAGGTGCTGCCCCTGCAATCAGTCCAATGTATTTTATGTTGAGGCGCTGCTGCTTGGCGGCCGCATTCATGAGCGGGCTGGGGAAGCATCCGACCGATTGGCCGTATTCGTCAGTCCATCGCGATATTCGTGCAGGTCGGGTTGATCCGGAATGGAGTGGTGTGGTCACCGATGGCGCGTTCGGAGAGCCGTAGGATGGGGTTTCACCCCATCATTTGAGAGGTTGGAGTTTGGAAGAGGTTTGGTGCGCGGGAACAAATCGTGCGGGTGTTCGGGTATGATCGTTGGGTAAGTGATGGGGTGAAACCCCATCCTATGCTTGCTAAAATGGGATCGCACTGAGTACTGATCTTCTGAAGATCGACTGAGCAGCGCGCGAATTCGCGCGCCTTCCATTCAGTCTAATATGCACGTGCAAAGGTGACTTTTCTTCGATTTCAAACTCGAATTCGTCGCCATATTGGATTCCATCTACAAAATCACGAATTCCGTTTTCAACTTGAGTCACGCCAATGCCCCTTACACAGGCTAAGGCTGAGTCATCACCGAGCTTGCTAAAGGTAATTTTCTCTTGCTGGTTGCGATATAGGAACTGATTTCTCTCGGCATCACGGTCCGATGCAGAATTGGAGATTGATCGTTCTAAACGATCTAAACGTTCCAATATGATTTCACTCGCTGGCAGTTTAGTGCTTTCGACATCAGGGATGTGGAAAGGACCAAGTTGCCCAATAAAACTTTTGTCTTTGCCATGCTTGGCAGTGTTTTTTAATGTCTTCGTCAACTCCGCCTTGAATTTTTCCATCGCTGGGTGACGCAAATCTCTAGGGTATTCAATGTACCTATTAGGTGCAGTATCAAACGGATATGCAGTTTTATCGTCTTTGATGATAACCGTCGGCAGCTGAGTTGCCATACGTATTCCCAATTCAAAAAACACGTTAGGATTGCGACCGCTCACATCGCATATGATAACTCTGTCGTTGTAGATATTTTGAAGTATCTCTTTGTGAATCAAGTTTGACTCAAAGGTGTCACTCACCAGTCTTGCCGAAAACCCAGCTTCGTTGGCAGCGCTTTCTAGGATATCCAACACGTCCGCCCAATGGGATGAAGGACGCCCATCGCACTCGGATATTGGCATCACGATGCCACAAACTTCCTTTTTATCGACCAACTCACATACTCCACTCTGTGTGTGCTGCTAGGTGACAGTGCATAGATAGTGACTAACTTTGCAATTGTTTGCGCGCGCTACCGCGCAAACTTCTTATGCTTCAACCGCTTGGGTTCCAGCGCGTCCGGTCCCAGACGGCGCTTTTTGTCCTCTTCGTAATCCTCGAAGTTGCCCTCGAACCATTCCACATGAGCATCACCCTCGAAGGCCAGAATATGCGTACAAATCCGGTCGAGGAAGAAGCGGTCGTGTGAGATCACAACGGCGCAGCCCGCGAAATCGACCAGCGCGTCTTCCAGTGCGCGCAGGGTTTCGACGTCGAGGTCGTTGGTGGGTTCGTCGAGCAGCAGGACGTTGCCGCCCTCTTTCAGCAGGCGGGCCATGTGGACGCGGTTACGCTCACCCCCTGACAGCAGAGAGACCTTTTTCTGCTGGTCGCCGCCCTTGAAGTTGAAGGACGAGCAATAGGCGCGGGAATTGACCTGCGCGTCGCCCAGTTGAATGATCTCGGCGCCGCCGGTGATCGCCTCCCACACGGTGTCGTTGTCGTTGAGGTCGTCGCGGGACTGATCGACATAGGACAGCTGCACCGTGTCGCCGTATTCGATGGTGCCGGCGTCGGGCTTTTCATGGCCGGTGAGCATTTTGAACAGGGTCGATTTACCGGCGCCGTTGGGGCCGATCACGCCGACGATGCCACCGGGCGGCAGGCTGAACGAGAGATTTTCGATCAGTTGCTTGTCGCCCATGTGCTTGGCCAGCCCGCTGACCTCGATCACCTTGCTGCCAAGGCGCGGGCCGTTGGGGATGACGATCTGGGCGCGGGTCAGCTTTTCACGTTCGGACTGTTCGGCCAGCTCGTTATAGGCGTTGATCCGGGCTTTGGATTTGGCCTGACGCGCCTTTTGACCCTGACGCATCCATTCCAGTTCGCGCTGAAGCGTCTTCTGCTTGGATTTGTCCTCGCGGGCCTCTTGCTCAAGCCGCTTGGCTTTCTGCTCCAGCCACGAGGAGTAGTTGCCTTCGTACGGAATGCCACGGCCGCGGTCCAATTCGAGAATCCAGCCGGTGATGTCATCCAGGAAATAACGGTCGTGGGTGACGATCAGGATGGTGCCTTTGTAGTCGATCAGGTGCTGTTGCAGCCAGGCGATGGTTTCCGCGTCCAGGTGGTTGGTCGGCTCATCAAGCAGCAGCATGTCGGGCGCTTCCAGCAGCAGCTTGCACAGCGCCACGCGGCGTTTCTCACCACCCGAAAGGTTGGCGATGTCGGCGTCGTCCGGCGGGCAGCGCAGCGCCTCCATCGACACGTCGATCTGGCTGTCCAGATCCCACAGGTTTTCCGCGTCGATCGCGTCCTGAAGGGCGGTCATCTCCTCCATCAGCTCGTCCGAATAGTTCTCGGCGATCTCCATCGCGATCTCGTTGAAGCGGTCGACCTTGGCCTTTTTCCCGGCCACGCCCAGCATGACGTTTTCGCGAACGGTCAGGGATTCATCCAGTTGCGGTTCCTGCGGCAGATAGCCGACCTTGGCGCCCTCGGCGGCCCATGCCTCGCCGGTGAAGTCGGTGTCGAGTCCGGCCATGATCTTCATCAGCGTCGATTTACCGGCGCCGTTGACGCCGACGACACCGATTTTCACGCCGGGCAGAAAGCTGAGGTGGATGTTTTCAAAGCACTTCTTGCCACCGGGATAGGTCTTGGAGACACCCTGCATGTGGTAGACATATTGATAGGCGGCCATGTCGCGTCCTCTGGGTCGGGGAAATTGAGTTGGGCGGTGTGATAGCGGATGGTTGTGGTGGGGGCAATCATGAACCATTCGGCAAAATGAAGGTGTCGAAACACTCGGCGATGACTCTAGCCGGAAGTGTCGCGCGATTTTTCCGAATCTCCAAACGATCCAAATGATCCGATGATGGGCTAGATCGTAAATTGTCCCCCTGGCCAAGTGTGCAAGCGGACCAACTTATTTTTGCGTCACGAAAAAAGCCTGGTTCCGCGTCGCGGCCTGAAAGCCGAAAAACTTCATCGACATTTTTATATTCGAGTCGGTTAAACCGAGCATCTTTAATGAGATTGGGCTTAATAATGCGAAGAACAGAAAGTCCGGAATAAATATGAAAGGTGCCTTCAGAAGCAGTCTCGGGTTCTGGCGAAACGATGACCTGTGAAATCAGTTTTTCAATGTCACGCAGGCTAACAGAAGTGTGATGGTCGATCATCAGGAGGTAGTTTCTTATCCAGTCGTATCGCCAATCGTTATCAAAATTGTATTGTTCGGAGATGTGCTCGTAATATTTTGAATACACACCGATTTCTCCCTGGCGAACCTTTGCGCCCGACAGCGGTAGTGTTACAGACGTAAACTTCTGTAAGTACTTCTCTGCGTCTGAATTTTCGCTGTATCTTGCACGAACGCTGTTTTGCAATTCCGACAAGTTTACTCCAAGAACAAAATGGACACCGTCGACACTGAAAAAATGCTTGGTCACCTCTAGTAGGCAAAGCGAAAAGTCTGGGCGGCATCTATCCAACTCGTCTATTACAACGATTAGTTTTCGTGTTGGGTAACCATCGTTGTTTGGTTCCGTCAGATCAATGAGTGCTTGACGGAAAGCCGCCATCGCCGCACGTTTCCCGTTCTCTCTTTGCCAGAATTCGGCCACAGCCCCGTCGAGCTCGCTGGAAACAGTGTTGATAGCGGCATCCGTCAACGCGTCTGCCTTGGTCACTAGGCCCGCTGTTGCCACCGAAACTCCGGTGCGCACAAGCGCGCGGCCGAGGGCGGGGGCGACCTGCTTGGCCTTTTTCCAAGCTTTTTGAGCCGGTTTGTCATCTGCTTCTTCAAACCGTTCGGCGATCGCACCGGTCAAGGCAATCAAAGGATCGTCTAGAAAGTCATGCTTGAAAGCATCGAAATAGACGGTCTGTGTCGTGTTCTTTTCGCGCTTCAGATGCTCACCGACCCAGCATTTTAAGAAGAAAGACTTGCCGGACCCCCAAGCTCCGTCCAAAGCAATCACAAGAGGGTCGTCGATACGCTCGACCAGTTCCGACAGTTTGTCGCCGGTGGGTTTGCGCGAGAGTTTGTCGTGCTTATCAAACCCGTCTTGGTAAAGCGTGATCTCAGGTTCGGGGATAGTCAGGCGCGTGTCTTTCTCCAATTCACAAATCAATCAGCGCTACTATTAGCGGCTGCCTTGCGAAGGGCCAGACTGCTAGATGAGGGGAGGTGCGAAAATCTTGGAGCCATCGATGTCCTTGAAAGATCTCATTGCCGGTTGGGCGCAGCCGGGACGTGTCGAATGGATCGGGCTGCGGCTCGAGCGGCGGTCGGAGATGGCTATAGTGGACGCGGTCACGATCTCTGCCAAGGGGCTTGATGGTGACCGCGCCCGCGTTGGCAAGCGAGCGGTGACTTTGATCCAGCAGGAGCATCTGGCGGCGATTGGGTCGTGCCTGGGGCAGGGGCCGGTTGCGCCTGAAATCCTACGGCGCAACCTGGTGGTTTCGGGGATCAATCTGACGGCGCTCAAAGGGCGCGAGGTGCAGGTGGGCGAGGCAATTTTGCGCCTCACCGTGATTTGTGCGCCGTGCAGCCGGATGGAAGAAGCGCTGGGCAAGGGTGGCTATTCCTCCGTGCGTGGGCACGGAGGATGGTGCGCCGAAGTCGTGCGACCCGGGCGGGTTCGGCTGGGTGATGTGGTGCAACCTGTTGATTGACAACGCCCCGCAGTTCTGAACATCAGCAGGGTATGAAGCGGTACGGCATACCCTATGCGCGACCTGGGCAGGTCGTCGGTCTGTTCGGCGGGTCGTTTGATCCACCGCATCAGGGCCATGTGCATGTCACGCTTGAGGCGATGAAGGCGTTCGGGCTGGATCGGGTTTGGTGGCTGGTATCGCCGGGCAATCCGTTGAAGGAACGCGGGCCCGCGCCCATGGACAGGCGAATGGCGGCAGCGCGGAATGTGATGCAGCATCCGCGTGTCGAGGTGACGGACATCGAGGCGCTGACAGGTACACGCGCGACTGCGGATACTCTGACAGCGTTGCAGCGATTGTATCCACAGGTGCGATTTGTCTGGCTGATGGGGGCGGACAATCTGGCGCAATTCCACCGCTGGAAAGATTGGCGAGGGATCATGGACAGTGTCCCTGTCGGTGTGGTCGCACGGCCCGGGGACCGGATATCCGCCCGGATGTCCAGGGCGGCGCGGGTCTATGCCAAGTACAGGATCGACGGGCAGGCGCGGCATCTTTTGGGGCGGGCGCAGGCTCCGGCCTGGTGTTTCGTGAATGTGCCGATGGTTGATGTCAGTTCCACCGAGATTCGGACGCGCGGCGAATGGCGCGCGGAAGTGTTGCCGGAATAGCCTTGCGCGGCGCATAATCGCAGCGAGTGGTTGCGCGCATTTGATCTGTGGGATTTTATTCCAACTATGGCTGGTCGTTTTTCACGTCGTGAGTTTCTGGGAGGATTGGGGGCGTCTCTGATCCCGGCAGCTGGTCTGGCACAGGCGCCGCTGGTCTCGCTCAGGCCGCGCGCGCGTGTGGCGCTGTTGAGTGGCGCCGAGCGTTTGGTTGCGGCCGCAGGGTTGACGGGCGAAGTTGTTTTCGCCGTCGCGGATGTGGCGACCGGAAAGCCGCTGGAGGTTTTTGGTGAAGGTGCGGGCTTGCCTCCGGCCAGTGTCGGCAAGGCGATGACCGCGCTTTATGCGCTGGACGTTCTGGGACCCGACCACCGGTTCGAAACCCGTTTGATCGCAGATGGGCCAATTGAAAACGGGATTTTGCATGGCGATCTGATACTGGCAGGCGGGGGTGACCCGCTGTTGGATACAGATGCGCTGGCCACGATGGCGGCCAACCTGCGCGAGGCCGGAATCACCGAGGTTCGAGGAGCCTTCAAGGTCTATGACGGGGCGCTGCCCTTCGTGTTCAGCATTGATCCCGGTCAGCCGGATCATGTGGGGTACAGCCCGGCGGTAAGCGGGATATCGTTGAATTTCAATCGGGTCCATTTCGAGTGGAAGCGTGCCGGTAAGGGTTACGATGTGACCATGGATGCCCGCAGCGCGCGATATGTGCCGGCAGTTGATGTGGCAGCCATGCGGGTCGAGAACCGCAGCTTGCCGATCTATACCTATCAGCCAAGCGCGCGGCAGGACCGCTGGACCGTGGCCAAGGGCGCGCTGGGCAATGGCGGGGCGCGCTGGCTGCCTGTGCGCAAACCCGCATTGTACGCAGGTGATGTGTTTCGTACTTTGGCCCGATCCAATGGAATCGTTTTGAATCGGGTGCAAGTGACACGAGAGGCGCCAAAAGGCGTCGACCTTGTGGTGCATCGCAGCGATCCATTGAACAGTATTTTGCAGGGGATGCTGAAATACTCGACGAACCTGACGGCCGAGATGGTCGGACTGGCCGCAACCAAAGCGCGGGGCGTTGACCCGCGCAACCTGGCGGAGTCGGCGGCCGAGATGAACCGTTGGGCGTCTCAGAGCTTTGGCGTGAACGGGATCGCGATGGTCGATCATTCCGGTCTTGGCGATGCCTCGCGTATGGTGCCGGCGGATCTGGTCGCGGCCCTTGTCGCGGCCCGGAAAATGGGCGTATTGCGCCCATTGATGAAGCCTTTTGCCTTGACGGATCGAAATGGGCGGCCGGTAAAGAACCACCCGATCAAGGTCGATGCCAAGACAGGCACATTGAACTTCGTATCCGGGTTGGGCGGTTTCCTGACAACGGCGGACGGGGTCGATCTGGCCTTTGCCATTTTTACGGCGGACGTGGCCCACCGCGCCAAGATTCCTCGCGCACAACGCGAACGGCCTGAAGGCGCGCGCAGCTGGAACCGCAGGTCGCGGAAACTGCAACGGGCCTTGTTGGAACGTTGGGGTTCGCTCTACGGAAGCTGAAACCCGTAGATCGCCCGGATCAGACCGTGTGGCGCGCGCGTGCCCCGCGTTCGATTGCGGCGGCATGCAGGCGGTCGATATTCAGTTCGTACCGGATTTCTTCCAGCAGGCGCAGTTCCGTTTCGGCCAGCGAACCGTCGGCGGCTGCAACATCGCAAGCCAGCGCATAGGCCGTTTCGTTCAGACGCTCGGGCAGGTTTTCGCGGATCAGGCCAAACAGCGCATCCAAACCGTCTTCCTGTTCGAACAGGTCAAAAACAATCTGTGATACACGACGGGTCCGATCGATGTCATACCCGGCAAAGACCGGCAGCATGTTCACGGCGACTTCGATCTTGACCAGCTCGGCGGTTCGGATGTTTTCGTCAGAGGCCGAGACTGCAACCATGATCGCCACAAGGCAATCCTGCGGGGACATCGGGTGGGGCACTTGCTCGGTCATGGGATGGTCCTGATTGGGGTCGTTCGAGGACGCACGATATGAGCGCAGCGGGTCAGGTTCAACACCTTGTTTCATCCACCCCCGCGCGATCAGGTATTCATGACCATCATTCCGGAAATCAAAAGCGCGGCCCCCAGCCAGTAGCGCAGCCCAAGTGTTTCGCCGAAGAAGACGTGCGAGGCCAGTGGCACAAGAACGAAACTGAGGGCCATGAAAGGGTAGGCCTGGGACAGAGACAGATACCGCAGGACATACACCCACAGCACCGTAGCCGAGCCATAGATGGCAAAGGCTGTCAGAAGGAAAGGATCGAACAGCGTCTGAATGAGGCCCGCCAATCCGGTGGCTTCGCGCCCGTCAATCCGGTTTCCTGCCAGTTTGAACAGGATTTGCCCAGCCGAGATCATAACTGGTGTGCACAGCAAACCAGCCCAGACCAGTGTCGTTGGGGCGGGCGGAGTCATCCTTGGTGCTCCGGTTCCGGTTTTTCCTCGGGGCGGTCTTCGCAATAGTAGATGTCGCGCCCCAGATCTTCGCAGACATGGATGTCCGGGCTGGGATGCACCGCGCGCAGAAAGCTGTGGGTGTAGGGGAAAAAGTTGAAATGCGGATTGAAGGTGTACCTGCTTTCGCGTTCACGCGGGACCACGATAATGACGCGTTTTCGCGCGACACGACGCAGTTCAGAGATTGCTTGCCGGTAATCCAGAAGATGCTCGATCACGTGGGTGCAGATTACTGTGTCAAAGCTGTTGTCTTCAAACGGCAGTTCTTCGATCCGAGCTGCGACATAGTCGATATTGTCGATGGCAGCCGCATCATCGACGACGAAATCCACCCCTGTCAGTTGCGTGATGTCGGGCCGGGCGGCCTTTATGCGTTGCAAAAGAACTCCGGTGCCGCAGCCGATATCGCAGATGCTTTGCCCGACGATATCCGTGGCAATCCGCTTGATGCAGGCCTCGGAATTGTCGGTGCCCTGATGCACGCGCGGATGATCGCGGTAGAGTTTTTCGTATTCGTCATCGGTCAGATAGGTTGCGCGTTCACGGAATTCGGCAAGGCGAGTGATATGGTCGCCCCAAACCCTGCATGCCAGCCAATGAAACGCGGCGCTGTCACGCAGGATAGGCGGCACGATATCTTCGAGTACAAAGCGTATACGGTTGGTGGTTTCGCGTCGCATCCCGTTTCCTCTGGTCCGGGGAACACCCCCGTGTCGCCTTTGTCTAACACTGCCCGGTGAGCGTGCGAAACAACCGGGTCAAGTTTGCGCCCGCGCCCGTGTCTTTTTTGTTTCGGGGGAACCGTCGCACCACCATTGTGGCCTGAGCAGGGCTGGCCGGTGAAAATGCAGCGCAGATATCCCGGACAGAGTGTTTGCGGGCCAGGGAACGTTTCCCTGCCGGCCCGAGGGCGACTGTTTTTTGGCGCAGTGTGTCGCGAATTGCGCCACTGCTTTATTGACTCATGCTGCACTGGCACAATAGGAGGGGCCGGTCCGGTTGCATGGGGTGACCGCGACACTTTCCCCGATGGAGCACATTGAAATGTCTGAACTGCGTGAAACCGCGATGTCGTCCAAGGCCTGGCCTTTTGAAGAGGCGCGCCGGTTGCTCAAACGCTATCAGAAGGGTGCTCCGGAAAAGGGGTATGTGCTGTTCGAAACCGGTTACGGCCCGTCTGGCTTGCCGCATATCGGAACATTCGGCGAGGTCGCGCGGACCACGATGGTCAAGCGCGCGTTCGAGGCGCTTTCGGACATACCGACCAAGTTGATCTGTTTTTCGGACGATCTGGACGGGATGCGCAAAGTGCCCAGCAACGTGCCCAACCCGGAGGCGCTTGAAGAACATTTGCAGCGCCCGTTGACTTCGGTTCCCGATCCGTTTGGCGAATACCCCAGCTTCGGCGAGCACAACAACGCGATGTTGCGCCGGTTCCTCGATACTTTCGGATTCGACTATGAGTTCTATTCTGCACGCGATTTCTATCGGTCAGGCCAGTTCGACGAGATCCTGAAGCGCGCGGTCGAGCGCTATGACGACATCATGGCCATCATGCTCAAAAGCCTGCGGGAAGAGCGCCAACAGACCTATTCGATTTTCCTGCCGATCCATCCGGAAACCGGGCGGGTTCTGTATGTGCCGATGAAGAAAGTTTGTGCAGAGACCTATACCGTCACATTCGATGACGAGGACGGCAAGGAATGGACCCTGCCCGTGACTGGCGGCAACGTGAAACTGCAATGGAAGCCGGATTTCGGGGCGCGCTGGGCAGCGCTGGGTGTCGATTTCGAGATGTACGGCAAGGAACATGCGACCAACGAAAAGATCTATGACGCGATCTGCCGTGCATTGGGCGGCCGCGCGCCCGAGCATTTTTCCTATGAGCTGTTCCTGGATGAGAATGGCCAGAAGATCTCGAAATCGTCCGGCAATGGTGTGTCGATCGACGAATGGCTGACCTATGCACCGACCGAAAGCCTGGCGTATTTCATGTATCAAAAGCCCAAAACGGCCAAGCGGATGCATTTTGACGTGATCCCGAAGGCTTATGACGAATATCATCAACAGTTGCGCGCCTATCCGGGGCAGGACCTGAAAGCTCGGTTGAACAATCCGGTCTGGCACATTCATGGTGGCGACGTTCCTGAATCGACCCTGATCGTACCGTTTGCGATGTTGCTGAACCTGGCGTCGGTCTCGGGCGCGGAAGACAAGGAGACGCTGTGGGGTTTTATTCGCCGCTATGCGCCGGAAGCAACAGCTGAAAGCCATCCCGATCTGGATCAGGCTGCGGGCTTTGCGGTTCGCTACTTCAACGATTTCGTCAAACCAACGCGCAAACACCGCGCACCTACGGATCAGGAGCGTGAGGCGCTGGAAGCGCTGAAAGCCGCGCTTGAGGCTTATGATGGCCCGACCGAGGACGAGGCGCTGCAATCTGTGGTCTATTCCATCGGGCGTGAGCGGTTCGACCCCATGCGCGGTTGGTTCACTGCGTTGTACGAAGTGCTTCTGGGTGCATCGCAGGGCCCGCGTTTTGGCGGCTTTATCGCGCTGTACGGTGTGCCTGAAACAATTGCCCTGATCGACAAGGCGCTGGCCGGAGAGTTGGTCTGATTTGACCTGATCCCGTATGGGGCTACTCTTTTTTGCAGGAGGTGGCCCCATGCGTCGATTTTTGCTTGCTGTATCCCTGAGTGTTGGGCTGGGGTCGGGCGCATTTGCGCAAAACGCAGAGATCGAAGCAAACATTTCGGCGCAGATACAAGCCTTCAAGGCGGATGATTTTGCCACGGCCTTCACCTTTGCCAGCCCCAGCATCCAGCGCCTTTTTCAGAACCCCGACAATTTCGGAGCAATGGTACGCAATGGGTATCCGATGGTCTGGCGTCCGTCCGACATACGTTTTCTGGAGTTGCGTGAAATTGCAGGCGCCCTGTGGCAAAAGGTGATGATCACCGACGCAAACGGGCGTGTGCACATACTGGACTATCAGATGATCCCTCTGGAGGGCGGTTGGAAAATCAACGGCGTCCAATTGTTGGGCAACGCTGACCCTGCGGCCTGAGGCAACACCACCGTCACGGTGATATGAGCCGTGGTTAACTCTCTTTCGGTATTCAGACTGACGCGTTCGGGGCGGACCTGGACACGGGGTTTGGACGCGTCGCCAGATTGGTGCGGCGCGATTTAGAAAGGGTTTTCAATGAACAAGGCAATCACTGACGGCATCGTCTTCATGCCGCCTCAATTCGCGAATGGCCTGACCGTTTGGTCTGCGGGGGACGGAACGCCCGGCTCGCCCACATATGGCGGATCCGGCACGGGGGTTTTCGTGCCTGCGGATGCCGATTTTGGTGGTTGTCTGGAGATCCTAAAAGTCCAAACTACCCAACAGCTTCGGTATATGGGCCAGACGCCGATTTTGCCCGGTTGCTATTTGCAGATCAAAGCGCGGGTCAAGGCGATCAGCGGCCCTTTGCCATCGGTGCGCATAGCGGCCTGGGCCGGGGGTGCAGGGGACACGCATGTGGCAGGTGTCGTGGAGCAGGGGCCTGCCACACAGCTGTCGGGCTATGGAAGCGTGCATGAAATAACGGCGATCGTCGGAACCGGCAAACGCCCCGGCGTGGACATGCCTTGGGGGCTGGCCGCCCTGTATGGCCATTTTGGTCTGGATATTGAGGGCGCGAATGGGGCGCTGGTGCGCGTCGACGACCTGGAGATCACGGATGTCACCGGTGTCTTCCTGCGTGAGATGATCAGTGTTGTGGATGTGCGCGACTATGGGGCCATCGGCGACGGTGTGACGGATGATTCAGCTGCGTTTGAAGCGGCCGATCAGGCGGCGGGTGGCCGTCGGGTTTACGTTCCGCAAGGGACTTATCATCTGGCCGAAAACACCAGTATGACGTCCGAAATGGACTTTGAAGGCACAGTCACCATGCCGGATGACAAGATGCTGTTGCTGACAAAGGATTTCCATCTGCCGTCTTACATTTCGGCTTTCGGAGACGAAGAACTGGCGTTCAAAAAAGCGTTTCAGGCCCTTTTGAACAATTCGGATCATGACTCGCTGGATTTGGGTGGTCGCAAGATTTCCGTCACCGCGCCGATCGACATGGCCGCAGCGGTTCCCAACAAGCAGAGTGGTTTTTCAACCCGTCGCGTGATCCGGAATGGTCAGTTTGACGTCAAAAGCAGTTCGGCTTGGGATACGGAAACGTTCACCTCGACTGCGACCTATGATCCGTCGGACAAAACGCGTCTGACCAATGTCGCGAATGTCGCCAACATTCCCGTCGGGTCCTACGTTGCCGGCAGCGGAGTCGGGCGTGAAATCTATGTACGGTCAAAGAACGTCGGTGCGGGTGAGATCACACTGAGCGCGCCCCTTGTGGGGGCGTCGGGGACCCAGCCCTTTTCGTTCTATTCATTCAAGTACCTGCTGGATTTCAGCAGCTTCAGCACGCTTCGAAAATTCGGCATGGAGCAGATCGAATTTCAATGCAACAGCCGATGCAGCGGAATTCGTTTGGCGGCCGCCGGCAGTACATTTTCGTTGAACGACTGTTTTGTCAGCCGCCCGAAAGACCGGGGGATCACGTCGACCGGAACGGGGTGCAAGGGCATGCTGATCGACAATTGCCAGTTCCTGTCAGCAGAAGAAGCCCTTGTCGTTACGGACCGGTATTCCATTGCGTTGAATACCAATTCAAACGATGTGAAGCTGCGCCACAACCGAGCCGTGCGTTTCAGACATTTCGCTGTTCTGGGCGGTGACAACAACATGATTCTGGGCAACCATGTCTTTCAGGGCGATAGCATCCCGCAAGGTGTGCGTACGGCCGGTTTGATCATGATTGGCACCTACAACAGTTCCACTATCGCCGAGAATTATGTCGACAACTGTTTCATCGAATGGACGAATGAACGCGACCCGTCGCCGACATACACGAGTGGTTTTTCGTTCAGTGCGATGAGCATCACGGACAACATCTTTTATTCTAGTCAGGCCCCGTCCTGGTTTAGTTTCATCGTCATTCGCCCCTATGGGCCCGGGCATTTTCTCAATGGCCTGGTCGTGACCGGCAACAAGTTTCGTGCCACGAGCGGTGAAATCTTCCGAGCGGAACGGGTGGATACAAGCTTTGCCGACTTGAACAAAGACAGGCACACCAACGTGACCTTCCAGAACAATACGTATCATGGCGTAACCAGGAAATCCGCAAACCCGTTGAGGGTTCGCTATACGCAGAACTCGGTGTCCAATCTTTGGCCTGTTTCGGCAAACGGACAGTTGCCATTCGACGGCAAGGCACGAAGCTGCGATGGGGTTGCGACGATCGGTGTGCTCTCGGGAGTGTTCAACAACCATGTCTTCAGTGCGCCTCATGTTGAGGTCGAACAGGGGGCGACAGGCGACAGTTTTCTGTTGCGCTGGCCAGAGCATGTGAAGGGTACGGCCTCAGTTCTGATGCGCATGGAACGTTAAAAGGCTGTCTGGCCACTCCGAAACGGGTGGCCATTTCACTCTGATCTGACCGTAAATGACTGACCCGGTTTGCAAGGTCGGCAGGAAATAGGCGACGTTTCATTTTGATGTGTTAGGCTTGGGACAGAAAGTGGAGAATCCCGATGCTGAAAATCGCCAAAAACGCCAGTGTTCAAACAGTTATCACGACCTTTGAAATGACGCCTGGCACCTGTCAGGACCTTCTGGAAGCTTTGACGGATGCCTATGCCGAGTTCATTTCGAAGCAGCCAGGTTTCGTTTCCGCCGGGCTGCACGTCAATGACGCACAAACCCGAATAGCAAACTATTCGCAATGGGAGCGCCGCGAAGATTTCCTTGCCATGCTGCGCACGCCGGAAATGCGCGATCGCAACCGCAAGATCAACGAACTCTGCAAAAGCTTTGAGCCGGTCATGTATGACGTCGCTGAGACATTCGGCAGTTCCTGACCTGAATCAAAGCCTGCAATTCATATCTGTTTCAAAGTTAGCCTGCAAAATTGGAGGCTCACATCATGTATCACAACATTCTGGTCCCCATCTCGTTCGATGCTGAAAGAGATACATCCGGGCCTTTGAAGCTGGCCCAGATTCTGGCCACGCCAGACGCGCAGGTGACATTGTTGCATGTGGTCGAGCATATTCCAAACTATGCAATCTCGTATATGCCGTCCGAATATCTGACAGAGGCGCGTAAGGCGATTCAGACAGAACTGGATGAACTGGCATCGCAGCTGCCGAATGCCAAGGGTTTGGTGATCGAGGGACATTCCGGCCGGACCATTCTGGATTGGGCCGAGGCGAACAAGCCCGATCTGATCATAATTGCGTCCCACCGGCCGGGGATGCAGGACCTGCTTCTGGGCTCTACCGCGTCTCATGTCGTTCGTCATGCGGGATGCGCCGTGCATGTGGTCCGCTGATGGCTAGAAATCCTGTGCGGTAAGGCGATAGGCCTTGCCAAATCCGGCGTTCAAAAGACCGTCCTGAATGGCGAACCGGACCAGTCCGAAATCGGCGAAATCGATATAGAGTTTCGCTTTGGGCCGTCGCGCCAAGTACCGGTCGCGCAAGTCACCATAGCCTGCCATGTCCCGGTGAACTGGCTGAGCGATCACGTGCAATGTCAGGCGCGGATGGGTCAGCGGGTCGCCCTTGTCTGCGGGCTCTCCGATCAGAAGGGCGCAGTTGGGGCAAGTGCTCAGCGCGCGCGTGTGTTCCGCAAGGGTTGAAATCAGAGAGACAGGGCAACCTGCTTCATCCGTGGCCAGCGCGATCCGCGAGACAGACGGCAACCCGGTGTCAGGGCGCAGAAAGGCCAGTGCGGCAAATTTTGCCTGAAAGAGAAGGTCTTGTGCTTGCAAGCGCGCCGCTGCGTCGGGCGTCTGATAGGGATCGGATTGGGTCACGATATCGGTTCGGCAGCAAAAAACACAGGCAGATGACGGTTCCCCGCCATCTTAAGTGCCTGAAATGGATTGCACCATTTGTTTTACCTCAGCGTTATGGGATTGCCTCGGCTTTGCCACAAATCGACGTTACAGATCAGGCAATGCTGTTCAAGAAACCCTCGCAGGATACGCCTGATCCGAAGCCACGGCCGTCCAGACGACACCGGCGCGCAGAGGCGACGCGCAGGCACGCGCTGTCTCCGCTACGCATACTGGTCATGGTTCTGTTGTTGCCGCTGACCACCGTTCTGATCGCCACGGGTGTTTTTCTGCGCCTGTCCGAATTTGAGCGGGAAGAGGCGGTGATCCACCTGATCGCATTGGCGGGTTGTGATGCAACGCAGTCGCTGGGGGTGGGGCCGTTTTACGAGGGGCAGGCAGGGTATCACAAGCGCAATGACCCGGATGGCGACGGGGTCGCCTGTGGCGCTGCCAACCCGCCCCGGGCAACTGCGCCGGCACTTCACAACAGTCCCGAACCGCAACAGCGGTCTCTTGGAACGGCCAAGTTCGTGCGCCCCTGACGGTTGTAATCGCGAAGTCCAGAAATTCTGCCTGGGCCGGGGCCAGTTGCCTGTGTCATACCGCTTGACCCAAGCGAACGGGCGTCATGTCACAGAGGGATGGCAATGCAGCGGATCAACCCCATCTCATATAGATTAGATGGCAAAACAGGAGATCGTATGATGCAATGCCCGATTGACGGAACTCAACTGGTCATCACGGACAGAAACGGGGTTGAAATCGACTATTGTCCGCAATGCCGAGGTGTCTGGCTGGATCGGGGCGAACTGGACAAGATCATCGAGCGTTCGACAGCGTATTCTCCGCCACAACCCGGCTACGATGACCGGGCGGATCACGGCTATCGCAAGAAAAAGAAACGTGGCGGTTTTCTGGAAGATCTGTTCGATTTCTGACCCGGTCAGGACAGCTGAGCCCCGGCACATTCGCGGAAAATGCGAACCTGGGGTGCTGCACCGTCCAAGGGAAATTCACTCACCCTGTCCTGCGTAAACGCATAGGCGGTCAGGTTGTATTCCAGCCCGTCCAGCACGTTTCCAAATCCGGTATCGGTAACCGTCAGCATCGATGCACCGTCGGACAGAACATGATGCGGAGTGGCGATTTCGATGGGGTTCGGCCCCTCGAACCGCATCGCGAACCATGGGGTGTTGGTCCAACCTTCGGTCTTGCGGGTAACGGACAGGGTATAGAGCGGTTTTGCCGGGTCATAGGTCAGGAATATCTCTGCCGTGTCCGTCATGTGTGACAGGGTGCAGATCTGGCCCACCGTTGCTTCCCACGCGGCGGCGGGTGTGCCGAGGGTCAGTGATAACAGGACAACGCGCATGGGGCGGAGTCTAGCGGCCGAAAGGTCCGGGGCAAGGGTTGCGTCAGCCTTTCATCGCATTCAGCAGGTCCAGCAACCCCTTGCGGTCGTCATCATCGGCATAATCGCCGGCGGCCAACCGTTCGGCGATCCGCAGGCGCAGACGCTCGTGCTGGGTGCGCACCTCTTCGCCTGCGGTTTCGGCCAGGGTCTTCATGATCACCGCCACCGCCTGCTGGCGTTTGGTGGTGGGGTTGGCGATGTAATCGACCAGGCTCTGCTGCCCGGAATCGAGGATGTTTTCGGCCAGCGCCCGCAACTGATCGCCATTGGGCAGCAGCGGGGCGGGGGTGCCTTCGGGCGGCAGGATCTCGGGCGCGCTGCGTGGGGTTTCGGTCAGGGCGTTGGCGCCGTCGACGAATGCCTCGGTGATCATGCGGGTGATTTTGATCGCGAGCGGGTCCTTGAACAGAGTCGAGGCGATGGCCACGCCGTAATCGGTATAGACCCAAGGATTGACCCGCCGCCCACCGCGGCCCTTGGGTTTTGAAATCACATTCTGTGATGTCAAATCGGCCACCTCGGCGTCGGTCAGCTGAAAGCGGTAGCCTTCGAACAGGTCTTTGTTGCGCGAGACGGCCTGATTGAAGGCGCTGACGGATTTTCCGTAGAACCGCGCCAGATCCTCGGCCAGCACCACGCGGGTGCCGCGCACCCGGTGAATGGCGCTTTGGACCTCTTGTGTGCTGGGAAGGTTTTTCGGGTTCGTCATAGCAACCGTTTGGAATCACAATCTGTGATTTCAAACGTGGAGGAGGGAGCGCTGGGCTGCAAGGGTGGAGTGTGTGCGTTCGATTGCTAGGGTGTAGGATGGGTTATTTCACCCATCATTTTGACCGTTTGAGAAAGATGGGTGCGAGCCCCCATCCTACGCATGCATGCCTTCGCAAGGCCTAGTTCTCATAATTCAACCCAGTAACTTTGGATTGCATCACCATTGAAGCAAGCAGTTCGTGAACCATTTGCCTTACTGCGGCGTCCTCTGCAGTGTTATCTGGTGCAACCTGGGATCCATCAGGAGAGCAAAAAGAGCCGGGATTGGAAGTGCCCCGATGGAGAAAAAAGTTTTTGTGTTTTGGTGACTTGTCAAAGTGAGCGCCGCCAACAGTATTTCGCATCCAAGAAACAATTTGTATCCTAGAAAACTCTTGCCTTGAGGAGTTCAATAAAACAGGCTCGTTCAGCCAATCATTGACAGAAAGTTTGCGATACTCACTTTTTTCCGCACCAATTTGCACGCTTTTCACGTCTTTTGGAACGTGTTTTACCGTCATTTGATGGTTTTCTGAGTGAATGCGAATATTTGTAAGCAAGCTTTGTGGAAGAAGGTTTTCCTTGTCTAAGCTTTTGTCGACGCTGGATATCACGAAAATTTCATCCTTAATTCCCAGCGCCCTTAAAATGGATATGTGAGATCCGCCTTTGTCGTGGCAAATTGTATTGATACCATTAGCCATCCAGAGACAAGTGAAGTGATTTCCTTGATCGTATTGGTTAATCGCAATGCTAAGTAATCTGCATTGTGTAAACAGGGCAAATTGAACTTCAATCGATTGCTTTTCAAAACCTATCCACTCATCTGACGCCGACACTACCTTACCTCTTTCGCCGCTTAACATTCCCACCCCGCTGCCCCGGCCGTCCGGCCGTTGACCGCCCGCGCGACTTGACCGCATCCTCGGACGCTTTCTCGACCGCCCATTGGCGCGCCATGGGGTCGTCGGCGACGGCCAAGTCGACCGCTTCCAGACGTTTGATCTCATCCCGGATGTTGGCGGCCTCTTCGAATTCCAGGTTCTCGGCCGCCTTGCGCATCTTCTCGCGCAACCCGTCCAGATGGGCCTCAAGATTGGCGCCGTGCATCGGTTTGTCGATGGTGGCGGTGACGCGGTTCATGTCCACATCGCCTTCGTAGAGACCGGCCAGAACGTCCTCGACATTTTTCTTCACCGTCTCGGGGGTGATGCCGTGTTCCTCGTTATAGGCAATCTGCTTGGCGCGGCGGCGGTTGGTTTCCTCCAGCGCGCGCTCCATGCTGCCAGTGATCTTGTCGGCATACATGATCACGCGGCCTTCGGCGTTGCGGGCGGCGCGGCCGATGGTCTGGATCAGCGAGGTCTCGGACCGCAGGAAGCCTTCCTTGTCGGCGTCCAGAATGGCGACCAGCCCGCATTCGGGGATGTCGAGCCCCTCGCGCAGCAGGTTGATGCCGACCAGCACGTCGAATGCGCCCAGCCGCAGGTCGCGCAGGATCTCGATCCGTTCCAGCGTGTCGATGTCGGAATGCATGTAGCGGACCTTGATGCCCTGTTCGTGCAGATATTCGGTCAGGTCCTCGGCCATGCGTTTGGTCAGCGTGGTGACCAGCGTGCGGAAGCCATTGGCGGCGACCTTGCGCACCTCGTCCAGCAGGTCGTCCACCTGCATCTCGACGGGGCGGATTTCGACCTCGGGGTCCAAAAGGCCCGTTGGGCGGATCACCTGTTCGGTGAAGACGCCGCCGGTCTGTTCGATCTCCCACTTTGCAGGGGTGGCGCTGACGAAAATGGATTGCGGGCGCATGGCGTCCCATTCCTCGAATTTGAGGGGGCGGTTGTCCATGCAGGACGGCAGGCGGAAGCCGTGTTCAGCCAGCGTGAATTTCCGCCGATAGTCGCCCCGATACATGCCGCCGATCTGCGGCACCGAGACGTGGCTTTCGTCGGCGAAGACGATGGCGTTGTCGGGGATGAATTCGAACAGGGTCGGGGGCGGCTCGCCCGGCGCGCGGCCGGTCAGATAGCGCGAGTAGTTCTCGATCCCGTTGCAGACGCCGGTGGCCTCGAGCATCTCCAGATCGAAATTGGTGCGCTGTTCCAGCCGCTGCGCCTCGAGCAGCTTGCCCTCGCCCACCAGCTGATCCAGCCGCTGGCGCAGTTCCTTTTTGATGCCGATGATGGCCTGCTGCATCGTCGGTTTCGGCGTGACATAGTGCGAGTTCGCATAGACGCGCACCTGTTCCATTGTCGCGGCGCGCTCGCCGGTCAGCGGGTCGAATTCGGTGATGCTTTCCAGTTCCTCACCGAAGAACGAGAATTTCCAGGCGCGATCCTCAAGGTGGGCGGGCCAGATTTCAAGGCTGTCGCCCCGCACCCGGAATGACCCGCGCTGAAATGCCTGATCGTTGCGGCGGTATTGCTGGGCCACCAGATCGGCCATCACCTGCCGCTGGTCGTATTCGTGTCCGACCTTCAGATCCTGCGTCATCGCCCCGTAGGTCTCGACCGAGCCGATGCCATAGATGCACGAGACCGAGGCCACGATTATCACGTCGTCTCGTTCCAGCAGCGCCCGCGTGGCCGAGTGGCGCATCCGGTCGATCTGTTCGTTGATCTGCGATTCCTTCTCGATATAGGTGTCCGATCGCGCGACATAGGCCTCGGGCTGGTAGTAGTCGTAGTAGGAGACGAAATACTCGACCGCGTTTTCCGGGAAAAACCCCTTGAACTCACCATATAGCTGCGCCGCCAATGTCTTGTTGGGGGCGAGGATGATGGCCGGGCGCTGAGTTTCCTCGATCACCTTGGCCATGGTGAAGGTTTTGCCCGTACCGGTCGCCCCCAACAGAACCTGATCGCGCTCTCCATCCAGAATGCCGCCCGCAAGTTCCTTGATCGCGGTTGGCTGGTCTCCTGCGGGGGCGAACTCCGTATGCATGACAAACCGTTTGCCGCCTTCCAGTTTCAGGCGGGCCCGAACATCTTCGGTTGTCATTTGGGTCTTGTCGGAATGGGCGTATGGCATGGGCAGGCTCCGGATCAGGCCCTTACATTTGTTCTTATTTTGTCCAACTGCAAGGGCTGATCCGGTACAAATCTCCCAGTTTCGACACTGGGCAGATACGCATCCGGATTGTGATCCGAACCAACCTTGCCGGCCAACGCGCCAAGCTCGCCGATGAGAGCCTTCGTCATCATCGGTTTGTCGGCGATTACGGTATGGGCTTCGGTCGAGGGCATCGCCCGGTTGTTCCCGGGGTTCGCGTCGACGCCCAGAATGCATTCACTATGGATCATCTGCTTATCCTTCGGCTGATTTGTCGAAGATCATAATTGGCCCTGATGACAGTTTCTGTCATTGGCTTGCTTCGACAATCCGCGACAATTGTTGTCTTGTCCCGGGTTGCGCTCTGACGCATAAACAGATCCAGCCAAGTGAGTACGGAGAGGCGACATGCGCGCACGGATTTACCAGCCTGCAAGGAATGCGATGACTTCAGGGATGGCCAAGACCCGCAAGTGGGTTCTGGAATATGCCCCCGCTTCGGCACGTAAGGTTGATCCGCTGATGGGCTGGACATCATCCAATGACACGCAAACCCAGATACGCCTGAAATTCGACACCAAGAAAGAGGCGATGGATTATGCCAGGGACAATGGCATCGATGCGCAGGTCAACGAGCCGCACAAGCGCAAACCCAACCTGCGCGCACGCGGTTACGGAGAAAACTTCGCTACTGACCGCCGCGGTCCCTGGACTCACTGAATGATCGAGATTCGCGAGGCCGACCCCACCTCGGACGTGTTGCGCCCGATTGTGGAAGCTCATTTCGCCCACAGCGAATCGGCCGGCCCTGCTGAAAGCAACCATACGATGAGCGCAGAATCACTGGCCGGACCGGGTATTCGATTCTGTGCGATTTACGACGATCAGCAGGCGTTGGGCTGCGGCGCCTTGAAACTGTTACCCGATGGCACGGCCGAGGTGAAATCGGTGCATATCCTCGCACAGGCACGGGGGCGCGGACTGGCGCGTGTCATGATGGCTCATCTGGCCGATCTGGCGCGCGCAGAAGGCGTCGAAGCTTTGGTTTTGGAAACCGGGGCAGAGCATCTTCCAGAGTATGATGCCGCCCGCAAGCTTTACAAAGCGTTGGGTTATTCCTATTGCGGACCGATCTTTGGGTACAGTGACGATCCGAACAGCGCATTCATGCGCTTGGCTCTTGAACCCCGCTCATAAAAACCGCAAGAAGGGTGCAGCGGTCCCTTAGCTCAACTGGATAGAGCAGCTGACTTCTAATCAGCAGGTTGAGGGTTCGAGTCCTTCAGGGATCGCCATTCTCGAATTTCGATTTCTGACGTTCGACATCCAAAGTCCGTTTTTGCGACAAAAAACGGATTTTTGAATTGCCCCCGAACCTGCTTTGTTTTTAGCGCAGTTCTTTCAACAACTTGTATGCCGTGTAGCGGTTCGTTCATTCCGGTCGGGTTCGATGGCGCAACCCAACCAGGATGCGTTGACACGCAGCACGCTAGATGTTCCCTAATCGTTCCACAGGTTCCGGAACCTTTCACACCCATCAGTCCCGCCCGCCCCGGCGGTGTGGACAACGGCACGGCAAGCCCTGTCACGCCTCGAAAGGATTCTGCGATGCCCCGTGCCACCACCACGATTCCATTTCATGCGCTGCGGTTCGAAGACGACCTGCCGACACTGCACGAGGTCGAGCGGCGCCTGAAGACATTCCTGCGCGCCCTCCGCAGGCAACGCCAGGCGGCGCAGACCGGTGACGATGAAGGCGACCGCGACAAGATGGACCAGTTCTTCGACTATCTGAATGAGGCCGAGCGGCGGAAAATCAGGCGCCGCGCGCACCGGTACGTGCAGCGGCTGGACGCCCTGTCTGGCCTGTCTCATCTGAGCGAGGAGAATCGCGCCAAGCTGACGCCCTTGCGTGGCGGGCTGCCGGTCACCCGCATCACCTCCGAACACGAGGCGGACGAGATCGCGGCTGCGCTGCATGCCGAGATGCCTTGGATGGCGCCCGCCACCGAAGCCGTCTGGCACGGGCTGCGGGCCTCGGCGCGCCAGGGCCTGCCGGGTGTCCGGTTCACGCCGCTGGTCCTGAACGGCCCGCCCGGCATCGGCAAGAGCTTCTGGGCCCGGCGACTGGCGCATTATCTGGAGGTCCCCGCGACCAAGATTGACGCAACCGGGGAGCCGGCGTCGTTCGCGCTCACTGGGTCACAACGCGGTTGGGGCAGCGCCCATGCGGGCAAACTGGTCAACACGGTCCTGAACCACCGGCATGCCGGACCGCTGGTGATCATCGACGAGATCGAAAAGGCTGATGAGGTCCACTCCAACAAAGGCACGCGCCATACTCTCACCGACGCCCTGCTGCCGCTGCTGGAGCGGATGACGGCAGCGACCTGGGAATGCCCGTTCTTTCAGGTCAAGATGGACATGTCCTGGGTCAACTGGGTGATGACGGCGAACAGCAGGCAGGGCCTGCCGGAACCGTTTCAGAGCCGCTGCGTGGTGCTGGATCTGCCGGATCTGACCACGGGGCAGCTAAGGGACTTCGCCATGACCGAAGCCGCGCGGCGGGGACTCGCCGAGCCTGCAACCGACGCCGTCGCCGCCATCTTCGAGACCGGCGCATTGTCCCACCGCCGCCTGAACCTGCGCACCGTCGCCCGGATGCTCGACCGCGCCGAGGCGCTGGCGATGCGCCCCTTGCTGCACTGAGGCGACCGCCATGACCCATGTGACCATTCCGTACCAAACCGATACCCTCGTGGTTCTTGGTGATCTGCATTTCGCCCGCTATCAGCGCCATGGGCTCGATCCGATCAAGATATGGGGGTTCGAGGACATCCTGTGGGAGGCCGATGCGCTCACCTTGGGAAAACGGCTGCTGCGACTGCTTCAACGCACGGTTCCGCGATGAACTGCACAACGGCGAGCTATTCTACGGCCTAAAGGAAGCCAGAATTCTGATCGAGTAATGGCGTGTCCACTACAATACCGTCAGGCCACACAGCTCACTGGGCTACTGTCCGCTCGCGCCAGAATGCATCGTGCCGGTGGACCAGAGGCCAATGATGCACCAACAATCAAACCGTACCACCCGACGGGGGCACGCCAGGCGCCTCAATTAGACAAGCCACAACACAAGGCAACATGCGATTGATCCGAGGGACAGGCTTCCAACAACCAATTGCAAGTGGAAGCGAGATGCCGGTTGGGCGCTGTGCGCTTCCAATCGGGAATACACGCGGCGGGCGTTCATCCACGCTCCCCAGTAGATTAGCAGCGAGATCAACACAAAAAGGGTGGCTGCAGCCTTCGCCAGCCACTCGGGTTCGACGGCGGAAAATACGGCCTTAAGGCCAAGGGCGATGGCCACGCATGCCATTCCGGTTCTCATCCATCCCGCAAATGTGCGCTCATTTGCCAAAATGGTGCGGTCTTCGGCCCAGTCGGTCCGCTCCTCGGCCAAGTTTTGGCTTTTCGTGTTTTTTTCAGACATTGCCGCCCTTTGGACTAGTCACCAAATCGGAATGTGCAGGCTTGCCGGTTTTTCGGCAAGCCTGCCCAAGACCTTAAACGCGCACAGTTGGGTCGCAAAACGACACACGCGCCCGGTCACCGCGTCAGCTTGATTTCGAGATCGCCCGCAGCATCCAAGCTGCCTGCTCATGAAATGCCGAACGTTCGGTCGCCAGATCTTCAGTCACGACGTCTTTGCGGCTTCCTGCAAGCTCGGTCAGGGCGTGCAGGCGGTGCGCCACCCGCTCGTGATCAGCAGCCAGATCTTCGATCATGTCGGCGGCGGACAGGTCCCCTTCGCGATCCTTGATAGCCGAGAAATCCAGGATGTCGGACATGCGCGAGGGCGCCAGGTGTCCCAGCGCGCGGATGCGTTCCGCGATCTCATCAGCGGCGGCGAACATGTTTTCGTACTGTTCTTCGGTCAGCTTGTGGATCGAATAGAACAGAGGGCCTTCCACGTTCCAGTGATACGCATGTGTCTTGAAGGTCAGCCGGTAGGTGTCGGCCAGAATATCAGCCAGACCCTTGGCCAAGGGTGCGGTGTCGCGCACGCCAGTGGAAACAGGGTTTTCGTTCGGGACAACGTTCAATGCGTCGGTCATGACAACTCCTTTTTTCTACTGGGGAAGAAACGCCCAAAGCCTGGCGTTGTTCCACTTTCGACAAAAAAATCAGGTGACAGTGGGCATCCCGCCATCAGCGGAATAGTCGACCGACACCCGCAGCAAAGTCGGAACGGCGACGTCGGCCGCCGCCTGCAGCGCAGGAGCAAGTTTGCTGCGGGTTTCGATGTCGTGGTAGACCCAGCCAAAGGATCGGGCCAGCGACTCCCAATCGGGGTTGCCGAAGGAAAACTCGCGCGCACCAGGCTGTTTTTCGTCGATCAGACCATAGCCGTTGTCTTCCCAGACCAGAACAGTCACGGGCACGCACAACCGGGCCGCCGTCTCCATCTCCTGAACATTCATCAAGAAGTCCCCATCACCGCAAACGGCGATCACCCGACCCTCGTCCAACAGACGGGCAGCCTCGATCGCTCCGGGCAGCGCAAGGCCCATACCGGCCAGGCCGTTCGGAATGATGATTTGACCCGCCCGGCGTGCTTGAACCTTGCTGGCGACCCAAAGCTTGTGCAGGCCCACGCCAGACAGCAAAACGTCGCTTTCGCGAAGCGTTTCGGAAATCGCCTGACATATTTCCGACGGCGCGACACAAGCGGCATCGGAAGCTGTTGCTCCACCTTCCAGCGAGGCGTCAATCCTCCGCTGAAGATCTTTGAACCAGCTTTGCGGGGGACGTTCGGCCGTGGCCTTTGCCAGAACGTCGATGCAGTGCGGAAGGTCGCCTGTCAGAGCGGCCTTTACCGGCCAGTCCACATCAACGGTCGAGGCCACGTCCGAGACCTCGAGAACCGGCTTCTGACCGCCCATCGAAATGTTCGAGGGTGGATATTCGACCGGGTCAAACCCGATGGCAATGATCAGGTCGCACAGGTCGAAGGCTTCAGACGCCAACTCCTTGCCCGGCTGACCGATCGAATGCAGCGAGAGCGGGTGCCCCGGAGGCAAAACGCCTTTGGCCATGAATGTCGTGACGACCGGGGCAGAAAGGCTTTCTGCAAGTGCCCGAACGTCGCTTGCGGTGCCGGATCGGATCACCCCGTGTCCCGCAAGGATCAAGGGCTTTTTCGCCTCGGCCAGCAGGCGCGCGGAACGGATGACCGCATCGGCCGCCGGTCGCACCTCGGCTGGCGTCGGGGCCACGAAAGGTTCGGCCAGTGTCGGGACCTCGGCGAGATCCTCGGGCAGGGAAAGATGGACGGCTCCGGGTTTGTCGATCTTGCTCAATCGCACGGCCTCGGCCACGACTTGGGGAATTTCATCCGCGACCATCAGCGTTCGGCTCGACTTGGTGACTGGCGCAAAGAGTGCTTCGAGATCGATGATCTGATGGCTTTCACGGCCCAGCCTGGACCGCGCCCCCTGTCCTGTGAGGGCGATCAGCGGCACATGGTCAAGCGTAGCGTCAGCCACACCGGTGACAAGGTTGGTCGCTCCAGGTCCAAGCGTCGAAAGGCAAGCCGCCGGGTTCCCCGTCAACCGACCGTGAACCGATGCCATGAAAGCCGCCGACTGCTCGTGCCGGCACAAGACGAAGTCGATGCTCGACTTGTCGATTGCGGCGATCAGATCGGTCGTTTCCTCACCCGGAACACCGAATGCACAGGTCACGCCGTTGGCTTCCAGGCAGGCAATCAGCAATTCGGCGGCGGTTTGGGTATCGACGGCATCTTTCATAGGGCTTTGAACCTCGGAGTACTGTTTCAGGGAGTGCGGATGCGCGGGGGCTTACCCACGGATCAGCCGCAAGATCAGCGAACCGATGAACAGGACCAGAAAGATCACGAAAAGGATCTGTGCGATACCGGCCGAGGCCGACGCGATGCCGCCAAACCCGAAGATGCCAGCAACGATAGCAAGTGCGAAAAAGATCAGCGCCCAGGACAACATGGGATTTCCTTTCATTTTTGTGACTACTGACGGGTCAACGCTTGGAACCCCAGATTGGTTCCGGATCATTTTGGTGGAACCTTTGGCGACCGCCCGCGTTGGGTCGATGAAAGGAGATCTGACATGACACAGAAAACGGAGAAGAAGGCCCCTCAGGACACTCCCCATGTCGAGATGGCGGCGCGGATCGACGAAGTGGCCAAGGAGGCCAAATCAGCGTTGGAAGATGGCGTAACCGCAACGCGTGACACGTTGAAGACGGCGCGCGACGAGGCGGAAAAGCAGCTGACACAGACATCCGAGAAAAGTGCCGCCTTCGTGCGCGAGAACCCAGGCTTGGCAATGGTCGGAGCGTTGGGCGTGGGTGTCCTGCTGGGCCTCGCGTTGCGCAAGGTGAACCGCAGCTAGGACACGCGGTACACCGCGACCGATATGGGCATCGAATACGTATTGCCGGCCATGCTCGGCTTGGGTTTGGCCGGTCTACTGATCTGGTTCTTCATCAGGAATCGCTGACAGCGCTATTCGTCACTGCCACGCCAACCAGCCCGCCATCCCAAAGACCCAAAGCGCCTCAGCCGCGTTTCGGGTCTTCTTCTATTTCGGGTTTGATCTGGGCGTAGGCCAGCATCGTGAAGACTGCGGTTCCTCCGATGATGTTGCCGGCGAGGACGGGCAGGAAAAAGCTGAAAACGGCTGCGCCTACCGACAACTGACCCTGAAGCATCAGAACCGCCATTTCCACCGAACCGGCAACGACGTGGGTAAAGTCACCGGCCGCAATCATCCAAGTGAAGATCACGATGACCAGCACCTCGTTGTTCTGCGCTGAAGGCAGCATCCAAACGATCGCCGCAATCAAGATCCCCGCCGGTATTCCGCGCAAAAAACCAACCCACGCGCCCATGCCGGTGGCGTGGTGGCTCAGGTCGTTGATGACCGAGACGAGCTGGGGCGATAACACCGGCGTATGGATCAGGAAGGCAGAAATCGCAAACGCCCCCAGCACATTGGCACCCAGAACGATTGCCCACAGCCTGGCGGTTTTGGTGAAGCAGGCAACGGACGGATTTATCATGGCAGGAACGACAGTCGTTATCGTGTTTTCGGTAAACAACTGCATCCGCCCTAAGATGACCAGGACAAACCCGAGGGAATAGCCCAGGTTCTCGATCAGAAAGCGCCCGCTGGTTTCGGGCAGATGTGCCCGCAAGATCGCTTCGCCGAGCACTGAAAAGCTGATCAGCACGCCTGCGGCAATCCCGGACCAGAACAACGCTTTGGTCGGGCGGTCCAGTTCCTCCTCGCCGTTTTGGCGGATGGTCTCGAATATCAGGCGCGGAGACAGGCCGGACGCTTCTTCGACCGCTTCGCGCTCACTTTCCTTCTCGACAAGATCTTTTCGCGGCGCTTTGATTTTATCGGACATTTTGACCCCATGTATCGACCTTCAAACCCAACGTTCTGCCGGTCGTTTTGGTTCCGTCAGGTACAAAGTTCCTCAAACCTTCTGAAAGAACTGGGATCACGCCCAGATCTTTGTCGGGAACTTTCGGCTACCTATCGCGTTGTTTCCTCGTAGGAACAACGACACGTAATTCGAAAGGAACTTCGGTATGGTGGAAGTATATGGCATTGGCGGTCTGATCGTCCTGGTTTTGTCGATCTGGGCCATAATCTCGATCATCGGTTCGTCTGCGACGACCGGTGCGAAAATCCTGTGGGTCCTTTTCGTTCTGTTGCTTCCGGTCATCGGATTCATCTGCTGGCTGATCTTTGGCCCGAAGGCCGCGCGCAGCGCGATCTGATCAGTTCGGAAATTCTCAGTACAAAAACAAAGCGCGGCATCGGCCGCGCTATTTTCGTTCAAGGATATTGGGGGCACAATGCGCCCTGCGCCGACTCACCCAGGATCTGAACCGACCTTCAAGCCGTTCCCACTGAAATCGATGGACGCGATCTTGCGTGCAAGATCTGCAGCCGTGAAAGGCCGTATCAGAGCCGCGCATTCAAATTGCGCTTGCACCTCGGGGGACGGGTCCAGCAGCAACAGTGCACTGCCGCGTTCAACCAACAGCCGCGCGACGGCGTCAAATGACGTCTCACTTCTGCGATAGCTCAGAACGCTCAGGGCCGGGGCGAATTCGGGGTCCTGCCAGAAATGCCCGCCCGCGTGCAGCTCGCGGATATGGACAATGCGATCGGGCGAAACTCCGGGGATGGCGTCACTGATGTCCGCTGCTTCGATAAAGTTTTCCGTAACAATCAAAACATCTGCTACGCTGCGGGAAGAGGGTTCCATAAATACCATCCTGAAATCTGTTCGATGCCACCGTAGGGCAATCCCGCAGCGCCGCAATAAACTATGACACAGCAACGAAAAAATTCTCTGATCGCATGTAGGGACTGTCCGCTGAGGCAGATGGACGTCTTCCTGCCGTTCTCGGAAGACGACCTGCGATTCATGCAGGGTTTCAAAACCGGTGAGATGCAGGCCGAACCCGGAACACAACTGTTCATCGAGGGCGCGAAATCCGCGCATCTGTTCACGGTTCTGAGCGGGATGGGCGTTCGTTACAAAACGCTCGAAAACGGTCGCAGGCAGGTCATAGGCTTTGTGCTTCCAGGCGATCTCGTCGGGCTGCAGGCTGGCGTCATGGGCGAGATGCGGCACTCGGTCGAAGCGACAACCGCGATGCGGCTGTGCGTTTTCAATCGCTCGCGGCTGTTCGAGTTATATCAGAACCAGCCTGATCGCGCCTTTGACCTGACATTCCTGGCCGCCGTCGAAGAGCATTTTCTGGGCGACGCCCTGACAACAGTCGGCCAGCGCGGCGCGATCGAGAAGATCGCGTGGAGCCTGCACCGCTTCTACACAAGGTCGCAGGCTGTCGGATTGGCCAAAGGCTTGCAGTGTCCGCTGCCCTACCGGCAGCAGGATCTTGCGGATGCGTTGGGCTTGTCGCTGGTTCACACGAACAAGACCCTGCGACGGCTGAAGGATCTCGGTCTGGCCGAATGGTCCAACAATGTGCTGCAGATTAACGATCTTGAGGGTCTAGCCGAGCTTGGCTTGGTCGAAATCACCGAAGCCGTTCCGCGCCCGCTGATCTAAACGTGGCGGATGGACAGGAATTAAAGAACCGCCGACCGAAAAATCGGCCGACGGCTTGATCACATGCTTTGCGACTGAGGAGCCGTTTTACGACCCTTCGTAGGCCGGCATATCCTTCAGCATCTCCTTGTCAGCGTGAACGAAGGCATAGGTGTTGTCACCATTGACTTCACGCATCAGCGACACGCGCGAGAAATCGATCAGAACATCCTTTTCCCCCAAGCCGAGGAACCCGCCAACGCCGATCACGGCCCCATCTACCGATCCGTCCATGTCGACGACGACCTCTTCGATCTCGCCGATCCACTCTTGCGAGACGTCATAGACGCGCATGCCGGTCAGATCTTCGGCCGGGATGGTGCCTTGGGCAACGGGGACATAACCCTTGATGTCGATGGTGGTTGGGTCAACCGCATCGGCCATCTGACCGGCTTTTTCGCTGATGTACTCACCGGTTGCTTCGGCTGCTTGGTCGACGTCTTTCGCCGTGTTCTGCGCAGCGTTCTTGATATCCTGCGCGGTATTGGACAGCGCATCACCGGCTGCCTCGGCTGCCTCTTCCAGGTTCTTGCCGACTTCTTCGACATTCGAGCTTTCTGCATAGGCCGATGCCGACATCACCAGAACGATCGAAGTTGTGGTCAGAAAACGTTTCATAGCTCACTCCTTTGGTCTGTTCTGACCGCGTTTCCCGCGGTCTTGTTGAACAAACGAATGACGCCGCGACTTGTTCCCAGAAAAATGCAAAAATATTTGTTTTAAAAAGAAAAAACCGCGCAAATGCGCGGTTTGACAAGTCGTGACCAGACCCTCAGACCGGGTGCAGCGGATCGGAAGATCTGGACAGAACCATGTAGTGTTCGTCGTCGGGAATATTGCGTAACTCAGCGAACGGAAAACTCAGGATATCTGGTCGCCCGTCGATCAAGAGAAACCGCAGAGCCTTGGTGTCAGGGTCGAACTCAATATCCTTGAATCTGCCCAACTCACCAGTCGAGTCAAACGCAGGGTTGCCCTGCAGCTTCGTAAACCATCGGAAGTTGCTAGCAGGTGGCGTGGGTTGGGGGCGTTGGCCGAGAGCGTCATTCAGGACCGCTCCCATCACAACCGGCGCAATCGCGTTGCCGAACGGCCCTACAACCAGGGGCGGTAGGCCCTTGATGTCCACTGCGAGGGGAACCTCGCCTCCTTCCCGTTGTCGAAGATGATTCACTTGGTGTTGGGATAACGCGCACACTACCTCGCTTGCACCAAGTTCGAGCGTATCGGCGGTGAACGCCACCGGGTCATTCCCTCCGGCCACGCTCAGATTGACTAAGACGTACTCCAACTCGGTCTGCCCAGCGCGAATGGCGATATCGGAAACGCGACCAATTGCGTGGTCGGTTCCAGCTGGGACAACGGGCGTGTTGATGAGGTCAGACAGTTTCATGGCGCTCGTGATTACCTGTTGGGGTCGATCTTGGGAGTCTGTGGGGCGCCATTGACTTGATGCCACCCCACGCGATGTGCGCATCCACCTTTGGGCTACATGTCCTTCATCAGGCGATCCACGATTTCCCGAACGTCTTCTTTCGAATCTCCGTATTTCTTTTGGATGATGCCTTCCAGTTGCTCGCGATCGCCGCGGGCTTGCTCGATCTCATCATCGGTCAAATCGCCGAAACGCTCGATCAGCTTGCCTTTGAATTCGGTCCAGCGTCCAAGAATTTGGTTCCAGTTCATCGTAAATTCCTTTCGATTTCTTCGTCGCTGTCAGTGAAACGCGCCAAACGCGAGCTGGTTCCGGGCGGCGGCGTTTTTTCTGCAACTGACACCGTGCAAGGGTGATCTGACGGTATCCGAACTGGGTCCACCGTGGCGTTCGAACTGGTCTTGGGAACAATCTCGCCGGCCATGCGTTGGGTGACCGAGACCTCAACACAGGAGATCGAAGCATGCCACGTCGAACTGAGACCACGGAGAAAGCAAAAGCCCATGCCCAGGATCTGGCCGGCAAGGTCAAGGACACCGTGACCGCCGAGGCCTCGGCCCGGGCCGAATCCCTGAAGGACAGCGCAGCGCAGGAGGTTGAGAGCGCCGCTCATGCAGCCGACGCAGCTGCCGATGCATTTCCCGACCAATCGGTGCAGCATCAGGTCTTGTCGAGGATTGCGGACAACATGGAAGCTGTGGCTGGGCAAGTCCGTTCTGCCGACTTGGCCATTATGAGCCGAAAGGTGTCTGATTTCGCCCGCGAAAACCCGCTATTGTTCGTCGGATCGGCTGCCTTGGCCGGTTTTGCTGCAGCCCGTTTCCTGAGCGCGCGCAATACGGGCGCGGCCCAATCCGCATCTTTTGGTGCAGATCCTTGGGATATTGATCCGTCGCTGCTGCATGGTACCTCGGTCGATACTTCGGGCCACACCAGCGCGTTGGCGCGAATGAATGGTGGCCGCGATGCATAACCCCAACGATCTGCGATCTGCACCGGGGCTTTTGGCAAACGCGCTCAAGCATCTGTCGGGTTTGCTTCGGGCTGAGGTAAAGCTTGCCAAGGAGGAGTTGTCCCGAAACCTGACGCGAGCGGGCTTAGGGCTGGCCTGCCTTGGCATTTCTCTGATCCTTTTGATGATCGCACTGAACCTCATGGCGACATCCCTGGTCGCGTATATCGCCGCCAATGGTTTTTCGGTGGGTATGGCCTCGTTGCTCGTTGGCGCGGGCTTGGCACTGGTTGCTGGGTGCCTGGCGCTTTTTGGCCGGTCCCGCTTGTCCGCCACCGCGCTGGTCCCCGAGCAAGCCATGAAAAACCTGCAGCGCGACATCGAAGCGATGAAGGAGTCGACCCATGTCTGACCTGACACCTCTTGAAACGCAGATCGCATACGAACGCAGCGCTCTTGCACGCTCGCTGAATGCTCTGTCGGATACGCTGGCACCGCCGCGCCTGGCAGACGAGGCGAAATCGTCGCTTGAAGCCTATGGTGGGCAGATCGGTGCGCAACTCTGGTCCTCGGCTCAAAAAAACCCGGCCGCCTTTGCTCTGCTCGGTGCAGGAGCAGCCCTTTTGGTTGCGGGTCCAGGGTCTGGCTCAAAAAGCACCCAATCCCCGCGCCAGGCCGTACCTCCACAGCAGGCCTTCGACGGCTTTGATCGGCGTGTCGCCGACGCCGACAGCCGCATGAAACAGGAGATGACCGGAATGACTGAACACAGCCAATCTGCCAGCGTGCTGTCCGCCGCCTTGGATCGTGGTCTGGACAAGCTCTCACCCCAGGCCCGTGCCCGTGTGATCGAAGCGCGCAAGGCCGCAATCGGTGCGCAGCAAGCGGTCGAGAAGCGTGCGCGGAAGGCGACGAAGGCCTCGCAGACCTTCGTCCATGATCAGCCGCTGGCGGCCGGCGCATTGGCGCTGGGCGTAGGTATTCTGGCTGGTGCTCTGCTGCCCAACACTCGCAAGGAGGACGAGCTGCTGGGCCATCGGCGCGATCAGCTGATGCGACAGGCCCAAAGGGTTTTGAACGAAGAACTGGACAAGCTGCATGCTGCGGCAAGTGTACGGCTGGATGAGGCGGCTGATCGGGCCTCTCACGCTTTGCGCAGTCAGTGAAGCGCGCCCATGCCCACTGCTTTCAGCTCTGCATCAGCCTTGCGTGCGATGATGGCGATCCTGACCGGGATCGCCGTCATCACCGCTTTGTACCTGGCCCGGTCGATCGTCGCGCCGATCACCTTTGCGTTGGTTTTGGGGGTCGTGGTCGCCCCGCTTGCCGACAAGCTTGAGAAGGTCGGTTGCCCACGAGTGATATCTGCCTCGGCACTGCTATTCGTGACCAGCACCGTCATCGTCGCGGCGTTCCTTCTGCTTGAACCATTGCTGTCCACGCTGGTCGAACAGTTGCCCGCAATCAAACGCGAGTTGCGCTCTTGGGTCGCCGCGATGTCCGAGTTCATTCGGGGTATCGAAACGCTTGGACGCGAGATCGAAGAAACCGTCGGCGCCGATGGGGCAGCGGAAACGGAGTCCGCCCTTCCGTCGGTGATGGATGCTTTGTGGCTGGCGCCCAATTTTGGATCAAAGATCCTGATTTTCATCGGTACGCTGTTCTTCTTCGTTTTGACCCGAACCGAGCTCTATGCCGCAGCCGGCCCGTTGACGGAGCGGCTGTATCTGGCTGACCGCGCGGTCTATCGCTATTTCGCTGCCGTGACGTTAGTCAATATCGGCCTTGGGACTGTTACGGCTGTGGCCTTGGGGCTGATCGGCATCAATGACGCCGTAATCTGGGGGGTGGCCGCCGGCCTTCTGAATTTTGTGCTGTATCTCGGCCCGCTGATGATCCTGACCGGCCTTCTGATCGCCGGTTTAACCCAGTTCGGTGGAGCCGCGGCCCTGTTGCCCCCCCTGATTTTCCTGGCGATCAATCTTTCTGAAGCACAATTCGTAACACCCGCCTTCGTCGGCCAACGTCTGCAGGTGAACCCGTTGGTCGTGTTCATTGCCATCATCTTTGGGCTTTGGCTGTGGGGGCCGGTCGGCGCCATCGTCGCACTGCCGATCCTGCTGTGGTTCGGCGTATTGATGCACCCCAAGGTCATGAGCCCGGTCGCGACCACCTAAACGATGTTTTCAGTTACCCCCGGAAGCGGTTGCCGCATGTCGCGCGCAACGTCGGCGTCATGCGGAACCAGGAAGCCGCTGCGCGCTTCGGGGCGCCGCACGCCGTTGGCCTGTACCTCTCGCCCCCACCACGCGAACATGGCATCTGGCTCGATCGGTTTGCTCAGATCATCCGAGAACCACCAATGGTCCACTAGGGCCTGCCGCAGAACCGCGATCCGCTGCCGGTCGGTGACCCGAAGGGCGACTTCTGTGTCCCACCGCAAAGACCGTCCGTTCAGGTTGGCGGACCCGACCAAAGCATGATGGTCATCCACCACCAGAACTTTGTTGTGAACGTGAATAATCGGAGACCCGCTCAGAACCTCGACGCTGGCATCGGCCCCGCTGGCGGCAATCGGCTGGACCGGGGTCGAAAGCGATACACGGTCTTGGAACCCCTGCTGGATGATCTCCAGGCATTTGGCTTGAAGGTCCAACCCGAATTGCGCGTCCAATCCGTCATGCCCGCCAAAGGCCACTTCCTCGGGCAAGGCTGGTAAAACAAGTACCAGTTTCAGATCCTGCTTGGAATGGCCCGCCTCAGCCAAGGCCTCGGCTAGCCGGGTTGATCTGAAATACTGGGTCTCGATGTGCAGAAGTTGCCGCGCGGCTTGAAAGGCGGCGATGTGCTCATCCTCGATCTCATGCGCGATAGTCTTTGGCGACAGCCGCCAGAATGCAAACCGGCGCGGGCTGGACAGGGTGCGGCGCAGATGGCTCGCCTGGGGGTCCGGTTGTCCGGTCGCGATTTCATGTTCGAACCGGTCGATATGGCGCGCGGCCTCGGAGGCCTCTGGTCCGCGGACCAGCAATTGAATGTCTGACCATGTGTTTTTGGCCAGACGATCGTGATCCGGTGTGTCAAAGCGCCTTTCGTTCAAGTCCAATCCGCCGAGGTAGCAGACCTCATTGTCGATCACGGCGACTTTCTGATGGTGCGACACGGTGTGAAGCCGGGGCAGCGTGTCCGACCCCAGCCGTACCGCCTGCCGTTTGCGTCGTTCGCGGGACAGCTCCTGCATTCGCTGCGCCTTTTTACGCAGAACCGCGGGCAACAGCGTGGCCCAAGGCAATGCGCCGGCCTGCGCGGGATGCATGGACACGCGAACGCTCAAGCGCGCGGCCAGTTCAGGGCTAAGGATTTCCGCAAGCGCAACCGCCTGCCGTTTGGTGCGCCAACTCAGTTCGTGCAACTCGGTCGCAAAGATCGGATCGAAATCGCTGATGACCAGATGAAACGAGACACCCTTGCAGATGACATGCTCGATCAGGTCAAACCAGGTATCGCCGATCCGGCGCGCCTCATCGCTTCGCAGCCGTGTCATGAAATCGAATATCCGAAAACTTGCCTTGATCTGGTGCCGGGCCTCCAGAACCGCTTTTTCCAAGGCGGGCCAGGCTTGCTCGGCCGTGATCAGAACCTCAAAGTCATTCTGCTGCGGCACGGGCATCACCGCCTCTCTCATCCGCAATGGTCTGTGGTTCGCTATCGCCTTCTACTTCGGCGATATCGAACGTCACCTCATACACATAATGCGATGACGTCTCGGTTATGGTTTCGGAACCGTCCAATTGGCGGAGGAAGGCCTGCATCAGCCGCTGACCGATCCCGCCGCTGTGAAACAGATCCGCACCGTCGTCCGTCTGCCCGCGCGTGTTGGAGATTTTCAGATGCAGGTTGCTCTCCTCGGGTCGGGTCAATTCCACCGAAATTGTCGGCGGTCCGTCCTGCGGAACGCCTACGTATTTGACCGCGTTCGTCAGCGCCTCGGCCACCAGCATCGACAGCGTGACTGCCTGATCCTGCCCCAGTTCGACCGGCGCGATCCGGCAGTCAACCTCGACCACCTGACCCAGAATTGGCGGTCGATGCGCCAGTTCGGCGACCAAATGTCCGATCAGTGCCTCGGTGTTGATCGTCGTCATCTGCGAGTTCTGGTTCAAGCTCTGGTGCACCATGGCCAGGCCGCGAACCCGACGCTGCAACTGTTCCAGCAAGCGCCGGGCCTCGGTGGTTTCGGCCTTGCGCAAATGCATGTTCATGATCGAAGCGATCAGTTGAAGATTGTTTTTGACGCGATGGTGTACCTCGCGCAACAACAGCGTTTTTTCGACAAGGTCGCGTTCGTGCTGCGCCTCAGCCTCGCGGATCAACAAGACCATGCGGTTGAATGCAGTCTGTATTTGCTGAAACTCCTGCGGGGCGCCTGCGAGGCTTTCAATTGGGTCGCGCTCGCCCAACGCGAAACGACGCACGGCCGAACGCAAGCTGTCGAGATGCCGGATCACCAATCGATGCAGGCCCCACAAGGCAACTCCCAGACCGGTCACCCACATCAGGATCGGAAAAGCAATGGTCAGGGCAGTGCTGCCTGCACCGACAGAGGCCAGCGCCGCCTCGCGTGGCCAACTGCCAATCACGGCGACTTCGCCCGGAATGATGCTGGCAACTGCAAAAACCCGATCCTCTCCGTCGGCCGTTTTAGCCGAAAATGTTTTGCCGGAACTGGACAGAACCAACAGGTTTTCTTTCGCGGGCGGTAGGAATGGTTTGACCTCATCCAAGCCTACATTTGATGACAGCACTTCTCCGGTCGCGTCGAACAGGGCGATGACCACGTCACTACCAATGTTGCCAACATCCAAGGGCGTGCGCGCCAGCGCATGAGGTATCGAGATGGAGACGAACCCCATAAGCTCGGTCTTGTTCAGGACCGGCTGGGTTACGATGATCACTGATTGCCCAGTCGCCGCCCCGGCACGACTGACAGAAAAAGTAAGCTGCGGATATTCCGAGATCTGCCCGAAACCGGGTGCGTCCGACAAATCGATGTCTTTCTCGACGGTTGAGCAAGCCATGACACCGTTCGGCTGGATAAACCCGGCAAATACAAACTCGGGCTGGCGTTCGACGAACCGGCGCACAAGGTCCGAGCAAGCGGCTTTGTCCATACCTCCAGCCGAAAGCGCGGCGGTAAGTCCCGAACTGGCACCAACAGCTTTTTGCAGAAGCTCCCGTTCCCGGGTGGCAGCTTCGATCGTGCGCGCCAAAACCGAGGCCCGAGATCTTTCGTCGGCCTCGGTAATCACAGCGCGTGTCTGCAATACCGCAATCAGCCCCAAAGGCAGAAGCGCCAGGGTGACCAGCGCGGCAAGATAGACGGTCAGGCTGCGCGGCTTCGCATCCATGAATCGTCAGGCCGCCGGTTGCGACTGGACTATTGACGCCGTGACGGCATCGGTCAATTCGATGGGTTCGTCGTCATCCAGATCCATAAGTTCGGCCAGTTGCGCGCGGGCACGGTTCACCCGGCTTTTGATCGTACCAAGAGCGACGCCGCACATCTCGGCTGCTTCCTCATAGGAAAATCCCTGTGCACCGACCAGCACCAAGGCTTCGCGCTGTTCATCCGTAAGTTGGTCAAATGCAACCGCAAAATCCTTCAATGCCAGCCGTCCGTCATGGTCGGGCTTCTGCGACAGGCTCTCGGCCATGACACCATCGACATCCTCGACCTCGCGCTTGCGTTTGCGGTGCAGGGAAAAATAGGTGTTCCGGACGATGGTGAACAACCAGGCCCGCATGTTGGTACCTTCCTGGAACGAGCCGATATTGCTCCATGCCTTGATCAATGCGTCCTGGACGATGTCATCTGCCGTTGCGCCGTTTCGGCACAGGCTGATCGCAAAGGCACGCATCGCACCGATATGTTCGACAAGCTCTTCTCGGGGATCAACCATCCGAGCCTCCCGTGTCACCGCTTTTGGAGACACTGGTCTGATTGCGCAGTTTTTCAAGAAGATCGACGAACCGATCCGGAACCGGTTCGCTTGCAACCTCATCGAAAGCTCGCTTGAGGTTCTCGTCGATCCTTTGCTCTATTTCTTGCCGATGGCTTCGGCTTGGCTGTGGTTTTGTCATGGCATCATCAAAAATTTTTACTTTTGCTGGAACCATAACGCCCCAGTATGCGTTTGGTTCCCGAGTTTAGAGAAAAAAATGAGGAAAACATAGATGACCGAGCTGACCGGAGTTTCCGTCGCAGATCAAATTGGCCCGCTCTTGCCGTTTCTGCGCCGTTATGCCCGTGCCCTCACCGGCTCACAGGACAGTGGCGACGCCTACGCCGCTGCATCGCTTGAGGCGATCCTTGCAGATCCCGCCCAGTTCGATGCCGATCTCACACCGCGGGTCGCCTTGTTTCGTGTTTTTCACAGCATCTGGTCAACGTCGGGAATGCCTGTTGACGCTGATGGCGGCAGTTCTGACATCCAATCGCGCGCTCACGCTCAGCTGGCACGCCTGACGCCGAACACGCGCGAGGCCTTGCTGCTGCGCACGGTCGAAGAGTTCTCGGTCAGCGATATCGCCGCAATCATGCAGATAGAACCCGCCGAGGCTCAGAAGCTGATCGATATCGCCTACGAGGAAATGGCCCGCCACACTTCTGGGCGCATTTTGATCATCGAAGACGAGGCAATCATCGCGATGGATCTTGAAACTATGGTGACCGACCTGGGCCACCGGGTCACAGGGGTCGCACGCACCGAGACGGCCGCCATCGAACTGGCCGAGCGCGAGCCGTTCGACCTGATCCTGTCGGACATCCAACTGGCGGACAAATCCAGTGGAATCGATGCAGTGAACCGCATCATTGCCCAGCACGGCGATTGTCCCGTCATTTTCATTACCGCATTCCCCGAGCGCCTTCTGACGGGCAAAGGGCCCGAACCGGCCTTTTTGATTTCCAAACCCTACACCGAAGAACAGGTCAAATCGGCCGTCAGCCAGGCCATGTTCTTTGCCTCTAGCGCCGTGATCGAGGTCTGACGCGGCAGGGCCGCGCTGCAAGACACGAAAACTCAGGCGATGAGACACGACGAGGAACACCATGGAAAACGAGATTGCACAGACCGCAGAGACCGTGACGAACACCGTTTGGGCCGAACTGTCGCAAGTTCTGAATACCGAGCTGTATGACGGGAAATCGCTGAGCGACCTGCTGACGCTCGAGGCCCTTCTTGGCCTCGTCGCGAACACGATAGCCGCGCTGATCCTTCTGGTTCTCGGGCTTGTGATTTCAAGATATGTCAGCCGGAAGATCCGGGGCGTCGGTGAAAAATCGGAACGCCTGGACGATACGTTGTTCAACTTTCTTGGCAATCTGGCGCGCTATACGATCCTGGCGTTTACCGGGCTGTTCATTCTGAACACGTTCGGGGTGCAGACGACGTCGATCATTGCGCTGATCGGTGCCGCCGGTTTGGCCATTGGTCTTGCGTTGCAAGGCACATTGTCCAACGTTGCAGCCGGCGTGATGATCATCCTGTTCAGGCCGCTCAAGATCGGCGATTTCGTCGACGTGAATGGCGTGCTCGGAACCGTTAAAGACATCACTCTGAACTACACCGAAATTGCCGATATGGGAAACGTCAAGGTTATCGTTCCCAACGCCGAGGTGTGGGGAAACACCATCAAGAACTATTCCGTCTACGAGACCCGTCGTGCCGAGTGGACGTTCGGCGTTGGATACGGCGTCAACTTGGCGGAGGCCGAGCGCGTCATTCGCGAGACGATCATGTCGGACGCCCGTTCGTTGGCTGACCCCGAACCGTTCATCCAGGTGAACAATCTTGGCAGCAGCAGCGTCGATTTTCTTGTCCGCGTGTGGTGCAAGTCTTCGGACTACTTCCAATACCAGGCGGACATGAAGCGCAAAGTCAAAGAGGCGTTGGACGAAGCGGATATCAATATTCCGTTTCCGACCCGCACTCTGTTGATTGAAGGCGAAAAGACTCAGCGAGAAAAAGCGATCGCGGCAGAGTAACCTTGACTGTTGAACCTGGGGGCTAGACCTGTCACGGTTTGATGCCGCTCCTTCGATAGCATTTATTGCAACAAAGGAGATGAACTATGTGATCGAAACGAACGGACGAATTCCGTGCTGATGCAGTGCGGATCGCGCTGACGAGCGGTCTGACGCGCAGACCGGGCGCATCGGATTTGGGCGTTGGCTTGTCGAGGCTGAACAAATGGGTGACGGCGCATCGCAACACTGATGTGGTGTCGGACAAGGAATTGTATCTTGCCCGTAAGAACGAGCGACCTCTTCGTGAGAACCGCATTCTCAAGGAGGAGAGGGGCATCTTGAAAAAGGCCATGGCCTTCTTCGCGAGCCAAAAGCCATGAGGTTTAGGTTCATCCACTGCCCGGCAGTCGAAACGCAGTTTCGACGAGAGGGAAAAAGCATGGCCGCGATTTCCCGACCAACGTCTTTGCCAGGTCCTGGATGTCAGCGAACGAGGTTTTCGGGCCTATCGCAGCCGCCCGGCCAGTTAAAGGCAGCGAGAATCACAGGTTCTTGGGCCGCGCAGCGAGCGGCGATTGTTTCGCCTGCACCCGTCCGTCCAATCAGTGCAAATCGGCCTGAGCCCTGGAACGCGCCGCCAGAGTGTGATCGGGACACCGAATTCGTTTCCTTCATTCGTTGGGAAAGGACTTGTTTGCCCAGCCCAAACTTTTGCAGTCGGCCACCGGCTTCTCAAAAAAACGCTCCACGTCGGCGCGCAAGAACAGATGCCCGAAGGTTTCGCCGTCAGAAGTGAATGGCTCAACACCCCCGGCCTGTAACTGCGCCACCAGCGTTCTCCAGAAACCATTGTATTCATCAGCCAGGGTTTTTTGCGTGAAGAATCGTTGGTGAAATGCGGCGATATCATCTTCGGTCACTTAGAAACGCTTGGTTCCATTGCGGGAGATCGTTTCATGGCTCGCCGGGGTATGCCCCGCATGCACCAGCCTCTGAAAGGCTTGACCTTCTCTCATTCCCACGGAACGCCCGAACGCCGCGGCGGTGGAGACGACCTCCGTCGGAAGCTTGGAGTGAGCTTCGGTCTGCGCCCCGCTATCCACCGCGAACTGGTCTATCTCAACCTTGGACACGCATAGCGCCCTGTATCCATCAAGACCATGCCATCGAGCGACCCGCAGGCGTCCATCCCGAATTGCGTGGACTATGCGGCCAACGCCCAATCCGGTCCTCGCGTTCGCCTGTTGTACTAACTCCCACTGGTCCTGGTCTTCGACGACACCAATCACCAATGCGTTCAGTTCCCTCATTAGATCGGTACCATCTTGCAGTCGCCAAGGCGATTTTACTTTCGGTATATTTGTTCTGGGAACTAGAACCCGGTCCTCAACCAGTGACCTGAACTGAGACTTGGTCGCCCCCATCGCGTTTCTTATTTCGTCAGAACCAACGAGCGTTGGGATCTCGGCGAGCAAGGACGCATGCTGAAGCGCGTCGAATGTCTTGCGCGCCGCCGGCCTTCCGTCTGCCTTGTCGTAAGCCCCTGCCTCAACGAGGAACTGATCCAAAAGAGGTTCGCCCACACCCGTTTCCTTTGCTGCTGAGGTTAGCGAATGCAGGCGCCGATCAGGAAGAGTGCGGCCCAGGATCTCCTGATCGGCTGCGACTGGCCAGATCAGGATGATCCGTTCCCACAGGATTCGTCTGAAGTCATCAAACGCATCCTCATTGAGGTGAGCGCGTGCAAGGCCTCCAAAAAGCGCGCCAAAAGCCTTGTTGGGCAAATCACCCGCGAGTGGGGCAAGAGCCGCAAGTTTGTCCAATGCGTTGTCGATTGCATCCCTGCCGCCCGTTGCAATTTCAAACCCGACTTTCTGTGCAGCTCTCAGACGGGCGGCAACATGAACGTCTGGATACTCAGGAAGCCGCAATAGTTCCGAACCAAGAAGCCGGCAGAAGGTCGTAGCAGCGTAGAGAGTTTGTCCCGCCAACCAAGTGTCATCACGTCCACTTTCAAGTCGCTGATCAAGCCATAGATCGTATGCACTGGGAGATGATCGCCCTTGTTCAAGATTGCCTTTGAGCAGGTCCTCCAGGATTTCCGAAAGCCGGGTGCTGATATCAAAGCGTTCTGTCGGTGTTTGGCGCCTCCAAAGTGGGATCAGCGCATGTTGGTGTCGAACGCAGGTCGATACTTCGCGAAACTGCCAATCCCCCCTTATTGCCATAGCTTCCAGGGGTCTGCTCGGATTTGCATTTGCGTCATCTCGAAGGCAAACTGGGCAGCCTCGGACCAAGGGATTCTTGAGCGCGCGGGATACGAATTTTTCGTCGCGGAAGATCATCCTTACATCGCCGGACTTCTCGCCCGTCCAGCTGACAAGCGCAGCAAGCGCGTGATCGTCCAACGCGGCTATTTCAGCGATGATATGCAAGGCCTCAGGGTCCAAGTTGAGGAGCTTCTTCATGGAAAAACCCATGTCGACGCAGAAGTTCTTCAAATCGACACGGTTCATCGCCGCCATTCGAGATACATACGAAGGCAGGGTTTCTCGGTGAACTGGCGCCGGTTTTAACGAGAGCTGTCGCATTGAATGGGCTTTGTTCTTTTTTGCAGGGCATGTAAAGACTCAACTATTTGGCATGCGATGGCATCTGCGAACAATCAATGAGTAAACCAATTTCGTCCGACGACCGTGATCGTATTCGCTGGTGCCAGTTCCATTTTGCGTTGCCGCCCGAGGGCGTAGCGACGCGGTTCCCTACGAATGACGCCGCAGTGAGTCGAGTTTTGGAGGTCAGATGGCCGTCGGGCGTGATGTGTTTGCGATGTGGATCGGCGGCCATCTTGCATTTTGAGGCGCGAAAAAAATTTCACTGCCAAAAGTGCAGGCTCCAGTTCTCTGCGAAAACCGGAACTATCCTTCATGGAAGCAACCTGCCGATCCGCAAGTGGCTATTGGCGGCTGAGTACATCATCACCTGTCACGCGCGAGGCCGAGCTGCAGATTTGCTCACATCGCATCAGCTGAAAGATCGCATCGGGTTGTCTTACAAGGTCGCTCATGCGCGCCGCAAGGATCTGATGAACGATCTCACGGCGACCACGCCTGGACTGATATTCAACTGCATTTGCGTCGAGCCGGTCCGACTGACACCAGATTTGGTGCCGTGGTCACACGAGCACCTGATGTGGTGCCGCCAGCAAATGAAGAAGAAGCCGGTATAGACGGCTGCTTCTCAAAAGGGACATTTTCTTCTCAGAAAAATTCGCCAGGCGGTATAAAGGTGAAATTTTTCCTCCTAGTTGAATTTTAGAAGGAGGAACAAAAACCTCAGAACCATGAAGGAGAACTGACCGAGGGCGGGTTTTTAGCCGCTCTTTGAAACCTGAGCGAAAAGAGTTGCCCCCGAGAAATTCGCAGTAAGCAATTGTTATTGCGATATATTTTTTCTGGACTCGATTTGGACGGAGTGTTTACGTTCGTCTCACACAGAAGATCGCCCCTGAATTCCAGAGGTGAAACCGAAAGGATATGAATGGAGACAAGAGAGAAATGAGAAAATGGGCTGATCGCTGGCACGCTCAAACCCCTGCGACTGGAAAACCAGCCTAGTCTGCTTATCGACGGTATCTGAAGTACCTGCTTTAGACAACGGCTTTCCGGCTTCTTACGTGGATGGTTGCGCTTTCCGTGGCGTCTTTCAGGGAAAGCGGGCGCCGCACGCTCTTTCGATATGTGCAGGTTTCCGGACCCCCCAAAAAAACCGGCCTACCCCCCTCACAAAAGACAGAAGCGCATTTCCCGTTGAAATGCGAACGGAGAATTTATGTCAAACGATCGCCACGAAGCAGATCACGTCGAACTTTCGGAATTTGATGCAGGACGATGATTGGCCAGTTAGCTTGATCGTCACCGGAACCATGGAGGCAAAGGCCATTATCAATGACAACGACACGTTTTTGAGGCGGCTTGAGCCAATCGAAGTTCTGCCCATGGAGTTCAGCGAAGAAGGAGTTGCTCTGAAGACAGCGGGCAAGGAGTTGCTGAAGAAGGCTGGAGTACTCGATGATGGTCTGTTGGATGAGGATGAGTTCATTCGGATTCTGATGCACGCATCCGCACAGCGGTTTGGCATTGCCATCGAAATCTTGATTTCTGCGATCAGCAGCGCCGGGATGTCGAAGCCAAAAACCATTTCCTTCGAACACTTTGCGAAAAGCTATTACGAAAGGATGAACTGCGATGATGCACTTAATCCCTTCCTCAGTCGTGATTGGCGAAGCATTGATACGACGATTGCGATGGACAGGCACATCAAAGAATCAAGGCAGACCCGCAGGAAACCTCGGCAGAGATAACCCGCCAGGATCAAAGATATTCAAGCCGCTCAGAGATGAGCGGCTTTTTTCTTGAGAAAATCGAAGAAAACGAACGGTTTGGGAATGTCGTAAGACGGAATTTAGATGTCGCGGAGACGAAACAGAGAATGTCGCACCCAAAATATTATCTTGGTATAACAATGAAGTGTTATTTTTTAGGAACGGACTTTCGATGTCGAACGTCAATTTCGATGAACACGTCAGGCCGAAATGCGGGCTGTTTCTTCGCGGTTGTTGGGTGAGGTATGAAGGGCTGGACGAGGGGGTCATGCCAGCCCTTCTAAGGGGTCACAGAGTGGTAGTGTGTGTTCCTTAACCAAACATTAACCTGATTCACCATGTTCCGAAATTGGGGGATTCCCGTAGGACGGCCAATGCGCGGATTTCAGCGTGTGAGTTGCAGCTGGCGGAGCGGGATCCGGGGTCATAACGCGAATTCTTCAGGATGATTTGGGGCCTGAGCCGTAAAAGCGCCAAGGTTGTGAAAAAAATATTGCAACCGGTTGCAAATAGAATCATTGTTGCGCGCAACAACAAGATTCGGGAGATCTGTATGTTGAACGTCGGATTGTTGGGTGCCGGGCGCATCGGGCGTGTTCATGCGCAGGCGATTGCATCGCATCCGGGCAGCAAACTCATTGCTGTTTCCGATGCCTTGCCCGAGGCCGCGGCCAGCCTTGCCAGCGATCATGGGGCCAAGGCGCGCAGTTCCGAAGAGATCATTGCGGATCCGGAAATCGGCGCGGTTCTGATTGCAACTCCAACAGATACGCATTCTGACCTGATTGAAGCAGCCACAGGTGCAGGAAAAGCCGTTCTGTGTGAAAAGCCCGTTGATTTGGACCTGAAGCGCGCCACGGAATGTCTGAATACGGTCTCGGAACGCGGCAAGCCGGTCATGATAGGGTTCAATCGGCGATTTGATCCCAATTTTGCGACCCTGAAGGCGGGGTTGGATGCGGGTGAGATCGGCAAGGCAGAGCTCTTGTCGATCACATCGTTTGACCCGGCGCCACCACCGGTCAGCTACGTAAAGGTGTCTGGCGGCTTGTTTCGGGACATGATGATCCATGATTTTGACATGGCGAACTTCCTGATGGGGGACGTTCCCGAAACAATCTCGGCGGTTGGGTCTTCGCTTGTGGATGCTGAAATCGGCGCCGCGGGGGATGTGGATACAGCGGCAGTTACAATGACTTACGCGGATGGCCGCATCGCGGTCATCAAGAATTCGCGGCGCGCGGCCTATGGCTATGACCAGCGGGTCGAACTGCTGGGCTCCGAGGGGTTGCTACAGGCTCAGAACATGCTGGAAAACACTGTCGTCAAGTCAACGGCGGACGGTGTCGTGGGTGCCAAGCCGACCTATTTCTTCCTGGAACGCTACATGCCTGCATACCGCGTGGAATGGGCCGCATTTGTCGACGCTGTTGAAAGTGGGTCCGAAGTTCCGGTCACGCTGAGGGACGGTGTTGCAGCGCTGGCGATGGCCGAGGCCGCAACCCTGTCGGCGCGGGCAGGAAAACCGGTTCGGATGGAAGAAATTTTGAAACCGGTTGCAAAATGATCGAAATACTTCAAACTAACGGCAGCTCGGCCCAGCGCCGCAGCCACTGAGATTCGGCACAGCCGGATGATCGGGGCTGGTACCCCGACAGAAGATCAGACTGAACCATTGGGAGGAAACTGAAATGAAGAAATTCGTTAAAGGCGCGCTTGCTGCGGGGGCACTGGCCTTGGCCACACCTGCATTTGCGCAGGAAATCGTGGTCGTGTCGCATGGCCAGGCCAATGACGCATTCTGGAACGTCGTGAAGAACGGCGTTGAGCAGGCCGGAAAAGATGTCGGTGTCAACGTGGAATATCGTGCACCTGAGACCTTTGACATGGTTGCCATGTCGCAGCTGATCGACGCAGCCGTGAACCAGGAGCCTGACGGGCTGATCGTCTCGATCCCGGATGCCGATGCGCTTGGCCCCTCGATCGAACGTGCGGTTGCCGCCGGTATCCCGGTGATCTCGATCAACTCGGGTGCGGAAGTGGCCAAGGAACTGGGCGCTCTGCTGCATGTGGGTCAGGACGAATATGATGCGGGCAAGGCGGCTGGTGAAGAGCTGGCCTCGATGGGTGGAACGAATGCGATCTGTGTCAACCACGAGGTTGGCAACGTATCACTTGATCTGCGCTGTGAAGGCTTCACCGAAGGGTTCGGCGGTAAAGTAACCGTTCTGCCGACCTCGAACGATCCGTCCGAGATCGAGTCCAAAGTTGCCGCCGCGCTGGCCGCTGACGAAAGCGTCGATACCGTTATGGCTCTGGGCGCAAGCTCGGCCGGCGAGCCTTCGGTCGCCGCGGCCAAAGCCTCGGGGCGGGATTTGAATGTTGCCTCGTTCGACCTGTCGGCCAACTTCCTCCAGTCAATCGTGGATGGTGACGCGGCCTTTGCCATCGACCAGCAGCAGTACCTTCAGGGCTACCTGTCGGTGAACTTCATGGGTCTGCACGCCAAATACGGCCTGATGCCGGGCGGTGACGTGCCTTCGGGTCCAAACCTGATCACTCAGGACAAGGCCGCACAGGTCATCGAACTGTCCGCGCAAGGTATCCGCTGATTTCGGCGCGGCTCGACAGACAACAGGATCGGCGCCAACGCGCCGGTCTCACCGAATTGGGAGGAAACCATGAGTGAATCAGCGCCCGTCCTGTCGGACGAAAGGGTCAAGAAAGAACCATTCCTGACCAAACTGATGAAAAGACCCGAGCTGGGCGCCATTGCAGGTGCGGTTCTGGTATTCGTGTTCTTTGCGATCACCGCAGATGAATCGATGTTCACTCTGGCCGGTGTCATGAACTTCATGACCCCCGCGGCACAGTTGGGTATCCTGGCGATCGGTGCGGCACTGCTGATGATTGGTGGAGAGTTCGACCTGTCGATCGGATCGATGGTCGCGTTCTCGGGGCTGTTTTTCGGCGTCTGCGTCGTGACCTGGCAATTGCCGCTGATCTTTGCAATCCCAATGACATTCGTATTTGCGGCCTGTGTCGGTGCGATTAACGGCAATATCGTGATCCGTTCTGGCCTGCCTTCGTTCATTGTAACGCTGGCGTTTCTGTTCATCCTTCGTGGCCTGTCACTGGTGGGTCTGAAAATGGCGACAGGCGGTTCGACCCAGCTGCGCGGCGTGCGCGACGCGGTCGAAAACGACTGGCTGGCCCCCTTCTTTTCGGGCGAAGCATTCGGCAGCCTGTTCGCATGGCTGGCCGCCAACGGCATGATCGATACATTCAAAAGCGGTGCGCCCAAGGTCCCGGGTATTCCGGTCGAAATCCTCTGGTTCATCGTCATTACACTGGCGGCGACCTACGTGCTTCTGCGTACCCCGGTGGGGAACTGGATTTTCGCCTCGGGTGGTGACAGCACGGCTGCATCCAATTCGGGTGTACCGGTGAACCGCGTCAAGGTTTCACTGTTCATGCTGACGGCGTGCTGTGCCGCCCTTGTGGCGATCATTACCGTCATGGACGCAGGCTCGACCGATGCGCGGAGGGGGTTCCAGAAAGAATTCGAGGCGATCATCGCCGCGGTGATCGGCGGCTGCCTGCTGACCGGCGGATACGGCTCGGCCATCGGGGCTTTCTTCGGCTCGATCATCTTTGGAATGGTCGTCATCGGACTGACCTATACCGACTTTGATCAGGATTGGTTCCAGGTCTTCCTGGGTGCCATGCTGTTGATTGCCGTTCTGTTCAACAACGCGATCCGCAAGCGCGTAACCGGGGAGCGCTGATATGACCGAAGACACCAAGTTCCACCATGGCGATGCCGTCGATGATCAGGCGCCCATCGTTCAGATGAAAGACATCGAAAAGCACTTTGGCAATATCATCGCGCTTGCTGGCGTCAGCTTTGACGTCAAGCCCGGGGAATGCCATTGCCTGCTGGGCGACAACGGCGCGGGTAAGTCCACCTTCATCAAGACCATGTCCGGGGTGCACAAACCCACCAAGGGCGAGATTTTGTTCGAAGGTCAGCCGCTGCATTTCGACACGCCGCGCGATGCGATGGAAGCGGGCATCGCGACCGTGTTTCAGGATCTTGCGATGATCCCACTGATGAGCGTGACGCGTAATTTCTTCATGGGGCGCGAACCCACCAAGGGCAAAGGGTTGCTCAAGCGGTTCGATGTGGATCATGCAAACGAAGTCTGCATGGAAGAAATGCGCAAGATGGGCATCAATCTGCGCGCACCGGATCAGGCGGTTGGGACATTGTCCGGCGGCGAACGTCAGACGGTGGCCATCGCGCGGGCGGTGTATTTCGGCGCCAAGATCCTGATCCTCGACGAACCGACCTCGGCGCTTGGTGTGCGTCAGACGTCGAATGTTCTTGCCACGATCGACCGGGTGCGCAGCCAGGGTGTCGGCGTGGTTTTCATTAGCCACAACGTGCGCCATGCGCTGGCGGTGGGTGATCGTTTTACCGTATTGAACCGTGGCAAAACTCTGGGCACTGCCAAACGCGGTGAAATCACACCCGAAGAGTTGCAGGACCTGATGGCCGGCGGTCAGGAAATGGCCGAGCTTGAGGGATCGCTGGGCGGTACTGTCTAAAGCAAAACACTCGGATGCCCCCAAGGGGGCATCCATCGGGCGGTGGCACCTGACGCCACTCTGATTTCAGGCTCTGGCAAAAGGCCTGACACCTTCGCAAATGAGAAAACCCGCGGACCGCCGATGGCGGCTCCGAGTTGAAAGGGATCATGATGAGCAAAACAGTCCGATTGACCGCGGCGCAGGCTCTGGTGCGCTATCTCGGGGCGCAGATGAACGAGGCCGGAGAGCCGTTCATCGCAGGTGTGTGGGCGATCTTCGGCCATGGCAACGTGGCAGGTCTGGGCGAGGCGCTGCATGGGGTGAAAGACAGTCTTCCCACCTATCGCGGTCACAACGAACAGACCATGGCACACAGCGCGATTGCTTATGCCAAGCAGTTGGGTCGGCGGCGCGCCATGGCGGTGACGTCATCGATCGGACCGGGGGCCACCAACATGGTCACGGCCGCTGCTCTGGCCCACGTGAACCGTCTGCCTGTTTTGTTGCTGCCTGGCGATGTATTTGCGACGCGTGGCCCCGATCCGGTTTTGCAGCAACCCGAAGTGTTCTCGGATGGAACCATCAGTGCGAATGATTGTTTCAGACCGGTCAGCCGGTATTTCGACCGCATCACCCGCCCGGAACATCTGCTGACGGCTCTGCCGCGCGCCTTCCGCACGATGACGGACCCGGCGGATTGCGGCCCGGCGACGCTGGCCTTTTGTCAGGATGTGCAGGCCGAAGCATATGACTATCCCGAAAGCTTCTTTGAGGCGCGCGTCTGGTATCAGCGCCGCATTCGCCCGGATGAGGGGGAACTGGCGCGCGCCGTTGCCGCGATCAAGGCCGCCAAGCGCCCCGTTATCGTTGCTGGCGGAGGTGTGCATTATTCGGACGCAACCGCCACGTTGCAGCGTTTTGCCGAGGCACACAATGTCCCCGTGGCCGAGACACAGGCCGGCAAGTCCGCATTGCCCTGGGATCACCCGCTCAACCTTGGTCCCGTTGGTGTGACCGGGGGCGAACCCGCCAATGACATCTGCGCAAAGGCGGATCTTGTGCTGGGCGTCGGCACTCGTTTTCAGGATTTCACTACCGGGTCATGGGGTTTGTTCGCGAACCCCGAGCGAGAGTTGATCAGCCTGAACACCGCCGCCTACGACGCCGAAAAGCACGGAGCGATGCCGTTGCAGGCCGACGCTCGGGTTGGTCTGAGCGAACTCAGCGAAGCGCTGGGCGGCCATCGCGCGCCGGATCTGCCCGCGACATTGAAATCTGATTGGTTCGGCAAAGTTGATGCGCTGACGGATGCCCCCACCGACAGCAATGCACTGCCCACAGATATGCAGGTGATCGGTGCCGTGCAGCGGGCCGCCAAGGAAAACACTGTTGCGATGTGCGCTGCCGGCACGATGCCGGGTGAGCTGCACAAGCTTTGGAAGGCACCACGCCCCGGTGCCTATCACATGGAATATGGTTTCAGCTGCATGGGGTACGAGATCGCTGGTGCCATGGGCATCAAGATGGCCCAGCCCGACCGCGACGTGATCTGCTTTACCGGTGATGGCACTTATATGATGGCCAACTCGGAAATGGCGACGGCGGCGATGATGGGGATTTCGTTCACCGTTGTCGTCACGGACAACCGCGGGTTTGGTTGCATCAACCGTCTGCAAATGGGGACAGGCGGGGCCGAGTTCAACAACCTTCTCGACCACACTGTGCACGAGACAAAATCAGCCATCGATTTTGCCGCCCATGCGGCAGCGATGGGGGCGACTTCGGTCAAGGTCAGTTCGATTGCCGAGCTCGAAGACGCGCTGGCCAAACGCGATGAGGTCAAAGGCCCCTATGTCGTGGTGATCGACACCGATCCCTATCCATCGACCGAATATGGCGGAACCTGGTGGGAAGTGGCGGTGCCCGAGGTCAGCACCCGCCCCGAAGTGAATGAAAAACGCGCGGCCTATGAAGCCGCCATCAAGGAAAGAAACACGAAATGAGCGTGAAGATCGGCATCTCTCCGATTGCCTGGCAGAATGACGACCTGCCGGACCTGACCGCAGCGTACACGATGGAGCAGGCGCTGAAAGAAGCGCGCGAGATCGGCTATACAGGTGTCGAACGCGGCCAGAGGATGCCCGCCGACACCGAAGGGTTGCGGGCCTATCTGGACGCAAATGACATCACGCTGTGCGGGGGGTGGTGCTCGGGCAGCACGCTGGTCAACGAGCTGCACGCCGAGATCGCCGTCGTGCGCGAACAGGTCGAACAATTCGTTGCGCTGAACAGCCCGTGCATCGTTTATGCCGAATGTTCCAATACCGTTCAGGGACAGATCGGAACGCCTGTCAATGATCGCCCCAAACTGTCGCGGGACGAGATTCTGGCCTATGCGGGCAAACTGACCGAACTTGCCAAGTGGATGGTGGATCAGGGCATGCCCATGGCCTATCACCATCACATGGGCACGATCATCGAAAGCGAAGATGAGGTGAACTGGCTGATGGAGGGGTCAGGCCCCGAATTGAGCCTGTGTTTCGATACGGGCCATCTGCTGTTTGGTGGCGGCGATGTGATGGCCACGCTGAACCGTTGGGGCGATCGGGTGCATCACGTGCATTTCAAGGATATCCGCCCTGAAATCGTACAGGACACGCGTGAGAACAATCGCAGTTTTCTGGATGCGGTGATCGCGGGCGCGTTCACCGTGCCGGGTGACGGTTGCATCGACTTTCAGGCCGTGGCCGATGCACTGAAAGCAATGGATTACAACGGCTGGATCGTGGTCGAGGCAGAGCAGGACCCGGTTAAGGCGCCGCCCTATGAGTACTCGAAAATGGGCTATGACCACATCGTCGAGGTCTGCGGCAAGGCCGGGCTGAAGATCACCTCATAGATCACCACCAAAACGGGGCAACACCGAAGCCATCAGAGAGGAGCACGTCATGGTACAACAGGACCTTGGATATGTCGGCTATTTCGACCGGGAATCCTGTGATCTGGATGAATTCAAGGTGTTGACCTCTCAGACTCTTTCCGCCGAGACGGTGCCTTTTGCCGCCTCGGTCGAAAAGAACGTGCCCGTCTATGATATGCAGGCACTGAGCCCCGGTTTGGAACGGCCTGATACGCGCAGGACCTTGCTGGCGGAATGGGGCCGGGTGCTGGGCAAATCCGCCGGTGTGATCGCCCTGAAAGGGGCGTATCCCGACACGTCGATCATTGATCGGGCGACGGATGTGTTTCGTGAAATCATCGAAGAAGAACGCCAGGGTGGCGCCGGTGAGGGCGATCATTTTGCCGCCTCGGGCGCGAATGACCGGGTGTGGAACGCGCTGCAAAAGCAATGCCTGCGCGACCCCGAGGGCTTTGTGCTCTATTTCGGGAACACGGCGATTGCGGCGGCATGTGAAGCATGGCTTGGCCCGAACTATCAGGTGACCGCTCAGATCAATCAGGTGCGTCCCGGTGGCAAGGCGCAACAGGCGCATCGGGATTATCACCTTGGGTTTCAAAGCGCCGAAAGCGCGGCCAGGTATCCCGCACAGGCTCATCTGGTGACGGCCTCGCTGACCCTGCAAGGGGCGGTTGCGCATTGTGACATGCCGGTGGAAAGCGGGCCGACCAAGTTGTTGCCGTTCTCGCAGCTCTACCCGCCGGGCTATCTGGCGTTCCACGATGAAGCACACCGGGCGCATTTCGAAGACAGCTGTATCCAGTTGCCATTGGAAAAGGGGGACGCGGTGTTCTTCAATCCGGCGCTGTTCCATGCGGCGGGCGCGAACAGCAGCGCCGACATCAATCGCATGGCAAACCTGCTGCAAATCTCATCCGCCTTCGGGCGCGCGATGGAGTCGGTGGATCGGCGGGCGATGTCCGAGGCGGTATTCCCATCTTTGATTGCTCTGAAACAACGGGGCGATCTGACGGTAGCAGAACTGGACGCGGTCATAGCGGCCACGGCAGAGGGCTATCCCTTCCCGACCAATCTGGACACGGACCCCCCGGTCGGGGGCAATGCACCGGAAAGCCAGGCGGATATTCTGCGTCGCGCGGTTGCAGAAGGATGGACCCAGGCGCGGCTGGCCCAGTCCCTGTCGGCCCGGAACCAAAGGCAAGCTGCCTGAATTCAACACAGGCGGGCACTCGGGGGCCGCCCAAGAAGGAGAACAAGAATGGCAGACCTGCTGAAGAAACCGATCGGAACCCACGGCAAGGTACATGACATCACTCCGTCAAGCGCTGGATGGAATTATGTGGGCTTTGGGCTTTATCATCTAAAGGCCGGGGATCGCGCAAACGAAGTGACCGCGGATCGCGAAGTCATTCTGGTGATGGTCGAAGGCAAGGCGCGGATCACCGGGGCCAGGCAGGATTGGGGCGTTCTGGGTGACCGGATGAGTGTATTCGAAAAAACACCGCCGCATTGCCTGTATCTGCCCAACGGAACCGAGTGGGAGGCCGTGGCGGAAACCGACTGCGTTGTGGCCATCTGTTCGGCGCCGGGTAAGGGCGGTCATACGGCGCGTCGGATTGGACCTGATGGCATAACCCTGACCGAACGCGGCAAAGGGGTAAATACGCGATACATCAACAATATCGCCATGGAGAATGAGGACTACGCAGACAGCCTGCTGGTGACCGAGGTGTTCACGCCGAACGGCCACTGGTCCTCCTATCCCAGCCACCGCCACGACGAGGATGACTATCCCCGCATCACCTATCTGGAAGAGACCTACTACCACCGCCTGAACCCGTCGAACGGGTTTGGGATCCAGCGGGTTTACACCGATGACGGCCAGTTGGATGAGACGATGGCGGTATCCGATGGCGACGTTGTCACTGTCCCGCGTGGCCATCACCCTTGCGGTGCGCCCTATGGGTTCGAGATGTACTATCTGAACGTTATGGCCGGACCGCTGCGGAAATGGCGGTTCGTGCCGGCCCCCGAGGTCGAATGGATCATGGAGCGTGACGGATGAGCCATACTTTCGCCAATTACCCAAGCCTTGCAGGTAAGACGGTTTTCATCACCGGAGGCGCCGGCGGAATTGGCGCGGAAACCGTTCGGGCTTTTGCCGAACAGGGGGCAAAGGTTGGGTTTTTGGACCTCAACGCCGATGCCGGGTTTGCTTTGCTTTCCGAGCTGGACGGAGAGCATGCATTCGCCCAATGCGATCTGCGCAACATTGACGAGATGAACGCCGCAATAGGGCAATTGGTGGAAGAGCTGGGCGACGCGGATGTGCTGGTAAACAACGCGGCCCGGGATGACCGGCACGACTGGCGTGACGTCACGCCCGACTATTGGGATGAGCGCATGGCGACCAATATCCGCCACATGTTCTTTGCCATTCAGTCGGTGGCACCCGGAATGATCGCCAAGGGTGCAGGTTCGATCATCAATATCGGGTCGAATTCGTGGTGGGAGGCCGGGGCGGGTTTCCCTGCCTATGCCACCGCCAAATCCGCTGTGCATGGACTGACCCGCACCATGGCGCGCGAGCTGGGCGATCATCGTATCCGCGTCAACACGGTCGTGCCCGGCTGGATCATGACCCAGCGCCAGAAAGACCTGTGGGTCACCCCCGAGGCTCTGGCCAAGCAAGTGGATCGTCAGTGTCTGCCCGACCCGATTGACCCGGTCTATGTGGCGCGGATGGTGCTGTTTCTGGCCTCGGACGATGCAGCCATGTGCAGTGCCGGGAACTTCATGGTCGAAGGCGGGTCGATCTGAGCCCACACATTCCGAAAGGTGGTTCGATGACTCAACCGTTCGAACTGGCAGCTTGCGCCGAGATGCTGTGGCTGGACAGGCCGATGATTTGGCGTGTCGCCCGGCTGGCCGAGATGGGGTTCGGCGTCGGGCTGTGGAACTGGCCGGAGCTCGATATTCCCAGGCTGGTCGCAACCGGTGCCAGTTTCACCATCATGAACGGCTATCTTCAGGGGCGGCTGGCCGACGATGACGGGGCCGAGATACTGCTGGCCTCGGCGGCCGAAACAATTCAGGTCGGCAAGCGTCTGGGCGTTGCGCGTCTGAATCTGCACGGCACCGGGTTGGGTGATGGTGGCATACCGATCTGGCAACATGACGAGGTCACAGGGCCGATGTGGCTCAAGGCCAGGGACACCCTGAACCAGATCTGTGATCTGGCCCAGGCCGAAGATGTGGTGTTCACGCTTGAAAACCTGAACCTGCTGGACCATCCCGGCTGTCCGTTCGGGTCAACGGCGGACGTGCTCGCCTTGGTTTCGTCGGTTGATCGTCCGCAGTTGCGGATCAATCTCGACCTCTACCATACCCAGATCGGCGAGGGGGATCTGATCCGCTGGTGTGAAAAATGCCTGCCCTGGATCGGAGAGGTGCAGGTGGCCGACAATCCCGGTCGGTGCGAGCCCGGAACCGGCGAGATCAACTATGCCGCCGTGGCGCGTGCGCTGAACGATCTGGGTTATCGTGGCCCTGTCGGGATGGAAGCCTTCGCCGCAGGCGACCCGGAAGACGCGCTAAACGCCTTCCGGTCGGCATTCACGCTCTGAGCGTCACCGCTGCGGTGGCGCACCAAAGGCGCGGATCACGGTGCGGGCGGCAGCCATGACCGGATCGTGGGTTTCCTTCAGGATCGTCACCCGGTCGAACCGGTCGGGGTCGCGGTTCACGGCCTCGCGCAGCGCGGTGCCGAAGGCCATGCGTAACTCGGTCCCGATGTTGAATTTGCAGATCGCGGTTTCACGCGCCAGCCGCGCGCGCTGTTCGACCGGCACACCCGATCCGCCATGGATCACCAGTGGAACCTCTGTCATGGAGTCGATCTGGCGTATGCGGTTTTCGTCCAGACCACCTTCCTTGTTCTGCTGAAGGTGGACGTTTCCGACCGAGATTGCCATCGCGTCGACGCCGCTGTCGCGGGCAAACTTCGCGGCTTCCTCGGGATCCGTGCCGTTTGAGCCTTCACCGCCGGAATACCCGACGAAGCCGATCTCGCCCTCGCACGAGATCCCGGCGGAATGGGCCATTTCGGCAATCGCGGCGGTTTCATCGATGTTCTGCTGCAAGGGCTTGCGCGACCCGTCGAACATCAGCGAGGTGAACCCGCTGTCCAGCGCGATCTTGCAATCCTCGAAGGTATAGCCGTGATCCAGATGCGCCACCACGGGCACCGAGGCGTTTTCGGCCAGATACCGGAACATCTTGCCCAGGATCGGCAGCGGGGTGTGCTCGCGGCAGCTGGGTCCGGCTTGCAGGATCACCGGGGCGTTCTCGGCCTCGGCGGCGGCGACATAGGCGCGCATGTCCTCCCAGCCCAGCGTCACCAGGCCGCCGACGGCATAGCCCTGTTCGTAGGCGGGTTGCAGGACGTCTTTGAGCGTAGCGAGGGTCATTTGAATTTGGCGATCATGTCTTTGATGCCCGGGATCGTTTCGATCTGATAGGCATGGGTGGGTTGGAAATACTGCACCAGCGACCGCTGGGTCAGCCCGCCGAGGATGGTGAAGTAATACATCTCGTATCCCGGCAGCACGCAGCAGGGGTGATAGCCCTTGTCGATGCAGATCGTGGAGCCATCGACGATGTGATAGGCATCGCCCGGTTCGTTGTCCTCGCGCTGCAGCATCTGTAGACCCGAGCCCCAGTTGGGTTTGAAGCGGAAATTGTAGGTTTCGTCATGCCGGGTCTCGTCCGGTAGGCGGTTGGTGTCGTGCTTGTGGCTGGGAAAGCCCGACCAGCCGCCTTGACCCACGGTGAACAACTCGCTGACCAGCAGGCGGCCGACCTTGTCATGCTGCTTCTGGCCCAGGATATGCTTGATCTTGCGATGGGTCTTGGTGTCGTCGCTGCCATATTGCACCAGGTCATGCTCGCGCACGTCGAACGGATCCAGCACCTTGTCATACTTTGCGCCTGCCACGAACACCTCGGCCGTCTCTGACACGCAGACCATCTGCGCCCGTGCCCCCGACGGGACATAGGCGCCCTCGGGCTCGCCATCCCAAACATCCTCGCCCCGGTTGCCCAGATGGGCAAAGCGCACGCCCTCGACGTCCACGTCGACGCTGCCGGTGGCGGGCACGATGCAGGTTTCGTAACCCGGGACCTTGTATTCGAAGGCCTCGCCCTTTTTCAGTTTGACGATGTTGAAATAGTTCAGCGGAACCGTCGGATCATCGGCGTCTACGATGGGTTTGTTCTGATTGTCATAGGGCGCGATATGCATGGTAATCTCCTATGTGGTCGGGCCGGGATGCGAAGCGAGAAACGCGTCCAGTTCTGATGTCGTTGGCATGGCGGGTGCGCAACCGGGATGCGACACCACGATCGACGCGCAGGCCGAACCGCGCATGACGGCGTCTTTCAGATCGTGCCCCGCCGCGATCGAGGCCAGCAGCCCGGCCATGAAACTGTCGCCGGCCCCGTTGGGTTTGACGGCCGTAACCGGGTAAATACCGGTTCGCAGCTCTTGCCCGTCCACAAAAGTGACAGCACCTTTTTCGCCCATCTTGTAGATGACGATCCGACCCGGCTTTTTGGCAAGTTCCTGCGCTTTGGCAAAACCCTTTTCGATGCCGCCGGCCATGAATCCGAACTCTTCGTCGTTGCCGACGATCAGGTTGCTGGCTTCGCCAGCCCGCGACAGAACTTCGGCAGCCACCTCGGCCGAGGGCCAGCTGTATGGGCGGTAATCGATGTCGAAGATGATCGGCAGCCCTGCGCTTCGGGCGTTCTCGAAGGCCCGGAATGTGGCGCTGCGCGACGGTTCGGACGCAAAGACCGTTCCAGCCGAGATGATTGCCGAAAAAGATGAATAATCGACCCTGTCCATATCCTCTTTGGTGACTTGGAAATCAACGGCCCCGTTGCGATAGATCACATTCTGAAAGTCGTCGATCCGGCTTTCGTACACGGCCAGAGACATGCGGTATTCGCCGCCCAGAACGCGGATATAGGATGTGTCCACACCGTAATGCCGCAACCGGTTCAGACAGAACCGCCCAATCGCATCGTCCGAGACGGACGTAATCAGCGACGCCTCGCTGCCCAACTTGACCAGCCCGGCACAAATATTGGCAGAAGAACCACCAAGGTCGGCATGAAACGTGCTGGCATCCTCGCTTTTGACGCCAATTGGGTCAGCGAACAGGTCCATGCCTGCGCGACCCAGAACGGCGAAGCGGTTTCCTTTGATACCATCCATCAAAGCGCTCAAGTTTTGTCCTCCGGCAGAATAGGTCGGCAAGTTTGGACCTTGCGTTGAATCGATTCACACGATACTGATTTTGCAACCGGTTGCAAATGATATGTTCGGAGCCGTTGCAGATGCCTGAAATCGGAATTGGAATCGTCGGCGGCGGCTATATGGGCAAGGCCCATTCCGTGGCTATGTCAGCGGTCGGCGCGGTGTTCAACACGGCATTGCGACCCCGGCTCGAGGTCATTTGTGCGTCCAGCCCTGAAAGCGCCGAACGTTACAGGACAGCCTACGGATTTGACAAAGCGACCGATGATTGGCGGGCATTGGTTGAGGATCCCAGGGTCGAGGCAATTGTCATCGCCTCTCCTCAATCGACACATCGCCAGATTGCCGAAGCGGCGTTTGAATTGGGTAAACCGGTCTTGTGTGAAAAACCACTGGGCGCATCCCTTGACGACAGTCTGGCCATGGTTGCTGCTGCCGAAGCGTCTGGCGCGGTCAACATGGTGGGGTTCAACTATGTTCGTACACCTGCGACCCAATACGCCCGCCAACTTATTGCCAATGGTGAAATCGGGGATATCACCTGGTTCCGGGGGGAGCACACCGAGGATTTCTATGCCGACCCGCACGCTCCTGCCTCCTGGCGTACGACGGGTATGGCCAATGGCACCATCGGAGATCTGGCACCGCATATGGTCAACGGTGCATTGGCGCTGGTTGGTCCGATCGCGCAAGTGATGGCGGATGTTGAAACGGTTCACAAAACCCGACCGGGTGGTGAGGTGACAAATGACGACCATGCCCAGATGATGTGCCGATTTGAAAATGGCGTTATGGGCAACCTGTATTTCAGTCGCGTCGCGACGGGGCGAAAAATGGGCTATGCTTATGAAATATCGGGAACAAAGGGCGCCATCCGGTTCGATCAGGAGGACCAGAACGCGCTGTGGCTGTATAAGCGGGAAGGGCCCGAAGCGTCCCGTGGGTTCACAAAAATCCTGACCGGCCCGGCGCATCCGGATTACGAGCCCTTCTGCCAGGGTCCGGGCCACGGAACGGGCTATCAGGACCAGATCATTATCGAGGCCAAAGATTTTCTTCAGGCCATCTACACCGGAAAAGCCGCTTGGCCCACCTTTCGCGATGGGCATGAGGTCAACCGGGTGCTTGCCGCCGCCTTGGCATCGTCCGAGCAACGGCAATGGAAAGACATCCGCGATTTCTGATCGCTCAAACAAAAAAGTTCTAATGAGAGACGACGACCATGGCTAAGTTGAGATGGGGCATGATCGGTGGTGGTGAAGGCAGCCAGATTGGCCCCGCGCACCGCTTGGGGGCACAGGCTGACGGGCTGTTTGAATTTGCCGCTGGCGCGCTGGATCACCGGCCCGAAGCGGGCCGGGAATACGCGCAGCGATTGGGCGTTGCCGCCGATCGCGCCTATGGCGACTGGCAAGAGATGCTGGCGAGTGAGAAGGACCGTGAAGACCGGATCGATCTGGTGACAATCGCCACGCCGAATTCGACACATTTCGAGATCGCCAAGGCCTATCTTGAAGCGGGCTTCAATGTCTTGTGTGAAAAACCGATGACAATGACTGTGGAAGAGGGTGAGGAAATAGTCCGCGTCGCCGAAGCATCGGGAAAGATCTGCGCGGTGAACTACTGCTATTCCGCCTATCCGATGGTGCGGCAGGCCCGCGCTATGGTGCGCTCGGGCGAGATCGGACGGGTGCGTCTTGTGGTGACCAATTTCAGCCACGGCCATCATGGGGATGCCACCGATGCGGACAATCCGCGCGTGCGCTGGCGCTATGACCCTGCGATGGCAGGGGTTTCCGGGCAGTTCGCCGATTGCGGTATCCACGCCCTGCATATGGCCAGCTTTATCTGTGATGACGAGGTGAAGACGCTTTCGGCTGATATGGCCTCAACGATCGCAAGCCGGGAACTGGAAGACGATGCAATGATCAACTTCCGTATGGAAGGCGGCACAGTCGGGCGTCTTTGGACATCTTCCGTGGCGATCGGGCGCCAGCATGGCTTTGACATACAGGTCTTTGGCGAAACCGGCGGGTTGCGCTGGGCGTCAGAGCAACCCAACCAGTTGATCTACACCCCGGTAGGAGGGCGCACCCAGATCATCGAAAAGGGCGAGGGGGGGCTGCATGATGAAGTGCAACGCCTGTCTCGGGTCGCCATCGCGCACCCCGAAGGCTTCCCGCTGGCCGTTGCCAATATCTATTGCGATCTGGCGGATGCGATCCGCGGTGAAAGCCGGGATGGCCTGCCCAACGCAGCGGATGGCGTGCGATCGATCGCAGCGGTGCACGCGGCTGTTGCGTCGGGCAAAGCAGATGGTGCCTGGCAGGACGCCCGCCCGCCGATGTTCCGCTGATTAGGGGCGTGGCCGCAACGTGCCCCGCTCGACCACCCGACAGGGGAAAATCCGTGCCTCGGGGTAGCGATCGGGCGTCTTCAGCATCTCTTCGACCAGATCGACCGACGAGGTGATGATCTGCTTGATCGGCTGATGGATGGTCGTCAGGTTGATATATTCCCAGCGCGACATTTCCATATCGTTCAGGCCGATGATCCCGATATCGGTGCCCGGTTTCAGCCCGTGATCCGCCAGCGCCGACAGCGCTCCGATCGACAGGATGTCGTCGCCGCAGAAATAGGCCTGCGCTGGATCACCCGCCAGCAGGCGCAGCATCTCGGCCCGGCCGGCCTCGAAGGAATAAGCCCCGGCGAAGGAGTGGTTGACGGGAATCTGCGGGTGGTTGGCCATTTCTTCGATAAAGCCCCGCTGCCGGTCCAGGGACGAGGTCGCATCCTGCGGCCCGCCCAGATAGCCCACGCTGGCATAACCCCGCGCGACCAGCTCGCGCGCGGCCATGCGCCCGCATTCCACATTGTCGATCCCGACCACATGCACCTCGGGCGAGGTGGCAGACCGGCCGAACGTGTGCACCACCGGTACGCCCGCATCGTGGAACGCCTTGGCAAAGCTAGGCCGCAAGGTCGACGAGGCGACGATCACCGCATCCACCGAGTATTGCCGCAGCATGCGTACGGAATTGGCGGGCTCGGTCTCATCCGTCAGGTTCACGATCAGCGGGCGCAGGCCGCGTTCCTGCAAGGCGCGTGTAAACTGATCGAAGACTTCCAGAAAGATCGGGTTGTGAAAGTTGTTCGAAATCAACCCGATCAGTTTGGTGCGCCCGGTCGTCAGAGACGAAGCCAGAGCATTGGGGCTGTAGCCCAGCTCACGGGCCGCCTTTTCAACCTTGCTGCGCGTTTTTGCGGAAACCGAGGCACCTTCGGTAAAGGTGCGCGAAACGGCGGACCGTGAAACGCCAGCCAAGGCGGCCACGTCTTTCAGGGTCACACTCACGCTGCGGGACTCCGATAACAGCGAGGCAGGAAAGCAGGTAAGTTTGGCATTGCCCGAGCATTATGCATCATCGACCTGAACTTGCAACCGGTTGCAACCCTGCCACGATGATTCAGCCGTGTTTGAATGTCGAAACTTTGCAGGCAAAATGGTGGGTGATGAGACACTCGAACTCCTGACATCTTCAGCAAAACAGAAGCGCATTTTCCAATCCGCAGATGCACCAAGACGCCGTCTTGCACTGCCGCCAAGCGCACAGGTTCCCAGAGATGCCCGGTGTTGTCAGCGATTTGAAGTTGCACAAACTGCGGAACGGTTCAAGGGCATATCCTTTCCCTGCCGCTTTCAAGGTCACGTCCGATCGAGCCGCAACAGGCATGCGTGACGGCGCACGCGTTGCCAAAAGGGCCATCGGGCAATCGCTTTTTCAACCCTTGGTATTGATCCATGAACGTGGCGCAAATCATGGCCAATTCTTGGCGGACACACATGACGGAAACAGTTGAACGCGAACCCGCCCATTCGCAGCGCAGTTGCTATCCAAGACGGAATTTTGTTGGCGTCACACCGGTCTGGCTTCGAAAAAACCGAGTGAAGTGGGACTTGTCGGAATAACCAAGCATGAGGCCGATCTCGGCAACTGTCATTTTGCTTTCTCTGAGGTGCTCCTTGGCGACATCGACCCGCAACCGCCTTACCTCTCGGGGAAGTGTTGTCTGTTGCTTCTGAAGTGCTTTCAGAAACCGCTCGGGCTGGATACCCAGCAATCCGGCCACAACCTCCGGCCCCAGTTCTGACTCATCCAGTTTTCCACGCAAGACAGACCGCAAAGCGGCCACCACGGTGACGTCTTCATTGTGCCGAATCGTGGCTGGCGGCGCTTCGGACTCCTCTGCCGCATGGTGTAAAAACAACCAGTCCACAGGAAAACTGATCTGCATTCCGGGGTTGGTTCCAAGGCCAACTTCGATACCCTTGTAACCGCGAGGCAACCCAAGGATGTATCTGCTTTCCCATCGCACTCGGGATGGATCCCACGCGTTTCCGACCACGCTTTGCAGCAGGCGCACATAGATGGCAGCCCCAAACCCGGTAACCTGAACAGGCTGAACAGTTGGTTCCTGTTGCCGCTCGATCCGATAGATCGCTTTGTCTGCCTCCACGACAAGACTGTGCCGGACCGCGTTTGACTCTTGTGGCACAAGCCTGACGAACCGGGCAAAAAACTCGAACAGAGTGTTCGAGGATTGCAGCGAGCGGGCGAATGGCGGCCATCCTTGCAGGTCAAACGTCTCTCCTACATTCAGGCCAAGGTATCGATCCCCTGACAATTCGGAGAAGGCATTCAACAGGCCATAGACCAATTCTGAGTGGACATAGACGGATGGGTCGGACAGCAGGTCGGCCTTCAAGCCGACCTGATCCAGGGCCGGTTGCGGATTGATCCTGCGGTCGGTGAGATATTGCAGAAACGGGGCGGCCAGCGCGAGGCGGATAAAGCCTTCGCTATGCGCTTCGGAAGTGGAGCTGAGTGGCACGCCCGTCACCCTTGTTTAAACCAATGGTTTCGTTCAGTGGCCTTTTTTGCGGTCACATTCGCACATGTTAATCCAAAAGTGGCAACCCGCCCAAGAGTTTTCGGGCTACGTTTGGTAAAACGTGAATGTGAAGGGAGACCCAATGACCAACATGCGAATGTCCCGTTGCCCGGCGGTAATGGTCGCGGCAGTTTTAGGTTTTTCGGCGGCTGCGCAGGCTCAGGATCAAGAAGATCCTCAAACGTTGTTTACCAATGTGCACGTCTTTGATGGCGTGAATGAGCAACGTATCGAGAATGCAAATGTTCTGGTCGAGGGCAACCTGATCAAGACTGTTTCAACCGAAGCGGTGGACGCGCCCAATGCCGTTGTGATTGACGGCGGAGGGCGGACGTTGAGCCCGGGCTTTGTCGAGAACCATGCCCATTTGATGCTGATGGGGCCTACGCTGCCCGCGATGGAAGCCAACACAACATGGGAGGACTTCGCCATTCACGGTGCGCGAATGGCTGAGATGTATCTCATGCAAGGTTTTACCACGGTCAGAGACGCCGGGGGGGCCAATGGCGGGTTGCGCCGGGCAATTGACTCGGGGCAAATCGATGGCCCCCGTTATTACCCGTCTGGCGCATTTATAGGAACGCGAGGTGGTCACGCTGACTTTGCGAATTTCACCGCGCCGCCGGGTTCAGAGACCAACATGAGCCGCCTAAACTTGGCGCAAGAGGTTAGCGGCGTGGATGACGTTTACAGGTTTGCACGCAACAATTTTCGCATGGGTGCGACACAGTTGAAATTCATGCAATCCGGGGGTGTCGTTTCAGCCTTCGATCCATGGCAGTTGCTTGCTGGATCGCCCGAGGAAATCAGGGCCGCCGTGCAGGTGGCAAATGAGTATGGCAGCTATGTCATGGCGCATTCCTATCGAAAGGAAGCTATCCTGAGTGCGCTGGACGCGGGTGTGATGTCGATCGAACATGGTTTCTCGTTCGACTGTGACATTGCGCAGGTCATGAACGAAAAAGGGGCCTACATCACCACCAACCTGACGGCCTTCGACCCCGGGTTGCTGGACATTCCGGCTGTGGCAAACGTGCCGTCAAGCCTGGCCAAGGCAAAATCCGCTTCAGCCACATTTGCGGGCTATATCGACAATATGAAGGAATGCCCGGTAAAACGGGGGTTCCAGACCGATTGTGTTGGTTCGGTCGAGGCTTGCAATATCCAGATTGCCTACGAGAAACACCTGAACAATGAATTTTTCGGGCCCTATCAGTCTATGGTTACATTGACGTCGATCGGTGGCGAGATCGTGGCGCTGTCCGGCGATTTCATGAACCCGTATACGGCCGGAAAACTGGGTGTGATCGAGGAAGGGGCCTATGCGGATATCCTGCTGATCGACGGAAACCCACTTGAAGACTTTTCCGTCGTTGGAACCGGGGATCAATGGTTTGGTGCCGACCCGAGGCCGGAAAGCCCGGAAACGATCCGACTGATTATGAAGGACGGTGTGATATACAAGAACACACTGGACTGACCCAAAGAACGGTTGGAGAGATTTGATGTTCCCTTGGTTTCGCGCCGCAGTTTTTGCTGGCTTGGTTCTGAGCGGTCATTCCGCAATGGCAACGCCCCATGCGACGCTTGACTGGTCTGACCTTCCGGATCCGTCGGTGCAGGTGTTCGATGACCCTTATCGCGATCTCAGCCCTGAACAGTTTGACGATGTCCTCTTCGTCGTGCGTTTGCGCGGCAGGTTGCAGCAGGATGTCGGCAGCGTTGAGGAAAGACAGAAATGGCAAGAGCTTCTGACCGAAACCGAAGACGCCTTGGCCGAGGGTGGCGTTGATGTCGACTGGCTGCTCGATCAGCGAGAGACTGTGAAAGAGCGGCGAAGAAAGGCAGCAACAAAGGGAAATCCGCAACTCGATGGCCAGAGTGTTACGCTGACAGGCTTTGCCATTCCCGCGCCGAACGATCCGGATGGGCGAGCAGTGGCATATTTGGTGCCAGAACGCGGGATGTGCAGCCACATGCCCCCGCCTCCGCCCAATCAGATGATCCGGGTGCGGTTGAACGGCGACTGGGCCCCCAGTTACTTCCATGAACTCGTTCGGCTCACAGGTAGGCTGACGATTGAACCCTCGGTTCAGAACATGATGGTCGTGGATGGGCTTGTGCCGATGAATGCGACCTTCAAATTGGAGACGGACAGCGTTGAAACGCTGGAAACCAAGGCCGACGGTCTGGAATGGAGACAGCGTGCAGCCGATCGCGTCCGAGCTGCTGGCAATCGCAAAACTGGCGGCGCAGAGGCGTCGGAATGATAAGGCGCCTTGTTGCCGCATTGAGTATTGCCTGCGCGGGTACGGCGTCTGCGCAGGGGTTGTCCGGACCTTCTTCGGTCGAGGCCGAGCTGAAACCTGGCGACGGCCTGACCGATCCGCAATACCGTTCCGAATTTCCGCGCAACATCGCGCCGGGTTGGTTTCGGTGGAAAGACCGGCTGGCCGAGAGCGGATTTCGGTTCAGCGTGGATTACCTGGCGTTGGGTCAATCCACGAACGCCGACTTGGGAAGTGGTGAAGCCGCAGGTGGAATCGCTCGCGTCTACGGCAGTTGGCAGGCAACCCAGCGGGGTTCATTGACATTCAAAATCGAAGATCGGCACGGATACACCGACGTTGCCCCGCAATTCCTTGGGCCGGACGGAGGCGCATTGTCGATCACAGGGACAGCCTTCAACGACAATGGTTTGTTGCTGACCAACCTGTTCTGGACCCAAAGAGCCGAGAACGGCGCGTGGACGCTGCAAGTCGGCCAGATTGATGTGACGGACTTTGTGGATATCTATGGATTGGTCAGCCCCTACAGCGGGTTCCAAAACCTGTCGTTCAACACCAACCCGACAATCAACACGCCCAACCAAGGAATTGGTATTGCCGGTGGGATAAAGCTGAGCGAAAACTTCTACGCCGTTGCCAGCGTTGCAGACGCAAACGCCGATCCGTCTGATCCAAGTTTTGACGTTTTCAGCGACGGCAATCTCTTCAAATCGTTTGAGATTGGCTACACTTCGGGCTTTGATCGCATCTATTTCGACAATGTCCATTTGACCCTCTGGCATGCAGATGCGGCCGACGATGGCAGCCGTGCAGAAGATTATGGCGCCGTGTTTTCCGCGGCTTGGTTTGTCGACAACAAATGGATGCCGTTCGTTCGGGCAGGAGCGTCGAAAGGCACTGCAGCGCTGTATGATCGTTCGGTTTCTGCCGGGCTGGGCTATTACGGTCGAAACACCGATCTGGCCGGTTTGGGTCTGAACTGGGCCGAAGCAAGAAACATCGACGGCGATCAGTTCACGCTGGAAGCATTCTATCGCTTTTCAATCTCACCCGGTCTGCAAATCACGCCGTCACTACAGTTCATTTCCAATCCGCTGCTGAACCCCAATCAGGATAGCATCACGTTGTTCAGCCTGCGAACCCGGATCGTTTTTTGATGCGGCTCGAAAGCAGCAATTCACCCGAAGCCAATTTGGGAGGCTCAGTCATGAAAACCTTGTTGGCCGCAAGCGCCATTGCAATCGTATCCGGTGCCGCGCTGCACGCGAGCGAGGAAAGCAAGACATGGGATGCATCAGATGAGGCGAAGCAATTTGTGAAGGACACAATCGTGCTTGGCATGTTGGCCAGCCCCTACGGCACCGGCTGGACTGAAGACGAACAGCTGCACACTTACTTCGCGCGCGCTCGGGACAACGGAATAACAGGTCATGAGATGACGCTGGCCGCAGCGGATATGTCCTTTGAGACTTTTCTTGATCAGCACTACCGCTTCCGGTCGGCGATGGCGCAACAGCCAGAGAATTACCTGATCGTGAATGAAACCCGCGATATCGAAGCCGCCCATATTCAAGGCAAGACGGCGGTCATCTGGAACAGTCAGACGGCGACGATCCTGGATGGCGACCTGAGGAAGATGGCGTTGCTCAAGGATGTGGGGATCAAGAGTATGATCCTAGCCTACAACGATATCTTCCGCACCGGGTCGGGGCAGTTGGCGGCCTATAACGGGCGCGATATCGGTCTGACCCCTTGGGGCAAGTCGGTGATCGATGAAATGGTGCGTTTCGGCATCCTTCTGGACCTGAGCCACACGGGCTCCAAAACGGCCAACGACGCCATGGACTACATGGACGAAAACTATCCCGGCGTGCCTTATGTCTACACGCATTCGGTTCCTGCCGGGCTTTACGCAAACGAACCCGGTGCGACGCCACGCGGGTGTTATCGGGCCATTCCCGATGACGAGGCCCTGCGAGCGGCCAAATCGGGTGGCTATGTTTCTCCGACATTCACTGAATGGATGATGGACGGCGTTTGGCCTGAAGATATCTCACCCAAGCAAGCCGCCGACATGATCGACTACTATGTTCAACTTGTTGGGGTCGACCACGTTGGGATGGCAACCGACGATATGTTCTCGACTGAATTGGTTGTGCAGTTCGCGACTGCAAACGCAAGCATGTATGATGATGGCGGCTATATGATCGACGCGTTCAACAAAGGGGCGACCGGCAACGGTGAGCTGGCCAAAATCCTTGCGGCAATCACCGATGATCTCTGGGCCAGGGGTTATTCCGATGAAGACCTCGAAAAGATCTATGGCGGCAACAAGATGCGGGTTTACGCGCAAGTCTGGGAGGGAAAGCCCCCCGAACAATTTCTGAAAGAATACCCCGAGCGTCTGCGTCTCAGACAGGAACTGCGAGAAGGGTTTTATTCGCGATAGACGTTCAGGACCCGCATCAAAGATGTTTGGCCCCGGATGCGGAACAGCGCAGGAATTTTTGGGGAAAGGCTGGTGGGTGATGAGAGATTCGCACTTCCGACATCTTCGGTGTAAACGAAGCGCTCTACCAACTGTTGCACAGACGCTCCGCTGTCTGAGCTAATCACCCGTGACGGATTGTGCGTGTTTTCCCAAAGCATCAACTGCGGTTTTCTCAGGTGAACCCTCGTGGTTCGAGTACGACACTTACTGTAACGGAATCAGAGGTCAAGTCGTTACATGTACGGGTAGAGGGGTTTGGGGCAGGTCCGACAACGGTTACTTGAGACGTCTCAATCTCAGCCGTGCGCTGAATTGTAAACCTTTACCGACTGGAAGATCCTGATGCTTCAACAGAATCTTTAACTTAGCCGTTCCATTTATCCGTAGAAGTTCACATCGGATCGATATTGACGGGTCACTGATCATCCAAACCGTTTGCTCGTCGGATCATTGTAACCAACTCTTCTACCTTTTCATTTAGGTCAAGAGTATCTAGTTTGGCGGTTTTCTCACACACCAAGGTCGCAGCCTTTACCTTGTCGCCATCTTTGTGAACATATGGGTCAGTTTTGCTCTTATTCTTCTTAGTTCGCTTGAAGTAAAATGCATGGTCGAAGCGGCCGGTTTCTAGGGGCTCTTTATAGATCGTTGAGTGAATGGACTTTAGCGCTTCGTGCAGATCAATCGGATCAACATAGTTTTCAACCTCTCGACCTTTCGTAACCCAAACCATGATGTTGCGGCCTCGAAGTTCATTTCGTAAGCGTTCTACCGCAGGTGAGCAGCCTCATCTGACTGGTCCAAATTGATTGTTAGTGCATCGTCGGCCTGCGATCCATTGATATGATGGTTTCGGGCGCTGGCGGGCGATAGCCCAGTGCACTGTGGGGCCGCTTTGTGTTGTAGTGTCTCCTCCATTGTTCGATCAGAATTTGAGCTTCGCGCAGGCTGTAGAAGATCTCACTGTTGAGCAACTCGTCCCTGAACCGACCATTGAAACTTTCACAGTATCCGTTCTCCCAAGGGCTCCCAGGTTCGATGTAAGCCGTCTTGGCGCCAACTGCGGCGATCCAGTCTCGGACGGCTTGGGCAACAAATTCCGGTCCATTGTCAGAACGTATGAAACTCGGCGCGCCGCGAAGTATGAACAGATCCGTCAGGGCATCGATCACATCGACCGAGTTCAGCTTGCGCTTCACTTTAATCGCCAGGCATTCCCGACTGTACTCATCAAGGATGTTCAGCGTCCGAAAAGCTTTGCCATCATCGGTTCGGCAATGAACGAAGTCATAGCTCCATACATGATTGCGATACTCCGGCCTCAGCCGGACACATGATCCGTCATTCAGCCAGAGCCGTCCTTTCTTCGGTTGTTTCACTGGCACTTTCAGCCCCTCTCGTCGCCAAAGCCGTTCAATTCGCCCATCGCTGACAGACCATCCAGCCTCTCGCAGTAGTGCAGCGATCCTGCGATAGCCATATCGGCCGTATTGACGGGTCAGCTCAATCATGTCGGCCACCAATCGGTCTTCGTCTGCGCGACCTTGTGGTACACGCCGTTGCGTGGACCGGTGTTGTCCAAGCACGCGGCAGGCGCGTCGCTCAGATA